>CAWCTB010000029.1:0-75741 GCA_963798275.1 uncultured Acidobacteriaceae bacterium
AGCTGACGTTTGATGAGCTCGGGATCTTCGGTGAGCAAAAGAATGCGTCCGTGAAGAGTGACCTGGTCAGGGCGCTGGGATACAGTACGGCTCAAAAGCGAAGAATTCACTCAGCGATTTTAACGCAGAAAACGGGGGCGCAAGGGTACCGAACGAGCGTTCGAAAATCGGGGCGTCAGGCTCCGACCCCAGTTCCAGTCATTTGGCGGCAGGGCCGGCTTTCCTGATCGCTTCGGTTACCTTATCTGCGATCTTATGCATGGTGAATCCGATCGCGTTCTGTTCTGAGCCCTTGTCGGAAGCCTTAAATGAACCGCTCGACATCTCCGAACCGTCGCTCACCTTGGTGAGCTTATACGCCGTCGTTACAAAGAAGGTTTGCATATTCACGCCCGTCGTGGTGGTGCCCCACCAGGATGAATCGGAATGCATTTCGACCTGGTTGGTGGTGACCAGATAATCGCAATTCTTCTGTTTAGCGGCGGTCATCGCATCTTCGGGCGCCGACTGATCAATGGGCACGTTTTCAATAGGGGGCCCTTTGGGTTTCTCCCTGCTCAAGAACTTGATGAGCAGTTCCCGTCCTACTACGTTGGAAGTATTGCTTCCCGCTACCTGCATGTTGGCAACACAAAGCTGCGCAGTGGTAGCCTGAGCAAATCCCGTAACACAAAGAATCGATGAACAAGCCAGGACGACAAACAGAAAGAAACGTTGCATGCGGACCTCTCAGGTGGAATTCCAGTCTAATGCAGAGAATCCGCGCCAACTAGCGAAAAGACTGACTCTTTAACTGATCCAGCCCATTTCTGGAAACAGCTTTTGTTCTTAGGCTATCGCCGGGGCATGTTCTTCAGGGGAGGGTCTTTGCGTACTCTACCGGAGAGGGCAATGGATCCAGACCGCGTCCGGCGAAGATCTCGGCGAAATTAGTCAGCAGTTCCTGATGGATGATCCCGTTGCTGGCGAGGACTTCGCGACTGTCGAGGCGAAAGGGAGTTCCATCGAAGCGCGTGACCGTGCCACCAGCTTCCCGCACCAACACGACTCCGGCGCCGGTATCCCAGGGATTGAGGTTGAACTCCCAGAAGCCGTCATAGCGTCCGGCGGCGACGTTGGCGAGATCCAACGCGGCTGATCCGGCGCGCCGCAATCCGTGAGAACGCAAAGTGATCTGGTGATAGAAGTGGATGTTGGGATTCTTGTGCCGCTTGTGGCTGGGGAAGCCGGTGCCCAGGATCGACTCGGCTAGCGTGGTCGTCTTGGAGACGTGAATCGGCGCTCCGTTGAGCGTAGCGCCCTGCCCGCGCTCCGCGGCGAAGAACTCGTCGCGTGTTGGATCGTAAAGGAAGCCAGCTTCCAGTTGGTCGTCTTTCCGCGCCAGAGCAATGGAAATACAGAACACGGGATAGCCATGAGCAAAGTTGGTGGTACCGTCGAGCGGATCGACCAACCAGCGATACTCGGCTTCGGTATCGGTCCGCGTGCCTTCTTCGCCAAGGATTCCAAAGTGCGGCCAATGCTCGCGTAGCCGGCTGCCGATGAGTTTTTCGGAAGCGCGGTCGGCCTCGGTCACCAAGTCGACATCGCCCTTGTATTCGTAAGCCGATGTGACGATGGAAATAGTCCATCAACAACGCGCCGGCTTCGCGCGCGATTGGCTCTACCGCAGACTGGTATTGTGTCATTTGCCCGCACTCGAAGCTTCGCCATCTCGCGGCGCGCCTTCCGGACGCGACTTGCGGACGGCGTCCTCGGCGATGTAGGCAATTTCGTGCTTGAAGATAAACAAGTTCGGCGAGCGCCGTCGCGGGTGAGCCGGATCATGCGCTTGTCGTAATACTCAATCCAGCCGCGAACCACTTCGCCATCCATGAGCTTGACGCGAACCGGACGCTGCTTTTCGCCCAACGTTCGGAGATACGATGCCTCCTGTTGCGTGTCGTCGGGAGGAGGGGTTCTGCCCTTGCGAGCGCTCTGGTCGTTGTTCGATGCGCGAAATGCCATGGTTTGATTTTACACGCACGAAACGGGACACTCTTGCTTGGCCGAAGCCTTTCACCGGAGGTCGAGCGGGGGAGGTTGCCAGCAGGAGAACCTATTTATCGAACGGCAGCAAGGGTGTTGAGTTCTCCCTGTAAATTACGTAAGCGCTCAAGCTCGTTTTGCACGGCATTCGTACCCGCGGCCATGAGTTCTCTGGCTTTTGAAAGCGCTTGCTCGGCTGATGCGCTCACCTCGCGAAGCAGCCTGCGCACGTCGGATTCAAGATGCAAGCGGCTTTCCACCACTCGCTGTTCCACATCGCCTTGAACGCGCGAGGCATTGGTGTCCAAAAGCTGTTCGAGAAAGTTCGCCGCGTCCTTTTGCATCCAGCCATGGAGATGAAGCCCTCCCATCAGGCAGTCGATCGTGTACAGGAGCGGGGAGGCCGGTTGCGCGATGGTGATCATGTCGTGAAAGAAAAACCGCGAGCGGGTGCGGAAGCCGTGTTCGGCGTCCAACGATTTTGGTAAGTGCGAGAAGTCGGCCCCCTGCTCCTGGGAAATTTGCTGCAGGAGTCCGTTTACCAGATTCACGAAACGCTGGGTGACTGCGGCGTAAAGTTCCTCCGCCTGCGTTTCCTCCTCGTCCAGCCACGGCATGACATGACGGCGAGCAACAGCCTGGGCGATGGCCATGAGCTCGCGCCGCCTGCCCGGACCAAACGTGGTCGCCACTGCGTTGGTTTCGTGCTCAAACTCTTCACGGGCGATAGGCACAACCTGCTTCAGGAACTCCTTACGGCGACGAAGCAGCGTCATCGAGAGTCTCATCTGCTCGGCGGAAAACAGGGCCCCGAGATCCCGCAGCGATTGCTCGGCCTGACTCACGGTCTGCCGGAGATTCGCAATCCGCTGTTCCGAGTTAGCGATCGGTTCTCTTAGCGCGCGGACGCGTTCCTCGATCGAACGCTGCAGCGAAGCCGAGAAGCGGCGCATGCCTCGCTCCGCTGCCGAACGGGTCATGGCCTGCCCTGACTTGCTGGCCAGGAGTTGGAGATTTTCGATGAGGTTGTTCCAGTCATCGGAAGCGGTAGAGTCGTTAAGCCTGTTTAGGGCGCTGACTTCATAAACCCGCCCAACAGGCCTCTTAAGGCGGCCCTCAAGAACTTTGGTGGCGAAGTCTGACGCTTGTTGGCGTTCGGCGGCGGAGACGCGATCGATCTTGTTGAGCACGATCAGAATCTCGTCGACATTGACGGCGACGGCCTCGATCAGCGCCAATTCCTCTCCGGAAATCGGCGGGTCGGCGCCGACGACCAGGATAGCGGCATCGATTTGCGGTATGAAATCCCGGGTGGTTTCTGTGTTCCCGGAGAAGACAGACCCAATCCCCGGGGTATCGACCAGGCACATTCCACTGGCCAGCAGAGGCGAAGGGAGGAAGACCTCCACCCCATCGACCTGCTTGGAGTTTTCCGGATTCAACTCCTCGGAAACATACTGCGGCAGGTCCTCCGGACGAATGGCCCGCCAGCGTGTGTCGATGAGAACGCGCGCCGTTCGCGTATCTCCGTAGCGCAGCACGGTGGGCACGGTGGTCACGGGCACAACCCCGGTCGGAAGTATCGGCTCTCCTACGAAGGCATCGAGCAGGGTGGATTTGCCGCGTTTGAACTGGCCAACGCAGGCGACGAAGAAGCGCCCTTCATTGATTCGTGCGACTAACTGCCGCACGTCGGCGCTAACCGAACCTTCGCCCAACTGCTCGGCCATCGCGGCCAGCCGATCCAAGGCTTGCGCGTGGGGAGGCCGGGCGACGGCAGCCGGGTTGGGAATCGGTATGTCTTCTACGTTATGCATCTTTGGCTCGCTCAAGGAGCTCCCATCGACACGTGGATTACTGATTCACCATCGCGATTCTGTAATCGATATAAAGAGGCGTGATCTTGATCTGGTTCTCGTGCGCGTACTGGGGAGCCTTGGCCATGCGAATCATCAGGAGCACGGCTCCGGGATTCCCGTCGCTGTATTCGACAACCCTATCCAGAAACTGCTCGAGATTGTCCGCCGTCAAACCTTCGCGCTGGGCACAGCCCGCGGCAAAACGGCGAGCAACTTCGGGATCGAAGTTCCGGAGCGCGAACCTCTCGGCTCGATCGGGAAAGAGCGGCAGAACGAACCCCGCATCCTCCATGTGAGCTGACCGCGATACCGCGACCACCGGGACGGACCAGTTCAACATGAGCTCACGAATGGATGCTGCCAACGCCTGCGAGGGACGCGCAAGATGATCCACGATTACCAGATATTTCGAGTTGTGCAGTGCGTTGCGTACAAGTCCTTTTACGGAGGTGGCGGTTTTCGCCTGAAGAGGCTCCGTTCCCCGCGGGCACGACCGGGTGAGCACAGGATGCTCCCGCGCCAGCAGGGACTCCGCCAGATTCCGGTACAGCGACTGCGGGGTCGGGTTCTGCGGACTGTACAAGACGTCAGTGAATTCCGGGAACACCCGCAGTAACAGCAAGGTCTTTCCCACGCCCGCCGGGCCGTGGAAGAGGAACGAACGCCGAACCGCAAAGCGCTTGCGCAATTGCTCGAGTTCCTGGTTCCGGCCAAAGACGGCAGGGTCGTTGATAGCCAACGTGCCGTTCGCACCAGAATCGGAAAGCGTCCTGGGTCGAGCTGTCATTGGTCGAGCCGTCATTGCTGGGGGTGCTGACCTTGCTGGTGCACGTACTTGATGACTTCAACGTCAGACATCGCGATCAGGCCTTCGGCGACCATTTCGTCCAGAGCAGGAAGCAGGCGCTGGATGCTCTCCTCGGTATCGATGATCTGGACCAGGATGGGTGCATCCGACGAAAACCGTAGCATATGCGAGCGGCGAATGATCGTACTAGCGCCGTAACCCTCGATACCGCGATACACGGAAGCCCCGGCGATGTCGAGTTGGCGGCAGCGTTCGACGATGGCCTGGTACAGCGGGCGACCCTGCCACTGATCGTCCTCCCCGAAGTGGATGCGCAACATCTTGGCCTTGCCTTCCAGTTTCATTTCTGTGGCTCCTTGACTGCCGGGAGTGGCTGAGCGTGCGAATACTTGATCACATCGACATCGGACAACACGACCAGCCCCTGTTTCACCATTTGATCGAGTACGGGGAAGAAAGCCCGGAGTTTTTCTTCGTTATCCACGACGGTAAGCAGGATGGGTGCGTCGTGCGACAGGTTGAGGGTTGAATCCTTGTGGATGCGGCGGTTGGCGCCATATCCCAGGATTCCCCGGTACACCGTTACACCGGCGATCTCATTTGCGCGCAGCGCCTGCACCAGGGCTTGATAGAGCGGCTTCCCATTCCAGGTATCGTGCTCGCCGATCAGGATGCGCATCAGTTTGGCCCGCGACTGCAGTTTGATCGCAGGCGCCTCGGGCGCCCGCTGTTCTCCTGGCGGAACCGGTCGAATGACGTTGGTATCGTGCACTTCAATTAGCCCTTGGCAGGCGATTTCGGCCAGTTTGGGCAGGACTTCCTGCACGCGATCTGCAGTCTCGATGAACTCGATCTTGATGGGCATCTGATCAGAGAGCGCCAACAAGCGGGTGGAGTGCAGTTTGTGGTCGGTGCCGAAGCCCGCAATGCCGCGGGTGACGCTGGCATCGGAGATTCCGCGGAAGAACAAGTAATCCAGAATCGCGGCGTAAGAAGCGGTTCCGTGATAGGTCTGGCCTTCGATTACGTACACCGTTACTTTCTTAGCTGGCCCCGTGGTTAGCAAAGTGCCCTCCTCCGCGTGTCGCGTTTCGTTGCGAGACTAACCGGTCACAAGAATGCTTCTCCATCGGCTCACAAGCGAGCGCACGGATTAAAGGACCTTCCCGATCAGGAAGAGTCTGTGACCTCATACGAATACCCGTCCGATGGCAGCCCCAGCCCACACCGCCGCGAAACCCACAACCACACTGAGCCCGACATTCAGCAAACCGGTGACCAACTGGCCGTCCTGCACCGCCCGCAGCGTCTCATACTCGAAGGTCGAGAATGTTGTGTAGGCCCCAATGAACCCAATGGGAATCAGATAGCGCCAATATGCGCCGGCCGTCGTCCGGGCAAGCAGGGCGAGAACGAATCCAATCAGGAACGATCCCGTCATGTTGATCACAAACGTGCCGTAGGGGAAGCGAACTCCAAAGCGGCTTCCGATGTACGCTCCGATGACGTACCGGGCGATTGCACCAAGGAAACCTCCGACGCCAACAGCCAGATATTTCAGCAATCCTGCGATCCTTTCTTGATTCGTTATCGCTTTTCAGGAAGCGATAGCTTCCGCGTTCGGGGCGGGTGAATCCGCAGCCAACAACCGTGCTAACAATTCGAGGTCCGAATTGACTTGCGCCCATGAGGAACGGCGCGAGCAGCGGAACCTCCTCCGTCATGCGGCGAAGTTCGGATTGAAACTCTTGCAGGTGACCTGCGCTACGCCGGAGATCGCCGTCGACTTCCTCCAAGCGCTGCCGATCTTCTCCCTCGATTTGGGCGTAAGAGGCACTGACTTCCAGGGCGGAGCGGACGGCCCCAGCGAGCGCGAGGGTCTTGCGTGTCAAGGACTCCTGCAGCAGGCGTTGCTTGCGCTCGTAGAGTGGCGCCAACTCCTCCGCAAACCATTGCTCCAGCAAGGCCGTGTGGCTGGCCATCACACTCACCGGCCGCACCGGCAAGTCAGTTCCAAATTCCGTGTGAAGCTGGCGTTTGACGTACGCCATCTGTTGTTCCAGATCCTGCGGTGACAGAAGGTCCGCTTTACTGATCAGGACGGTTACGTCTGTTGCCGCGTAAACCAGGGCTCCAATGATCTTCAGGTCATCCGGTGTAAGGGTTGAACCGGCGTCAACCAGCACGGTTCCGGCGTCGCACCGGGGAAGATAAGCCAAAGTCTCGGCAGCGCCGCTGGTGGCCAGAGATCCGATGCCTGGCGTATCGACAAAGATGATGCCCTCGCGCAGCCGCTCTGAAGGATAGAGCACGAGAATTCTTCCAACCCGCCTCTGATTCTCGGGATTCAGGCGCTCATCGACAAACGAACCCAACTCTGTGATGTTGTGCTCCGAGATGCCGCGTCCTTCCTGCCAGACTCGAACCAGAGGCCTGGAACCATATCCAATGCGAGTCGGCACAGCTGTGATGGGGATTACTCCGACGGGCAGCAGATCGGCGCCGATCACGTGATTCAGTAAGGAAGACTTCCCGGTGCTCACCCTGCCGAATACCGCGATTTCGAGCGCAGTGTCTTCCACTCGACCCAGGAGCATGGTCAACGTCGGCCGGAACTCGATCAACCCATGCCGCTCGATCATGCCGGCCAAAGTGTGCAGTGCCGCTACGTCCCATCCATGACTGGCCAGCCTTTCCACGCGGTAGCGAAGTTCGCCCGCCCGGGGCTGGAGGACGTAGCGGTGCATCTCCTTTACGGCCGACTGTAGCTCCGCGACGATGCCCTGCAGGTCGGCTGCACCCCGCTCCGAGACGGGACCGTAGCCCCGCAGGTAGTGCGGAGCGAGTTCAGCAATTGCGATCTCAACAAAGGTGAGTGCGACATGGATCGAGCGCGTTGCCGGGATGCGAGGGTTTTCCGGAGCCAGCGACTGGCCGGCTGAATACCTGCAACAATTGCCCGCGGAGCCGGGCAATGTAGTCCTCAATGGTTTTCCGCTGCAGGGGCGTGATGTCGGCAATGTAGTTCTGGAAGACGCTCTTGGAAGCTGCGGCGTTCAGGGTCTCTTCGATGTCCCCAAGCAACTTATCGATGTGCTTGCAGGTGACTATCAAGTGCTGCCGTTGGCTGGGATTCAACGTGATGTAATTCTCATTCATCTGCTGGCATTGTGGCGATCTGCCAGTGTCGGCAGCCGGTTTCGAGAAACGTTTTGATTTCAGCGAGACCGGGAACTGCGACCTTGATCGCGCTCAATCAATTGTTGCGGGAAGCTTGCCGGGAGACATAACTCCGCGACAAGTTTCCTCGCCAGGAGTCATCATCTGTCCGGTAACGGCAGGACAGCGGTTGGGGGTGAACTCCTTCACCCTTGAATATCCTGTTGATACCTGACGCGTTGCGAGAAGTCAAGTTCGTCGATCACGCGGACTGGTGCCGCAGATTGCGTCTGGTCTGGGTACGTGTCAATTCTGGGCAGAGTCGGCAAGTTGCATCTAGCGCCGCGAAAGTATGCCCGGACGTCCGCGGCTACATCCTCCGGAGTGCGATCGAGGGCCGCTTCCCAATGAAGGCGCTCCAGGTACATCGAGTCGCTGCGATAGAACGGCGTCATGGCCGTCCGTGTGACCATGGTCAAGTTCACGCGATCTGCACTGTCCTTGCCCAGCTCGCCGGAATACAGCGCCAGATTGAAGCTGTTGTAGCCGATCGAGTCATACCACGCGAGTATTCGGCTGATGCCCGCAGCGAGCGCCTGCAGGTCGGCGGAGGCAAGGTCGAGGATGGTCGCACGTTCGCACAGGACGGCGCGGACCTCGTTGAACCCGATGGGGGCGAAGGGCGTCATCCAGACGATGGGTCCGTCGCGGGAGATCGTGCGTTCCGCGCGTTCCGTCTCTTGTGCCACAAGGTCGTTCCAGAAGCAACGCCGATTCGCGTTCCAGTAGGTCATTACCGCTGCATGCTGCATGCGCATCATCGAGGTCGGAAATGGATCGACATACACCTGGCTGTGGGGATGGGGAAGCGAGCCTCCGGAAGGATACAGATAGTTGATGTTGTAAGCACAGAACCGGGCGGCAGCATCGGCCTGCCTAACCGCGCTTATGTAATCGATCGAGGCGGCCAGATTGTCGGCGATCAGGCAGGGGGTGAAATCGCGAAGGTCCAGCCAATGCCGTGCCGTGAAGGCGGCGACGGCGGCGTACTTTGAATACGGCACCAGGTTCGGAAACAGTATGGTATCGCCAACCCGAATGCGTCCTGCCGGCGTGATCTCGGCGGCGATGCGAGGCGTTGCTTTTTCGACGCGTTCTGCGCAGAAAGGGCAATTCGAGTCCGGCGCGCGAAACGAGACCAGCGCTGAGTCTTCGCTCTTTTGCAAGTTCACGCCTTCGGCGATCCGGGCTGAGGTGCCAAGCAGCGGGTCGAAACGAACCTGCAGCTGACGCTCTGAGTGTCCCTCGTCGCCGGGGTTTTGGAAACGCGACACCAGACTCTCGCACCGAAATTGAATCGCCATGGCTACCGCCGCGGATGCGTATTGTACAGATGGGCCGGGACTCAAAGGGCCGACGAGCCATCGCTTCTGATATCCGGAGACGTCGTCAGCCGGAGACGGCAAGGGCTATCTGTGGTGGAAAGTTTATATCACCGCTCAGTGGCCTATACCGAACATGCTGGCTGCGACTGGCTGGCGTCGCAAGAATCACAGCAGTCCCAATTGACAATTGGTCGCCGTGCTCCTAGCTTGCTCTGTTGTGTTGCAGGAGGGCCCTATCATGGCGTGCGGGGACAGGCGCGGCTTCGCAGCGTTATTCGGCAGTATCGTTCTCTTCCTCTTTCTTGTTGCGACCGGTTTGCTCGGCGCGCAGACCGCCTCTCCGTCCCTCGGGCTGTTCCAGGACCACGCCGATATTGGGACGGTGCTGCACCCCGGGTCTACGCAATATGATGCCGCGCACCACATATACACACTGACCGGCAGTGGCGAAAACATGTGGTTCACAACCGATGCCTTCCAGTTTGCCTGGAAGCAGGTCAGCGGAGATATTGCGCTGACGGCAGACATCACATTTCCCGAGGAGGGCGGCAATCCGCATCGCAAGGCCGTGCTCATGATCCGGCAGAGCCTCGATGCCGATTCGCCCTACGTCGATGTGGCGCTGCACGGCGAAGGCCTCACCTCGCTGCAGTTCCGCGACGCGAAGGGTGCGACAACGCATGAGATTGAATCCAACCTTTCCGCACCTAGCCGTTTGCGCATCGAGAAGCGCGGCGATTTCATTTACATGTTCCTGGCCGCCGCGGCCGGCGAGCCGTTGCGCCCCTCCGGTGCTGCCATCAAGATTCCGTTGCGGGGGCCGTTTTATGTTGGCATCGGCGTTTGTGCCCACGATAAGAACGCCGTCGAGAAGGCCGTGTTCTCGAACCTCGACCTTTCAACGCCCGCCCCCAGCGCCGCGCCGCCGGTGCTCTACAGCACACTGGAGACGGTGGCCATCGCGTCTACTGATCGGCGCGTGGTCTACGTCGCTCCCTCGCACTTCGAAGCGCCTAACTGGAGCCATGACGGCGCCTACTTCCTGTTCAACAGCGAAGGCCACATCTTACGGCTGCCAGTTGACGGCGGCACTCCAACGACCATCGACACCGGCAGCTGCTTCCGCCTGTAACAACGATCACGGCATCTCGCCCGACAGCCAGTGGCTGGCGATCAGCGACTCGTCACAGCCCGACCACCAGTCCAGCATCTACATCGTGCCCATCGGGGGCGGCACGCCCCGCAGGGTCACCAAGTACTCTCCGTCTTACTGGCACGGCTGGTCGCCCGACGGCAAGACCCTCGCGTACTGTGCCGAGCGCAATGGCGAGTTCGACATCTACACCATCCAGGTGACAGGTGGCGAAGAGACGCGCCTTACTACCGCCAAGGGCCTGGACGACGGCCCCGACTATTCGCCCGATGGCCGGTACATCTACTTCAATTCCGTGCGCACCGGCCACATGCAGATCTGGCGCATGCATCCGGACGGCAACGCCCAGGAGCAGATCACCTTCGATGAGTTCAACAACTGGTTCCCCCACATCTCTCCCGACGGCAAGTCGATGGTCTTCCTCTCCTATGAGAAGGACGTGACCGGTCATCCGCCGAACAAAGACGTACAACTGCGCCTCATGACCTTAAGCGACGGCAAGATCCAGGTCCTTGCGAAGCTATTCGGCGGACAGGGCACGATCAACGTTCCCTCCTGGTCGCCCGATAGCCGCAAGGTGGCCTTCGTCAGCTATGAATTGCTGCCGGCCGAAGAGGCCGCTAGCAAGTGACGCGATCGGCTGGTCCGCGACGTTAAACTCACGTTTCCGCGGCGGATTGTCCGCGCCCAAGGAGCAGTATGGAAGACTTTCCCCGCTTTGATCTGAATGGACAGGTGGCGCTGGTCACCGGCGCAGCCCGCGGTTTGGGGCGCGCCATCTCGCTGGCGCTGGCGGCGGCGGGCGCAGACGTTGCGCTTGGACTGCGTGACGTGAATGCCGATGGCGGGGTGCCGGCGGAGATTCAAGCTCTTGGCCGCCGCGCCGTGCCTCTCCAGATGGACGTGACCCATCTCGACCAGATCACGCGCGCCGTCGACGACACCGTTCGCCACTTCGGGCGCTTCGATATCCTGGTCAACAATGCGGGGGTTGCCCCGGGAAATCCCGCTGAAGAAGTGAGGGAAGAGGACTTTGACTTCACCCTGGGGGTCAATCTGAAAGGGACGTTCTTCGCCAGCCAGGCCGCGGGGCGGGTGATGATTCGACAAAAGGGCGGCCGCATCATCAATATGAGCTCGCAGGCCGGCTTTGTCGCTCTGCCCACCGAGTCGGTCTATTGCATGACCAAGGCCGGCATCGCGCACCTCACTAAGTGTCTGGCGGTGGAGTGGGGCTATCACAACATCACGGTGAATGCGGTAGCGCCAACGTTCATTCACACTCCGGGGACGGAACCGGCCCTCGCCGACCCCGCTTTCCGGAAGGACGTTATCGAACGCATTGCCGCCCTGCATCGCATCGGCGAGCCGATGGAGGTGGCAGGGGCCGTCGTTTTCCTCGCTTCGCCCGCCGCGGCGCTCATCACCGGACACACCCTGCTCATCGACGGCGGCTGGACGGCAAGATAGATTGTCAGGTTTGAGGAGAAATACGCCACAAAGTAATCTTGTGGCTCGCCCCCAACAACCTCTGTGCCGGTCCAAGGCCTGTGCTTCGAACGGAACAGTTCCCCGCATCGAAAGTCAAATTTCCGGCCCACCTTCGGTTCAAGATTCGCTCCGGCTGCGGGGCGTCAGGCGCGGGAGCAGGATCAGAATCAATCCATAAAAAAGAAGTGAGACGACCAGCGAGGCGGGGTTGCCGAAGCGTAAGTCCTCGAACAGAAGCTTCAGAGTGCCGAAGGCAACGGCGGTGTAGGCAACCCAGCCAAGTTCGACACGCTTCCAGCGGAAGCCGAGAAAGCCAAGGACGAGTGCGAGCGCACAGTTTGCGATGGTGCGGATCACCGAAAGGCGTGAGGCCGCTAACTCAACACGGCCCGCAGCAAGCCACGCGATCGCAGCCACGGCCAATGCCGCGCCGGCAAAGCCGGCCAGCGCGACAGGAATGACCCACAGGATCCGGCGTCTGCCTTGATCTTCCCTCCCCCGCGACCCAACCGCGTAACAGAGCGCAGCGGAAATGGCCACCATCCACACGCCCCAACCCGGCGCTGCGGGCACCGTCCGGGCCATAGCGCTCACGACATATCCCGGCAGCGGCGAGACGGCGGCCGCTAGCGCCAGGAAGAGGGAGGCATGCAGTCCAAGGCTAGCTTTGTCCGTGCGTCTGTACACGAAAGCCGTCACCACAGCGGCCAGGCATAAGAAAGGTACCTGGAAACTTGTCGGGAAAAGCAGGAGGCTGCCCGCGAGTAAAAAGGTCGCCGCCCATGTGGCGGAGACGCGGCGATTGCGGGTGCGCGGTTTCTCGACGAATCGCGACAGCGCTCCCCAGTAGCACACGGCGGCCAGAAGCAGGAAGAGAACGCCCAGTTCCGGTGCGATCGCGCCCTGGGTGGCGCGCGCCGCTCCAAAAGCGCCCAGCACAAACGCCAGGGCCCCCTGCACGATTTCGAAGATCGTGATCCGCCGACACAGCCCGAAGTTGCGGATCGCGATGCTGCCGCCGTAGATCGCCAGCAGAACCAGGCACAAGGCGGTGAGGGTAGCGGGAGCGGCGGGATGAAAACCCTCGGGTACACCCTCGGACGAGGTCATCAGATACACCAGCAGCCCAATGGCGATGTCGGCCGCAAGCGCAGGCACGGTTCGCAAGCTGAGCTGGTGTCCCAGGCAGGCGGCGATTTCGGTGGCAAGAGCCACAGCCAACAGAGCCGCGGTAAGCGGGACGAGTGCATGAGTTTCGACGATCAAGGCAAGGGCAGTGATCACCGCCGCCAGCATTGCCACCCATGGGATCACCTGCAGGTCGTGCCGCCAGGCAAGCGCCAGAGCCAGTACAACGAACGCGACCAGCACGATTCCGGCGAAGACGGGCGACAGAGCGTGGAAGCGAACCGTGGACTCCCACAGCAGAGGCGAAAGAATCAGCGCCGAGGTGACCCCATAAGTGACACCGGCGAAGCGGTTGGCAACGTGAGTTCGAACCGCCCAAACCATCCACAAGCCGGCGTACACGATGGCAACGATCAGCACCGGCAATTTCGGGAAGGCGCCCGATTCCGCGATCGCACGCAGCAAGTAGGCTCCGGCGATACCGAGGACCGCCTTGCCGAGTATCGGCACTACCCCGGCCGATTTCTCCGCCGGAGGAGATCCTAGCTCCGGGGCGGATGGCGGCGGGCTTTCGAACGCCGTAGCTATCAGGACGGGCGGTGCTGGGCTTGGTGCTTCGCCTCGGCCCTCGAGCGCAGATACCCGGCGCTCCAACTCCCGGATCCGTTCGTTGAGTTGCTCCACAACCGATGCGATTCCGTCGACAGCTTCCGTCATTCGCTTCTCCGCATCTGGCGCATTGAGTCGTTGCCTGGTTCGCTCCATGCGCCGGAGCGGCCTCGGAGGAGGGAACGCCGCCCGAATGCGGCTTGCTGGGCATCGAAATCATGAACTGCGACTATGTTGACGTGGTTGAATCTGGAAGCAATCAGGGATTTTTCATGAATGTGCCGGTTGGAGGATGGGTCAGACAGAACACGAGGAGAGAGAGCTGCTACGGCTAGTTCGCGAGCGAGGGGTTGGTTGTGAATGTGGCAAGCTTCACGCGTGCCGCCGGCGCCGATCTTCTTTCTGATGCGATCGTGGCCCAGGATTTGAGCAACAAGCCTGCCTTCACCGGCACCGACGGTGTAGTTCGCCATGGGGAAAGGCGCTCCTTCCCCCTCCCCCCTTTTACGAATCGTAGGTCGCGAGGGAGAGGCTAGTCAACAGAAACCATCGCAGATGAAACGTTTGTGTCAGCGCGCCCGTATCAGCCGCAGCGACCGTCACTATCAAAGCACTATCAAAGAGAGAGGAGTGTCGAGGTATTCGCATGTGAATGGATAGCTGCCGTGCGTAATCGCACCGTCGCCTCACTCGACATCTGACGTTGAGCCATCCTGAATCGCGCAGTCCACAAGCCCCGCGAGATGGCTGTTGCGTCTGTGCCCGAGCCGGTTCCACTGCTGACAGGAGTGCCGGACTGCGAAGATAACGCGCCACCCCAGCCGAGAATTGCGAATCCGGCGATGCCCTGCAAGTTGTTGGTGCGAAAGGGGGGACTCGAACCCCCACGGTTTTACCCGCCAGATCCTAAGTCTGGTGCGTCTGCCAATTCCGCCACTTTCGCATTCATGGTCTGTCGTTTCAAGGAACATTTCGTGTTGCAACAGCATGCAAGATGTTGTTGTGGGGACTGAACTGCAACCTCGGCGTTATCCGTGAGCTCGTCAAGGTTCCAGTCACTTCGGGAGTTCCCTTTGACGAGAATATTGTAACGCCGGGTCCCCGTTCTTGACATGGCGAGGTCAGGAGCGACCCTGGACAGCGACGCGTCGTCTGCTCCTCTTAAGACTTGCTTACGTGCGATCGCTGACCGTGTAGAACGAAACCGTAGATGCGGTAACCCGGCTACGTCCGTAGTACAGGAAGAGCAAAATCCACTGCACCTGCAGCAAGACGATTACTGGCGTTGACGTCATTTGGTGGAAGCCCAACCATAGATCAGGAACAGCCCCGCTCGCCGGGAGAAGGAACGCAGACATGGTCAGGTACAACAAGGCGACGATGCTCATAACCTGGTAACGCGAGAGTTGAGAGTATCCCCGGTGATCGGCGCGCAGGTTTTCGGCAACGGCGCGCCATCCCCATGTTCCGATGACGGGAACGATCAACGCCAGCCGCCAACGCTGTGCGAGCAGGAAGCTGAGTCCCAGCAATCCCGACGAGGCGAACACTATGGATGTAAGCGCCTGTACTGGAATGAGCGGCTCCTCTTCCAGACCTGACGCGTAAGCTGCTTTCTTGGTCGCCCCGTGAAACACCAGATTGTGGTGGCGAAACAGTCTCACCAGCCTTGGTGACGCCTGACGTAAGGGCATGCCGTAGCAGCAACCGAAACTGATGCAAGCCAGCCGCCCAATGGCTTCCGCCAGCGCATACGCGATGGCTGCTACGGCCAGGACCGGCAGAGCGTGAATCGTGTCGCTCCAGGGGCGCAGGACTCTTTCCCCGATCCATGCAATTGGAGGTAGCAGCAGGGCGGCGACAAAGGCTGCGCCAGCGATGGTAAAGGTGTGCGGCTTGTTTTCGATGACGGCAGCCATCATGCGCGAGGCAGGAAGGCATATTGCGACGATGGCAGCTACGAACGCGGCCCCGATGGCCAGTGAGATTTGGATCGAAGCCAGCAGAAGGATCGCCGTCGCGATGCCAAAGACGATTCCGGTCGCGCTGAAGAATCCGTAGAAGGTCAGGTTCAGACCGTGCCACGCGCCGCCTTGTGTCTTGGTCATCGGAACAGAAGCGATCATTTGCCAGCGTTCCGCCGGGAGAGTCTTGAATCCCCAGTACAGCAAACCTGAAATGGTGGCTGCGAGAGTGGTGACGAAGACAACATTGATCATGGTCGACTCCTGCCAGCGGGGGTTGCGAGCAGGGAGCGGACGGCGACATCGGTCTCCACCAGCACCTGCCCGAAGCCGGCGGAGTAGCGGCTGCGCACCCCGGCCCGCCGCCGGTTGTGCAAAAGATCATCGGCAAAACGGACGCGGTCTCGCTGGAACAACAGCACTACCGTGCTGCTACCCGGACGAAAGAGCGCCTTCGGTGCGCCCACTTTCAGAAGCATTCCTTTTTCCATCGGACGCGGACTGTCATACGCGCTGTCGCTGTAGCGCTGCTCGATCTGACCCACCATGAGGGCGACGACTTCGATCATGGCCACCCGGCCGATGCTGGTTCCGCCGGGGCAATCTGTGTCGAGTACGGTGACGACGCGCCGATTCTTGGAGTGCGGCGTGAGCAACTGCACTGTCGTGTTCGGATTGCAAGGGTGATAGCGGCCGTCGATGGCGTAGAAGTCTACGACGATCCCAGTCACGGGAGCGTGCGTGTAGTGGTACTTTTCAGGGGTAAGCCGGAACACCGCAAAGTCACCATCCCGGAAGTGACGGGTCCAGCGGACGCGAGGTCCGCCGAGCAATTCCGGGAACTCGAAAAACTTGTCCTTGATGAGCAGCGCCGACGTTTCGGCAATCGATCCGATGGCGGCGCGTGAATCGGCCGGACAGACAACGCAATTTGCAATCGCGGGCAGGGGACGGAATAGCCAATACTTGATCCTGCGTTCGAAGATCTTGCGCGGCGTGTTCAACGTTACTGGATGGTCTAGCAATTCTGCAGGATCGCTTTGGCGGTTGCGCAGAAAGCGCTGCATTCCCGAAGCTCGCGATGACAGAAGGTTGTCGTAGTTCAAGTAGCCGAGTAGTTCCGATAGGTAGCGGCTGGAAACCAGCTTCGACACCCACGCTGCATTTTCCAGTTTCGGCGAATACAGGGCGCGGAGAACACGGTCACCGACCAGCGTCTCTCGGGCCACTTCGCCGGTTTCTCTCACGATGTATTCGTGTGTCATCTCGATCACGCCAGTGCCACTCGACTTTGTCGCTCGTCGCCAGCGGTGAAGATCAGCAGCAGGTTGAGGAAGGCCGCGATTTCGCCAGTCGAGAGCTGTTCGCGAAACAACCGGTCGCTCACGCTGTCCAGAAATCGCAGCGGATCCTGGACCCGGACGCCGCAGCGAATCAGGCTGCGCAGGTCAGTATCGTCTTCGCGCTGTGCACTTTCGACCGAATCCTCACGAAATTGCTGGATTGCTTCCGCAAGCTGCGACCGGCGTAGCTCTTCGCGGTAGTACTGCTCGGCGGCGCGATTGAATTCCCCGGCCTTGAGCCGCATGGCATCGCTGCCATCGGTTTGCGACAGTGTTCCCATGGTCAATCGCTGTCTGGCTTGCAGGCTGCAATCGGCCAGGCGGATGCGCAACTCCGCGAGCAGGTACCTCGCTTCCAGCGTGGCGATCGCGTCTTGAGCAGCCTCTTCGAGGAAATTGACTAGCGCGTTGCGATAATCGCGGAGCGAAACACGCAGATACTCCGGGTGCCGCCAACTCGAACGCGTGTGGGTGCAGTGGCGCAGAATGCGGCGCAGAAGTTCATTGCGAGATTTCTTGTGAACGTAGAACGCAGGCAGTCCGGCAGCACTGAAGAAGAAAGGTTGCCGCCGCTCGCTCTCCGACGTCGGATCGTCCGGTATCTGGTCGGGAGTGATGAATTCGTTCTGCGCCAGTTGATAGGCCGCCACCAGCAACAGTTGCTGCAAATTTGCGGCTGGGGCCATGTCGCGGTTATAGCTGGGAAACAGGCTGTAGTAGCGCGCTTCGAATCCGGAGAAGCCCATGCTGGAGAGCTGGCGCAGACGCAGCGGCATGTAGAACGACATGCGCTCATCCACGATGCCATTCTCCTCCAGTTCCGAAGCCAGCCGCGAGGTATTTCCCGGTACTCCGTCGAGCGCTGAGGCGTTTTCGGTAGAGAGCCACGCCACTGGGTAGTTAATCAGCCGGTAGTCCGGAACCAGGTCGCCGCGCAGTCGAAAGGCGCTCGCCACCAACCGGTCCAGCCACTGCGGTCCATAAGGCGTCACCGGACGTCCCAACGCGCGCAGTTTGGCCTTTTCCTTCCACTCGCGCCACAGCAGGCGAAGATGGGTGAAGTCCAGTTCATGTGGAAGAAACGCCAGCAATCGCTCGGGGTGGAATTGCGCGAAGTCGATACGATACGGCGCAGCCGAATACGTTCCCACAAACAGCGGCAGGAAGTGCTCGAAAATCTTGATGGCGAGATCGCCGATCCGCTTCTCCTCCGTAACTGCCGCCTCGGGCTCCAAATCTTGCAAGGCTCGGGTCAGCGTCCGGCTGCCCATGCTGATGTGAATGCCATTGTTCGCCAAGCTCACGTTGGAGAGGCTGGGCAGCACGATGAGATTGTTGGCGATGATTCCTGCTTCGCGTAGCTTGGCAACTGAGTTGAGTTGGCTGCGGCTCAACACCTGGTGGCACAGGTGCATGTAGTGAGACTTGGCTTCGCCATCCTCCCAACCCGACAGGCACGGGCTCATGAACAGTTCGCGATAGAAGGAGTCGGAAATGCACGACGACAACTCGGTCTGCCGCACGGGTGGATGCGGCCCGTGATAGATCATGCCGCGCTGACCGCTCTCGGCCAGGCCGAAACGCTGGTTCACCCACGACATCAGCAGCGATGTGAACAGGAATCGGCGTGCCGACTCGCGCGCGACCTGCTCGCCCGTAGAGCGCTCCGAGTGCGGCGTGATGATATGAAACGAAGTCGTCTCCGGCGAGGTGTTGTCGTTCGAAAAATGTCCCATCAGCCGGTCAGCTTCGTCGCGAAGGCACTCGGGCAGATGCGGCTGAGTGCCCACCAGGTCAGCCAACGCCAGCTTCAGGCTGTAGCTCACAGGAACACGAATCCAGCGCTCTCCGGCGTGCTCAAAGGTGTATCGTGCGGCGTCGCTGCGTCGCCGCTTGGGCTGTCTCCATGGATTGAGCCCCAAGTCGGCGTGGTACAGGTCGACCGCATACAGGCTGAGCTTTCGCTCGGGAAACCTGATCCAACTGTTCTCCCATACCCGGTGCTGGTCGTTCAGGAAGGCTTCCAGTTCGAGGTAGGTCTCGCGCGGAGCTTCGCCGCTGGAGATGCGCTTGGAAATGTTACGGAAGAAACGGGATTCGCGAATGGTGATGGGAAGATCGCAGGATTCAGATTGGCCGCAAACTACAGCTTGCAGCTCGTCTTCACTGCCCGCCGTCACGTCGCCTGGGCCGAAAGGCAATCCATCGAGCCGCAATCTGGTGTGACATCGTTCCCATGAAAGCCTATCCGGGACTGTAGTCTTGATCAGCATGCACTACCGGACTAGTTGGCAGGACTCGCGGCGTCCTGTTCTCATTGTGCGCAAGTCTGTCAACAGCTCAGTTAATGCACCGTGAATTGTGCATAAATTCACGCCGGCGACCATCCTCGGTAAATAGCTGGCGGAATCCGACCCGAACCTCCTTCACGTTTCTTTTTCTATGTCGTGAGCTAAATAGAACAATTCCTTTGCATACCGAGGCAATGGGATGTATAGTGGCCGACGCTTGGGGGACTGAGCAGAATCTCCCGGAAAATGAGGTAGCGAATATGGCGTTTAACGTCAAAGAACTGATGATCGACATCACGAAAGCCGGGGCGGCGCAGCAGATTTGCGCCCTAAACACCTTCCAGTGTCACCCGACGTTCTGTCTGTGTACGGCCCAATTTACCCACTGTCTGTGTACCTACGAGATTACCTACTGTATTACGCCCACGCATGTAACATGCAGGTTTGGCACCTACACCTGCTTCGCCGGATCGATTGTGACCTGCGGCGGAACAATTTATTGCGCCGGTTCCAATGATCCGACGTGGTATCTCCAAGGAATCGATCAGGAAACTCTGACTGTCGGTTAAGGCCCAGCTCAACGCGGCCCTGAAGGAAGTGGAGCTGGCCGAAAAGAAGATAGCTGCGGAAGCGAAGAAATCGAAGTAGGCTCTTTCAGCGCCATCGCGACGCGAGGATGGTGCTGAAGAGTTGAAGCAGACCCACGAGAAAGCTCACTGAGCGGAAGCGGAGAGTTTTACAATGCTTCCGCTCAGTGTTTTTTGTTTTCCGCTGCTTCGAGACGATCTCCAATGAAGAATGCCTTGTCGGGGAACATTCAGGAATCGGTGTTCCGCGCAAATCCCAGCTATGAATTGGTGCTATTCGACCGGCTGCCGGCCGAGCAGCGGGAGATGCTGAAAGATCTCCAGAAGGACCCCAACTTCTACGGTATTCTTCGTCCGCTCGAGAACTCGGGTCTGGGAGTGAAATCGGTTTCGCGGGACATCGCTCTGCTTTACCTGACGCTCCAACACCCCGGCCGGCTTCCCGAGTACGTGCGGGCCACCCTCGGAGAGCAGTGCGAGCAAGAGATCACGCGGCTGGTTCTGGACGGCGTGCTGGCAGTTGAACGGAATGGCAAGTTCTTATCCGGGTCCGAAGCGGCCGCGGTGATCTACAGCAGCGACGGGGAGTTTCCCTCCATCTCTGCGGCGGAAGGATTTCTAGAGCGGCTTTCGCTGGAGGCCCTGCGCTATGGTCAGACTTTGGGTTTCACCGACCGCACGGCGCTTTCAACCCGGCTGTACGGGTACAACCGCGTCCCGCTCTCCCCATATTGGAAACGAACTCTTCCCGACGCGGACGCGGTCGCTGAGTATCTGGGCATCCGGGAGGGTCGAATCCGGGAGCTGCTGGACCGCGAGTGGTCGCGGGTTGCCAACCCCCCGGGCAACGACGGCTGGCTCGCCTGGCAGTCACGGCGTCTCAGCGCAAGCGTGCCATTCGGCGACCGAACAGCGATCGGATGTAAGCTGTATATCAGTCCCCGGACCGACCTGTCTGCCCGGGGTTTTTCCGCTGGTTCTTGGGGTGCTGAGCCGGACCCGGGTACGTCACTTCAAGATTGGTAAGGACGCCCCGGGATTGCTGCGTCCGGACAAAATGGTGGCCTACTTTAGCAGCTACGAGGACTTGATGGGCACAGCGGAAAAACTGAAGGAGGAACTGGCGGGATGCGCCGGACAGGGGGTTCCGTTTACGGCAGAACTAGCCGGCGATGGCTTGCTTTCGTGGGGTGTCGATCCGCCTGCGGAGGAGCATGGCTTGCCCTGGCTGGGGCGGGAGAGCTGGCGGCTGTGGGTGACGAACCGGCTCGCCGTGGCTCTGATCGCAGCCAGTACTGGTGGCTCGGCAAATCTCGAACCATGGCAGTTTGCCCTGCGGCGACTTCAACTGGAGGGCGTCGACACGCGCTTGTGGACTCCAGCGGGCACAGACTGGAAGCGCAGTTTTGGCGCGGAGAATTAAGTCTTCATGAGCATCACCGATCCGTGGGTCCTGCCCAAGGGCATCATCATCACTCCGGTCGCCGATCTACCGGCCAAACTGCGCGAGCAGGTCGATGCTCACGACGGGGACTTCGCTATCTCGCGCCCCCAGTCGCGTACCCCCTCGCGTATCCTCGATCCGCAATCCGCGGCTTTATTGAAGGAGTTCGAGACTCCAAAGACGATTGGTCAGGCCGTGGCGTATTACAGCCGCGCAGTGAGGAGCGACCCGGAACGTACATTGGAAGACGCGCTGCCCATGCTGACGCAGTTGATTGCGTGGCGGCTGCTGGTCCCGCCGGATTCCGAAGAAGCGGAGGAGATACAAGCTTCATTTCAGCCGGGCACCGCGGTCGCGCAATGCGAAGTGCTGCAATGCCTGCAGGCTTTGGAAGACACCGAGATTTATCAAGTCCGCCGGCCTGACGGGTGAAATTGCAGCGCTCAAGATACTGCGAGCTGGGTCCAATGTGGAAAGCTGCCGAATGCTCGATCGTGAGGCTGCCATCCTCCGACACCTGGCGGGTTCTGTAAGTCCGGCGCTTCTGGACGCAGGGGAGTGGGAAAACCGCCGGTACCTCGTCCTCGAGTGGTGTGACGGTGTCGATGCGGGCACCGCCGCCGCCACCCTGCATCGGGAGGGAAGTGCGGAGGCTCGCAACAAGCTCTTGGGGCTCTGTTGCCAGATCCTTCGCACCTACTCGAGGCTGCACGAGCAGGGAGTCATTCACTCCGATATCCATCCTCGAAACATCCTGGTGGACCAGGAAGACCGGGTGAAAATCGTCGATTACGGCCTTGCCCGGCAGGAGGACGTAAACCAGAAGTTTGGTGAGCCCGAACGAGGCGGTATTGGATTCTTCTTTGAGCCGGAATATGCAGCGGCGATAAGAAAGGGCCACCGGCCTCCGTGCACAAGCCAGCCCGGAGAGCAATATGGCCTGGCGGCTTTGCTTTATTCGCTGCTTGCGGGCGCTAACTACCTGGACTTCTCGCTGACTAAAGACGAGATGATGCGCCAGATTGTAGAGAACCAGCCGGTGCCATTCGCGCAGCGGAATGTGGCGGCATGGCCCGAGGTAGAGAACATCCTCGCCAAGGCACTGAGTAAGGATCCGTCGTCACGCTTTGCCTCCATATCCGAGTTTGCCGAGAGTCTGAGCGCTGTGGGTGTACCGGAGGGTGACTGGCACATGGGCGTTCCTGTCGCGGACCCGACTGCGTTGGATCGCGTTCTGGATCGAGCCTTGGAGCGGGTCGGATTCTCAGGGGGGCTGGTGCACTCCGGCTTAGTCACTCCCCCGAAGGCTTCTGTGACATACGGCGCAGCCGGGATCGCCTATGCCCTTTATCGCATCGCCTGTGGAAGGCAGGATGCCGCCCTTCTGTCGCTCGCCGATGTATGGTGCAGCCGGGCCGCATCCGATCCGGATAACAACGACAGTTACTATAACCCTGACATCGAGATCACTCCGGAAATCGTCGGATCGATTTCGCCCTACCACACCTTAAGCGGCGTTCACGCGGTGCAGGCGCTGGTCAGTCACGCGATGTGCGACGTGGCATCACAGGCAGCCGCGATCGACGGTTTTATGGTGAACTCGCAGAAGCCCTGCGACAACCTCGACTTGGCCCTGGGCCGCTCCGGCACCTTGCTGGTTACTTCGTTGCTGCTCGATACCCTGGGAGACGGCGACATGCTGAAGCCCGCCCCGATGCTGGAGCTCGGCAACTACACGATGGAATCGGTGTGGCGCGCGATCAACGAACAGCCTGCGATGCGCGAGGGCACACTCATCACTTATCTTGGGATTGCGCACGGATGGGCCGGAATCCTGTATGCGACGCTTTGCTGGCATGAGTCCTCCGGCTCAGAGCTGCCACCTCAACTCGAGGAACGCCTGCGACAGCTAATGGAATGCGCCGAGCCGTCGGGCCGGGGAGTTCGCTGGCCGTGGGTCCTTCCGCAAGGCAGAGGCGGCGGTCCAGCCAACTACATGCCAGGCTGGTGTAATGGCAGCGCCGGGCACGTCTTCCTGTGGACGTTGGCGCATCGCGTGTTTAAGGACGAGGCGTATCTGCGGATGGCAGAAAAGGCCGCATGGCATGCCTGGGAATCCACAGACTCGATCAGCAATCTGTGTTGCGGTCTCGCCGGACAGGCCTATGGACTTTTGAACCTGTACAAGCACACCGGAGAAAGCGCCTGGGTGGAGCGCGCCCGCGAGCTGGCTTCCCGCGCCGCGGCTTGGGACACGAATGCCTATACCGCGATGAAGCTAGCCCCGGAAAGCCTCTACAAAGGTGAAATGGGGGTTGCAGTTCTGGCCGCTGAACTGTCCTCTCCGGAAGGTGCGTGTATGCCATTCTTTGAGCCGGAGGGCTGGCCGGCAAAACAGCGTACGGGAAAGTAGATCTCCTGGCGCGACTGCAATCTCATCAGAACCGGAACAGAATTGTCCAGCGCGCAAAACCCGGGCCGCGCTAGTGACGCGGGGCTCGGGTTTGCTGCGTTGCTGTGCAGAGAATACTGGTCAGGCCTGCGCCGGCATCTCTGGAAGTGAGATCCAGCGCAATTGCTGTTTCTGGCCAGGCGGCACTGGCTTCGGAAGAATGTCCAGGTAGATGACTGCATAACGGAACGCCATCACTCCAGCCGCGATAATCAAAATGCTGGAGGCCATTTCCGTCCACTTCGGAACGTAGCGGGTGCCCATCGCGCCTTGCAATGCGTTGATGGAAACGTTGAGCCGGTTGACCATGAACCCGGCCACGACTATGGCACTGGTCCAGTAGAGCCGCTCCGGATTGTTCCGGATATGCTGCTGGTTCAACAGGTAGACCGGGATGATTACGAATAACAGCATTTCCAGCCAGAAATAACCTGCTTCGACCGTAGGTTGAAAGGCGTAATGAATTGCGTGATTGCTAAGCAGGTCAAGTACGCGGAAGCAGGCGAATACAATCAGCAGCAACTGAATCATTCGTCCGCAGTCGCTGAGGATGCTGAAATCGACGCGTACGTTGAGGGAGCGCATGCATAGGTAAACCGCCATTACGATAAGCGCCAGGCCCGCTGGTATAGAAGAGAGATAGAAAATGGCATGCATGAACTGCGAATACCAGAGGGGATGCAGTTTGCCCTTTGTGACCAGATACAGTCCGCCGAGAAACGACTGATGCATCGAGGAAAGCAGTGTGCCGGCGAGCACCAGGGCTATGAGGATGCGATGATGATAACGGAGGATGGTTTCACGCAAGCGTTGCCATGGCAGCTTCTCGATGACGGCGGGAGCGAACTCCAGCGTTAGCACGGTCGTATAGGTCATGATGCACATGGCCACGTCGAACAGAACTGAGCGCATGTTCCAGAAGACGATGGGATGCCAGAAGCGCCACGGCAATCCGATCTCGTAGAGATATCCAACCATCACGGTCAGGTATCCCAGGAAGGAGATCAGAATGGCAGACCTCAGAATTGGACGGTAACGTTCCAGCCCCAGCAAATAAACCGCTGCGCTGATGGCGAACCCCCCTGCCGACAAGCCCACGCCGCAAAGTGTTCCCAAACCTACCCACAGGCCCCAAGGCATGCTGTCAGAGAGATTCGTGCTGGCCCGGAATCCCATCGCGAAGCGAACATACGTGGCGTAGAGTCCGGTGACGAGGATGATGGCCACAATTGAGCGCCATAGGGTGATCTTGGAGAGGACTCGCGCTGTCATTTCCGGCTCCTTTTCGCGTTAACGGCTGCGGGCGTCTGCTTTTCATTGCCTTCGGCCAGGGCCACATCGCGACGCCGCTGTGTGATCCAGTAAAGTGCTGACAGAATGGTTCCACCCATAATGACTACCTTGGGCGAGTCCCCCATGGCGCTGGCCGTAAGCGTCGGCATGGGCTGATCGCCGGTAGGAAGCGGCTTGAAGCCGAGCTTTTCAAACTCAACATCGGAGAGGAAGAGCACGCTGCCGCCGCCGGCTTCCTCGGTGCCGTAAATACGAGGCACATAGGAGGAGTCTTCGCGGATGCGGTTCCATGCCTCCTGGATGAGATCATCGCGGGTCCCAAAGACGCTCGCCTGTACTGGACAAGCTTCCGTGCACGCAGGCTGTTGACCTTCTTTCATGCGGCTGTAGCACATGTCGCACTTCTTGATGAAGGGCGCCAGTTTGCTCCACTGATACCGGGGAACCTGGTAGGGGCAAGCCAACATGCAGTAGCGGCAGCCAATGCACTTGTCGGCGTCGTATACCACCGGGCCGAGGGTGGTCTTTTGCAACGCCCCTACCGGACATGCGGAGGCACAGGCCGGATCCTGGCAGTGCATGCAGAGTTTCCGCACAGACTTGTCGCTGCGCGTCTCAATCACGGTAAACGCCGTGTCCGACAGTGTCGGTTCGGGATCGGTGCTGAACCCGTGCAGTTGCTTGCATGCGGTCTCACAGCTCAGGCATCCGATACAGCGCTTGATGTCGATTAACATTGCCTTTTGTCTTGGCATAACGTCCTCGCTCTCAACTTTTGTTTCACTGCTATGTCAAGAAGAACTCAGAAACCACCTGCCGACGGATGTCAGAGTCGACATGGAACAGCAGCCCTTGGATGGGCAGTCCGCCGTCTTGCGCCAGAGCTGGGTTGAGTTGCTGAACCATGGCTCCGAGGCGTGTAATGCTGTTCTGCATCCACGCCGGAACCACATTCCCCTGCAGAAGATTCCGGGTGTTGATCGCCAGCTCCGGCGCCTTGACCACACAGAGCCAGCCCTTGCTGTAGGGTTCCTCGACAACGAGCTTCGGGTTCTTCAGCACCTCATGGTTCACGGACACCACCACGCCCTCGACGGGTGAGAGCAGATCGACGCTTTGGCCGCCACGCGTTACAGTGCAGAGTTTCTGTCCCTGCCGTACCCAGCGATTCAAGTCAGCCAACTCGATCGTATCGACGTTGCCAAACAGGTTGGTGGCGAAGGCATCGATGCCGACTCGGGCATTCTGCCGCCCCTCGTCGCAGACCCAGGTGTGGCCCGGGTGAAAAGAGAAACCGGCGGGCACCTCAAAACCGGGGTGCGTCAGCATTACCGGCAGGCTTCGCCTCTCGAAGGACGCAACCTGCTGGGTGACCTCCGCAGCTTCGGGCCGCCGAAAGTACATCACGCTGATAATCAGGAGAAACGTCAGCAGAACGAACAAGATCGACATACATCCTCCTCGTCGCTCCGCAAGGCAAGAAGACATGTCTGCGGAACCGAGCACGAAGGAATTCGTTCGGTCAGGTTCGACCACCGTTGAGGGAATGACATCTTCGTGCTTCGCCTTTCTCTCGTGCACGTAGACTGCAAAACCTCGACGGGATGCGGCGGTTGTAAAGGAAAGACTTATAGCTCGCCAGGGTTTCGGACGGTGACGCACCGCTGCACTCTGCACGATCAGTGCTGCATTTTGCAGTACTGCGAAGTGTTAGCTGTTTTCCTGGGTTTTCTTCAGGCGCCGCAATAAAGAGGTGGGATGGATGCCCAAAATGCGTGCCGCATGAGTCTTATTCTGGCCCGTGGCATTAAGAACGTCCTGGATGTAGCGCTCTTCGAGTTCCCGAAGCGGCACAAATTGATCGCCCGTGGGCGACAAGTCGAAGGCAGTCAAAGGTTCCTCCAACGGCGCCTGCTGGTGATGATCACGAACCTCTTCGGGCAGATGTTCAGCGTCGATCTCACTTTCCTTGGAAAGGATCATAGTGCGTTCAATTACGTTTCGCAGCTCGCGAATGTTGCCCGGCCAGGGATAGTCTCTGAGCAGATCGGCCGCAGACGGCGTGAAGCCGACGAAGTTCTTCTTGAGCTCTTTGTTGAATCGCTGCATCATATCGAGGGCCAGGGGAACGATGTCTTCCCGGCGTTCGCGCAAAGGCGGAATGAAAAGCGGTAATACGTTCAGCCGATAGTAGAGGTCTTCTCGAAACTCGCTGGATGCGACTGCTTCCTTCAGAAGCTTGTTGGTGGCTGCGATGATACGGACATCCACCTGAATCGGCTTGGTTCCGCCGAGCCTCAGGAAATTGCCTTCCTCAAGTACTCGGAGCAGCTTGGCTTGCAAACTCGGTGAGGTATTGCCGATCTCGTCAAGAAAAAGTGTTCCGCCAGAAGCCTTCTCGATCAGTCCTTCTTTACGGCGGCGGGCATCGGTAAATGCTCCCGGCTCAAAGCCAAACAATTCGCTTTCCAACAGAGTGTCGGGTAGGGCGGCGCAATTCAGACTCACCAACGGCATCTGTGCCCGCGAACTGTTGTAGTGAATTGACTTGGCCAGGACTTCCTTGCCCGTGCCGCTTTCGCCCTGAATCAGGATCGTCGTCCGGTCGCTTTCTGCCGCACTTCGGGCCATCTGCAGGACCTCGCGCATGCACGGACTCTCGGTTACGACCCGCCCGAAGTCGTACCGGCCCTTCGCGGTCTCGACCGTGTCGTGTACTCGCACTCGCAACGCGAGCATCTCGGTCGCGCGCCGCAACGTGCTTACCATGTCGGAAATATGGAAGGGCTTGATCAGGTAGTCGTAGGCGCCGAGTTTCATGGCCTCCACGGCACGGTCGACCACGTGATACGCGCTCATCATCAGAACGATGGTGGCAGGCGCTGTTTTTTTTATTTCCCTAAGGACCTCGATGCCGTTGATACCGGGCAGCACCACGTCCAGCAGTACCAATTCCGGCCGCTCATCGCCGAAGCTTTTCAGCGCTTCCTCGCCGCTGGTTGCCAGAAGAATTTCGAAGCCTTCGCTCTCCAGCGCGCGGCCGATGGTGCGCAAGGTCAGAGCTTCATCGTCGACAAGCAGCACCGAGTAGGCCATGGCTACGCGATGACCTCATCGGCTTGCGGCTGGTTCTTGCCTAATTGATGCATCGGCAGGGTCATTCTTACGGTCGTCCCCTCTCCCGGGCGGCTCTCCAACTGGACCTCCCCTCCGTGACTGCGAATGTAGCTCTGGCTGATACTCAGTCCTAGGCCTGTTCCCTGACCGCGCTTGGTGGTGAAGAAAGGCTCGAACACATGTGGCAGGATATCGGCAGGGATACCACATCCGGTGTCGCTTACGCGAACTTCAATCATGTCGGCGAACTCGACTTTCGCCGCCGAGATCCTGATGCGTCCCCCCGGAGGTGTAGCCTGGGCTGCATTGAGTAGAAGATTCATCAGGATCTGTGACAACTGGTTGGCGTCAGCGCTTATGGTTGGCAAACTTGTGGGAACCTGGTTAATCATTTCGATCTGGCGAAACATCGGATGATGTTCGAGAAATTTCAGCGTCTCCGACGTTAGGAGCGAGAGATTCACTTTGCTCAGGAGCAATGGCCCGGGCCTGGCGTAATTGAGAAGCCCACGTATCGTGGATGAAATACGTTTTGCCCCTTCAATACATTGTTCGATCTCGATTCGCTGTTCTGCAGATCCGCTCCTCCATTCGAGTTCGAGGTGCGACAAGATGCCCAGGAGTGGGTTGTTGATTTCATGCGCCGCACCCAGAGCGAGTTGGGCCAGCGACGCGTATTTCTCATACTCGGCCAACTGAGACTCGAACTGCAGCTTTTCCTTGGCCAGCTCGCGCTCTTCTTCGAGACGCCGCACCAACTCTTGTTGCGCAACATTCCTCTCATACTCCCGGTGGCGGGCCAGTTCTTCCAAGGTCTCAATCTGCTTCTTGACCGACGAAGTGCGAACCCGGTAGACAGCAGCGACGACGATGGAGAGTACGAATCCAACCGCAAGACCCCCCCAAAAACCCTCGGGCATGACGCCAGACGTTTGCCCTTGAGCTTGCGAATACGAGGGAAAGCTAGTCCACGCAGCCAGTAATAGCGCAAAGACGCGCCAACGTTTCCGCGACGGTGGCCGGCGAGCCGGACCAGGGACCCATGATCTCAGCCAGAACGAGAGGAACATTTACCTCTCCCTCATGACCTTCTCTCGATCTCGAATCGCCAGCAGTGACCGCAGTCACCTTGACAGGTGATGCATCTGGAAAGGCTGATGGTGAGCCGGGAGACAACCGATGCTAATCCGCGACGCCGGCGATGATCGTTCTAACCACCTCTCCACCCGGAGAGAACACCACAAGGTCGGCGTCGGCTCCTGTTTGCAGGACGCCCTTATGCTTTTCTATGCCCAGAACGCGCGCCGGATTCAGGGTCGCCATCCGAACGCTGTCCTGGAAACTCACTTTGGCGAAGCTCGACAGGTTGCGGATTGCCGTGTCCAGGGTGAGCACACTACCAGCGAGCCGGCCATTCGCTTCACAGCGGCCGTCACGAACTGTAACCTCGATCGCCCCCAGCTGGTAGATGCCGTCAGGCATACCAGTGGCACTGATCGCGTCAGTAATCAAAACGGCTCCGTCAACTCCCTTCGCGCGAACGAACAAGTCGACCACCAAGGGATCGACGTGGATTCCGTCAGCAATGATGTCTGCGGTCAGTCGACGGTCCGTAAGCACGGCGCCAAGCAGGCCGGGATCGCGGTGTTCGAGCGGACGCATGGCATTGAACGTGTGAGTGGCGTGGCACGCCCCGGCAGCGATGCCCGCCAATGCTTCGGGCAAGTTCGCATCAGAGTGTCCCAGGCTCACGCATACACCGCGGGCCGCCGCTTCGCCAATCAGGTCCAGCGCGCCTTCCAACTCCGGCGCAATCGTCAGAACCCGCACTTGTGAGGAAGCCGCCTCCCACATTTCATTGAACAGCTCGATAGATGCTGTTCTCAGTAATTCCGGCGGATGAACCCCCCGGCGCACATGGCTCAGAAACGGGCCTTCCAGGTGAACTCCCAGCGGTACTGCACGGGTGCGATCGGAGCGTCGCCTCGCCGAGGAAGTCGCTTTTCCAAGACCTGACAACGACCGCAGCGTCTTCTCGATTGGAGCGGTAACGGTCGTGGGACAGTAACTGGTCACGCCGTGACGTGCCATCGCCTGCTCGATTGCCGTCAGACTCACCTCTGTGCCTTCCATCACGTCATGACCGGCTCCGCCATGAACATGAATGTCAATCAGGCCGGGGGTCAATATGCAGTCGCCGAGATCAACCACTTTTGCATTCGGCGGTATTTCAACTTGATCGCGCATGCCGATGGCAACGATCATGCCGTCCTCAATCACGACAGTGCCGTCATCGACTTTTTGTGTTGGAGTAAGAATCTGCCGCGCCAGGAGAACAGTGAGCAAGCGGGACCTCGGTAAGTCTTGATGGAATGCTGGACCGATTGTAAGCGTACCCACGGCTGGGCCCCAACATCACAACGTGGCCAATCAATGCAACCGCTAGACGGCCCACCACTCGACCGTCGTTACAGAGTCAGGTTCAGGGATGACTTTGGTGGTTAGCGGGGTCTCTTCGGTGAAACTGACTCACGGTGCAGTGATTGAAGGCTCAGGGCCGTTCTCCCATCTCTGGTATACTTCGACCAGCGCTGTTCTGGCCTCTCGCGTTGCGGAGCAGTGCTGATGCGCATCTGACCCGCCGTTTGAACTCAGCACAACGGGCGATGCGCGCGATTTCTCAGCAAGTCGGGGAGTGGCTCAGCCTGGTAGAGCACCTGGTTCGGGACCAGGGGGTCGGAGGTTCAAATCCTCTCTCCCCGACCATTTAATTCCAACAACTTAGGGGACCGGCAAAAGCCTGAAACCCGGCTCACCTGGTTTTGACCCAGGTGCTCCAGTTTAGGATCGCGACCCGCATAAATAGTGCACCGTGTGCTCCTCGAGCGGTGCGGAGGCCACCTTCAAAATCGACTACAGCGCTGTAGCGAAAAAAACAGGGTCCCCACTCGAGCCACAAGCTGTTGAATCGAAACCGCATCTTCAGTCAAAGGTCGACGACCAGGTCTGCGCTTGGCTGCGCGCAGCAAACGAGCACATTTCCTGAAGATGGTCTTTCGAGTGGTTCGGGGTTGTATGTGATAGACCCGCCAATCAGACCTGTCATGCAGGTGTGACATACCCCGGTGCGGCATGACCATCTAGCTGGAACATCGCACGCCTCAGCCAGCTCAAGCAGGCTCGCGAATTTCGGATCCCACTGAACGGTGATCCCGCTACGCGCGAACGACACTGAGGGCCCGGGGCCGGCGGGTCCGCGTGGCAGGTGCGGCGTGTGAGCAACCTGTGCCATGCCAGGTGTAATAGTATCCAGAGCGCCGAAGGTTTCCACATGGACATTCTGGGGGGCCACATCCCAGTTTTGAAGCCCGTCACGCATGGCTTGCAAGAATGACGACGGGCCACAGAGATAAAAATCACTATTCCGTGGCACTCCAATCTTCTCGAGCAAGACCACGTCAACGTGACCTGAAGCATCGAAGTCCACCTGCAGTTGATCAGCTGCAGTGGGCCTGCTGTAGACGATATAGCTTCGGCCGTGAGAAAGCTGCTTTACAAGAAGACGCGATTCTTGCGCAAAGGGATGATCGGAGCGATTGCGCGCTCCATAAATCCACCAGACTTGCCGTTCTGATGTTTCCGCGGCGAGCACGTGCAGCATCGATAGAACTGGCGTCGCGCCGACGCCGGCGCTTAGCAGGACCACAGGGTTGTCGCCCGGTCGTAGAGTAAATACTCCCCGCGGCGCGCTGACATCCAGCACATCGCCTGCCCGGACCTGGGTGCACAAGTATGAGCTCCCAATCCCATTCGCTTCGCTTTTAATGCTGATGCGGAAATGGTCGTCCGCTGGCAAATCAGACAACGAATAGCTGCGAAGAATCGGTGGTTTACTTGGATCCACTTGCAACCGTAAGACAACAAATTGACCTGGCTGAGCAGGTGGGATAGGTTGATCGTCGGTCGGCTCCAGAGTGAACGAGGTCACGCTATCGCTTTCCTTACGGATATGCGCGACTCGCATCCGTCTGAATCCAGACCATGCTGGTGCTGACTCCTCACTCGCGAGCCCGGGATTACCTCTCGTGAATTTCCCACTCAATTCTTGCGTGAGGACTGCCTGGAATGAAGTTCGCCAACCCTTGCTCAGTGGAGGAATCCGAAGCGCGCGTTGTAGTTGCTCGCTCGAATGTCCCGGCAAATACAGGAGAGCATCAATTTCAGCCACCGTCATCCGTTCGGGACCATCAGCAATCTTTACTATGTCGTCGCCAGCACCGACTTCTCCTTCCTGCAACACGCGAAAGTAAAATCCCGGTCGGTGATGTTCTACGAGCAGGGCTGGCATGCGAGGTTCATTCATGCGGATGCCGACGCGGTAGCAGGTTACGCGCGGTTGTGTTACTTCAAACAGCGCGGTGCCAATGCGGTATCGGTCACCGATGCAGACCCCTTCATCTAGAAGTCCTTCAACTGTGAAGTTTTCTCCGAACTGGCCGAAACTGAAATCATTGCGGCTCAGAAACCGTTCCCAGTAATGATAGGAGTCCATCTGGTAGACAAATACGGCGCGGTGCTCTCCACCGTGACCTGTGAGATCCCCTTGCGCGTCGCCATCAATGTTAAGCTTGCGCACTATCCGCCGTTCCATGACGGGAAATTTCCAGACTGCGGTTCGGACAGTCTTGCCCTTCCATGGCACTTCGCGTGGAAGACCGACATTAACTGAGAGCAGCCGGGCCATCAGTGCCTCCTCCTCGGCGAATCCGGCAAAATCGACGTCGACGACCGTCTGCCGAGCACTTCCTGCTTACCATTGGCGTCACCGCTCTGCTTCCGCTCCACGGGGGCTGCTACGCATCCGTGCGCTTGTTCCACCCGTGGAAGGGCGAGTAGTCGCCCGAGTTCCAAGCCTCACGGAGTCCCGGGGTGCTCAGATCCCAGTCGGGGCGGATCTCGCTCGTCACGGCCCGCAGGTCGTGCCAGAGGTCGACGACGGATGGGCGGCCCCAGAACCAGTAACCATTGTAGATGCGATGGATCACGAGGCCCGGCTTGTGTACGAGCGTATGCGGGATCATCGGGTTGTGCTCGGGGTCGGTGTACTCCCGGATGTCGAGGTCTTTCTGAACCGTTCGGTCAGGGTCGGAGAGGAAGGTCCACTGGGCGCCGACCGACGCACGGAACTCCTGGAGCGTGTGATGGTCGTCGGTGGAAATGGTGGCGATCTGGGTGTATGCCACGGCGACCTTAGGGTAGAACGCGGCGAGTTCCAGATGCTGCTGGTGCTCCTTCGGGCAGTAATGGCCGCGCGCGAGCGTGAGGATGAGCGGGTCAGCTGCCTGGAGCTGGCTCAGCTTGCGCAGTGTGCCGGTGTGATCGGGCAGCTCGTAGTCGGGAAAGGTGCCTCCGGACACGATGTCAGAACGCATGGTTGGACTCCTGCATGGCGATCAATTCGGTGTCGCCGATGTAGGCACGCAAACTTTCTCAATAAAGGGGTTCACCCCACCGGAATCATAGCCGAGACGACTGTAAGCAGGAGCCTCTCAGGTAATTCATTCTCAAGCTATTCAGCATTTCGGCGAAGCACAGCTATTTTGGTTGACTAATGTAGTTACATTCCGACCCGCTCGTGCCGATATCCACCAGCTTATAAGAGGTGTTCCAGTAGCCATCGGACGGGAAGGCAGCTGGCGGAGGCGGTCCGGGCTTGGCATATTTGTCGAACTCGGGTTGTATCGTAAAGCTGAACCCGAAGCATCCCTTGGTCGGACAATCAAGCTCCTTCGTTCCCCACGAGCAGACAGAATCGTCTTTGCAATCGGAACCTGCCTTGCAGCCGCAACTGGATCCATTCCATGAGCAATAGCTGACCGGCTTGCAGAAATTGACCTTGTCGTTCGTGAACTCCTTAGCGTAGGCACTCAGGTCGACCTTCACCTTCAGCCATCCGGAGACTTCGTCATACTTCGCCGACATCACGAAGTCCGGGTCATTCGCCGGTTTGGGATTAAAGCCGTACACCTGCGAGTTGATATTGACGCGGAAGCGGCCAACGCTTCCCTCGACCGTCGCCTGGTTGGCTTTGGCGCCCACGTACATCCAGTATTCCACCTGTGTGTCGGGTTTGCCGTAGATGAGATACAGGTAATAGGTTTGTCCGGAAAGGAAGACGCTTCTTCCCTCCTGCAAAGGTATGCCGACCTGCTGGATTAGAGGTACGGTCGTGTCGATGTAATACCAGCCGTGGTTCGCAGTAAGGGAGCCGCGCTGTCCGGTGCTCTGTCCCATCATGTATATGCGGCCCGGACGATGGGTTGGATCGGTCATGCACTTGGGATCGGCATCGCACTCGGCATTGTCTTCCGGGGTCCAGTTTTGCCGAAACAGGGGGACACCGTAGCAGTGGGTACACGCCCAACCCCAGTTTCTTCCTCCATCAAGGGCTTTGCCGCATTCTGCCTTGTAATCCCAGCGGGTGCATTTCGGAGGATCGAGACAGACATCGGTCACCGACTTCAAGGCGCACCCCGCGATGACAGCTGTGCTCACGTACTCGTAGGGACTGGTAATGGCGGTCGCCGGTGTGCCTTTTTGATCCGCGGTATCGTGTTTGTCGGAAGAACATTCAGGCACGACCTTGGGGGCGCGAAAGAAATCGTCCAAGTTGATGGACAGAGTCTCGCGGGGCTCGGGCTGCACGTCAGCCAGCAACCCGGTTAAGGAACCATCGTCATCGTTGAGCACGGTCTGGCGGTCGATATCGTTAAAGGGCTGGAAAAGATCGGGCGTCCAGGTACAGTAGCGCTTGCTGGTCGCATCTTGATTCAAGGTGAAAGTGTTCGGCAGGAACAGCGGTTCGACCACAAAGTGCCGGATGTCGACGTTCCGGAAGACCAGGTTCTTCGAGTGGAAGGCAGGTGGATAGTAGAATCCGTTCTCTTGCTTCCACGCAATAGCCGCGTTCGGGATATAGCACGTCTTTCCACCAGTGCCCTGCAGTAGTCCCTTCGCATGCCCATACATGTACTTGCTCGCATTGCAGACCCCGGTGCCTCCGCTACTCGCGTCACGACCAGATGGGGTGCAATCAGGAACTACCCTCGCCTTGATGTCGAGATAGGCATTGGAGTCCTGGAAGGACGGCCCGTCGTAGATATTAAACATGCGCTGCCCGGCATTGAACGGTGTTATCGGAATACTGATCCCGTTCGCACTCGACAGACAGTAGCCACCAGGGATGTTCTTGCTGTCGGCGTTGTCGCACTTGGAAATTCCATTGGCGGCAAAAGGTCCGAAATCAGACGAGTAGGACGCAGTGGTAGGTCCGCTCTCCGTTTGGGCCTGCCCAACAAACACTGTCCGCAGCGCCACGTCCCAATTCCCCAATGCGCTATCCGAACGGGTGTAGCCTCCGCCGGTGACAAGGGTCAATCCGGGCCCGAGTTGATCGGTAATGGCACTGTCGGTCACCAACTTCCACCAGGGCCGCAACCAGATCGAAGAGAAGTTTTTCTGGGCAAAATTGAACGAAGTGGTGTAGTGGTCAAGAACCGTGGCCACGCAATTGGTCTCATCATCCGGAGCGCCCGTGCCGGTTCCGTTGCACTTATTGTTCTTCGGATCGGTGTCGGTTCCGCAATCGCCCGTCAGATTGTTACACTTTGTGGGGTCGCGCAGGCCGGTCAAGATCGGATAGTAGTCAAGCACAGTCTTTGGCGGCGGCCCGGGCGGGACTGAAGGTCCAGCGCCAGGCAAAGCTGTGACCGTAGTGGCAGATTTCGCTCCAAAGCCGTCGCATCCACTATTGAGTTGGCCGATTTCCATGAACGAGAACATCGCGGTGGAGCAGGCATTTCCCACAAACGACTTGAGCGGCGTCGTCCCAGAGTTGAAGTCCCTTAGACCGGGGAGGTCCTGCAGTCCGCGCTGCCGCGAGGCATAGCCCACCCAATATTCGTAGCGTGAAGGTCCGCTGTTCGCGCCCGCGGGCATCCAGTAGCAAAGGCCACACGACGCGGCGCCCGCCGCCATGTTGTACTGGAAATCGTTCCAGCCGTTCATAATCCAGAAAATGCTGGGATGTTGCCAGTCGCTGTTATAGGGGTCTACGTTGTTGCGGATGTCCACATTCGCCAGGATGCCCGGCGCCAAGCGTGGATTCTGAGTATTCTCCACGCCCGCTCGCGCCAGGACGCCCAGGTTCGCATAGATCTTGTTGTCCGTCTCACTTCCGTCTTCGATATAGAAACCATGACCAATCGACTTCCATCCCACATTGCGCGCCACCAACGCACCCTGAGTGCCATGAACCGTGATCCAGCGCGTCATTGATTCGCTGATCGAGCAGTCCTTGACAAACGTGTCGGGCGGCACTTTGCGCGACATGTGGAAGTGCACGGGATAGCGCGCGATGGTTCCACCCTGTCCGAGCTGGTGGAATTCCACACCCTGAATCTGCAGTTGCTTGAAACCCTGGCGGAACATCAGGTGGCCGCCAAAGTAGTTCCCCGGTACGGGTGGAAATTGCTTGTCATTCGGCTGCGGGGGATTGTTGTCCGTCGGGCTTTGGCCCTCCGAAACGATTCGGATGCTGCGCGTCAATAATCCCACGGCCGCGCGGGTTTCCACCGAATCGCGGTCCAGCTTCAACTTGCCCTGGATATCCGACGGTATGGAGTATGCCTTGCCGTTATGCGGCCACAGGAAGCCTCCTGTCTTCTGCGTTCCGTCGTCGAGGACAACCGCGCTGATGACAATTGTCGTATTGTCGCCGCCAGGAGTGGCGCTGGCGATGATCGCCTCTTCGGCATGACCGGGCAGGTAGTCTGTAGGGGAGACTACAATATGGTCGCCCGGCTCCCAGTCCACCGCGCCGCTGACCGTGAACGTCTTGTCGCCAGTCTTGATCTTGGAGGTGAGCCTGGTCCAACTGGTCCCTGTATTCTTAGGGTCTGGAGTAAGTCCGTCGAAGGTCGACCCTTTCTTGCCAAACAACCGTAGCGTACCGCCGTAGGAAACGGCTAGCACCTTACGCCCGAAGTAGCCTCCCGGCAGATCCGCCTTGTCGACGTCGTACTGGTAGAAGCAATCGCCCTGCGGGTCGTCAGGATTGGGCTGGCAGGAACCGGGATAGATGCCTGCCATCTGGTTTTTGGTGAAGATGGTCGGGTCAACCCCGCAATATATGTCATCGTTGCCGTTCTGGTCCTGACAGTTGGGTCCAGCGACGTTGTTCGCACCCCACAAGTGAATCGTGACCAGCCCTCCTTTCGCCCCGATCGCATCCGTGTCGTTGTCGGATCCAGCTTGTAGCGTGCCCCCGTTCAAAACGAGGATCGAAGATGCGATCAGATCAAGCTGAGCATCGCTGAAGGTCAGAGTTCCGCCGTTGTGAAGGAAGACCCAATGATAGTGATAGCTTCCGCCAGGGACCAGCGTGCTGTCTCCGGGATGCCCGAGCTTTCCGTCTGCCACGCACGGTCCAACCACATGCAGGTCCGAACCGTAGTCGCCGGCCGGCAACGATTCAGGATTGTTCGGATCGGTAATCCCTTTTCCACAATAGATGATCGGGAACGTCTGTCCTTTGACCTTCGGCTGCTTATGAGTCAAGACAACGCCCATGGGGTGATCCATCGGCTGCCCCTGCTCCATCGTCTGCGCGGACAGGATGGGCAAAGCCGACGTCAGTATCAAGAGCCCCGACACACCGGCTAGGCGGGCAATCGTCTTTCGGGATGGATCGCCTCGCATGTTGTTGGGCGGTGCTGCCAGGAGGCGGCCGAGAGTAGTAATCGGACCAACTATCAAACCAAAGAGAAGTCGCTGGCGAGACATTTGAGGTCTCCTTTCGCGGGACACATAATGAAGCGAAATGCGCAAGATTCCGGAATGCAGTGCTGGGGATTATCAGGCTTCCAGGCACAATTACCGAAGGCCAGCGTTGATCGAGGAGTTCTGCTTATTGCGAAATAGTCTGAGCTAGCAAAACCGCGCGAGTCAAATGAAAAACACTCAAAACCCACATTAAACCAGGAAAAAGCCACCGAATTAAGGTGGGCGAGTCCAACAGCCGTGTTCCTTCGCACACGCGCCGAAGAAAGTGTCGAATCCCTGGCGGGCGTTGCCCCAGAACCTGCCCATGTTTACGACGGATGGCGGTTCCACTGAGTCGAGGATTGCGTTGCGGATGCCCTCTGGATGCTCGTGCATCAGCAACAAGTGGAGAGAGCAAGAGCGATGCTGACCCGGCGCGTGTGTTGCTCCTTGTTGGGCGCGACTTGAGGCAGGACACGCGCTCGGTCCTGCCCTTGAGCGTTGGATCAATAGGTGTCGCAGGTTCCGGGGGCCACTCACAAAATCACCGCCAGCGATGTGACCGAAAAACCAGATGCCCTACTCGATTTGTAAGCTATTGCTTACCTGTGCCCCGCCACAATTCCGTACCGTCACAAAATCAACGGCTTTGGGAGACGCTTCTCAACGTGTAGTAGTAGTATTTGTCGCACCACCAACTGAGACTCGCATGACAACAAACATTCCACTCAGCGAAAAGGCGGAACGGCGGGAGATTCTCGCTGGTCTTATCGACGAAGCACGCAAACACGTTTACGAGGCGCGATTCGCAACGCCCCTGGTGCGGCTGAACTATGACGGACCGTCGGAGATCTATCTGAAGCTGGAGTGTTTGCAGCCGATCGGGTCGTTCAAGATTCGTGGTGCTTACAACGCGGTCCGGCTGCTGCCAGAGGAGCAACGGCGGTGCGGCGTTTGGACCGTCAGCGCAGGTAACGCCGCCCAGGGTATGGGACTGGCGGCGCTCAGGGCCGGTGTGCCATGCCAGGTGCTCGTCATGGACACGGCTCCTGCCGCCAAACTCGATGCCATGCGCCGGCTGGGGGCCGAGTATGTGAAAGCTTCATTCGACGAATGCTGGACAGCGCTGTCGGAGCGTAGCCACCCTGCGATGAAGGGAGTGTTTGTGCATCCCTTTGAAGATGACGAATTCATCGCAGGCAATGCCTCGCTTGGGCTGGAAATCCCGGAGGACCTGCCGGATGTCGATTGCGTGGTGGCGGCATTTTGGGGGTGGCGGCTTATCGTGCGGGATCGCGGCGGCCATGAAAGCGCGCGGACGGAAGGTAAAGGTGTTGGGGGCAGAACCGGAAACTGCGGCACCGCTGGCACGGTCGCTGACGGCGGGCTCGGCGCAGAATGTTCCCGATTGGAGGGCGAGCTGGGTCGACGGATGCGGAGGCAAGTCGGTCTTCCCGCGCATGTGGAGTCTGGCGCACCACCTGTTAGACGGTTCCATCGTCTCCTCTCTTGACGAGATTCGGCGGGCCATGCGCATCGTGGCCGAGCGCAATCACGTAATCAGTGAAGGCGTGGGTGCTTGTGCGGTGGCTGCGGGCCTCAGCGGCAAGTGTGGTCGGGGCAAAATTGTCTGCGTAGTGAGCGGAGGGAACATTGATCTGGCGAAGTTCCTGGAGCTAGTGACACGGCCAGACCCGTCAGCTTTAAGAGTCTCTCTCTACCCTGAACCGCTCGCGTCCGCGATGAATGTCCCCGGTCCTGATTTCAGGTTTCAAAATGCCATTCAGGCGCATCACAGCCGTTTATTTACCGCCGCTTGCAGTGGAATTGCCCATCGTGCTGTTTACCCCCTGGACGAAGTTTTGTGCCAGTCGCTCGCTGAAGCCGCAGAGAAAACCGATCGCCCAAGCAGCGTAGTATCCATTTTGCCCGTCGAGGTTGACCGCGTGAAGTGAGACCATCCCGGACTTTGATCACTTGACGGATCGCACAAATCCCGGTAAGGTACACGGAACATGTTGAGTGTTCGTCAGAATATGGCTTGTTGTCGGGTTACCTGCTGTTGTTGCGGGTCCACATGTTCTGACGCATACGGAAACACCACCTAGCTCTTTATATTAGACAGGTTTCCTCAACCCACGCGTCAGACTCACCTCTGACACGTGGGTTTTCTTTTTGGCGCGAAAGGTTGGCAAATGTCACAAACGGTTCAGGAAACAAAGACCCAACGAATCGAGAGGCTCAAACGGGAAAAGAACGCCTGGGAGTGCCTCGACGAGATTCGGGCGTTCGCGCGTAATGGACACCTCTCGATCCCAGCAGAGTGGTTGGGCACGTACTTTCGGTTCTGGGGCGTCTACACCCAGGGCGACGGAGTTGGCGCGGTTGGCGGCACTGGTGGCGAGGGGAAGGCGCTTCCGTATTTCATGGTACGCATCCGCATTCCCAATGGACTGCTTCTCTCCCACCAAGTCCGCACCATTGCCGAGGTGGTTGATAAGCACGCCCGGGGCAACGCCGACCTTACCGTCCGCCAGAATATTCAGCTTCACTGGGTCAGCATTGAGTCTTTGCCGGATGTGCTCGATCGTCTCTGGCGTTGCGGCCTCACCACCATGGGGTCTTGCGGCGACGATGTCCGCAACATCGTCGGCTGCCCTTTGGCCGGAGTCGATGCTGACGAAATCTACGATGCGTCGTCGCTGGTTGCGGAAGCCAATCGGCAGTTCGTCGGGAACTCCGAGTTCTACAATCTGCCGCGCAAGTTCAAGATCTGTATCACCGGCTGTAATGTGTGGTGCTCCTATCCTGAGATCAACGACGTTGGTCTCACTGCTATTCGGCGGAATGGTAATGAGGCCGGCTTCTCGCTGCGCGTGGCCGGAGGACTTTCCACCGAGCCGCATCTCGCCCAGCGGCTGAACGCGTTCATCCGGCCTAACCAGGTGCTGCCGGTCCTCAAGGGCATCGCCTCGATCTTTCGCGACAGCGACGTGCTACGCGAAAGCCGTGAACGCGCTCGCCTCAAGTTCCTCTTCCTGAAACATGGCTGGACCGCCGAGCGCTTCCTGCACAAACTGCAGGGACGGCTGGGATTCGAACTCGCTCCTGCGGTTCCGGAAGAAGTTCCTGATGACGTTTACCGCGATCATGTAGGCGTCCACCGGCAGAAGCAGCCCGGATACTGCTACGTTGGCGCATCCGTTCTTCGCGGGCGCATCTCCGCCACCCAATTGCACGCTGCCGCCGACCTGGCGGAACGATACGGCCGCGGTGAGCTACGCACCACCAACATGCAGAACCTGCTCATTGTGAATGTTCCGGAACGCAACGCTGCTGTCCTTGCGGGTGCGCTGCAATTGACGGGATTACCCACGCACGGCTCGCCGTTCCGGCGCGGCATCATTGCGTGTTCGGGCACCGAGTTCTGCAAGATTGCCATCACCGAAACCAAGTCCTTCGGCCGATGGCTGGCTGAGGAACTCGATGAGCGCCTGCCCGGCTTCGAGCAGCACTTGAAGCTGCACATTACCGGTTGCCCCAACAGTTGCGGGCAACACTGGATCGCCGATCTTGGGCTGGAAGGCAAGAAGATCAAGCACAATGGCCGCCTCATCGACGCCTACTATTTTTGCGTCGGAGGTGCGGTTGGACTGCATCAGTCGATTGCTCGGCCGGTGGGTTATCGCTGCCCGGCTCAGGAGGTGCCGGACTCCATCGAACGTTTGCTGAAGCGATACCTGGCGGCGAAAGATCCCGACGAGAACCTGCGCCAGTTCTTTGCCCGGCATTCCAACGACGAGATCCGGGCCTTTCTCGCAGGTGCAGATGTAAATGCAATCGCGCGAGACCCTGCCTCGGGGCGAGTTCCTCATGGAGTAGAAGGATGAGTACGCAGCGCCCAGTACTCTTCCCCATATTCCTCAAGCTCAACGCGAAGCCATGCCTCGTGGTGGGAGGCGGTCCGATCGCGGAAGGCAAGGTGGAGAGTCTGCTGCGCTCGGGGGCGCGCGTCACCGTGGTGTCACCCGAAGTCACATCAGCGCTTGCCGAGCGAGTTTGCGACAATGCCCTATGCTGGAAGGCGCGGACGTTCGAATTGGCCGATCTCGATGGTGTCTTTCTCGTAGTCGCCGCGACGTCGAGTTTCGAAGCGAATGCCGCTATCTATCACGAAGCTGACCGCCGAGGGGTTCTATGCAACGCCGTCGATCAGCCGGAGCAATGCCACTTCTACTACCCGGCTGTTGTCGATCGCGGGCCCCTGCAGATCGCAATTTCCACGGCTGGGCTTAGTCCGTCGCTGGCTCAGCGCTTGCGAAAGGACCTGGAGATCCAGTTTGGACCCGAGTACGAGCCTTGGGTCGAGTGGCTCGGAAGAGTTCGCGCAATTCTGATGCGCCAAGGCAGCGACTTCGAAACCCGCCAACGCGTCCTCGGGACTCTCGCCAGCCGGCAAACCTTCGAGCGTTTACGGGCCGCCCGGGAACGCAGATTGTCGCGGGAAGCGGCCGTCGCATGAGCGCCAGGGTGTATCTGGTCGGCGCCGGTCCAGGCGATCCCGATCTGTTGACCGTCAAGGCGGTTCGAGTGCTGCGGTCAGCCGACATCGTCCTGCACGATGCGCTGGTCACGGAAGAAATACTGCAGATCGCACGGCCCAACACGCAGCTCATCGACGTGGGAAAGCGCGTTGGCGAAAAACGGCTCACGCAGGACGACATCAACCAGCTTCTGATTGATCTTTCCAGTTGTGCCAACATCGTGGTGCGTCTTAAGGGTGGCGATCCCTCGATCTTCGGTCGAGCCGCAGAGGAAATCGCCGCATTGCGCATGGCCGGAATTGCCTTTGAGGTTGTGCCTGGAATCACGGCTGCGCTGGCTGCATCCGCCCAAGCCGGCATTACGCTCACAGATCGCCAGTCGGCCGCGGGCGTGGTGTTTCTCACCGCACAGCAGGCGACCGGCAAAGGCAGGACCAATATCGCTCGCTACGCATCGCAGAACTGCACGATGGTCATCTACATGCCGGCTGGACACTACCGCGAGATTCGTGGCGACCTTGTGGCCGCAGGCCTGCCGCTGGACACTCCTTGCGTTGTGGCAGCTAACGCATCCCGGCCAAACCAGGAAGTACTGTGGACGGAGCTCACCGCCTTGGGTTCGACAAGCATGCCGGAATCACCGGCGCTCATCATCATCGGCCCGGTCGCGCGCAGCTACGATGCCAGCATGGCCTCATCGATTTTTCAGGGTGTCGAAAGCCGTATCGAGGCGGTGCGATAGGTCCAATAACCAAGCAAATCACGGCGTCCAACTATGTTGGCATCCTCTCGATGTCAGTTCTGCTCAGAGTGTCTAACTGGGCGTCGCTAGCCATGCGGCGGGATTCGTTTTTTCAGCTGTCGTGTACGAAGCATTGGAGGCGCAGAGGCGCGCAGTCGATCCATCAGCCAGGCTATGGCCGCGGGATGATTCGCCCAGGCTCCGCCGAGGCAGTCTAAACAAGTCACAGCTTCCTCATCGCTTCCGATGCTATAGGAACCTGGCATCGAAGTCGGCAGTTTCCGCTGGCCGGTGAGGTAAAGCTCGACAAAGCCATTTCCCTGGCGTGCATTTTTCAGAGCTTTCTCCGCGCCCAGAAGGTCGCCCGAGAGATAGCGTTCCAATACCTTTCCCCAGGCAAAGCTCGCCATAATCTCACCCTCATAGCGTTTCAGCAACTTCCGTGCATTCTCGATCCGATTATGCGCGAGATAACTTCCCAACAGAAGGTCGCGCACACCCTGGTTGTCATTAGGATTCAGCTCCAATATCCCCTCGTAATGGGTAATCGCATCTTGTTCGAGGCCAACCGCAAGTAGCAATCCCGCCAGCTTGAGACGGGCGCGCATATAGGGTCGGGTCTCCAGGATGCCCCAGAAGTGTCCCTTGTTTTCGGCGAAGAACTTCGCACCCAGCGCACGTTCTCCGGCGGCCACTGCCCTTTGCATGCCTTCGATGGCAGCCTTGGGGGAGGTGGCATCGAGTTCGGTCAACAGCATTAGTGCATCCACGCAATCGGGGTCCAATGCCAGCGCGCGCTTGACCAGCTTTCGAGCCTGCGCTTCCGTTTCGGCCTCCATGGCCTCGAAGGCCAGGTCCTGGGCCTCTTCCTGGGCGGAAAGAGGCGAGTCATCCAGTAGCGACTGCTGCAATCCTGGGCCGCCCAGTGTTGCAAGAAACTCGTTGGCTTCTTGGAGGCTGGCGAACTGCTTCTCTTCCAGGACCTTTTGAATGCTTCGCAGCATGGATTCAGCACTTAAGCGCGATGGTGGTTTCTGGTGCGTCTTCTCGGATTTTGGGCGGCGGCCCCTTGCTGGTGCTTTCTTCACGGTTGGCGTTTGCCTCCGTCCTTAGGATCGCGCGGCCTGAGGGATGCCTGAGTCTCGCCAGGGCCAGATTCTCGCGCGACGCTGGGTTGCACGGCGAGATGACACCCTAGGTTTCCCTCCCGAAATAGGAATGTTCCCAATTCGGAGCCATTCCACCGGCAGATTAGGTTTCGCTATTTCTTCGTATGTGGCTCTGCCCGTGGAACTTGCTTCCATACCCCGAAGCTTCGCAAGCTGGCACAACAGTTGCACTTACACAGGTCGCAAAAGGCAGCTACTCCGTAAACAGGGAGCAGGGTTCAAGGAGACAACGATGCCAAGCTCGGTTGCCAAGCCCCCGGTCTTTACGATTCTGTTGGTGGAAGACGAGGATGCGGTTCGGGACGTGACCCGGCAAGTGCTGGAGTCGGCGGGTTACCGGGTCTTGGAAGCGTCGGGACCGGCAGCGGCGCTCCAAATTGCTGACCGATTCGAAGGGAATATCCATCTACTGCTGACCGACATCGTGATGCCATCCATGAACGGACACGATCTTGCCAGCCATCTCTTGGCCTCCAACGCGGGCTTGATTCGCGTGTTCATGTCAGGGTATGCCAACGATGCTCTCCTGAGGCAATCGTTGGGCAAGCCCCCGGTTTGGTACATTCAAAAGCCCTTCACGGTGAATGTTCTGCTTTCGCGGATTGCCGAAGCGCTAGGCTTTCCACCGCAGTTGCACCGGCCTGCAAGCTCGCCCCGCTTGCCAATTTGATTCGCAGGAATCACGGCATGCCGCAGCCATCTAGCGAGGCGTGCCGGTGGCTGCCAACGGGGCCGGACTCGCTCCCGAAGGCGCTTGCGCGGTGGCGATTTGGGTAGCGGAGATCGCGGCAGCTAGTATCACGAAGTCGACACGGCGATTCATCTGCTGGCCCTCCGGGGTTGCGTTGCTGGCAACGGGATGGTATTCGGCATAACCCGCTGCCGAGAGTTGCTCGGGAGAGAGGCCGTAGCGCTCGACGAGCAGCTTCACCAATTCTGTGGCGCGCGCGGTGGAAAGCTCCCAGTTAGATGCAAATTGCGCATTGTGGATCGGGACCGTATCGGTGTGTCCTTCAATGCGAATGGCGCAGTCGTGCTCGCGCAGGACACTGGCAACCCGGCTGAGGGCTCCGACCGCCTGGGGCTTGATGACGGCCGATCCGCTGGCGTAAAAACCGACCTCCCGCAAGCTTACGATCAGGCCATCAGGCTGCACTCGCACCGCAACTTCGCGTCGCTTAATCTCGGGCGCGAGGGCTTTTTCGAGTTCGTCTCGTATGGCAGCAAAATCCATCTTGCGGCGGTTGGCCTCGGAAAGTCCCGGGGCGGCAGAGTTCATGCGATCCAGTTCCCCGGAACTCGACGGAAATTTTCTAGAATTTACGGTGCCGCCCGCCGGTCTTCCCGTATGGGGTGTTGGCGTGGGGAAAGCACCCAATTCCTGGAATGCCGATTCGATGGCTTCGCCCAAGTGCATGGTTTTTTCCCGGTCCATCCTTGCCGAAGAGAACATCACTACGAAAAAAGCGAAGAGCAGCGTGATGAAATCAGCGTAGGAGACCAGCCAACGTTCGTGGCTGTTATGACTGGTAGCACGATGCTTTGGCTTCACCGCGCGACCTCCGCGGCGGGCTGTGACTTGGGCACATCTTTCAAGAACCCAAGCAGCTTGGTTTCCAGCATGCGCGGGTTCATGCCTTCGAGAATCGAGACCACTCCCTCCAGCGTCATTTCACGCAGGATCTGTTCTTCGCGAATCCTAAAACGCAGCTTGCCCGAGGACGGCAGAAAGAAGAGGTTGGCCGATCCGACTCCGTAGACGGTGGCAACGAAGGCCACCGCGATACCGCGTCCGACCTCATCCAGGTTATCCAGGTGTTGCATGACCTGAATCAGGCCCAGCACGGCGCCAATGATGCCGATGGTGGGCGAGAAGCCTCCGGCGGATTCGAACACCTTGGGTATGTTTTCTTCGTATTCCGCCTGATTATCCAGTTCCAGCTGCATCATCTTCCGCAGTTCCTGCGGCTCGGTGCCGTCCACCGCGAGCATGAGCGACTTCTTGAGAAAGGTGTCGCTGATGGCCGGAAGTTCGGCATCCAGGGAAACAATGCCATCCTTGCGCGCCTTGTTAGCGTAAGCAACGAGTTGACGGATCATCTGTTGGGGATCGAGTTTGTGCTCGAAGAAGACGGTAGCCAGCCGGCGAAAAGCGCGGAAAACCACGGCCAGCGGAAACTGCAACATGATGGCGCCCAGTGTGCCCCCGAATACGATCATGGCGGCGGTCGGCTGCAGTATCTGGGATATTTTGCCACCCTCCAGAATCAGGCCGGCGATGATTCCGCCAATGCCGACGATAAGCCCGCCGAAGCTACTCTTGTCCACGGAGGGTTCCTTCGTCGTCGTCGTCGTCGTCGCCGCCGCCGGGCGGCCTGTCATACGAGGGCTGGCAATCTACCCGCAGGTGTGCGGCGCACAACACGGACCGCCGGAACTCGCGGATCCGATGGATGACCTCGTCTGTGGTCTCCCGCACCACCAGCTTCTCTCCGGTGATGAGGGTCAGCACGGTATCGGGCGCCTCTTCAATGAACTTGATGAGGTCCGAATTCACCGCCAGGCGCGAGGTATTTAACCGCGTCAGCTGAATCATGCGAGTCCTTCAGCACGGGGATGCTGAGACATTGCACCCATCGGCAAGAGTTGCCGGTCGCTTGACGGGCGGCAGGCCCCCGCAGCGAACCGCGCAACCATAAAGAAAGAAGGAGATGAAGATAAGGGGTTGCAAAGCGACCCGAAGAGCTTGGCAGGGTGAGGCTCCGCTGATTTCGTTAAAGCCCTTCCGCCGGAAGCCGATGGAATGTTTGTACAACGAGTCGGTTCCGCCGGCTACAACCCCCGGCAGAGGATCCTGCGGGAAGCGAGCTCAAGCAGAGGTCGCGCAAGGTGGAACACTGAGAGGAGCTATCCCATGGCAATCAGCATTCTGAACAACACATCGACAATGTTGGTGGTGGTGTCGAAGGACAGGTTCCACACGTGTTCGACGATCATATTACGCGTGACCCGCCGGCCGGCGTTGCGCATCAGGTATTCCAGCAGACAAAATTCCTTCGAGGTCAGCTCGATGCGTTTTCCGGCGCGCTGGACCTTGCGCTCGACGCGGTCCAATTCCAGATCGGCAATATGGAGAACGGTGTCGACGGTCCTGGGGCCGCGCCGCATCAGCGCCCGCACGCGCGCCGACAGTTCGGTAAATGAGAATGGCTTGATCAGGCAGTCGTCCGCGCCACTGTCCAGAGACTGCACCCGGTCCTCGATGCGGCTGCGCGCCGTCAATACCAGAACCGGCAACGAAGGTTTCCTGGGGCGCACAGAGCGCAGGACATCGATGCCATCGACCTTTGGCAAGTTGAGGTCGAGGATCAGCAGGTCATATTCCCCGTCGATGGCCATGCAGCGCGCCTGCTCGCCGTCGGGCGCAACGTCGACAGCGTAGTGCTCAGCCTCAAGACCTTTCTGAACGAAGCTGGCTAAGGGCACGTCGTCTTCTACGACCAGGATTCGCATAGCGAGCCGATGTCAATCCGCGCTTGAGTCACGCGCAGATCGGTAACATTCGAAGGTAACACTCGCGCTGTGACCCTGTCATTTTTCGCTGCCGATTCCTGCCGTCGATTCCCATTTTGGAAAGAAGCAAGAAACTTGCGCCTAAAGCCGTGCCATAACTTGGCTGACATCGACAAAGAAACGATTTTTCTGACGCTTTTTCATGGAAAAGAGCCAATACGCCACCCTATAATAAATCTATGGCACGTGGTTGGGAGAGCAAGTCCGTCGAAGCGCAGATCGAAGAGTCCAGTCAATCAGATTCAAGCCGGGGCGATCGCAATGCCCCTTCAGCCGATGAAGTTCAGGTGCAGATGAAGAAAGCTGACCTGCTTTTGTCGCGCAAGCGAGTACTGCAACAGCTCGAACAAAGCAGCAACCAGCGTTACTCGGAATTGCTCCGGCAATCCCTCGCCGATCTCGATTCGCAGATCGGAAACGCATAGGCGGTCACGCGAGAAGAACGCGATTCACGCCGGTCTCTGCAGCGATCGGCGAAGGAGAACTGCTGCCCGCGCCTCACATTGTGCTGTGATTGTAGTCACGGAAGCAGGTTCAACTCCGCCGCAGAATGAGCCAGAGGTGGAGTTATGCCGGTCCTGGTCATCGCTGTAGTATTCTTCATCATTTTCCTGGTCATGGGTGTCATGGGAGTGACCGCCATGGTGGCCGAACACAAGGGCCACCTTTTCAGCGGACATTGGAGTGACGAGGCGAAGCCGAAACGCTCTTGAGCGTCGGTGTTCCCGTTTCAGGCTGAGTGGGTTTGGCCGGCTCAGGATGGCGAGCCCGCCAGAACGATCCGCGAGCGGTTGGCGAGATCGTTGGTTAGCGGTCTGATTAGACGAACTCCATGGCGCGGGCCAGACAATCCTCACAGAACGCACTTTCCTTGATATCGATCCATTCCACCGCGTGCGAAGGCGCCATGACGCAACGGTAGTCGCTGCAATGAGCCAGGTGCAGCGTGTGTCCGAGTTCGTGCACTGATTCAACCAGCAGACGACGGGCCTGCAGATCGATGTCCTCCGGCAATCCATACAATTCCTGCCGCAGCCGGTGGTAGGAAACGAGGGCACACTTGCCGTCGGTCTGCGCCTCTCCGAAAACAAACGTCAAGATAGGGATGTACAGGTCGAGTCCGGTTACCCCCAGCAATCGCCAGGTTTGGCTGTTCACGTAGCGCTGCATGCTGGCGAGGATTTCCGACGAGTGATACTGCTGCCGCTCAGCGTGCAGCGCGAACGAGGTCTCCAGCGGCGGAGAAAGAGTCTCCGTGGGAATGTGGAATGCGTCGCTGAGCGCCTTGGCCAGCCAATCCAGCAACCGCAGGTCCACCGCGCCGACCGGCAGTAGTTGCAGTTTCTTCATTGACTTTCGACGCCGGCCAATTCTCTGTCTTTCCGGTTCCAGCCGTACTTCTTGAGCCGATGGTGCAGCGTAACCCGATCAATGTTCAGCACCTCGGCAGCCCGTGTCTGGTTTCCTCCGCACTCCTCGAGCACGCGCAGGATGTGCGCCTTCTCCACCTCGTCGAGGCTGCGCACTTCACTTGCGGGCGTGCCATTTCTGGTCTTGAGAGTGAAGTCCTGTTCGCGCAACTCCGGCTCCTGCGCCACCACCATGGCGCGTTCGACCGCATTTTCCAGCTCCCGAATATTACCCGGCCAGGGATACTGCTGCAGAATGCTCATGGCGGCCGGCGACACCCGGTTGATCTTCTTGTTCATTTCCCCCGAGAACTTGCGCACGAAGTGATTGACCAACAAAGGAATGTCCTCGAGGCGATCGCGCAGCGGCGGCAATTCGATGTGGAAGACATTCAAGCGATAGAAAAGATCGGGCCGGAATTTGCCTTCTTCGATGGCCTGTTCCAGGTTCCGGTTGGTTGCGGCAATCACGCGGAAGTCGACCTTGATGGTCTGATTGCCGCCCACACGAACGATCTCGCGCTCCTGTAGCACCCGCAGCAGGTCGGTTTGTGTTTTGAGGCTGATGTCGCCGATTTCGTCGAGAAACACCGTACCGCCTTCGGCAATCTCGAACTTTCCCTTTCTTGCGATACTGCGCGCCGGTGAAGGCACCTTTTTCATGGCCAAACAGCTCGCTCTCCAGCAGCGTTTCCGTGAGCGCCCCGCAATGGATCACCACCAGCGGATGATAGCGCCGCACACTGCCGGCATGAATGGCGCGCGCCACCAGCTCCTTTCCAGTACCACTCTCGCCGGTGATGAGCACAGTGGCGTCGGTGGGGGCGACCGTCTCGATGGCGTCGAAGACCCGCTTCATGGCAACGCTCTGGCCGATAATGTCCGACGGATGTGCGATCTCCGCGACTGTCTCTTTAAGCCGGGTGTTCTCCTGCTGGGTGCGACGGTGGGACATCGCCTTGGCGATCAGATGCGCGATCTCGTCAGGATCGAGCGGTTTGGTCACGTAGTCGTAGGCCCCGTTCTTTAACGCCGCGATCGCAGTTTCGACGGAAGCATAGCCCGTCATGATGATGACCAGCATCTCGGGATAGATCTCGTGCAAGCGCCGCTGCAACTCAATGCCATCGGTGCCCCGCATCTTGATGTCGACCAGCGCGACGTCGAAAGTCGTGGTTGCGACCCGCGTGAGCGCCTCGTTGGCGTTTTCGGCGGTGCCGACCTCGTAGCCTTCCTCGGCGAACCATTTCGCCAGGGAATCGCGAACGCTCAGTTCGTCATCCACGATCAGTAATTTACCTTTATCCATTCCCTTTACCTCGCTTCGGCCAACACAGGCTTCTCATCGCTCCGGGGAGCGGGTTTGTGGCTATCCAATGGCAGCACGATCTTGAAGGTGGTACCGCGGCCGATGGCGGAGTCGACTTCGATCTGGCCGCCGTGCCGCTCGACGATGTTCTGGCTGATTGCCAACCCAAGGCCGGAGCCACCTGCCTCCTTCGTGGTGTAGAACGGCTCGAAGATGTGCGGCAGGTGTTCTTCTGGAATGCCGATCCCATCGTCGCGAATGGTAAGTTGCAGCGCATCGTCAGCCGCTTGCGTCTTGATCCACAAATTGCCGCCCTGCGGCATCGCGTCAATGGCATTGATCACCATCGCCAGCACAACCTGTTCGATCTGTGCCGGGTCGCAGTGCGCGGGCGGAAGGTCTGCAGCCAGATCCAGGTTCAGCACCACGCCGCCCAGATCCATTTTGTGCTGGACGAGGCGCACACAGCGATCGATGACCTGATTTAAGTCAGACCACGCCAGGTTGATGGGAGAGACGCGCGAGAAGCTGAGCAGGTTGTGCACCAGGTCGCCGCAGCGCTTGCTTTCGGAAGCAATCATGTCCAGAGACTGGACCATCTCTTCGCTCCGCGGTTGCTTTCGGTAAAAGGTTCAGAATCCAGCGCTTCACTAGCCGCGAGTAGGTCAGAATGCCTGATAGCGGGTTGTTGATCTCGTGCGCCACCACGGCCGCCATTTTCCCGATCGTGGCCATCTTCTCCACATTCAGCATGCGCTGGTGCGTCTGCGTCAATTCGCGAGTTTTCTCTTCCACCCGCTCTTCCAGAACCTGCGCCCATGCCGTGATCTCCGCTTGCGCCACTTGCAGGCGGTTACTCATTTCATTGAAGGAGCTTGCCAGGTCACCCAACTCATCTTGCGAGCCGACTTTCAATTGGAATCCCAGTTCGCCCTTGGCCAGGCGCTCAGTGCCTCCCTGCAGAGTTCGCAATGGTTTTTGCACTACTCTCCAAATGAAGATCCCGCAGAGCGACACCACCAGAATCAAGGCAAACAGAAAATAAGCCAGCATCCGACGCCGGTCCTGGGCGAGGCTGGCGTCCACTTTGGCCAGCGACAGATTGGTGTCGAGCACCCCCAGGATTTTGGTGCTGGCCGGGTGCGCGTGACAGGCGGCGTTCGCGCACGCCGGCTGGTTCTCGATGGGAGTGATGATGCCCAGCACACGGCTGCCATCTGCACGGTAAATCCTGAAGCGGTCGGAACGTTTTAACATCGCCAGCGGTTTGGAGTGCTCATGACAGGCGTAACAAGACTCGGAGTCCTTGTCCACGCTCTTGCCAACCTCCGCCGGATCGGTGGAATAGCTGATGGTGCCTTCCGAATTGAGGATGCGCACCCGAACCATCCCGGGCTGGTCCGCCATGTTCAGCATCATCTCGAAGAGGCCTTGCGGATCGTCCTTCAGCATGTAGGAGGAAGCGCTGCGCCGCAGCACTTCGCTCTGCTGTTCTGCGCTCACCAGCGCCGCCGCCTCAAGATGTCGCCTGTGCTGGGCCACCGTGAGATACATCAGCAACGAAAAGATCAGTACCAGCACCACGAAGATGGACGCCATCAGCTTGGCGCCGACACTATGGCCAATTCCGTGTGGCCAAATGGCAGACCGCCCTTGTTCCAGGCGTCTGTCGTCTTCGCACTGGTCAGTCTCCCGCATGGGCTGACAACGCGACCTCCGCGCGGTCGAACTCCGGTTGGCAGATCCCCCGCGCCGGAACCTTCTGCTCGGGGAAGATGGGCAGGTACTTTGCCACGACGCCGAATATGGCGAAGCCCAGCGCAACGAACATGGCGGTGATCACCATCTCCGTCCACTTAGGGACGTAGCGCGCACCGGCCGTGCTTTCAACACCGGTGATAGTGACATTGAGACGATTGGTGACGAAACCGAGCAGCGTCAGCACGGCTGCAAGATACAGACCCTGCGCGCTCTCCCGAATCTTCGGCACCAGCAGCAGCCCCAGAGGAAGCAGCACCGACAGCAGAATCTCTAACAGGAAGAACTGCTGCGCGTAGCTCGGGACCAGAACCAGCTTCAGCACGCCACGGTGGTACAGGTCCTCGAACTTCAGGATGCCGTATAGCGCGAGAACGACCACCAGTGCCCGTCCCAGGTCGCGCAGGATGGGAAGCTCCAGCTCACGGCCGAAGTACTTCGAGCTCAGCGAGGACTCGAAGATGGTCATCGCCAGCCCTACCGCGATGGCCGACAGGAAGAAGAACACCGGCAGCAGCGGGCTCCACCAGAAGGGATGCAGCTTGTTGGGCATGATCAGGTAGAGCGTGCCCAGAGACGACTGGTGCAGGGTGGAGAGCAGCACTCCCAGAATCACGAACACCACCATGATGCTGCGCACGATCTTCAGCGGCTTCTGCAGGTTGAATTTTTCCAGCACGATGGGCAAGAACTCCAGCGCCAGCACCGTGGTGTACAACATGACGCACCACGCCACTTCGAACATGACCGAATGCGGATTGCGCATGATCAGCGGATGCCAGATGTTCCACGGCAGGCCAAGGTCGTACATCAGCGCGGCGCACACCAGCAGATAGCCGAGAAATGCGGTGAGAATTGCAGGCCGCACGATGGCATGCATCCGCTTGATGTTGAAGATTTCGACCGCCGCCGTCAGCGTAAAGCCACCGGCGGCCAGCATCACCCCGCACATCACATCAAAACCAATCCACAAGCCCCAGGGAAACTGATTGCTGAGGTTGGTTGACGCGCCTAGCCCGTGGAAAAAGCGCAGATACGTGCAGTAGATACCGGCGATCATGATGACCACGAACAAGGCTTTCCAGAAGGTGAAGTGGACTTTCCGGACCGTCATTGCGCACCGCCTTTCCCATCCTTCTCCTGAGCTTCCGCTTCGGCCACTTCTTCGCGCCGGTGAGTGATCCAGTAAATGCCGCCCAGCAACGTGCCGAACAGTGGGACGAAATCAGGAATGCGCGACAGCACCTGATAGGTGTACATGGGGAGCGCGCGGTCGGTCAGGTCTGTCCGGTAGCCAAAAAGGTTGAAGGGCGCGGAGGACAGCAACAGGACGGAGGTGCCACCGACTTCGGTTTCTCCGAAGATGTGCGGCAGGTAGTTCCCGGGATTGTCGTGAATACGCTTCTTAGCTTCTTCCAGCAACTGGTCGCGATCGCCGAATTTGGTGGCGCCAGTCGGGCAAACTTCCGCGCAGGCCGTCGGTTTTCCTGCAACCACTCGTGGGCTGCACATGATGCACTTGCGCACCCCGGGGACGGCTTTCTCCCATTCGTACTTGGGCACGCTAAAGGGACATGCGGCCATGCAGTAGCGGCATCCCATGCAGCGGCTCTTGTCGTAGGTTACCGGGCCGAGGGCGGTCTTCTTCATCGCGCCCACCGGGCAGACCGAAGCGCAAGCCGGGTCTTCGCAGTTCATGCATAAGCGGCGCATGAATTTGTCGTCTTTGGTCAGAACCGCGGTGTACTTGTGGGCCGAGGTGATCTCTTCAGCCGCGATCTTGTCGTCGTACGGTAAGCCATTTTCCGTGGCGCAGGCCTGCTCGCACTGCTTGCAGCCTATGCACAGGGTCGCATCGTAGAGTATTCCGTAACTCATGAAGTCCTCCCAAGCTGCCCGTGCGCAAAAGCGAAGTGAGCGTCAAGCCGCAAGACTGCGCCGGGCAGGAGGCGAAAGCTGAGAAATGAAACGGAGTGAGCACCGCAGCCAAGTGAGGACGATAGGAACCTCTTCGTCAGGGCAGCGCTGGGATTGAGGATTTGCGGTGCGCAAGCGGCTAAACGGACGCGAAATCGGAGATATTTGCGGTACGGCTTTGCCCGGAGTGTCGCGAAAAATCGCTTCGCGGCAGTGGACAACCTGTCCCGTAGCCTGCTGCGGAAGATCACAGCCAAACCCTGTTCCAGCGCAGGCGGCTACACCGTTGTAGTCCCTGCCCGAGGTGCGGTGAAGGAGACTACTTCTTGCCCAAGGCCTTTACATAAGCAGCCAGCTTCTGTGCGTCTGCCTGGCTTACACCCTTGTTGGCAAAAGCATGCGAAGCTTTCTTCTGCGGCCCGCCGTTCTCGATAAAGTCAGCGAGATCGGCGTCTGAGGCCTTCTGCACCTTGTCGGACGAGAACTCAGGAGCTCCCATCTTCTTTCCGGCAGCGCTGCCTTTGCCATCGGGACCATGGCAGCCGGCGCACTTCGCCTTGTAGAGGTCTTCTTGAGCCCAGGAGAGATTCGGCAAAACGAGGAAGAGGGCCACAGCTACCAGTAGAACCGCTAAGATTACTTTCTTCATTACTTCTCCCTGACACCACAACAAATATGAAAGTATAAAAACGACGATCTTCTAATCACTTACATGACTCACGCCGAGGGATTTCTCTCCCGGCAGATACAGTTTCGTATGCCAGAATTTGAAAAGCTGTGATTTGCGTCACTTCGGGCCGTGATGCGTTTCTCATCGTTTTCGCCTGAACTGGGAATGAAGTCTGAGGAAATCTTCATCGCTTTTCGATGGCGGCAGGATCAACTCGAATGACCTGTTGCGTTCTACATCTAGGCGAATGTACGGCTAGGCATTGATGAGATTCGCATCGATTCTGACCTTCTCACCAGGTCCATAGCACGGTGCAGGGCATGACTCCTGTGTGCCAGAATCGCATCCAAACACTACGCAAATAAAACGTTAACGCTGAGGATAGGAAGATCGAAAATAGCGCAGACGTTATCGTGATCGGCGCCGGCGTCGCCGGATTGGCAGCCGCCGAAAAGCTGGGCAAGGCGGGCTTGCGCGTGCTGGTTTTGGAGGCTCGTGACCGGGTCGGGGGACGGGTCTGGAGCCTGCCCGGCCTCTCGTCCGATCAAGCCATCGAGCTGGGAGCTGAATTCGTCCATGGGAAACCCAAGCTGCTGGACGACTATCTCCGGGACCATAGTCTTAGCTTGATCGAGATCGTCGGCCAGAACTACTGCACCGAGGACGACGGCCTCGTGCGGCCGTGCCGGGAGCTTGATAACAGTATCTTCGAGCGGCTCAACGCCCTGAATCCGGCGGATTTTCCGGACGAGTCTTTTGCGACCACCCTATCTACGCGGTTCGCCGACTCGCCAAACGAGGAAAAGCAGCGGGCCCGCTCGTTCGTGCAGGGCTTTCATGCCGCCGACCCGGCGCGCATCAGCACTCATTCGATGATCTTGGGCGACCACGCCGAAGAAGAGACGGAGGGCTATCGCGGCTTTCACATTGTCGGGGGCTACGGTCGGCTGATCAGGGCCCTGACAGACTCTCTGCCCGCCAATGTGTTGATTCGCTGGCGCTTTCCCGTCACTCACGTGAATTGGGGGCGCGACCCTGTCGTGGTCGGCGGGGGAGCCGAAACATCCGATCGAATCACGGAGTTTTCCGCTCCCCAGGCGGTCATTACGCTGCCCCTCGGAGTCTTGCAGCAGGAACTACAGCCTATAGGAGCGGTCACCTTCAAACCTCCCCTCCGGGAGAAGCGTGCGGCGCTTAGCAAGCTGGCGATGGGGCCGGTCTTCCGGGTAACCCTGCGGTTTGACACGATGTTCTGGGAGGACGCGGCCTTCATGCAGAGCCGGGTGCTTCGCGACGCTCATTTCATTTTCAGTCAGGATTGCGGATTTCCCACCTGGTGGACCTCGGCGCCACCGCATTTGCCAGTGCTGGTGGGCTGGTGCGCCGGGCCCTGCGCCCAGGCCAAAGCCGCATTATCGGAAGGTGAAATCTGCAGCGAAGCGATCGCGTCGCTGGCGAGAATCTTCTCCGTATCGGAGAGCTTTCTCGCGCAGCACATCACCCATTTTTATTTCCATGACTGGCAAACGGATCCATTCTCACGGGGCGCCTACAGCTACGTTCTCGCCGGGGGAATGGGCGCTCAGGCTGAGTTGGCTAAAGCCGCTGAGCAACCGCCTCTTCTTCGCGGGCGAAGCCACCCAGAGCGATGGACATCATGCCACGGTGCACGGAGCCTTCAGTAGCGGATGTCGCGTGGCGAAGGAAGTGCTGGAGAGGTTTGGCCTCTGACCTGAAGGGATATCAGTCGCCGCTGGGGGTCGCTACCAACGCCGCAGTACCGCTTCGCTTCTTCTGGAACCGCCGGGGATCGAAGAAGTGCAGAATCCCGCAGATTGCCCAGTAACCTAAAGCAATCCCTGTGACAAAGGACACCACAATCGTAAACAGAAGCAGAACGGAGAGCATAAACGCTGTCATCTCGATATCGTCGCCCCTCCCCGGGCCGCCTCTCGATTCGGGGGATGGGCGACCTTGAATTTACAGTCTCTACTACTCTGCATGCAACTTTACCGCGCATTGACGCCCCGCGATGTTGGCTAATAAGATACGTGAGTAGAGCTACGCACTCCCACCCTCGTAAGCTTCTAGAGACCACCGCTCGGGTAACTGTTGCCGTATTTCGTCGGCTTCTCGACTGGGGTTTCTTCGGCACTCGTGGGGGCGGCGAACGGATGGCGAAACAGGTCAATGGGCATTACAAGCATCTCCGTACGTGGGGCACGGCAGCATAATCTAAAGAACATCGACGTGGAGATTCCCCGAAACACGCTGACCGTCATCACCGGCCTCAGCGGCTCGGGAAAGTCGTCGCTCGCCTTTGACACCATCTACGCCGAAGGCCAGCGTCGCTATGTCGAAACCCTGTCCGCCTACGCCCGCCAGTTTCTTGATCAAATGGAGCGGCCCGATGTGGACAGCATCGACGGCCTGAGCCCGTCGATCGCCATCGAGCAAAAGACCACCAGCCGCAGCCCGCGTTCCACTGTCGGAACCATCACCGAGATTTACGACTACCTTCGCCTGCTGTACTCCTCGGTGGGCGTGCCCCATTGTCCGCAATGCGGCCGGGAAATCTCTCGCCAATCCGCCGACCAGATCGTGCAGCGCGTCATGGACCTGAAACCCGAGGACCGGGTGATGATCATGGCCCCGATCGTCCGCGGCCGGAAGGGCGAGTTCAAGAAGGAACTCGACAGGCTGGTGCAGCAGGGATTCACGCGCGCCCGCATCGACGGCGAGCTCCGCAATATCGCGGACGAAGAGATTCGGCTCGACAAACGCAAGAACCACACCATCGAGCTGGTAGTGGACCGCCTGCTGGTGAAGCCGGAGATCGAGCGGCGCCTGCGGTCATCGGTCGAACTGGCGATGAAGTTGGCCAACGGTCTGGTGCAGTTGGCGGTTGTCGGTGGCGAAGAGCATCTGTACTCGTCGAAGCTGGCCTGCCCGGAGTGCGGTATCAACGTTCCGGTGCTGGAACCGCGCTCGTTTTCGTTCAACAGCGTCTATGGCGCGTGTCCGGAGTGCAATGGCCTGGGGAGCCGGTACGACTTTGACCCGGCCAAGGTAGTGACTGACTGGTCGAAGCCGCTGCTCGACGGCGGCCTGGGACCGGGCTCGGCTTCGCAGAACCTGATTCACATACTCGAGCTTGCGGCGGAGGCCTACGGCTTCGATCTGGCTTCTCCGTTCGAGCAGCTTCCGCGCAAGACGCAAAACCTGATCCTCTACGGACCGGAGCAGGGCGAAAAGAAGCGCGGCGGTTTTCTTGGTGTTTTCGCCTACTTGCGGCAGGCGATGGAGGATAGCTGCTTCCGAGACCTACCGCGAGTGGCTGCTGGACCACATGTCGGCGACCACCTGTCCAACCTGTCATGGCCAGCGCCTCCGCCCCGAGAGTCTTGCCGTTAAGGTGAACGGCATGTCGATCGCGGACTTTACGGCGCTTCCGGTCTCCCGCGCCGCGGAGGCTGCAGACCAAATTAAGCTGAAGGAACGCGAAGAGAAGATCGCCGGGCGCATTCGCAAGGAAATTGCCGAACGCCTTGGTTTTCTTAATGCAGTCGGGCTTGGCTATATCTCACTCAACCGCTCGGCCATGACTCTGAGCGGCGGAGAAGGACAGCGCATCCGTCTGGCCACGCAGATCGGTTCCAAGCTGCGTGGCGTGCTGTACGTCCTCGATGAGCCATCGATCGGTTTGCATCATCGCGACAACGAGCGGCTACTGCAGGCGCTGGAGTCGCTGCGAGACCTGGGGAATACGGTGCTCGTCGTCGAACATGATGAGGACACGATCCGCCGCGCCGATTACGTGATTGACCTCGGACCGGGTGCCGGCCGTCACGGCGGTGAGCTGGTGGCGAGCGGAACCCCTCTGGACATCGAGACCGAACCACGCTCACTGACTGGACAATATATCTCCGGCGCAAAGCAGGTGACGTACCGCTATGGACGGCGCTCGCCCAACGGCAAAGCGATCGCGATCCTCGGGGCCCGCGAAAACAACCTGAAGCAGATGGACGTGACTTTTCCCCTGGGAGTTATGACCGTCGTGACCGGTGTGTCGGGTTCAGGCAAGTCGACGCTGGTGAACGACATTTTGTATCGCGCGCTCGCGAAGGCGTTATATGGCTCGCGCGAAGAGCCCGGAGCACACAAATCCATCGCCGGGACCGAGTTTATCGATAAGGTCATTCGCATCGACCAGTCGCCGATTGGACGAACCCCGCGCTCCAACCCCGCCACCTACACTGGCGTGTTTACGCAGATCCGCGACCTCTACGCCATGCTGCCGGAATCACGGGAACGCGGCTACAAAGCGGGACGTTTCTCATTCAACGTTGCCGGAGGGCGTTGCGAAGCCTGCCAGGGCGAAGGTCAGCGCCGGATCGAAATGAATTTCCTTCCCGACGTTTATGTGCTCTGCGAGGTTTGCGGAGGCAAGCGCTACAACCACGAGACGCTGGCCGTGAAGTACAAAGGCTATTCTATTGCCGACCTGCTGGAAATGCCGGTTGCCGATGCCTTGCCGATTCTGGAAAACATTCCCCAGATCAAGCAGAAGTTGCAGACGCTGGTTGACGTCGGGCTCGGCTACATCCATCTCGGCCAGTCGGCGGTCACACTCTCCGGGGGAGAGGCCCAGCGCATCAAACTGGCGCGCGAGTTGAGCAAGCGCCAAACCGGCAAAACCCTGTATCTTCTGGATGAGCCAACCACCGGCCTGCACTTCGATGACGTGAGCAAACTCCTCGAAGTTCTGCACCGCCTGACTGACTTGGGCAACAGCATTATCATCATCGAACACAACATGGACGTGATCCGCAATGCCGACTGGGTCATCGATCTCGGCCCCGAGGGCGGAGAGGAGGGCGGCCGGATTGTGGCGCAAGGCACACCCGAGCAGGTCGCAAGGATCAAGAAGTCCTACACCGGCCAGGCGCTCGCCAAGTTACTTCCTCTCACGTCCAAAGCGAAGAGCAACGGCGATCCTTCCGCCGCGCAGGTTTCCCAGCAATGACCGAACCAGCTCGTGACCCAATCGGCGAATCGGAGCTGCCAACGCCGCAGCTATCCCCGTTGCCTTCCGGTGCGGAAGCGATCCACCAGACGGTCGCGCAAACCGGAGCCCAGCCTGTCCCTGCCGCCGCGGTTTTTCCTCCTTGGTCGCTGTGGGACGTGGGAGTGGTGCTTGTCAGCGATTGTTGTTGCGGTAATTGGCTGCAGCGTCGTCGCTCTTGCATTCGTCCACCGCTGGCCCGCTTACCGGAACGTCTCCATAATCACGCTTAGCGGGAATCCATTAGTCACCGTCGGCGCGCAAGTGGTGGCCTACCCGGTGGTGCTCGGGTTCATCGTGTTGCTGGTGCGCAGCCGCTCGCGAGAGCCCTTCTTCAAGGCCATCCGATGGAACTGGCCGCCGATGACCGGGGCGGCCTTTTTGCTCCTGGGCACTGGTGCTGGCAATTTCCGTCGAAGGAATGGCACACTTCTTGCCGATTCCCAAGTCTCTGCCCATCGACAAATTCTTCAACAGCGCAACCGCTGCCTACCTGATGGCGATCTTTGGCACCACCCTGGCGCCTTTGCTGGAAGAGATGTTCTTCCGCGGACTGCTGTATCCTGTGCTGCGACGGTCCACAGGAATCATGACTGCGGTGGTCCTCACCGCGGCGGCCTTTGCCGGCATCCACGGTGCGCAATTGGGATATGCCTGGGCTCCCATCGTCAGTATTTTCGTGGTGGGTGTGGTGCTCACGCTGGTGCGAGAGCGTACCGACTCGGTGGCTGCTTCGTTCCTGACCCACTGCGGTTACAATTTCACGCTGTTTGCCATGCTCTGGATCGCCAGCGATCATTTCCGGCAGTTGGAGAAGGTAACCAGTTGAGTGGTATGGTTGAAGACCTATGCCTCGGGCGCGGGAACAGCTACTGACTATGTTGGCCGGGAAGTCCTTCCGTCTGGGCAACTTCAAACTATCCAGCGGGGGTACCAGCGATTACTACATCGATTGCCGGCTGACGACCCTGGATGCCCATGGTGCCCTGTACACCGGCGAAGCCGTTTACGAGGAAATTCGTCAACGCGGCTGGCAGGCCGACGCGATCGGCGGACTGACCATGGGCGCCGATCCCATCGTGGTGGCCACCTCCGTCGTCAGCGCGCAAAAAGGCAAGCCGATTCACGGTTTTCTGGTGCGGAAAGCCGAAAAGACCCACGGTACGGGACAGCGCATCGAAGGTTTTCGCGAAAAGCCAGCGCGGGTGGTGATTGTGGACGATGTCTGCACCACCGGATCGTCCACGATCCAGGCGATTGCCGCTGCGCGCGAGCATGGCTTCGAGGTCTGCGGCGTACTGTGCCTGGTCGAGCGGGAAGAGGCCGGCGGACGCGTGAACGTCGTGAAAGCTGCGGCCCCGGCTCCGTTCGTAGCCTTATTCACCGCGAACGATGTTCGGGCTGCCCATGTCAGGAATGTCGCGCTGCCCCATCCACCTGCTTGACACGGAAAGAATGAGCATGATCAAAACACTGGAATGGACGGATGCTGGAGTGCGTTTTATCGACCAGACCAAGCTGCCAACCGAGGAAACATACGTCACCTGTGCAACCTATGAGGAAGTCGCTGACGCCATCAAGACGATGATCGTGCGTGGTGCGCCTGCCATCGGCGTTGCTGCCGCCATGGGCGTGGCGTTGGGGGTCCGCGACTCGAAAGCGAAAAACCTCGACGAACTGGAAATCGACTTCCGGAAGATTTCCGAAACCCTGGCTGCAACCCGCCCAACGGCAGTGAATCTGTTCTGGGCGATCCGCCGCATGAGCGACAAGTTTGCCGGGCTTCGCCATCGGCCCCTCCCGCAGATCAAGCACGAGCTGGTCACGGAAGCGCAGCGCATGTACGTGGAGGACATTGCTGCCAACCGGGCGATGGGCCGGCATGGCGCAGTTTTGCTGCCCGCGGCCGGAGGCGTGCTCACCCACTGCAATGCCGGCGCCCTGGCCACCGCCGGCTATGGAACCGCGCTGGGCGTCATTCGCGCGGCTATCGAGTCCGGCAAGAAGCTCGAAATTTATGCCGATGAAACCAGGCCATTTCTGCAGGGGTCGCGTCTGACAGCGTGGGAGTTAATGAAGGACAACATTCCCACCACGCTCATCTCCGACAACATGGCGGGCGCGATGATGCGGCAGGGCAAGATCGACGCCGTGATTGTGGGAGCTGATCGCATCGCGGCCAACGGTGACGTCGCCAACAAAATTGGTACGTATACGGTGGCGGTTCTCGCCCGGGAGCACGGCATACCTTTCTATGTGGCTGCGCCGTTTTCCACGGTCGATCTGGGCACCGCGGACGGGAGCCAAATCCCCATCGAGCAACGCTCCGCGACCGAAGTCACCCATTTGGCCGGTAAGCGAATCGCTCCTAAGGGAGTGAAGGTCGAGAATCCTGCCTTCGACGTCACGCCCAGCCGGTTCGTCACCGCCATCATCACCGAACGCGGTGTGGCGCGCGCGCCTTATAGCCAATCGCTAAGGGCGTTAGCTGCCGCCTCCGTCGGCCCCTGAACCCGTTCCGGTCACAAAGAAAAAGGCGTCCCGCGCTAGGCTAAGGACGCCTTCGCTTTTGTCATAGCTCACATCTACTGTGGTTGCTGGTTGGGCGCCACTCCAGGTTGCGTCTGGTTCGCAGGATTCAACTGCTGCTGGTACTGTTGCTGTTGCTGTTGCATCCTTTGCAGCTCCTGTAGCAATTGCTCCGGCGTTTTTGCGCCTTGAGCACCGCCGGGTGCCCCCTCGATCTGCTGCGCACCTTGGTCGGGTGGTTGGCTCGGGTTGAAGTATGCTGGCGGCTGGTTTGCCCAGGCTCCTGGTTCGGTACGTTCTGCACCTCCGCTGGAGTGTTTTCCACCGGCTCGGGAATATTTTCGTCTTCCGGTTGCACTTCGTCTTGCGGCTGGACCGGCGGAACATTCTGTGCCGCATTTGCCGGAGTCGAAGCCGGGTTCTTCCGGACAGTGAGGATCAACTTTTGAACCGCACCCGGCTCGTCGCTCACGCCAAGGATGATGTAGTCGAACTTGGATCCATTCAGCAGGCTGGCAAGCACGTCGCGCGGACGTCCGGGACCAAGCTGGGCAACGACCCTTTCGTTGTTCGCAGCCCCGGGAATCTCAAACGACCCTCCGGTTTTCGCCTGCACCGAACGCAACACCTGCCCCAAAGTCGAGTTCTGCGACTCAATGGATAGCTGTCCGTTCTGATAGGAGACTCTTGGCTGCGCGGGTGGCATCTGTTCCGGGGTTGGAGGCGGCGGTGGAGCCTGGACGACTTCCGGTTGCTCAGCCGGCTTCGTCTTGCCTTTCTTGGCTGGGCTGTGCTGCTTGTTGGTAGGCTTCGCGGCGCTGGATGCACTCGCAGCATGCGTCTGTGCGACTGGAGGCTGCGCTGGAGTGGGTGTCTGTGCCCATGCCCATCCAGTGATCAGCAACAATCCCAATCCTGTTTTCGCAGCTAGGCGTAACATAATTTGTGGGACCAGCTAAGACAACTCCGCGTGCTCCTGGCCTTCATTCTAACCCCGGAGGAGGTGATTGGTTCTGTTGAATACCGGCCCGATTCCCGGTACCGCGCCGCGGAGCTTCGAAGCCGGGAAGAACCGCATCTTACAAATGGGACGCACCCAGGGTTCGCGAACGTCCCGGCAATCCAGCGTGATAAATGGCCGTACCGAGTTCCAGATCGCCATGAACATCCTCTTTTGGCTTGCGCCCTCTTCTCGTCCGTTCGTTATTCGGATTTCTCTGGCCATGCTGCTCTTCTCCGCTCTTGTTCTATCGGCAGCAGCCCAAAGCTGCCACACCGGACCCGATCTGGATGCGGCCACCAAGGCCGCAGTGGAAAGTGCAGCCCGTCGTTATTTCGACATGTCCGCCCAAGGGGACGTCGCCGGGCTCAAGTCCAATTCCATTCCCGCGGTAGCATCGGACTTCACCGGCATCGAGCAGGCGGTTGTCTCCAACAAACAGTTCTTCGCCGAGGGTCAGCCCGCAACCACCAGCACCTACCTTCTTGACGCGTCGCAGGCCAAGGGCGCGCTGCCACGCGCCGATTTCTTCTGCGGCATTTACAACTCGATTGATCGCGTCGTCTTCTCGATCCCGAAGCCTGCCGGCGGGAAAATACGCAGTCGTGATTCAAAAGGTTTCCGGCGAAAAGGACCCTGTCACCCTGACCATGATCTTGCAGGACGTTGGCGGCAATTCATGGAAGCTGGCTGGCTACTACCCGCGGTTGAACGCCATCGGCGGACACGATGGTCCGTGGTTCCTGGCGAAGGCCCGCGAATACAAGGGCCAGGGCGAGATTCATAATGCCTGGTTCTATTTCCTGACAGCCTGGGACTTGATGGCGCCGGTAAACTTCATGAGTACGCCGCAACTCGACAAGCTGGCGGACGAGATGCAGGCCGCGCGTCCAGGCTGATCTTCCCACCAACGACAAACCACTTGACTTGCCGGCCGGCAGCAAGGTCTTCAAGGTGACGGAACTGACGGCAGTGCCGGTGGGCAGCGACCTCAACCTGCGGGTACGGTATGCGAGCGCCGGACGCTTCGAATACCAACGCAGCCTTCCAGGACAACATGGCCGTCATCAAGGCGATCGTGGCCAAGTATCCCGAGGTGCGCGGCGCGTTCGGCGGCGTCATCGCTCGCGCCGTCGACAGCAGCGGGCGCGACTACGGATCCCTGCTGGCCATGAAGGATGTGAAGTAACGTGACAGCCCGGTTTGCGGCTGCCACCTTTTCTCCCGGAGCAGCTTAGCGTCTTTTCGCGTTTTCTCCGCGATGCAACCCCGCGCGAGTAGGCTTGGGAAACTCAAACCGGCACTCCTTCGGCTCTTTATCGAAGCGCAAGCCCTGAAATACAGGCGCTCGCATCTTGATTGAGCCGCTCTCCCCTTCGTGGGTCCACTCGCTGAACTTGATCTCGGCGACCAGTTCAGGCTTCACATAATGCACGGGGCGAGTGCTCTCCACTTTGCCGAAGAATGGGCTGTGGTTGGTCTTCAGCGTTTGCAGCCGCTGCCACATCTCGGCGTGCGACTGCTCTGTAAAGCCGCTGCCGGCGTGGCCCACATGAACGAGGCGACGTTTTTCGTCATACAGGCCCAGCACCAGGGATCCGAAGTTCTCCCGCGAACCGCGCGGATCGGTGTAACCGCCGATGACGCACTCCTGCCGCTTGGCAATCTTGATCTTCAGCCAATCCCGGCTGCGCTTTTGCTCATATGGGCTTCGCCGGCGCTTGGCGACGATCCCCTCAAGTCCGCTTTGCGCAGCGGCGGCAAACAGGTCCCGCCCGCGATCGACATAATGCTCAGATAGCCTGATGTTGTCATTTCTGGAGAGGACCGACGCGAGCAACTCTTTCCGCTTCTCCAGATCGACCTGCATAAGGTTGTAACCGTCAAGGTACAGAAGATCGAAGGCGTAGTAGACGACCGGTATGTCGTCACGCGTCCGCCGGATACGCCGCCCGCCTTCGCCCACGCCGGTTCGTTGCTGCATCAGGCCGAACGACGGCCGGCCTTGCCCGTCGAGGGCCACGATCTCGCCATCCAGAATTGCATTGCGTGCCTTCACGCACTCAGACATTGACCGCAACTCGGGATAAGCCGCGGTGAGGTCGTTCTGGTTGCGCGAGACCAAACGGACGGAACCGTGATCGAGGAAAGCAATTGCGCGGTATCCATCCCACTTGACTTCGAACAGCCAGTCTTCGCCATCGAATGGCTCGTCGATCGGGGTGGCGAGCATGGGATGGATGCTTTCAGGCATCGGCTCTCTATGGCCGATGCGCGAAGTTGTTGAACTTACCTGCCGTTCACTCGCTTTCGGGATTTTTTTTTTACGGCTGAGCTCGCTTCGCGCGCGCGGGGCGCCCCTTTCTCAGTTGTGGCTTTTTGTGCAGTCTTCTTCGCGACGGCGGCCGGCGAATCGGGAGGGTTCTTGGCCAGCTTGCGCCGCTTGGCGTCCGCCTTGGCGATCGAATCCGCCAGCCAGGCATTCTTTTGCGATACCGACCCAGGCGCAGATTTGCGGCTGCTCGCCCACTCCGCCGAACCCGCGTCGCCGGCGATTTCATCGAGCGTGCGCTTCGTCAGCACCGAGTAGTCGTACTGGTCGATGTCATATCCCTCCTGCGCGTACGCGTCGCGATGTTTGATCAGCAGCCACTCCGTACCCTTGTTGCCCGGCTTGCGTGAGCGAATATGCACCAGGGCAAAGCTGCCCTTCAGCTTCTCGCCATTCAAACGGAATTTGAGGTCGCCTTTCGCAAGCATCTCTATGGTTGGGCCCTCGGGTTCCCAAGTGCCCACGTCCCACACCATCACCGTGCCCGCGCCGTAATTGCCCGCCGGAATGATGCCCTCGAAGTCGAAGTACGAAACCGGATGATCTTCCACCTGCATGGCGAGCCGCTTGTCTGCCGGATCAAGCGACGGTCCCTTCGGCACCGCCCACGACTTGAGCACGCCCTGCATCTCCAGCCGGAAGTCGTAGTGCAGGTGCGATGCCCGGTGCATCTGCACCACAAAGCGCCGCTTCTCTGCCTTCTCCACTTTGCCGGGAGGCTCAGGCGTCTGCTGAAAGTCGCGTTTGCGTTTGTATTCTTCGAGGGCCATAGGCAAATTTGGATGAGGGCCGCTGCGAATCCTGGCGCGCCCATTCAGCGGTCGACCCGGTGCGTCGGCGCGCCTCGAGCCGATGCTGAATTTGTTACAATACACCCACCGCATTTTGGGCGCTTAACTCAGCAGCATAACACGAAGTCCTGTTGATTCAATGACACTTACAGGCTCAGAATCACCAAAAACAGAGCGAAAATAGACCTATTCGTTGCCCTAGATTTGCCCCAAGATTTGCCCCAGAAATACGTTTGGGTAGATTTTGGGCAGAGCCTCACACCACAGGGTGCCCCGAAGTCACTGGCGATTGGTTAGCCTCAGGGAGATAATTGTGGCCCTCAGGGCATCCGGGTGTCTCTCTTTTAGTGAGACCTGAGATGCCAATCAACTCGACTTCACGACAGAAAGGTTGCTCACATGAAATCAAAGGGCGTTTCCCCACTGCGAATTCTGTTTGTCATTGCAATCTGCTGCTCAACCGTTGCGATTGCCCGCGCCGATCAGAGTCTGAATATTGATCTGTCCGTTTCTTGCAGCCAACTTCTCGACGGATGTTTGCTCAACGACGGCTTCGAGTATCTGGTTTCGTTCGGCGGACCCGAGTCTGGCTCGGCCAACTTCGATCCGGTTGCTCCGGGGTGGTCGTTCTCATTCCAGTCCGCGCCTGCGACCAGTTGGCAGTATGAGGAGTATGTTATGGGTTACTACTCCTACAATGCGCAGTTCGGGTATGGCGGGAGTTTCACGATGACAGCGCCGGGCAGTCTGACATTTACCGGTGTGGTGACGTCGGGAAACGCATTTGAATTCGAAATTGGTGGTGGTGGCAGAGAAGGTGTAGACGCTTTTTTCTTTGGGCAGTGGAGCAATGGCCTGTATGCAAGCGGAGAAGCTGATCTAGGTGAGAGTTTCGAGGTGGGTGCCCCGTACGTCAACCTACACACAGCCATCACGCCCGAACCAGCCAGCATAGCCCTGTTTGGGTCCGGTATTCTCGGCATCGCTGAAGTGTTGAGGCGTAAAGTGAAGCTCTAGGTGCGAGAGGGCGCTTACGCCGAGACCCAGAGCAGTGAATCCAGTCCTTTCTGACCTGCATCTCAGGCAGCGTGCCCAACGTCCCGGAGAGGAGGAGTTGCCGAAGGCGTGATTATGAAAATCGGGGGCTGGAGGACTCGGAGCGTTTTCCGAACGCTATGCCAATCGTGTCACAGTCGGACATCTCCGAGGCCGTGCGGGAAGCTGGAGTTTCAGCAGAGATTCACAACGAGTCTCAAATGACGGCTACAGGCCGACTCAGTACCTTACTCGAAGCTCCCCCCGGTCAAAGCAGTCACCCAAAATAGAGTCCCTTTTTGCTTTTCCTTCAAAGTTTTCTCTTGCTTCTGGTACTTCTTTGTATTCTGCTTTCATATCTCCGAGCCTACCAAAATGACAGAGGAATCAAAACGAGAACCAGGAAATCCTCCTATACCTCCAGTTAGTCCAGCCGTTCACAACGAACAGCCACAGCAAAAACCCAGCGACAAAAATCCAAATGTTCCATCCGGGCCTGTGAAGTCGAAGACTAATCCACCCAAAAGCCACCAAGAAAATCGCTGCGAATGTCGTCCCGATCAAACCCCATGGTGGAAATATGCACTGGAGGTAGCCGCGGTTCTGGTTGGCGGGCTCGTAGCCTATATCTATCTTGGGCAACTCGGAGAGATGATCCAATCTAACAAGATAAACCGGGAAGCTCTTGAAGCTGTCCAGCGCGCATTTGTATTTTTGTCGCTTCAATCCAAGGATGTTGCCCCCGATATTCTTGGCGCTGATAAATCCATTTTCGAGTTCCCTGTCGTTCTCGAAAAGCTCCGGATCTACTCCCACCAAGAATCTCCGGTACCACGTCAACAGAGGACTCATCCAGCAGCCGCTTCCAGAGGATTTTGACTTTCCAGATGAATGGACTGGAGGGGGCGACCGTCAGGGAACTAAGGGTGTCATTGGCCCGAAAGATACCCTCATCGCTAGCTACGAAACCATTCCCGTCCGTGACGTAGCCGGAATCACCCTTGGCCAAGAGCATTTTTATATCTGGGGATGGGCGAGGTACAACGACACCCTGCCGCAGACGACACGGCATATCACAAGGTTCTGCGTTGAACTCGCCAGACGCTTCATTCCCGTCAACACCATCAAAGGCACTGAATACAAAGTTTCCCTCCAGCCTTGCGAGCGGAACAACTGCACTGATGACGAATGTACAAACAATTAGCCCTGTCACGGCGAGAACGAGAAAAGCACCAGCAGTCACCCTCAGGCCAGAGCAGTCATTGTGCTCGAAGAGAGCCATAACAGACCTTCTCACGGTCAAAGTGGATAGGCAGACCGAAGTACCTTTGTCTGTCTGGGACTTCTCGATCCGATCCAAACCCTACAGGAATCCACAGCACTTCAGTAACATCCCACCTGCTAACTTCAGTATTCAAGTATCGGGCAGCTCCATAGGCGTAACTACCTGCGCCGAAAGCCTGATCGCCAACAACGCGAACCAAGCAAGGACAACGAGGCGACGAGCGACCTTTACAGTTCATCCCTCCCCGGCATAAGCAGGCTCACTTACTGAGCGTAAAATCTGCGTTGCCGGTGTCGGCCACATTCACCGGCCGGGTTTGCGGCTTGGTACCCTCGTGCCAGACCACGACGTTGTACTTCCCGTCGGGAACGTTGCCGATCTTGTAGTTTCCATTCGCGTCGGTCTCGGCAAAGTACGGGGTTGGACTGACCACGATGTATCCTGACATTTCGGGATGGACGTTGCACAGCAGCGGCACCACTCCGGGCTGGTCGAACTTGTAGCTCCGCTTCTCGCCAGTCGGCCAAGTGCCCAGATTGTGCCCAAACTTCTTGTTGCCGCCAATCGAAGGCCAGAACGCGTTGTGCTGCACGTTGTCGCTGTTCAGGAATTCTATGGTTGTGCCGGCCTGCACCACCAGGATGTGCGGGACAAACGCAAGGCCCTTCTGGTTCATCACCGGCTGTTTCGAAGGCGCGGGAAAGGTCTTGCCCGGAATGGCATCGACATACACCACCGACTCGCCTGCGCCGCCGGACACCTTGCCTGCAATCGTCCCGGCAACAGCCAGCGGCGCGAAGGCCAGCAGGAGAAACAGCGTCAGAACGTGAATCATGGAATTTCCCGGTGCAAAGTTGGTCATTTCATCTCCTCGCTAGTAAACGAATTCCAGTCCCACCACGGCTGTATTGGTCTGGAAGGGATTCAGAGCGACCGGCAAGCCGGTCAGGGGGTTACTTGCAATCACCACCGATTGCGATGGGCGGAACTGGTATTCGAACGACGCCTTGATGTTGGCGTGGAGGAGGAACTGCACCCCCGGGGTGAAGCGATTCCGCGTCGAACTGAAGGGCGCGTTGAAGGGCGCGCCGGTGAAGGACGGGCTTTGCAAACCGTTGATGCGATCAGAGGTGGAGTTCACTCCGTCATACCGCATCAGCACCATCATCCACGGATAGGCGAGCCACTCGACGTCCACGAATCCGCCGCTGAAGGTGGCTGGAGTGCTGTGAACGAAGCCGGCGGGCACAGACTCGCTCAAGTTCTGCAGCGGGATCAGGGCCCCCGTGGAATCAATGGGCAGCAGGTTCATGTCGTGGCCGTACATGTAGAGGCCATTGATCTGCACGCAGCAGCGAAAGTTGAAGGTAAAGTTGCCGCCCACCCGATAGAAAGGCTCGCGGGCGGTGAGCAGCGCTGAGGTCCCTTCGCTGGTGGTGGTCAGCAACCGCTGCACCGACCGCCCATAAAAGTAGTAGGTACCCAGGTTCAGGTAAGTATGGTCGCGCGGGCCGGTTGGCCCTGCCGCCTGGATAGAGTTGCGGCTTTCCTTGTCCTTCTCGAGGTTGAAGCGGTATTGAAATTGGGCGTAGATATCCTTGAAGTTCGCGTCGGAGGCAACGCCCAACCCGCCGTTATTGCTGCCCGTCGCCGAGGGATAGTAAGGACTTCCGGGATTTCCATCCTGCGCGTTTCCGCTGGTGTTCTGGTTCACGAATGCGATGCTGTATTGGTAACCGCCGGTGTGCCGCCCTCCGCTCAGTTCCACGCCCTGCGCGGCGCTGTCCATGGTGAACTGGTTGTTGACGAATTGCTGCAGAGGAACCATCGCGTTCATCGCGCCTATGTTCGATTGCGTGTAGATGTCGTAAGGACTAATCCAGATGGAGCGGGCCTGGGTGAAGGGCAACTCGAGTTCGAACTGTCCGGCACGCAGGCTCAGGGCGTACTTCGGCAGCTTTAGAAAGCGGCCGATGTTTACGAACTTCAGGTAGCCGTCGCCCAGCCCGCCGGCGCCGTTGGCTCCCGCGACACTGATGTCGTCGTCCACCCAGAAGGCGATGTCGCTGCCGAAATTGCCGGCGGTGAAGATGCTGAACAGTCCGGTTTCGAAATCGGTTGTGGGCACGAAGGGCGGCAGTGTGCCCGCCGGGGTGAGGGCATTGAACCGGCTCCGGTTGGTGCTGGCGTACTGGAAGTAATTGTTCATGCGCAGACCGATAGGGGGAATTCCAGGTATTGTCCCGGGCCAGATCGCCTTCGGCCAGCGTTCCTTGTTGGCCGGGGCGCCCAACATCACCGGGGGAATCTTCAACATCTGCTCATCGTCCTTGGGGAACTTGAATCCGGCATCCTTGAACGCCTTGCCGAAATCGTTCAACTGGGGAAAATCGATGTGGCAGGTACTGCAACTGGTGCCGTATTGGCGGGCAAAGGCTGGAATCGCCTGACCCGGTTTTGCAATGGCCAGCACCAGAGCGAGAGCAAGCAACGCGGTTGCGGGGACTTTGCTGAGCGAATGTCGTCGCATCGACACATACCTCGTTTAGTTATGTTTTGCTTCCAGAACTTGCAGTACCTGCTGGGGCGCCCTGGCGGCCAAATACCGTGCTTCGCCTTGCGCGCCCAGCCGTTTGAACTCGTGGTAGGTAATAGCGAGCCCGCCCACAAGCAAGAGTCCGATAACCGAGGCCAGCGCACTCAGCCACAGGATCGACGGATCATCGCCATTGCCGCTTGGCGGCGGCTGCATCGGGCCGCCACCTGTGGCCATCGTCGCCGCCATGATCTTCCGACCTGGCTGGCTGTCATCTGAAGGCGCGTCCCCCGGTTCCGCTACGGGCGGATACAGGGTGAGGTAGAGATAGACATCGCCGGCCTCTTCTTCGGTCAGGTAATCGAACACCGGCATCCTGCCGCGCTCGGGCAGCGCGGGGTCGCCCATGACGACGGGTGCGCCTTGCGTGACCTTACGAATCAACTGGGCTTGCGTTACTCGCGTCGTCAGAGCGCTGAGCGGCGGGATTGCACCTTGCATCAGTTGGATCGCGGTCGGATTCAGGCCCGTTGCGCTGTGGCAGATGTGACAGGTCGCCTTCACGATGTGTTCTCCACCTGCAGTGGCGATTCGCGCAGCGCGACTCGCTGCTTCTCCGCGCCGGGAAGGTCGGCAAGCTGGTTCAGGTAAGCCACCAATGCCCGGATCTCGGTTTCGTTCAGTTGAGGGAAGGGCGGCATGTCTTTGCCACCGTGGTGCAGCCGCTGCAGCAGCGCGGCCTGGGCCTGTCGCGCCATTTCGTTCGCGTCGTGCCGGCTGATGTCCATGCCTCGGCTCTTCATGCGCTCCATTAGCAGGCCCGCTGAAGTCGCCCGCACCGGGTTGATGACCGAGTTGATTTCGGGAGGGGCGCCGAGTCCAGCCTCGCCATGGCAGCCGCGGCAGTTCATGCGATAGAGGTCCGCGCCGTGCAGTGTCACCACCTGCGTTGCAAGGCCCGGACGTGCCGCGAGTGACGGGCCAGCCGGCGCTTCTCCCGGCATGGGCGCCGGCGGACCGAGTCGCCAGGTTTTGCCCATGCTGGTTTCCTGGAAGGGTCGCCGGAGGTGGCTGAGCCAGCTCTCGCCGCTGACTGGTGTCACAGGGATGACTTTCGTCCTAGGCACCTGGGCAAGTCCCGCCAGCGACAGCAGGGAAACGGTCACCAGCGCGATGGCCTGTCCAGCTTGTCGCGCAACTCGTATTGACTTACGCATGGCCGCCCTCCAGGGGAAACGTTTTTGCTTGTTGCACCCAGAGCGTACGTTGGCGGTTGACGCCGCTTGTCAAGGAAGAGTCGGGCCGTGGTCAAAGAAATGTGAACATTTTGCTGGCGCTATTTTGGCTCTACGGCGCGCTCCCCAGTAGAATCATGGGTTGGCAATGATGGCCGGCGGAAGAGGGCAACTCTACTCCGCCGCTGCGCGAAGGAGTTCGGAATGGCACACATGGTGAAATGCGTGAAGTTCGGTCGCGAAATGGAGGGTCTCGACGAGCCCCCCTTCGATGGCGAACTTGGACAGCGCGTCTACAACAACATTTCCAAGCTGGCCTGGGAGCAGTGGCAAGAGCACATGAAGATGCTGCTCAACGAGTATCGTCTGCAGCCCTGGAAGAAGGAACACCAGGAGTTCATCGTGCAGCAGATGGAAGCGTATTTCTTCGGCGAGGGCGCCGAGAAGCCCAAGGAGTACGTCCCGCCGAGTCAGTGAATCAGTGGATCGTTGTTAGTGGATAGTGGATAGAATATGGCTTCCGGTTCTATCCACTATCCACAATTCACTATCCACTACACCGGCACATACACTGCCCAGCCTCGCGGGGCGGCCCAGAAGTCGGCATTACCTTCCGCATCGCTCTGCTTACCCTCGGGCTGAGTATTGTCGTGTCCACCCAGGCGACCGCCTGGAAGTTGCGATTCGGCCACTGGGTCTGCACTGACGCTCCATCCCAGCCATCGCCGCGATTGTTGAGCACGTAGACCAGGCCGCTCTGGGCGCCCGAACCGAAGCGCTGCATGATGTACAGGTTGTCGTCGGCGTAGAGCAGCTGGTTGTCCGGCCGGCGTACTTCTCGTGCACCTCCACCAGCTTGGCGATCCCGTTGGCGGTTCCGGTCTTGGCCAGGCCAAGGTTGTATGAGTCCATCGAGAGACGCTGGGATAGCCTTCGTGGGTGAGGATAAAGCTGTAGGCCAGCAGCTTGTCATTCCAGGATGGCATTGCCGGAATCGGCGAATAGTGTCGTGGTTGTCGACGAAGGTCACCGCCTGCGCCGGATTTGTTGGGCAAACGTTCCGGAATGGCCAGGTGCGCAGGCTGAAATCCATAGGTGTCGCACAGGTCCTTCAGCGGTAGTGCAGCGGAAAATCGAAGGCGTGGATCGGGTTGTCGATGAAGCGCGTTCACGTTGTTGAGCCAGTCGTCGATGGTGCGTTCGCCGTCCCAGCATTCGCCGACGCAGAAGGGATAGAAACCCTGCGCGTCTTTGTTAGGTAGCGCAACTCGGCGAGCGCCTTGACCATCCACGGCGCGTAGCCCTTCACGAATCGAAGCGGAAAACGTCAAAGTCGAGGTCCTCCACCATCCAAAGCGCCAGCGCGATGACTTCGCCAAAGACGTAGGGATTTCGATGGCAAAGATCGGGCATATCGCCGAAGGTCATTTCGTCGAAGGTTTCATAGGGGCAAGGATGGAAGCACTTCCAGTCGCGCGCGACTTGCCGCTGGCCGGCGTGAACTTCGTCCAGCGCGTCTGCTTGTCGATCTGATTCACTTCCTGCGCGTCGCCGCCGCTGTTGTGATCGAGCACCAGGTCGGCATAGACCTGCATGTTGGCCGCATGCGCCGCATCGATCAGGGCCCTAAGCTCAGCCTGGTTGCCGAACCACGTCTTACGCGGCCCTTCGGTTGAAGTCGCCCATATTGTAGTAGTCGTAGGGTCGTAGCCCATCGACGGCCCGCCGAGGTTGGCCGCCTTCGCCGCCGGAGGCAGCCACAGCGCGGTAAAACCCGCCTGCTGCAACTCAGGCATCTTCGACGCGACATAGGTCCACCATGTGCCGTCCTGGTTTTCCACGGCCGGGGGAGGAGTTCCAGTAGAGAGACTTGAAAGAGAACACCCACGGGACACCTCCTGATGAAACGAGCATAGCGCAAAACCGGTCGCCAGCCACCAGCTATCAGCCGTCAGCCTAAACTGGGAATGTCGGCTTCGGAGCTTGCGTACTTGAGCGGTCAGGGATGCGTCGATCCGAATGGGATTACTGAGGCTAGGAAGTTGCCTTGAACGATGAACCGCACGCTGCACCCAGAAGGCAAACATAGGGAGCCTCTACCTGGCAGCTGGCAGCTGGCGGCGAAAGCTGATAGCTGACAGCTGACAGCTACCTCACGACCTTCGCGGCATCCTCCTCCGCTCCCAAGGGGCAGGAAGTACTGAGTTCCTCGGATGGGCTCACTGACGCGACGCAGTAGCGCTGCCTGCAGGTCTTCGCTGCGTTCCACGAAGTCGATCTCCGAGATGTTCACAATCAGCAGGTCCGACGAAGTGTAGTGAAAGAAAAAGTGCTCGTAGACCTTGATTACCTCTTCGAGATAGTCATCGCTGATCGCCTTCTCCCCGCCGCGTAGTGTTCTTCGACGCTTCTTCAGGACCTCGGGCGTGGCTTGCAGGTAGACGACCAGGTCGGCGTGGGCACGTTTCTGCCGGAACAGGTCGGTAATAGCGGTTGTAAACCTCAAGCTCGGTATCGCTCGAGGTTCAGGCAAGCGAACAGCTTGTCCTTTTCGAAGATGTAATCGGCGACGTAGGTTTTGTTGCGGTTCGCCTTCATGTCGAGGCTGGCGAGCTGCTCATAGCGCGCGATCAGGAAAGCGAACTGCGCCTGGAAGGCCGCTCCCGCCTCGCCGCTGTAGAAGGGTTTCAGAAACGGGTTGCGATCAGGCTCGCTGAGCCGCTGTGCGTGCAGCGTCTCCGCAATCACCTGGCACAAGGTGCTCTTGCCGACGCGAATGGGGCCTTCGACCGCGATATACCGGGGTGGTTCGAACAGGTTCGCCATGGACTGATGCTTGGCGGAATCTCCGCCAGCGCGCTCGTGGCAATTGCCGTCGGCAGCAACTTTCCACAGGGCAGGAAAACCGG
>CAWCTB010000030.1:0-260336 GCA_963798275.1 uncultured Acidobacteriaceae bacterium
CTGCGCGGTATTCGCGTGGCACCAGCATTTCAACGCAAAGAGCCCGCGCTGACGAATCCATTCCCCGCCTTTCTCTGAGAACTCCCGTGCGAAAGCATGGAGTGGCTGCTTGCAGCACATCCCTTTCGCAAAGGAGCTTTCCATGACATCCCTTCGGCAACGCATGACCGAAGACATGCAAGTGCGGAATCTCGCACTCAACACGCAAATGTCCTACGTGCAACAGGTGTCCCTGTTCGCGCGACACTTCGACAAATCACCGAGAACAACTGGGCCCGGAGGACATACGCGCCTACCAGGTTTACCTGACCAACGAGAAGAAGTTGGCGCCAGGCTCCGTCCTCATCGCCGTCGCCGCCTTGCGGTTCCTCTACAAGGTCTCCCTCAAGAAGAAGTGGAACTTCGAGGACGTCATCCCGGCGCCGAAGAAGCCGCAGAAACTGCCGGTAGTCCTGAGCCCGGAGGAGGTGCTCCACTTTCTGAGCTGCGTGGGCAGCGCCAAACATCGGTCGATTCTGACGACTTGCTACGCCGCGGGACTGCGCATCTCCGAGGTCATCTGCCTGAAGCCCACCGACATCGACAGTCAGCGCATGGTCATTCGCGTGGAGCAAGGCAAGGGACAGAAAGACCGGTACGTCATGCTCTCCCCCAAGCTGCTGGAAATCCTTCGCGACTGGTGGCGGATGGCGAAGCCCAAGCCATGGCTCTTCCCGGGCGATATTCCTGGCGGCCACATCCAAAGGGAGGCGGTGGAATTGATGTGCCAGAAGGCGCAGCGACGTTGCGGCATTGCCAAACCCATCACGCCTCATTCTATGCGTCACGCCTTCGCGGTCCATCTGCTGGAATCCGGCACCGACGTGCGCACCATTCAACTGCTGCTCGGCCATCGCAGCCTGGCCACCACTGCCCGCTATCTGCGTATCGCCACCACCAAGGTGTGCGCCGCCACCAGTCCTCTCGACCTGCTCCGCGGCCACTCGCCCCGGAGCCGAAGCCCGCCGCGCCTCAGCACTTCTGAGCGCCGGGCGCATGGATCGTCCCAAGCTCGAAGTGGCGGATGTGTTCCGCCGCTACGGCAGCCGCCTATCGTCTGCAGCACGGCGCTTCGCTGTCGGTGGCGCAGCGCCGCGTGATGACGGCAATTGAATCCTGCCGCACTGCCGTTCTCGGCGGTCATCTCGAGCGCTGCGACCAGTGCGGCCATGAGCGCAACGCGTACAACTCGTGCTCCGATCGGCATTGTCCAAAATGCCAGTCGCTGGCCCGCGCCGAATGGCTGGAAAACCGCCAGCTCCGAACTTCTCGACACCCAGTATTTCCACGTGGTCTTTACGCTGCCGGAACAGATTGCCCCGATCGCCTATCAGAACAAGAAAGTGGTCTATGGCATTCTGTTCCGGGCCACCGCCGAAACCCTGCAACCATTGCCGCCGATCCCAAGCACCTCGGCGCCGAGATCGGCTTCTTCGCCGTGCTCCATAGTTGGGGTCAAAACTTGCTTCACCATCCCCACCTGCATTGCGTCGTTCCCGGCGGCGGCCTCTCCGCCGACGGTACACAGTGGATTTCCTGCCGCCCCGGATTCTTTTTGCCCGTGCGGGTGCTCTCCCGTTTGTTCCGGCGGCTGTTTCTCGAATACCTACTCCAAGCCTTTGACGCCGGAAAGCTGCGTCTTTTCTTCCTTGGAGCCGCTGCGCGAGCGATGTGCCTTCTTACGCCATTTGGCTCCCACCCGCCAGACCGAGTGGGTAGTCTACGCCAAGCGTCCCTTCGCCGGGCCCGAGCAAGTGTTGGACTACGTCGGCCGCTACACGCACCGCGTGGCCATCTCCAACAATCGCCTGCTGGACATCGACCACGGCAAGGTTACCTTCCGCTACAAGGACTATCGCCACGACAGCCAGCAGAAGACCATGACGCTGGACGCGGACGAGTTCATCCGCCGCTTTCTGCTGCACGTATTGCCCGACGGCTTCCAGCGCATCCGCTACTACGGCTTTCTCGGCAACCGCTACCGCAAAGAGAAGCTGGCGCGCTGCCGGGAACTGCTGGACATGCCAGCCTGTGAAGTACCAGGTCCAGAGGGCAGCCAGGATCTACGGGACCGCTGTGAAGAACTCACCGGCTCTTCCCTGCGGGAGTGTCCGGTCTGTCGCCAGGGTCGAATGGCAGTAGTGGCGATTCTGCCGCCCAGTCCCACCCCGCAGACGGCGATCACGGACAGCTCATGAAGACCCATCTCGAATCTCGGAATCTATCGCCGACGAGCTTGTTCCGGCCAAGCCAAAGGGGGAGTGTTGCCGCTCAGGTCAAACTGATGTTCCAGCAGCATACCGATACCGTCCGTCGAAACCCTCACACCCAACCGGCGGCGCCATCCCGACGGCCGGCACCCCGCATCTCGTCGCCTCAGCGCGCCCCATCTTCCCCTGCAATCCCCGCGAGCATCGAGATCACAATCAAAACACATAGGGCGGGCGTCGTGGAGCGGTTTAGTCCAATCCATTTTTCACCCACCCCGTCGCGGCCATCAATATTTCTCTTCGTTCTCCAGCTTTCCGCGGCCGCGCCGCCGGGCTAAAAATGCTCTGCATAATGTGGCTCGCCGGCGGCCATCGGCCGCCGATTTCAAAAGGAGCTTAATCATGGAACGACCCAATTTGGAAAGCTTGCGAAGCATGCCGTTGGAGCGCCTGGTTTCTGACGCACTCGGCGAACTTGAGCGCTTGGGCTACAGCAGAAGATCACGTAATCGATATCGAGCAGTTTGGCAACACCTCATCGAGTACTCCGACCAGAACAAACTGGGAGATGAGTTTTCCGGGGATCTGGCGGTGCGCTTTTTGGATGGGCATCGCGTCGGTGAGGATATGGAAACGCCGGGTCGAGGGTGGCGCAAGCATATCGTGTGGGGCGTAGCACTGCTTGCAGATCTTGCTGAAAAGGGGCGCATCGAACGAGCATTCACAGACGTCGGGACCATTCACCTTGATCCCGCCATGGAGAAAACACTTGGTGACTACGTGCATTACTGCAGAGATCGCCTTCAGCTTCGACCGGGGACTCTTCACGAACGCAAGACGGAGCTCACGATCTTCTTGGACTTTCTTCACTCAAGAAAGGCGCGTTCACTGGATCAGATTCAGCCGTTGGATCTTTCCGACTTCATCACTACCCGGGCCGATCTTCCTGTAATAGGAAAGATCCGCCGGGACCGCTGGTTGCAGCCGAAGACAGTGGCACGAATCGTGTCGGATATGCGTTCATTTCTTCGGTTTCTGACGATGCGTGGGATTCTGCAGAAGGATCTCAGTGCGGCGTTGCCCAAGATCCGCGTGCCGCGGGATGCCAAGATCCCGTCGGTCTGGGAGCAGGAACTCGTCGTCAGGCTTTTGGCGGCAGTCGATCGCAGTTCGACGAAAGGCAAGCGCGACTATGTCATTCTCCTACTGGCCTGCCGATTGGGATTGCGCGCTGGCGACATTCGCACGCTAAAACTCGATCAGCTTCACTGGGAGGATTCAACGATAGAAATCACGCAATCAAAAACGGGCACGCCGTTGAGGCTACCGCTGACTGGCGAAGTAGGCGACGCTTTGATTGATTACCTGAAGTCAGGTCGGCCCCAAACAGCGCATCGAGAGATCTTCCTCAAAGTGAATCCCCCGTTTGACCCTTTTACGGGAAACAACCTGCACCACATCGTCACGTATTGGCGCCTGCTGGCAGGGATCCAATTTCGGACGCCGCAAAAGCGTGGTGCGCATTCCCTACGCCACACTGTGGCGACTCGGCTTCTGGAAAAGGGAACGCCCTTTGCAACAATCGCCGAGATTTTAGGGCACAGCAGTTTGGAATCAACGCGGATCTACGCGAAGGCGGACGTGGAAGCTCTACGGAGTGTGGCGTTGGATCCGGAGGAGGTGACTCATGCCAAGTGATGCATCCAACGCTGAATTCCAAAGCGTTCTGGCTCCTCTCATGGATCGCTTTCTTCAGGAAAAGCGGGCTTGTGGTTACGCCTATCATGAGCCGTTTCGAATCCTGCACCGTCTCGATGATTTCTTGGTGCAGGAAGGATTGGAAACGCTGGAATTACCTCGCGGCCTGGCCCGGAACTGGTTGGCAAAGAAACCGCACGAAAGTGCGAGCACCCAGCAGCAACGCATCACTGTCTTTCGTCAGTTCTCGAAGTTCTTGCTAACCGCGGGCTGTCCCGCTTACGTGCCCGACGCCACGGTCGCCGCTCGAAAATCGATTTTTGTGCCGAGAATGCTGACCGAAGAAGAGCTACGAAAGTTCTTCCGCGCCGTCGATACACTTGAGCCTACAGCGCGGTCGCCGTTACGGCACCTCATTATGCCAGAGGTTTTCCGGCTCCTGTACGGCTGCGGGTTTCGTGTGAGAGAAGTGCTGAACCTGCGTATTCGAGACGTTGATCTCAATCAAGGCATCATCACAGTTCGACAGGGAAAGTTTCGTAAGGATCGGTTAGTGCCTCCCGCCTTATCCTTGGTGAACCGACTGCGCAAGTATGCCGGCTATTTCGATAGCCGGCCGCCGGATGCTGTTTTCTTCCCCGGCCCCAACGGACGTCCTTTTGCCTTGCGCACCGTTTACACACTCTTTCGTGAAATGCTGCTGCAATGCGGAATTCCCCACGCTGGGCGGGGCAAGGGCCCCAGGATTCACGATTATCGTCACCTATTCGCCGTCCATACCTTACGCCGTTGGTACCGAGACGGTGAGAATCTCGACGCCAAACTTCCTCTTCTGGCAACCTATCTGGGGCATCAACACCTTTCTGGAACTCAGCACTACCTTCATCTCACCGCCGAGATCTTTCCCGAAATCACAGCACGAGTTGAGGCGGCTTTTGGTGAGGTCATTCCCCGGAGAACTCATCGATGAAGCCGACCGATCTTTCCATTCATGTGACCAGTTTCTTAACGCACCACTTGGCCGCACAGCGGAATCTCAGTCCAAATACGATTAGGTCATACCGCGACGTGTTTACGCTGTTTCTGCGATTCTGTCGTGATGTGCGGGGAATCGCACCGGAGAAACTGCGGCTCGAACAAATCGATGTTTCCTTGGTGGAAGCGTTTCTGGATCACCTGGAGACAGAAAGAAAATCTTCGCCGCGCACACGAAATCATCGGCTTGCTACTCTGCACGCGTTTTTCAGATATGTTCAAGCCGAGGAACCGGCCTACATACTTCAGTGCCAAAAAATCCTCGCGATTCCTCTACGGCGGCACGTGCGTCCCGTGGTCGGCTATCTATCCAAGGAAGAACTGGCGGAGCTTCTTGCGCAACCGGACGTGCAAACCTTAGACGGTCGACGGGATGCCGTTTTGCTGAGCGTCCTCTATGACACCGGAGCGCGTGTTCAGGAGCTGATTGATCTTTCGGTTGGAGATGTTCGACTGGATTCACCCGCACAACTACGTCTTTTGGGGAAGGGTCGGAAGATGCGCGCCGTACCTTTGATGAATAATACGGTCCAGCTTCTCCGCGACCACATACAGGAAAACCACCTCGATCGCCCCGAACAATTTGACAAGCCTCTCTTCCCGAATGCACGCAACCAGCGCCTGTCCCGGTCGGGAATTCGTTATATTCTTCAAAAGTATCTCGCCAAAGCGCAACACAAACTTTCAAGCCTGAATAGGACGGTGAGTCCACATACCCTTCGACATGCGAAAGGGATGCACATGCTGCAAAGCGGAATCTCGCTCGACATGATTCGGGATTTCCTCGGTCACGTTGATGTCAAGACAACGCAAATCTATGCCAGGGCAAATCTTGAAATGAAACGACAGGCACTTGAAAAGATCAGCGATCCTTCGCCAGTTCGACCCGATTCCATCCTGGCAGCAGAATAAGGATCTCCTTGACTGGCTCCGTTCCCTGTAACTCTTCCGAAGGACATCGCTCGATGACTTGTCTGAACCGGGCTCCGCCAAACTCAGGCGGGATATTATGTTGAGTCGTCCTCGTCAGGCGTCGCTTTGCGATGAGGATGTTAGATCTCCCTACTGCACATATCTACTGTCTGCGCATAATATCGCTCCGTGGTTGCTATGGAGGCGTGTCCCAGTTCCATCTGGACGATCTTGAGCGGATTAGGGGCACCTATCTCCTGTAGATAGGCCAGCCGTTCGACAGCGTGCGCGTGTCGAAAGCAAATGAGGCCAGATATCCAACCCGGTCCGCCGGCAGTTGCTGGTGAAGACACGATTCACCGCTGAGGTCTTCAGCGGCTTTCCAGTACGGCCGACGAACACACTCGACGGCGCGGTGCCCCGGCCTCGAATGTGCCACTCACGCTCCGTATGGACGTAGCGGTCAACCGAGCAAAGCAAACGAACCGGAAACAACACTGTCCTCCACTTCTGTCCCTTGCCGGTGATTTTCACAGCAACGGTTTCCTTTGCGATCGTGCCTGGGTGGTCTGGCAAGGCATGCACTGGAAGCCAGCACACCTCTGCATTCCTCATGCCGGTGAGCCACATGACTTCTGCCATCAACCGGTCGCGCCAGGTGCGGAAGCTCCTGATAAAACGCCGAATGTCTTGGCGCGGCGGAATATCTAACTCCTCCTTCGCCTCTCGAAGCCGCAGGCTGGTTGCCACACAGGCCGTGCGTTGTGGCGTGAACGCGGCTCCGGCGCCGCCTGGAATTCGTATTAGTTCGAGATCAAAAGGCAGTGTCGCGATCCAACCCTTCTTGAGGGCGAATCGGTAGAACTGAGTGATGACGCCCAGCTTGTGATTGATCGTGCTCCGCTTGAGGGTCCGTCCCGTCTGGATACTCGGCTCGGATGCGAGGATGTTCCGATACGTGGCAAGGTCGAGTTCTGTAACGCGCCGCCAATCCATCCCGATCCGCTCACAGAAGCCCAACCAGTCCGCAAACTCGTACGCGTAGCTCCGCCAGGTTTTTGGGGAAGTCGTGCTCCCGCTAATCACGCTCAGCCGCGCGAGAAAGCTGTTGACCTCGGCGTTCCATCGCATCTGAGAATCCAGAACAAACGGTCGCTCGTCCGAAGCGAAGAACACATGCATACGGACATGAGACGCCGCCCAGTCGATTTGGTTGGCAGGTGCGCGCCGCGACCCCTTCGCGCATAGATCCTGTAATCGATCATAAGTCTCAGCTCAAAGACACGCCTCTGCCGGAATGCGAGATTCGTTCAAATCAAACATACGGAAAACATCGCTAAGATAACGGTGGGTTTTCGAAGAGCAGTGAAAACGCCTCGACGGCGGACTGGACATCAAAGCAGTTTCCCTGGAGGACATGGCCGAGGAGCAAACGTGCCTCTTCCGCGCGAAAGGAATCGAGTTCGATTCCGTAGGTTAACGTCTTGGCGCCGGAGGTAAGCGTTGCCATCGCCGCCCCTCCGCCGGCGCAGGGATCGAGCACGCTAGTGGCGTCACAGTCTTCACGGAACGACAGGAATCGCCGAATCCGCTTTGCTTCTTTCTGTGACAGGGGGAAGTAACCGAGTTTCTGCCTCGCAATTCCGCGCATCGAGAAAGCTCCTTCATTGTTTGGGCTAGTTGGTGATAAGGCATAACTTTGCCGTTTGGCAAGGTTGTGGTTTGTTTGGGCTGAACGGCCCTCACGTGTGTGTTTTTGGTTTCCTACTGCGAGATGCCGAGAGCCCCGTGCCACCTCGCGGAAGCCGCCATCATGGTCGAGGGCTCGCTTCTGGGCCCGACCGCAATCCGGCAAAGTTATGCTTTAGGCGCCAAACGCTGGCGGATATGGCCGCGCACGACAAATCAACGATTTGAAGGGGATTGGGCGGCAAGGTTATGGTTTTCGGAGCGGCAAGGTCGTGCAAACGCAGTTGTGGCTTAAAACCATAATTTCGCTGTATGGCAAGGGTTTGGTTTATTTGATCGCATTCGAGCCTCGCGCCAATGAGGTCAAAAAGGGCTCAAAGCGCGAACACCGGTTGGGGAGCGGCGCGCATCACGGTCCGACGTCGCGGCTATACAGCCAAATTGTCGGTGCCGAACACTGTTGCGAAGTGAGAGAATGTGCCCGTGCCCTATTCCATCAAGAGGGACGATTGCATCTGGCTTAAACATCTACCCCCAGATCTACAGCTTGTCCTTTCGCGGCTTGCTGAGTCAGAGCCAGTGTGTTTGAAGCTGAATGGTCACGAGACCGTTTGGTGTCGCATGCGCAGTGGCCCGCACGGGCCGACCCCGGGAATTCGGGTCACGCGCGGCCATGACTTCTGGAGATCCGTCCCTCGGGGAGCGGGATTTTCGCTGGAGCTAGGAACTGGAAGTGGGGCACCTCTAGCTGTGACTGAATCCGCGGCCAAGCCCGAACACGCGCAGCAAGAGGCTTCAGTTTTGGACAATGATAGTCGTTTCTTCAGCGAATATCTCTTCGCAGATTACTCAGGTGCCGCTTCGGGACATGGTCAAAGGAAGTCGATCAAAGTCGCGTTTGCCAAGGCGCGTTTTCCGGCAACGGTGGACTCAGGTGTCTTTACACGCGAATCGCTACTGGATTGGATGCATCGGATGCTCCTCGACGCTTCGGACCGTGGCGTAAGGGTTTGTCTTGGACAGGATCATTCTTACGGGTTTCCGTTGGGCCTTGCGCGAGAACTTGGATTTGCCGCGCAGCCGTGGCGGTCTGCGATTGTAAGTTTTCTCGACGGCAGCTATGCATCTGATGCTCCTCGTTTCACGGGTGTTCCAGAATTTACGGCCGGCATCAATTCATGGCTTCGATCGCGCGGCTTTCAGGATTACTTCTGGTCGGCCACGCAAAAGGGATATGGTCTGCCTTCTCGTAATCCGCGAGTAGCGACGGATGAGGCCTTTTCGCGAGTCACAGATACGCGACGGAGCAGTTTCGGCCGGGGTTCGCCAATGCCCTTCAGCAGGGTGGGCGACAACGGGTCGGTCGGCGGGCAGGCACTATGGGGACTCACGATGCTGCGTCGGTTGATTGCGCTGTGTGAACGTGACGGCATTCTCCTTCGTTGCTGGCCGTTCGACGGATTGACGGTGAGTTCGAAGAATTATGAGAATGCACATGTCCTGGTGGAGGCGTATCCATCGGCGCTCCGTGATGCTTTCGTGGCTCAGTCGGATGAGGCTGATGCGTTGTGCACTGTGGAGGCGCTTCGGATGGCGGATGCGGAGGGGCGACTCGGCCCGTTGCTGGATGTGGCTGGGATTCCAGAGCGGTTGCAAGCCGCGGTGCGATTTGAAGGTTGGATCTTTGGCCAGGAGATTTAGCAGGGGGCAAGGCACGAGTTGGCTACACGTCCGGGTGAATCTCCGAACTTTCGGCGCATCGCAGCCCGAGCCGGTATCGCCAGTACGGCGAGAAGGAAATCGAGACGCTGCGCCAAATCTGCCTGTATCGATCGGCGGGTCTCAGCGTCCGCGATGTGCGGCAAATGCTGTCGGGTCCGGCCGGGGCCGCAGCAGCATTACTCACCCGGAGGCTGGTGGAATTGGAGGCGGAGATCGGGGAGTTGCGCCGTCACCAGCAAACCATCCTGAAACTCTTGCAAGCGAGAAAATCGCTATTGAGGAGAACCAAGAACATGACCAAGGAAAAATGGGTGACCATCATGAAGTCGGCGGGATTCAATGAGGATGACATGCGCCGCTGGCACAAGGAATTCGAGAAGGCGGCGCCCGACGATCACCAGGAATTCCTGCAATACCTGCATATCCCGCTGGAGGAAATCAACTCCATCCGGGAATGGAGCCGTGGCGCCAACGCGGCCCATTAATCACAATGAAGGCATGATTACGGTCATGCCTTCGCTATTCTTTTGGTCAGCCGGATTTCTGCACCGCCGCGCGCAAAACTAACTTCATCGACCAGGCTGCGCATCAGAGCAATGCCGCGCCCGTGATCGAGCGCGCTCGTCTCATATTTCGCAGGATCAACGTTTTCGAAATCGAAACCGGGGCCAGGATCCCGCACCACAATGGTGATGCGATCGCCATCCGCCGCGACGGAACAGTGGATCGGTTTGTTCGGATCGCCGTTGCAGCCGTGCAACGCGGCGTTGGCAATTGCTTCTTGCAGCGCAATGAGGAGATCGAGCTCGTCATCTTCACTGCTGCAGAATTGACCCAGCCACGCCATCACGCGGTCGCGAGCCGCAGGCACCGATGTGACGTCTCCGGGAAAGGCGAACTCCGCGCGGAACACTTGCGTCTCTGTGGTCGGCACATATTCATTATGGGAGTAGTGTCGGCCGGCTACTACCGCGTCCTGTGAAAAGTCGGGTTAATTGTTTGTGAATTTTAGTCGGATCATATTTGCCGGGAACCTTTCATCGCCGCTCGCGTAAATACAGTCAGTATTCGGGTGAAATGCGGGCCGGATCGCACCTGCAGTTTACTTTCTAAGTGGGTTACGGCCTGCCGCAGGATTTCCGTATGCCAGGGTTCATTACGATGTTGTGAAACGCACATTATTGAGGCAAATGCTGCTTCCTGGGCGATGTTCAAGTCGTCTAATACGTAACTTGTTTACCCATACGGATACAGCGCAGGAAATTCGTGCCATGTTGACTCGACGGAAACGCATATCGTGCATGATCGATACGACCATGCAGACACAAACGACGTATATGCAGGCGTGCAGGAAACGAAAGCTCGCTGCCAGAAACGACCACAACCATCTGGATAGAATGATGTTGAGAATTGATATCAAAAGCATGAATGGCGCCGCGACCTTGCGGTGCACCGGCCGGCTGGTCTTCGGACTGGAGGCAGAAACCTTGCGTGGAATCGCGAAGTCCAGGCACGAGAGAATCATCCGGATAGACCTGAAGGGCGTGGAAATGGTGGATGCCACCGGCCTCGGACTTATGGTTGAGCTGCAGCACTGGGCGAGCACCAATCGGCGTGAGCTCACTTTCGTCAATGTTGGCGATTTCGTGCAGCGCCTGATCGCACTCACCAGACTTGACGGAGTTTTGACGCTTCCCGGATTCGAGCAGGCAGTCACGGACCGGCGAGATGAGGAGAATCTCCGTCGGGCGATGATCGCCTGAACTATCGATCCCCATTCAACTCTCATACAAAAGGCTCCAGTCCTGAGTCGTCATTCAGGGACTGGAGCCTTTCGTTTACTTGGCCTCAATTCAAGAAAAATTTGGCCTGTTACGGAAATTCATGAATCTCGAAATCCCGGTTGTCGTTTAGGCTGGAGACACCCTTACGCGTAGGAGAAGATCACGATGCCTCACAAATTCATTCGATCGACTGGACTTGCGCTGATCTGCGCGGTGTTGCTACTGGCGGCGGGAGCGGCTGCGCAGGTTCCGTCGCCGGCGTTATTGGTGCTGAACAAGGACGACAATTCCCTGGCGATCATCGACCCGGCGACCAACAAGATTGTGGGGACGGCTCCCACCGGAGACGCTCCACATGAAGTCACGGCGTCGAGTGACGGGCGCTTCGCTTATGTGAGCAACTATGGTGGATACGACGCGGCTTCTGCGGGACGGAGCCTGTCGATCATCGATCTGGATTCTCGCAAAGAGACGCGGTTCGATCTGGGCGAGCTACGCCGCCCGCACGGCATCGAGTTCGAAGATGGCAAGGTCTACTTCACTGCCGAGTTGAACAAAGCCATCGCGCGATATGATCCGCAGAGCAAGCAGATCGATTGGCTGCTGGGGACGGGACAGGACCGTACCCACATGCTGGTCCTTACCAAGGCACTCGATACCATCTTCACGGCGAATGTCGACTCCAACACAGTCAACATCATCGAGCGGACTGCCACGCCTGCGGGATGGACGGAGACAGTTATTCCGGTCGGCAAGGGTCCGGAAGGATGCGATCTGTCGCCGGACGGGAAAGAGTTCTGGGCGGCCAATTCAGGTGATGGGACAGTGTCGGTTATCGACGTTGCCGGCAAGAAAGTAGTGCAGACGTTTGACGTGGGGGCGAAGCACTCCAACCGGCTGAAGTTCACGCCGGATGGCAGGCTGGTGCTGGTCTCCGACCTGGGCAGCGGCGACCTGGTCATTGTCGACGCTGCCACGCGCAAGCAGGTCAAGCGATTGAAGCTGGGCAAGGGCACAGCGGGCATCCTCATCGTTCCCGACGGGTCGCGGGCCTACGTTGCGGTGAGTCCCGAGGGGAAGGTCGCAATTGTCGATCTCAAGACTCTGACCGTGACGGGAGAAATTGCGACCGGAAGGGGACCGGATGGAATGGCCTGGGTACAGAAGTAGGAGCAGGGAGACGATTCCGGGCGCAAACAGAAATCCCGCTCGCAGGCGGGATTTCTGTTATGCGTGACACTCGAACTAGACGTTGATTACGCCGACCAGCTCCTTTACCGCGTCCGCGCTCTTCTGCAAAGCTGCCTGTTCTTCGGAAGTCAGTTTTATCTGGATGATCTCCTCGATGCCGGCCGCGCCTAGCTTGCAGGGCACGCCGACGTACAGGCCGCTGATGCCATACTCGCCTTCGAGATACGCAGCACAGGGCAGGATCTTCTTCTTGTCCTTGAGAATAGCCTCGACCATCTCAGCTACTGCTGCAGATGGGGCATAGTAAGCGCTGCCGGTCTTGAGATACTTGACGATTTCGGCGCCGCCATCGCGGGTGCGCTGGACAAGCTGTCCGAGCCGGGTCGGCTCAATCAACTCGGTGATAGGAATGCCGGCGACTGTCGAGTAGCGGGCCAGCGGAACCATGGTGTCGCCATGGCCGCCGAGGACGAACGCGGTAACGTTTTCCACCGACACCTTCAACTCCATGGCGATAAAGGCCCGGAAGCGGGCCGAGTCGAGCACGCCCGCCATGCCGATCACGCGATTGCGCGAAAAGCCGCTGAGCTTGTAGGCGGCCTGCGCCATGGCGTCCAGAGGATTAGAAACGATAATGAGAATGCAATTGGGCGAATACTGCACTACTTTGCCAACCACGTCGCTCATGATCTTGTGATTGGTGTTGAGGAGATCGTCGCGGCTCATGCCCGGCTTGCGCGGAATGCCGGCGGTGATCACCACGATGTCGGAGTTCGCGGTATCGGCGTAATCATTGGTGCCGATCACGTGCGAGTCACGCTTTTCAATGGGCATGGCCTCGAGCAGGTCGAGTCCCTTACCCTGCGGAACGCCCTCGATGATGTCGATCAGGACGACATCGCCGAGTTCCTTGGCTGCCATCCAGTGGGCCGCGGTTGCGCCCACATTTCCTGAACCAACTACCGTAATTTTTTTACGCATAAGTTCTTTCCATTTCCGAGGTCGCCGTGGGGCGGCCGTCGCTGCAAGATGAATTTGGTTCCTGAACTACAGTACCGGCGAAGGCCGGGCTATGTTACCTGCACCCGTAATGCTAGCTGGCGACGAAGGAGGCCACCGGCTGCATGTTTTGGATCATGTGGCTGGCAAACTCGCTCGTCTTTACCTTGGTCGCACCTTCCAGCATGCGCTCAAAGTCATAGGTCACTTTCTTCTGCTGAATGGTGCGCTCGATCGAGTCCTCGATAAGGCGCGCGGCTTCGTGCCACCCCATGTAGTCGAACATCATCACCCCGGAGAGCATCACCGAACCGGGATTGATCACATCCTTGTCCGCGTACTTCGGGGCGGTGCCGTGCGTGGCCTCGAAGATGGCATGCTGATCGCCGATGTTGGCGCCCGGGGCAATGCCCAGTCCGCCGACCTGAGCTGCGGCCGCGTCGGAGATGTAGTCGCCATTCAGGTTGGGCGTGGCCAGCACGGCGTACTCGTCGGGGCGGGTCACGATCTGCTGGAAGATGCTGTCGGCGATGCGATCGTTGATCATGAGCTTGGTCTTCCAGGCACCCTGACCGTGCGTCGCGTAGATGGCGTCAAGCACTTCCTGGACTTCCTGGTGCAGGTCGTCGCGGAACTGCGGAGAGGCAAACTCCAGTCCCGGTTCAATCATCTTGGCGTTGTCCTCGACCGACAGACCGGGGTGTTTGTCGAGATTGTCGACGATCCAGCTTTCGCGCTCGGTGATGACCTTGTCGCGGAACTCCTGAGTGGCGACTTCATATCCCCACTGGCGGAAAGCGCCCTCAGTGAACTTCTGGATATTGCCCTTGTGCACCAGGGTTACGGATTTGCGACCGTTCTTGAGGGCATACTCAATCGCCATGCGAACCAGCCGCTTGGTTCCGGTGATGGAGATGGGCTTGATACCAATGCCGGAGTCTTCGCGCAGACGCTTGTTGGTGCCGGCCAGCATTTCGTTGTTGATGAAGTCGATCAGCTTCTTAACCTGCGGCGTCCCCTGCTTCCACTCGATGCCGGCGTAGACATCCTCGGTGTTCTCGCGGAAGATAACGATGTCCATGCGCTCAGGGTTCTTCACTGGGGAAGGAATGCCCTTGTAATACTTCACCGGCCGGACGCAGGCATACAGGTCAAGGATCTGACGCAAGGCGACATTGAGCGAGCGGATGCCACCGCCGATCGGAGTTGTCAGCGGCCCCTTGATGCCGATGCGCAGCTCGCGAAACGCATTTACGGTGTCGTCGGGCAGCCAGGTCTTGAAGCGGTGCATGGCCTTTTCGCCAGCGAACACCTCGTACCAGGCGACCCTACGCTTGCCGTCGTAGGCTTTCTCGACGGCAGCATCGAATACCCGCACCGATGCCTTCCAGATGTCGCGGCCAGTGCCGTCGCCTTCGATAAAGGGAACGATGGGATTGTCGGGGATGACAAGCTTGCCGTTCGCGTAAGTGATTTTGGTTCCGTTTGAGGGCAGGGGAATTCCGTTAAAAGATAAAGCCGCCACCGCGGCACCTCCGGATTTCAAGTAGAAATATCTTCAAGTAGAAACATGCCGTTGGCGGTCCAACGCCAGGCTTGATCAGGACGAGGCGCTGCCGGAGGATTGGGCGCTCTCCGGGCCCGTGCGGCTTGGGCATATAACCCTGAACTGCCAGCGAAACCGGAGCGGCTGGCAGAAACGCCCGTGTTCTGTCAAACACTCTACGTTATCACCGGAAGGGTGGAGCTTCAAACAAATCTGAACGACTACCGTTCCCGGTGTTTTTCATAGAGTGCGCGGGTCTGTTCCATCGCGGTGGCGAGACGCACTTCGGCACTCCGGCCTTCGCTATCGGGAAGGTCCTGCTGCAGCAGCCTCTGCAGCGATCTTCGGCCATGCTCGCCGGCGGGGAGCCACTTGCCGGGCTTTCCGCTCACCAGCCGTATCCAGTGCTCCAGCGTGCGCAGGAAGAGCGCGTTGTCTTCCAGCACCTGTGCCTCGTCCGGGGCGAGCAGCCCGAGCGACGACACAACGCGAATGCGGTCGCGCAAGTTGCCGGTCATCCAGACCTGGTGGCGAAGCTGCAGCTCGCCGACCAGGTAGTCGATGTCGTACGTGCCTCCTGGACCCGTCTTCAGATTGTGGGGCGAGTCGGATTTCTCGAGCTTGCCGCGAAGCTCCGCCAGTTCCGCGGCGAACCCAACCTGAGCTACGATGCCGGGAACGCTCTCCCGGACCAATGCCAGCACGCGAGTGGCGACACGCTCGTCGCCGGCCACGAAGCGCAGACGCAGATAGGACAGGGCCTCCCACGGCTTGGCCTCGGTGTTCCAGTAGGTCTGCAATTGCGCGGTCGTGGCCAGCAGTTCACCCTCCTGGCCGTGAGGACGCAAGCGAGCATCCACTGCGAAGACGGTCCCGGCGGAGGTGTAGGTCGTGAGCGCTTCGATAGTCCTGAGCGCGGTCAGGCGGAGTACTGGCTGGTCAGCGCCGTCGTCACTGACGAAAACCAGGTCGGCATCCGATAGCACGTCGAACTCGAACGATCCGAGCCGTCCGAGGGCCATGATCGCCAGTCCATCGCAGGGACCGGAGATGGCCAGCGCGGCACGAATGGCTTCGTCGGCAGCTGACGTGTTCCCGGCCAAATTTGAGTAGATGTCACGATCGTCGAAGAGACTGCGTACACTCGCCACGAACAGGCGCTGACGGAAATGTCTTCGCAACCGCTCCAGAGAATGTGTGCGCTGTGCCTCCGCCGTGGCCGCCTCAGAGCCGTCTGTGGCTATCGGCGGAGCTCCTGCGGACAGCTGCTCCCTCAGACTCTTCAGATCTGAGTTTTCTCCGGCCCCTCCCAAGAGGACAAGATCTCCGGGATGGCGCACCAGTATCTCGGTGAGGTGGTCGCTCAGTTCGAATACCTGCAATGCCCGGCGAACCGTACCGATGTCAGCGGCGGCGGTGATCAGGTCTTTGTACCGTTCCGGGTTGGCGGTTGCGGAGCTGAGGAAGCGATCGAAATTGGCACGCCCGTGGGCGGAAAGGTCCGGTTGGTCGAGAACTTGCGACAGGCCAGGAACGTCGGTCAGCAGCCGGTGTACCAGTTGCCCGTAAACTCGGCCGCGCACCGCCCAGGCATGGAATGAGCGATCCGCCTGCACAGTGTCGTCGCTCGGGGACTGACTCTGCTGGTGGTAGATGACGCGCTGATAGATTTCCGCGACGCCCGCCATGCGTGAGCGCAATTCCTCGAGCAGACTATCGGCGGCGAGAGGACGAGCATCGGAAGAGCTCAGACTGCGGGCCAGCGCCTCCAACTCTCCGCGGGTATTGGGCACACGGTGCGTCTGCTGGCCACGCCGCACTTGCAGGCGATGCTCGACATTGCGCAGAAAGACATAGGCGCCAGTGAGACGATGGTAGTCTCGACCGGTTATGTGCTCCTTGTCGTGCAGCTTTTGCAAAGCGAACAGCGTGCCGCGCGAACGCAACCATGGCTCCGAACCGCCGTAGACACGCTGCAAACACTGCACCAGAAACTCGATATCGCGGATTCCGCCACGGTCCAGCTTTACATCAATGCCCCGCAGGGCAGCCGGGATCGGGGGACGCTGCCGGCGCCGGCGCTCGATCTTCTCCCGCATCTGCAGCGCCGTCTTGATAGCCGGTAAATTCAGCTCAGGTCGGTAGACCTGTGGTCGAACCGCGTCGAGGAATTCGCGGCTGAGCGACACATCGCCCGCCGCGTGACGCGCCTTGATGAGGGCCTGCAGCTCCCAGTCCTGTGCGACATTCCGGTAGTAGTCCACCGCATGGGACATCGCGACAGCTAGTTCTTCCTGGCTTCCCTGCGGCCGCAAGCGAAGGTCGATGCGAAATGCCTGGCCTTCCCGGTTGTGGCGGGCGAGCAACTCGGTCGTCTGCTGGGCCAGGCGGATGAAGTATTCGCGATGGCTCAGACCGGTGGGCGGACTTTCGTCAGCGCCATCATAGAGGTAAAGCAGATCGACGTCGGAGCTGTAGTTCAGCTCGTTTCCACCGAGCTTTCCCAGGCCAAGTACCGCGAACCTGCAGTCATGGGGAGTGCCCGAGTCGTCGATCCACTGCGGCCTGCCATGCTTCTCGTGAAGCCGCGCCTCGGTTTCTCGCAAGGCATACTCGATCAGCACATCGGATAGGGCCGAGATCTCCCCAGTCGTTTCCGCCAAGGGTGCGATACCCAGCAGGTCACGCAGCAAGATGCGGATGTATTCCCGCTTGCGAAAGCCGGAGAGCAACTCGGCCACCTCGCCCTGCGACGAGCGGTTCGCGCAGGAGTTCAGGCGAGCCTCGAAACTGTCCCGCGAAAGCGAACGATCCAGTCCTTTTTCGCCAACCAGGTCGACCAGCACAGACGGATTGCGAACCAAGGTGTCGCCGAGCCACTCGCTGTTGCCGAACAGCAACAGGGCGTATTGCATCAGCAAAGGTTGGCACAACTTTTCCACGATTCCCTGATTCGTGGCGCTTTCCAGCAGCCGCTCGAATTGCCGGATCGCCAGGTCGGGACTCGGGACCGCCGCCAGAAGGGAGCGTACGGTGCCGTGCAAAGCAGAGGGAATTACGTTTAGAACAGCGGCGAAAGCACGACCTGAGGCTTCGGGTTGAAGAAACCCGACATCTGGCGAACGTTGGCCCCGGCCGGATTGTGGTGGGTTGCCCACGATGCTGCGTGAAAGGCGCTACCGCTAATTTCAGTCTCCCGGCTCGAATCGATATCCGACCCAGGGCTCGGTCAGGATGTAGCGTGGCGCGCTGGCATCGACCTCCAATTTCTTGCGCAACTGTCCCACGAATACCCTGAGGTATTCGTTCTGCTCCACGTTATTCCCTCCCCAAACTGCGCTCAGGATAGCGCGATGGGTGAGCACCTTATTGGGATGCTGCGCCATGTACAGTAGAACATCGAACTCCTTGGGAGTAAGCCGGACTTCCCTGCCGGCGACGGAAACCGTGCGAGCGTCGAGGTCGATGCGAAAATCGCCGCGCTCCACCACTGTCTGTGGAGGTTCGGCAGCAGGTGCACGGCGCAATGCGGCGCGAATTCGTGCCAGCAGTTCTCCGGTGCTGAACGGCTTGGTAATGTAGTCATCAGCCCCTGAGTCGAGCGCTTCGATCTTGCTGCGTTCTTCGCCCCGCACGGAAAGAACGATGATCGGCACGGACGAAATCGTGCGCAGCCTGCGGCACAGTTCAATGCCGTTCATGTTCGGCATGGCGAGGTCGGTAATGACCAGGTCCGGCGTGAAGTCCTTCACGATCTCCAGCGCCGTCTCGCCGTCGTTCGCAACCCGCGTCTCGTATCCCTGGGCGTTGAGACTGGTGCGCAGTACGCGCGTGATCTGCGGCTCATCGTCAACCACCAGGATGTGCGTTCTTGCAGTCATCTAATTTGCCTGCTGCTTCACGATGTGAACGTCGACGGCCGGCGCATCCCGCAGGAATCGGTGCACCGCGGAGAGGAAGAGATAGCGTCTCCAACCGCTGGTCGCGGAGTGCCCGAAGATCACCTGCGTAATGTGCTTCTCGCGCACGAATTCGGAGAGTCCGTCGGCCACCGTTTTCGCCTTGAGTTTTACGATTTGAGCTCCGAGATTCTCCGCAAAGCGAAGATTGGCCTGCAACGACCGCTGGCGCTCTGGCTCGTCGTCGGAGCCGGTGTCGACATACACAACATACAATTCCCCACCGACCGCCTGGGCCATGCGCGCTCCTTTGGCGACGAGGTACTGGGCGGCGGGATTGGAACTGATCCCGACGCCAATGCGCTCGGAGAGATTGAGGTTCCGGGCGCCATTGGTGTCCTGATCCATGTAGGGCTCGAGACTGCGATCGACCACCTGCGCCACGTGCCGCAGGGCGATCTCGCGTAGGGCGATCAGGTTACTTGGCCTGAAGAAATTGCCCAGGGCGCGATCGGCTCGATCTGGGGGGTAAATGTCGCCGCGCCGCATGCGAGTCTGCAAGGCTTGCGGCGTGACGTCGGCCAGCACGATTTCGTCAACCCGCTTCAGTACCCAGTCGGGGACGGTTTCACGCACCACGATGCCCGTGATCTTTTGCACCAGCGGAGTCACGCTTTCCAGGTGCTGCACGTTCATCGTCGAAACGACGTCGATGTTGTGGTCCAGGATTTCGAATACGTCTTCATACCGTTTGTGGTGTTTACTCCCATCGATGTTGGTGTGCGCCAGCTCGTCCACCATGACGACCTGGGGATGCCGGGCGATGATTGCGTCCACGTCCATCTCTTCGAAGGTGACGCCTTTGTACTCAAGCTTCTTGCGAGGAACGGTCTCCAGCCGTGCCGCCAGCTCGGCCGTTGCCTTGCGGCCGTGGGTTTCGACCACGCCGATGACGACATCTTCGCCGCGACTGCGGCGGCGGATGGCTTCGCTCAGCATGGAATACGTTTTGCCCACCCCCGGGGCATATCCCAGGAAGAGCTTGAATACCCCAGCCTTCTTTTCCGGGGCGGTCTCTTCCAGCCATTGCTCGGGCGTCTTCTGCACGGTGCAAGTATTCTGCGGCAGCGCCCCCAAAATGTCGATTCGTTACAATTACCGCGTGAGCCCCGTGCCCGTAGACCGTGAGCGAGCGGGAAAACACCTGCACCGCAAGTGGAAGCCGCTGCTGTACGGTTGCGCCTTGGCGTTCGGCACCCTCGCTGTCATAACCCTGGCGTATTCACGGTTACCGGTCAACCCAACAACCGTCGCCTTGACCTTCCTGCTAGTAGTGCTGGGAGTGGCTTCGCGCTGGGGCTTGACAGTTGCGACCATCACGGCAGTAGTGGCCACGCTACTGTTTAACTACTACTTTCTTCCTCCGGTTCACACCTTCACAGTTGCTGACCCGCAAAATTGGATCGCTCTGCTGGCGTTTCTGGCAAGCGCCATCCTGGCCAGCCGCCTGGCCGAAAGAGCCAGGCGCGAGGCCCTCAACGCTACGCGACGCAGAAAAGAAGTCGAGCGACTCTACTCCTTGAGCCAGCAATTGCTTACCACCGAGAACGTTCTCGACCTGCAGAACTCCATACCGGGCTTCATTTGCGAGGCCTTCAACGCAACTTCGGCGGCCATTTATCTGAGTAAGCGCAACGAGGTCTACCGTTCCGGAGCGGACCATCCGGAATTGAACGAAGAGCAACTGAAAGCGGTGAGTGTACGCGGCGAGGTAATCACCGACGATGCCCAGGAGTTGAGCTTCGTGCCCCTGCGGATCGGCGTCCGCCCCATCGGAAGCCTGGGAGTCGAAGGAGCGGCGCTCTCGCGCGCAACGTTAGAAGCCGCCGGCAGCCTGATTGCGATCTCCATCGAACGAGCTGGAGCCGTGGAAACCTTGACCCGCGCCGAAGCTGCCCGGGAAGGCGAGAAGCTGCGCTCGGCGCTGCTCGACAGCGTTACCCACGAGTTCCGCACTCCACTGACTTCGATCAAGGCTTCCGTCACGACTTTGCTGTCTTCGGATGGATTGGACGATGCCGGGCGCAAGGACCTGCTTTCTGTAATCGACGAAGAAACCGACCGGTTGAATCGTCTGGTCGGAGAAGCCGCCGAGATGGCTCGGCTGGACGCGCAACAGGTGGAATTGCATCGCGCTCCCCATTCCGTCTCGGAGATCGTCGATGCGGCGGTGAACAAGGTGCGGCCGGCCCTGGGGAATCATCCGCTCGAGTTCGCGATACCCGCGGCCCTGCCACCGGTACAGGCCGACGCAGAACGGATTGCAGAGGTGTTGGGACATTTGCTGGAGAACGCCGCAAAGTATTCGGCCCCTGGCACCAACATCACCGTCAGCGCGGAAGCCAGGGACGGAAGGGTTGAGATGAGCGTGGCCGACCGCGGACCAGGCATCGACGATTTCGAACAGTCCCTGATCTTCGAGAAGTTCTATCGCGGCCACGATCAGCGGTACCGGGTGCAGGGTACGGGCATGGGACTGGCGATCGCCAAGGCAATTGTCGAAGCCCACGGCGGAACCATCGGCGTGACCTCGCAGGTGGGAAGCGGCTCGGTATTTCACTTTACCTTGCCGGCAGCAGACAGGGCTGCCGCCAGCCGCTAGTAGCCTCGCTGCTTGTCAACCGTCCACAACAGCGGTTCGCGTGCGAGATACCTGCGCAGGTTTTCCGCATACAGCTCATAATGACGCTCCCACATCTTGTCGGCGTATCCGGCGATGTGCGGAGTAATCAGCACGTTCTCCATCGACCACAGCGGCGATTCCGAGGGCAGCGGTTCTTCCTGGGTGACATCGATCCCCGCGCCGGCAAAACTTTTCTCTCGCAGAGCGGCAACCAAGGCAGCTTCATCGATGAGCACGCCGCGTCCCACGTTGATGAGATATGCCGAGCGCTTCAGCAGCGCCAGACGCTCGGCGTTCATCAGGTGGTGTGTGTCGCGGGTAACGGGCACGGCGAGCACCACGAAGTCGCTCTCTTGCAGGGCAGCGTTGAGGTTCTCGAATCCGTACGTTGCGTCCACGGATTCATGGCTGAGGTGAGGGTTCTGCCGGACCGCCAGGACGCGCATGCCCAGGGACTTTGCGAGCTTCGCTAACGTGTTGCCGATGGCGCCCAGCCCCACGATGGTCATGGTCGAGCCGCGCAGCTCTCGCGGCCGCAGCTCGCCATTGGCTATCTCGAGCTGAGCCCAGTGTTTCTGCGTTTGCGCGTGCATCGCCTGGGGCAGCCGCTTGGCCAGCGCAAAGGCCAGCGCTAATGCGTGTTCGGCAACCACCGGGCCGTGGACCGCTCGCGCACTGGTTACGACGATGTCGCTCGCCAGCAACTCGGGCGTCATCAGGGCGTGAACCGCAGCAGCCGTGGAATGAATCCACCGCAGCTTCTTTGCCGCGGCGATCTGGTCGCCGCGCAGCGACCAGGTGATCGCCAGTTCGGCATCCGCGATCTCTTCTGTCACACGGTCATAGGTAGATAGCTGAACAATATGGAGCTGCGGGAAGTCGGCTTTTAGCCGTTCAGCGAACCACGCCGGCGCGATCCACGAGGGGTTACGGTGATGGAGAGCAATCAGTAGCTTCACGAGAGCAGTTTCAAGTTTCAAGTTCCAAAAAGGCCATCACTGCTTCGCTTCTTCCGCCACCACGCGCAGGTCGTGTCCCGTCATCTCTTTCGGTTGCGGGACGCCCAGGATACCAAGCATCGTCGGAGCAATGTCCTGCAGCGCGCCATCGGGCCTCAGTGTGAAGCGTCTTCCGTCGCCTTTGAAACCTGCGGTTGGCACTGCGTATTCCGCCGCAAGAATGAAGGGTACCGGGTTCGTGGTGTGCGCAGTCTGCGGCCCGCCGGTTGCAGGGTCGATCATCTGTTCGGCATTGCCGTGGTCGGCGGTGACGATCATCGCGCCACCGGCTCGCTTAAGCGCCGCATAGATCTGACCAAGACAGGCATCGACGGTCTCGACGGCAACAATGGTCGGCGGAATCTTGCCCGAGTGCCCGACCATGTCGGCGTTGGCGAAGTTGACCACCATCACGTCGAAGGTCTTGTCTTCGATGGCCTTCACCACCGCGTCGGCGATTCCCTGGGCACTCATCTCCGGCTTCAGGTCGTAGGTCGCTACCTTGGGCGATTGGACCAGTATGCGATCTTCGCCGGGGAACGGCTTCTCGACGCCGCCGTTGAAGAAGTACGTCACGTGCGCGTACTTCTCGGTCTCGGCCACGCGCAGGTTGCGCATGTTGAGATTCGCCATGACATTCGCCAGGATGTTGCCCAGCGACTCCGGCGGCGACACGACCGGCAAGGTGAAGTGCTTGTCGTATCGCGTCATGCAGATGTAGGTCAGGTCTTTAGGGACACGGTCGCGCGGGATGATCTTGTCGAGTTCCTCGGCGCCCTCCAGTTCGCGGCCATCCTGCGCGGTGAAGTGGCTGTTGCGCGCCAGGCAACGCGTGATCTGGCGGGCGCGGTCGGCGCGAAAATTGAAGTTGATGCAGACATCGCCGTCGCGAATGGTGGTCAGCGGTTCGCCGCGTTCGTCCACCACCACAAAGGGCACGATGAACTCGTCGGTCACGTCGCGGTTGTATGACTCCCGCACGCCCTTCACTGCATCGGTGTAGCGGCCGCCTTCGCCGACGCCGTCAACCATAGCATCGAAAGCTTTCTTTTCGCGCTCCCAACGCTTGTCGCGGTCCATGGCGTAATAACGCCCACTCACCGTAGCAACCTTGCCGACCCCGTACTCGCGCATCTTTTGCTGCAATTGTTCGATGTAGCCTGCGCCGTTAGTGGGCAGGGTGTCGCGACCGTCCATGAAAGCATGCACAAAGACGCGCTCTACACCGTTCTGCTTGGCCATCCGCAGAATGGCGTAGAGATGGTTCTGGTGCGAATGAACTCCGCCGTCGGAGAGCAGCCCGAACAGGTGCAGGCGGCGGTCGCCGGTGCGTGCCTTAGTCATGGCGTCGACCAGAGCGGGGCTCTTTTCGAACTCACCGTTCTCGATCATGAGATCGATCTTGGTGATGTCCATGTAGACAATACGACCCGCGCCGATGTTCAGGTGGCCGACTTCGCTGTTGCCCATCTGGCCGGTGGGGAGGCCAACGTAGCGTCCGCTGGTGTGAATGAGGGTATTAGGAAATTCCGCGAGCAGCTTGTCGTAGTTGGGCTTGCGCGCCAGCGAGATGGCATTGGCGGGAGACGGCGGGGCATAGCCCCAGCCGTCGAGGATGATAAGTACAAGCGGTTTGGGTCGATTGATCATTAATAGTTAGCCTTATTCGTGAAAAGCTGTCAGCCGTCAGCTGTCAGCTATCAGCTCCAGCTGCAGCCGCAGCAGATCGTCTTTGTCATCCTGAGAGCAGCGAACGCAGTCAAAGGGTCGCTATGACTTGAATCTACTCGCTCGCTGCGACGAATCGCAGTTTAACTGCTGCCGGGGCTTCGTCTGCAAAATGACAGTCGACTGCATCGCGTGCCATCTCCCGCAACTCTTCGATAGTTTCTGCCTGGGTGAAAATGGGGTACTCCATGGCGCGCGCCTCATAGCCGCCTTCGGGTGCTTCTTTCACGGCAAAAATGATCTCAGAGTCCCTCATCAATCGTTACGCTTTCGCCTTCCTCGCCAACTCTCCGTGGTAGTTCAGCGCCTTCAAGCCGTTGAAGCGCGCGGCTTCGCCAAGCTCTTCCTGGATTCGCAGCAGCTGGTTGTACTTCGCGATGCGATCGGTACGCGAGGCCGAGCCCGTCTTGATCTGCCCTACAGCAGTAGCCACCGCGAGGTCCGCGATGAAGGTATCTTCCGTTTCGCCCGAGCGGTGCGAGATCACGGACGTGTAGCCGTTCTCGCGCGCCAGGTTGATGGCATCGATGGTTTCGCTGACCGAGCCGATCTGGTTGAGCTTGATCAGGATCGAGTTGGCCACGCCCGAATCGATGCCGCGCTGGAAGATCTCGATATTGGTAACAAAAATGTCGTCACCCACGAGCTGGATTTTGCTCCCCAACTCGGAGGTAAGCGTCTGCCAGCCCTCCCAATCGTTCTCGGCCAGTCCATCTTCCAGAGACACGATGGGATACTGCCGCACCCAGTCAGCGTAGAACTTCACCATCTCTTCGCTGGAGTGTTCGCTCTTGTCCGACTTTTTGAAGACATATTTCTTCTTCGCTGCGTCGTAGAACTCGCTGGCCGCGGGATCGAGCGCGATGGCGATTTGTTCACCCGGCTTGTAGCCCGCCTGGGTGATGGCTTCGAGAATTACCTCGATCGCTTCAGTATTCGACTTCAACGAAGGAGCAAATCCACCTTCATCGCCCACCGCGGTGTTGTAGCCGCGCTTCTTCAGCACGCCCTTCAGGGTGTGGAAGGTCTCGACTCCCCAGCGCAGCGCTTCACTGAACGACGGCGCGCCCACCGGCATGACCATGAATTCCTGGAAATCGACGCTGCTGTCGGCATGAGCGCCGCCGTTGAGGATGTTCATCATCGGCGTGGGCAGCAGGCTGGCGGTGAACCCGCCGAGATACTGATACAGTTCGATTCCGAGATGGTCGGCCATGGCGCGCGCGGCCGCCATCGAAACTGCCAGGATCGCGTTGGCTCCGAGTTTGCTCTTGTTGGGCGTGCCGTCCAGATCGCGCATGATGGTGTCGAGCTCGCGCTGATCGCTGGCGTCCATGCCTTCCAGCTCCGGGGCGATCACTTCGTTCACGTTGTCGACCGCCTTTAAGACACCTTTGCCCTGGAAGCGGCTCTTATCCCCATCGCGCAGCTCCACCGCTTCGTGTTCGCCGGTGGAAGCTCCGCTGGGAACGGCGGCGCGGCCGCGAGCGCCGCTCTCCAGAATTACGTCGGCTTCGACAGTAGGATTTCCGCGCGAGTCAAGGATTTCGCGGGCTAAAACAAGCTCAATTTGCGTCATGGATGAGTCCTGGCCTTCGCCGGTGGATTTGCTTGCGCAACGGCGACAGGAGTACGAAACCTTCAATTATACGGGAGCAGAAACGACAGTTCGCTGACGACACCGTCGCGGGCCAAAACGGCCGCGGAAGAGACAGAGTGGCTGGAAAGTCAACTCCCTGGCGCAGAACCGCCGGAAAAACGCTTTTCTGCAAGGCCGGGCTTAGGTATCCTCTTGCCAGCGGATTGCCCGCGTGGTCGCGCCCCTCGCGAAACCAATGTGGGCGGCGCACTACGGAGCACGTAATGTGGAAACCAAGCCGCAAGGAAGACGAAATCCCTATGCCTTCACCGGAAACCCCGTCCCCCGCTAACCCGTTTGCGCCGCCAAGCGCGGCAGCTTCCCCACTTCGCAGTGAACCCGCTCGGAGCGGCGAGGTTGCAACCATCGGAAAGTCCGTCATCGTAAAAGGCGAGCTGTCCGGCAGCGAAGATCTCTTTGTCGATGGCGAGGTGGACGGCTCCATCGCGTTGCGCGGCCAGAGCCTGACCATCGGGCCCAACGGCCGCGTCCGGGCCAATATCGAGGCACGCAATGTTGTCGTTCACGGCCGGGTGGACGGCGACGTGCATGCCACGGACAGGGTCGACTTGCGCAAGAGCGCATCGCTCACCGGCGACATTTCGACGGCGCGGATCTCCATCGAAGACGGGGCTTACTTCAAAGGGACGATCGACATCCAGAAGCCCGAACCGGCGGGCAAGGCCGAGAACAAACCTCAAGCTGCGGCCCCGGTAGTTGCGCCAGCCAGCCAGGGATCGCTGCTGGAGCCCAAGAAGTTCTAGCGGCAGGCAATCCTGCGGGACCCGAGCTTCCTGCCGCTTTAACCAATCCGTTTCCCTAAGGACATCTGCAATCAGCGGATGTCTTGTCTTCTTCCACTTTGTGGATGCCGTTCGCTGCCCGTACAATACGCGAAGTGGCTCCTGGCATCTTCAGCAGAATCTTCGGTTCCTCCGGAGAAGCGGGTTTCGACGGTCGCGTTGTCTCCGGACAGCGCATCCTGCGCCGTTCTACCGGCTTCAATGAGTTCATTAAGGACATTTCGCGTGGCGAGGAACGCAAGGTCCTCGACCTCGGCGCCACTTCACCGGCCAACATCACCTTCATGATCGGCCTGGGCCACAAGTTTCACCAGGAAGACCTGCTGCGCATCGCCACCGATAAATCTTTGGTCGTTCCCAACCCCGAAGGCGGCGCCTCGGTCGATATCGACCGCTTCCTGCGTGACAACCTGCGCTTTCAGCGGGAGGAATTCGACGCGGTCACGTTCTGGGACCTGGCGGACTACCTCCCCGAGCCGTTGGTGAAACCAGTCATCGAGCGCATCCATGTTGCCATGAAGCCGGGCGGTATCCTGCTGGCCTTCTTCCATACCAAGGACGCAGGACCGGATGCGCCGTTCTACCGTTACAACATCGCCTCCAAGGACACTCTCGAGCTGCAGCCGGCCCAGCCCTTCAAGCTGCAGCGCGTGTTCAACAATCGCCACGTGGAAAACCTCTTCCGCGATTACGCTTCGATCAAGTTTTTCCTGGGACGCGACAATATGCGCGAGGTACTGGTCATCCGCTAGGCCCGCGGCTGGGCAATCAGGCGCCGGATCGCCGCGTCTTGCGTACCATCATGGGGACCAATCCGGGGAAGCGCAGCATTTCGAACGTGAGCTTCAACGCCAGGGGCGGCAGCGAAAGCAGGCGCCGTATGCGAGCGGCTGCGGCCAGCGGAGCGGCGAATTGCCTCTGGTATTCCCGGCGATAGAGGTTCACTGCGTCCTGTAACGTCGCACCTTCCCGGAACATCATGCCCAGACACATCGCGGCGGTGTATCCGCTGCGCAAAGCGATGGAGATCCCGTCACCGGCGAAAGGATCGATGAACGCAGCGGCATCCCCTACCTGCAGCTTTTTGCCGTTGACCGGTTGAGGCTCGGGATAAATCAATGGTGCAGTGCTGACCGGATCGCTCACTCTCTCCCACGCCGCGGCTCGGCGCGCCAACACTGGACTTAGCTGAAACACCTCTTCCAAGCAAGTCGCTCGATCGGAACGCACCATGGCGCAGGCGTTTACTACGTCCGGAGCAACCGGCTGCACCCCGCAGTAGCCGTGGTCAACGAAGTACAAGTCGGTGGAAAGAGACGGCCGCGGCTCGCGGAAATGCGCCTTCACGCCCATCCATTTTGGGCCCGGGAGGAAGGAGCGGTTTCTCAGTAAACCGTGACCACCGCCCCGCCGCAACCACCACTGCGGCGGCACTCACTCGGCCGCCGGCACTCTCGATCTGGAACGGGCCTTCGCCATCGATCGCCAGAACCTCGCATCGCGGTCGCGCGCAGGCCCCGGCGCTTGCTGCTTCGTCCCACAGCAACGCGTCGAGTTCGGTCCGGGGAAGACTGAGCGCTGCGGGCGAAACTGGCGTCTCGATCATCCGCTCGCCCAGAAATAAACGAGCGCGATCCAGCACCGGAGCTTTGCCAAGAACTTGCCGCCCGCGCGAACTGGCTGCCAGCAGACCGGCAAGCAGTTCCAGCGATTCCGCCGATACAAACTCGCCACAGACTTTCTGCCGCGGAAACTCGCCGGCTTCGAGCAGCACAACCCGCAGTCCGGCGCGCGCGGCCGTAATGGCGGCGGCACTTCCCCCCGGCCCCGCACCGATCACGGCAATATCGAACTCGACCTGACTCATTTCCACAGCAGCACGCCCATCCGGTAAAGGTAATGCGTGGTTATCTCCATGCGCGCCGCCGGCACGTTGCTGAGAATGGATTCCATCTCCTCCCGAGTGTAAGCCCGGCGCACCGACGCAACCGCATCGTGCCGGGTTATCCGGCTACGGAATAGGGGGAAACCAGCATAAGTCAGTGCCAAATTCACTCGGCTGCGAACGACATCGTTGATGAGCACGGCGCGCCGGCAGACTCGCAAGGCGGAAGCAGCCAAGCTTAGCAATTCGTCCGGCTCGAAGTGATGAGCCAACAGGCAGCAGCTCACCACGTCGAATGCATTGTCACGAAATGGCAGGCGCATTGCATCGGCCACGACTGAGCGAACCGTGTTCTGCGGTAAGTGAGACGGAATGCGGTCGAGCAGCGTGACTTGGAGTTCAATACCCTGGCGAGCGAGTTGCTCATGCGCCGCCAGCGGAAGGTCCCCTCGCCCCGTACCGATCTCCAGCAAGGAGAGCCTGGCAACATTGGACGCCTTGGCAATACGTTCCACCAATTGGGTGGTGGTACGGATTCCCCCGAACCACTGGTTGATGTGCCTGAGGTCATTCAGGGAACGCTCGATTTCTGCAGCCGTCCCCAGGTCCTGGTCTAACAGCTCCGGTATGACGACGCGCTTCATCGATGGTCGGGCCAACACTCCATCGTACCCTCTGGCGCTTCCCACAACGGCACTCAGCTAAAATAGCCTCATCGCGCGTCCAGTTGCGGGCCCATGTCCTAATAGAAATATTTGCAACAGAAACACGGTAAATCGCAGTCTAATAGTGGAGAGAAGGATTACTGCAAAAGAAAGAGACCATCGTGACATCCCGGCTTCCTAGAAAACTAATTAGGATCCATTGGTTTAGCCACCACTCTACTCGGGCTGACGGCCCCGTCCCTGGCGCAGCCGGAGCAGATGGATCCCCGGGCGCTGGTGCGCCGTGCCGTCCAGAACGAGATAAACGACACCGGCGACGGCCAACACTTCATGTACAGGGACAGTACGGTCTACAAAGATCACTCCATCACCAAGGAAGTGATCGAGACCAACGAAGGCGGCCTTTCCCGCACCATCGCCCGCAACGGCCATCCTCTCACCCCCCAGCAACAGGCTGCGGTCGACCAGAAACTCACCAAGTTCGCGAACGACGCGGAGGCGCGCCGCAAGCGAGAGGAGGCCAGCAAGGTGGATGATCAGCGCTCGGCGACGCTGATGAGGAGCCTGCCCGACGCGTTCTTTTACACCTACGAGGGAACGAAAAGGGACCCACCGGGCACGAATTCGTTCGGCTGAATTTCAAGCCCAACCCTAACTGGTCGGCGCCCAACCACGAGACCCGCGTCCTCGAGGGCATGCGGGGCACCATGGTCATCGACAAGAACGACTACCGCATCGCCGAGATCAACGGCGAACTCTTCGAGGACGTTGAGTTCGGATGGGGGATTCTGGGCAAGGCTCAACAAGGGCGGCAAGTTCATCATCCACCAGGCAGACGTAGGCAACGGCCGTTGGGAGATGACTCTGGAGACGCTTCAGTTCAACGGCACGATCCTGCTCTTCAAGCCGCTGACCATCTGGTCGACCGAAACCATGACGGATTTCCGCCCCGTGCCGCAGAACATCACCACGGCGCAGGCTCTTGAGTTGCTGCAGAAGAGCTCCGAGGTCGTCGCGCAGAACAGCGGCGGTACGTAGGAGACACACAAGTAAGGTTCTACTAATAGGCGGCCCAGGCGCGGTACGCTTTTCATGTTCCGCCACTGGGATGACTGTGCTAGTGTTGCGCGCTGAGGGGATACATGCGAGCCCTGTGTGCAGTGGCGCTGACCTTGTTCTGGCTACTGCCGTACGCGGCAGCGCAAGACAATCCAACCTTCGCCGACGTCTTAAGGGAGCATTCCATTGCCTTCCCGCCGGCATCCATTCCTCACCTGAACGCAAAGATCACCAGTTTCGACATACTGGATGACGAACAGGAGTTCGTCATTGCCTACTATCTCGACAATCCGAAGGACCCGGACTGCGCGCTCACTTGCTTGTGACCCGATACAACAAGGTGAATGGCCGCTGGGATCACGCGGCCCTTGCCGAAGCCGAATTGGCGGTAACGGACATCAAGGAAGCAAATGTGTCGTGCCTGGGCTCCGTCATGAAGGTACAGCGGACTGCCGAGTGGTATTTCCTGACACTGCACTGGAATCCGTCGGCCGGATGCTTCATCGTCCTCAAGTCTGATCTCAAGGTAGAAGACGCTCGAATCGGCGGGGTATCGGCGACGTTCCGCTCAGGCCTGGTCCTGGCGGACGGCAATATGGTTCACTTTGCCGACGTACATCCTCAAACCTTGTATTTGTACGACCCGGCCACTCATAAGGCGCAACCGCTGTATCCCCAGGAGGTCGATCCGTTTCGGGATGATTTCAGCGCCCGGCTGGAGAAGGTGGTTGACCAGAACCGCTGCATGAAGAACAACTGGGGCTGCCAGACCGACCGATTTACCGTTGATCTGAGCTATCCAATCGAGATTAACGACGACACCAACTCAATCGCTTTCCGCGCGTCGTTTGAGCCGGAAGGCTTCCTGGACCGGGAGCAGGCAGAAGCCAGCGGCAAGTGGGACGACGACAATTATGCCTATGTGTTCGAACTCGCGCCCTTCCGCTGGCGCGAATTCTCCGTCTACGACCTCAAGCCGAAGTTCGGAACCGATTCCTTGAAGAACCTGATCTCCCCCGGGATGATCGAGAAAGTCTTCGCCACTCCCGCGCCTAACTAGCCGCGACTTAGAGCGTTTTCATGGTTGCTGTGGACTACGCACAGTCTTGAAAGGGCACGGCTTCAGCCGTGCCGTAAGCGACCGTAGCGAACTCGGGCTTTAGCCCCTGAGTGACCTCGGTCTACACTTTCAATGAAACTGCCTTAGGGCTTCAAGACCTGCTCGCGCACCGCCAACTTCTCAATCAGATCTTTGCGAACCTCATAACCGCGTCCCGGCTTGTCGCCGATGGCGATGGTTCCCTGTGGCGAGACCGTCACCTCGGGCTCGATGATGTCCTCCTTCCAGTAGCGCTTCGACGCCGAAACGTCGCCCGGCAACTTGAAATTCGGCAAGGTGGAAAGTGCCACGTTGTGGGAGCGGCCGATTCCTGACTCCAGCATGCCTCCGCACCACACCGGCACGTTGAACCGCTCGGCCACGTCGTGAACTGCGATTGCCTCGGAAAAGCCGCCAACCCTGCCCACCTTGATGTTGATGATGCGGGCCGAGCCCAGTTCCAGCGCTGCCTCGGTGTCGCGCGCGCTGTGGATGGCTTCGTCGAGGCAGATAGCGGTTTGCAGCCGCTTCTGCAGGCGGGCGTGGAAGTAGAAGTCGTCGCTCCAAAGGGGCTGCTCGATCATCAGGAGCTTGAAGGGCTCGAAGCGCTGCAACAGGTCAAAGTCTCGCACGGTGTACGCCGAGTTAGCATCGCAGCTCAACAGGATGTCGGGCCAACGTGCGCGAATCTTGGCCAGCACCTCGATATCCCAGCGCGGCTTCACCTTGACCTTGATGCGCTGGTAGCCAGCCGCCAGTTCGGTCTCGATCTTCTCCAGTAGCTGTTGGTGCGAGTCCTGGATGCCGATGCTAACCCCACAAGCGATCTCGCGGCGCTTGCCGCCGAGCAATTGCCATAGCGGCACGCCTTTCTCTTGCGCCTCGGCGTCCCAAACCGCGTTTTCCAGCGTGGCCTTCGCCATGCGGTGCTGGCGCACCTTCGCCACCAGAGCCGGCACTTCCCTTCCCGCGGAGATCGACTGGCCCAGCAGACTCGGGCCGAGATAGCGAACCATCACGTCCCATGCGCCATCGATGTATTCCTCGCTGTAATACGGTTCCTCGCCGGCAACACATTCGCCCCAACCCTCGGGCCCGTCAGTGTGAACCGTGACCAGGAGAATGCGGCGGGTGTAGGTGCGCCCAAAGCTCGTCTCAAAGAAATGGACCAGCGGAATCTTCAGCTCGCGCAAGGTAATGGCTTCGATTTTCATGTCAAATGGTTTCGTCCACGGTCAGGCCCGGGTCGCGTACGACCAGTCTTCGTCCCATCGCCCTAGCAGAAAGACGCCGCTGCCCTCATCGTGGCGTCCGTAACCTAGGCAGACAAGCCCTCGGGAAAACGCGGCAAGGAACTTCTCGCGATTGCGGCTCTGCACATCGACGGCGCGCTGGCGGGTGGCAGGCTCAGCCTTCCATGCATAGATTTCCGCCGGTACCGAGATTTGTTCCTCAGCATGGAAGGCCGAATGCTGCCCGCTGGCCAGCATTGTCTCCACCCGTTTCGACTTCAACCACCACTCCGCCACCAGTCGATCGGTGGGCAGGAAGCCTTGCAGCGGCGACGTGGTGATTCCGTACTGGTTGATGTTGTAGCGGCGCGCGATCGCACCCAGCCTCTCCAGGTTGAAATAGGCGTTCTTGATGTCCAGCGGATCGAAGGTCCACTCCATCAGCTCGTAGCCGCGCGCTAGAGCGTCCTCACGTTGAAACAACTTGATGCGTCGGCCCAGGCCGGTGTTGCGATAGGCGCTCTTTCACGCCTACCATGTGCGAGTGAAGGTACGAATGTCCGTTGCGGGAGCCGGGAATCGATAGGGCAAAGCCCGCGAGCGTGTCGCCGTCCCAGGCGCCAATGACCTGCCCGCCAATCTTGTTCGCCACGGAGAAGACTCGCAGGGGGACCAGCTCCACATCGCTGAAGCCCCATACCTCGCGCTGCAGTTCCAGGCAGGCGTGAAACTCATCGAGCGTGTTGCAGCTACGCAGCGAGATCTTGTCCAGGCTCACCATTACTCCTGCTGCTTCGACTGCTGCCATAGCGACTCCATCTCTTCCAGGGAAGCATCCGTTGGCTTGCGTCCCTGATCGCGAAGTCTCGCTTCCAGGTATTCAAAACGGCGGCGAAACTTGCGATTCGTCTTGCGCAAGGCCGATTCCGGGTCGAGAGAAAGATAGCGCGCGATGTTCACCAGCACAAACAAAAGATCGCCCACCTCGTCTTCCAGCCGGGAACGCAGCTCTTCGGGGACCTCGACTCCCCGTGCGCTTGCGACTGCCGACGCGGACTGCGGTTGCGGTCCCGGTTCGGGATACTCCTCCAGGTTCCGGCGTAGCTCTTCGGTCTCTTCGCTCAGCTTGTCGAACAAGCCTTCGATGTTGGGCCAGTCGAACCCGACATTGGCGACGCGCGAACTGATCTTGTATGCCTCCATCAGCGCCGGCATCGCCGACGAGATGCCGTGCAATACCGATTCGGGATGACCCTTCTTCTGCGGGTCTCCGTTTTCCTGCTGCCGCTTCTTCTTCTCTTCCGCCTTCAGCGCCTGCCAGTTGCGAACGACTTCGCCCGGCGTGTCGGCCTTCACCTCGCCGAACACGTGCGGATGGCGATCCACCAGCTTGTTGGAAAGGCGATCAAGCACGTCGTCGATGCTGAAGTATTTTTCTTCCGCCGCCATTTCCGAATAGAACAGCACCTGCAGGAGCAGGTCGCCCAATTCCCCGGACAGTTCCTCCCAGTCGCGCAGGTCGATGGCTTCCAGGACTTCGTAGGTTTCTTCCAGGGTGTAGGGCTTGATGGTGTCGAAGGTCTGTTCGCGGTCCCAGGGACATCCGCCGGGGGCGCGCAATCGCGCCATGATGGCGACAGCGCGCTCGAATCGTTCACCAGTGGTGGGCATCGCATTCACTGTAAATGAGCAGGCGCGCTCTCCGCCAACCGCCGGAACGCTCTCATAGATTGTTTTGAAGGGGCGCGGCTTTCAGCCGCGTCGTAACCAGGGCCGAAAACATTGGACTTCAGCCCCTGAGAGGAATCGATTCAAGAGGTCCTCCCCGGATTCATGAGACTGGTTCTACGGTTTGGTGGGGAGAGGCCGGCCGGCAAACACACGGCTGAGCAGCTTCGGGTCGTCGGAGATCAAGCCGTCTACACCCCACTCGCCAAACGCTGCCAGGTTGGGTCCACGGTTTACCGTCCAGGTGAACACCTGTCTGCCCGCTGTGTGCAAATCCTCAAGCAGAGTTTGGCTCATCAGCGGATGCTCGGGAAGTACGACGCGACCGGGAGATCTCGCCAGCGCTCCAGCTGCTTCTTGTGGTCGCAAATGTAGCCAAGCGGAATCGAGGCGTCGAGTTCGTGGACTCGAAGCAGTACTCGCGGATCGAAGGAGGAGACAAGGTACCCACGTTGCGGAGGGTGTGCTATCAGCGCTGCGACAACCGCCGGTTCATTGCCGAACTGTTTGAGTTCGATGTCAAGATAGGCGCGAGCTCCAAACGCGGCCAAAACGTCTTCGAGGCACGGGACCGTTTCTCCGCAATGGCGGCATAGCTCGGCAAAATCTGTCTCAGCGATCACCGCGCCTTTGAGTTTAGGGTCATGGCATAGGACGCTGCGGCCATCGCGCGTCGTACGCACGTCGAACTCGAAACCGTCGCAGCCGTGGGCGAGAGCATATTCAAAAGCCGCAAGCGTGTTTTCTGCGGGAAGATCAGCTTTCCGCTGCATCACTCGCAAGCCAGGACGAACGCCACGATGCCCGAGGAGAAGAGGTCTGGGTTTCACGAAAAGGTGGATCAGTCGAGATCAAAATCGCGTATTGGCTTGCCGGTGTCGGGAGTCTCTTTCGCGCGCTTGAGCGCTTCCTGAAACTTCTTCTCCAGCAGATCAGCGGAATTCTTCTGCGCCTCAACCGACTGGCGGAAGATCGACTCCTTGCGGCTGTCCCGCTCCTTCAAGGCTCGCGCCGCCTCTTCGATGTCGTTGAAGGTCTTGGGAACAGCTTTCGGGGTGTGCGCGATGACCGCCTTGCTGGCGGCGTCAATCTTCAACACTGCGCCACAGCAGGGGCAGGTAACCTCGAACTGGCTGGAAGTCTTTGCCATGCTGTCATGGTACCGCACTGTCAGTCACCGAGCCAATGATGCTGTCAGGTTGCCGAAAGCGGTGCCGCTTGTCCGCAATGAAAAACTGCGAACTGCACCTCAGCCTGCGCCCTCGTCCCCGCCCTGAGCATCCATATTGATGTCACTATTGATGTCACTGACTTAGTCACCGCCGCAATGCAATCATCAACTCAGCTCGACTTAACACATCGAGCGCTCACCTAGCGAGGAGCCGTTCTCATGATTGATGTGCAAGAAGCCAAAGCACCCCAGCAGTCAAAGATCAAAAACCACCAAGACCTCAGGCTACGCCGCCCGGTCGGCCACGTCTCCGCTTTCGCCCTTTTCCTTCGAGCGTCGCGAGCCCGGCCCCAAGGACGTGCAGATCGAGATTCTGTATTGCGGCGTCTGCCACTCCGACCTGCACACCGCCCGCAATGAATGGACCAACACCACCTATCCGGTCGTTCCGGGACACGAGATCGTCGGGCGGGTCACGAAAGTCGGCTCCGAGGTCACCAGGTTCAAAACCGGAGATCTCGCCGGCGTGGGATGCCTGGTCGACTCCTGCGGCCACTGCGAGTCCTGCAAAGCGGGCCTGGAAAACTATTGCCTGGTTGCCCCGGTGTTCACCTACAACAGCGAAGACAAGATCCTCGGTGGCATGACGTACGGCGGCTACTCGAGCTCGATCGTCGTCACCGAGCATTTTGTGTTACGCATTCCGGCAAACTTGGAACTCGCGGGCGTCGCCCCGCTGCTCTGCGCCGGAATCACCACCTACTCGCCGCTGCGTCACTGGAAGGTGGGCAAGGGGCAGAAAGTCGGCGTCGTCGGATTAGGCGGCCTGGGACACATGGGCGTCAAGCTGGCCAACGCCATGGGAGCGCACGTTGTACTGTTCACCACCTCGGCCCACAAAGCCGGCGACGCGAAGCGCCTGGGGGCTTCCGAGGTTGTTATCTCAAAGGACGCAGCCGCCATGGAGAAGCTCGCCAACAGCTTCGACTTCATCCTCGACACGGTCTCAGCCGAGCACGATGTGAATCCTTATCTCGTGGCGCTCAAGCGTGATGGGACGATGGTCCTGGTGGGAGCACCGGAAAAGCCGGTTCCGATAGCAGCCTTCAGCCTGATTCCCCAGCGCAAGCAGTTCGCCGGATCGATGATCGGCGGTATCCCCGAAACCCAGGAGATGCTCGATTTCTGCGGCAAACACAACATTACTTCCGACATCGAGATCATTCCGATCCAGAAGATCAACGAAGCCTATGAGCGCATGCTGCGCAGCGACGTGAAGTACCGCTTCGTGATCGACATGGCATCGCTGAAGTAAGTTACGGCGTGAACAAAAAGCCCTCCGCAAAGGAGGGCTTTTTGTTCTTCGCAGAGGAGAGTTACTACCGCAGCTCTTCCATGCATTCTTCCAGCACTGCCCGCGAAGGACGGGTCACGTCTTCGGGAAGCGTCGCCAGCGGCTGATCGGTCATGTTGAGCATGTCGATGAAGTTCGGCGCCGTCGTGTTCAGGTAGAGAACGCCGGTAAGCACCTCGTCCTCCTCGTGGGACTGCATCAAGCGCCGCACCGCCCCGGTCTTGTCCGTCGGATCGTAATCTTCTTCCAGCTTGTGCAACCGCAGCGACGACCCGTCGTGCATGGTGACGTTCACGGTGGCGCCGGCGTCGTAGTCGACGTCGATCTCCTGGAAGTGCGGAATGAAGTTGACGTCGTGCAGCGGCTCCTCGTGGTCTTTCATGAACTTGTACGACTTGGTCGAGCCCTCGTGATCGTTGAACGTAACGCAGGGCGAAACCACGTCGATCATCACCGTGCCGCGATGCGCCAGCGCGGCCTTCAGCATGGTGTGCAACTGGCGCTTATCGCCCGAGAACGAACGGCCCACGAACGTCGCGCCCAGCATGATCGCCAGCGCGCAGGTGTCGATGGGCGGCAGATCGTTGATGACACCCGTCTTCAGCTTCGAGCCAAGGTCGGCGGTCGCCGAGAACTGGCCTTTGGTGAGCCCGTAGACGCCGTTGTCTTCGATGATGTAGATCACCGGCAGATTGCGCCGCATCAGGTGCACGAATTGTCCGATGCCAATCGAGGCAGTGTCGCCGTCGCCGCTGACGCCCAGGGCGACGATCTTGGCAGTTCGCCAGCACCGCTCCCGTGGTCACCGACGGCATGCGTCCGTGCACCGAGTTGAAGCTGTGCGAACGGCCCATGAAATAGGCCGGGCTCTTCGACGAACAGCCGATGCCCGACATCTTGATGACGCGCTCGGGGCCGATACCCATCTCGTAAAAGGCGTCGATGATGCGCTCGGAGATGGCGTTGTGGCCGCAGCCCGCACACAAGGTCGTCTTGCCGCCGCGGTAATCGAGCACCGTCAGTCCGATGCGGTTGGTCTTCGGCTGCGGCTGGGGAGTCGGAGTGCTCGCCATTACTTGCCCTCCTGCGAAATGATGTCGTCAGTAATGGACCGCGCGTCGATGGGCAGTCCGTTGTAATGCTTCACGCTGCGCAGCCGGGCAATGTCCGGCACCGCAATGTCCAGCTTGATCAGCGTCAGCATCTGCGCGTCGCGGTTCTGGTCGACGATGTACACCCGCTTATGCGCTGCGATGAACTCATGCGTCTCGCGGGTGAGCGGATACGCTCGCAACCGCAGGTAGTCAGCCTTGACTCCGTACTCGGCCTGTAGCTGATCCAGGGTTTCGACCACAGCGTGATGCGACGTCCCGTACGCGATGATGCCGACCTCGTTGCCGTCGTTGCGAACTACTTCAGGCCGCGGCACCAGCGTACGCGCGTGATCGAACTTGTGGGCCAGGCGGTCGAGGTTATTCACGTAATCGTCAGGACGTTCGCTGTACTGCGCCCTCTCGTTGTGGCCGCTGCCGCGCGCGAACCACGCCGACCCAGGATGATCGGTTCCCGGCAGGGTGCGATAGCCGACGCCGTCGCCATCCACGTCTTTGTAACGCGCGAAGCCGCCCAACCGGTCGAGGTCTTCTTTTGTCAGCACCTTGCCGCGGTTGATCGGCGTCTCGGGATATTCGAACGGCTCCGACATCCAGTTGTTCATGCCGAGGTCGAGATCGGACATGACAAACACCGGGGTCTGCAACTGCTCCGCCAGGTTGAACGCCTCGCTCGCCATGCGAAAAGCATTCATGCACCGAAGAAGGAATCAGCATGGGGTGCCGAGTGTCGCCATGCGAGAGCGTCGCCACGAAACCGATATCGCCCTGCGAGGTGCGCGTCGGCAATCCCGTCGACGGACCGACGCGCTGGATGTCCCAGATCACGCCCGGAATCTCGACGTAGTAGCCCAGTCCGGCAAACTCCGCCATGAGCGAAATGCCGGGACCGGCGGTGGCCGTCATGGAGCGGGCGCCTGCCCATCCCGCGCCTAGCACCATGCCGATGGCTGCGAGTTCGTCTTCCGCCTGGACGATGGCGAAAGTCGCTTTGCCATCGGGTCCGATGCGGTAATCCTTCATGTAATCGATGAGGGTTTCCACCAGCGATGAAGAAGGCGTGATGGGATACCAGGTCACGACCGTCACGCCGGCAAACATGCACCCCAGGGCCGCGGCAGCATTGCCGTCGATGATGATCATGCCGCGAGTCTTGTCCATGCGCTCGACGGTGAACGGGTCGGCCTTGGTCAGCGAAGCGGCAGCGTAATCGTAGCCGGCTTTCGCGGCATTCCAGTTCAGGTCGGCGGCCTTGATCTTCGTCTTGAACTGCTTGCGGACGGCCTTCTCCACCTCGACCATGTCGAGCTTCAGGAGCTGCGCCACCACTCCGACGTAGATCATGTTCTTGACCAGCTTGCGCAGCTTCGACTCGGGACACACCGCTGCCGTCAGCTTGTCGTACGGCACGGCGTAGAAGGTGAGGTCGGAGCGCAGCTCGTTCAGCTTCAGCGGCTCGTCATAGAGCACCGCCGCTCCCGGAGCGAGCGAGAGCACGTCTTCCTTCGCCGTCTCCGCATTCATCGCCACCAGGAAGTCGATTTCCTTCTTGCGCGCGATGTAGCCCTTCCTGCTGGCCCGAATGGTGTACCAGGTCGGCAGTCCGGCGATGTTGGAAGGGAAAAGGTTTTTACCAGAGACCGGTACGCCCATCTGGAAGATGGTGCGGAGCAGCACGGTGTTGGCGCTCTGCGATCCGGAACCGTTGACGGTAGCGACTTGTATGCTGAAATTGTTGACGACAGGCTGACGGCCGGCATCCGATTCGGTGCCGTGTACCGCAATTTCTGTTGTTGCCATCCTTACCCCTTGAGTCTGTACCCCGCTCTACCAGCCACGATGTTGTGGGGTGTGTTGCTATTATAGGGCAGGTTGCAAACGGCGCGGGCGGTGGTCAAAGAGGAAGAACCCGAGCTCGGGCTCGGGCCGGGTCGATCGTGATCAATGCGCCCCGCTCCAGATCTTGCTCTAGCTGTCTCACTGCTAACACCACCACAGACCCCATTTTGGCGGGAGACGTTTCCTGCGACCGAAGCTGTATCACGCTGGGAGCACGCCGCGATTTAGACGCTAGCAGCGTTCCAAAGTCAAGATCATGGGTGAATACGACGCAGTCGTTCTTGATCGCCCAATCCAGAATCTCGCTGTCTTTGGCAGTAACGTCGCCCACCGTGCTCCAGTGCACCGCTTCCCAGTTTTCCTGCCTGAACACGGCAACCCAACTGGGCGAGAGATTCATGTCGATGAGGATTTTCACGCCTGCTTTAATTCGATCTCCCGCTCTTCGGAGCGTAGAGCCGCATAGGAGAGCGCTTGTGCGATGTCTTCGGCTTCAAGGTAGGGATACAGTTCGAGGATTTCGGAAGAGCTGTGGCCCTCAGCGAGCATACCCACAATTGTGCCGACGGTGACGCGCATTCCCCGAATGCAGGGCTTTCCGCCCATCACCTGTGGATCGATTGTGATTCGGTCTGTCCCCATAGATTCATTCCTTAGTCGTTGTCAGCGGAACAACCGGCTACACCGTATCGTAATACTGCGCTATGTTGCGGAATTTCTTATAGCGCGCGTCCAGCAACTCCTGCAGGGGCTTCTTTTCCAGTTCGGCCAGGTGTTTCTCTAGCGACTGACCGAGCGCTGCGGCCGCTGCATCGTAATCGTGATGCGCGCCGCCCGGAGGCTCCGTGATCACTTCGTCGCAGAATCCCATCTCGAAGTTGTCCTTGGCAGTGATGCGCATGGCCTGGGCCGCAATCTCGCGCTTGCTGGAGTCGCGCCACATGATCGACGCGCAGCCTTCGGGCGATATCACCGAATAGACGGTGTTTTCCATCATCAGCACGCGATCGGCGACCGCGATCGCCAAAGCGCCGCCGCTGCCGCCTTCGCCGGTGATGGCCGCGATGAACGGAACCTTCAGCCTCGCCATCTCGCGCAGGTTGTGGGCGATGGCTTCTGCCTGTCCGCGCTCTTCGGCGCCTAGCCCGGGGTAGGCGCCGGGCACGTCGATTAGCGTGATCACCGGGCGGCGCCACTTCTCGGCGAAGCGCATCAGGCGCAACGCCTTGCGGTAGCCCTCGGGATTGGGTTGCCCGAAGTTGCGATAGATGCGCTGCTTGGTCTCGCGGCCCTTCTGGGTGCCGATCACGGCAACTTCCCTGCCGTTGAACTTGCGCCATGCCGCAGACAATCGCCGGATCGTCGCCAAAGCCGCGGTCGCCATGCACCTCGCTGAACTCGGGAAAGATTCTTTCGATGTAATCGAGCGGATACGGGCGCATGGGATGGCGCGCCAGTTCGGTGCGCTCCCACGCGCTGAGCTGGCCGGCCATCTGACGGCGCAGGGCATCGACCCGGTCGTGAAGTTGTTCCAATTGCTTGCGCGGCTCTGGATTGTCGCCCGCGACCGCCTGCAACTGCTCAATCTGTTTCTCGATCCGTTCCAGCTCGGTCTGTGCTTTTGAAGCAGCTTCCATATTGTTATTCGTTGGCCTGAGTGAGGTGCGGTAAACCGCTTCTACGGCTGAGATCCAGTAGTCGATTGCCGGGAGAATTCCTGCTAAGTGGCAAAGACTCTTCCCGATCCGGCTGTCCGGCATCGACTTCCATAATGCCATCGCCATGCGGCATCAGTCGATGACACGCACACTGCCGCGACCGCAGAGTTCTTCCACTCGTGCAACGAAGCCACGGTCTGGCAACACATTATAGCCTTCCGCCTCCATCACGACGGTGAAGTCGCCCTTGCGTTCCAGGTCGAACAGCACCTTGGCCTCGCCCTGGCGCTCCTGGCACAGCGAATGCAAGGCGTCGATGGTGCCTTCCGATGCGGTTTCCAGCGGAATCTTGATGCGCAGGCTGCGCGGCAACTTCGGTTGCGCCTCCTCCAGCGGTGTGATATCGCCGACTAGGATCTTGGTGTTCGAACCTTCTTCGACCTTGACGCCGCCCTTCACCAGCACGGGCACATCCAGCTTCAGCTTCTCGGACAATCGGCGATAGGCCTCGGCAAAGCAGAGTATGTCGACCGAGCCGTTCATGTCCTCCAGTTGCCCCAGTGCGTACATGTCGCCCTTCTTTGACTTCGCGACCCGGACGTTCTTCAGCACTCCGCCGACCAGCGTGTCGTCCTTGCCGGTAGATGATTTCAGTTCCGCCAGATCGCTCGTGGTCAGGGCGTGGAAGTCGAGCAGCTTCTCACGGTACTTCTCCAGCGGATGGCCGGTGATGAAGAAGCCCAGGATTTCCTTCTCGGCGGAGAGTCGCTGATGCTCATCCCAGTCAGGAATGTTGGGCAGCGGTTTCTCCTTTGTCTGCGGCTCGTCGTCGTTGAACACGCCGAACAGCCCATGCTGGCCCATCGCGGCATCGCGTTGCGCCTTGGCGGCGTGCTCCATGCAGCTATCGATCACTGCCATCAGTTGCGAGCGACGGCCCAGCTGATCCATGGCGCCGCTCTTGATCAGTGATTCGATCACTCGCTTGTTGAGCAGCCGCAAGTCAACCTTTTCGCAGAACTGGAAGATGGAGGTGAACTGGCCTAGTCTCTTTGCGAGCAGCCACGATCGACTCGATGGCATTGTGGCCGACATTCTTCACCCCCGCCAGGCCAAACCGGATCGCCTCGCCGTGCGGCGTGAAGTAGGCAGTCGCTGACGTTGATGTCCGGCGGCTCGACCGGAATTCCCATCTCGCGGCATTCGTTGATGTACTTCACCACGTCGTCCGTGCTGGACGACAGCGACGTCAGCAACGCCGCCATGAACTCGACGGGATAGTGCGTCTTCAGGTACGCCGTCTGGTACGCCAGCAATGCGTAGGCCGCGGAGTGCGACTTGTTGAAGCCGTATCCCGCGAACTGCTCCATCAGGTCGAAGATCTTCTCGATCTTCCTCTGCGGGAAGCTGCGCTCCAGCGCGCCCTTCACGAAGCGATCGCGCTGCTTCGCCATTTTCTCCGGGTCTTTCTTGCCCATGGCACGGCGCAGCAGGTCGGCTTCCCCAAGGGAAAACCCGGCCAGCAGGTTGGCGATCTGCATCACCTGCTCCTGGTAGACGATGACGCCCAGCGTCTCCTTCAGCACGGCTTCGAGCTCCGGCAGTTCGTACTCGATCTTCTTGCGTCCCCACTTGCGGTCGATGAAATCGTCGATCATGCCGCCCTGGATCGGTCCCGGGCGATAGAGTGCATTCAAGGCGGTGAGGTCTTCGACGCTGGTCGGCTTGTAGCGCCGCAACACATCGCGCATGCCGTGCGATTCAAACTGGAAGACGCCCGACGTGAGTCCGGTGTGAAACACCTTCTCGTAAGTGGCCGCGTCATCCAGCGCCAGCTTCTGCAGATTGAGCCGCTCGCCCTGCGTCTGCTCGATCAGCCGCAGCGCATCGTCGATGATGGTCAGCGTGGTGAGCCCGAGGAAGTCCATCTTCAGCAGGCCCAGCTTCTCCACTGCCTTCATGTCGTAGGCGGTGACGATTTCGTCGTTCTTGGTGCGGTACAGCGGGACCAGATCGGTGAGCGGCTGCGGCGAGATCACCACTCCGGCAGCGTGTACGCCCGAGTTGCGTACCAGGCCTTCAAGCTTTTTCGCGGTGTCGATCAGCTCTTTCGTCTGCGGCTCGCTCTGATACGCGGCCGCCAGCGGGGGCGAATCCTTCAGCGCCTGGTCGATGGTGATGTTCAGCGTGTTGGGCACCATCTTGGCAATGCGATCGACCTCCGCGTAGGGCACGTCCATGGCGCGGCCGGAATCCTTGATCGCGGCCTTGCACGCCATGGTGCCGAAGGTGATGATCTGCGCCACCTGGTCGCGCCCGTACTTGTGCGTGACGTACTCGATGACCTCGCCGCGACGATTCATGCAGAAGTCGATATCGATGTCGGGCATGCTGATGCGCTCGGGATTGAGGAAGCGCTCGAACAGCAGCTCGTTCTGCAGCGGATCGATGTCGGTGATGCCCAGCGCGTAGGCGACCAGCGCCCCGGCGGCTGAACCGCGGCCCGGCCCAACCGGGATGTTGTGCTCCTTCGCGTAACGGATGAAGTCCCAGACGATGAGGAAGTATCCGGCAAACTGCATCTGGCGGATGATGCCGATTTCCCGGCTGAGCCGCGCCTCGTAGTCCTCCAGCGGATGCTTCAGGCGCCCGGCGCTCTGCAATTCGCGCAGCAGCGTCATGCGGCGCAGCGAAGCCCTCGCGCGTTACGTGCTCGAAGTAGTCGTCGAGCGAATATCCCGGCGGAACCTCGAACTGCGGAAACGGGTCGCGCACCTTCTCCAGTTCGAGGTTGCAGCGCTCGGCGATCTCCAGCGTCCGCGCGAGCACGCGATCGTAGCCTGAGAACACCTTCGCCATTTCGGCCGGACTCTTCACGAAGAACTGGTTGTTGGCAAACTTCAGCCGGTTGGTGTCGTTGATCGACTTGCCGGTCTGAATGCACACCATCACGTCCTGCGCGTGCGCGTCGTCTTCGCACAGGTAATGGCTGTCATTGGTGGCCACCAGCGGGATGCCCAGTTCCTGCTCCAGCTTCACCAGGTTCGCCTGGATGCGCTGCTCCTCGGGCAGCCCCTGGTTCTGAATCTCGAGGTAGAAATTGCCCTTGCCGAAGATGTCGTTGAAGGTGATGGCCGCCTCGCGCGCCTTCTCGTACTTGCCTTCGACCAGTTCCTCGGCGACTTCGCCCTTCAGGCAGGCCGACAGCCCAATCAGTCCCTTCGAGTGTTCCGCGAGGAATTTCTTGCTGATCCGCGGCTTGTAATAGAAGCCGTGCAGCGACGCCTCGGAGACGATTTTCACCAGATTGCGGTAGCCTTCGTCGTTCTCCGCCAGGACGATCAGGTGGTTGTAGCTGTCGCCCTCGGGCGCGGCGCGATGGTCTTCTTTCTTGCAGATGTAGAGCTCGCAGCCGACGATCGGCTTGACCCCAACTTCCTTGGCGGCGTCGACGAACTCGACCGCTCCGAAGATGTTGCCATGGTCGGTCATGGCCACGGCGGGCATGCCCAGCTCCTTGACGCGCTTGACGAGCTGCTTGGTTTCGCATGCTCCGTCGAGCATGGAGTAGTCGGTGTGCAGGTGCAGATGAACGAATTCAGCCATGATGAAGAGTTGGGCCTCGGAGGTGCACTCCTATTTTATGCGCGCAAAGTGCTGGCGCATCCCGAGGACAATGTGGAAAACCAGCCCGTTACTCGCCTCGCGAGATGTTGCTGGCGGAATCGCTGGGTGAGATGAGCACACCGCCCTCGATGTCATGCCCCGGTGGCGTCTGCCGCTTGCCGGGTGCTGCGGTACCGCGCTTCCGGACCATGGCACGGTAGGCGAAAATCACCGCCAGCAGCGGCGCTGCCAGCAGCAGCCCCCAGAAGCCGAAGAACATGCTTAACAGAATCGGAACAATCAGTGAGGCCCAGATGGGCACTCGCGCCGTCTTCCGCATGATGAGGGGTTGCAGGACCAATCCCTCGACCAGCACAATCCCGCCGTACAGAATCAGCACGTAGACGAACGTCTCCCACCCGATGGACAGCGCCGCCAACCCCGGGCCGACAAAGCTCAGCGCGGTTCCAAAATGCGGAATAAACTGCAGGGCCGCTGCCAGCGCGGCCCAGAACGGCGCCCACGGTACGTGCAGAAACGACAGCCCCGCCCACCACATCAGTCCGACGCAAACCGAGTCGTAGCATTGCGCCACGAACCAGCGTTTCAGCGCATCTCCGGTGATGTTGATGTGCGTCGCAAACTGCATATCTACTTAGATGCCGGCGCCTCCGGGCCGTCTCAAAGCCATGCTAGACTCACATTATCCCCTGTGGAGCATGCTGCAATGAAATTTGGCGTCATCATCTTTCCTGGCTCCAACTGCGATCACGATGCCTACTGGACCATCGACCAGGTTGCCCGGCAGCCCGTGACGTTTCTGTGGCATGACTCAGCCGACCTGCAGGGCTGCGACGCCATCATCGTGCCCGGCGGCTTTGCCTACGGAGACTATCTGCGCACCGGCGCCATTGCGAAGTTCTCTCCCGTGATGGAATCGGTCCGTAAATTCGCGGCTGAGGGTGGGCTGGTCTTCGGCATCTGTAACGGATTTCAGATCCTGTGCGAGTCGGGTCTGCTGCCCGGAGCCCTCATGCGCAACGCCGGACTCAAGTATGTCTGCAAGCCGGTGCACATCCGGGTGGAAAGCACGAACACGCCCTACACCCAGCAACTCACCAAAGGCGAGGTGCTGCAAATTCCCATCGGCCATATGGAAGGAAATTACGTCTGCGACGAGCCGACGCTGGCCGAACTGAAGCAACAGGACCGCATCATCTTTCGCTACACGACGCCCGCGGGCGAGGTCACACCCGAAGCGAATCCCAACGGCTCGCTGGAGAACATTGCCGGCATCTGTAACGAAGGCCGTAATGTGCTGGGCATGATGCCGCATCCCGAGCGCGCCGCCGAGCCGGAACTGGGCATGACCGATGGCGCACGCATCTTCCATTCCATGGTCGCGGCGCTGGTAACAAAATAGGCAAGACCACGCGCCCGCTTAACTGCCGCTGGAACCGAATCCTTTCGCGCCGCGGGCCGCCTCGCTGAGTTCCTCTTCCACCACCTCTCCCGCCAGAAAAGGATGTTCCAGCAGTTGCGCGATCTTGTCGCCCTTGCGAATCGTGTAAGGCTCGTCGGCAAGGTTCTCCATCAGGACGATCACCTCTCCTCGATAACCTGCGTCGATGACGCCCGCGTTACACATCAGCCGCTTTTTCGCCATGCCGGACCGCGTCTTCACGATTCCGCCGGCGGTGGGAACGAACTCAATGGCGATTCCGGTGTGAATGCCCGCCGCACCACGAGCCGGAATCGTGGCCTCTTCGGCGGAGTACAGGTCATATCCAATGTCCTCTCCCGGGTGAGCTACCGTGGGCAAAGTCGCGTCGGGCGACAGCTTCTTTACTTTGAGCATGGAATTCATTGTGCCAGAGAGCAGTACTGTCTTGTATGCTGGTGCGGCCAAGCCGGGCTATGGAAACTCAGAAACAAGTTGAGTTTCGGCTAGAGCCGGCTTACAGGGTTTGGGTAGAGCCGGCTTACAGGGTTTGGGTAGAGCCGGCTTACAGGGTTTGGGTAGAGCCGGCCTTCAGGCCGGCGTCTAAGCTGTTGTAGATGTTCTGGGGCTTCAGCCCCGGAAATTTAGAATGCGGAGTTTTCAGAGCTTCCCTGAGTGAGTTGTTTCCTTGAGCGAACACAAAACCAGCGCTGCCGTTCCTTACCTCGACGAGCCCACCGTCAGCCGCGTGCTGCGCATGGCAGACCTCATCCCTGCGATGGAGCGCGCGCTCATCGACTTTTCCACCGGGCGCGTCCACCAGCCGGTACGCACCATCGTCGCCGTGCCGGAGCATGAAGGCTTCATGGGCCTGATGCCCGCGGTCTACGGCGACCTCATGGGAACCAAGCTGGTGAACCTGTTCCCCCGCAATGCGGAGCGTGGACTGCCAACCCATCTCGCGCTCATCGCGATCTTCCGGTCCGATACCGGGGAGCCCATCGCTGTGCTTGACGGACGCTTGATCACAGAGATGCGGACTGCGGCCGTCTCGGCCGTGGCCGTCAAAGCGCTGGCTTCCCAAGACGCCCAGAGGCTCGCCATCCTTGGCAGTGGAGTGCAGGCTCGTTCCCATCATCATGCCCTGTCGCTGGTGCGCGATTTCAGCGATATCCGCGTCTGGAGCCGCAATCCCGATCACGCCCGCGCGTGTGCCGAGGAAATCGGCGCCCAACCCACTTCGGCTGAGGCAGCGGTTCGTGATGCCGACGTGGTTGTGACTGTGACCAACGCCCCCGAGCCAGTGGTCAAGGGCGAGTGGTTGAAACCGGGCGCGCTTGTGGTCGCTGTCGGTGCGGTCGGAACAAAGCGACGCGAGCTTGACGATGCCGTCATGCAGCAATCGGCCGTGCTGGTTGACTCGCGCGACGCCGCCCTGCAGGAATCCGGTGACGTGCTCCTATCGGGAGCGACGATCCATGCCGAATTAGGAGAACTGCTGGCCGGCCGCAAGTCACTGCCACACGCAAGCAACATCGTCTTCAAATCTCTGGGAATAGCAGTGGAAGACCTGGCATCCGCCAGGCTGGTACTGCACGCTCTCAACCTGCTGCCTGCGTCATCGTCAAACTAGAAGCTATCGAGCCGTCGGCTAATCTCATGAATCAGTTTTGAAAGGGCACAGCTTCAGCTATGCCGTAAAGATCGGCCCGGGCTTTAGCCCCAGAGGAGATTCGTTCTCCCACCCCTCCCGGCTAGGGAATCTCTGATTAAGCCCAATCTTTTGAAGGGGACGGCCTTCAGGCCGTCCGTAAAGGCCGCAAAATGAAGGCGGCTTTAGCCGCGGAGGGACCGTCCATTGACTTAATCAGACCTTCCCTAGCGATAGTTCATCGAACTGGCCATGCTTTGCAGCACCGCCCAGCTTACGCCGATCACGATCCCTACCATCGCCAGCGCCGCCACTACCCAAAGGATGGCGACTGCCTTCTCCTGCTCGGGCTTGGGAAGCGTAATGCCGACGGCGATCATCCAGCCTCGGGTTATCGCGATCAGGAACTTCATCATAGGGACCCTGCCTTGCTGACCTGACCAAAGCCAGGGGCACCATTGAGTATGCACCAGTCGCAGGATTTGTTGCGAACCTCGGCAGATGACTCTTTACCTTAACAATCTGTCAACAATCGTGAGAGTTCTGGGACAGGAAATACCTGCCACAGAGGGTTGGCCCGAGGTTGTTCATCGAATTTTCATTTCGGCTAAGGGGGCGCGCAGTCTATCCTTAAACGCGAAGGGTTCTAACGATGCCGAAATACGGGAGGATGCGCATGCGCGCTCTGGTTTTGAGGAATGGTCTGGCCAAAGTGGCTGTTGTTCTGGGAATCGCCCTGCTTCTTTTGCTTGCCCCGCGGACGGCTTCGGCTCAAATGGGTGCCTCCTCTGCCGCGGTTCAGGAATTCGCCCAGAACGTGCAGGGCGTGCTCTTCCCCTTCAACGTGTACAACAAGACCGTCAACAGCGGCGTGCTTGATTCCGACGCGGACTACCTGAAGCAGCACCCCGACACCCAGTTCTGGATCCAGGGACACGCCGACAACCGCGGCGACGTGGTGTACAACCTCGCGCTCTCCTACCGCCGGGCTCAGTTCGTGAAGTCCAACCTGATTAAGCGTGGCGTGAGCGCGTCGCAGATCGGTTTTGCCACGGGATGGGGCAAACTGTACCCAATTTGCGAGGCCAATGACGACAGTTGCTGGCAGCAAAACCGGCGCGTCGACATGGTGCTGCCGGACAACGCTCTGTAGTGAAAAAAGGGTGCGCCCTGCGACGCACCCCTTGTTGCTAATTGCTGGCTGCTAAGGAATCTCTGATTAAGCCCAATCTTTTGAAGGGGACGGCCTTCAGGCCGTCCGTAAAGGCCGCAAAATGAACGCGGCTTTAGCCGCGGAGGGACCGTCCATTGACTTAATCAGACCTTCCCTGATTACGTCTTCTCTTTTGGCTCGTGCTTCAGCGATGCCGAGTTGATGCAGAAGCGCAGTCCCGTCGGCTTGGGGCCATCGGGGAAAACGTGGCCCAGGTGCGACTCGCAGCGCGAGCACAGCACTTCCGTGCGCCGCATCCCGAAAGCGTTGTCCTCGTTCAGTTCGACCTTCTCTTCATCCACCGGCTGGTAAAAACTCGGCCATCCGCTGCCCGAGTCATACTTCGTATCCGAATCGAACAACTCCTGCCCGCACGCCGCGCAGCGGTACACTCCCGGCGTCTTGCTGTGCGCGTATTCGCCGGTGAAGGCGCGCTCCGTGCCCTTCTCGCGCAGCACGTGATACTGCTCCGGCGTCAACTCTCTCTTCCATTCCTCTTCTGTCTTTTTTAACTTCTCTGCCATAAACAGACTCCCTATGAATTACGGCGCTACTCTGTCGCCGGATTGGCCTCTTCCCTGCCCACCCGATGCTGCACGTGCGACCAGATGAAGTACGCCACCCCAACCACCAGCACCGCCAGGATCGCAGCATCGAAGCGATGGAACCACGTCTTCAGCCGCGGGTCTTTGTCCCACTGCTCGCCCAGGCGCATGCCAATATACGCCAGTAGGAAGCACCATGGCCACGATCCGACAAATGTATAGATGTGAAATTTCACCCGAGGCATCCGCGCGATCCCCGCGGGCAAGGCAATGAAGGTGCGGATCACCGGCAGCAGGCGCGCGATCAGCACCGCAATGGCGCCGCGCCGCCGGAAGAAACGGTCAGCCCAATCGAGTTCGCGCTTGCTCAGGAGGATGTAGCGGCCGTAGCGCTCCACCAGAGGTCGCCCGCCGAAGTAACCGATTTCATACGCCAGCACTGAACCGACGTTGCAGCCAATCGCCCCCCACGTCGCCACCCAGAACAGCGAGAACCGCCCGGTATACACCAGGTATCCCGAGAACGGCATGATGACTTCCGACGGCAGTGGTATGCACGCCGACTCGATTGCCATGAGAAACATAACGCCCAGATATCCCATGGCCGAAATAACGCTGACAATCCATGCCGCAAGAATTTCAATGATATGAGAGATCATTCGTTAGTAGGAAAACTCCAAAGACATAGTAGAAACGAACCTGTCGTGGTCAAAAGAGCCTTGGCCTTAGCGGGTTGCCAATTATTATGGGTGCCCCATCCTTTCACCTCTTTTGCGAAAGGGTGGAGCGAATATTCCTCCACTGCCTACTTCGGTAGCTTCCCGCTCGCCCACTCTCCCAGCTTCGCCAATGGAACCCGCACGCCTACGACGAACTGCCCAAACAGCGCATACACCGCACTGACTTCGTCGAAGCGCATTTCATAGATCAGCTTCTTGAACACCAGTGGATTGTCGGCAAACAGATCGACGCCCCACTCCCAGTCATCGAAGCCGATCGAGCCGGTAATGATCTGCTGCACCTTCCCGGCGTAGCGCCGTCCGACCATGCCATGCTCTTCCATCTGCCGCTGGCGCTCTTCGATGGGCAGCGTGTACCAGTTCTTGTCTTCGCCGCGGCGGCGGTCCATGGGATAGAAGCACAGATACCGGCTCGCCGGAATCTTCGGATACAGCCGCGGCCGCATCGCCTGCTTCTGTCGCTCGATGGTCTCTTCCACTTCGCGGTTCCACTCCTCCGACAGTGGCTTCACTCCCTGCTCGGCGAGCTGGCGAAACAGCTTGACGCTCGAGTCATACAAGCCCAGCTCGATCACCGACACATACGAATGAACCGGCTCGAGAAACTCCTGCAGTCCGGTGAGGTCCAATTGCAGCTCGGCCGCGTTCAGCTCATCGAACGAGTCGCGAAAGTGCACGACCATCAGGTCGCCCTTGTGCCCCAGCAACGAATACACCGCGCTCTGCCCCGCCTCTTCGCTGGCGCCGAAGGCAGCCAAAGCCTCAGACGCGAGCGCCGCCCGCCGCGCCTCGTCAAGCTTGCGCCACTCCGCCCAGCGGAAGCGAAACATCTGGTGCAATACGCTGTACCCTTCGAGGGTCAGCGGCATTGCCGGCAGTTCGGTCGACACCTGCACGCCAACGTTGGAAGCCATCGCGATCCCCACGGAAAAAAAGAATTGAGACTGACGCTCCCTCTATTGTAATGGGTCAAGCACGTGCAATGGGTGGAGCGCACCAGAAGTGCGAAGCCCCGCTTCATTCACCGCTGCATCTGCGCGCTCCCTTTTTGGAATTCGAGCCTGCAGGCGCGGCACGCCTCTCACCTGTACCAAGCGGCTACGGCCCCTTCATATATCTCCTTCATATAAACTGTCTCTTTTCTGGAGACGACTGCATGCCCCCACGCGGCACCATTCCCCGCCAGCCTTCCAAAACCGGACGCCACGAACGCACCAGTATGCCCGCCGCGACCAAGCTCCCTAAAACCACCTCTGCCGGCCCCAGGAAACGTAGTAAGGCTGCCCCCATACCCGCGGCGAAAAAGCTGGATGCCCCACCCAAGCCCGGTGTTGGCTTGAGCGGGAAAGCGAACAAATCCGGCGCTCCCAAAGGCTACAACCCTCTCGCACCCGAGAGGATCAACCAAATCCTCGAACGTCTCGACCAGCGCTACCCCAACGCGGTCTGCGCCCTGCACCACAACAGCGCGTGGGAGCTGCTGGTGGCGACCATCCTCTCCGCCCAATGCACCGACGCCCGCGTCAACCTGGTCACGCCCATCCTCTTCGACAAGTACCCCACTCCCGAACACTTCGCCGCGCTGCAACCCGAAGACCTCGAGCCCGACATCCGCTCCACCGGATTCTTCCGCAACAAGTCCAAGTCGCTGGTGGGCGCGGCCCGCAAAGTCGTCAACGACTTTGGCGGTCAAGTCCCGCGTACCATGGACGAGCTCCTGACCATCCCCGGCGTGGCGCGCAAGACCGCCAACGTCGTGCTGGGAACGTGGTACAAGATCGCCGACGGCGTGGTGGTCGACACCCACGTGCAGCGCATTTCACGCCGCCTGGAACTGACGAAGAACGAAGACCCGCAGAAGATCGAGCAGGACCTGATGCAGGTAATCCCGCGCACCAAGTGGATCGACTTCTCCCATCAGATCATCCATCACGGCCGCGCCCTGTGTATCGCCCGCAAGCCCAAGTGCGCCGACTGCCCCCTGGAAAACCTCTGCCACGCTGCCGACAAAACCTGGAGCACGGTAGAGATTCACAAAAGCGCGAAACCGTGAGACCCAGCCACCCCTCGCCAACCGGCATTGGACTGAGCATGGCATTTGATCTGGCGGGCGCCGCTCGACGCTGATATATATTCAGCGCATGGATCCCCTCTCCACCGTCATGATCTCCAGCGCCGCCACTCGCATGCTGGGGCTGGTGGAGTGGGAGAAAGTACTTCACGGCCTCGCCAACGATGCTGCATGGCGGATGGCCCAGTCTTTCAAGTTGTGGGTGCCCCACCCGTGTCGTCCTTGCTTTGGACGACAGGGTGGGAGCGAAGATCGTCGATTCTCCGCACGCGCAAGGGAAAGCCCATCCTCTCTCGTCGTCTGCCCGTCCATTCCGACTCAATCTCGACCACTCCTTCCAGCCCGGTCGCGTAATGGACGAAGCTGCTCCACCGCCGCTCTGACATACAGGCCATACCAGCTTCGGACTTGCTCCAGCGTCTGCTCGAAGATACGGCGCGCTCGCCCCGTCCCTAGCGGTGGCAGGCGGCGATAACAACTGAACGTAATGAAGTGCAGATTGCGGGATTGCTGATAACGCCTGAGGTTTACTGGCACCAGCGCAAGATACTCTTTCCCGACCTGATTGCGCTGTGACCGCAGGCAGCTTCGACTCCCACCCTTTCGCCAACCGAAGGCGAGAAGGGTGGGGCACCCCCATGCAAAGGGTAGCGAGTCATGTCAAAGCGAACGGCCGGGCCACCCGCCGGCCCGCTTCCGTCTCCGAACGAATGGGCAGAGGCGTACTTATTTCGCGCTGTTCCCCGGAGGCTAATCACAGCGCATACGGCCCAGCCAGTGGCTCTACGAACTGAACAAAGCTAGTGGAGATGAACCTCCAACTATGGTGGCCGGTGATTGCAGCGCTATTACCGACCTTTGCGCCTCTCTCTATTTTCTTCCGAACACCTCAGCTAAAATAAATGCGAGGGCAAAATGGCGTTCGCCTTAGCATGGCTGCATCCTGAGCAAACTGTCACCGAACACAAATCCACGTCCGGCCATCTTCTCCACCCTCAAAAGGTTGCCTGCGAATTTTGTGGCAAGCCGTATTCGTTGGAATGCGCGGCTTCGTTTCTTGGCGGTGGGACCGAAATCGCCAACAACAATCTTCTCGCCGTTCAGGACTGCGTTAAGGGGTCACATCCCCAACATCAGGAGCCTTACCTCTCTATTGCAATCACCTTCTGAGACCGGAAGCACCTCACCGGGCGCGACATATAGCGCAGCTTGCCTTGACGGTGGTTTTTCCGTACCCTAAGCCCATGGAAGTACACTTCACCCCTGAGCAAGAAGCGCAGCTTGCGCAGATCGCCACGAACGCAGGCACCGACGCCGAGCGATTAGTGAAGGATGCCGTCTTGCGTCTGCTTGAAGAAACTGCTGACTTCCGCCCCGTCCCTCCCGGCAGCGTGGTTGCCGAGATGCGTGCGTTACGCGCTCGCGTCAAACCTGACCCCGAAGGCTGGACAACGCGCGATTACGTCCACTATGGCCGCCGTTAGATGCCTTTGGTCGTCGATGCTTCCGTTGCCCTTGCATGGGCCTTGCCCGATGAAAGCAGCGCCTATGCCGAGGCTGTTTTAGCCGTTGTTGAACGGGACGGCTTGCGCGTTCCTGAACTCTGGGCTCGTGAGGTCGCCAATGGCCTTGCCGTTGCCTATCTGCGCAAGCGCATCACATCTGCCGATGAGAGGGCGTTTCTCGCAGCCCTGTCACACCTGAGCATTGATGTTGAAGAATCCGCTTCCGCCTTGATCGTTGTTCGTGACGGAACGGCGGCAGCGATGCGTTATGGCCTTACGGCTTACGATGCGGCCTATCTCGATCTGGCTTCGCGAGAAAAACTCACCCTTGCCACTCTCGACGCGGCCATGCGCAAGGCTGCCGAACAGTCCGGTGTCACAATTTTCCGGCAGCCGTGACGCCTATCCCTTGTTTCAAAAACGATAGTTTGGAGCGATAATTACCAAATGGGTGATGTTTTTCGAGTGATGCGCACACGCGACAACCAAGAAGTGCACAGGTCCGTCGATTGGACAGCCGGACCAGATTTTACTTGGCAGTGCATGAACTCGGTCATGCCTTTGGCCTGAAACACAATGAAAGCTACCAATATGTGCACAACATCCGGGCCTACGAGGTGGTTGTTTCTGAGCGCGGAAAGGTTACTAATGTCGAGCATCGTATTTGGATAAACGCAGTGGTTCATAACTGACCTATCACCGGCTACGAAGGGGAATCGTCTTGGAAATCGTATGAGCAAACTATTGGAAGGCCAAGAGCTTTCTTAAGGAGAGGGCTTGCTCCGATAAACATTTGTGGGTGCGGCAGACGGCAGTGCAATTGATGGCGCAGGACTGGAAGGAGCATCCTGATACCTCAGCCACATTTATGGATAGGGCGCTCCATGATCGTAGTGTGGCTGTACGGCGTGCGGCCGTACACGAGCTTGAGGGCTCGAAGGACGACCCGGAAGTGGCTGCGCTGCTCCAGCAACTCCCCACCGAACCGCCTTACGACCTTGTCTAATCACGCTGCTCTGTGACAAACCCGCTTGGTCGCAGAGGCCGGTTTTGCATACAATGGTTGGCGTAGAGGACGAGGGAGGTGTGTGTCTTCCTGGCAAAAAGTCCAATCTTCTCCCAAACGGGGCTGTGTGGCTCGAACTGACCGGCGTACCTTCTTATGGCCGCTGTTGGCAACTTCCCAAACAGACAAATCTCTCTTCCCGCAAAATCCCCCTGCTAAGTCTTTATTCCGGAATATTTTGCCTATAAGTCTCACGCGCTCAAGATTTTGCCGGGGAAAATTTTTTTCGATCGTTTGTTTTCAAGATTTTGCGAGATGGTGGGGGGGAGGGGGTACCCCCCAGCTTGCACCTAGAACTGTGCAGTCGCAACCCTCCGCAGTTTGGCCGGTGCGTTACCACATAGGTAATAGGTTCCTCCCCGTCCCTTTCTCGAAACTCGAAACTCGAAACTGGAATCTCCTTTCGCACCGCTCCAAACTTTGGCCGACACATTACCATGCAGGTAATAGGCTCCCTGCCGCCTCTTTCAACTCGAAACTCGAAACTCGAAACTGGAAACTTCTTCTCGCCGCCAGTCTTCTCTCTTGCATAAACGTCTTCGCCCAGGCCACCCTCGCGCCGCCCCAAGCCATCACCGATCCCACCAAGCTCGAAAGCAAGAACGTCGAGGACATGCAGACCTTCTCCGTCGAGAAGCTCTACACCACCCGCAACATCGGTGGCAGCACCTGGTCGCCCGATGGCAAGCAGATCGCTTTCGTCTCCAATATCAGCGGACACAACAACCTTTGGCTGGTTCCGGCCGAAGGCGGCTGGCCAACGCAACTCACCATCAGCGATCAGCGCCAGACGTCGCCCGCTTGGTCGCCCAACGGCACCTGGATCGCCTACGCCTCCGACTACGATGGCAACGAGCAGTGGGACATCTTCCTGGTCTCGCCGCGCAATGGTGACGTCGTCAACCTGACCACCACCAAGGAGATTTCCGAGCAGTCGCCCGTCTGGTCGCCCGATGGCAAACAGATCGCCTACACCGCCAAGCCCAAAGACGGTGCGAGCTACGAGATCGATCTCATCGACGTTTCCTCACGTCATGTAAGGCACATTACCCAGAACACTCCTGCGAACTTTTCCAACATCGGGCAGGTGTTTACCAGCGACGGCAAGTCGATTGCCTTTACCCGGGTTCGCGCCGACGGGAAAGACGCCGACATCTTCTTGTTCGACCTCGCCAGCGGCAAGAGCCGGAACCTTACCCCACATGATGGCGACCATCTCTATTACGCCAGCGATCTCTCGCCCGACGGCAAAACTGCGCTCATTACGTCCGACGCCCACAACGGCTACTGGAATACCGGGCTGCTCGACATCGCTACTGGCGATATCAATTGGCTGACGAACGACAAATGGGAGATCAGGAGTGGAACGTACTCGCCCGATGGCCGCTCGGTTTGCTGGACGGCAAATGTTGACGGCCAAACCATGATCTACCGCTACGATCTCTCGAGCCGGCAGACGCAGGCCCTGCCGCTGAAGAGTGGTGTGAATACTCTTGGAGGCAATCCGCGGCCCTACTCCCGCGACGGATCGAAGCTGCTCTTCTACCACCAGGGAGGAGACTCACCGACCGACGCATGGACCTACGACGTTGCCTCACGGCAGTCGCGGCAGGTGACGCACGCGCTGGTCGGCGGCCTGCGCAGCGCCGACATGGTTGAGCCCTATCTCGTGCACTATCCCAGCCGCGACGGCAAGTTCACCATCTCCGCGTTTGTCTATGTGCCCAATAACATCGCGCCCAATGGCAAGTTTCCGGCTATTGTGTCCATCCACGGCGGCCCGTCATCGCAGTCTGTCGATGGTTTCGATCCGCTTGTGCAATATGTTGTCAATCAGGGCTATCTCGTCATCGCACCCAACTACCGCGGCTCCAGCGGTTATGGCAAGGAGTTCATGTATGCCAACGATCGCGATGAGGGCGGCAACGATCTGAATGACGTGCTCGATGCCGCCGAGTGGATCAGGAAGTCGCCGTTCGTCGATCCTAAGAAGCTCGTCGTCATAGGCGCCAGCTATGGCGGCTATCTCACTATGATGGCGCTTACCAAGGCTCCGGACATGTGGGCCGCCGGGGTGGCTGTCGTTCCTTTTGTGAATTGGACGACCGAGCTTGCCCATGCAGACCCGAACATCCGGCAAACCGACATTGCCATCATGGGCGATCCGGTGGAAAACCAGGCCCTGTATGCCGACCGCTCGCCCATCAACTTTATCGACCGCATCAAGGCGCCGCTATTATTGCTGGCGGGCGGCAACGACCCGCGCTGCCCTCCGACCGAGGCCCAGCAGGTCGCCGATGCGATCAAGAAAAAAGGCGGCGTGGTACAGCTCAAGATCTACGAGAACGAAGGCCACCAGTTCTCGCGCGTCGAAAATCAGATCGACGCCATGAAGCGCATCTCCGATTTCCTGAAAGTCCGCGTCCCGTCGCCCGGCTGCGGCTGCTCGATCTATGAATAGCTATCGGCCATCCGCGCGAATGCGCTCTTTCGCCGCGAGTATGGCGTCGACCAAACCTTGCATCGTGTACTCTTTCGCCTCGATGTCGACCGGCAAACCGAACTCACGCAAGGTGGCCGACGTCACCGGACCAATCGATGCGGTGTGTACGCCATGTCCGGGAACGGGCTTCTTCAGCGCCGCGCGCGCGCTGCGCACTCCGAGCAGGCTCACGAAATTTTTCACCGTCGACGAACTGGTGAACGTGATCGCATGTGGCTTGCGCTTGCCGGAGAGAACGGCGCGCAACCGTCGCTCCGAATTCTCTGGAGCAACCGTTTCATAAGCTTCTACAACATCGACTTCCGCGCCCGCTTTGCGCAGCTCCCGCGGAATCACATCGCGAGCAACCTTGGCGCGCACCAGCAACACGCGCTTGCCCTTCACTCGACGATGCAGCGCGGCAACCACCGATTCGGCGATGTATTCCTTCGGCGTGACCGTTACTGTCAGTCCACACTTCTCGATGGCACTCTTGGTCGCTGGACCAATCGCCGCGATCTTCAGATGCGCGAAAGCGTATGCATCAAGCTTGAGCTTGGCAACCCGTTCGAACAACGCGTCAACCCCGTTGACCGAGGTCAGGATAAGCCAGTCGTAGCTGCCCAGATTCCGCAGCGCAGTATCGAGCGGTTTGCACGATGCGGGCTTGCGAATCTCGATGAATGGGATTTCGATGACTCGGCAGCCCAGCTCTTTGAGGATGGACGACAAAGCACCAGCTTGCCTCTTGGCGCGCGACACCAGCACTCGGCAACCAGAGAGCGGACGGTCTCGATCCACGTCGCTGCTCACGGCTGTTGCGGAGCAGCCGCGGTGACCATTCCGTAGACGTCTTCGAGGATCTTGGTCGCGCCGCGCCGCAGCAGAATGTCGCCCACCTCTTCGCCCAGCGCAATGGGATCAGTGCCCGTGCGATGCTCGCGCAGAACTTCTGTTCCGTCTGGACGGGCGACTACGCCGCGCAGATGCAGCACGCCGTCCTTCACTTCGGCGAAGGCTCCGATCGGTACCTGGCAGCCGCCGCCCAGCTTGTTCAGCAGGGCGCGTTCGCATACCGTCGCCGCCCGCGCGTCAGCGTCGTTCAGAAACTCGAGGTGCTTGCGCATCTCAGCATCGCCTTGGCGAATCTCGATGCCCAGCGCGCCCTGTCCGGCCGCCGGACACAGAAACTCCTCCGACAGGTACTCACGAATGTGTTCCGTCTTGCCAAGGCGGGTCAGCCCGGCTGCAGCGAGGATGATCGCGTCATACTCGCCTTCCTCCAGTTTGCGCACGCGCGTGTCGACGTTGCCGCGCAGCGGATGGATATCGAGATCGGCTCGAAACGCCTTAAGTTGCGCCTGCCGCCGCAAACTGCTGGTGCCAACTCTCGCGCCCTTGGGCAAACCATCGACGGAGTCGTATTTGACCGACAGAAACACGTCGCGCGGATTTACGCGTGTGGTGATGGCAACCAGCTCAAATCCCGGAGGCAGTTCGGTCGGCAGGTCCTTCAGGCTGTGCACCGCGAGATCGACACGGCCCTCGGCCAAGCGCCTCCTCGATCTCCTTGGTGAACATGCCCTTGGTGCCGACCTGGGCCAGAGCGACGTCGGTGATCTTGTCGCCGGTGGTCTTGATGATCTCCAGCTCAATCTCGTGGCCGCGTTGCCGCAGCAGGTCGGAGATGTGGTGGGCTTGCCAAAGGGCAAGCTGCGATCCGCGGGAACCAATTCGCAGGCGAGCCATCAGCGTCCCACTCCTGTCTTCTGGGTGGAGATTGACGATTCCGGTTCTTCGGTCGAGGGCTTACGCACTTCGCGCAGATTGAAGAGCCGCCGGACCAGTTCCACCACCGTCGTCGATTCCGACGATTCGCGGGCGGCGCTCTTCAGCGTGGTAATAGGAGTGTGCATGATCTTGTTGATGATGCCCTTGGTCAGCGCATCGACTGCGAGTTCCTGCTCGGGAGTCAGCGTGCCCAGGCGGCCGCGCAGACGATCGATCTCGGCCTGACGCACGGTCTCGAGGTGCTCCTGCAGAGACACGATGGTCGGCACCACGTCCAGCGTCTGCAATCGCGCCAGGAACTTCTCGACTTCCTCTTTGACGATGGCTTCGGCGCGATCGGCCTCGACCTTGCGGTCGGACATGTGCGAGCCAACCACCTGCTGCAAGTCGTCGATGTCGTACACAAATATGCCATCAACCTTGTTGAGGCTGGGATCGATGTCGCGCGGCACGGCGATGTCGATGAAGAACATGGGGCGGTTGCGCCGGCGGCTCATGAACTTCTCGCCGTGCTCTTTGCGGAAGATGGTGTGGGGCGCTCCGGTGGAGCTGATCACGATGTCAGCACGATCGACGGTGTCGTACAAATGCTCGAACGGGATCGCCTCGCCGTTGAACTTCTGGGCCAGAACGGCGGCGCGTTCGAGGGTCCGGTTGCCGACGTAAATCTTGCTTGCGCCGTGGGCCAGCAAGTGACGGGCAGCGAGTTCGCACATCTTGCCAGCGCCGACCAGGTAGACGCTCTTGCCGTCGAGGTCACCGAAGATCTTCTTGGCAAGATCGACGGCCACCGAGGCCACGGAAACAGCCGAGGTGGCAATCGCGGTCTCATTCCGCACGCGCTTGGCAACGGCGAAGGCCCGCGAGAACAAGGCGTCGAGCTGCGAATCGACCGTGCCCACGGCGCGGGCCATGGCGTAGGCTTCCTTGACTTGTCCCAGGATTTGCGGCTCGCCTACCACCATCGAGTCGAGGCTGGAGGCGACGCGGAAGACATGATGGATCGCGCCGTTCTCATGGAACTCGTAAAGATATTTGCGGAAGGGCTCGGGATCGAAGCCGTACAACTGCTGAACCAGCGCGTTCACGTCCGTAGCGTGGCCATTGGTACGCGCTACCAGTTCCACGCGGTTGCAGGTGGAAACGATCATCGCTTCCTGCACCCCGGGGTGAGACACCATCGTCTTGAGCGCCTGGGGCAGACGCGCTTCGGGAATGGCGAAGCGCTCCCGCACCTCCACTGGTGCGGTCTGGTGATTCACGCCAATGACGAGCAGGTTCATGATCCCGGAAACCTGTGTACCCGGCTAAAGTAGTTGGCGGCCCATGCGCCCAGCGCGATGACGAAGGCGAATGTGGCCAGAAATGCCGCCCGGCGGCCACGCCAGCCCGAGCTCCAACGCATGTAGAGCAGAAGCAGGTAGACGACCCACATCAAGATCGAAAGCAGGATTTTGGGATCGTAGAAAAAGAAGGGGCCGTACTTCTCGATTGCGAGGACTGAACCCGCCGCCAGTCCCAGGGTCATGAAGGGGAAACCAAACAACAGCGAGTTGTAGCAAATCTCGTCGATGGTCTGCAGCGGCGGCAGCCACGTCAGCAAGCCCGACGTGTGCTTCGACTTGAGCGCCTTCTCCTGGACGATGTACAGCAGGCTGGTGCCGAAACTCAGGAAGAGGCCGGCATAGCCGGTGAAGATCAGGACAATGTGGACCCACACCCAGCGGCTGCGCAGCACGGGCGATGTCCAGGTGACGGGCTGCTCCCCAATCGCGGCGGCAAATGTCAGCAGGAAAACAATGGGGAAAATCACGATACCGGGCGAAACCGTCCGGTAGCCGACGAAGAAGACGAAGAACACCACCATGGCCACGAAAGCCAGGATGGACTCGGACGTATGCACTGAGCCAATCGTCATGTGGCCGGCCAGCACAAACGATTCCACCAGCGAGACAAAGTGGAAGATGAGGCCGAGTCCGACGGCCGGCTCAACCACCCTGGCCAGCAGGTTGCCTTTCCTGCTCAGCAGCAGGATGGAGTAAACCAGCCCGACGCTGTAGCAAGCGACCGCGACTCGAAGCCAAATTACCGGCATAAACCCCAATAGACCGTAGAGGTCGAATACTGTTGTACTCCTGTATGTTAAGTATAAAGGCGGAGCGCACCCTACCGAGTGCACTAATCACGCGGGGGTGTGATTTCGGTCACAAGGTGCCCATCGGAGGAATGCCCAGCCAGACGAGGGCCAGGGTGGCGCCAATGCGTAAAGCAGTGGAAGTGCAGGATTGACGAAGGCAAGGCTTCGAATCGCGATAGGCTCCCGGTTCAGTCTCGGGCTATAATCGCGTCTTCTGGGCCTCCGGAGGTTGCCGTGACAACTCCGTTCGCTGTTCTCTGCCTCGCTGCCGGTCTAGTGCTTACCAGTGCGCCTATGATGGCGCAAACTCCCGAAGACGCTCTGCACACTCCCGATGGCAACGTGCAGGACATGTTCAACAGCATCCTTATCCCGCCTTTGGCGAATGCGCCCTTTGTGGCCACGGTGAATGCCGAGTGGACCCGCCAACTCCCGGACGCGACCACTATCACGTTGAAGAACCATCGGATTCTAATGCGAGATAGCAAGGGCCGCATCTACCAGGAGCGTCGCCAGCTTACGTCTGACGGCGACCAGCAAGAAAGCCAGCTAACCCGGATTGAGATCAGCGACCCGGCCCAGCACATTAAATACTTCTGCAGTCCGTTCAATCGCGTTTGCGTGCTCCGCGCTTATTTCATGCCCATCGCCGTGCCGGTTACCCCGGTGGGACCGTTAGACAAGGGCTCCCGGTACCTCAGTCGTGAGGACCTGGGTAAAGAGCAGGTGAGCGGACTTGAGGCGATTGGTACGCGGGAGACGATCACGACCGATGCGGGTGCCATGGGCAATGATGCGCCCGTTGCCATCACCAAGGAGTTCTGGTATTCGCCGCGACTCGACCTGAACCTGTCGGTGAAGCGCGTGGACCCTCTGCATGGGACGCAGCTCATAACGGTCAATCCGATCCAGTTCGTCGAACCGGATCCAAGGATGTTCGCCCCGCCCGCAGGGTACAAAGTCGTCGACGAGCGCGGACCGAGTGTGCAGGCGAAGCAGACGGGCCCCGCTCGCTAGAGTCACAGCGGTGAGGGTGTCCGTAATTTCGAGCTGTAACTTTAAGTGGCGGCATTGCGGAGAACGTCGTTACCTCAGCGGCTGAAGCCGCACCTACCCATGCACTTTCGCGGCACGGCTGAAGCCATGCCCTTTCAAGACGAATTCGAGTTATTCAGCGTAGTCCTGGAACACGACCCTAGCTAGCTGGGGTAGTGAAAGTGCACCAGGTGCTGCGAGGCGACAGTAACTCCGTCGCGGGTGGCGGGGCGGAAGCGCCACTGCCGCAGGATGGCCAGAACTTTTTCGTCGATGCCGTAGCCAATTCCCTGCGTCAGCTTGAGACCGGTAACATTGCCCTGCTCGTCGATGGTGACTTCGACGATGACGTCGCCTTCGACTCCCGCCGGCAAGTCGGCGCGAGAGACCGGCGGATCGGGAAATACTTGCGGCAGCGCCGGCATGATGGCGGGGCCGGTCAGGGGAGTTCCCGGAACCCGTGAGCCCCACGGAGAGCCGCCATGGGCCGTGATCTCGGGAGCGTCAGGTGTGGTGGCGGCGGCCTCTTCCCGCTGGCGGGCAATCGGCTTCCGCGCGGGCGACGGCTGCTGGGCGGTGCGAACCCTGACCACTAACGGCTGGGGATTAGAATCGCGCGATTGCTCGGGGCCGAGGGGGGCGAGATAGACCACGCTGCCGGAGGAATAGGGCGTCCCGAGAGCGACTTCCGACGGCATGAGCGACACTGGAGTCGAGCGGTGGCCGAGCATCAGCAACAACAGTCCATGGAGGACGAGCGAGGCAGCAAGCGCCGCTTGCCATCGCCTGGTTCCCGATCGCTGCAGTTCCGCGAACATGCTACCGCCTACCCTCCTCTGATGGACGATTGTAGGGCCATTTCGTTTCAGGAATGCACGTTCCTTTGCTGCACGAGTTAACAGGCTGATGGTGTGAGCGGCGGATCCTGCGGCTTGACCAGCTCCGGGGCCGTGACACCATTCGCCGCGAAGTCGAGTGCATAAGCCAGGTTGGCGATGTCGGAGCTGGCGTCGCGCGCGGTCAAGGACTGCAGTCCCCAGCGCCACTCAATCATCTTCAGGATGGAGGTGTGGTCGTAGACCACGCTCGATATGCGAGGAGTGGCAGCGGTTCCGCGGGACCAAGGTGACACGATGATCGTGGGTACGCGAAATCCTAAACGCGCTTTCCCGTTCACGATGTCCGGGTCGACGGTGTTCGGAGCGGCCGCTCGGGGCGGCGGGATGTGCTCAAAGAACCCTCCACCTTCATCGTAAGTAATCACCAGGACGGTGCTGCTCCAAAGAGGACTGGCACTTAACGCGGCGTATATCTTCCAGAGGAAATGTTCGCCGCGCAGCATGTTAGCGTGCGGGTGCTCGTCCTCGTCGTCACCATTGGTTGACCATCCGGGCTCCACAAAAGCGACGGAAGGCAACTGGCCTGCGGCCACTTCGGCGAAAAACTTACTGGAGTCGCTGCTGATATTGTCGTACTTCGGCCCCCAGATGCCAAGCACGCTCACGTTCTTGTAGTAGTAGGTCGCCGGAACTTTAGCGTCGGCGAGACGGTCCCAAATCGTAGGGAAAGTGCAGACGGGTCCTTCATTGACCAGGCGGTCGGTTTGCGCGGCGTGCAGGAACATCCGGTTGGGGTTGGTCGGGCCGAGGAATGAAGAGAAGTATCGGCTGCAGGTGGTGAAATTGCGGGCCAGCGCGGCGTGGAACGGCAGGTCCGGTTCCGCATAGTACGAGATAGCGAACTTGTCGTTGCCGGCGGCACGCAGGAATCCATCCATCAGCCCATTGTTGTACTCCTGTCGAGTGCCATCGTAAGTGTGGTCGGGATCATGGAAACCGCAGCCCTGGTAGTCGCTGCCCAGCCGGGAAGTCGGAACATATTTGCCGTTCGTGTCGGGATAACTCAGGCCCGCCTGCATGCCGTCGGAACCCGGCAGCCAGCCTAGAAGATGATTAAAGCTGCGGTTCTCCAGCATGACGACCACGATGTGGTCGATACCCGACTTTTCGGCCGGAGGCAGCGACGGGAGACTGGCTGTGGCAGTTGGAGGTGAATTTGGTCCGACTGAGGAGCCCGAGGGTATATCGGGGACCAGAGACGAAGCAGGGGAGGACGATCCCCCCGAGCCGCAGCCCAGGAGGCCGCCAAACGCCATCGCGCCCGCAGTGCCGGCCATCAGGTTCAGAAAATCTCGACGTCGAAGTGGCACTTTCGGACAGCTTTCCTCTTGTTGCTAGGGACATCAGCGCGTCAGTCTCACGCGCCAAGAGAACCGGACCGAAGAAAAGGAAAACCCAGATCAGAGTTGCCAACTCACTTTGTCCTAATTCGGGCAACATGTCTATGACATTTTTGGGGGATGAACGGGGAGGTTGCTGCGGCAAGGGACGTTGCGATGATGCGGACCATTTGTCGGCCGGGAGCGAAACTTTCGTCCCTGCAGATCATCCACTCATTTGTTGCTGTTACAGCTAGCCCCCGCCGGAAGGTTCCGGGCTTACCACCATCGTGTAATACTCACAGAGTAGGAATTGGGCGCTTGTCCCTTGGCTGAAACAATCCAATTCGTGATTCAGTACGGATACCTGCTGCTGTTTGTTTGGGTATTGATTGAGCAGGCGGGCTTGCCGATCCCTGCCGCGCCGCTGCTGCTGGCCGCAGGCGCATTGGTTGGACAGGGCAAGATGAACTTCGCCCTGGTGGTGCTGGCGGCGGCTACCGGGTCGTTGCTTAGCGATTCAGCCTGGTACTACATCGGAAAGAAGCGCGGGCTGTCGGTTTTGCGGCTGTTGTGCAAGATTTCGCTGGAGCCCGACACCTGCGTCCGCTCTACGGAAGCACGGTTTTCGCAGTTCGGCATGCGGACCCTGCTGTTCGCCAAGTTTGTTCCGGGGCTGAACACGGCAGCACCGTCGCTGTCGGCGGTTGTCGGCGTACCGTACCTGCGCTTTGCGATGTTCGACTTCGCCGGCGCAGCACTGTGGGCCGCCTCGTTCTGCGCTCTGGGTTTGCTTTTCAGCCGGCAACTGGACGTGGTCGCGCGAGACTTGAATCAGCTAGGCTCCTGGACGCTATTGCTGTTTGTCGCGGCATTCATCGCCTACATAGGCTATCGCGTTTACGAGCGGCGGCGGTTCCTCAACAAGGTGAAGGGCGATCGCATTACTCCAGAAGAACTGAAGGTGAAGCTCGACTTGGGAGAGCCGCTGACGATCATCGACCTGCGGCATCCGCTCGATCTGCTGCCCGATCCACGCACGTTACCGCGAGCGCTGCGCATCTCGCCGGAGGATCTGGAGCACCGCCAAGGCGAGATCACCCGCGATGGCGAGATCGTTCTCTTCTGTACCTGACCGAACGAAGCCACCAGCGCCCGTGTGGCGCTGCAACTCCGGAAACATGGGATCAAGGGCGTGCGCCCGCTGCTCGGCGGATATCACGCATGGAAAGAACTGGGCTATCCGCTAGAGACGGTCTACCCGGAAGAATCAGTGGTCGGCCCGGATGGCACGCTGACTGCCGACGGCGCGGCGTAGTCGGCCGCCGCGAACTGCTTCATCTGAAGAGCCGCATCAATCCTTTCGCGGGCAAATCAGGCACAAGAAACTTCTGCTTCGCACCCGTCGACGCGGCAAGAGCCTCGGCCGCTCCGTAGCCGCTGCGAACCGCACCCTCCATAGTGGAGGGCCATCCGGTCGAGGTCCAATCGCCGGCCAGAAACAGGCGCGGCCAGGGACTGGTGTGCGAGGGGCGATAGGCGTCGCTGCCCGGCGATGGCGAAAAGGTCGCATGCACTTCCTTGATGACCGTGGCCTTTATCAGTTTGGCTTGGCGAACCGCCGGGAAGAATTCCGCCAATTCCTTTACGGCAAGATCGATGATCTCCGCTCGTGACAGCTCTACCAGCGACTTCGAAGAACTGACGACGAGTTCGAGGTAGCTGCCGTTCTGCGGCGACTCGCGGCGGGTGGCGAGGATCTTCGACTTCTGGAACATCCACTGGATGGTGCGCTCGAGCAGCACTGCGTGTTCCAGGGGGGTGACCTCGCGATCGAACCACAGATGAATGCCAGTGATAGGCGACGTGCCGAAGGAGCGGGCCTGCTGCCGCAGTGGCTCGAGTTCGGGAATATCAGGCAGCAGCTTCTCCAACCTGCTGAACGGAGTCGCCAGAATGGCGTAGTCGGCGTGAACATCTTCTCCTCCCACGCGGAGCAGTACGCCATCGTTCGTCGCCAGGATCGAGTCCACCGATGAGCGAAGGTGCACCACGCCACCATGGGCGCCGATGTAGGCCGCTGCCTCGCCATAGAGTTGCGACAGAGGAACGGCAGGTATGCCCATGCGTCCAGCCTCCGCCGACTTCAGGAAGGAATCGCGAAAGACGAGTGCGGCGTAGTGCACGGAAACGCGATCCAGCTCTTCGTTCAATGCGCTGATGAGCACGGGCGCCCAGAAGCGATCGATGGATTGCTGCGTCTGGCCATGACGCCGGAGCCAGCTCATGAAGTCAAGGCCGTCGTCGGCTGGGAGCGCGGGCATCAGAGCCAGGAGAGCGCGCGCGATCGCCAGCTTGTCGCTGAGATCGAGCACGCCAGAGCACAGGAATGAAGGCGAGGCGTGCAGCGGGGCCGGCAATGAGCCGGGCTTCAGAGTGGAAGAGCGACCGCCGGGAAGAACGAAGGTGATCTCGTCGTACCAGCGAATCTGGTCTTCGACGCCGAGGCGGCGGTAGAAGTCGATGAGATTGGTGCAGCAGCCCAGCAAGACATGCTGGCAGTTGTCGATGACCTCGCCAGTGCCGGGAAGTTCGTACGACGAGGCACGGCCGCCAAGATAGGGACGCCGCTCGAAGAGTTCAACGTGGTAACCGGCATCGGCCAGCGCGCTGCCGGCGGAGATGCCGGCCAGTCCTCCGCCAATGATGGCCACAGTTGGCGGGCCCGTGTTGTTGCTGGTGAGGGTCATTGCAAACGGCGCAGGAATCCTTTCGCCAGCACGCTGAGTTTCTCGGCGGTACTCAAGCGCACGCGCTCGGAGAACACGTCGTAGTTGCGCGCGGCAATGCGCTCGAGCAGGCGATGATAGATCTCCACCAGGGTCCAGAGCGCGGGCTGGCTGTCTTCGTCGATGAACGGCAGCAACTCCTGGGCTGAGCGGTAATACTGGCGCGCGCGCTCCGCCTCGAACTCCAGAACCGGACGCCAGGCAGTGGCGGCGCTGCCGTTCAGGAGAGTGTGGCTGTCGATGCCGAAACGCGCCATATCTTCGCGCGGAATGTAGACGCGTCCCAGTTCGCCGTCTTCCTTCACATCACGAATGATGTTGGTGAGCTGGAAGGCGACTCCAGTCTCCTCGGCCAGCTTTTCCGCCTTGGGATCGCGATAGCCGAAAATTCGAATGCAAATCAAACCGACGACCGAGGCTACGTGATAGCAGTAGTCGTAAAGCTGGTCGAAGGTCTCATACTGCAGGCTGGGTGCGCGCTTGTTCGTCGGCTCGCCGGTTAGCGGCGGCGACAGATCCAAATCCATTGCCGTGCCCTGCACCAGTTTTTCGAGCAGCTCGAGCGGGATATTGAATTCTCTTTGCGAGTCGGCCAGGGCCAGCAGGACAGGGTCGTCCGTGGTCTCGCCTGCGACCACGCGACGGAGAGCGTTCATCCAGTCGTCCAGCTTCGCGCGGCGCTGCTCGAGGGGAATGGAGGGGTCGTCGGAGATGTCGTCGGCGTGGCGCATGAAGGCGTAAACCGCCGAGAGGGCATCGCGCTTGCGGCTGGGGAGGACCAGGAAACCGTAGTAGAAGTTCCTGGCTGCCGAGCGCGCGATGTGACGGCAGACGCTGTAGGCGGCCCGCAGTTGCAGCGGGTGCTGGCTCACAGCAGACGTCCCAGTGCCGCCCGCGCCAGCAGCCACAGCTTGCGTCGCTTGGAAATGACGGGCCGCTGCGAGAGGACGTCGTAACCCTGACGTTCAATCGCGTTGAGAATCTCCATGCCGCCACGGCTGAACAACTCGATATCGAGCGCCAGCCGGCGGTCGACCATTTTGGGCAGAGGCAGGCCACGGCGAAACCAGTCGCGCGCACGCTCCACTTCGAACTGCATCAGGGCGAGGAATTCCGGGGTGGCGTGGCGCTCCGCAATCATGGATTCGTTCACGCCAAAGCGCGCGAAATCTTCCAGCGGCAGATAGATGCGGCCCTTGGAGAAGTCGGCGGCAACATCCTGCCAGAAATTGGCCAGTTGCAGCGCCGTGCAAGTGTAGTCCGACAATTGCTGCCGTTCGCGGTCGCCGTAGCCGCACAGGTACAGCACCAGGTGGCCGACGGGGTTGGCGGAATATTGGCAATAGCCCAGCAGGTCGTCGAAGCGTGGATAGCGGGTTACGACCTGGTCCTGGCGAAAGGCGCGCAGCAGATCGGAGAATTCGTGCTGCGGAATATGGAAACTCCTGTACCGTCTGGCGCAAGGCCACGAACACCGGATGCCGCGGCTCGCCGGAATAACACTGCCCCAGCTCCGTTTCCCACTCGTCCAGCAGACTCAGCGACTGTTGCTTGTCGCCGACCTCGTCGCCGAGATCGTCGGAGATCCGGCAATAGGCATATACGTTGTAAAAGTGCTGGTGGAGGCGCTTGGGCAGGAACCAGGTCACGACCGAGAAATTTTCGTAATGCGAGTGCGCCAGCCGCGAGCAGTAAGCCTGGGATTCCGTCAGCGACGGCGCATGCTGGGGGATGGCGTACTCCGGCGGAAGCGCCTGCCAACCCGAGGCACTCGACAAAGAGGTGGGTGCTTGCACCCGGTCGTCGATCGGCACAGAAGACACGAATTGATGGTCGAACCGGGGCGCTTATTGCCCGGGGATAATGGCGGTCTTGATATCGCCGTTGCGGTTCAGCATGTGCCGCAGCACCTGCTGCAATCGCGAAAGCGGCGCCTCGCCGGTGATGTAATCGGTGCCCTTGATCTTCTTTTCGCAAATCAGGGCAAAGGCCTTGCGCACGGTTTCCGGCGTGTGATGGAACGTCGCCTTCAGGGTCAGCTCGTTGTAGTGCAAGCGCTGGGTGTCGAGCGCCACCTTGGTTCCGCTGGCGCATCCGCCGAAGAAATTCACGGTACCGCCCTTGCGCACCATGTCGATCGTCCACTCCCAAGCCTGCGGACGTCCCACTGCCTCGACGACGATGTCGCAACCGCGGCCATCGGGGGTAAGCCGTCGTACCGCCTTCACCGGATCGTCCACAGCGGTGATCTGCACGGCATCGTCGGCGCCGACGCGCTTGGCGGCATCGACCTGCGAATCGCGCTTGACGACGGAAATCACGTTACAGCCGGTGAGCTTGGCGACTTGCACAAACATCAGTCCAATCGGGTCCGGCGCCAATAACGGCTACGCTGTCGCCGATCTCCATCTTGGTTTCGTGCAGGCCACGCAATACGCAGGCCAGCGGCTCCACCATCGCGGCTTCTTCGAAACTCACGTGCTTGGGGATAGCCAGCATGTTGGTCTCGACAATGCGGCGAGGGATGCGAATGTATTCGGCGTAGGCTCCGTTATTGAACAGCAGGTCGTCGCAGAGGTTCTCCTGGTGCTTGGAACAGTAGAAGCACATGCCGCAGGGGGCCGAGTTCAGGGCGACGACACGCATGCCCTTCATGAAGCCCTTGACGTTGGGACCGACCTCTTCGATAACACCTGCCAGTTCGTGACCAAACAGCGCCGGAGGAACGATCATGCGCGCATGGTAGCCGCGCTGGTAGACCTTCAGGTCGGTGCCGCACGTCAACGCGACCTGCACCTTGACCAGCACCTCTCCCTCGTCCAGCTTGGGAATCGGTACTCTCTCGATTTTGACGTCCTCTTTGCCATAGAGGACCGCCGCAGTCATGTGTCCGTTCACTCTACTGGTCCTTCCATAAGCGGCCCGGCTGAATCATTACCTTCATCGAGTCGGGCTTAGGATGGGCAGCCAAATGCAGCGCTTCCACAGCTTCCGTCAGCGGAAATCGATGGCTGATCAAGCGTTCCAGGTCCATCTCGCGGTCGAGCACGAAATGGGCCGACTCGTCTTGTAAGTCAACCGAAGCGCTGTAGGAACCCAAAAGACTCTTTTCGTCGACGCAAACCGCAGCGGGATCAATGGTGGCTTCCCCGTGCTGGGTCTGTGCGAACAACAGTACGCGTCCCCCGGGACGCGTTGAATCCATTGCCGGCCGAATAAGGCTGTTGCCGGCTACAGCTAGAATGACCGCATCGGCCCCGCGACCCTCCGTCAGAGCCTTGACCACCTGCACTGTGTCGGAGGTCGAAGCATCAATATTTTCGTTTAGGCCGAACCCTTGAGCTATTGTATGCCTCTGCGGAAACAAATCGGAAGTGATAACCCGCACCCCGCAGCGGCGCGCCAAAACGGCGAGAATAATGCCGATTGGCCCCTGCCCGATCACCAACACCGTCTCGCCTGCCTGCAGGCGCAGGGTTTCAATACCCTTCATGCAGGTGTTGACCGGTTCGATGAACGAGGCCTGTTCAAACGAGACGCCGTCGGGAATGCGAACCACGCCACCCCGGCTGACGATCCAGTCCATCACGCGAACGTATTCGGCGAATCCGCCGCCGCTGGGCTCGAAGCCCGCCGTCGCACCCACCTTCTTATAGATGGGGCACTGCGCGAACACCTTCAGCTTGCAGTAATAGCAATTGCGACACGGGATGTGATGGAACACCATCACCCGATCGCCAACCTGGAACTTCGTGACACCTTCGCCGACCGCGGCCACCACGCCGGTAGTCTCGTGCCCGAAAATCCTGGGGACTGAGTGCGAGCCGGTCGAGATCTTCTTGAGATCGGTACCGCAGATGCCACAGCTGTGAACCCGGATCAGCAGTTCGCCTTGCTGTATTTTGGGAACAGGTACCGTCTCCAGACGTACGTCGTTCACGCCGTGATAGACGGCGGCAGTCATGGTCGAAGGGATACTCTGCTGACGGAGTGTGCTGCCGAGTTGTGTCGCGACCGACATTGCAGTGCCCGCAGCGGCTATGCCAGCGAGACTCTCTCCTCTCGATGCAAGTTTGAGTGCCGTTTAATTAGATGTTCCACCGCTGAACTGAGGTTCCTGCTCGCCACCTTGCTATTCCGCGCCAACTGCAGTACCGGTATCCACCAGCGTGGCCGCAGGGCGATGTGGGCGGCAAACTCCCGGGTGTCGAACTTCCCGGCTGCGTCCACAAACTGATTGACCGGAGGCATGGTGAACTCCAGTTCGTCCGAGATAGCCTTGATGGCAGCGAAGGACAATGCCGCGCTTAATTGCCGCTCGGGCAACGGCTGCTGCTTCCATGTCGACAATGTCGGCCCCGAACTCCGCTGCGAGACGATTCTTGTCCGCCGTCCCCACCACGCCGCTGGAGCTCACCAGCACCAGATTTCCATGGTCTGCCAGAAATCGTATTCCATTGGCGGCGTCCACGACTTCGCCGACCTGGACTACTTCTCCCGCTTTCAACTCCGTCCGCAGCGCGCCGGCGAATCCTGCCGATACCAGCAACTCGGGGCGGGCCTCTGCGATCGCGAACTCTGCCGCTCGACTTGCCGCACTTGCGCCAATTCCGCCGATCGCCACCAACGCCCACGGCAATTCCCACAGCTCGACGCCGTTCACTACGCGCGGCGACATTCCGCGCAGCAGGGGCGCCAGTTCCGACCGCATGGCCGCGACGATGGCGATAGGTTTAGGCATAGCCGTTGGCGCGGAACCAATCCACCGCGCGCCGCAACGCGCCATCGACCGGACCGGGCGCCCAGCCCAGTTCCCGCTCGGCCTTGGCGCTGGTCACGAACATCTTCTTGCGTCCCATGCGGACCGCATCCAAGGTCACTCGGGGTTCGCGCTTGCGAATCTTGCCGGTCACCAGCGTGTCCACCGCCCCGGCAGCAAACGCCACAGAATACGGCATCTTGAGTTTAGGAGAAGGCAAGCCCGTCATGGCTGCCAGCTTGTCGAGGATCTGCTTCAAGGTCAGGTTCTCGCCTCCCAGTATGTAGCGCTCGCCGGGAACCGCCTTCTCCATCGCCAGCAGGTGTCCTCCGGCACAATCGACTACATCCACCAAATTCAGCCCCGTCTCGACATAGGCAGGAAACTTGCGCCGGAGAAAATCCACGATAATCCGGCCCGTCGGAGTGGGTTTGATGTCGCGTTCACCCACCGGCGTGGTCGGATTGACCAGCACGACATCCTGGCCGCCGCGAGCCGCCTCGATCACAAGCCGCTCCGCCATGAACTTGCTACGCTTGTAGTCGCCAATCATGTTGGAGAGCGTCACGGGCGTGCTCTCGTCCGTGATCCGCCCATTGTTGCCGAACCCCATGGTGGCAACGCTGCTGGTATAAACAACCCGCCGGATGCCGGTTTCTCTCGCCGCCTGCAAGACGTTGCGAGTGCCGTCCAAATTGGAACGGTATAGTTCCTGGCCATCAATTGCCCAAAGCCGGTAGTCGGCAGCCACATGGAAGACGACCTCGCATCCCGCCATGCCGCGCTTCAGCGAGTCCGGATCCTGTAAGTCCCCGACGACCCGATCGGCAGCAAGGTCAGCGATGTTCTCGGTGCGGCTGGTGGGACGCACCAGCAGCCGGACGTCAGCACCTTGCTGCAACAACTCCCGTGCGACGTGACTACCCAGGAACCCTGTCGCGCCTGTGACGAAGCATTTCATGAGCAACCGAACGCGCAGGCTTCCAGGCCGTGCATGAAAGCTACCCAGAAACTTGCTTCTGAATCAGAGCCTACGAAGGCCGACTCGTGACCCTCGCAGTCGCCCGGCTTGCGAAGGTCAGCGGCTTCCCTCTATACGGCGCGCTATACGAAGCTGTTCCTCGGCTGCGGCGGTCGTGGCTTTGGCGTAGGCCGTAAGCGCAATCAGCGGGAAGTACTGCCGGTACATGTAGTACATCAGGTAGAACACGCGGGGAAAGCCGGTACCGGTATACCACCGCTCTTCCCACGAACCATCGCGGCGTTGCGTCTTCAGCAGGTAGGCCACGCCGCGCTGCAGCGAATCGCTGCGGGTATCATTGGCCGCCAGCAGTCCCATGACCGCCCAGGCGGTTTGCGAAGCCGTGCTGGGACCCAATCCACGCTGGTTGGGATCGTCATACGATTCACACGATCTCGCCCCAACCGCCGTCCGGGTTCTGCATCATACGCAGCCATTCAGCCGCCTGTTGCACGCAGGGCTCGTGATAATCGACGCCTACCGCTTCCAGTCCGCGCAACACCAGCATGGTGCCGTAGATGTAGTTGACGCCCCAGCGACCGAACCAGGAACCGTCGGGCTCCTGCTCGCGCTTGATGAATTCAACGCCACGGCGCACCGGCTCGTCTTTCATCGAATAGCCGTAGGTCGCCAGGCACTCCAGCACGCGGCCCGTAATGTCGACGGTCGGCGGGTCGAGCATGGCGTTGTGGTCGGCAAAGGGCACGTACTGGAAGACCATGCGGTCGTTGTCCTTGTCGAACGAAGCCCAACCGCCGTTCTTGCACTGCATTGACAGCACCCAGTCGATGGCGCGCCGTACTGATTTATCGTGATAGCTCTCGTTGCTGGTCTTAACCCGGCTGAGCGCCAGCATAACCATCGCGCTGTCGTCGACGTCGGGATAAAACTCGTTGTTGAACTCGAAGTACCAGCCGGCAGGGGCGGCGTTCGGATTCTTCACGCACCAGTCGCCCTTGCGCGTGACCTGCTTCTTGAGCATCCATTCGCAAGGCTGCACCAGGCGCGGATCGTTGGCCGGAACGCCGCTTTCGGCCAGCGCGAAGACGGCGTAGGCGGTGTCCCACACCGGCGACATGCAGGGCTGCATGCGGAAGGTGGTTTCTTCCTCGATGCCCAGCTTTTCGAACTCGTCCATGGCGCGGATCACCTGCGGATCGTCGAGCGAATACCCCAGGCAGCGCAGCGCGATGATGGAGTTCATGATGCCGGGATAGATTGCGCCCAGGCCGTCACTCATCTCCAGGCGCTCCAACATCCACTTTTCCGCTTTCTTCAGCGCCTGGGAACGCAAAGGACGGATGTGGACGCGCTCGAAAAAGTGCACCAGGCGATCCAGCACCAGGAAGAAGTTCCGCCAGCTCACCAGCTTGCTGGCCCAACGTAAACGAAGCTGACTCTTGCCGCGGCCTCCAACAAAAAGCTCGTCGATGCCCTGTTCGTCGGGGATTTTCTTGAACGGCTTCTTGGCGTAGGCGATCGACAGCGGCACCAGGATGGCGCGCGACCACGAGGAAATTTCGTAGATATTGAACCAGAACCAGTTGGGAAACAGCACGATCTCCGGCGGGATCGCGGGCACGGCGTCATAATCGTATTGGCCGAGGAAGCACAGGTAGATCTTGGTAAAGGTGTTGACCTCGGTGACACCGCCCATTGCCAGAATGCGCTCGCGCGCCTTCGCCAGTGCCGGATGATCGGGCCCGTAGCCGGCCATCTTCAATGCGAAGTACGCCTTTACGGAAGCGCTGATGTTGGAAGGACCACCATTGAAGATCGGCCAACCGCCGTCTTCGTTCTGACGGCCCAGGATTTCGTTGGCGCACTTCTGGGTGCGCGCGGGATCTTCGGTGCCGAGCAGCCGGTGCAGCAGGATGTAGTCGGATTCGAGGGTGGTGTCGGCGCCCAGTTCGCCGCACCAGTAGCCCTCTTCGTGGTCCTGGATGGAGAACAGGTACTTGCGCGAGGCATCGACCGCGGCAGCTACCCGGGCTTTGATATCGTCAATCTTGCCGAAGCGCATTTCGGCAGGATTGGGGGGTATTGCTTCTGCCATTCGCTTCCTAGTCGGCCATCGCCGGAGCGGCGCCGATCGCCTCGACAATCTCAGGTGGCAGCCCAAAACGAACGTGCTCGGGCATTACTTCCACCTCTTGCAGATTGGTGTATCCCTGCTGCTCGAGGAAGGTCACAACTTCCTGCACCAGGATCTCGGGAGCCGAAGCTCCGGCGGTCAGGCCCACCGTCTGAACGCCTTCCAGCCATTCCGGCCGGATGGACCTGAAGTTTTCGATGAGGTACGACTTGGTGCCCAGGTTGCGCGCTACCTCGACCAGGCGGTTAGAGTTGGAGCTGTTATCCGATCCAACGACCAGCAGCAGGTCGCAATCGGCGGCAACGTCCTTGACTGCGGTCTGGCGATTCTCGGTCGCGTAGCAGATGTCCTGGGCGTGTGGACCCTTGATCTTGGGAAACTTCCGGCGCAGGGCCTCGATGACATGGGTGGTCTCGTCGAGACTCAGCGTGGTCTGGGTCAGATAAGCAACATGCTCGGGATCGGGAACCTGCAGGTTGTCCACCTCTTCGGGGGAGTCTACGACCTGCGTCACTGCCGGCGCTTCGCCCAGAGTACCGATCACTTCGTCGTGATCGCGATGGCCGATCAGGATCAGCGAGTACCCCTCACGGGCGAACTTCACCGCCTCTACGTGGACCTTGGTTACCAGCGGGCAGGTGGCGTCGATCACGCGCAATTCACGCAACTTACTGGCATCCCGCACCTCTGGGGCAACGCCGTGAGCGCTGTAGATGACCCGCTCGCCGGCGGGAACTTCTTCAACGCTGTCAACGAAAATTGCGCCTTTGGCCGAAAGCTCGTCGACCACGTAGCGGTTGTGGACGATCTCCTTACGCACGTAGATCGGCGCGCCGAAGGTCTCTAAGGCAATGCGGACGATGTCGATGGCGCGAACCACGCCGGCGCAGAAGCCGCGCGGCTTCAGCAAAAGTAAGGTTTTCGCGTCGGTCTGAGTCATGGAATCCTTGTCGTATTGCACAGATATTAACCCGTGGCTTCCCCACAGATACTCTATTGTAACAGTGCGAGAATCTGCAATGTAACTGCCTGAAAGTGCGCAATTTAACAGTGTATGGCGCGAATCTGGCGGCCAATGGCAGGACCGAGTCGGGACCGGTTGCGTGGAAAGCCTGAACTGTTGGAGGTCCCGGCCCGGCCAAAGGTGGCAAGCCGGGTTGCTGGAACAGTGGCGTGGCAAACCCAGGAAACCGGCAACAGAACTCGGCTTCGCAACATCGACCCTGTACAATGCCGGGCGGGGGAGTTCAGCGATGACCGGCAGTGATCTGGTTAGCATCTACGAGTTTAGTTACGGGGCCATCAAGCGCAATCTGGACGGGGTGAGCAACGAGGAGAGCCTCGTCAGGCCGCAACCCTTCGGCAATTGTATGAATTGGGTGTTGGGTCATATCGTCGCTGCCCGGGGATTGGTGCTGACCTTGGCGGGCGCAGGCCTCAGCCGACGAAAGCGATCTGGTCCAGCGGTACAAGCGTGGCTCGGGACCGATCAGTTCGGCCGACAAGCCAGTCGATCTCGGGAACGCTTCGAGGCCTGCTGGACGACTCGCAGCAGCAGTTGATTCCAGCGCTTGCTGCTCTTTCCGAAGAAGCACTGACAACGGTGGTTCCCGAACAATTCCGCCGTCCTCCGATCACCGGCAGCGTGGGCGAGGCGCTGGCCCGCCTGAATTCGCACGAGAGCTACCACAATGGCCAGCTGGGATTATTGCGCAGGGTGGTGGGAAAGGAAGGGGCCATCAAGTAGAACAGTTGAAACCTATCCCGCCGCGATTTTGAACGGGTTTGTAATCTCAACGTTGAAATGCCGGAAGTCCGCTTCGTTCCTGGTTGCCACCGCTAACGCGTGAGTCCGCGCTGTAGCCGCGATCATCGCGTCCTCGGCAAGCGCGTCTGATTTGCCGTGCATCAGCCTGCCCCATTCCCGAAAACAAGCGGCATCCATGGGAAGGATCTGCTGGGTTGCCTGTAACTTCTCCAGCCAGCGCTCGAGATCCGCGGCTTTTTGCGGATCTTGCCGACGAGTGATTTCGATGCCGGCTTGCAGTTCGCCAAACGTAATCGCCGAGATGAAAATTTGCTCCGGCTGCAATGTTCGCATCCAAGCCATCACCGCGCCATGAGGTTTCGACTTACGGGTTTCTGAAACTACGTTGGTGTCGAAGAGATACCTCTTCATCGTAATGGCGTCGGACGACGACGACGCAGTCGCCCCCTGACCGGAATGGGATTCTCAAATTTTGGGTCGGGAGCCAGCAGAAGGTCTTTTATGGTTTCTCGGGAGGCATCCTGAAGTCTCCGCCATTGCTCGATAGGCACGATGACGGCAGCTTCGACTCCCCGCCGGGTCACCACCTGCGGCCCCTTTTTCAGGGCCGTGTCCAGCAATTCGCTGAAACGCGCCTTTGCGTCTTGTACTTGCCATTCCGCCAAAGGAATACCTCGCTACTCTCAATGTATGACTAGTCAGCTAACTAGTCAAATTCGGGGGCTGAATTCTAGAACAAAAGAAATCTCTCTTCTGTCGTTGTCATACCGAAGGTGGTCGAAGAATTGCTATTGTGCGCGATCAGCTTACCGGTTCGCCTTCAGCATCTGCTCGGCGTGCGCGAGCGACGTGTCAGTGAGCTTTGCGCCACTGATCATGCGTGCGAGTTCTCGGGTACGTTCATGGGTATCGAGTTGCCGGACCGAGGTCCTGGTTCTTCCGCCAGTCTCGCGCTTGTCGATCAGGTAATGCTGGTCAGCGAAAGACGCGATCTGCGGCAAGTGGGTAACACACAGCACCTGCTTGGTACGCGAAAGCTGCTTGAGCTTTCTGCCTACGGCCTCGGCTGCGCGGCCTCCAATGCCGGAGTCGATCTCGTCGAACACCAGGGTGCGCTGGGCTGAGCCACGACTGCCGTTGGCGCGCGATCGGGCCGTCTGGCCCGCCTCGATGGTCGTCTTCAGGGCCAGCATCACGCGCGAAAGTTCACCACCCGAGGCGATCTCTTCCACGAGGCCCCAGCGGCTCACCGGGATTGGCCGAGATGAGGTATTGCACCTGGTCGAAGCCGCGTTGCGTCCAGTTCCCTTCTTCATCCGAGCCGCTGACTTCGACCTTGAAGCGCGCCTTCATCGCCAGCTCGTTGACTTCGTTCTCAACCTGCTTCTCCAGCCTGCGCGCCGACTTCGTAGCGCTGCCGCGAAATGCGTGCGCGCTGCCTCCAGATACTTCTCGGCGGCCTTGGCCAGGTCGATTGTCAACTCGCGCAGGACTTCGTCCTTGTTCTCCATCTCGTTGAGCTTGCGTTCGACCTCTTCGCCCAGGACGAACACCTCGCTGAGGGTCGGCCCATATTTACGCTTCAGGCGATCGAGCAACGCTAACCGGTCTTCTACTTCGGCCAGCCGCTCGGGAGAGGCTTCGATGCCATGGGCGTAATCGCGCAAGGTCTGTCCGATGTCTTCCACCGTGATGCGTGCCGACTCGAGCTGCGCCAGCATCTCTCTGAACCGTTCGTCGAAGCGCGAAAGATCTTCCAATTGTTTGGCAGCGTTGCGCATTAGTGCCGAGGCCGAGGCGTTGCTTTCATAGAGCGAGTCATGTGCGCCCAGGGCAGCGGCATAAATACGCTCCGAGTTCACCAGCACGCGCTTCTCGGCTTCGAGCTTGGCGTCTTCGTCAGGCTGCAACTGCGCATCGGCGATTTCTTTGCGCTGAAAGCACCACAGATCGACCAGCCGCAGGCGGTCGTGCTCATCGCGCTCAAGATCGGCGATGCGTTGCTGTATCTGCTTCCACTGCTTAAAGGCTTCTGCCGCCAGGGTTGTATCCACAGCCGCAAAGCTATCGAGCAGCGCCAGCCGCGAAGCCGCATCGAACGCCAGCACGGCTTCGTTCTGCGCGTGAATTACAGCCAGATGCGGCGCCAGTTGTTTCAAGACCGTAACCGTCGCAGGCTGATTGTTGATGAAGACGCGTCCCTTGCCGCCGGCTGAGATCTCGCGACGCAGGATCAATTGCGCGTCGCCGGAGTCGATCCCATTTTCCTCAAGCACGGCGTCAAGCGCTTTCGACGTCCACCTCGAAGACCGCCGACACGAGGGCCTTGTCGGCGCCGTGACGAACCGCATCGGAAGAGGCTTTGTCGCCGAGCAATAGCGCTAGTGCGTCGATGAGGATGGATTTGCCGGCGCCGGTTTCGCCGGTCAGGAGGTTGAGTCCGGGGGCAAACTCTACGGCGACGTTGTCGATGACCGCGTAGTTTTCGACTCGCAGTTCCAGCAGCACGTGAGTTCCTGCTTTGCGAAGTTACGCCGCAGTGTAGCAGGAAAACAGTTGTCAGTGGTCAGGAAGTCAGTTTTTAGTAATCAGTTGCCTGAACGTGGGTTCCGAGTTTCAAGTTTCAAGTCAAAGGATGGTGGATCCATCACAAACCAACTTCGTGAGCGATTCCCGCATTGCTCTTTGGGGTACCGACCTTGCAATTAACGCATCTGAGGCGCGATGATCCATGCAGGGTTACTTCGCAGGAACCTCATCACCTGAATCCGCTTTGCCCCCGTCTAAACCTTATAATGCGAACAATGGAAGCGAAGGCTAATTGACAGAATGAATGTTTATTGCAGTCTGCTCGTCACGGCCATTGGCGGCGAAATTTCCGGCCTGATTGAAACCAGCGGCCTGGTCGCCAAGGCGGTCCTGGTCATTCTGCTGTTCTTCAGCGTGCTGTCCTGGGCCATTATCTTCGCCAAGTGGGCGCTGTTCCGCCGCGCCCGGGCGCAGAGCAACCGCTTCGTGCGGGCCTTCCGCAAGTCGCAGCGCATCCAGGACATCTCGGCCGTGGCCGAGCAATTCAAGCCCAGCCCGCTGGTGGCGGTGTTTGAAGGCGCCTACGAGGAGTTGCGGCGGCAAGCGCCGCATGCCATCCGCATGCCGGCGTTGCAGCGCGCCACGCAGATCGCTTCGTCGGAAGAGCTTACGCGCCTGGAGAGCCGACTGCCGTGGCTGGCGACGACGGGAGCAGTCACGCCATTTATCGGCCTGTTCGGCACGGTCTGGGGCATCATCGACGCCTTTCACGGACTGGGCACCGCCGGCGCGGCCACTCTGCGCGCGGTCGCTCCCGGCATTTCCGAGGCGCTGATCACCACCGCGGCCGGTCTGTTCGCTGCCATCCCTGCGCGTCATCGCCTACAACATGTTTACGCAGCACATCCGCGAGTTCGGCGCGCGCATGGACGACTTCAGCCTCGAGCTGATCAACGAAATCGAGCGGGCGCAGGTTGGCGTGTCGCGACCGGTAGCCGAAACGGTGGAGCGGCGGTAATGGCGTTTACCAATCCACAGGGCCGCACCCAGTCGTCGCTGTCCGATATCAACGTCACGCCGCTGGTGGATGTCGTGCTGGTGCTGCTCATCATCTTCATGGTGACCGCGCCGGTGTTGCAGTCGGGGATTGAGGTCGCGGTGCCGCGCACCCGCACGGTGAAAGAGATCACGGAAGAACGGCTGGTGATCACCATCGACCGCGAGCAGCGAGTGTTCCTCAATAACGACCCGGTCAACATCAACCAGATCGGCGCCAAGATTCGCGACAAGATCCGCGATCCCCAGGGGCAGTCGATTTACGTCCGCGCCGACGAGAACGTGCCTTTCGGGGCCTTTGCCACGGTGATGGACGCCGTGAAGCAAGCTCGGCATCAGCAACGTGAGCATCGTTACCCAGCCGCTGGACAAGAATGGCAGCCGACGCTGACATCTTTCCGCAGAGCGGAAGTCTGCGGTCTCCGCTGGTCGGCATCGTTCGCGTTGCACGGGGCGATATTTGCGCTTGCGTTGTTCGGCATACCTGATTCCCAGCGGTCGCGGCGAGAACTGGGGCGGCACCGAAGGCGGAGGTGGAGCGATGAGCGCAACGCTGGTGAGCAGCATCCCGTTACCAGCGCAACCGGCGCCGGCGGAAAACGTGCTGGCCAACGAGTCGAAGGGTTTGTCGCAATCGCAAGCCCAAGGAAGACGCCGAAGGTCGAAGAGCCGAAGGCGATCCCGATCCCGGATCGCAACGCCAAGCCGAAGAACGAGCAGAAGCGCGAATCGACGCAGAAGAAAGAACCGCCCAAACAGGTGGCCAAGGCCGAAGAAGATAACCAGATTCCATTTGGACAGGGCGGCCCGGTCAGCGGACCTTACGGCGCGTTCACCTCGGGTGCGACCAAAGGCGGATTCGGATTTCAGGGAGGCAACGGGGATTTCGGCAGCCGATTCGCCTATTACGTCGATATCGTTCGCCGCAAAGTATCGGAAAACTGGCTCCAGTATGAGATAGATCCGCGTATCACGGATGGGCGCCGGGTATACATATATTTTGAGATCACGAAGTCGGGCCAACCGGTCAACATCCGAATCGAGCAGTCCAGCGGCATTCCTTCTCTGGATCAATCGGCGATGCGCGCGTTGCAGCGCATCGACACCTTCGGCCCGTTGCCGGCGGGATACAACGGCAACTATGTCGCGGTGGAGTTCTGGTTTGATTACAAACGCTGAGTCTCGTACCGACTGAATTCCAGCAGCTTTCGGGTCAGTCTGACTGCAAGCGCGAAACTTGAAACTCGCAACCTTGAAATTCTTGAACCTACGAATGACACGCTACCTCGCAATCGTTCTGATGTTTCTGGTGGGGAGCAGCGCCTGGAGCGCGCCTCGCCGCAGGACTGGATCCACACCGGCACCGGTCTCGGCGTGGAGAAAATTCGCCTCGCCGTGCCCGATTTCAAGCGTGCTGACCAATGACACGACCAGTCGCAGAACCTGGGCATGACGTTCAACATCACGCTTTGGAACGACCTGCAGGCGGCGGGCATCTTCGACATGGTTGCGAAGAGCTTCTACCCGATTTCCGTCCCGACGCGCCGCAGGAAGTTCGCCTCAAGGATTGGGACCAGCCGCCGCCGAACGCCAACATGCTGGCCTTCGGCAACCTCATGGTGCAGGGCGGATATCATAGCCGTGCAGGGCTGGCTGTACGACGTGAAGAATGCGCAATCGCCGCAGGTGCTGGGCAAGCAGTATCGCGAAGAGGCTACCGACGCCAACGCGCGCCTCATCGCCCATCGCTTCGCCGACGAGATCATCTTCCGCCTGGGCGGCGGCATTCCCGGCATCGCCGAGACCAAGATCTACTTCATCAGCAACCGCTCCGGCACAAGGAAGTCTGGCAGATGGATTACGACGGCGCCGACCAGAAGCAGATCACGCACAACGGCACTATCGCGCTGTCGCCGCACGTGTCGCCCGATGGAACGCGCATCGCCTATGCCGGCATCACCAAGGAAGGCTGGCAGATTCTGATGTGGTCGCTGGAACTGGGGCGCAAGGTGAGTTTTCCGCGCTTCGGCGGCACGAACCAGTCGCCGGCCTGGTCGTCCGACGGCAGCACGCTGGCGTTCTCGTCATCGCGCAGCGGCCATTCCGAACCTGTACACCATCGATGCAGCGGCGGGACGCCTGCGCGGCCTGACCAACGACAAGGGCCCGACGTTTCGCCGACGTGGAACCCGAAGACCAATGCGCAGATTGCGTTTGTCAGCGGCCGCACCGGGCTGCCGCAGATCTACACCATGGCCTCGGACGGCACGAACGTGGTGCGGGTGACCGAGCAGGGTTACGCGGTTTCGCCGTCGTGGTCGCCCAACGGGCAGTTCCTGGCGTTCGCCTGGGTGCGGCATTACGGGCCGGGTGCGCCCGGCGCCAGCGATATTTATCTGATGGACATCGCCAGCCAACAGTGGGTGCAACTGACCCACGATGGCGGACGCAACGATTTTCCGTCGTGGTCGCCCGATGGACGCCACATCGTGTTATCAGTCGAATCGAACCGGCAAAACGCAGATCTGGACATGATGCTGGCCGACGGCACGCAACAGCAAGCAACTGACCTCCAGCGGCGAGAACACGCAGCCGAATTGGAGTTGAAGTAGCCCAAGTCGCCCACGTTGAGGCCGGAGGGAGCACCCTCCGGTACTTATGCTCAATTGCTGCGAGTGCTCTCGCATGGAGGATGAAAGTTGAAGCTAACAAGGAGTCAGTGGATCCAGGTCGTGGTTGCGCTCGCCGTTGTGCTGGCGGTCAGCGCCTGCGGCAAAGAAGAAGGTTGCGACCGCCACCGCCGCCTCCGCCGCCACCCGCGCCGGCACCCACCGCAACTCTGACCGCCAATCCGAACACGATCAATCGCGGGCCAGCCTTCGACGCTGACCTGGAAGACGACAAACGCGACCGAGTGTCTCGATCGACAGCCATTGGCAAGGTCGATACCAGCGGCTCCATGCAGGTGTTGCCCAGCCAGTCGACCACCTATCGCCTGGTGGCCAAGAACGAGGGCGGCACCCAGGAAGCGACGGCGCGCGTAACGGTGAATCCCGCCGCCGCCGCCTCCGCCGGCAGCGCCGTCGAACGCCGGTGACGCGCAGTTGTTCGAGCAGAACATGAAGGACGTGTTCTTCGACTACGACAGCTACGACATCGGCTGGACAGTACACCGTCGGTGTTGCAGGCGGACGCGCGCTTCCTGCAGCAGCATCCCAACATCAGGTTCACCATCGAGGGACACTGCGACGAGCGCGGCTCGACCGAGTACAACCTGGCGCTGGGCGATAATCGCGCGCACGGCCGCCAAGCAGGCGCTGGTCTCGATGGGGGTGGCGGCGGACCGCATCAAGACCATCAGCTACGGCAAGGAGAAGCCGTTCTGTACCGAGAGCAACGAGGCGTGCTGGCAGCAGAACCGCCGCGCACACTTCGTGTACACCCAGTAGGTCAGGGCGGCAACGACTGGCTGGAGCGCCGTCGCGGCGGCGAATACCCTGCGCGATGGTGTTCCGGCCAAATCTATCTGGCTAGCCGGGTTGACCTCCGGCGACTTACCATAGTCTGTTCTCCAGGAATCAACCTATGCGATACCGCAACCGATTCGCTTCACTCGCCGCGGCCCTTCTGTTGCTGGCCAGTCCAGCCTTCGCCGTCAGCAAGGAAATCATCCAACTGCAGACCCAGGTGCAGACCCTGTCGGACCAGGTGGCGCGGCTGCAGCAGTCGCATGGACGAGCGCATGGGGGTGGTGCACAACCTGGTCGAGCAGAGCGCCGACAGCGTCAACAAGATGAGCGTCACGGTCAACGACCTGCAGCAGAAGCTGTCGGCGCAGTCGGGAGAGAACGCGCAGAAGCTCGACCAGGTCTCCAGCCAGGTGCAGTCGCTGCACGACAGGGTGGATGAGCTGAAGTCGCGTCTGGCGAAGATCAGCAAGCAGCTCGACGACATGCAGAACGGCGGGCAGAACCTCGCCGCCGGACAGCCGGGCGCGGTCGCTCCGAGTGCCGATGCCGGGCGCTCCCGCGCGGCAGTACTGCCGCGGCATCGCAGCGCCTCCGGCGGACGTGCTGTACAACAACGCGCTGCGCGATTACAACGCCGGCAAATATGACCTGTCGTCGCAGGAATTCGACGATTACCTGAAGTATTACCGCGACCACCGAGCTATGCCGGCAACGCGCAGTTCTACCTGGCCGATATCGAGTACCGGCAGGGGAACTTCGACGCCGCGGTGAAGGATTACGACAAGGTTCTGGAGCAGTATCCCAGCGGCACAGAAGGCCGCGGCGGCGCAGTTGAAGAAGGGCTATGCGCTGCTGGAACTCGGACAGAAGGATGCCGGGGTTCGCGAACTGAACAGCCTGATCGCGCGCTATCCGCGATCGATTGAAGCCTCGCAGGCCCGCGATCGTCTGCGGCGCCTGGGCGTCGCGACGGGTGCGACCAGCAAGCCGCACTGATTCGGGAATCAATAGGGCCAGAAGTGTGCCCGTTACAATGCGCTGACGTATCTCCTGGATCTGGCGAACGATCCTAGTCCACGCCCTGCCGTGTCATCTCCTGCGCCGGAACGCCGCTGGTCATGCCCTGGGCCATAATCAGCTCGCGCGCCTCGCCTCGGATACTGGGCAGAACCATGCCGAACGACAGCGCCTCCAGCGATGCAGGCCAGGCCGCCAATAGCGACAGTGTAGGGCGCGCCGATGTGATGCGCGATCGCGCCCGCAAAGAACGCGCCGAATGGAGCCATGCCCATGAACATCATGGAGTAGACGGAGATCACGCGACCGCGCAGACTGTCCGGCACCATCGACTGGATCAGCGTGTTCGACGACGCCATCTGCACCATCATGCAAAAGCCGACCGGCACCAGCAGCAGCGCCGACAGCCAGAAGATGCGCGAGAACGAGAACGCAATCAGGCTCGCGCCAAATCCCGCTGCGCACATTGCGATCAGCTTGCCGAGCCCTTTCACTCCGACACGCGCCGCCAGGCTGGCCGCTCCCAGCAACGCTCCCACGCCGGTTGCGCCCATCAGGATGCCGAGGGCCTTGGCGCCACCGTGCAGGATCTGCGCCGCGAACATAGGCATGAGCACCGCATAGGGCATGCCCACGAGGCTCACCAGTCCGAGCAGCAACAAGATTGCACGGATCGGTGCCGCGTTTCGCACGAAGCGAAATCCCTCAAGGATGTTTTGCAGCGGCGAGGCAACGGAAGGCGAAATGCTTTCGCTTCTCCAGCTTCATCATGAGCAGGCCAGTGATCACGGCGATGTAGCTGAGGCTGTTCGCCATAAAGCACCAGCCCTCGCCGACCGCGGCCACCACCACCCCGGCCACCGCGGGTCCGATGATGCGCGCGCCGTTGAACATCGAGGAATTCAGCGCAATCGCGTTCAGCAGGTCTTCCCTGCCCACCATGTCGATGAGGAACGCCTGGCGCGCGGGAATGTCGAAGGCATTTACGACTCCAAGCAGCGCAGCCAACACCATCACGTGCCACACCTGCACGCGATGCGTGAGCGTGAGCACGGCGAGGATAAACGCCAGCACCATCGACGTCGCCTGGGTGGCGATGATGATCTTGTGCCGGTTCAGGCGGTCGGCGACAATCCCGCCGATGGGAGCAAACAGGAACACCGGGATCTGGCTGCAGAATGCGACGGTTCCGAGCTTCAGGGCCGAGCCGGTCAGCCGGTAAACCAGCCAGGATTCGGCGACCGTGTCCATCCAGGTGCCGATCAGCGAGATGAGTTGTCCGCTGAAAAATAGCTGAAAATTGCGGTGACGCAGGGCGCGAACCGCGACTGCCAGCTTCGACCGCCGGGAGGCGGGAGCGGCAAACTCGATCTTCTCCTCCTGCAACTCCGCGCGAATTGCCTCCGCCTCGGAGCCCCCCGACTCAAGCCTGGCCATGGCGGTCGGATGCGGCGCGGCGAGAGCTGGATCGTTGTGGGGTAGACACGGTTCTTTCAGAATACAGGAAGGGGCGCGGCTACATCACGCTTCAGACTCGCATCGCGAACTCGTCGCAGTCCTACTGAATCTTCAACGATGTACGTATCCGCGGATCCAGGCGCGCCGGTTGAGACGCGATTCTAAAACAACAGTGCGCAAGCTTTGCAAAATTGAGTATTCTGCTGGTGCAACCCCTGCATGCCTACATTTGCCGCAGTTGACATCGGTTCCAACTCGGTCCGGCTAAAGATCGCGAAGGCGGAACGCGGCCGGCTGGAAACACTGCACGAAGACCGCGAGGTCACGCGGCTGGGCGAGAGTGTGTTCGCCAACGGCTCGCTCGATCCGCAGGCGATGTCCTACACCATTCGCGTGCTGAAGCGCTTCCATCGCGCAGCCCAGACCCATGCGGTTGAGCGGGTGCGCGTGGTGGCCACCAGCGCCATGCGCGATTCGCGTAACAGCCGCGCCTTCATGGACTGGGTACGCTCGGCCACAGGATGGAAGGTCGAGACCATCTCCGGCCTGGAAGAAGGCCGCCTGATTCATCTTGGCATTCTGTCAAATGCACGCATCGGCAAGAGCCGCGCGCTGCTCATCGATCTGGGCGGCGGCAGTTGCGAGTTGACGCTCTCCGACCAGGGTCACATCGCCGAGATGGTCAGCCTGCCGATTGGCGCGGTGCGCCTGACGCAGACCTTCCTGCACCACGATCCGCCAAAGAAAAAAGAGCTGGAGCAGATGCGCGGCTTCGTGCAGCGGGAAATCTCGCGCATTCAGAAGCGCATTACCGATACCAAGGTGCAGGTAGTCATTGCAACGTCGGGTACACCGGCGGCCTTGTCAGGGCTGTACGAAGCGAAAGTTCGCGGTTACGACGAGAACAGGCCGCACACGGTTCCGCACGCGGGGGTGACGAAAATCCTGAAGGAACTCAGCCGGCGCAACCTTGCTGCAGCGCCGCGCGCTGCCCGGCATCGGACCCAAGCGCGCCGAGATCATCATCGCGGGCGCCATGGTCTTTTCGGAACTGATGGACCTGTGCGATCTGCGCGCCTTCCGCTATCTGCCGCTCGGATTGCGCGACGGCCTGTTGGCGCAGATGATGGCCGACTACAACGCCAGCTCCGCCATGCGCGAGCGGGTGGAGTCGGAACGGCACGATGCGCTGATCGCTGCCGCCAGGCACTACGGTGCGGACCTCGCGTTTGCCCAGCGTATCCGCGACCTGACCATGCATCTTTTCCGGCGGCTCGGAGGCCGTCCACCAACTACCGCCGCAATACGCCGACTGGCTTGAAGCCGCGGCGATGCTGCACGAGGTCGGCTCGTATATCAATCGCTCAGGACGCCGCCGCCACACCCATTATGTGATCGCCCACTCGGAGCTGTTCGGTTACACGCCGGCGCAGCGGCTGGTCATCGCGGCGATCGCGCGCTACGTTGGCAACTCCCTGCCATCGAGCGGTGACCGCAACATCCGTATCCTCTCCAACTCCGATCAGGTGAACGTGCCCAAGGCTGTCGCCTTGTTGCGGCTGGCCCGCGCTCTCGACCAGGGACGTCGCGGCTCGGTGAGGGATGTGCGAGTCCGCGTGCAGGAGGACGAGAATGTCACTCTGCGGCTGATACCGCGCACCCCCGAGGGCGTCGAGCTGGAGTTGTGGGCAGTGGAACAGGAAGAAAATTACTTCCGCACGATCTTTGGGCGGGAACTCTCCGCTGAAGTGGCGTAGAACCCGAACATGCAGCTTCGTTCAGCCTGACTTTCGGTCCGCCCGCGCGAACCTGCGGCAAGAGGCAGGCTGTTGGGGCTGCGCGGCCCTGTCGCCGCCCGCCCAACTTTGCGAGGGTTACCTCTTCTTATTACTGGTGACAGGCTTTTTCTTTGTCTTCGCCGACTGCAGCGCCTGCGCCATCTTCGGCGTCATGCACCACTTCAGGGTCGCGTGATCGCCATCGGTTTCGACTTTCGCCACCGCACCCTTCTTGAAGTCGATGAAGTCACCCGCGCTGCTTCCGGCGAGCAACTGCGTCAGGAAATCGGTCATGCTGGGATTGTGGCCGATTAGCATGATGGCTTTCTGCTTGGCGTGGCGCCCCAGCAGGTCCTGAAACTGTTCGTAACCGGCCTCCGGCCGCAAGGCATCGTCGGTGCCGAGTTTCTGCTTGTAGCCCAGCTCGTCCAGAACGATTTCCGCCGTCTGCAGCGCCCGGGCGAGCGAGCTTGAGATGGCCACGTCGATGTCGACCTTGAGCGCCGCCAGGGCTCGTCCCACATCGTGGGACTGCTGTACACCGAGCTTGTCGATGGGCCGCTTTTCGTCGCTTTTGAGGTTGGCTGTGTGCTGGCCCGCGCTGGCGTGCCGCAGGAAGTAAATGTCCATGCCGACTATTCTGCCCTAAGCCGGCCGTTCGCCCACAACAAACCTGGCACCGGCTTCAAAGCGTGCCGTCGGGCGCTACAACTTCACCAGCACGTCATCGCCTTCGATGCGCAACTCGTAGACTGTCACACGATCATCGCCGGTGTCGGTGCGGCCGGTTTTCGGGTTGAACTCCCAGCCGTGCCACGGGCAGACCAGCTTTTCGCCGTCGATAAAGCCCATCCCCAGCGGGCCACCCTGGTGCGGGCAGACGTTGTCGAGCGCGCAATACTGGCCGTTCACCTTGGCAATGCAAACCATCGTATCGCCGACGGTGTATTCCTGCGCGGCATCTTCGTCGGGCAGTTCCGAGACGGTGGCAACCTTTACGAATTCGGACATTCTCGTTTTGCGAAGTGTTTGGATTCGAACTCGACTTCGAGAGTAGCACGCAGAAAAGCAAAAGGCGCGCACACGGCGCGCCTCGGCTCGATGCTTGAGGACTTCTATTTGCTCACGGCTACAACGTGGTTCTCCACCGGCTGCACCAGTTGCTCAGGATTGGCGAAGTTGGCCTGCGCCACCCGGACCTGCTGCTTGAAGTCCTCGACCATGTCGGGCTTCAGCCGCACTTCAGTCGGCTTCTTGGAAATGCTCATCTGGTCGATCTTGTCCTGCAGGCGCAGCAATCCGTAGAACAGGTTCTCCGGACGCGGCGGGCAGCCGACGATGTACACGTCCACCGGCACGATCCGATCGACGCCCTGCAACACGGCATATGTGTTGAACGGGCCGCCGACCGACGAGCAGGCGCCCATCGAGATGACCCACTTGGGATCGGGCATCTGGTCGTAGATGCGCTTCACCACCGGCGCCATCTTGAGGGTGACGGTTCCGGCGACGATCATCAGGTCGCTCTGGCGCGGGCTGGGACGGAAGACCTCCGAGCCGAAGCGGGCGATGTCAAAGCGCGCGGTCGAGGCGGCGATCATCTCGATGGCGCAGCAGGCCAGGCCAAACGTCATGGGCCAAATCGCGGACTTGCGCGCCCAGTTGAAGACGTAATCGACGGTGGTGACCAGGAAGTTCTTTTCGAAACGGTTATCAATCCAGCCCATGATTCCTCTTGTTGCCACTCAGCGAGGGTTCGAATGTTTATCTTCGCCCAGAAGCCGACCGCCGGGCTGTGACGCGAATCACAGTTAAAACCCTTCGCTAGCGACAGTCTAGGCTTATCGCAAGCGCCAAACAAGGCGGGTGGCGAGTTACTTACGCGGAGCGCTGCCGCCTTTGGAACCTCACGGTAAGGTACAATTTTCTTTGCCTGCATGCCTTTAAACACTCAGCCGGTGCAGTCCGCGCCGATCTCCAGCACAACCCAGATCCCGCCCGCACTCCCGGTGGGAGACGATCAAACATTCGACGGGGTGGATGGTGCTGTTCGGATTCCTGGCACGGGTGCTCTACATCCTGATCGCACACTCGTACAAGTTCCGCACCACCGACGCCAACTTCAGCTTTGGCTGGGAGATCGGCCGCATCGCTGATTCCATCGCCACCGGCCACGGCTTTGCCTCGCCCTTCGGCGGCGACACCGGTCCCTCCGCGTGGACGGCACCGGTCTACCCGTGGATCGTGGCGATGAGTTTCAAGCTGTTCGGCGTCTACTCGCATGCGGCGTCGTTTGCGATTCTGGCGTTCAACAGCCTGTTCGCGGCACTCACCTGCTGGCCGATCTATCGCATCGCGCGCCGCGTCTTCAACGAGACCGTCGCCGTATGGTCGGGTTGGGTCTGGGCTCTGCTGCCATACATCATTTACTGGTCGGTGCGCTGGGTGTGGGAGACAAGCCTCGCCGCGTTCCTGCTAACGCTTCTATTCATGCTAACCCTCGAGATGGAGGGAGATGACCGGCTCTCGTCGTGGCTGGGCTACGGACTGCTGTGGGGCATCGCCGGGCTGACCAATCCGGCGGCACTTGCGTTTCTTCCCTTCTCCGGCGGCTGGCTGGCGTACCAGCTAATGCGACGCCACAAAGGCTTTTTGCGACCCGCAGTTCTGAGCGCGGTGGTCTTCTGGCTGACGCTGATGCCGTGGCTGGCGCGCAACTACGCGGCGTTCGGCAAGCCAGTGTTCATCCGCGACAACTTTGGTGTGGAGTTCCGCTGCGGCAACAATCCACTCGCCGAAGGCACTTGGGTCGGGATGTACCATCCCAGCCAGAATCCCATTCTGTACGAGCAATATAAACAGATGGGCGAAGCCGCGTACGCCGCCGAGCAGGGTCGCCTGGCGAAAGAGTGGATCGCGCAACATCCGAAGCGCTTCGCCGTGGTGAGCTTCCGCCGCTTCATCTTTTTCTGGAACGGACTGCCGCGGCTGTCGAAGATTCAGGCCCTGGAGCAGACCAAGAACTCGCTCTTTTTAGCTTCGTCGCTGCTGTCGATTGGCGGGCTGCTGCTGGCCTTGAAGCGGCGGGTGCATGGCGTTTTTCTCTTCGCCAGCCTGATCGTGTTCTATCCCCTGGTTTACTATTTCACTTTCCCTCATCCCCGGTACCGGCATCCGATCGATCCGGAGTTGTTGATTCTTGGAGTGTATTTGATCTCGGAAGCGCGACCACGAACCGCAGCCGCCAACAGGACGGACGATCTCGCCGAACTTGACGCCAACGAAATCGTTCCGCAGTTCCACACGCTCTCCGTCATCGTTCCCGTGTACAACGAGCGGAAGACGATCCTGAAGTTGCTGCGGCAGGTGGCACAGCAGCCGGTGAGCCTGCGTAAGGAACTGATCATCATCGACGACTGCTCGACCGACGGCACGCGCGAATATCTGCAGGAGATCGATCTCGATCGCGAACTGGGCGAAGGCGGGGCCAACTCGGTTCGCCTCGTCCTGCACGACGTGAACAAGGGCAAAGGCGCCGGGGTACGCACCGGACTGGAAAGCGCCAGCGGCGAACTGGTGCTGATTCAAGATGCCGATCTGGAGTACGATCCCGGCGACTACCCTTTACTGCTAAAGCCAATTCTCGAAGGGCATGCCGACGCCGTCTTCGGCAATCGCTTCCATAGCGGCCCACACCGCGTGCCGCGCTTTTATCGCTACATGCTGAACCGCATCTTCTCCATGATGTGCAACATGCTAACCGGCCTGCAGATTCACGATGTCACTGCGTGCTACAAGGTCTTCCGCCGCGAACTGCTGGAGCGCATGCACCTGCGCTCCGACCGGTTCAGCGTGGAAACCGAAATGACGGTAAAGCTGGCCAAGATGGGGGTTCGCATCTACGAAGTGCCGATCGTCTACCACGGCCGCACCTACGCTGAAGGCAAGAAGATCAGTTGGACCGATGGATGGGTCGCGCTCTACGACCTGGTGCGTTATCGCTTCAAGGACTAAATCCTTAGTTGTTTGCCGCCCTCACTCCGACCGAACAAATCCGGCTCACGCTTCGTATTAACTAACGTCAAAGCCGCGACAGGAGGGATTAGCATGTCGGGAGATATAACCCATCAGCTCAAATCGAGAGGAGCCGTATTCGCCGCAGCGTTGGCGATCATCCTGGCGCCGTCGGCCTACGCCGTAAACAACGTTACGGAAGAATTTCACAAGACCGTGCCGCTGAATGCCAGCGGCCAGGTTTCGCTGGAGAACGTCAACGGGGCCGCCGAAATCACCGGCTGGGAGCGCAACGAAGTACAGATCGATGCGGTCAAGACCGCGCGCGACCAGCAGAGGCTCGACGAAGCCAAGATCGAGGTCGAGGGTAGTGGCGATTCCGTCCGCATTCGGACGCGCTATCCCGAAGGCCACAACAACAACAATCCGGCCTCGGTGCATTACACCATTCATGTGCCCATGAATGCCCGGCTCGACAGCGTCAGCCTGGTGAACGGCCCGCTGAACGTTTCCAAGGTCTCAGGTGAGGTCATCGCCAGCCTGGTGAACGGCAAGCTGACGGCGTCGGACCTCGCGGGCCGCGCCAAGCTGTCGACGGTTAACGGCTCGGTGCACGCGCAGTATCAGTCGCTTAACAACGTCAGTGAAGTGAGGATCAGCTCGGTCAATGGCAGCATCGATCTGCTGCTGCCGGCATCGCCGAATGCCGACATTTCCGCTTCTACGGTGAATGGCGGCATCACGACAGACTTCCCCATCCAGGTGCAGGGCAAGTTCATGGGACATCGCATGTCGGGCACGCTGGGCAGCGGCGGAACGAAGATCGAGCTCAGCAACGTGAACGGCAGCAGCCATGTGGGGCCTGGTAGCAGCAACGGATTGTAACTTCTGCGATCTGCCGGAAGTGAAACCGGGCGCGATCTTCGGACCGCGCCCTTGGTTTGTGGGACATGCAACTCGATCATGCGTTGACAGGAGCTGCGAGCTCACTAGACGTCCGTTGTATCTTGCGAAATATTCCGCTGGCCAGCAGCGCCGCCGTCGCCAACGGTGGAACCAGCGTAGCCGCAATCAGCAGCAGTGACACCTCTTGCGGGTGACCGGGATCGCTGCTGATGGGCGCCAGCCAGCGCAACATCTGCCCCATATGTTCCGGGCCTGCCATGGTAGCGGCGATCACGTTGTTCCCAGGTAGTAGCAGACGAGCACTACCATGCCTTTCAGCACCGGGAGCTTGACCCGCTGGCTGATCATCCACTGCAAAAACATCCCATCGCGGATGGCATAGACGGTAATGGCAAGGAACATGCCAAGCAATCCCGACCACGGTACAGCGACGCCCTCATACGCATGGCGGTACCCTACCAGGGCCAGGACGGCGGCAAACAGGCCGATGATCCCAGTGGCGACCCAAGGTGTGATCAGGCGGGCAGCGATCTGTTTCGAACTCCTGCTGCGCAGTTCGTGACGAAGCTTGTCGCGGCTGAAAAGGGTCGATACCAAGTTGAAGTACAGGCATAGCAGCGTGACGGCCACTCCGCCGGCGATCAGCGTGCCCAATGCCCATCGCGACCCGCCAAGCTGGTCGAGACTTCCTGTGGTGTACTCAAAGTAGGTCGGGCGAAACGACGCATAGGAAAACAGCAAAATGGACGCTGAAACACCCACGACCTGCAAGGGTGAAAACAGCGAACGCTGTTCCGGCTCCAGCTTGATCGAGCGCACCAGAGCTACCATGCACCAGGCGATCACCACCAGTGAGAGGCATACCGATAACAGCAACGAAGGAACGGAGCGGCCGAAGAGCATCACCCGCAGGACATAGCCGTTGTGCCAGGCCCCTATTCCGCTAATGGGGTTCAGCGCGCTCCAGGCGCTAAACAGCGACATTCCATCGCGCGATCCCCCTGCCCCAAAGCTCACATTAGGCAGAAGCGACAGTGCGATCAGCAGCATCAGCATGGTCGAGCGGCGCGCGTCGTGCGCCCGCATGGAGAAGCAAAGCGCCAGACTGCCGAGCGCCAGGTTGAACAAAGCAAGCACCAGAAACGAGCCAATGATCGTGGTAACGCGGTAGCCGCCCAGCAAGCCGGTGAATAACAGGAGGGGCAACACGATGGCGAATTGCAGCCACGCCCCGATCGGGGCGCCGATCAACTTGCCTACCGCCAGCGTCAGGGGCGACAGACGCGTGGTGCGCCAGAAATCGAAGGTGCGATGAGTGCGCTCGCCCACGACGGCTTGCGACGTATTGAGCAGCGTCCACAGGACGAGCACGATGCCGGACACCACGAAAATCGCCGAGTACACATCGCGCCAGTAGTCACGCCAGTCGAACGGGGTGAACGGATTTTGGCTGCTCTTGAGATAGATGACCATCGCCAGCAGGAACGATCCGAACAGCGCACCTCCGATGATGGTGGCGACCCGCGCGGGACGCAGCTCCGAACGCACATACCGCAGTAGCTCCGGATTCTTAATGTCGATCATCACATCACCTTCCCATGCGAAAGCTTGAGGTAAAGCTCCTCAACCGTCTGTTTGGTTTCGTGGAAGCTGGTAAGCCGTAGGCCGGCCGTGGTCATCTCCGCCAGCAGCTCGCTTAGGGCGTGGTCGTCGCCGCGGAACTGGAATGCACCTTCGCGATCCTCCAGCAATGCATGCTGCGTGAGTCCGTGCGCCTGGAAAAACTCCGCCACCGCGGTCGAGGGTCCGAGCCACCTGATTTGGATGGTGCGGGCATCTGCGGCTTCCACCTCGTCGCGCAATTGCTGGACGCGGCCGCTGCGCAGCATCACGCCGCGCTCCATCACGCCAATGGAGGTGCTAAAGTCTTCCAGGTCGGGAAGGATGTGAGACGAGACCACGATGGTCGCGCCATTATCGCGCAGCCGCTTGAGCAGTTGACGCAGCTCGAAGCGCGCCTTGGGATCGAGCCCCGAAGCCGGCTCGTCCAGCAGCAGCAGCTTGGGCCGGTGGATGACCGCCCGGCCAATCCCAAGCCGCTGCTTCATGCCACGCGACAACCCCTTGATCATCGCATCGCGCTTCACTTCCAGTCCGATCTCGTCGATCACTTCATCGACCCGCGAAGGGATATCCGCCGCATCGAGCTTGTAGGCCCGCGCAAAGTAATCGAGGTACTCCCAGACTTTCAGGTCGTCGTAGACAGAAAAGAAATCGGCCAGGTAGCCGATCTGCGACTGCGCCAGCTCCAGGTCGCTGTGCACGTCGACGTTGTTCACCAGCACGCGGCCGGTGGTGGGTTGCAGCAGGCCGCAGCACATTCGCAGAGTTGTGGTTTTGCCGGCGCCGTTGGGGCCAATCAGTCCGTAAATCTCACCTTCGGATATTTCCAGCGTGAGATTGCGGACGGCCACGACGTCGTCATATTCCTTGGAGAGGTTTTCCAACCGAATCATGAGGCGGGCTTCTCCTTTGAAATGGGATACGAGCACACCGCACGAAAGTTCCGTGAAAGGGCAACAAAACTGCCGATGGGTAACTGAGAGCTCCGCTGTGTGGCCCTAGTAGACCTGGAAGGCCGGTGGCGGGACGCGGAAGTTCGGCTTACGCGCGATCAGCAGCAGCGCCCCAATGCGCTTGAAGTCGCGCAACTCTTCCGCGTTCTTGAACCAGCGGCCGCTGTACTCGTCCGGAGTCGGAGTAAGGTCGGGAACGCGAACTGCCCGCACCTCTTCGAAGGTGTGCGCCTTCAGCAGCTCGACGTACTCCTGCTCGGAGCGCACTTGCACCGGTACCTGCAGCTCTTCTACCCAGCGCAGCGAATAGTGATTGTCCTTATAGAGATTGATGAGAATGAATAGCTCGCCCAGCGGCGCCATCACGCGGAATAGCTCCGTCAGCGCGCGCTCCTGGTCGGCGTAGTAATAGAAAGACTCGACCGACAGCACCTTGTCGAAGAAGTTTTCTTCCCAGGGAATTTGCTGCGCCGAGCCGACCACGAACATCAGGTTGTCGAAGTCTTTCGAAGCCGAGCGCGCGCGGCGGATCATCTCGTCGGAGACGTCCAGGCCGATCACCTGTCCCGGGCGTTCGGCATCGTCGACAGCTTTCGCCATGAGACGGCTGGCCCAGCCTGCCCCGCAACCCAGGTCGAGCACCTTCTCGCCGGGCTTTAGATCCATCAATTCCAGCGTCTGCTCGGTGATGGAGATGTGATGTTGCTCCATCTCCTCGCCCTTGCCCTGCTCGGCCCACTGGTTGAATTCCTGGCGCAAACGCTCGTCGGCGGGATTGCTTCGCAGGTCGGTCATGTCATCCTCGCGGTCTCGAATTCTCTATGCTACAGTTTCCCAAACCAATGGCTCAAACTCCCAATCAGCCGACCAACGGCTCGTCTCAATCGCCGAACTTGCTGTACTGCCCCACTTGCGCGCGTGAGGTCGACGATCCCCTCACCTGCGGGGACTGTTCAGCCGTCATTTGCCGCGTCTGCGGCACCCCGCTGGAGATGCCGGAAGACCTGGGGATCGGCTGATCGTGGCGCATCCCACGACGGCTCGTGAAGCCCCGGCAGCCGAAGCCACGCTGGTCCGCGGACTCTCACTGACTGATTCAGTGCTGCTCATGGTCGGCGGCATCATTGGCTCGGGTATTTTTCTCACTGCCGGACAGATCGCCACTGCCGTGCACAAGCCGCTGTTCTTTCTCGGGGTGTGGATCGTCGGGGGGCTGATCTCGCTGCTGGCCTGCTTCGCCTTCGCCGAGATGGCGGCTATGTTTCCCGAGGCCGGCGGGCAGTATGTCTTCCTGCGCGAAGCCTACGGCGAGTTTCCGGCGTTCCTGTATGGATGGATGATCTTCACCGTCGGCCAGAGCGGCACCATCGCCGCACTCGCTGTCGGCTTCGCCGAATATTTCGGCGCCGTGCTGCGGTTCGCTGCTGCGCATAAGCCCATCCTGACGATGGCGCATTTCACGCTGACGCGGGGAGACCTGGTTGCGATCGGCTCGATCGTATTGTTGACGGCCATCAACGTCGTCGGGCTAAAACGCGGCTCGGCGCTGATCAACGTTGCCACCTGGGCTAAGTTCGCAGCTATCGGAGCGTTCGTGCTGCTCGGCCTCGCCATCGGGCACGGCTCCTGGTCGAACTACGCCACCAGCCTTCCTCTCGATCAGCCCGCTTCCCTGTCGCATGTGATCTCGGGCTTCGGCGTGGCGTTGATCGCTGTGTTCTGGGCTTTCGACGGCTGGGTCTACGTAACCTGGGTCGCCGGCGAGATCAAGAATCCGCAGCGAGTCCTGCCGCGCGCGCTGGTCCTCGGACTGCTGCTGGTCGGCGTGGTGTACATCAGCGTCAACGTGGTCTACCTTTACGCGCTGCCAATCACACAGGTAGCGCAAGAGATGACGATTGCGCAAGCTGCGGCGGTCACGCTGTTTTCGGCGAACGCCGGGAAGTGGCTGGGCGCGACGATTGCTTTATCGTGCTTCGGAGCGATGTCGAGCGCCATCCTGTGCAGCGCGCGCGTGTCGTACGCCATGGCGCGCGATGGAGCCTTCTTCCACGCCATGGGGCGGGTGCATCCCAAGTACCGCACACCGGCCATCAGCCTGGTCTCGCTCGGGGCGTGGTCCATCGTGCTGGCGCTTAGCGGCAGCTACGACCAGCTCTATACCTACGTCATGTTCATGATGGTGCTGTCGTACGTTGCGGCCGTGGCAGCGCTCTTCGTGCTGCGGCGCACGCGTCCCAATGCGCATCGCCCATACCGCTGTACCGGGTATCCCTGGATACCTGCGCTGTACCTACTCATGGCGGGAGCGTGGGCGCTGAATTCGGTGGTGACCCGTCCGAAGGAGACGCTGATCGGGATATTCATCGTCTTCCTCGGTGCACCGTTCTACCTGTTCTGGCGGGCGCGGCTGAAGAAGCATCCCGAAGAGTTGAAACACTTCGAATAGCCCGCGCGCAGTACAATTGTGCTTGTGGCTCGGCTCTCTGCTGTGTTTGTGCTGCTCCTCCTCGCGGGAATTCCCGTGCAGGCGGAGACCGCGCCGTCTTCTCCGGCGGAGGCATCAGCGCAGGAGAGTTCGTCGCGGGCGCAGCCCGATGCTCCGCCCTCACCGCCCGACGCGCCGATGCCGGACTTGGACAAACAAACCAGTCCGCAACCCAAATCGAAGGCCAAGAAGATCGGTAACAAGCTCGACCCGCACTGCATCGACGTGATCTTTCACACCTGCTGGTCGTCGCCCGCCGAGTCGCAGGGCAAGGTGCTGACGGAAGAAGAGCAGAGGGCGCAGACGGCCGCGAAGGACATCGAGGTCGGCTACTACTATCTCAACGATAAGAGCTATGTGGCAGCGGAGTCGCGCTTGCGCGAGGCCGCCGAGCTGCAACCGGACTCCGCTGCGGCGTGGGTCGGCCTGGCCCAGGCGCAGCAAAAGCTGCACAAGGACGATGCCGCACGCAAGAGCTACGAAGCGTATCTGAAGCTCAATCCCGATAGCGCCGGCGCCGAAAAGGCGAGAAAGGCGCTCGCGTCACTGCAAGCTGAGGCGCACTAGCAGTCGCGGCCGGCCAACACTTAATCGCAATCATCGTTTGACTGCAGCTCAGGGCCGGGAGGCTTAACCGTCCGTCCGGTCCGGATGCACGGTCCAATCATCATCATCGGTCTGTTTCGACCGCTGCGGATTTAACCCGGCAGCCGCATGACACGCCACGTGCGCTGCCTCCCGCGCCAGTTCCAGATTCTTGAACTCGTACTTCCCATCCAGGTGCACTGTGCCAACGTTTTTATGATTGCCGTTCGCGCTCTCTTCCAGAATGACATGCACTACGAATGACATAGGTTCTCCCGCGGAGAGGCCCCACCCGCCTTGTGCGGCCGGGCAGCGATTGTCCGGCTCGTTCCGCAAAGCAAGCCTCTCCTTACGATTAACTATTAGCACCCCGGGCCGGCTTTGGATGTGGCGAGGCTCACGTCATCGGGTGATAACGTCGGCCGTTCATTTTTCAAGCGGCTAGCGAGGGTGCAAGCGAGCTACAGGGGCTGAGGTTGCACATCTAACGACATCTCTATCTCATTTCTTTTGGTAGACGCGCACGTAGTCGACCAGCATCGTCTGGGGGAATTGGGTGGTGTTGTCGGGAGGGCCGGGCCAGTCGCCGCCGATGGCGAGGTTCAGCAGAAGGAAGAAGGGCTGTTGCGAGAATTCCCAAGTCGCGCCTTGGGGGAGATTGGCGGGAGTGAAGGTCGCGTAGAGGGTGCTGTCGATGTAGAAGCGAACCTGCTGCGACTCCCACTCGACGGCGTAGAGATGGAAGTCGTCGGAGAGATTGCCGCTGGGGAGGGCGTAGGTCTGCGTGACATTGCCGGGGGCGTAGCCGGGGCCGTGGAGCGAACCGTGGAGGGTGGCGGGTTCCTTGCCGATGTTCTCCATGATGTCGATCTCGCCGCAGGCTGGCCATCCAGCGGTGTCGATGTTGTTGCCCAGCATCCAAAAGGCGGGCCACATGCCCTGGCCGTGGGGAATCTTGATACGCGCTTCGAAGCGGCCGTATTGCTGCGAGAAGAGGCCCTTGGTCTGCAATCGCGCCGAAGTGTAATGACGGGCGATGCCATCGGCGCCGGTGTACTCCTCTTTGATGGCGGTGATCACGAGGTTGCCGGCGGAGACCTGCACGTTTGCCGGGCGCGCGGTGTAGGACTCCAGTTCATTGTTGCCCCAGCCATTGCCACCGGTCTGGATGGCCCACTTGGTGGCGTCGGGGGCGGAGCCGTTGGCGCCATCGAAGTCGTCGCTCCAGACAAGCTGGTAGGAGGGGGTTGGGTTTCCGCCGCTGTTGCTGCTGGAATCGGAGGAACCACCGCAGGCGGTGACCAGCAGCGTGATGGCACAGAGGACGGCGAGACCGGAGTAATGGCGAACCATCGGGACCTCTCATAGGGACAACGCTGGATTGTAGAACAGGGCGGGAAGAGTTTGCGGTGATCCTGGGGATGGAAAGTCTTGCGTCCACCGGGGCTGAGCCGCTTGGCTCCTGGATCTGATTGCGTGAGAGTTAAGGGCTTGCAACGCCTCAAGAGCCTTAGCGAAATTCGGGAAGTGGGTCAGTTCCCAGTTTGCCCGTCCTCGCCAATTGAGCCATCCTCAAGAGGGGCTGTTCCTATTTCCGCGACACTGTCGCGCCCCCGGCCTACAAAAGCGCTCAGTCAGGCAGTAGTTTGCCACGGGTTTCTACGGCGAAAGGAATCACGAGCAGGCCGATCCCAAAGGCGATGGCTGTGAATGCCACCGGCTTGCCGAGAGTTCCCATCCGATTAACCAGCGCGCCGATCCCGAAGTTGACTCCGGCGGCGATAAAGCGTCCGAACGAAGTGGTGAACGCAAACGCGGTGGCGCGCACGGTGGTCCCGTATTGTTCCGGCAACCAGAGGCTGAAAACCGCAAAGTTGCCGCCAAAAAATCCCAGGAAGAACAGCACCGCGATGAATGGATGAAGTCCGTGGGGCAGGTAGAAAGCCCATCCAAAGCTGAGCAGGATGCAGATCGCCATCCCGAAGAAGTAAAAGGTCAGGGTTCGCTTGCGGCCGAAGCGTTCCGCCAGTGGCGGAACCGCCAGGCATCCCAGGATGGTTCCCAGCGACAGCAGGCCCATGCCGAGGGAGGAAACGCGCACCGCCTCCGGCTGCAACATGCCGGCACGTTTGGCCAGGTTAATGATTGCCGTGGGAGCATACACTGCCCCCGCCCAGAGTCCGCAGATGGCCGAGGCCAGCAGGACGGTGTTGACCAGGGTGCGCTGAGTGTAGGGAGGGCTGAAGATCCTACGCAGAGAAGAAAGTCCACCGGCGGCTTTCGCCTTGGCTTTTCGTTGCCAGCGCTCGGGCTCTTTCACGCGTAGCAGGACCATCAAGGCCACGACGACCGGGGTGAGGCCGCACCAGAACATGGCGCGCCAGCCATAGTGGGCTCCTACGGTGTAGTTGAGAGCCGAAGCCAGAAAGAAGCCGGCGTAATAACCCGTCTGCAGATACCCAGCGCCCATCTTGCGGCGATCTTCCGGCCAGGCCTCGGCGACGTATGTACCTGCCAGTGCCCATTCGCCGCCAATGCCGATGCCTGCCAGCAAGCGAAACAATCCTAATTGCCAGACCGTTTGCGACAACGCGGCCGCTCCGGTAAAGATGGCATAAACGAAGATGGTGGCGGCCAGCACCCGGCTGCGGCCGAATTTGTCGGCAATCGGCCCCCAAATCAACGACAGGCCCCATCCAACGAGGAAGAGCGCGAATAGCGTCGATCCAGCAAATCCCACGTTGGCAGGTGTGGCCTTGATCCCCGACTTAGGCAGTAGCTCGGTCAGTGCCGGACTGAGGACCAGGGCGTAGATCACCGAATCCATGCCGTCCAGCGTCCAGCCAGCCCATGCCCCCCAGAACCCAGTGATTTGCTGGCGTGAGAGTCTGGTGTGAATTGGTGATATTGGAAGGATCACTGCGTCATTGGCCATGGTGGCCTCCTTGACAGTGAGAGGTCAGCGCGAAAGATGCGGAACTGAGGTTCAGGAGCCGCAAAAACAACTCGCAGCTCGCGCCGATGATCCGAACCGCCAGCGCTCACGCCACAATGCACCGAGATTGTTGGCGTGCGCAGGAGCATACCACGGCAGGTCAAGGACGCACGGCCAGCAGCTCTAGGCGACGGGATCGCCGCCGCTCTCGGCTTGAAACATTTTCGCGACTGCGGGCTTCATTACCTTTCCCATCGCATTGCGCGGAAGAGCATCCAACACGAGCAGCCGCGACGGGAGTTTGTGCGCCGCGAGAAGCTCCTTGGCCCAGGCGCGAAGCGACGGCAGATCGAGGGCATCGCCGTCATGCAGCACCAGGGCCGTGGCGACGCGCTCGCCCCACTCCGGATCGGGTATGCCGACAACCGCACATTCGGCAACGGCAGGATGTTGGCGCAGCGCTTCCTCAATCTCCAGGGCAGACACCTTGTGTCCACCCGTCTTGAGGATGTCAATGTTCGTCCGGCCAAGAATGCGATAGACACCGTTCTCGACGACCGCGGTATCGCCGGTGCGAAACCAGCCGTCGCGGAAGGCATCGCGCGATGCGTCGGGCTTGCCCCAGTATTCCGCGAACACGCTGGGACCGCGGACTTCGATCTCGCCCGGTGTTCCGGGAGAAACTGGTTCGCCGGTCTCGCCGACCAGTTGCACCTCGACGCTGGGCAGTGGCGTCCCCACGCTGCCCGGCACGCGTTCGCCGCGCAAGGGGTTCGACAGGGCCATGCCAATCTCCGTCATGCCGTAGCGCTCCAGCAGTGTGTGGCCGCTGATTTCCTTCCAGCGTTCGAGCGTGCTTACCGGCAGCGCTGCCGAACCAGACACCATCAGACGTAACTTGCCGCATGCCTGACTGAGAGCCGCGCGGCGCTCCGGCGACGCCGCGTCCCAGGCAGCGATCAGCTTCACGTAAACCGTCGGCACCGCCATGAACAGAGTCACGGCTGCCGCCGGCGATGCGCTCCCACACCATATTCGCGTCGAAGCGCGGCAACATCTCGCAGGTGGCGCCCGACCACAGCGCACAAGAAACCACGTTGATGATTCCGTGCACGTGGTGCAGCGGCAAACACAGCACGATGCGATCGTTGGCTGACCACTCCCATGCCTCCACCAGGCTCAGCGATTTGCGCCGCGATGTTGGCGTGGGTTGTGACCACGCCCTTCGGCCGGCTGGTCGTGCCGCTGGTGTAGAGAATCATGGCCCGCCGCTCGCTGCCGACGTCGGGCAATTCTGCAGCTTGGGCAGCGAGAACCTGGTCACACGACAGGGCACGGATGCCACGGGTTTCGGCTAGCGGGGCCAACAAGGCTTCCGCCTGAGAATCGAATACCACGGTCGATGCCCGGGTGTCGTCGATGAAGTATTCCAGCTCAGACTTGGTCGAGTTCAGCGGCAAGGGGACAGCAACGCCACCGGACCGCCAGATGCCCCATTGCACTGCGACCCACGGAAATCCCGGCGTCACCAGAAACGCCACGCGCTCTTCCTGAAGGTCTGCGCGGCCCGCCAACAGCGCCGTCGCTACACTCGACGATGCGAGCAGCAGATCGTGATAAGAAAAGGCCCCCTGGGAATCGACCACAGCCGTGCGCTCTCCATGCCGTTCGGCGTGGGCAATTAGCGGAAGACCACTGGTGGGGCTTATCACACGCAGACTTTACTTCGCCTCTGTCGCGTTGTCCACTCGCGGCAACCGGGTCCCAACGGCCGTCGCGCCTGGGGATCTGAAGATTCCGGATGAGCGGCCGGCAAATCAGAAACTCGACCGCTTCCAGCGTAGCTTTCTGCGGCTATAGGCCGGCTTCGATGCGGGAGCGGGGATCGAGGTAGTCGCGCAGGCCGTCGCCGATGAAGTTGAAGGAGAGCACCGCCGAGCATGACAGCGGCGGCGGGAAAGAGCACGAGGTGCGGGGAGTCGAACAGGTGCGAGCGGGCGTCGTTGAGCATGGCTCCCCAACTGGCGGTGGGCGGGGGAACGCCGAGACCGAGGAAGCTCATGGTGGCCTCGGCCAGAATGGCGCCGGCCATGCCGATGGCAGCCTGCACGATCACGGGCTGAATGATGTTGGGAAGAATGTGGCGCACGATAATGCGCAGGTCGCTTGCGCCGAGGGCACGCGCGGCCTCGACAAATTCACGCTCCCGGACAGCGAGTACCTGGGCGCGCACCAATCGGGCGTAGCCCACCCATCCACCGATGGAGAGAGCAAGGATCAGGTTGAAGATGCCCGGACCGAGAAAAGCGACGAAGGCGATGGCGAGCAGAATCCCGGGAAACGACATGAAGGCGTTCATCACCACGACGTTCAAAAGGCGGTCGGTCAAGCCGCCGTAGTAGCCGGCGATGGAGCCGAAGATCAGCCCCAGGGTGAGCGATGCCACCACGACGGAGCCGCCCACCAGCATGGAGATGCGCGAGCCGTAGATGATGCGCGAGAGGATGTCGCGTCCCAACTCATCGGTACCGAACCAGTGCGCGGCGGAAGGGGCCATCAGGCGCGCAGGCAGGTCGATGTGGGCAGGGCTTTGGGGCGCGATCCAGGGAGCGAAGAGCGCGCATAGCAGGAAGACAGCTACCAGAATGGCTCCGGCGGTCGAAAGCAGGTTATGACGCGCTACACGGCGCAGCGAGCCGAGTTGGGCAGCAGACGCCATCGGAGGCCTCATCTTAACTTAGGCTGGCGGGCATTGTCCCGGAGTTCTACAATCGGAGGTTGGCGAACCACGGCCCATGCTTCCCTTCAAACTGGTTTACAGCGAACGGTATTTCCTGCCCATCGGCGAACACGTCTTTCGCGCTGACAAGTACAGGCTCATTCGCCAGCGCCTGCTGCACCAGGGCCTGGCGGAGGAATCCGATTTCATCGAACCTTCGCCGGCCAAAGAAGAAGACATCCTGCTGGTACATTCACCGTATTACGTGAACAAACTGATGGAAGGCACCCTCTCGGCGCGGGAAGAGTTGGAGATGGAGATTCCCTACTCGCCGCAGGTGGTGGACACGTTCTTGCTGCACACCGGGGGCTCGATCCTGGCCGCGGAGCGGGCGCTTACTGACGGGGCGGCATTCAATGTCGGCGGCGGATTTCACCATGCGTTTCCCGATCACGGCGAGGGATTCTGCATGCTGCACGACGTCGCGGTCGCCATTCGCAAACTGCAAAAGGTTGGTTTGATCCAACGGGCCATGACGGTCGATTGCGACGTGCACCAGGGCAACGGGACAGCGGCGATCTTCGGAGGCGATAGCTTTTGGGGGGCACTGCCCTCGGCCACGCCAGGCTTCGCGATGGGACTTGCGGGCGGAAGTCTGCTGCAGGGGCCGGCGAAAGATGTGTTCACCATTTCCCTACACCAGGAGAATAACTATCCGTTCGAGAAGCCGCCGTCGTCGATCGATGTCAATCTGCCGGATGGATGCGGCGATGAGGAATATCTGGCATGGCTGGACAACGCGTTGAGTTCGGGGCTGCGGCAATTTGAACCGGAGTTGATCTGCTACGTCGCGGGAGCGGACCCCTTCTGCGAGGACCAACTTGGGGGATTAAATCTGAGCCTTGATGGACTGAAGCGGCGCGACGAGATGGTGTTCCGCGCGGCGCTCGCGAAAGACATACCCATCATGGTGACGTATGCGGGAGGCTATGCCAACAACGTCGAGGACACGGTGACCATTCACTGCAACACGATCGTGGCGGCGGCGGAGTTGTTTCGCACTTCGGAGTCGGTGCGCTGAGTACTTCTTCCCTTTCGCGCAGCGATGGAATTCGACACTAGAATGCGTGCTACAGCGTGATATTCTGATGTTTCGTGGCGTCAGCGTTAGCTCCGCCTCGTCCCCTAAAAGTTAAGAGATGGCTTTGTCGAAAATTCCCGTCGGAATTCTTGGCGCTACCGGAGTTGTAGGTCAGCGCTTTATCCAGTTGCTGGAAACACATCCGTGGTTTGAGGTCGCGTGGCTGGCGGCGTCGGACCGCTCGGAAGGAAAGACTTACGGCGAGGCCACGCGCTGGCGGCTGAAGACCGCGATGCCGGCGCGGGTGCGCGACATGGTGGTGTCGCCCGCCGCGCCGAATGGCGCGCCCAAGGTGATTTTCGCCGCGCTCGATGCCGGCATTGCGCGCGAGCTCGAGCCGACAGTTTGCGGCCGCCGGATGCGCGGTGGTCAGCAATTCGAGCGCGTTCCGCATGCAGGCGGACGTGCCGCTGGTGATCCCCGAGGTGAATGCCGACCACCTGGCGCTGCTGGAAAAGCAATGCTGGCGCAAGCAGTCGGGCGGATACATCGTCACCAATCCCAACTGCTCGGCCATTGGGTTGGTGGTGGCGCTGGCGCCGTTGCACCAGAAGTTTGGTATTGAATCGATTTTCGTCACCACCATGCAGGCGGTCAGCGGCGCGGGTTATCCCGGCGTGGCGTCGCTCGACATCCTGGGCAACGTGATCCCCTACATCGCGAAAGAAGAAGAGAAGATGGAGGAGGAGACGCGCAAGCTGCTGGGCAAGCTGAACGGCAGCGGAGTGGTTGTGGCCGATTTCGGCATGACGGCGCACTGCAATCGGGTGGCGGTGGAAGATGGGCATACCGAGTCGGTGTCGATCAAGCTGAAGCAGAAAGCGGATGCGGAGGCGATTATCGCGGCGCTGACCGGATTTGCCTCGAAGCCGTACGAGTTGGGTTGTCCACTGGCGCCGGCGCAACCGATCGTGTACGACGCGGCGCCGGACCGTCCGCAGCCGCGCTTCGATCTCGATCGCGGCAACGGCATGACGGTGAGTGTGGGACGGCTGCGCCCATGCGGTGTGCTCGACTACAAGTTCACCGTGCTCTCGCACAATACCATTCGCGGCGCGGCGGGAGCGGCCGTGCTGAACGCGGAACTCCTCAAGGTGCAGGGCTACCTCTCGTGAGCGGCGACCAGCCTGGACCTGCCGCAGCGGCGGTGCGCCCGTGATCGTGATGAAATTCGGCGGCACCTCGGTGGAGAGTGCCGAGGCCATCGACCGCGTCGCCGGCATCGTGAAGGCGCGGCTGGACGATCGCCCGCTGGTCGTGGTAAGCGCCATGGCGAAGGTCACCGACCAGTTGCTGGCCATGGCAGCGGCGGCCGGTGCGGGCGATCGCGACAAGGCACTGGATATCTGTCTGAAACTGCGCGAGCGCCACTACAACGCTGCCGGCGAACTGCTGGGCACTGGACTCCATACCGGGCTGCACTCCCAACTGCAAGCCGAATTCGATTCGCTGGAAGAATTGCTGCGCGGCATTTCCGCCGTCGGCGAGTTGACACCGCGGACCTCGGATTACGTGGTGTCGTTCGGCGAGCGGCTGTCGAGCATGATCGTGGCGCCGGCGTTCCGGGCGCGCGAGATTCCGGCGACATTGCTGGACGCGCGGCACGTCATCGTCACCGATGCGCAGCATGGCAAGCGCCGTGCCGCAGGTGGACGACATCAATGACCGGCTGCAGGAGAAGGTGAAGCCGCTCATCGACAGCGGACAGGTGCCGGTCATGGGCGGATTCATCGGCGCCACCCGCGACGGCGTCCCGACGACGATTGGGCGCGGCGGCTCGGACTTTTCCGCGGCGCTGGTGGGCGCAGGCCTGAATGCCAAGCGCATCGAAATCTGGACGGACGTTGACGGCATGAAGACGACCGATCCACGCATCTGTCCCGATGCGCATCGTATCAAGATCATCAGCTTCGAAGAGGCGGCGGAGCTGGCGTATTTCGGAGCCAAGGTGCTGCACCCGGCGACGGTGTTGCCGGCGGTGGAGAAAGATATTCCGGTGCTGGTGCTGAACTCGCGCAATCCGTCGAATGAGGGCACGCGCATTGTGGCGCACACGCCGCCGTCGAAGGCGCTTTTCAAGGCAATCGCGGTGAAGACGCGCATCACCATCATCGAAGTGGTTGCCGCGCGCATGCTGATGGCGCACGGATTTCTGGCGGCGGTGTTCGACATCTTCGAGAAGCACAAGTGCGCGGTGGACGTGGTTTCGACGTCGGAGGTCAGCATCTCGCTGACGGTGGATTCGAATGAAGCGATTCCGGCAATCGCGGCTGACCTGGAGAAGCTGGCGTTCGTGAAATACTTTGGGCGGCAGGCCATCATCTGCATGGTGGGCGAGAACATCCGCGAGACGCCGGGCGTGGCGGCGCAGGTGTTTCATGCGGTGCGCGGCATCAACGTGCGCATGATTTCGCAGGGAGCGTCAGAGCTGAACATGACGTTCGTGATCGAGGAGTCGGACGTGGCCGAGGCGGTGAAGCGGCTGCACAGCCACTTCTTCGCAGAACTCGATCCCGAGGTGTTCGATTGAGCGCCGCGCTAAGAATCGTAGTGTTGGGACCCGGCAAGACGGGATCGCTGGTGGCCGAGGTGGCCGCCGAGCGCGGCCATCGGGTGCAGACGATCGATGAAGCCGAGAATGCCGGCGGCGCATGGCTCACGCCGGAGAACCTGCACGATGCAGATGTCGTCATCGATTTCACTACCCCGCAGGCGGTAATGGCCAACATCGAAGCGACAGTGCGATGCAAAAAGGCAATGGTGGTCGGCACCACCGGCTGGTACGGAGAACTGCCGCGCGTACAAGACTTGGTGAAGCAGGCGGATACCGGGTTTGTCTTTGGCGCGAACTTCTCGTATGGGGTCAATTTGTTCTTTCAGATTGTGAAGGCCGCTGCTCCCGCACTGGCTCACGGCTACGCCGGGCACATCACCGAGCGGCATCACATTCATAAGAAAGATGCACCGTCGGGCACGGCGATCGCAATTCAGCGAGTGCTGGAACAGAGCGTCGGTAAGCAGGTGGAAATCGCCTCGGAGCGCGAAGGCGAGGTGACGGGAATGCACACGACTGGAGCTGGACTCGGCGGGCGACAACATTGCTCTCACGCACGAAGCCAAGTCGCGACGGACGTTTGCTGAGGGTGCGGTGCTGGCGGCGGAGTGGATTGCGGGGCGCAAGGGCTTCTACGATTTCAAAGATATTTTCAGCCAGCTATGACTCCCGGGTGTCATTTGGTCCTAGAATCTGAAGATCAGAGGTACAAGTAGCAGCTATGAACCTGCGCGGATGTGGAACCGCCCTCGTAACCCCTTTCACTCAGGACGGCAATGTCGACGAGACTGCTTTGCGCCATCTGGTGCAATGGCAGATCGAGTCGGGCATCGATTTTCTTTTGCCCTGCGGTACCACAGGCGAAACGCCAACCCTGACTCACGACGAATGGCTGCGCGTGATTGACGTCACGATTGAAGTGGCGGCCGGCCGCGTGCCGATCATGGCGGGAGCGACGTCGAACAACACACGCGAGGCAGTCGAGAAGACGAGAGAAGTTTCAGCGCGCAAGGGCGTCGACTACGTCCTCAGCGCGACGCCGTACTATAACAAGCCGACGCAGGAAGGCATCTACCAGCATTTCAAGGCTATAGCCGAAGCTTCGGAGAAACCGGTGATGCTGTACAACATCGCCGGACGTACCGGGACGAACATCGAAACGTCGACCCTGCTACGGCTGGCGGAGATTCCAAACATCTTCGCGGTGAAGGAAGCGAGCGGGAACATCGGCCAGATCGCCGAAGTTTGTGCCAAATTGCCGGAAGATTTCCTGGTCTTCTCGGGTGACGACGCGATCACGTTGGCGGTGATCGGCTTGGGCGGTGTTGGCATCGTGTCCGTGGGATCGAATGTGATTCCCGCGGAGATGACGCGCATGACACAGGCGGCGCTGTCGAACCAGTGGGACACCGCGCGTGAGATCTTCCGCAAGTATCTGCCGCTGCTGCAGGCGAACTTCATCGAATCGAATCCGATTCCGGTGAAAGCCGTACTGGCGATGATGGGGCGAATCGAAGAAGTGTACCGGTTGCCTTTGTTGCCCATGCGCACGGAGACACGCGCCAAGCTGGAGAAGGTTGCGGCGGAGGTTGGGCTGCTGCAACCGCAACCGGCTACTACCTAGCCCACGACGGATGCGCCACCAGAATCAGCGTACGTCCGCACGGTTCGTCAATCCAGCCATCAAGGCATGTCAAGGGTTTGATATCAAGGCCGCGCTTGCCCGTGCTGGAGCCGGTCTGGCCGAGCATATATACTTCCCGCGAGATGCCCGAACTACAACCAGCGATCGAGCGATTCTACGCGGCCGGCGCGGCTGGGGCCAAGGACCCTGAGGCACGGCAGGTCTTCCTGCGCTTTCGCGACGCTTTGACAGCAGGCGAAATCCGCGCAGCGGAAAAGCGCGACGGCCTCTGGCAGACGAATGCATGGGTGAAGCAAGGAATCTTGCTCGGCTTTCGCATAGGTGAACTGGCGGAGTCGGGCGATGCACGCGTGCTTTCGTTCGTCGACAAGGAGACCTATCCCATCCGTCACTTCTCGGTTGCGGACCGGGTGCGGGTGGTTCCTGGTGGTTCATCGGTGCGCATGGGGGCCTACGTTGCGCCGACGGTGGTGTGCATGCCGCCGATGTATATCAACGTGGGAGCGTATCGTGGACGAGGGGAGCATGATCGACTCGCATGCGCTGGTCGGGTCGTGCGCACAGGTAGGCAAGCGGGCGCATATCAGCGCGGCGGCACAGATTGGTGGCGTACTGGAGCCCATCAATGCCTCGCCAGTGATCATCGAAGACGACGTGCTAGTAGGCGGCAACTGCGGCGTGTATGAAGGAACGCAGGTGGGAGCGCGGGCGGTGCTGGGAGCGGGGGTGATCCTGACGCGCTCCACGCCGCTGTTCGACATTGTTCGCGGCGAAATCTATCGAAGCAGCGAGAGCGAGCCGCTGCGCGTTCCGGAAGGAGCGGTGGTGGTGCCGGGATCGCGGGCAATCATGCGAGGCAAGGCCGTCGAGTGGGGCCTGTCACTCTACGCGCCCGTGATCGTGAAGTACCGCGACGAGCGCACCGACCGCGGTGTGGAACTCGAAGACATCCTGCGCTGATTTCGTGATGACTGCATCCTCAGATCAACGCGAGCGCGTGTTCCTGGTGATTGCGGCCGTGGCTGCGGCAGCCACGCTGCTGGTCTGGCAGACTTCAGGCTCGGCGACGTTGTTTCTCATTATGCGATGGGTGGTGCTGCTTCCGCTGGTGGCCTACGCATCGTTCCGGCGAACCCTGACGGCGTGGATCTTCGTCGCCATGCTGCTGGGCGCGGAGTTGGGATATGACTTGCCCAATGCCGCAACGCACCTGCGGGTGCTGGCGCTTATCTTCCTGCGGCTCATCAAGGCGATCATCGCGCCGCTGTTGTTTGCAACCCTGGTCGTCGGCATCGCAGGACATTCCAACCTGCGGCAGGTGGGCCGCCTCGGTCTGAGGTCAATTATTTATTTCGAAATTGTCACCACGATTGCGCTGCTGCTCGGACTAGGCGCGATCAATCTCACCAGGGCCGGCGTTGGGGTTCAACTGCCCGCGGCCGTTGCACCTTCGGACGCGCCCACGGTCGGCAAACTGAGCGCGGAAGAGACCATCCTGCACGTCTTCCCAGAGAACATTGCCAAGGCAGTGGCCGACAACGCGGTGCTGCAGGTGGTGGTGTTCAGCCTGATCTTCGCCATTGCGCTGGCCATGATTGGCGAACAGAAGCGGCGGCCCATGCTGGTGTTCTGCGAGAGCCTGGCGGAGACGATGTTCAAGTTCACCAACATCGTGATGTACATGGCGCCCATCGGCGTGGGAGCGGCGATCGCGTATACGGTTGCCCATACCGGCATCGGCATCTTCGCCAGCCTGCTGAAGCTGGTGCTCACGATGTACGCCGCGTTGATTGTGTTTGTGCTGGGAGTCCTGCTGCCGATCGCACTGTTCTTCGGAGTGCCGCTGCGACGCTTCCTCAAAGCTGTGGCGGAGCCGGTGACGATCGCGTTCGCAACGTCCAGTTCGGAAGCGGCTCTGCCGCGCGCCATGGAGGAGATGGAAGCGCTCGGCGTGCCGCGGCAGATCGTCGCGTTCGTGATCCCCACGGGCTACAGTTTTAATCTCGACGGCAGCTCGCTATACCTTTCGATCGCGGCGATCTTTGTGGCGCAAGTTGCGGGCATTCACCTGACGCTGGGACAGCAGCTCGTGATTGTGCTGACGCTGATGCTGACCAGCAAGGGCGTGGCGGGGGTGTCGCGGGCAGCGCTGGTGATTCTCCTGGCCACGGCGACATCGATCGGCTTGCCTACGGAACCGGTGTTCATCCTGCTGGGCGTGGATCAACTGCTGGACATGGCCCGCACTGCGGTCAATGTGCTCGGCAATTGCCTGGCGACGGTGGTGATGGCGAAGTGGGAAGGCGAATTCGAAAGCGAGAAACCGTCTGCCGTTATCGTCGAAGCCGTACGATCTTAGGATCAACGACCTCTCGCCGGGAGCGGTTGTCAGCTTGAGATGCTGGATTCGGGCAGGCGGATCATCCGCTGCTGTTGTCGCTCTTTCAGCACCTGGAGATGACGCTGCCGGAAATGCGCCAGGGCACGCTCTCCCCACACGCGTACGAAGTAGTAGTTGAGGCCGGCTCCGATGACGCCGCTAATGATCGGGATAAGCCGGGCGGTCCACTTCTCGACGATTTCGGCGCTCGCCTTGGCCGCGATGCGTTGAATCACGGCGGGCACGAACTTGGAAACGACCTGCTTCTCGACCACCTCGCGGCTGATGTCGACACCGGCAGCAGTCGCCGCCGCAACCCAGAGTTCGGCCTCTTCCTGCTCGGTGTTGTAGGGGAAGCCGTAGGTCAGGCTCAGCTTCTGAATCATCCGCATGGTGATGGCCGCGAGGATGCCAAGGTCGGGCAGCACAGTAAACATGCCTCCTAATCCGAGGCCGGCGCCCTCGGCGGCAGCCATGCGCATGCTGGCGCGGATGGTGTCTTCGGCAATGCGGTCGAGCAGGCGGGTATCGAGGCTGGCGATTCCGTCGTAGGTGAGCGCTGGCAGGCCGTAGGCCATGCGCAGATGTTCCATGTGCTTGTCGGGATCGACCTTGATGGTGTTGTAGGCCCTGGTGAAACCGCGGCGGATGGCGGCTTCGAGACCGCGCCGTAGCAAGGATTTCTTATCGCTGTTTGCCATGGGTCGACTTCCAGTATAGGCATTGCGGCGGGGTTGCGCGTGCAAATCACGGTGCAGACCCGCGCACATTGCTGTGCTAGCATCGAGGTTGCTGATGCCCACAGGAAAACTCCAAGTTGTACCACTCGGTGGACTCGGCGAATTTGGCATGAACTGCATGGCCGTTCGCTGGGGTGACGACATTATCGTCGTCGACGCCGGACTGATGTTCCCCGAGGCCGAGTTGCTGGGTGTCGACATCGTCGTACCCGACATCAGCTATCTGCTGGAAAACCGCAGTCACGTGCGCGCCATCGTGCTGACCCACGGACACGAAGACCACATTGGCGCCTTGCCGTGGATTCTGGCAGATCTGAACGTGCCGGTATACGGCACCGAGTTCACGCTGGCGCTGGTGGAAGGCAAGCTGGAAGAGCATGGCTTGCTCGACGATGCGGAACTAAACGAGATCCGCGCCGGGGAGCGCTTCAAGGTCGGGCCGTTCACCATCAATCCCATCCAAGTGACCCACAGCCTGGTGGATTGTGTGGCACTGGCCATCCACACACCGCTGGGCGTTCTGATCCACACGGGGGACTTCAAAGTCGATCCAACGCCGACCGACAACCGGCTTTTCGACCTGCACACCTTCGCCGAGTACGGCAAGGAAGGCGTGCTGGCACTGTTTCAGGATTCCACCAACGTCGAGCGCCGCGGCTATACGCCAAGCGAACGCGCGGTGCGGGCGCGCTTCCAGGAAATATTCGCGCGTACGGAACGCCGGCTGTTTATCACGTGCTTCTCGTCGTCGATCCACCGCATCAAGCTGGCGATCGAGATGGCAGCGGAAAACGGGCGTAAGGTGAGCATCGTGGGACGGTCGATGCTGGAGTCGACCGAGATTGCGCAGGACCTGGGCTATATTGAGGTACCCGATGGCCTGCTGATCCATCCTGCGCAGATTCGCGACTTGCCGCCGGACAAGGTTTGCGTGCTGATCAGCGGCACGCAGGGCGAACCGATGTCGGCACTGTCGCGCGCCGCCGTGGATAATCACAAGCACGCACGCATCCAGGCGGGCGACACGGTCGTGCTGTCGTCGCGCATCATTCCGGGCAATGAGAAGGCCATCTATCGCGTGGTCGATCACCTGTTCCGGCGCGATGCCCATGTCATCTACGACGACGGCTCGACGCCGCCGGTACATGTGAGCGGACACGCCAGCCAGGAAGAGCTGAAACTCATCATCAACCTGGTGAAGCCGAAGTACTTCATCCCGATTCACGGCGAGTACCGGCAGCTCAAGCTACACGCCGAGATTGCCGGCGGAATGCATGGCTCGGTCGGGCAGGTGCTGATGATCGAGACGGGGGATGTGCTGGAGTTCGACGAACTGGGCGCGCGCAAGGCCGGCAAGGTTGCCGTGGGGCGTACCTGCATTGACTCCAACTCGATGGGCGATGTGGTGGAAGACCTGGTGATTCGCGACCGGCGCCACCTGAGCGAAGATGGCATCGTGCTGCCCATCATCGCCATCAACAAGCTGACGGGAAAGGTCGAGACCTCTCCCGAGATTGTGATGCGCGGCTTTGGCGGCAACCTGAACGAGGATGGCTTTGTGGACCAAGCGCGACAGACGGTGATGAACACGCTCGATGCTTCCAGCAATGAAGAAAAGGCGGATTATGGGGTGATCAAGGAAAAGATTCGCCAGGATCTGAAGCGGTTCATCGTGAAGCACACGTCGCGGAGGCCTTTGATCATGCCGGTGATCCTTGAAGTCTAGTTTCTTGTTACGGTAGGTGTCCCCCAGGCTATGCAGGTTGACAGCTCACCTCGTGACGATGCTCACGTGTCGGGATTCCCCACCATGGTTGCGTCGCGTCGGCAGCGAAGGCCAACCCGGGCGCGACTGCTGGCGTGGTTCCTACTAATCTGTCCCGTCCTTGTTGCACTTATTTATCCCACTGCGCAGGACTACCTGCGCGCCGCCTCGCTTCTGGCTCGAATCGCCAACCCGCAGGCGAAGGGCTGGCTGGCGAACTACGACGTGCGCCCCGTCGATATACGCGACAGCGCTTTCGAGTTCGACGGAGAGTCCATCCCGGCGCGGGTTTACCTGCCGCGAGGAGTAGCCTCTGCGCCGGGGATCGTGGTGGCTCACGGCATGCACGAGTTGGGCATAAACGAACCCCGCCTGGTCGATTTTGCCCGTTCCTTGGCGGCGAGCGGATTCTTCGTCATGACCCCGCAGCTTCCGGATGTTGCCGATTTCCAGCTTGACGGCGACGCGACAGAGCTGATCGGCGCGGCGGCGCAGAGCTTTGCCCAGGAACTCGGAGCGTCCCGGGTGGGCGTGATGTCAGTCAGCTTCTCGGGAGGCCTGGCGCTGCGCGCGGCCAGCGATTCCCCATACCGCGAGTCCATCGCCTGGGTGGCGGTGCTCGGAGCCGACTACGACCTCGCCCATGTTCTGCGCTTCTATGCCACGGGGGGGGCAGTACGTCCCGATGGAAGCGTCGAACGCCTCACTCCGCATGAGTACGGCCCACTGATCGTCATGTACGACAGTCCGCGGGACTTCTTTGCTCCCGCGGATGTGGACAAGGGGCAGGCTGCGATTCGCTCGTTGCTGGAAGGCAAGGATCAGGAGTCCGAAGCGTTCACGAAGCAGATGACGCCGTCTGGCCAGGAGATCATGCAGCGCATCTACGACAAGCAGTTTGAAAGCTTCAGGCCAGCCATTCTGGCGATGCTCGACAAGCGGCGGGAGCAACTTGACGCCGCTTCTCCCGCTGGACATCTTCGATTCCTGCGCGTGCCGGTGCTGCTGATACACGGCTCCGACGACACGGTGATACCGGCAACCGAACTGTTGTGGCTCGAGCAGCACATTCCCGAGGAGTATCTGCTCGATGCGCTGGTTAGCCCTGCCATCACCCATGTTGAGGTCGGCAGGAAAGTCACCCTGCGCGAGCATTTCGCGCTCGTGCGCTGGATGGCGTTGCTGCTCAGGCAGGCAAGAAATACGCCGCCGTCGAAGCTGACACAGGTGCCCGCGGGAGAATGGGTAGCGTCGCCGGCTTGAAGTCCCAGTCATGGGCAGGAAACAAATAGAAATCTAGGCTAAACTACTTCCGCTAATGCCGAGTCGATCGACTGCCATTGGCGCCGGGTGCGTAAGAACCCCGGAGAAGGAGGAGTCTTGAACCTATCTTTTTCGGAACCGATGCCGTCGAGGCGACGCTTCCTGCAACTGGGTGTAAGCGGGACAGTTGCCGGCTTGCTGACCGGCGGCCTGGAATTTGTAGCTCCGACGCAGGCGCTGGCGCAGAGTACGCTCAGCCCTGACGCGGCATTAGCCGAGCTGATGGAAGGCAACAAGCGGTTCACAAGCGGGCGCATGACCGCCCACGAACATGATCTTGCCATTCTGAAGCAAAACACGGTTGAAAAGCAGGAGCCATTCGCGGCGGTATTGTCCTGTGCGGATTCTCGTGTGCCTGTCGAACTCGTCTTCGATCAGAGTATCGGGCATTTGTTTGTCACGCGAGTAGCGGGGAACATCCTCAACCCGGAGATCATCGCCAGTCTGGAATATGGAGCCGCCGTTCTGGGGACGAAGGTGATCCTGGTTATGGGGCACGGCAATTGCGGAGCCGTAAAGGCCACCATCCAAGGCAAGGAAGTTCCCGGCCAGATCAGCGCACTTTTCCCGCACATCAAACCCGCGGTGGACCAGGCCGGGACGAATCTGGAAGCGGCGACCAAGGCGAACGCCAAGATCCAGGCTACCCTGCTGCGCGAGGCATCAACCGTCGTCGCCGGCATGGTAAAAGAAGACAAGCTGAAGGTTGTGGCTGGCTACTACGATATAGGTACCGGAAAGGTGACGCTCATCGACTAGGCGGGCGGTTACGAATGAGCGACCGATGCATGCAGCAGATACGCCATTGCTGTTCGAGGAGGAGTCATGAAAATCCTGATGGGAATTGACGATTTGCAGTCCTCCGGAGATGTGTTGCGGGCCGTTGTCACGCAGTTTCGGGCCGAAAATACCGAAGTCCGTGTCTTTCACGTCTTGCAGCCGGTTGCCCCGGCTCCCCCGCAAATGGCGCCGGGCTACGCTCCGGAATTGGAAGATCAGAAAAGGCAAGCCCTTGAGTTGGTCGAGCAATTTGCGACCAAGCTGCAAAGTGCAGGCTTCAAGGCAGACTCCGCCGTCGAGGTTGGGGACGTGCGAGAGGCAATCATCGATCGCGCCGCAGAGTGGGGCGCCGACCTGATCGTGGTTGGTTCGCGGGGGCGGAGCAGCATCCGGCGTTTCTTGCTGGGTAGCGTGGCTGAATTCGTCGCTCGCCACGCCAAGTGCTCGGTGGAAATTGTTCGCACGCCAGCCAGTGATTGACGGACTATGGTTGATCCAAATTGGGACTAGGCGTTCGTCAGACGGGAAACACGTGCGAACCCCCTCGAAATCGATGGGTTGAGCGTCGATCACGCCACAGCGGGCGGCGGAACGGCCAGCATTTTCTCCAGCCTGTCTCATCTCCGAGGCTCACCGCGCTTTCTACCACCTCGCCATGCTCGTACAATGAATATCGGATAGCGCTCATTTAGTGCGATGGATTGTAGACCTGCGCAGAACGAGCCCGGAGGGGAAGAGGCAAGATGGCGAGAGCGCTTGGCTTAGTGATGACAGGCGGTGGGGCGCGGGGTGCTTATCAAGCCGGGGTTCTGAAACGCATTGGCGAACTCCCTCCGATTCAAACCTTCGGCAATCCTTTTCCCATCATGGGGGGCGCCTCTGCCGGCGCGATCAATGGCGCAGGCCTGGCGATGGGCTGTGACGATTTTGCCCTGGCGACCAGAGTTCTGGCGCAGATTTGGGCCGGTCTCCGGCCCTCTGATGTCTTTCGTTGCGATTTACTAGCGCAGGCGCGTAATTCCCTGACTTGGATACGGGACCTTTCCTTTGGGGCGCTCCTGGGCGGAGGTAACGCTCGATCGTTTTTGGATGCCACTCCCCTGCGGCATTTTCTTAACCGGCACCTCGACTGCAGCCGAATCCAGGACAACATCAGGCGCGGGCATCTTTACGCGCTAGCCATATCCGCGACCAACTTCAATTCGGGGAAGAGCTACCTCTTCATTCAAGGAAAAAAGGGGCACCCGATGTGGAATCGAAGCCGTCGGGTGACCTTGGCTACCAAAATTACGGTGGACCATGTTTGTGCGTCGGCTGCCATTCCTCTGGTCTTCCAACCTGTAATGCTAAAGACCGCGCGCGGAACAGCCTTCTTCGGTGACGGTTGCGTGCGCCTGCAACAACCTCTGAGCCCGATCATACGGCTGGGGGCAAAAAAGATTCTCGCGATCGGTGTTCGCGGGCACAATCTGGAACACCAGGAAGAAGCTTCGGACGGGAGGGACCTTTCGCTGGCACAGGTCATGGGAGTGCTTTTCAATGTCATGTTCCTCGACCACTTGGCGACCGACGTGGAACACCTGGAACGTCTCAATCAACTTCTCGAAAGCGGTCAGATCGACCAGTCGGGCATCGAGGGATGCGAGAAGATACACCCTTTGAAACCACTCTTGATTACGCCCTCGGTTAACTTGTCACAGCTCGCATATCAGCACCAGCGGGACATGCCTTATCTCATCCAGTATTTTATCAACGGCCTGGGACGGGATGCGGCCTCTTGTTCCGACCTCATGAGTTACTTGTTGTTCACATCCAAGTACACAAACGACCTGATTGAGATCGGGTACCACGACGCGAGCCTGCAAATTGACGAGATCGAAGACTTCCTTTTCTCCCCTGACGACGAAGACGACGAAGAGCTTCCCGCCGGCGGAAAAGGAGCGACCAAAGCGCGGGCGCGAGGAGCGAGATAGGGATGGCGGGAACGCTGCTCGATTTCAAGTGGCAGCGCAGACCAGTATGCCCGGCATGGCTGCCCGTTTGGCCTGGGGGCGGAAACAGGTGCGAACTGGACCGAACGGATCGCAACCGTGATGCTTATCACTGACACGGCCCTCGCTTTGGGGTACGTTGGATGTGAAAGAGTGTGCTGGCCGGGAGGCTAGTGTGGCCACGAGCCAGCAACCAAGCCAACGGCGATGGCCGCACTCTGTTTGCGACCGACTTCTCCTGCTGTTATGACCTCGCGCCTTCACCGGGAGGTGCACGATGCTCGTATTCACTGAGAAACCAAGAATCCTGCTCAAGAACATTCTTGTTGCAACGGACTTCTCTCCCGCGTCCGAATCCGCCCTTGATCATGCCATCGGAATTGCGAGGCACTACGGCTCCAAGATCCTCCTCGTGCACGCAATAGCGCCTGCTCCGGGGGAGCAATCGGAAACCGAACACAAGGGAACGAAGGAAACAATTGCTGACGCCGAACAGAGATTGCGTGCCGAAGCCGAGAAATGTGGCGACATCGAGTGCCACCAGTCGTTACTGACAGGCACAGCGCTGGAAGTCGTCGAACACTTCCTTTCCCTCGACCATCTTGACCTGATCGTGGTCGGCACCCACGGTACTAAGGGCTTTAGGAAGCTACTGCTCGGTTCGGTTGCGGAACAGATCTTTCACCACGTGCGTTGTCCCGTTCTGGCACTGGGACCCTTGGCAGGTGAACGGAAATCCGGTTGGAAACCGAAGCGTGTCGTGCTCGCTACTGATCTCGAATCCGACGAGTCGAGAACCGTAGAATATGCAACTGCGCTGGCGAAGGAGCACAACGCCGACCTAGCCTTGCTGCATGTCACGCCGCGAGCAGGCGCGCCCTACCCCGAGGATACCGAGTGCGTTATTGAACCGTACTTTCGGTCAAGACTGCGCGCACTGGTTCCGTCCTGGCCGGGGCTCGATTATCCGCTGCAATGTTGGGTTGAATTTGGGGATGACCCCGCGGCAGAGATTGTGCGAGTCGCCAGCACCCGAGCCGTCGACCTGATCGTGTTGAGCGTGAAACCACGCGAACCATGGTCCACTCATTTTGTTCACGGAGGTCATAGGATCGTAGCGGGAGCGCCATGTCCGGTGCTCATTGTGCAGCGCAGATTCTAGGGCCGGTTCTCCAGCGAGGACCTATTGCACGACGGCCGGCCGCGATTAAGGGAAAGAGCACCCATTCTTGTAATCGCTCCGAGCCGGACCGCAGAGACTACCGCTATTCTCGATGCAATCACTTCTAACTCGATGAGCAGTCGTGAAACCCACCGAGGCAGCGCCCGCAAGGGTGCGCGACAGGCAACTTACTTCTGTCGTCTGGAGGATGCATCGGCCGCGGCCGCGCGTACCAGTTCGCCCTGCAGTACGCTCTCATAGCCAATGGCGGCAAAGTAAATCGCCCGGTCGAAGAAGTGCTCCATGGAACGCAACAGCTCCATTTCGGCGATCAGTTCACCAGGCTCCAGCAAGCCTTCCTGCTGCAGGAACTCCCAAAGGTGCTCCTTGGTCGCGTGGATGGCATAGAGAAACTGACTGAAAGGAACACCCTGGTGGGCACGTCGCGCGCCAATTCCGATGTATCGCTCCTCGATCTCTGACGATGTCTTGTTGAGCATCCAATCCGTCAGATTGCGATAGATCTCGTAGGCCCGACTCTTCAACTCGTGTGCCGGAACCGAGGACAACATTTCACTGCAGGTATCGGAATGTTTGAGCTTGTTGATGAGCCCTTCCGAGAGCTTATCGGCGTGGTCTTCAATGAGGTTAACAAGCCTGAGTGCAAACATGATCGCCCCCTTGCTGCCCGGGGAGGCAGCGCGTGCAATTTACGGATGGCACCAATGCGCTCACGATCAGCGCAGGCTTGTGCCCCGCAGTTGCTGGCACGGAAAACACCTCTACGGGTTAGCGTGCCCGTTCCATTAACATTCTGCCACGACGCTCGGACGGAATCAGTGACAGCAGTCACGGCCACCCAGTACATGGGATGTGTTGCCGCGACCCCGATACGGGAAGGCCCAGCGACCGTGGCCGGGGTGACCAGGCGAACCCTTCTCTGCGACCGTCGTCTCGGACGACCGATGCTCCGCACTCAATCTTCACGCCAGAGCAGGTTTCTGTCACTCAATCGCTGCCATTATCCGCACTGTGAAGCCATTTGACTCGGCACAAGAGCGGCACCTCCGCGACCGCTATACTTAACTTGTACTGGCATCCACCTAAACCGAACATGGTGACCCTCGACGACATCAAGGCAGCGCAGGCCAGGTTGCGCGGCGTAGCAGCCCACACGCCCCTGGTTCCTTATTTTCCGCCGGCCGCGAAGAATGCGGCTTCCGCGACAAATGCGATTTCACCGGGGAAGAGGAAGCATGCAGCAACACCGAGCCGGGGACAGCTTTGGCTCAAGCCCGAAAGCCTGCAGCCGATCGGATCGTTTAAGCTGCGCGGAGCTTATAACAAGATCGCATCTCTGCCGGAGGGCGACCGCAAGCGCGGCGTCATCTCGTATTCCAGCGGCAACCACGCACAGGGGGTCGCCTTTGCGGCGCGTGCTCTGGGAGTGAAGTCCGTGATCGTGATGCCGCGCAACGCGCCCAAGATCAAGATGGACAGCACCGCAGCGCTGGGGGCGGAGATCGTCACCGTCGGGCCGGCTAGCCTCGAGCGCATGCAGCGGGCGGAAGAGCTGGCCAGGCAGCACGGCTATGCCATCGTGCCCCCGTACAACGATCCTTTCATCATTGCGGGCCAGGGAACGACTGGCCTGGAAATCCTGGAGGACTGCCCCGAGGTGGATCTCGTGCTGGTGCCGATCGGGGGCGGCGGGCTGATTAGCGGCATCGCGAGCGCGATCAAGCTGAGCGGATCGAAGGCTAAGGTGGTCGGCGTCGAACCGGAGCTGGCCAACGACGCGCAACAGAGCTTTCGCAAAGGCACGATCGTGGAGTTGCCGGCAGAGAGGGTTTCCAGCACGCTGGCCGACGGCTTGCGCACGCAGTCGGTGGGACCGCTGAATTTCGAGCACATCCGCACCTACGTGGACGACGTGATCACGGTGACGGAAGACGAAATCCGCAGTGCCATGCGCCTGGCGATCACCACGGCGCATCTGGTGGCTGAGCCCAGCGGCGCCGTGACCTTCGCGGCGTGGCTGTTTCACGGCAAGGAGTTGCCGCAATCGAAGACGGCGGTTGCAGTGGTCAGTGGCGGAAATGTGGAGCCGCAATTGCTGGCTCAGGTGCTGGCCGATGAGTAAGGGTGAACAATCGAGGAGTGGACGGTTGACAAGGAATTGCTTGCGAGGGTGTCCGTTACTTTTCATAGTTCTCACAGCAACCCTGTCGCTGGCCGAGGTGGGACCGCGCGGCATCATGGTGCGCGAAGGCGTGATCTACATCTCGCCGGACATCAAGTCGGCCAAGTTGTCGAACATTGGCCGCGGCCGGGAAGTTGTCATCCTTGAGCGCACGCCGGGATGGGTACACCTGGTCGGCACCGTGAGTGTGACTGAGGAAGTGACAGAGGATGAGCCGATCGAGCGCAACGTGACCGGATGGATGCTCGACAAGGGCGTGATCACGACCGGGACACCCGATGGCGACAAGATCATCTTCGGCGAAGCGGTCGATTCGGAGGACGAGGCCAGCCGGCGCGGTGGGCGGCGGGGAGCGGCGCAGGATGCCATGCGGCTGTATGCGCGGCTGGCGGAATACTTCCCCCAATCGCCGCTGGCGGCTGAAGCGCTGTTTCGCGTCGGCCGACATTCGTTGGCAGATCGATGCTGCCGACCTGGCCACACGTCCGTCGGCCAAGATGCGCGATCCCAGCTTGCGCCTGCCCATCGACGAGAGCTACATGAAGCAGGTGATGAAGAAGTATCCGGGGACGAAGTGGGCCGACATGGCGGCATATCGCCTGATCGAGAACAAACTGTGCGGCGAGTGGGAAGCCGAGGCACAGTGTCCGGAGAAGGAAGCGGGGTATTACGTCAAATATGTGGATGAGCGGCCGAAGTCGCCCAAGGCTCCGGAAGCGCTCTACCAGGCGGCGTGGCGCTACGCCGCGCTGATCGTGATCTACCAGACCGACAATCAGCAGAAGAAGGCGGAGGAGTCGGCGGCGCGCGCCACCAACGTGGCCAAGAAACTGATTGCGCAATACCCAGAGAGTACCGACTGGGTGAACCGCGCGCAGCGTCTGCTATACATGGTGCAGACGAACATTCCTGCGTTCGGAAATACCCTTGAGTGAGTCGCGCGCGGAGGCGATTTGAACGACTACTTGCTGTCTGTTCTGCTGGGAATCATTGAAGGATTGACCGAATTCCTGCCTGTCAGCTCAACCGCACACCTGCGGATTGCCGAAGCGTTCCTGGGAGTTGACTTGGGCAACGGCTATTGGAAGATGTTCTCCATCGTCATCCAGTTGGGCGCGATCCTCTGCCTGCCGATTTATTTCTGGAAGCGCATCGTGGAGTTCGTGCACGACTTTCCGCAGGGCAAGAATGGCGATCGCACGGTGCTGACCCATCCGCTTACCCTGACGCTGATTGCATTCGTGGTGACGGCGATTCCGTCGTTCCTGTTGACCAAGATCATCGGCAAGCACCTGGAAGACATCCGCATCATGGCGTTTGCCCTGATTATTGGCGGCGTCGTCATGTGGGCGGTCGATTGGGTGTATGAGCGCTCGCGGCACCGGGCCTTCGCGCGTGGCAGCCTCACCACCGACATGGAGCAGATGTCGATCGGGCAGGCGATCTGGATTGGACTGTGCCAGATCCTCTCGGCGGTTTTCCCGGGAACGTCACGATCGATGTCGACCATCACGGCGGGTGAACTGGCGGGCATGGACCGGCCGTCGGCGCTCGAGTTCTCGTTCTTTCTGTCGATGCCGACGATGATCGCGGCCACCTGCTATGACCTGTTGAAGTCGCTGCGGCCGCATCATGGCGAGCCCAGCGCCATCGGTTCCATGCCGGCCGACACGCATTCCTGGATTGTGCTGGCCATCGGCTTCGTGGTGTCGTTCATCGTGGCATACGCGGTGGTAGCGTGGTTCATGAACTGGGTCCGCACCCGGGGTTTCGCGGTGTTCGCCATCTATCGGATACTCCTTGGGGCGTTCGTTTTGTGGTGGTTTGCGGGCCGGATGGGCTAGCGTCCGCAATAGTGGGGGAGACTAGTTCGGCAACGTCTAACACTCGTTTTTTCACTTCGGTAGCTGACCTTTTTGGCATAATCACCTTGGCTCTGGCGTACTCGCGGCCCGTTCAAGCGAAAGCTTCCGGGACGCACCGCAATCGGCAAACTTCAGACTCGCGCCATCGAGGTCGCCGCGGGTGCAGCGGTGATTTGTGCCTGCGCCGAATGGAGCAGGCAGAATGAGTCCTCGGAAAGCGCGCCGGTCTGGGGCAAGGCCGAACGCCAACATGAAAATTGTTACGCGGGCATTTACTCCCACGGCCAACCGGCGACTGAACGAGTTGGTCGGTTTCCTCGTGCTGGTCTTCGCGACTCTCCTGGTCCTGGCTCTGGTTTCGTATTCGCCACTCGACCCTCGCTGAATAGCGCGTCGAATCCGCCCGTCTCACGGCCGGCGCACAACTGGATCGGGCTGTTCGGGGCCACGGTCAGCGATCTTGCGCTGCAGGTGTTCGGCGTAGCGGTATTCCTGATCCCGGTCTACCTCGTCTTGTACTCGATTCGCTGGTTTCGTTCGCGGCCGGTGAACTCGCCCTACGCGAAGACGCTGGGCGCGGCAGCGCTGCTGGTGTTTGCCGCCGGACTCGTCGGGCTGCTGCCCTGGAATTTCAAGTGGATGGGGGCAATCCCAGCCGAGGGCCTTCTGGGACGAATCGTTGCCGACGGGCTGATTCATTACTTCAACATCGTCGGTGCATACCTGGTGTGCGTGGCCGTAATCGCGGTGGCGCTGTATCTCTCAACCGCGTTTTCGTTCGGAGCAATCGAGATCTGGTCGCAGACACGCTTTGCGTTCGCCTACGCAGCGCTGGACCGCTTTGCCGATTGGAAGGCCGAACGCGCCCGCAAACGCGCCGCAAAAGAACTGGAGAAGAAACGCGCCAACGCAGCCAACGCCAAGCCGGTCGTTACCGCGCAGATTGTTCCGCGACGGGCGAACGAGCAGGCCGCACCTGCTGTCGCTGCTGGAGTTCCCATTCCGCCGGCTCCGCAGGTACCGCCGGGGACTCCGGTGCGCAGCGGCATCGAGCGCATGTTCCAGGGTGAAGAGCGGGCGAGCACCGGTCGCCCATCCGTGCCGTCCCCAGCGCAAACAACGAGCCCTGTTCCTGCCGAAGACGAGCCGAGTGAGCCCGAGCATATCGCCGTCACCTCGCGCGCCGACAGCGTTCCGCACGGCAAGACCACGATGCCGCGGGTTGCCGGCGGCTACAAGCTGCCGTCTACGGCACTACTGCATCGTCCGGACGAACACAGCGCAATCAACGAAGAAGACCTCAAGCACCTGGCCCAGGTACTACAGGAAAAGTGCGCCGAGTTCGATGTTCGCGGACAGGTGACGCAGATCAATCCTGGGCCGGTGGTCACCACCTTCGAGTTCAAGCCGGAGGCGGGCATCAAGTACAGCCGCGTAACTGGGCTGTCTGACGATCTCTGCCTGGCGCTGCGCGCCGAGAGCATTCTGATTGAGCGCATGTCCGGCAAGTCCACGGTCGGCATCCAGGTACCCAATCACCAGCGCGAGACCATCTGGCTGCGCGAGGTGGTGGAGGCGCGCGAGTTCCTGGTGCCGAAATCGAAGCTGACGCTGGCCATGGGCAAGGACATCAATGGCCGCATCGTGACTGCCGAGTTAAACACCATGCCGCACTTGCTGATCGCCGGCTCGACGGGATCGGGCAAGAGCGTGGCCATCAACGCGTTCATCATGTCGGTGCTGTACAAGGCTACGCCCGAAGAGGTACGTCTGATCCTGGTCGATCCCAAGCGGCTGGAGTTGGGTAATTACGAAGGCATTCCGCACCTGCACACACCGATCATCACCGAGCCTAAGCTGGCCTCCAACGCCCTGCGCAATGCGGTGCGCGAAATGGAACGCCGCCTGAAAGTGCTGGCGGAGAAGGGCGTCCGCAACATCGACCAGTACAACAAGCTGTTCGATGACAACACGCTCAGCCTGTTCGAAGACGGGAGCGAAGCGCGGCCGCTGCCCTACATCGTCATCATCATCGACGAATTGGCGGACTTGATGATGCTCGACGGGCAGAACGTGGAAGCTTCGATTACCCGCCTGGCGCAGATGGCGCGCGCCGTCGGTATCCACCTGGTGCTGGCGACGCAGCGGCCCTCGGTCGATGTGATCACCGGGCTGATCAAGGCCAATTTCCCTGCCCGCATGTCGTTCCGTGTGGCCACCAAAATCGACTCGCGCACCATTCTGGACGCCAATGGCGCAGAAGCCTTGCTGGGCCGGGGCGATATGCTTGTACCTGCCCAACGGTTCGGCGCGGGTGCACCGCCTACACGCGCCATTTGTTACGGAGAAAGAGATCGCGGCTGTCGTCGAGTTCTGGAAGTCGCAGGCTCCTGCGCAGTACCAGGAGCACTTCCTGGCGGCTCCTCGCGAAGATGGCGACGATTCGTCCGGGGGATCGGGCGCAGAGGACGGCGACGAGGGAAACGACGAGCTTTACCAGGACGGGGTGCGCATCGTGTTGGAGTACGGCAAGGCATCGACTTCCCTGCTGCAGCGCCGCTTGCGCATCGGCTATGGGCGCGCGGCGCACCTCATCGACCTGATGGAGCGCGACGGCATCGTCGGGGCCGCCGACGGTCCGAAGCCGCGCGAAGTGCTAAAGCGTCCCGACTGGCTCAGCGAAGTAGAAGACGCAATGCGGTAGTCTCGCCGATTGACCGAACTAAACTTGTAAACCACCGCCCCGTGCTATAGGCTGCCTCCGACCATAAGCCGCCACGGCGGCATGGAGCGGAGGAGAGCTATGTACATACTTTGGTGGATCATCGTCGGCCTGATCGCCGGCTGGATTACGGGCAAGTTGATGAAGGGTTCGGGATACGGTGCGCTGATGGACATTATCCTGGGGATTGTCGGCGCCATCATCGGTGGATTTATCATGCGCGCCCTGGGTTTTGTCGGGAGCGGCGGGATGATCTACACCATCTGCATCGCGGTACTTGGAGCAGTGATACTGACCTGGCTGGTGCGGCTGGTCACCGGCAGGAAATCGGCGCTTTGAATGGCTCGGGGACTGCCCTGCGCGAAAGGCCGTCCCCGTCTAAGTCTGCTTGGTATGACCACGATGTAATCCTGCACCATGCCTGCTGTGAATGCCGGCGTCATTAAACTCCAACTCGAATATCTCACCTTGCCACTGTCAATCAGCGGCGGATCACGACGATTCCATTTCTTCAGCCATAGCCAGCAATCTGGTCACGGTGTTCCAGTTCCTGGCCGTTGCTGGAGTTTTAAGAATCTTGTCGAGAGCAGCCCATGGGAGCGTGGAGCGCCCCATGCCATGCGGGAAGTAGATGTAGAGCTCGCGACCGGCGAAGTGTAGCTCCTCCGGATCGGCCTTAATGCTGAGTACTTTGTCGCGAGCTTCGGGAGACGGTGCGCTGGCGAGGAAGGTGACCGCCAGCTTGCCCGGATCGATGTTCTTGCGAGCGGCGAAGGGATTGCTGGCAATCACGTGTCTCAGTTCATCGGGTCTCCGCAAGATGACAGACGGACGAAATCCGAAGCGCTTCTCGATGGCGCTCTCGATCTTCCGCGACAAAGCTGCGCTGTCTTGTTTCCTGCAACGGAAAATTACGTTACCGCTTTGCAGGTGGGTTTGTGGCTGTTCCAGCTTGAGAGATCCATACAGTTCCCGCAAGACGTCCATCTTGATCTTGTGATGGCCTCCAATGTTGACGCCACGCAGAAGGGAGACGACCACAGGCATGGGAAAGTACTATAGCTGGTTTGCGGCTCGGAATGGGGACATTGGCCTGAGTATGGAGCGGGCGACGAGGAGAACTATCCGATCATGGGATTGAACCTGCTGGACCTTGGGATCGTAGTCCTGTACCTCGGGGGCGTCACCGCGTTTGGGCTGCACTTTCGTAAGCGGCAGCGAACGATTAAGGACTATTTCCTCGCGGACAAGGTCATTCCCTGGTGGGCCATTTCGCTCTCCATCGTAGCGGCCGAGACCAGCACTCTTACCGTTATCAGCGTGCCCGGCCTGGCTTATGACAAGGACTTTCGCTTCCTGCAATTGGTCATGGGATACCTGCTGGGACGCGTCATCGTGAGCTTCCTGCTCATACCGCACTATTTTTCGGGAGAACTGGTCACCGCCTATCAGTTGATCCAACGACGCTTCGGAGAGAAGCTGCGCTCTCTGACCGCTGGCTTGTTCTTGATCACGCGCGCCGCCGCTGAGGGGGTACGAGTGTTCGCGGTGGCGATCGTGGTGGGAATTGCGCTTTCCAGCCTGCTGTCGGGCCTCAGCGACTTGGGGCGTGATATTGCCGCGATTGCGATCGTCTCCGTGCTGACTTTGATTTATACCTTCGAAGGCGGTATGGCGGCAGTCATCTGGACAGATGTGGTCCAGTTAGGCATCTACCTGGCGGGGACACTGGTCGGGCTTTTCACCATACTGCACCTGGTGCCCGGAGGCTGGAGCACGATTCACTCGGTCGCGAGCCAAGCCGGCAAGTTGCGTACCTTCGACTTCTCGTGGAATGGGTTCGCGCCTTATACGTTTTGGTCAGGAGTGATCGGCGGAACGTTTCTGACCACGGCAAGCCATGGCACGGACCAGCTCATCGTGCAGCGGTTGCTGTCTGCACGAACGAAGAGGCAGTCGCAAGTTGCTTTGCTGGCTAGTGGGGTTGCTGTGTTTTTCCAGTTCGGGCTGTTTTTGTTGATAGGGGCGATGCTGTTCGTGTTCTACCAACTGTTTCCGCCGGCGGTGCCGTTCGCGCGAACGGACACGGTGTTCCCGACTTTCGTGGTGACGCAAATGCCTCACGGCATCAGCGGGCTTCTGATCTCGGCGATTCTGGCGGCCGCGATGTCGAACTTGAGTGCCGCGCTGAATTCACTATCGTCCACGACAATCGTCGATTTCTACGCGCGCATGCATCCAGCGGCAACGGAAGAGCGACGCGTGTACCTGTCGCGAATAGCCACTGTCGTCTGGGGCGTGGTTCTGTTTGGGCTGGCGATTCTCGCGCGGCATGGGGGCAAGGTACTGGAGGTTGGCTTGTCGATCGCCTCGGTCGCCTACGGATCGCTGCTGGGAGTTTTTCTTCTCGGGGTACTAACCAAAAGGGCTTCGGAGCGTGGCGCGATGACTGGGAATGCTTTGCGGTTTCCTGCTGAATCTGTACTTGTGGCAGTTCACCCGCATTCCCTTCACCTGGTACGTAGCGCTGGGCAGCATTGCGACATTCGCGGTGGGTTATGGCAGTAGCTTGATTCTCAAGGCGCAAATGCAGACTCATTGAGCAGTAAATAGGGGTGCGTGCGCAGCATTCCTGTGACACTCCAGTCACACGCGCGAACGCGAGGGCTTTCGATTGGTGAAACACCGTGCGCGGGTGGCGCGCACGGCGCCAGCGTGATCGCGTGGGAAGGCCGACATCGTATCGGGACGATCGATCCTGTGCCCAGTGACATCAAGAACGGGGCCGTCCTCACGGATTACTTCACAACCGCTGAGCAGAGCTCCACTCATTGCCGCCTGAGGAACCTGCTGTTGTTGTCCTTGACATCGCAACCAGCCCGATGCTAACTTCGGGCCAATAGCAGACGCCGGGCGCATTTTTTTCGCGCCGGCAATCGATGGTGCTACAGTTCTTCGAGAGAATAGCCACCAACTGGTGTTAGATCGGGTGAGATGTCCCAGGACTCCCGGTTCATCATACGAAAGACGTAACAAGCGTTAGCGATCAGCGTTCAATTAAGAACGCCGGGTTAGCTGGCAGTTCCGTGGTAGGAGGGGTTATGCGGTTCAGTCTGGTTTCAGTCTCGTCTTTCCTGGTAGCTGTCTTGTTGGCGGCACCCGAATTCGCTACCGCCAGCGCCGCCATAGTGTCTTGGGGGTACAGAGGTAGCGGCTCAGGAGTAGCGGTGAGTTGCCCTCCTAACAGTACTACGGGGGCGAGATGTGGGTACACCTGGATGAACAGCGGGAGCCACGGGGCCAACCCAATTCTCCTCAATTGGCATAATGGCACTGGCAGCCGAAACTGCCAAACTACATCAAGAACCTGAGTGCTGGGACAATTTCCAGTGTGACCGGAGCCTCGCTCGTCACAGGCTCAAGCCACGATGTGTATCGAGCTCCCGAATACGATTTCATGGATAGCTCAGGACACTCTCAGAGCTATGTGGATACGGGTTACTACCTGACAACCGGTGCGGGGACCGTGACCATCAATTTCACGCACGGAGTCACTCAACTCGCAATCTACTGGGGAAGTGTTGACCGATTTAACTCGATCCATCTCACGCGAGACACCAACGGCACGTTACTACAGATACGATAAACTACCTCAACTTGAGTGGCTTTACTACCGGAGTCGGCGAGGTGACGCAATCTGTGGTTGCCGATTTCCAAATCCCTACTGCCGACGTTACCGCTGGCGCATATTGGACGCAGGTCTCGTTCAGTTCAACCTCGAATGCCTTCGAGATAGACAACATGGAATTGTGGAACTGTGCGAGTTGTGGAAGAAGCTTCGGTAATGCCGGCGCAACCCCTGAACCGTCCAGCATGGCGATGTTGAGCCTAGGCATTGCCGGCGTTCTCGGAATGGCCCGCAAAAGGCTCTTCTAGTCTAGCAACAACGTTTCTCAAAGCCAGAATGCTGCCTTCACGCTCCAACCGTTCTTGGGCTACTTTGAACAGTTAGCGTTCTTATAGCCATCGAGTTGGAGCACCCGCGGACCGGAAAAGTGCTCCAGCGCACTGACCGACTGCACGAATTCAGCCCTGAATTCGCGCGCGGTAGTCAGTGGCGTGTCGATGCAAGCGCCCAAAAAATCTCCCGGGAAATTGTAGGGAGGGACACAGGTGTGGGGGCCGCAGGTGCCGCCGTACATCAGGGCCGGATTGTATTCTGCGATTTTCGTCCAGCCATTCGGTTTTTTTGCGTAAAGTCTGAAGGCGCTAAACGCGCGGCGGAGGCGAAGCGCATCATGCGCAGCGAAGAGTCCAACGCTCCTGATGGATACTTCCTTGCCGGTCTTCCATTCGATCCAGTGGGTGAAGCCCACCGGCTCGCCATCGGCGAACACGGTCGCATGGTCGGGCGAGCCCTGGGCAACGCTGAACATGTCCTGGGGATGAGTGGCGCCACTGGTTCCGGTGACCTGGGTTCCGTTGCTGCTGTCGAACAGATCGGATGAGCTGATCTGATTGGAGCCGATGAGGTTGGCATTAGCAATGATTGCCGCCGCTTGCGCGGATTTCGCGGCCGCATCGAGACTCAATTCCTTGGCGTGGCGCGCCGCCGCTTCCATTTCCTGCCGGTCGCGCGCCAGGGTAGCGGCATCCTTCTTGGCGTCCGAGTCGATTTGCAGGATTTCGGCTTTTTCGAACTGCTCATTGTTCGCCAGCTGCGCCACTGCCTGCGCCTTGATGGCGGTGATGAACAACGCGGCGTTGCGATTGGCGCGGTCGGCTTCCTGGACGGCGCGTGCGTTCGACGCTTCGGCCTGGGCCTCTGCCTCTTGCGTGCTCTCGAGCGCGGATTGCAATTGCCGATTCAAGTCCTCACTTTGCCGGCGTGCCTGCTCCTGAATGGCCAGCAGCTTCCCTTTTGCATCTTCAAGGGCTTGAGCTTGTTCGCGGGCCCGGCGCTCGGTTTTTGCCCGTGAATTCTCGATGGCCGCAAAGATGGCGAACCCGACCGCAACCAGAAACGCCGTCGCAAGGACAGCAACCACCTGGCGGGTGCGGCGAATTTCACGCTGCTTCTTCTCTTCTTCGGCCCGGCGCGCGGCATCGCGGGCTTCGCGGCTTTCGTCCAGGAAGCCCATCGCCGCTTCGAAGCCGGGGTGGTAGCGATCGGCCCATGCCTGGTTGGGACGCCACTTCTGCTGCCACTCCAGCATCAGCGACAGTTCCGGATCGGTCATCAGGCCGGCCGCGCCCCGGGCATGCATGGACATGTTCTGAGTCAGGCGGTTGTAGTGGGCAGCCGATTCGGCTTCGTCCTCGACCCACACCTTCAACCGGCTCCAAATGCGCATCAGGCTCTCGTGCGAGATGTCGATGATGGTTTCAGGCGCCAGGGGCTCGGGGGACGGCGGCATCAGGAATGATCGGCTGGGCTTGCGGAAGACATCGACTACTTCGATGACTTCGGCAGGGGTGGCATCCGCAATGGCGCAGAGCGTAGCCAGGCTGGTGGGTCGGCGGATGCCACGGGCATCGGAACCTTTGTCGGTCAGCGCCTGCAGGACCTTTTCGCAGATCTGCCGCTGGCGATCGTCTTTCAGTTCGGCGAAGGCTTTTTCAGCATGCTGGTCGAGGGCATGCTGCATGGTACCGATGGCGTCGTAATGCGAGCAGAGACATCGCTCCTGCGCCGCCCTCGCTCTGCCAGCGCGCCCAGGTGCGGTTCAGGGCGTGCTGCAAAATGGAAAGCTGATCGGGATTGTCTCCCACATCGTTGACCAGGCGGGTAAGCAGCACGGGGCTGATCTGGCCTCCGGCGACCGCCACAGGGCCTTTTATGGCGGCCTTGCGCTCCTCGCGCGTCATGCGCGGAACCAGGTATTCCCCGCGATTGATCGCCTCCGGCAGTCCGGGAAACTGAGCGCAGTCGCCGAGGAAATCGGAGCGCATGGTCAGGACCACGTAGATCGGGTACTCGGAGCTACACGCCTCCAGCAGCAGATTCACGAAGGCGACGGACTTTTCGTCCGTGTCAATGGCGTCGCCGGATGACTCGCGCAGCTTGCGATAACGGAACAGTTCCTCGAACTGGTCGACCACGAGGAGCAGGTTCGGCCTGTCTTCGGGATTGGCCTGCTCATAGATGTCGACCAGGCCCAGCTTGCTCAAACGCAGCGTGGCATCGACGATCTCGTTCATCGGCAGACCTTCGATCTGCTCATGAAACAGAATTCCCGGGCTCGCCAGAGATTGGGCCATCGACTTGATGGGATCGCTGCCAGGACGAAAATGGGCGATACGCCAGGTGGTGCCGGCCGAGCCCATCAGTCCACGGCGCAAGGCGGGCATCAGACCGCAATTGACCAGGGACGACTTGCCGCTACCTGAGGTGCCCACTACCGCCAGGAAATGCTGGTGCGCAAGCGCATCGACCATGGCGTCGACCTGGCTTTCACGTCCAAAGAACAAATGCTCTTCGTCTTCACGAAATGGCCGCAGCCCGGGAAAGGGATTGGCGAGTCGAACGCCAGCCAGGGCGGGTGCGCTCATCGCTGCCCACCTGAGGTGATAGCGTCAACGAACTCGGTGAAGGTGCTCTTAGAGTATCCGGGCAGCCCGCTGATCACCCTGGGTTCCTCGAGGTCGATCAGCTCCTGTTTGCCCTCCGTAACCGGCTCCGCCAGGTAGGTGTAGACGGTGAGTGGCGGCTTCGACCCGCGATATGCCTGCGCCTTGCGCAGATCGGATTCAATGCTGCGCTTCCAGGCTTCGTCGGCTGCTCCATAGAAAAGCAACACGGCATCGCAACTGCTCAAGGCGTCCTGGTTGGCCTGGCGTACGGTTGCCGAGTCTCCCTCAAAGAGGGGGATGACGGTTTCGAAGCCCTTCGACATGAAAAACTTCCGGACGGGGATGGTGGCTTTGCGGTCGCGCTCGTCACAGATGAGGTACACCTGCTTCGCTGGCGGAGGCCGCGGAGGCGGCCGGCGTCGCTGGGGCAGGCGGGGCTTCCAGCTTCTTGAGCGCTGCATGCGTGGCGCTCTTCATGTCTTCCAGATCGCCAGTGATGAGGTCGGCTCCGAATTGCGCCTCCGGATCGCGGGAGAGACTGTTGATGAACTGCTGCTGCCGCGGCGAATCGGACCGGACATCACGGGGAACCCAAATCAAGCGCTGCAGTCCGTCGCTCCGGCTGCGGCGGATGGCAATGTCGTTCTGCAGCACGCCCATTGATTTTTCGCTGGGCCCGTCCAGCACAGCACCGTAGCGCGAACCGATGAGGTGGATGGAAAGCTTGCAAAGAGCCAGCATCTTTTCCACTTCGGGGACGAAGGCTTCCTCTTCCACCGGCAGCGCGTGATCGGGATAGACCATGTACCCGTGCATGCGGAGCTCGGCTTCCAGCGACTCGCGGGCCTCGCGGACATCGAAGCTGCACTCGGCGAGATAAACCGCCGGCTTGTCCGGTGAGGCCGCTACCGCCGCTTTCCCAGCTCCGCTGCCTGCAGCCGGTGTCGGAGGTGGGCTGCCTGCGAGTGGCGTCGCCGTCCCCACGACCGCAACTGGCGTCCCTGCCGCTGCAGGTCCGGTATCAATTTTCTTGATAAGCTGGGCGATGTCGAATGCCAGCTTGGCCATCTTCAAGTTGTATTTCTGGGTGAAATCCTCCCCGTACGCCGGATCGAGCTCCAACGGCGTTTGCTGCTCATCGAGGATGTAGAAGGGATAGCCAAGCGCCAACTTCATCACGTCAGGCAAGCGGCTGTTCGTCGTCCACCGGCATCTTGATCACTTTCAAGACGCGGGATTTGTTGTCGACGACCAGTCCGCCGGATTGTTCCGCCGTTTTGCAGAATTCCTTGACTTCGCGCGTACACCACTCGGACTCGACATACCGCGGCGTGACCACGGAGATGAGCAACGCCGTCTTGGGAAATTGCTGGACAATTTCGTCAGCAAAGATGTCGTTACCGGTGAGCTTTACGTCCCGCCAGATTTCTGCCGGACGGCCCAGGCGCATGCTCAGCATGGCCGACAGCGAAGCATGAAAACGGGTGATCCAGCCCTGCTGCTGCGGAGTCAGGGGCTGGTTATCGAGGTGCGCGTAACTGATGAATACTTGCTTCTCAAACTTCATGGACCTAGGTCTCCGCCGCCCACGGCAGAATCAGACAAGCGACGGAATCCGGCAAGCATCGGCCAGAGCAAGCCGACGGGACAGCTTTCCCCAATCGAGTCTCCGCCTCGAGCCAACCGCCTGGAGCTCTTGCGCAAATCCTCATCAGCCTCTGAGGCAAGAAGCGACATGGGCCTCACAGCAGTTTACCAACTCATCCGCACGGCAAACTGAAACTGACGAGGGTTGTGGGCCGACTTGATTTCGCCCGAACTGCGAGTACGGCGTAACCCCGTCCAGGCTGTAGGTGCTTACCGGGTTGTAGTAATTGGCGCGGTTAAACAGATTGTAGGACTCTGCCCGGAATAACAGGGCGAGCCGCTCCCGGATTTTGAAAGTCTTCTGAACCGACATGTCGTAGTCAACATAGGCCGGACCGGTGAACTGGTTGCGAGCCGAGTTCCCCAGGCAGGGCGTGCCCGCTTCTCCACTGTAAATGCCGACATCTCTGCTGGATCACGTACGGCGAAAACGAAGCTCCGATCTGCGAGCAGGCAACTGACGGCAAAACGATGTTGGATTTGTTGCCAATGTACTGATTCGGATTTCCGCCGGTCGTGACCGGGCCGCTCAAGCTGACCCGCTGGGTCAACTCTCCGGCAATGGGACCACTGAAGATGGTGAAGGGCTGGCCACTTTCGGCAATGAATATACCGCTCAAAGTCCAGCCGTTGAGCAGAACGGAGGGCTTGGAGTACGGAATTGCCCAGGTGTATTCGAGAATGAACCGGTTGGTCTGGTTATAGTCGGAGGGGCCGTAGTCGTTGTTCAGGTTATACGGGTCTTGCGGGATGGTGTAGGGCGTCACGTGGACCTGTCCCGCACCGGTGGTGTTCAGTCCGGCGGTCAGCAGGCCGGTCAGCGCGGACAGGTTTGCCGAGATCGACCCTTGGCCAAAAAGTGTGGGGGGCGGCAACGCTCCGCTGGTAGCGGAACCCAGAGCATAGAGGGTAGGGTTGGCCGTCCCATAGTACTGTAGCGCGTTTAGTTGTGTCATCAACGGCGCCGGGATCAGGCTTGGTCCCGCACCCGACCCGTCGTCGAGAGCCTTCGAATAGGTATACGAGGCCCGTGCCTGAAAGCCGTGCCAGTCCTGGGTCGAAACCTTGAACACGAAGGCGTTGTAGTTGCCGTATCCGCGGTCGGCCAAGGTGAAGACCGGTACATAGCTGAAAACATCGCAGGGCTGGAAAGAATTGCCGGCGGCCGAAGCCGTACAGAACCATTCATTGTTGAATCCGGTATTGGTGGTGACCGGCAGGTTCTGCATGAAATTGCCGATGTAACCGGCCTCGGCTGTTATCCGATTGGTGATCTGGCGCTGAATGGAGGCGCTCACTTGGCGCGTCATCGGGTTATTGAATTGCGTGGGATCGACGGCATTGAGGGCGAAGGGGACGCTCGCTGCCGTGTACGGTTGCAGATCCGGCGCAACGCCGAACAGGCTCGAATTTCCGATGGCACATTGCGCGCCACTGCAGTATTGGCTGGCGTAATTCTGGCCGTATAGAGTTTGCGGTTGAGTACTTGACAGGGGAGTGGGGCGGTTGAACATCAGTTGCGCGATGTCGCTGACCGGGATTTGATCGTAAAAGATTCCGAACCCAGCGCGGATTACGGTGTTTCCGCTGGGCGTCGACCAGGCGATTCCAACCCGCGGTTCGAAGTTCGTTTTGCTGGTGGTAAGGAAGTTCCCATTTCCCGATGTATTGCAGTCCCACGGCAAGGAATAGTCATTGGCTTGATAGACGGAATACAAAATGGAGCCGCTGGTTGAGCAGTTGGTGCCGAAGGTGTCCACTACCTGTGATTCGCCCTCACGCACCAATCCGTTGGCCACGGGATCGTAGTTCCAGATCGCGTGATTGACCTCGCTGGAAGGCGAGAAGTACTCATAGCGCAATCCAAGATTCAAGGTGAGATTGGACTTGAGCCTCCATGAATCCTGCACGTATCCGGCAACGTCGTAGGAGTGAAAGGTGGACTGGTAAGGAACCGGAGCCTGGGTAGCGTAGTCGTAGCTGGGGCTGGAAAATGCTAACCCGCACGAGTTTGCGTTACAGGATTCACTGTCGCTGGTGAATGCACCGATATCGCCGGAAACCACGTAGCCACGGTTCACTCCGGTGTTGCTGAAGACGTTCTGCAGGCGGCGCAGGTCTACGCCCGTCCGTATGGTGTGTCTGCCCCGGAAAATCGTGACATTGTCCATCAACTCGCCTTCGGAGTCGCGCCGTTTGGCGGGGGAGCTCAGCGGCGCGCCGATCCGGGCGAAGGGGAACAGGCCGTCGAGCGAGGGCGCGATGATTGGAATCTGCCCCGGAATCTGAGCCCAGACCGAATCGTACCAACCGCCGAACGCTCCCTGAACCCCGCTCTGTGCGCCGGCATACTGAGGATCGAGGCCGGAGAGCAGGTAGGTGCGCATGGGTCCATCGGGTAAGCCCGCCTGTGCCGCATTGAAGTTGGCGTCCTGCGCGGCCTCGGTCACCTGAAAACGAGTGAAGCCACCGCGAATCACGTTGCTGATTTGGTTGGAGAAGCGGTGGGTAAAGGTCACAGACAGGTTCTGATTCAAGGCGGAGCGTTGCGAGCCGTTGCCCGGATACACCGAAGAGGTCGGCAAAGTGTCGTCGTGAAGCTGTGACAAATCTTGCAGGTTGTAGCGGAACGACCAATCGGTATTGGCCGACTGGGTGAAATCGATGCGGCCAAGGTAATTGCTTACATTGGTGTAATTGGGCGCCTGCCCCTGGTAGAACTCCAGCACATTCGGAATGGCGACAACGTTGGCCTGCGGATACAGCGAGAGCACGCTTTGCGCGAACTTCGCATCCGCGTATCCGGGACTGTCCGGCGAGAAGTCGGAAAGGTGGCTGCGATCATAAGAACTCGGCACCCGCTCGAAGATCGGCGTCGGATTGTTGATGCGCGTTCCCTCGTAGTCGCCAAACCAGAACCACCTCCGCAAGAAGGAACCGCCAGCCCGTCCGCCAAACTGCTGCGACGAAAATGGCTGGGTGTAGCTGTTGTGCTGTGCCAGGATCGCCGACGGATTGAAGAGCTGATTGCAGTTCGCAGACCCGTAGGCCGCACCCGGAGAGGTACAGTACTGCGTGCCATACTGGCTGTTCAGCGACTCCACCGTCTTCACGTACTGGTTATAGGTCGTCGGCTCGTATATCGGTGTGGCAAAAGGGTTGATGTCCGTAATTGGATTGGTATTGGGAGCTGGCCCAACATTCAGCGGGCCGGCGAACGCCGCAGCCTGTTGGAATCCCGAGGCGCTGTAAGCTGAGATGGGCGATCCTGAGTTGAACGCATCGGAGCCGAAGAAGCCAAAGATGCTGCCGTGGAAGTGAGCGGTTCCCCGCTGGGTCACGATGTTCACCACGCCGCCCATGTTGCGTCCAAATTGGGCGTCGGCCGTAGCGGTGGTAACGCGAAACTCCTGGATGGCGTCATTCACCTGAAACGGGATCGCCTGATTGCTGCTGGAGGCGACGTTGTCCATGCCATCGAGCAGGAAAGCGTTGGAGGTCGGACGCTGACCAGAAACACTGAACGTCGTGTCCTTCAGCTCCGAGCCGGCGGGTACGTCGTGGGTGCTGGCCACGAGCAATCCCAAGGTGAGGAAGTTCCGGTTGTACAGCGGCAGGGTGCGCAGTTGGTTGGCTGTGATCACGGTGCTCACCGACGTGGAAATAGTGTCCAGTGGCACCGGCGACTCGACCGTCCCTGTCTGCGGAGTTGGTTTCTTCGGCCCACCGGCCTTGGCACTCCCGGGTGCAGGCGGTTGTCCGGTCGTCGTCTGGGGAGGGTTGGTTTGCGAAGAAGTCTGCGCCTGCCCCGGCGATCCTGCGGCCTCCGGTCCTGCCGTGAAACTGGCAAGGACTGGGCGAGATTGTATGCGAGAGCCACTTCGGGCCGAATGGTTCAGTCCCGCCTGGGTCGCCCCCGGGACAGTACCCACTCTTCCCTGGTATCTCGGGCGAGCGCTGGAGCCATGAGGTCGATGGCAGTTTCGCGGCTATGAATGGCGGAAGCAACTGCCGGTTCTCCCCGACCTGCACATCGAACTTCACCGCCTGGGGCGCAAAGTTGTATCCCGCTGACTCAGCCGAGATCACATAGCCTTCGGCGGGAGTGACGTCGGCAAAGAAATACAGGCCGTCCGAGTTGGTGGTCGTGGTTCGCTCGGTGCGCAAGGAGTCGTTGCGCAAAGTGACCCGCACGCCCGACAAGGGAACGTCCGATTGATCCTCGGCATCACCCGTTATAAGGGCCCTGTCTTGGGCCAGAGATACAACAGAGAGAGCAACCAACAACAGAAACAAAACCAAGGCTTTCCGCATGGCCGGGAGACTCCGAATCTCCAGTAAATGTGGTTCAACACTTCCGCTGGACGACGCATCACGACCGGGAGGCTGGGACCACCGAGCGCATTGATTCTGCACACTATGCACCTTTTGGCTCGATTTGGGAAGCTAGAACTGTTTGCTCTGGCCGTTTAGTGCCATAAACTGCTGATTCGTACGGGCTTCCTGCGACGTTGGGATTGGAAAGGGAAAAGGTAACAGATGAAGGTAAGTGCCATTCGGGAACTCCGTTTTCGTCCGTGGCCCAGTTTGGTTTTCCTGCAACGAAGACTCCTCCGTCCGTCATCTAAGAACTTGACAATGAAAGACTCAAGTTCTATATTCGTGCTGCTGTGAAGAGAACTGGAAGTGTTGAGAAGGTACTCTTTTTCAAGCATTTAGGAACTTGCTAGTCGTAGGAGGGTGGCTGCAATGGGAAAGATTATCGGAATTGACCTGGGTACCACCAATTCAGTGGTCGCTGTCATGGAAGGCGGCGAGCCTAAGGTCATACCTAACGAAGAAGGCGGCCGGACCACGCCGTCGGTGGTTGGTTTCACCAAGAACGGCGAGCGGCTGGTAGGACAGGTCGCCAAACGCCAGGCCATCACCAATCCTGAAAACACCATTTATTCGATCAAGCGCTTCATGGGCCGTCGCTTCGATGAAGTGAACGAAGAGATGAAGATGGTGCCCTACAAGGTGGTGCAGTCGGGCGATCACGTGGCTGTCGTGGCGCAGGGGAAGGAATACACTCCGCCCCAGATTTCGGCCTTGATTCTGCAAAAGCTGAAGAAGGCGGCCGAAGACTATCTCGGCGAGAAGGTGACCGAAGCCGTCATCACGGTTCCGGCGTACTTCAATGACGCGCAGCGGCAGGCGACGAAAGACGCCGGCCAGATTGCCGGACTGGAAGTGAAGCGCATCATCAACGAGCCGACCGCCGCCGCCCTGGCTTACGGACTCGACAAGAAAAAGGACGAGACCATCGCCGTGTATGACTTCGGCGGCGGCACCTTCGACATCTCGATCCTCGAAGTGGGCGAAGGCGTCATCGAGGTGAAGTCGACCAACGGCGACACGCACCTCGGCGGCGACAACATCGACCAGCGCATCGTCGACTGGCTGATCGCTGAGTTCCAGAAAGACGAAGGTCTCGACCTGAGAGCGAAGGGCAACGAAATGGCGCTGCAGCGTCTGCGTGACGCAGCCGAGCGCGCCAAGATCGAGCTCTCCACCACGATGGAGACCGAGATCAATCTGCCGTTCATCACGGCCGATGCCAGCGGTCCGAAGCACCTGGTGAAGAAGCTGACGCGCTCGCAAGTTGGAAGAGATGGTTCGCGACATCATCGACCGTTCCATCCGTCCGTGCGAACAGGCGCTGAAGGACGCGGGCATCGATGCCAGCAAGATCGACGAAGTGGTGCTGGTCGGCGGACAGACGCGCATGCCTGCGATCCAGGCACTGGTGAAGAAGATCTTCGGCAAGGAACCGCATAAAGGCGTCAATCCCGATGAAGTGGTCGCGGTAGGGGCGGCAATCCAGGGTGGGGTGCTGGGCGGCGAGGTGAAAGACCTGCTGCTGCTCGACGTGACTCCACTGACGCTGTCGATCGAGACCATGGGCGGCGTGGCGACGCAGATGATTCCGCGCAACACGACCATCCCGACCAAGAAGACGGAGATGTTCTCGACCGCGGCCGACAACCAGACGTCGGTCGAGGTGCACGTGATGCAGGGCGAACGTCCGATGGCGCGCGATAACCGCACCCTGGGAAAGTTCCACCTGACGGGACTGCCTCCGGCTCCGCGTGGCGTGCCGCAGATCGAGGTCACGTTCGACATCGATGCCAACGGCATCCTGAACGTGAACGCCAAGGACATGGCCACCGGCAAGGACCAGAAGATCACGATCACGTCGTCTTCCGGTCTGAGCAAGGAAGAGGTCGAGCGCATGGCGAAGGACGCCGAAGCGCACTCCGCCGAAGACAAGGCGCGGCGCGAGGAAGTGGAAGCGCGCAACCAGCTCGACGGCATGGTGTACAGCATCGAGAAGATGCTGCGCGAGCACGGCGACAAGATCTCCGGGCAGGAGCGAGCCGACGTCGAGAACGCGCTGGCCGATGCCAAGAAGGCGCTGGAAGGAACCGACGCGGGGGCGATGAACTCGGCCCGCGAGAAGCTCCAGGCGGCTTCGCACAAGCTGGCGGAAGCCATGTACAAGGCAACCTCGGCGCAAACGCCTCCGACGGGCGGAGCGGCTCCGGGCGGCGATGGCGGCGCCTCGGGCGGCGTCAGCAGAAGAAGGACGAAGGCGTCATCGATGCGGAGTACGTGGACGTGGAGGAGAAGAAATAAGCTGCCCAGCTGTCAGCGGCCAGCGTCAGCTATCAGCTATCAGCTATCAGCAAAGCGGGGGCGCGACGAGCGCCCCTTCGCCTCATGGCTCAAGCAATAAGGGCTCTCGGACCAGCAAATATGCTTTCGACAAGACGAGAATCGGAATTAGCTGAAGCTGATGGCTGAAAGCCTGGCAGCTTGCGAACTGGATGGCCGGCGGCTGATGGCTGGCGGCTCCTTACTGACACCGGACACTGATGACTGATACCTAACACAATGGCCACCACCACCAAAAAAGACTATTACGCCGACCTCGGGGTAAAGAAGAACGCCACGGCGGAGGAGATCCGCAAGGCGTTTCGCAAGCTGGCGCGCAAGTATCATCCCGACGTCAATCCCGGCGACAAGTCGGCGGAGGAGAAGTTCAAGGCCCTCTCCGAGGCCAACGATGTCCTGAGCGATCCCAAGAAGCGCAAGATTTACGACCAGCTCGGCTTCTACTCCGACAACATCGATCCCGCGGCCGCCGAGGCGTACGCCCGCGGTGGAGGATTCGGCGCCGGCGGCTTCGGTGGTCCGGGCTCATCGCGGGGCGGAGGCCACACTACCACGCAGGAAGTGCCCTTCGATTTCGGTGGCTTCGACTTTACCGACTATGCCGAGGGCGCGGGAGCAGCGGGCCGCCGAACCGCGGGCGGCGGGAACTTCCGCGACATCTTCGCGAATATCTTCCGGGGAGCCGGACACGAAGAGGTGGCCCAGCGTCCAGAGCCGGGCACCGATCTCGAGTATCAGGTCAACGTGGGCTTCTGGCAGGCCATCAAGGGCACGGTGATGAAGCTGGAAGTCCCTCACCTGGAGACCTGCGGCCATTGCCACGGCAGCGGATACATCGAAAGCCCGGGAGTGTGCCCCGAGTGCAAAGGCAAGGGCACGATCACGCAGAAGAGCGGCAGCATGAAGTTCAACGTGGCCTGCCCGCGCTGCGGCGGCAGCGGCAAGAACCGCACGGTGTGCAACGTCTGCCACGGCGAAGGGCGCGTGGAGCGGACCGAGTCGCTGGAAGTGCGGATCAAGGCGGGCACTCGCGACGGCCAGCGCATTCGACTCGCTGGGCGCGGCAACGCCGGCGTGATGGGCGGTGCTCCCGGCGATCTCTACATCGTGGTGCGTGTGGGCGAGCATCCGCTCTTCAAGCGCGAAGGTGACGACATTTACCTGACCGTGCCGGTGTCGATGACGGAAGCGGCCTTGGGAGCGAAGGTCGAAGTGCCCACCATCGACGGACGGGCTCTGCTGAAGATTCCTCCCGGCACCAGCAGCGGACAGAAGCTGCGCTTGCGCGAAAAAGGGCGTTCCCTCGGCCGTGCAAGAGGGCCAGCGCGGCGATGAGATCGTGGAGATCAAGCTGGTCGCGCCCGCGGTACGGGACGAGCGCTCGAAAGAAATCCTGCGCGAACTGGCGAAGCTGAACCCCGAAGATCCGCGCGAAGAGTTGTGGAAGCAGGTGTGAGTGAGCAGCCCGCAGCTAGCAACTAGACCTTGCTTGGCTCTTAGGGTTTTGAAAGGGCACGGCTTCAGAGGCTGCTGAAAAAAGAGGCTCCCGGGTAGAGCTGGCCTTCAGGCCAGCGTTTAAGCCGTTGCAAATACATAGGGGCTTTAGCCCCGGTATCACGTTGAACGGACTTTTTCAGCAACCTCTTCAGCCGTGCCGCAAAAGCGCATGATAAGGTCGGCATTAGCCGCTGGGGTGACGGGTTCTCCGCAATGCCGCTCCCTAGAGGATATAGCACGAAATTGCGAGACACCCCGCAAGATGCTAATTGCTAGCTGCAGAAATAGCTCACTCATGACTCCGGTCCTGGAAACAAAACGGCTGGTATTACGGCGGCTGCAGTCTGCTGACGCCCCTGCGATCTTCGCCATTATCGGCGATGAGGTGGCCATGCAATATTATCCGCAGCGCTTCCGATACGACGATGCGGTGAAATGGGTGGCACGTAACCGGCAACGCTACAAGCAGCATGGATTCGGCCTGTACGCGGTGTTGCTGAAGGGCGAATCGGAGCTGATCGGCGACTGTGGCATCGTAAGAGCAGCACGTGGAGGGCGAGCCGGCACTGGAAGTGGGCTATCACTTCAGCCGCGATCACTGGGGCCACGGGTACGCGACGGAGGCGGCGCGCGCCTGCATGGGGCTGGCGTTCCATGCCTTCGGCGCCGGCAAAGTGATTTCGCTGATCCGCCCGGAGAACCTGCCGTCGCGCCGGGTGGCGGAGCGCAACGGCATGCAGATTGAACGGCAGGTGGTGCATTACGGGCTGCCACACCTGGTCTATGCCATGAGGCGGGAGAATTATGGGCAAGCGTAAGAAGCAAGGCACGTACATGATCAGCTCGGTGGCGGAGATGTACGGGATTCACCCGCAGACCTTGCGCCTGTACGAACGCGAAGGGCTGTTGAAGCCGTCGCGCACCGAGGGGAACACCCGGCTCTATACCGACGAAGATCTGGAACGGCTGGAGTTGATCCTGTCGCTGGCGCGCGATCTTGGGGTGAACATTTCCGGCATCGCCATCATCCTGCAAATGCGCGAGCGCATGGACGAAATGCAGCGCCAGATGGCGGAGTTCGTCAGCTACGTTCGCAGTGAGGTGATGACGCGCGCCAAACAGGCCAGCGGCGATCCCGGGCGCGGCGCTATCGTTCCAGTCCGCCACCCGATGCTGCTGCGCCCCGACAAGAAGCCGGAAGGCAAACGCTGACCATGCCGGCCTGGAACGGCGAGAGGGCCGCCTCGGCGTTCGGTTCGCCAAAAGCCACGCACATCAGTCGCCTATAGCGGGACACGAAATTTCGAGCTAACATCTTGGCGTCGTAGCAACTCGATGGAGTTTGCCATGGCCGTTATTCTCTTACGCGATGTTGTCGAAGCGCTCGATCTGCAGAGCGATGAACTGACTTCCTATCTCGATCCCGATACCGGCGAGATCCTGACCTTCAACCAGGAAGAGGCCTCCATCGCCAGCGGCGACCGATGGGACCATGCTCCGGAATGGATGAGGGAGTCGCTGCCCAAGATCAGGCGCGCGTTGGAAGATGACCGCATGTTGGAGCTTCCCGACCGCGTCCACATTGATGAGTGGCGCATGATGCAGGACTTCGCCGAGGCACAGCAAGCCTGTGAGTGCCGCGCCGAATTGCAGGATGCAGTGCACGGCGCAGGTGCGTTTCGGCTGTTTCGACGCACGATTCAGCGCTTTGGATTGGAGGAGTCATGGTACGCCTTCCGCAATCAATGTATGGAGCGGGTGGCGCGCCAGTGGCTGGAAGAAAACAATCTCAAGTATCGATAACTGTCCGTTACGCCAAAAAAGCCGCACAAAGCAGCGCGCCGAACAGCAGGGCGTGCGCCAGTTCGGTAAAGCCCAGCCGGTGTAGGTTAAGCGGCTGGTGACCGCGCACAAACCAGAACGTCCCCCGAAGTAGCACGGGGATAAAGGCAAGCGCCGCCATCCGAGGCAGAAGGCCGCTGCCGATTCCCAGCAGCAGAACCGCCATCAAAGCAAACTGCCCGATCAGAAAGAAACGCCCCTGCTTCCACTTCTGTTCGAAGCTGTTCAGCCGCGCGGAGTGAACCCGTACCTGCACGAAGTGAATCTGGTCGGCGGCAAACAGCCAATTCGCAGCCCAGAGCGTGAGCGCGGTGCGATCGAGCATCCCAGTGGCAACATAATACGCAGCCGCGGCCGTAGAGGTCAGACCAAGCGCTCCGATCATCTGCGCAGGCATTCTGCCTCGGCGTCCCAGTCTCTTTACCGCGGTTTGCGCGGCGAAGGCGAGGCCGGAGAATATGACAATGAGCAGCAGCCCGCGCGCATAGCCCATTGCAAACAGCAGAGCGCCGCAGATGGCCGCAATCGCGGCAATTGCGAAGCTCAGTCGCTTCACCGCCAGCCGTTCTTCTGCTGTCTGCGCCTTGATGGCAGAGGTTCCCATCCACGCTTCCAGCGGCGTGCGCAGCCAGAAAACAGCGATGGCGGCAGTGGCGAACAGCATCAACGCGGTGGCGTTTACACCGTGGCCTGCGGCGACGATCGCACCAACCGCCAGGGGAACCAGCATCATGCCCCACGCGCCGTGCTCGCGCGGAATCAACATCGTCTTCAGCCTGGCTTTGCTTGCGGGCATTACGTGGGCTGCCATGTCTTGCATACTAGCGCGCGCAGGTGTGTCATGGCTGTGACCAAAGTCTCGCCCGCCCAAAAAAACGCGCCGAAAGAATCGGCGCATACCTTGCGAATGCCTGAACGAGATTTACCGCTTTGCCGCGGCGGCCACTTCGCGAATCAGCTTGTTCGAGGTGCCGGGTTCGTACACGCAGAACGGCTCCTCCGCAAGAAAGTCGCCGGTAGCGGCGTAGGCGCGCGCCCGGCATCCCATGCACACGTGACGGAACTCGCAGCAGCCGCACTTCCCTTTCAGATTGTCATCGTCACGCAGTTGCGCGAAGACCGATGACTGCTCCCATATCTCGGCGAAGCTCTGCTTGCGCAGGTCGCCCGCGATTGCCGGCAGGTAGCCGCAGGGGAAGACTTCGCCCTCATGCGAGATAAAGCACACTCCGGTACCGGCGAGGCAGCCTTTGGTCATGGCATTCATGTCACCGGGATGTCCGCCCGGGTGGCCCGTGTGTCCGACTGGAGGGCCGCCACCGGGCTTCAACGATATGCCCGTCGAGCCGGGCATGGTCATTTCTGTGGGCCCAATCTCATGTGGGCGTTTCGCCGCAACCGGAGCAGGTTCGCGATCGGCCAAGCGATCGGCGGCCCGCCGCTGCCGCGCAACGCGGAAGTAGTGCGGCGCGCAGGTGGCCTTCAGTTCGATGTCTCCGGTGAGCGACTGATCGTAGAACCAGTTCAGCATGCGCTCGTACTCCTCCGGCGCCACCATCTGTTCGGCAGCGATATCGACTCCGCAGCCCACAGGAACCAGCAGGAATGTGTGCAGGGCGTCAGCTCCCAGGCGACGCGCCAGGTCCAGCACGGCGGGCAACTGGTGCGCATTGTGGCGGGCGATGGTGGTATTGATCTGCACCGAAACCCCCAGCCGCTGCAGGTTCTTCATGCCATAGACGGCGGCATCGAAGGCGCCAGGAATTCCGCGAAATGCGTCGTGCGTGTCGGCATCGGAGCCGTCAAGTGAAATGGAAACCCGTCGGATGCCGGAGTCCTTGATCCTCTGCGCCACCTCGGCGGTCACCAGGGTTCCGTTGGTCGCGAGCGCAGTCCGCAAACCGCGGCTGTTGGCATACTCTGCCAGTTCAAAAATGTCGTGCCGGTACAGGGGTTCTCCGCCACTGAGCACCAGGATGGGATTACCGTAGTCGGCGATCTGGGAAATGATGTTGAGGGCCTTGCCGGTGGGCAGGTCGTCAGGAGACATCAACTCAGTGGCGGTGGCGCGGCAATGGATGCAGCGCAGATTACAGCCCTTGGTGACCTCCCAGAAAATAAGACGCGGCGTGAACTCTTTCTTCGCCACGGCTTGGTTGCTGCCATTGCCTTCGGCCATGATTTCCTCCCCCGGATACTGCGACTCGGCTCATCCTGCTGTACCAACAATAGGATTTTTGCAACCCAGGGAGCCGTGAGTCTTATCACTTGGCGGTGTGATGTATGTCACTCTGGAGATGGCAGGCGAGTTGAGGCCGGTTTCGAGACCGCGCGTCGCCCAGCCCGACATGAGCAAGAAAACGGCGGATGCCGAGAGGCACGCGCCGCAATCGTCGTCAACTAATTCCTGGACTCATGGAGCTGCCCCTCCGCTGTGGCAATCGGCGCAATTCACCGCGGTCATGTCGCCCAGATCAATCGGGTGCTTGAACGGTTGGTTGGGGATCGCAGCCAAGTGCTCCTTGCCCTCCTCCTGCGCAGCCAGGGTATGGCAGGAGTTGCAGTCCTTGCTGATGACCTTACCGGACGCGCTGACGTGATTGCCGTCATGGCAGCGGAAACAGCCGGCGGTGTAGAAATGGCCAACATTGTTGGGGTGAGTCAGCCAGTTCACCTTCATCTCCGGGAAGAACGTTGTGCTGAAGATGCGCTGCAGCTCGGTGATAGCACCTTTCACGGCTTCCGGCTTGGACGCTGCAATTTGCGGATATTTCGTCTGGTAGAAGGCGTTGATCTTTTCGGGGATCGCCTTCTGCGCTTCGGCGGAGGTTTTGTAGTCAGCCGTTAAGACCTCCACGCCCTGCTGCTTAATGAACGGCAAGGTTGGATCGATCGTGTTGAGAGCCATAGCACGATCTATGGAAAGATCCGGTGGAACGTAAATATGGGTCGGGCGATTGTGACAATCGACGCAATCCATGCGCCTCTTGTCCGCTTTGGCGATCTGGTCGGGCGTAGGCGGGTTGTCTTTTACAGTGTATTCCGTGACGTGGCCTTGATGATCGGTAACTCGCACCCACGGTATATTCTGGCGCTTCTCGTCGGTGGCGTAATACTCGATCTTGTTGGCGATATTCATGTGCCAGTGAATTCCGCCGCCCGCCGGCCCGAGGCTGGGGTCCCCACCGCCAACCTTGATCAGCATGCGGATGACGCGCGGCGTATTCTGCTCGTCCGCTCCGAAGTGGGTGAAGGTTTTCAGTTGGGCGCCCCAGAACTTGCGCGGCCAGTGACACTGCTCGCAGGTCTGTTGCGCCGGGCGGAGATTTTGAACCGGCGTAGGGATGGGCCGGGGATAGGTTCCGCGCAAGGTGTAGTACACCTGGCGCATGCCCGACAGTTTGGACCTGACATACCAACCTGCGCCCGGGCCCACGTGACAATCGACGCAGGCAACCCTGGCGTGGGGTGACGCCAAATAAGCCACATACTCTGGATGCATGACGGTGTGGCACAACTGGCCGCAGAAATTGACGGAATCGGTGAACTCGTACGCCTTGTAGCTGCCGACCGCGCTCAGCAGGGCGAATATAACGACGAAACTAAGGACGAACGCCACAGAACTGCGCTGCCTGGGATTGTTGAGATCGATCCTGGGAAAACGCGCAGCGTCTCTCAGGCCCTTCACTCGGCGGTGGCGTTCGACCATCATGCCGACAACCATCAGCAGCAATCCCACGATCAGGATGCCAGGCATGATCATGTATGCCAGAATGCCAATGTATGGGCTTGGATTGCTGGCGATGACGTCGATCAGGAACAGAAATAGTATGTTGGCGAATGCCACTACCACCAGCGCCAGGCCAATCAGGCTGATGGGATTCTTGATCAGCCTTCCAGGGACAAAGTCGTTCAGTTCCTGAGCACTCCTGTCCTGTTTATCCTCGGGCATGCAGTAATGATCCTTTCTTCCGTCTCAGGCGATCAATGTTGCTGAAGTTATCACACACGCAGAAACCCCGTATCCCAGTAAAGTCGTAATTCTTCTTGGATGATCCCGGCTGGTATCGAGGCTTGGAGCAGGGTGCGAGTCAAGCTCGCACCCCGTACCTCATTTCGCTGCACTTACCTCATCGGAACGCTCGGCCGAATCTGCCGCCTCCTCAGGTTCCGAGCCCTTGGCCCGCTCAATGGCCAGCGTGTCAAGGGGGTGCTCGTGCTCATAGTGCTCGATCGACATCTTGCCATCGAACCAGGCCCAGTTCATCGGGTAGGCATCGGGATCGAAGATCACGGCGTAAATATGCCAGACCACGATCGCCAGCGTAGCCAGTATTGCCTCATACCAGTGGACGGTAATGGCAACGTCGATCCACCATCCCGGGAAGCGGTCTCCAATCAGCATCTTGAACCAGATCATGAGACCGGTGCCCGCCATGACAAACATGCCCCACACCAGCGCCCAGTACTCGGCCTTCTCCGCATACGAGAAGCGGCGGAACTGCGGCCTCTCATCGCTATAGCCGAGATAGAACATCATGGCGTCCCGTATGTCAGTCACGTCCTTCCAGTCCGGCAGCATGTCTGTGATCAACTGCCGGCCGTCCTGGTTGGAACTGACATACCAGATGTGGAATAGGCTGACCACAATCAAGACCACGCCTGCGATGCGATGTACCACGCTGCGGACTGCCTCGTTGATGAAGGCCACCGCCAGCCACGAGTTGGGATACTTCAGCGCAAAGCCAGTCAGTACCAGGGTAAAGAAACTGATGAGTAATGCGAGGTGCTGCACCCGCTGCAGCAGCGTCATGCGGAAGAGGATGCGTGGATGCCCGATGCGGTGCAGGATCAGCTTCTTGCGGAAGATGATCAGGTTGTGCAACACCATGCCGCCAATCACCGCAACAATCATCCAGATGTAGAACTTGCTGATGAGGCTGATGACCTTGGACCCGAAATCCGCCTTCAGCACCCCGTCGTAGTGAACTTTGGCGGTGATGAATCGCTGGTTCGCCCCGGGATGGCACTTTCCACAGGTCTGGGCAAGATGCGCCGGGTTGATCGTGGAACGGGGATCGCTGGAGGGCAGGATATCGTGCACCCCGTGGCAACTGGCGCAGTTGGCGACCGTCTTCGAGCCAACCGTGGATGCCATGCCGTGGTAGCTCGACAGGTAGGACGATACCCGGTCCGAAGGAAGGCCGAACTCGCTCGAGAGCCGCACGCGGCCGTGGCATGCGGCGCAGGTGTTCTCCACGTTTCCCGAGGCAACCGCCGACTTGGGATCGGTTGGCGCCTTGATGGTGTGGATGCCATGACAATCCGTACAGACCGGCGCCTGCCAATTGCCCCGCGCAATCTGCTGGCCGTGGATGCTCTGCATATACTTCTGGTCCACACCGGCGTGGCACTTGCCGCACGTGGCCGGAACGTTGAACTTGAAGATCGGCGATTTGGGATCGCCGGCGCCGAGGATGTCATGCTCACCATGGCAATCGGTGCAAACCGCGGCCTTCTCCGATCCACCCGCCACAGCCAGGCCGTGCACGCTCTGCTGGTAGGAGCCGAAGGCGGCCGAAGTCGCGCCGCTGGAAGCCATGACCAGCTTCTGTCCGTGACACGCGCCACACGTCGCGGGAATATTGGTGTGCGCAACTTTGGATTTGGGGTCGCTGGCGGGCAGGATTTCGTGCACGTTGCCGTGGCAGTCCTGGCACTTGGCGACATTGGTGTTGCCCGCTGCAGCCGCCTTGGCGTGCACACCGTGATCGTAGGCGGCCTGTTGATCGGCATGGCAGGTCGCGCAAGCAGGCTTGGCTGGCTTGGGATCGTGAGGAACGGACTTTACATCGGAGTGGCAATCAGTGCAGCCCAGGACACCATGAATCGAGGCCTTGAACTTGGTGTCGTCCACGTGCAAGCTGACCTGTTTCCCGTTCACCTCCGTGGAGAGACCGGGATCGCCGTGGCAGGCCAGGCATTCCTCATTGCTCAGTTTAGCTGCGGCCTTCGGCTTGTTCGCAGCCGTACCCGTAACCGTGAGCAGTAAGGCAATCAGTACAGGGTAAACGCAACGCTTCACGAAAAATCCTCACTTTCAACCAGCCAAGCCTCCCGGCCTGGACAACCGCGCGCGTTACTTCTTGAGGGTGCGGATGTACTTCACGACCGCGCTGATATCTTCGTCGCTGATCTTTCCGCCATAGGCCGGCATCTTGCCCTTGCCCTTGGTGACAACGGCCGTCAGCTCGGCATCCGACATCTTCTGGACATCTGCCGAACCCAGGTCTTTCAGACCCATGGACTTGCCCATGGCGGTATTGCCGGAGCCATCGGCGCCGTGACACATGGCGCATTTGGCCTTGAAGGTGGCGGCGCCGTCCGCCGCAAATACCGCCGTACAGCTGGCCAATGCAAAACCTGCAAAAAGAACCATCGCTCTCGATTTCATCGTGTTGCTCTGCCTCCGTGAGTTGACTGCGTCACTGGCGGGAACCTTGGGAGCGAGGGGACAGTCCTTGTCGATCACGCAGAACCTTCACCAGGTGACTCTTAAACATGGCTGACGGATGGGCCAAGGAGCAGTGAGAGGGCTCACCTGCGGGTGTGACAGCAATCACACCTGACCGCTTCTCACGCGGCGCATCAGGTCTCTCTCGCCATTTGGAATCGAGTTTCAGACGGGTGTTTTACGCGCGCCGGGTTGACTGGCAATCGGCCGGGAGGGATTCGGTCACCGGTCGGAAGGGGGACGGGGTTAACCAGTCATGAGAGGGAGAACGAGCGTTCGGTCGAAGATGCTGCTTCTCACAGTCAGCCGGTGGCTGATCTAGAAGGCGTATCGCAACGCAAGCGTGGTGTTGTTGGCGTGGAAATAACGCGGAGCCGTCGGCCCCACGAAAGATCCTTCGTTGTACTGGTAATAGTTCCAGCCAGCTTTGAAGGTCACGTTCTTATGGACGAGGACGTCCACCGCTGCCAGGGGCGACTGATAAGTGGACGACAGCGGCCCCAAAGGCAGCAGCGGATTGTACGAAGTCGTATTGCCTTGGTTATCGACGATGTTGTAGCCCAGCCGCATGGTGACGCGCTCCACCGGCGTCAGGGTTAAAGCGAAATAGCCGTACTGCGTGTGGGTTTGATACACCCCGTAGGTTTGCAGCAGGGTGTTGTCCCCAAGGCAAGTTATGGAATTGGGCGGAGGCTGCGAATCCGCAAAACACTCGATGATGTTCTGCTGGATGGCGTCAAAGTTATACGCCATATCGAGTCCCCAGTGCTTTCCTGGAGTAATCATGGCGTTGAACATCGTGGTGTAGTTGTGCTGGTTGTAATTGATGTCGGCAGCGTTATTCGTGCTTCGCTGGTAATTCAGGTTGGCGCCCACGCTGATCCACGGGCGCGGCGTGTAGGTCACGTTGGCGGAAATCGTATAGAAACTCGTGGGATCGATCCGATACACCCAGTTATCAGCCCCGCCAAATTGGGCGTTGAAGTTGGCACGCAACGCGCTTCCTTTGCGAAACCATGCGCCCAGCACCCCCGAGTAGCGGTTGATCTCGGTGGTCTCGGCACCCCAGGGAGTAATCACGTCGGCGAACGTGCAGCTGCCATCGGGGTTCAATGGCAACCCAACGCAATTGCCCCGATTGGGAAGTTTTGGGTAATAGATATCTCCCAGCGCGGCCTGATAGAGGTTACCCGGCTGGATGATGGAATTGCTCCAGACAAAACCAGCGCGCACTCCGAAGAAACGCGAGAAGTCGTACTGCACCTGGAAATCGTTTTGCTTGAAACTCTGCCCGTCCATGTTGGTGTTCGTCTCGTTGATGATGTCGGCGGGAGAACTGGAGCTGTGAAACAGCAGTGTTGGCGGGAAGGTCGCCACCGGATTGAGCAATGACGCCGAGCCAAAGCTGGCCGCATTGAAGAAACTGGATTCCTGGTCAAGGAAGGTGCCCGCCACGCCGAAGTTGCGGAAACGGAACGTCTCGACCAGTCGAAGGTTGTCCTTCAGGTGAATGGTCGCCGAAACATCGGCGGAGGACGTATTCCACTTGGCGCTCGAACTGCTGCCCGAGGTGTTGAAGCCGCGGATGGCGGTGCGGCTGCTAAGGCCACTGAAGATCTCGGTCAGCGGCGTGTTCATCTGCGCGTGGCTGTATTGGTATTGGCCGTTGAAATCCAGCCACTTCAAGGACGACGACTTCAGGTTTAATTGTTCAGTGGGAATAAACGTGCTCATCCGCTGATAAAGGCTGTAGTTAAAGTATCCATTGCATGCCGGATTGGCGATGCCGTTCTTCAGTGGCGCGCTGCACGGGCTGCCGCCGTTGAACCACGGGAGTCCAAACGTTACGGGCGTGCCGTTCGACAGCGGCCACGAATTAAACGGGTTCAAGACGTACGTCGTGTCGCCCGAATAATTCTGGAGAAGTTGGGTATAGCTGAGAGTGGTTTTCTTGGTCACGCGGAAGTCGGCGCCGAAGCGATAGCCATTCAGCGTGTTATTAGTATTCTCGTCGGTGAGGGCGTCGGTGCCCTGGTGAACGCTGCTGAACGCCGGGCCGATGAAACGGTTGCGGTTGTAATCGAAGCGGAACGATATCCGCTGCATGGGCAAAACTACGATGCCGAAATTGTAGAGATTCTGCCGGTTGTAGTAGCTGTGCGGCGACGTCTGAATCGGGATGAACGGCTGGCCGGTGGGCGGATTCAGCGGGTTGGCAAACAGGTCGTAGTCGAAATAGTTCTGCACATGCTGATAGCTGCCGCTGAAGGTGTACCAGTGGTACTTCGACACCCGCAGGCGCGCGGCTTGCTCGGGATCGCCACCCCATCCGAAGCTGTTGAGCGTCAGGGTGTCAAAGATGTCCTGGTGGGTCAGCGACTGCATGGTGAGCGACTGCTCGAGAATTCGTGCGCCGCTCTGCTGGTCGACCAGGGTGTCGTACATAGCCTGACTTCCGGTGACCGTATTGATGCGGCCTCCGAGTTCGATCGACTGCGTCACCCGGAAGCCACCAATTTCCTTGCCTTCGTCGGAGCTCGGCGGCGGGCTGGGAGGACTAGCTGGGGCTTGAGGATTCTGGGCCGATATCGCAGTCGCCAACAAAAGGCAAGCCGCCATCACTGCCAGCCCAAATATATAAACGCCTAGACTCCGTCGAGAACCCATCGCACGCCTCGCAACTACCGGAAGAACACCGGACTGAAGTTGGATCCATGAATCTGCGTGTGGCACATGGTGCACGCCTGATACTTGGCCGACTGGTCATGAACCGGTCCTATCGGCTGACCCGCCGCGCCGTTCATGTTGGGCGTATGGCAACGCAGGCAGAGGAAGTTGACGTTGTTCACCTGCAGCAGCCGCGGATTGGTCGAGCCGTGCGGGGTGTGGCAGTTTAAACAACTGTCCTCGGTCTTCACTGGAGCGTGCTCGAACACGAACGGCCCCATGGTGTCGGTGTGGCATTTCATACAGACCGCGAATTGACCGGCGGCGGCACGCACCTGGTGGCCCACCTGCGACCCGTGCGGATTGTGGCAGTCGCTGCACTGGATGAGTCCGGAATCGACGCGGTGACGATACGGCCGAGCGAACTCCGCCTTCTGGGCGGCATGGCATCCATAGCAAAGGCTGGTCTGCTGCTTCACCAGCAGGAAATTGACATCGCTGGATTTGTGGGGACTATGACATGAGGTGCAACTGACACCGTTGGCCAAGTGCTCCGACTTGGCAAAGTTCTGCGTCTCCAGACTAGACTGATGGCACTTGGTGCAGATCGCCGCCGTCTGAGCTGGACTCAGCGTTTCAAAGCGAATGATCTTGGTGACGTCGCCGCCACCGTCAACGTGAGCCTGTCCCGGACCATGACACGCCTGGCATCCATGCTGGTCGCCTTTGAGCAGGGCGGCATGGGGAGTACCGGCGAAGTGCTTCTCCCATACTTCCTGGTGGCACGTCTTGCAGATGTCAGTCTCGGCGTACTGGCCGCCGGTCGACGCGGGGAGCGCGGCCTTTGTTTGCGGATTCTCCGTGCCGGACTGTTCCTTCGCCGCTGCCTCGCCGGTCAAGAAGCAGGCCACGAAGAATGCCAACATGAATGAGGAGAGTGCTCTGCATTTGGGGTGAATCATCCTCGCTCCTAAGTCCACGGTGGAGATCCGCGCAGCGCAGAAAATTGGCCCAAGTTTCCGATTTGGAAGGCATCCAATGACGCCACAGCCGTAGCATCATAGCTAAATCAAGACAAGCTAATCAAGACAAGACTGATCTGGTCAATATTGAACAGTTTTGCTGATTTTTTTCCTTTTGTCTTTCGAAGCTGGCGCCCTGCCTGCCGATGTGCAATTGCAATGATATGGCCGGCTGTTGGTCCGCCAAATAGTTTTTTGACGGCGAGAGAAGACGACGGCTAAAAACGGGCTGATCGGAATGCGTCGGCTCCTACCAAGCCGACCCTGAAAAGTCCAATTGCCGGTTATTCGGAAAACAACTCCTCAGGCGTACATGGCTCGCGGCCGGACGTGCACGCGGGGCCGCCGGCTCCGCACCATACCAATCGTGCGCACCCGTTCGTATGCGCCGTGCAGGTCCTGGCTGAGCATTCGAACCACCTGCATACAGATATCCTGGTGATCGCGCAGGAACCGCATCAGCTCTTTCTTGCGGATGAACACGACTTGTGAAGGATCAAGCAGCTCGGCGGTGATCTCGTACGGCGTGTTGGAAAGCACCGCACCCAGGCCAAGCACTTCTCCCGCGCCGGCCACGCGCAGGGTCAGACGCTTGCCCGTATCGGAACAAATCGAGAGCTTGGCCCGGCCATCGCAGAGCAGGTATATGCCGCGCACCGGGCGGCCCTCAGCAAACAGCACCGTTCCCTTCGGATAAGTGGCACGCGACTTGATTTCGTCGAAGTCCCTCAGCGCATCGGTGGACATGTCGCAAAAGAGACGATCGGGTCGAAACTCGCAGGTCAGGCAACTAGGCTGAATCACGCTCTCCATGATGCTTTCGTAATACGTCTCTATTCGGTACAGGTGCAGTGATTGCAGTCACCGTTTTCCGTGACCCTCTTCACAGGACGATGCCCACTTCTCACACGGCAGCGCAGTTTCGCCGCTGGCAGAGCCACCAATCGGTGAAACACCTCCACCTCTTGGCAGTAAGGAATAGTTGGCCCATTTCGGCCCAACTACTGTGTAATCGCCATCGCCTTCAAGGCTGCCTTGTTGCGGATCAACAAAGTCGATCCTTTTGCCTGCACGATCTGCCGCTTCTTCAGGTCGGCGAACAGGCGCGTTACGGTCTCGCGCGAAGTGCCGATCATCTGCGCGATCTCTTCATGGGTCAGCGCGAGTTTCACGCGAGGTTCAGCCTTCGCGGCTTCCCCATTTTTGGCACTCCACTCCAACAGCAGCTTGGCCAGCTTCTCTCCGGCAGAGTGCGATAAGCCGAGCGACCGGATCTCCCGGCACGCAGAGTTGTATTTGTCGCTCAGTTGTTCCGCTACCCGAAGACAGGCATCGCTGTGCTCCCGCAGGAAGCGCAGGAAGTCTTCGCGTTTTACGAAATTCACCTGGCACGGGTCAACGGTTTCCGCGGTCAATTCGTATGGCTTGCCACTGACCGTAGCGCTCAGGCCAAGCACTTCTCCCGGCTCCGCAATTTTCAGAATGAGCGTCTTTCCATCGGTCGAACAAATAGAGAGTTTCACCCGCCCCTTGCACAGGACAAAAATGCCGCGTGGCGACTGTCCCTCGACAAACAAAACCGCCCCCTTGGGATAGGCCGTCGCGTATTTAATATTTTCGAAAGATTGCAAAGCAGCAGCGGGAAGATCGCAGAAGATATGCTCGGCCCGCATCTTGCAGGTCAGGCAATTTTCGATAATGTCGAGCCCATATGGTGTTAGCACAATATCCCCCTGTGAATAGGAACGTATCTCCAACCTCTGGCCGAGGCGTCCCAGGACGCTGTTTCGGGGGGCAGAGCCGTCGCCAAGCGTCTCCGTGTAGTGACACGACGTTCGGTGCGGCTCATCACACGGCAGTGTGAACCGCCCACTTCGCCCCAACCGCCATGTCTTTGATTGCGAAGGTCTTGCCGCATAACGCACTCTGCTCCAGATACACTCCAGCAGACCGCGAATGCGCACATCCAACAAGTGCATACATCACAACCCGATGTGACGTTTGACGAACGGGGACCTCCCGCGGCACCGTAAACCCCCGAGACTGGACGAGTTGGTTCACTCGTCGCGCTTCCCCCTCCCGCTCAGGCACAGGGACCATATTCATCGCTCACAGGCCGCTGTGACTTGCATGGAGGTCACAGACTTGATTCTGCGTACGCGTGCTAGCGCCTCGCACGCCACCTTTTGGTTACGGTTTTGGCCCTCTAGCTTGGTTACCTGACACGCGGCCAGTAACGCCTCTTTTGTGTAGTTGACAAGCGCACTCCCGGCCTAGAGACTGCTTCACACGTGGGGCGCAACCGTCTGCCTGGATAAGCCTTCTGCCAATCAATCCTGTCAGTGCCCTTGGTCCCCATATCCTTAAGATCTTTGGCGAGAGCCATCACGGAGGCACAACCTTGCGGAAAATTTCCCTGCTGATCCTGCTATGCACAGCATCAATATTTGCCTTTAGCCAGACTGGCGCACCGGTGAGCGACGGCGACAACGCGTTGCAGTCCGCACCGCCGATTCTTGGCATCACGTGGGCGAAAGGAGCGGTGCCAGAGCAATTTGGGCAGCCTGCCAGACGCTCCCCTAACATGACGTACCACGGTGGCAAGATCCTGCCGACCGCCGTATCCAAGGCGATCTTCTGGGGGTCGAGCTGGTCCAGCGCAACCTTTGCCGGCGACAAGATCACCGGCCTCGACGCCTGGTACACCGGCCATTCCAATTCCAATTACGCGAAGACCGTGGACGAGTACACCGGCACGAACGGCCAGGTTGGCCCAACCATGACTCATCAGGGGCATGTGGTCGACACCTCGAAGGCGTCAGGAGGCAACAACACCACGACCATTCTGAACGAGGTATGCAAGCAGATCACCGCAGGCAATATCGTCCCGGATGCATCCGGCAATGGATACTATCCGGTTTACACCGATGTGAAACGTGGCAGCGCGGGTTACTGTGCCTGGCACAGCGCGGGCTCGTGCAGCGGGAAGGCTGTCCAGTTCGCCTTCTTCTTCAACCTGGACGGCGATGCGGGCTGCGATCCGCAAGACACCCAGACCGGACATTCGCAGGGTCTGGCAGCGCTGGCTAACGTGACCGGTCACGAGATATCGGAGGCGCGCAGCGACCCAGCCAGTCCCGGAGCCTGGTATGACTCCAGCGGCGCTGAAAACGGAGATAAATGCGCCTGGACATTCCACGTGCCGTACGTGCAATTCACGGATGGCAACATCTGGAAGATACAGGGCGAGTGGTCGAATGCGGCTTACACCGCAGGCACCGGATATCCCAATAGCAGCGGACAAAGAGGCTGTCTGGACGGCCACTGAGACTGGCGGAGCCGTAGTGATCGTTACAGCGGCGAGACCTTGTCTCGTCGCTTTTTCATGCGCGCAAGACATTGGGGGGCCCAGCATGAATCGGTATTGTCTATGTAATCGTCCCGACCGATCGCTTGATTCCGAACGCAGCATACTGACCACCCAGCGGCAATCTTCGCAGCCAATGTTCGAGCGTACGGCCTGCGCGCCTATAAATCGCTTCAGGAAAGTAAAGGAAGTAGGTTGACTGATCCAGCGCGAATCCGGCGTGGAGCAGCAGATTCTGGGTTTCAGATAGCTTCAGCAGAACCGCATCCGCATCGACTGGCGTGCGGCTCACGATCAGCCGAGTCGCCGGATTGTAGGGATTGTGTTCGATGATGCCAAACACGCCGCCGGGTCTGAGCACGCGGGAGACCTCCGTGGTCAGTGCCAAGCGTGCATCCGGTGGAACGTGATGGAAAACGCACACCGCAGTGACGAAATCGAAACTTTCAGCCTCGAACGGAATGACGCCAGGATCTCGTTGCACGCGGGTTTCCATACCCTGCGCAAATTCGAGCATTCCTTGCGAAGGATCGCACCCGGCCACATGAGCGAAGTTCGATCGCAGGAGGGAGGCCAGTTCCCCCTTGCCGCACCCCATATCGAGATAGCGGAGCCGATGGGTATCGGCGGACCGCTGCCGAAAATAATGCAAAATCAAGTCGCGTTTCCGAGTGTGGAAGAACTCCGAACCCGCGGCGCTGAAGCGATCACGAATGGGGTCTTTCAGCAGCTCCTCGTAACTGCTGGAGTAGCGATCGAATTCCGGCTGCGTCATGGGAAGGGACTCCGCGCCACCGTCTCATCACTCTGCTCGCAGTTGGGCGACGATTGAAAATTGAGAGTCTGCGCTACCAGATACAATGGCCGGTTCTTCGCCTGCTCGTAGATCTTCCCGACGTACTCGCCGAGAATGCCGATGCTCAGCAGCATGGCTCCGCCCAGAAGACTTACCAGGATGGTGAGTGAAGCCCACCCCGGCACCGCATACCAGCCAAAGAAGTGCGCCAGAAGCGCTCGAATTGCCTCTTCGAAACCGAGCAGCATAGCCAACAGGCCCATCACCATGCTGGCTTTCAACGGCAACGCAGAAAACGACGTGGCCGCCGTCCATGCGAACTTCAGCATTTTGCGCAACGGGTACTTGGAACTGCCTGCCACCCGTGCGGCACGCTCGTAAGGGACCCCAATCTGGGGATAACCCACCCACGCCACCATCCCACGCAGGAACCTATGGGTTTCGCGCATTTGCTGCAGGCCGTTCAGGCAGTTCCGCGAGATCAACCGGAAGTCCCCCGCGTCGACGGGCAGGCCCTTGTAGACGAATCCGCTCATCAGTCGATAGAACAGCCACGCGCTGAAGCGCTTGAAGGCGGTTTCTCCGTGTCGACCGACCCGCTGTCCATAGACCACGTCGTATCCCTGGCCGTAACGCTCAATCATCTGATGGACCACGGAGACTGGGTCCTGGAGATCGGCATCGAGCAGCACAACGGCATCCCCCGAGGCATAGTCCAGTCCCGCGGTCGCGGCGCTTTGATGACCAAAATTCCTGGAGAGGTTGACGATCTTGACTCGGGGGTCTTCCTTGGCCCAATCGGCAATCAGCGACAAAGTTGCGTCGCTACTGCCGTCATTTACCAGAATGATTTCGCAATTCCCTCTTAGCTCCGCTACAAACTGCTCCAGTGCGGCCCGCAGATGAGGCACGACCGACGCCTCGTTGTACATCGGCAGAACGAGGGAGAGCAGCTTGGGATAAGGTCGCGGCTGCAGCAGATGGCCTCTGTCGGTCTGCACTGGCATCTGTGACCAAGTATAATTCACACTTTGTATCTGAGCTTAGGAGAGCACTTTTGTCGTTTTTCAAGGCGCTCGATCGCCGTGCCGCCATCCTGCTTCTACTATCACTTAGCTTCCTAACTGTGATCGGCGTCTGGACGGCGTTCACAAATTCTATTCCAGACCTAAAGGGCGGGGACGCCGCAGCGTATTATGTGCCGACCCGCGTCTTCACCGTCGACATTCTCAAGTCCGGGGCCTTTCCCGGTTGGAACCCCTACGTCTACACCGGCTATCCCCACATTGCCGACATACAGACGGGAGTGTTCTACCCGCCAAACATTATCTTGTACCTGCTGCTGAAGCCGGCAGTGGCTTTTAACCTTTCCATAGCGTTCAACATATTGCTGATGGCCTTTTTCACCAGCCGTTTCCTGCGATTGGTGGCGAGGAGCGAGTATGCAGTCTGGATTGGCGCCGCAACCTACACGCTCTCGGGCTTCATGGCCAACAATGCCGGCACCGTGACCATCGTGGACGCAGCATCCTGGGTCCCGGCAGTCTTCTGGTGCACGGAGAAGTGGTTGCATACCGGCCGCTGGAGATACTGCGCCTGGGGTGGGCTTTGCCTGGCGATGCAGTTGCTGGCGGGATGGCCGCAACTGGTGCTCCTGACTGCAATCTATCTTGGCGTATATCTGCTGTTCTCCCTGCCCCGGCAATCGCGGCCGGGAAGGGCTTTCGTAGGCTTCGTGCTGATTGGAGTCATCAGTGCCGGGATCGGCATGGCCCAGTTGCTGCCCACCTGGGAATTCAAAGACGAAACCGCCGCCGTCGAAGGCTCGTTCGCCGATTTCATCTCGGGATCGGTCGCGCCCCAATTCGCGGTAATCATGTTTTACCCATTCCTGATCGGCGCAGGCTATGGGCAATTGCACACTTTGCACAGAGTTCCGTACTTCGGCCCCATCGATCAGCAGGTGACGGCGTATTACGTGGGCGCACTGCCCCTGTTCCTGGCGATGGCAGCGCTGTTTCGCTGGCGCAAGTCGCACGTGGTGCGCGCCGGAAGCATCATGGCCCTGCTGGCTTTCATGCTCACCTGGACCGGGTATTTGCCCACCGCGCCGTTACTGTACCGCATTCCCGGCTTCAACCTCTTCCACGATCATCGCATCAACGTCGCCTTCATTGCCTTCTCCATCGCATTGCTTGCGGCCTGTGGAGCGGATGCTCTGGCGTCATCGGACTTCAGTACAGGCTTGCGGAGCCGATTGGCTTGGGCAATTCCGGTGGGAGTCGTCGGACTTGCGGCGGTCCTGCTGATCAAGGCTCGAGCCATCCTGGGATCGATCGATCCGAGCATGGGAGCCATGCCCCAAGGATGGGTCACGAGATTGCATCAGGTCATGCGATTCAACAGTCCAGACCTTATGGTTTCGATCGGCCTGTTGCTGGCGGCTGCTGTTCTGTTCTACTTCTGGACCCTGCATCCGGGAGCCTCACGCATCGCCTGGATTGCGGTGATTTTTGTTGTCGCGGATCTTGCCTACTGTGGTTTGGGGCCCAACTGGTTTACCACTCCGCTGGAAGCAAGCCCGGACGAATTGGCCGCGATGCGCGCGATGCGCGAGACCGCCTCCGCGCAGGAGTTCCGTTCGCTATCTCTGGTACGGGGGGCCTATTCCGCGATCAGTCCAAATATGAATACGATGTTCCGGCACGCGGATATCCTGGGCCTGGGTCCCCTGCTTCCGAAGCGCCATTCCGATCTGTTGACCGCGTCCACGGCCTCTACCACGCGCTGGCAAGAATTGCTGATCAACAACACGGTGTTGTCTCTTCTCAATACGAGATTCATCGAGGTCGATGCCGGGCAGCTTGCGTTCATCGAACGCATGCTGGGGCCGTTGCAAGGCGATGGTGTCGCTAACCGTCAAGGTTCGACCGGCGTGCCGGTCAACCTGTTTCAAAGTCCTAAGTCGAACACGGGCGGCAATCCTTTCGAGGTGCGCACTAACAAACCCGGATCGATGGGGATGACGTGGGTCGAACTTACACTCGAACCCAATAGCGTCTACGAGCTAAGCTTCGAGGTTCGCTTCTCCGACCCGAAGGACTGGTATGGACTAGGCGTCGGCTTCGCCTCCGAAGATGCCGCCTACTATTACGCCGCGTATCACTGGATGTTGAGTGACGACATCTCGGAGTACCATCGCTTCCGTCGGCTTTTTATCACCGGTGACAAGCCCGGGAAGACGCAGATCAAGCTGTTCACCAAGAGCATGTCTGCGATTTATCTGAAGGATGTTTCACTTGTGCAGGTAGGTTCCTTCCCGCTTAGCCATAATCCTTACCGGCTCGCGGGGCAGTTCTGGCGGCATGTACATTTTGGAAAATACCCAAGTCTATCCCCGGGCATTCTTCGTTTCTCGGGTGCAGCCAGTGCCTGCCTTCCTCGACGCACGAGCCGCTCTGTGGCAGACCGCCGAACCTCTCGACGCGAAGCGCGTTGCCCTGGTGGAAGGATCTGCGCAAGATCTGCCTTCAACGGCCGGCGACGGGAAGGTTGAGCACTTGCAGTACTCTCCGGACCGCGCGGACCTCGACGTTACGTGTGAAGGCCGTTGCTTTCTGGTCCTGGCAGACCAGTACGCTCCAGGATGGAAGGCGACGGTCGATGGGCAGCGTACGCCCATCTACCGGACCGACGCGCTGGTGCGCGGAATCGTGGTGCCTTCCGGGAAACACCATGTGGTCTTCCATTACGCGCCTCTGTCTCTGGCCGCTGGAGTTGTAGGGTCACTGGCAAGCTTCGTGGTGGTTTTGCTGATCGCCGTCGTTTCCGTCAAGCGAGAGCGTTTGGAGAATAGTAAGAACGCCGTACTGGTTTCTCACCCGGCGAATACCTCTCGCTAAGTTGAGGCCCGCCCGCAAACCGTGCGGCCGGCGGCAGGATGCAATTCTTGAAACGACCAAGTGAAAGGATAGAGTACCGATGATTGAATGGATCCGCCCTATTCTCAATCGGCCTTTCTTTTACGAGTCCTACCACAAACTCATTGGCGCCAACTATCGCAGCCGGGTGCTTGTGAGCGACTATATTCGGCCGAAGTCCGGCGATCGGATCCTGGACATTGGTTGCGGCCCGGGTAACATGCTCCCCTTTCTGCCCGTCGGCGAATACCTGGGGGTGGATGCCAACCCAGCCTACATCGCCGCCGCTCGGGAACGCTATGGCCATCGGGGCGAGTTCGTGTGCGAACGCGTCAGTCATCACTCGGTGCAACACTTCGGAGCTTTCGACATTGTCCTTGCGCTGGGTCTGGTGCATCACCTGGACGATGCCGAAGCCCGCGACTTATTTCGCCTGGGATACACCGCCCTGAAGCCGGGTGGCCGCATGATCACAAACGATGGCGTCTATACTCCGCGTCAGTCGGCAGCCAAGCGCTACTTACTCTCCCGCGACCGTGGCCAGTTCGTCCGCACCCAACCCGAATATGAGCGCCTCGCGCATACCTGGTTCCCCGAGGTTCGGGCCCACATCCGCGAGGATGTTTTGCGTATCCCCTACACGCACTTGATCCTGGAGTGCATTCGCTAGGCGGATATCGATTCGCCATCCCGTGGCCCAAAATGGCGGCGTCATTTGTGCCGATGCGCAAGAGACCCTGCTCGGGGCATCTGTAGCAGTTTTACACTGTGGCCGGTTGGGTCTGCGTCACTCTCTCCGTATCCAGCACCGCAGCAATGGCATGCAGCACCGACGCGACGCGCACCGCCGCCAGCACTTTCTCTTCGCCGAATCCCTTCTCGCGCAACACTTTCTCGTGCGAGTCGACACAGCTCCCACAACCATTGATGGCCGAAACCGCCAGGCACCACAGTTCGAAGTCAAGCGGATCGATGCCGTGAGTCCGAATAACGTTCATGCGCAAGCCGGCGCGCATGGTCGCGTACTTCTCGTTCGACGACAGATGGAGGAAGCGGTAATAAATGTTGTTCATGCCCATTACCGCCGCCGCCGACTTGGCTGCTTCCAGAGCCTGCGGCGTCAGGTGCGATGCCGCCTCTTCCAGCGCAGTCGCGGTCAAGTCCTCGTTGCGCGAAGCGATGGCGCAGGCGACCACGGTTCCCCACAGCTGCTGCTCGTTCAAGTCAGTCTGGCCGCGAACCACGCTGGAGAAGTTCAGCTTCATGTCCTTGGCGTAGGCAGGGAATGCTTTCAATCAATGCATCTAGAGTCATTTCATTTCCTTCGCATTGCTGGCTCGAACGAATGGCTCCGCCGCTGATGACGACGGAGCCACCGCATGTACTGTCCACTTAGACGTGCAGCGTTTCCTGTCCCTTCTGCCAGTTGCAGGGGCAGAGTTCGTCGGTCTGCAGCGCGTCCAGCACGCGCAGGACTTCCTGCGGATTGCGCCCCACGGAAAGGTCGGTAACATACGCGAAGCGGATGATGCCTTCGGGATCGACGATGTAGGTGGCGCGCTGCGCAACGCCCGCACTCTCGTCGATGATGCCCAACTGTCCGGTCAGCTCACGCTTGATGTCGGCCAGCATGGGGAACGGCAGGTTCTTCAGGTCCTCATGATGAGTGCGCCACGCATGATGAACGAATTCGGAATCGGTGCTGCCGCCCAGGACCTGCGCATCGCGATCCTGGAATTCCTTGTTGATCTTGCCGAACGCCGCGATTTCCGTCGGGCAAACAAAGGTGAAGTCCTTGGGCCAGAAGAAATACACCTTCCACTTGCCCGGATAATCTTCGTTGGTGATTTCCTTGAATTCCTTGCCCTTTTCCAGGCTCACGGTGGCGGTCACTTTGAAATCGGGGAACTTCTCTCCTACACCTAGCATCGTTCTCTCTCCGTTCTAAGATTTAAGAATTAAATGAATTGCTGCTTGCTTTTCGTTGCGCACGCCTTGCAGATTCCCTGCACTTCGACGTTGAACTTCTCGAGCCTGAAACCCGCGGGCAGCTTGCCCCGCAGCTTCACCGGCTCGATGCGGTCCAACTCGATGTCGGATATGGATCGGCAACGCGTGCAAACCAGATGGTGATGGGGATGAGGATTGGCATCGATGCGCCAGCCGTGATGCGGGCTGACTTCGTGCAGCATGCCGGCCTGCACAAATGTCTTGAGGTTCTTGTAGACGGTCGCGAGCGAGATCGACGGCAAGTCTTGTTTTACCTGCACGTAGATCTCCTCTGGCGAATAATGCCCGGGTCGTGACACCAGCGCCTCATAGATTTTTTGCCTCTGGTGTGTCGCCGCCAGGTCATGCTCACGGCACAACCGGCGGAACTCGTTGTAAGCTTCCCGGTGCATACTTGTCAGATGATAATCATTATCAAACGATTCAGATTCTCGTACCGGAAGTACTGCTGAATCGGAGGAGCTTTCCTAAGGAGTCTCTGATTAAGCCCAATCTTTTGAAGGGGACGGCCTTCAGGCCGTCCGTAAAGGCCGCAAAATGAACGCGGCTTTAGCCGCGGAGGGACCGTCCACTGACTTAATCAGACCTTCCCTAAGTCAACAGGCTACCTGATACCCTTGCCTGTCTGATGATCTTCCAGCGAATTTGCGTCTTCTGCGGTTCCAATGTGGGAAATCGCCCCGCTTACCAGCAGGCAGCCGTTCGCCTAGCTGACTTGCTCGTCGAACACCGCATCGAACTCGTCTACGGCGGCGGCAACATCGGCCTGATGGGCGTTCTGGCCGACGCAATAATTGAGCGCGGCGGCCGCGTCATCGGCGTTATTCCGGAGTCTCTGATGGCCAAAGAGGTCGGTCACTCGGGCTCACGGAATTGCGCATTGTTAGTTCCATGCACGAGCGCAAAGCCCTCATGTCCGACCTGTCCGATGGATTCATCGCCCTGCCCGGCGGCTTCGGCACCTTCGAAGAGTTCTGCGAGGTCGTGACCTGGTCGCAGTTGGGCTTGCAGTCCAAGCCCTGTGGGCTGCTCAATGTCGAGAGCTACTATCGTCCGCTGCTCGACCAGTTCGATCACGCCGTGCGCGAAGGTTTCCTGCGCGAAGAGAACCGGCGGCTGGTGCTGGACGACGAAGATCCCGCCGGACTGCTGGAGAAGATGGCAGAACTTCAGGGCCGTTACAGTTGGGAAGTGGATACGGCCGGAAGAGCGATAAACTATCGCTTAGCGATAAGAGGCTGACGACTCAATCCTGCCGCGCGCCACCCACTCGCGCCGCAGCTCCGCGTCCTTCCCCGTGAACACGCCCGCGATGCGCGTGCCGCAGTTGGTGCAGCAGCCTTGCTTCAGGCGGTTCGATAGCACCGAGTGCCACGAGCGAGTGATCACCACCCGCTTGCATCCCGGGCAAATGGTGTTCGCACCGTCGGAGTAGATGTTCCCCTCGTAGACGTACTTCAGCCCCATCCGCATGGCGAGCGCGCGTGCGCGATGCAGCGTCTCCGGCGGAGTGCGCGGCTTGTCGGTCAGCTTGAAGTCGGGATGGAAGGCGGTGAAGTGCAGCGGCACATCGTCGCCCAGGTTCTCCAACACCCAGTCGCACAATTCCTTGAACTCCGCATCGCCGTCGTTGAGCGTGGGAATGATGAGGTTCGTCAGCTCGAACCACACGCCGGTCTCGTGCCGCAGCCACTTGAGGGTGTCGAGCACGGGCTGCAAGTGGGTGAGCGTGATCTTGGCATAGAAGTTTTCGGTGAACGCCTTGAGGTCGATGTTGGCCGCGTCGATGTAACGGTAGATGTCGAAGAATGCCTCGCGCGTGATGTACCCATTCGACACCATGACGGTGTTCAGGCCCGCCTCGTGGGCTTCGCGCGCAATGTCGATGACGTACTCGCCCCAGATGGTCGGCTCGTTGTAGGTGAAGGCGATGTGCGGCGCATGGTGCTGCACCGCGATCTCGACCACACGCGCGGGCTCAAGTTCGAGCGAGTTTACCTGGTCGGACTTGGCTTTGGAAATGTCCCAGTTCTGGCAGAAGAAGCAGCCCATGTTGCAACCGGCCGTGCCCATCGAAAGAATCTTTGTCCCGGGGAAGAAGTGATTGAGCGGCTTCTTCTCGATCGGGTCCATCGCCACCGCGGCGGGACGTCCATAGCCCGAGCTGCACCAGGCGTCCGTGCTCATTCTTGCGAATGAAGCAGAAGCCATGCTGGCCTTCACCGATGTGGCAGTGCCGGGGACAGAGGTAGCAGTGGAGACGACCATCGGCCATCGTCTCCCACCAGCGGGCTTCATGAGCACCGTGAATCTGCGGCTCGAGAACCGTTAACTGCATGGTAACGCCTGTCTCTATTTTAGCCCCGAAGCCAAGATAAGTAGACAAAGATCGCCGGATTCGCTTGCGGCCATCCTGGCTCAGGTGCAGACTGAGAGGCTACCACCGCTCTGTAGATAGCACACTTATGCGACTGAGTTTACCCATCATGGCCCTGCTGCTCCTGCTTTCCATTCAGGGCTCGGCACAACAAACTCCGCAGGTGACCTACAGCGTTCCGCTCCCCGGCGAACTCTCCGACGTAAAGCAATGGGAAACCGGAATGCTCCGGTGCGACTCGGAGGGAAATATCATGGCCCTTCTCACATCGCATCATGAGCTCATCAAAGTAGGGCTGAATGGAGCGGTGGCGCTTCGTATCGATGTTTCGGGTCTCGCTGGCCTGGGAGACGCTCGCGTGATTTCCTTTGCTCCTGGACCGAATGGCGAGACTTACGTGCTTGCCAGCCACGCCACGGTTCACTCGGTCGACCGCGCCGATCCCGATAAGCCGCCAAGGCGCGTCGAAGGCTGGAGCTTGCGTCCGACGCTCCTGCGCTTCGATGCCAATGGCTCGCTCGTCAGCAGCCAGCAGATGGAGCGATTCGAAGTGCCTTGGATTGCTGTGATCGATTCGGGCGATTTCTTCGTGGTCGACGGGGCATGGGAGAGCGCGCCTGTTGCCCGAATTTACTCGGTTGAAGGCAAGCCTAAGAAACAGGTTGATCTCGAGAAGACTGCTCTCGGCAGCCAGGTTGCAGATCCAGACGCAACTGCCGAAACTCACGTCTTCAGCGAGGGCAATAACGCGTTTATTTTCGTTCAGCGGTCCAGGCCGGAGGGCAAGGGCTGGGCAGCTGTGGCTATGATCTCCGGCGATGGCGACATACTGGGCTCTGCAGCTGTGAACCTTCCCAAGGGTTACTACCTGCGAGATCCGCGACTTAAGAGCGGCAACCTGTTCGGCAGCTTCCAACTGGATGCGTCCGACGCAGATTTGCACTGGGCCGACATGCTCGCGGAGATTGCTCCGAGTACCGGAGCAGTTGTCGAGACCTACGAAAGGCCGGCCAACGGATACTTCCCTGCGTGCAACACTCCCGAGGGCATGACGTTCTTCAATCACCTTCAGCACACACTGGAAATCCCTGCGCTGCAGGTCGAAGCGAAACCTTGAATTCTAGGAGACGTATCTAAGGGGACCTAAGAAGTAAAAGGGGGCGGTGGGCGCCCGTTTGGGGTTGCTGTCGGGGTTGCGGCGCCCACCTTGGATTTGGGTTACCACTATAGACGCATTCCGTGGAAAAAAGTCGCCCAAAACCACCTACAACATACTATTTTTTACATTTCTTCACAATCGAAATTTGCGGCTGGCCGTATCTTTGGGCTGAAAATTGACCTTAGACTCATATTGGACAAGGGTTTAGCTCGCAATGAACCACCAGCGATTGTTCTCCCGAATCTGGAATCGCCCGTTACAGTCTTTCATATCTTTAGATGCGCGCCTTGATTCCGAGTGGCTTGATCCTTTCCTACGACTCGAGTGGCAGTCGCACCCGATCGGTAACTCGATCTTGGTGCTCTCTATCTGCGTGATACTCCCGGTTGGCACCCTCATGTCTTGCGAGATGTCCACCACCGGCGATTTTGCGCGAACGAACTCCCACTACTCGGCGCGACTGGCGCGCCTACATCGTCCGCGCAGATCGAGGCCGCGAAGGGGGTCGCCAGTTCCTGGCACCATCATCCCCGGATTTGTCCCGCCCTTCTCTGGCTTGACGTTTCCGCGCCTGATCGCGTCATTTCACGTCGGGTTGCGGATCAGCTTTTCGGGAAATTCACGCTGCGAGCCGATTCAGTTGGATTAAAATGACAGGTGGAGTTAGAGCTTGCCCAAATTTGAAGAGTGTCTTCAGCGCCTGGAAACCATCGTGACTGAACTGGAAAAGGGGGATGTCTCCCTCGACCAGGCACTGCAACTCTTCGATGAAGGAGTCAAGCTCTCGAACTCCTGCCGCAAGGAGCTGGAGGAAGCGGAAGGCAAGGTCGAGATTCTTCTGCAGCGAAATGGCACGCTGCAGCCTGAGCCTTTTGAATCGTCAGCCCAGCCCGGCGGCTCCGGTAAATAAACCGATAGTTCGTTAACTCGTTAACCTTCGTCGCTTGCACCCACGTATAACCATTAGCGGGCGGGCATAAGCCCCCCATCCCCATCCCCGAGGGGGTGTTCCATGCGACCCATCAATGCTGTACTCGTCCATCACGATCCTGTGCTGGCGCAAGGTCTGCGAGAAAGCCTGAGAAACCAGTTTCGGAAGCTGGCCGTGTGCGGCAGCATCCCGGAATTTGAAGACACAATCTCTCGATTGCGTGCATCTTTCGCCATCGTGGATCTCGAATGCGTGAGCTATGCCGAACTGAAGCGGCTCTGCGCCGAGTTCCCCGGCACCGCTTTCGTCTGCATTCACCGCCTGGCCGACGAAGCCATGTGGGCAGATGCGCTCGAAATGGGTGCGGTGGACTGCTGCCAATCCACCGATCTGCGCGGCATGGTGCTCGCGTCCGAGCGTTACGCCAGACCGACCGGGTGGATGCGGCCGTTGCGTAGTCCCTTCGACCACCCCTGCGACTGGAAGGGGAGAGGCTTCGCCGGCTGCGGAGGAAAGCGTCTCCGTTCAGTGTTTCAAAAGGGCTTCAGCCGCGCCGTCAGCGCCCGATCAAGTCGGTCTTAGGCCCTTCTGCACTGGTGCGCGCGGGGTTCAGTTCGCAGAGTCAGCTTCTTGCAACTGCTCGCGTGAACGGTGCCGACGCCACTTCTTGGCTGCCAGGACTGTACGCAAGGCCGCTTAGCTTGACTCCCATTGCAATCGGCGTTTACGGTTAAAGGTTCCTACTGGGTCCGGCTGTGTATTTTCCATCTCTCCGGGACCGTCCCCTTCACCGGGGGATGCTGCTCCTGCAAAACTCGCCTCGACTTCTGATCCTGTTGCTTGCCGTCGTGCTGGCACTTCCCCGGCCAGCGGCAGGCCAGAGTGCCGCTCAATCGGCAACGGCAGGTGTCTCTGACCCCCCGCAGGCCAACGACAGCCTGACAACACGCTTGCAGCAAGCCCAGGCAGCCGAGCAAAGTGGCGATCCCGCCGCAGTTGCTGCTGCCAACCAAGCACTTGCCGCAACGGCGCTACGGAATATGGCCGAGTTGCAGGTCATGCAAGGGTTGAATGCCGAGGCGATTGTCACTTTGCAACGTTCGCTCGAACTGGACCCCGCCTACCAAACGCGAATTTCCCTCGCCTTGGCTTACCGGCGTGGCGGTCGCATCGACGACGCGCTCGGCGAGGTGGACAAGGTCATCGCTGCCGAGCCGAAGAACGCGGACGCGCTCAACATCGAAGGCGCCCTCCTGATGGACAAGAAGGAGTTCGCCCGCGCTGCCGATTCCTTCGAGCGCTCCCTGGCTCTGCAGCCCAGCCCTTACGTTGCTTACGCCCTGGGGCTTGCATATCTGAACCTGCAGCAGCCCGCCAAGGCAGCCGGCATCTTTCAGCAGATCATCGACTCTTCGGGCAACAGCGCCAGCGCTTACATCATGGTGGGCCGTGCCTACCAGAATGTCGGCAAGATGCAGGACGCAGCGGCAAATTATCAGAAGGCCATCGAAATCGATCCCAAGAACTCGCGCGGCCACTATTTCCTTGGGCTGCTGTACCTGATGCAGAACGAGTGGTCTCCCGACCCGCAAGCGCGCGAACAGTTCACGGCTGAAGTGGCCGAAAATCCCAAGGACTTCTTTGGCAACTTCTTCCTCGGCTATATCGAGTCAGGGGACAACAATTTCGAGGTCTCGGACCGCTACTTGCGCGTCGCTGCGGAAGCCAAGCCCGACTGGCCTGAACCGTGGCTGTACATGGGCATCAACGCGTTCGGCCGCAGCGACACCCAGCACGCCGAAGAGTATATGCGCAAGGCGATCGCCCTCACCGGCAATGACCTGACCCGCAATAACTACCAGATTCGACGTGCCTACTACATTCTGGGGCGAATTCTGATTCAGCGGGGCGAAAAGGAAGAAGGCGCAGCGGACGTGAAGCTCTTCAAGGAAATGGAAGAGAAGAACATGGAGATGAGCCGCCAGGCAACGCCCGCCGGCGCCAGCGGTGCAACGTCGTCGAAAGCCCGCGCCGGCATGCGGAGCGAGCCTTCCGTTCCAACCACGGCCATCATCGATCCGGGCGGACAACTCGACACGAAAACAATGACGCCCCCGGCTCTGACGAAGGAAGAGCAGGGGCAGGTCAAGGCGCAGGAGAAGCAACTCCGCGTAATCCTTGGCACTGCCTTCAACGACCTCGGCACCTCCGAGGCCCGCCGCAAGGAATATGCTCCCGCACTGGCCCACTTCCAGGAAGCGGAGAAGTGGAATCCGGGAACCCCTCGCCTGATGCGCAACATTGGACTGGCCGCGTTTCGGTCGAACAATTACGCTGAGGCCGCGCGTGCCCTCAAGCTTGCATTGGTCAGCGACCCGCAAGACAAGCTGGCACAGTCCATGCTGGCGATGTCGCTGTACTCTACCGATCAGTTCGCCGAAGCGGCGAAGGTCTTTGACCAGTTGGGAGACACAGCCTTGTCCGATCCCCGCGTCGCATATGCCTGGGCGTTTTCTCTGGCGCAGGCCAACGACCCGCTGAAATCCGCTGCCATACTGGAGAAGCTTTCGGCGCAGCCTCTGGCTCCCGACATGTTGCTGTTGGTTGGGCAAGTCTATAACGCCATCGGCGACAACCTGCATGCGCTCGGCAGTTTTCAAAAGGCGGCGCAGCAGGACCCCTCGCTGCAGCGCGCCCATTACTTTGCCGGACTTGCGCTCATCCGCCTCGACCGTCCCAACGAGGCGATTCCGGAGTTCGAAGCCGAGCTGAAGCTCACCCCGGACGAACCCGACGCGCAGTACAATCTGGCGTTCGCTTTGCTGGAGACCTCCCGCCGCGACCAGGCCCTCGCCATCCTGAAACCTCTAGTGGCGGCTCACCCCAACCACGCCATGGCGCAATATCAGTTGGGCAAGGTGCTGCTCGACGATGGCCAGGTCAACGATGCCATTCCCCACCTGGAAGCGGCCGCCGCAAACAATCCGAGTCTCGACTACGTGCACTATCAGTTGCAGATGGCCTATCGCAAAGCGGGCCGAACTGCCGACGCCGAGCGCGAAGCCAAGCTCTATCGCGAAATCAAGGACCGCAAGCGCGACGCCCCGCAGTCGGCTCACTGAGCCCGGCTCTCACCAACTCACCCGCAGTTCGGTTGTTATACTTCCCTTTTCATGCTCAAGGACACGCTCGAACAAGGAAGAATCGTCACTGACGAAGCGCTGCAGCGGCTGCTGCCCGCCGCGAACCAGCATCCCACCTCCATTCATCAGGCCATGCGGCACAGTGTTTTCGCGGGCGGCAAACGCTTGCGGCCTATTCTGTGCATGGAAGCTGCGCGCCTCATCGGCGGATGTGTACCCTTGGGAGTTGAGGAACTCGGTGCGGCACTGGAAATGCTGCACACCTACTCCCTCATTCACGATGATCTTCCCGCGCTCGACAATGATGACCTTCGCCGCGGCCGGCCTACCTGTCACAAAGCCTTTGGCGAGGCCATCGCGATACTCGCGGGCGACGGCTTGCAGACGTATGCGTATGAGGTTCTGGCGAAGCTGCAATGCAGCGCCGAGGCCCGCGTTGCCATCATTGCCGAGATCGCTCATGCCACCGGAACCGTCAACGGCATGATCGGCGGACAGGTCATGGACCTCGAGGCGGAGCATTCGCCCCCCGATGCCAGGACGCTGGACTACATTCATCGCTCCAAGACCGGCGCGTTGCTCACCGCGAGTGTGGTAACCGGCGGAATGTATGCCGGTGCCGACGAAGCGCAGATTCAGTCTCTGCGCAACTTCGGCATCAACATCGGCCTGGCCTTCCAGATCGTCGATGACGTTCTCGATGTGACCCAGACCTCGGAGCAACTCGGTAAGACCGCCGGCAAAGATACTGCCAGCGAAAAGATCACTTACCCCGCTCTGTTTGGGATCGACGCTTCGATCAAGAAGGCTGATGAGCTGGTCGCCAACGCTTCAGCGGCACTCGATCGCTTCGGTGATGAGGCCGGCGAACTGCGCGAGATCGCTGCCTTCCTGGTGGAGCGTAAGAAGTGACCTGCGCCTCGCTCGACGTGCTGGCCGTTGCCGCGCACCGCGACGACGTGGAGCAGACCTGTGGCGGCACGCTGCTCAAGATGGCCAGGCGAGGAGCTCGCACCGGCATCCTCGATCTCACCCAAGGTGAGATGGGCACGCGCGGCACCGCTGAATCGCGTGCCAGCGAGGCAGCGGATGCTGCTCACATTCTGAAGGTCTCCTGGCGCGGCGCGCTCGACATTCCCGATGGACGCGTCGAGAACACCTACGCCAACCGCGTCAAGATCGCAAAGGTCATCCGCGAACAGCGGCCGCGGGTCGTGATTCTTCCCTACTGGGCGGGCCGTCATCCCGATCACTACACCTGCTCGACCCTGGGATACGAAGCTTGCTTCCTTGCCGGCCTCACGCGGCTCGGACAAACGGAAGCAACCGCCGACGTTCCATCAACACAACTCGAAGCGCTGCGATCGCTCGCCCCACACCGGCCCTTCAAGATCGTCTATGCCAGCTTGTACGCCAACGTAACTCCAACCTTCGTGGTCGACATTTCCGACGAGTTCGAAGCCCGCCTCGCAGCCTTATTGGCCTACCAATCGCAGTACCAGGACCAGGCCGCCGGAAGCGCGCTCTTTCCCCAGCAGGCTGAGATTCGAGAACGGCTTGCCGCCATGGCCGGATTCTATGGTCTGCTCGCGGGCGTTCGATACGCCGAGCCCTTCGTGCAGAAAGAAGTGGGACTGATCGAAGATTTGCGGCTCATCCCGGTGCAATCGATCTAGCGCATTATCCACGTCTACTTAGAACCGGTAGAAAGATACGTCTTCAACGCACCCGCAGTTGTGGAAATCGTCGTTTTCCGCGCGCTCCCTCGCCATCATCAGCTCGAACCGCTGCTTGCTCTGGTCCGTCGAGTTCTCGTAGATCCTGCCAATGAAAAATGAAAAATGATGCACCCGTGGCAATCATGGTTAACACGGCTGCCATTACACGGAAGTACCAGTCCTTGACATCCGATTTGAGCTTCTCGTCCTCCAGCCTTAGTCGCTGCTCGTAATTCTGCGACTCGAGCCTCAGCTTGTACGCCTCAAGCCTCGCTTTCTCTTTCTCCCAATAACTCGAATCGTGCGCCGTTTCGTCCCGTGCTGAGTCGTCCTGACGCTCCCCTTCCCCTGTGCTCTCGATGTTCTCGTCTCCCACGCGCTGCACCCCTCGTGACCAACTTGAAACTCGAAACTTGAAACCGGAAACTAAACTCGCCTCGCCACCGTCACCCCATCCCGCAGTGGAATGATCGTCGTGCACCAATCGCGCGAGTCGTACAGGAGTTGGTTGAATTCCACGATAGCCTTCGTCTGGGCATCCGGCTCCGAGCTCTTTTCCAGGTCGGGATTACCCGCAGCATAGCTCACCAGACCCTTCCAAAGAGTGTTGTCTGCCACGAACAAGCCTCCTCGACGCACTCGCGCCGGCGCCGCCCTCGCCGCCCGCGGATAATCTTGCTTGTCGATATCGCAGAAAAGGATGTCGAAATGGCTTTTCTGCTCCGACAGCACTTCCAGCGCATCGCCGACATGCACCTCGATGATGTCGGCAACTCCAGCCTGCTGGAAATAGCGCCGCGCCTCGTCGGCGTTCTTCTGACTGCCGTCTGTGTAATGCACCTTCCCCGCGTCGCCCACGGCCATGGCCCACCAGATCGTCGAGTAACCGATCGCCGAACCCATTTCGAAGACCGTTCTCGCATTGATCAGCTTGGCATATTGGTACAACAGCCGGCCTACTGCCGGACCAACGATGGGAATGTCACGCTCCTTCGCCTGGCGCTCCATCTCCTGCAGCGTGGGATGGCGTTCGGGAAGCATGCCATACAGGTAGTTCTCAACCAGAGGGTCGGTGATCATACTTAATCGTCCTCGGACAAAACAACCCCGCCATTCTCAAACGGAAGAGACCAACAAGGCAAGTCCTCGACAGCATTGCAAAATTGTGGCCAACTACATTAAGGATGACTGCTACATCGAACCAGCCTATGCGTGCCGTGGTAACCGGGGGAGCGGGCTTCATCGGCTCGCATCTTTGCGATGCCTTGCTGGAGCAAGGCCATCACGTGGTTTGCATCGACAACTTCCTCACCGGAAGCCGCGACAATCTCGCCCATCTCAGGCACGAGCCTCGCTTTGAGTTTATCGAGCAGGACATCTGCCAGGCCTTCGATCCCGGGCAGTTCCACTATCTGTTCAATCTTGCTTCTCCGGCCAGTCCGCTGGATTACCTGAAGTATGGCATCGAGACTCTTCGGGTGGGGTCCGTCGGAACCATAAACTGTCTCGAACTTGCCCGCAAGTACCGCGCCCGCTTTCTGCAGGCGTCGACCTCCGAGTGTTACGGCGATCCCCTCGAGCATCCGCAGAAGGAAACCTACTGGGGCCACGTGAATCCCATCGGTCCGCGCTCCGTCTATGACGAGGCCAAGCGTTTTGCCGAAGCATTGACTATGGCTTATCACCGTTATCACGGACTGGACACGCACATTGCTCGCATCTTCAACACCTACGGACCTCGACTGCAGATTAACGACGGCCGCGTCATCTCCAACTTCATGGCACAGGCACTGCGCGAAGAAGACCTGACCGTCTACGGCGATGGTCTGCAGACTCGAAGCTTCTGTTACGTAAGCGATGAAGTGGCGGGCATTCTCGCCTTGTCCCGGTCGGAGGAGCACGACCCGGTGAACCTCGGCAATCCCCACGAATTCACCATGATCGAATGTGCCAATGTCGTGCTGGAAGTTACCGGTTCGCCGAGCAAGATTCGTTTCGAGCCATTGCCGCAGGATGATCCCAGGCAGCGCCAGCCCGATATCGCGAAAGCGAAAACCTTGCTGGGATGGGAGCCGCGCATCGACTTGCGCTCCGGCCTGCAGATGTCGCTTGCGTACTTCCGCAAGGCGGTCGCAATCGCCCAAACCACTTCTTGAGGCACGCGCCTCACCGGGGCATTCCATGCCGTAAAATGGCTTCGCTCCGCAGATTCGTCACCGCATGAGCACTGAATCGGATTTCGCCGAGTTGCAGCAGGAGACCGCTTCCTGGTGGTACACGGCCCGCGGCAAGTTGCTGCGTGATGCGATCGCGCGTCACCTGCACGGCAGGACCGAGGCCCGTGTGCTCGACTTGGGCTGCGCCTCCAATGTCGCTACCGATGCCCCTGCCCTCACGCGGGTGATTAATGTTCATGCCTCTCTGCGACGGCTGGCGTTTCTGCAAATGCAAGGTACCCATAACCTGGTATGCTCCGCCCTCGAGGAACTGGCCTTCACGTCCAACCAGTTCGACGTCGTGGTTGCCGGCGACGTGCTGCAATCGGCTCACGACGATTTGCTCGCCTTGCGCGGCATCCGCCGCGTCCTGAAGGATGGCGGGCTGCTCTGCCTCACCGTCCCGGCATATTCGTTCTTCTGGGGCGAAGACGACGAGCGGCTCGGACACCAGCGGCGCTACAGCGCCAGCCAATTGCGCCGCAAATTGAATACCTGCGGCTTCGAGATCCAGCGGGTGTCGTATTTCGTGGCCAGCGCGTTCATCCCGCTCGCCATCGGACGCACCGCCAAAAACATCTTTCACACCTCCATCATCCGCGACCGCCACTACTCGCAGCGAAGCCGCTGGGGCAATGCCGCGATGGTGTCGTTGCTCGACGTAGAACGCATGCTGATGGAAGTCATCAATCTGCCCTTTGGCACCCGGTTGGTGTGCTGGGCACGCAAACCCGCCATGGTCGTCGAACGCGTGGCCGTCCCGGCATGGGAGCGTCAATGGGCCTCCCGCCCGCTGCCCCAGGGAAGCGGTTGATCCCGAGTTAAAAGCCCACTGGCCGCGTTGGCTCGAACAGCACAACAAACGATAGAATCGAGCCGTGGCACTTCTCGGCAACATCAAAACCACCCTGGAAATGATCAAGTGGGAGCACTCGTTCCTGACCCTCCCCTTCGGCCTCACTGGCGCCGTCCTGGCGGCCCGTGGTATTCCCAACTCACGCACGCTGCTCTGGATCTGCGTCGCCCTGGTTGGCGCACGCTCGGCGGCCATGGCCTTCAACCGCCTGGTCGACGCCGCCCTCGATGCCGCCAATCCCCGCACCAGGATTCGCGCCATTCCCGCCGGCCACCTCTCGAAGCGCTTCGTCTGGGGCTTCGTGGTGGTGACATCGGCGATCTTGATTTTCGCCGCGTGGCAACTCAACCCGCTGGCGTTCTACCTGTCGCCACTTGCGCTGGCCATCATCTTTTTCTACTCGTACACCAAGCGTTTCACCCGCTGGGCGCACCTCGCGCTTGGCATTGCGATGGGCATCGCTCCTGCGGCAGCATGGATCGCGGTGCGTGGCTCGCTCGATCCCCGCATTCTGCTGCTGACCGCCGCCGTCGTCTTCTGGGGAGCCGGATTCGACATCCTCTACAGTTGCCAGGATTACGATTTCGACTGCTCGAGCGACGTTTATTCCGTTCCCAAGGCGTTCGGAATTCGCCGTGCCCTGCTCATCGCGCGCCTGTCTCACGCTTCCACTTTCTTTTTTCTGTTGTGGATGGTCGCCGCGTTCGCCTTGGGCAGGATTGCCCTGGCTGGCGTTCTGTTGGTCGGACTGCTGCTGATCTACGAGCACTCGCTGGTGAAGCACGACGACCTCAGCCGCTTGAATGCGGCCTTCTTCACCATGAACGGCTTCATCTCCATGGGATTCCTCTTCTTCATCGCCGCCGACTTCCTGCTGGGGCGGTAGACTCTGCCACTGTGGTGCAAAACAAAACTCGCCGTCACTAGGCACGGCGAGTCGGCAAGATCCAACTGTTGTTTGCTAGCTACTTGCCTGGCAGGTAACTCAACTCCGGGCGAAACTGAATGATCTCGCTGGTTTCGCTCTGCACCGACGAGTCGATCCTGTTCACAACGGAATCCGCTTCCGCCTGCCCAAAGGCATCCTTCAGCATGTCGCGAAAAGGCTTTACGTCTGGCTTATCTTCAAAATCTGCCCAGTTGTCGTGAGGCAGTACCAGCACAAACGTTCCAGTCGAACCCCCGTTGGCGAGTTCGTACCACTCATATTTGACCGGCCATTTTGTCTTCTGCGACGCATCGTAGACCCTGCTGATGGCACTCTGAAAGTCCGCCCCCTTTCCGTAGCGCACGTGAAAGGTAATGATCTCGGAGTATTTCGAAGGCATATTGGTGCCCGTGGGATTACTGATTTTCGGCATGTACGCGTAGTAGCGGCTGGTAAGCGACTCAACGTAGGCGCCGATGGCCTTGGTGTATTCGTCCAGATCAGCCTCCTCGGGTACAGAGGGCTTGTCGAAGTCGGCCCAGTGCTGCCCAAGACGCCCCACAATGTAGGTTCCGGTATTGTCGCCGCTTAAGGTCTCCCACACCATCAGAGGCTGAGAGTCGTTCTGTTGTTTGTGCCAGGCGGCCTTTTGCTTGCGGCCATCCTCGTACTGTTTCACCATGTTGCTCTTGGGTTTCTGGAACTCCAGCGCAGCAATTGTGCCCGGATTCTGTTGCGCGATGACGGAAGCTACGGCGAACAACATGACCACAAAAACTGACCACACGCTTTTCATTCTCATCCATTCTCCTTATCGGTAGAGGCTTTTGGAACAAGTTCACTCGAAGGACTCGGCCCGCATTCCTGGCCCGCGAACGTGACCGGACTAGCCAGTCGCGAGAGAAACTGCTAGCCCACCTAGTCTTGTAGAGGGAGTCGAGGGCGAATCATATACGGTTTTTCATCGCAGTCAATGGAATTCTCGTTGCCCATTCGCCGCCTGGGGTCACGGCGTGCGGTTACCACGCTTCCCTCCGGGCACTCTTGCGGCAACGATATCAAGTCACACGGCCCTGTGATGCCGCTTCACGGTTGGGTTATCATGAAGGGTGATGGCGACCGCTCCGTATTCGACCGACAACCGGAAGAAGACTCATCCTTTCCAGACCGACGATCCCCGCCTGAACCCCATTCACGAGAAAGTGATGGCGCTGCAGCGTCTCTCGGAAGATGATGCCCTCTCCCTTTACCGCTCGGGCGATATTCTTGCCGTCGGCTGGCTGGCGAATCACGTGCGCGAGCGCATGCATGGCGACACGGCGTACTTCAATGTCAATCGCCACATCAACTACACCAATGTGTGCGTGGCCGCCTGCCGCCTATGTGCCTTCGGACGCAAAAAAGATGCTCCCGGCGCATACACCATGGCGTTGCAGGAGGTCTGGGACACCGCGGCCACTGGCTACTCCGAAGCCGTCACCGAGTTCCACATCGTCGGCGGCCTGCATGCTGACCTGCCGTTCCAGTACTACCTCGACCTCATCTCAGGTTTGAAGGAACGGTTTCCCCAGGTACATCTGAAGGCGTTCACCATGGTGGAGATCGCATTCTTCGCCCGCATTGGCAAGACTACCCCACGCGACGTACTGCAGAAGCTCAAGGAGGCAGGCCTCGATTCGCTGCCGGGCGGTGGCGCCGAAATTTTCTCTGACCGCATCCGCCACATCATCTGCGACCACAAGATCGATGGCGGCGACTGGCTGGAGATCGCGCGCACCGCGCACGAGGTCGGACTGAAGTCTAACGCCACCATGCTCTACGGTCACGTCGAGAATGACGAAGACCGCGTCGACCACCTGCTGAAATTGCGCGCCCTGCAGGACGACACCCACGGCTTTCAGACCTTCATCCCGCTCGCATTCCATCCCGAGAACACGCCGCTGCAGCATCTGCCCAAGACCACCGGCATGCTCGACCTGAAGCAGATTGCCGTCTCGCGTCTGGTGCTCGACAACTTCCCCCACATCAAGTCGTACTGGCAGATGGTGACGCCCAAGATGGCGCAGATCACGCTGCGCTTCGGCGCCGACGACATCGACGGAACCGTCATCGAAGAAAAGATCTACCACGACGCTGGCGCGACGACGCCCCAGATGCTACGCCGCCAGGACCTCATCCGCCTCATCACCGAGGCCGGACGCGTGCCCTTCGAGCGCGACACCCTCTACCGCCCCGTCGTCCGCACCGAAACCACCGTCACCGTGGCTGTGTAGGGTCGCCTGCCGCCATTACTTCTTCTGCTCCGGCGCCAACCGTCTGCCGCCCGGCATAGGTGGCCAACCCAGCGATGCTCCCTGCATCAGAGCCACCGCATTTTCGTAGCGCTTCCCCTTCTCGTCGATCACTGCAAACCGTCGCGGATGGTTTGCCGGACCGCTCCACAACGACACGCCCGCATACGCGCCATCGCGCCGCAGAATGTAAAAGCTCATATCGACATATTGCAGCTTCTTCATGTTGCCGTTGTAGTTGCGGACAATGCGCCTCAGCGCGTCGAGTCCGGCATCTTGGGGAGACATGCCATGGCGCATGTTCTCCACAATGGTGTGTGCGCCGCATACCTTGATATTCTCCTCGCCATTTCCCGTAGCGCCTGCCGAGCCCACATCCTGGTCGGTGTAGCTTCCCGCGCCGATAATGGGCGAGTCTCCCGCGCGCCCCGGAATCTTCCACGCCAGGCCGCTGGTGGTGGTGGCGCCCGACATTTCCCCGCTTGTGTTCACCGACGAGCAATGAATGGTTCCGGTCGGCGGCCTCAGCACGCGCTCAATGGCAGCCATGCGAAACTCCGGCTCGATGCCAATTTTCGCAGCCAGCTTTTCCATCTTCTCGATGCGCTGCCACTGCAACTCGCTGGTGTCGCCGCCAATGTCGGGAAACTTGAAGTTCGGGCTGGCGAGCCCGGGGCCCCACCAGTCGTCGTTCGACATGGTCTCGCGCCACAGTTGCCAGGTCTTGCGCGAGCGCTCGGTCAGCAGATTTTCCTTGGGATAGCCCATCAGCAACCCGAACTTCGACGCGCCCTCACCCACCAGCATCACGTGGCCAGTATGTTCCATCACCGTTTTGGCCAGCAGCGAAACGTTCTTGATATCGTGCACGCCCGCCACCGACCCTGCCATGCGCGTCGGCCCATGCATGCAGCAGGAGTCCAACTCCACCACACACTCTTCGTTCGGCAAACCTCCCAGCCCAACGCTGTCATCGTTGGGATCATCCTCCGGGCCGGTAATCACCTGCATTACGGCATCCAGTGTGTCGCCTCCGCTCGTGAGCACCGCATAGCCGCGGTCGAGGTAGTTGTACCCATTCGCGGCGCAGATGATCACCGCAGCCTTGGGCTTCGAGGCCGGCGCCCGGTTCTCCCCCTGGTAATCGGGTGCCTTGGACTGTCCTTGCAGATCGAGAGCCAGAGAAGCGGAGCCCAGAGCAGTGGTGGCAATGAAACCGCGGCGGGTTACCTTCATGATTTCTCCTGAGAGGAATGACCAGCGAACGGCTCGCAGGATAGCATGCGTCCTGTTCGGAAGGCGATGCCGCGGACTGACCTCAGCGTTCCGCCTTCCTCTGCCTGCGAAACCTGCCGCAGACCTTCACGACGTGCTGCACGAAAATTCGCTGAGTACGTGTCTTGAAATGGTGCCGCAGGGTAACCAGCCCGATGGTACGCGTATTGAATCGCGCCCTCCCCTTAGCGTTGTCCCCACTTCAGCTTATTGCGAAGCACCTCGAAGAACGTTCGGCGTACGCGCAGTAATTTCACGGTGTGGGCGGCGCGATGGCAAAGCACGCGGTCGCTCTGCCGCACCGGCACTCCTACCTGGCCGTCGATGCTCATGTACGCCTCTTCCGCCCCGGTCTCGACGCGCAACTCGATCTGAGCCGTGTCGGTCACCACCAGGGGACGGTGGGTCAGCGAATGTGGGCAGACTGGAGTCACCACAAAGGCGTCCACCGACGGCATCAGGATGGGGCCACCGGCGGCTAGCGAGTAAGCCGTCGAACCGGTCGGCGTTGCAATGATCACGCCATCTGCCTTGTAGTTGAAAACGAAGAAGCCGTCGATCAGCAGATCGAAGTCAACCAGGCGCGAAATGGCACTTTTGTTCACCACCACATCGTTCAGTGCGAAGTGGTGCGCCAGGCACTGTTCCCCGCGCAGCAGGCGGCAGTCCAGGACCGACCGCTCCTCGACCGGGCATTGACCGGCATCCACCGCTTCCAGGGTGGCATACATCTCGTTCAGCGGAACCTCGGTGAGGAAGCCAAGGGAACCAAGATTCACCGCCAGGATGGGCACACCTTCGTGCGCCACTGCGCGCGCGGCTGACAGCAGAGTCCCATCCCCGCCTAGCACCAGCGCGAAGCCGGGATGTTTCTGCCCAATCTGCGTGCGCGGCACCACCGCTTCGCCGTTGGTGTACCCGGCTGTTTCCTCGTCGAGATATAAGGTGTAGTTTCGCTTGCGGAACCAGTCGAGCAGCTCCGGCAGTAGGCTCGCCAGTTCAGGTTTCGATGGCTTGGAGATGATGGCGACTGACTTCATGTCCCTGTGTCTTAAGCCATTCAGTGTAGCGCATGGCACGATTTGCAGACCGGGGAGCCACGGTGAGCCCTCGAAACCGGGCGCTATGAATCGCCGTTGTTTTGAAAGGCCACGGCTTCACAGGCTGGGGAAAAAGTCGGATCTTGGCGCGTTTTGAAAGGGCACACCTTCAGGTGTGCCGCATACGCTCTTTGTTTTCGCCATCCCGAGCCGACTTCAGTCGGCGAGGGATCTGGCTTTCGGACTTTTCCCGCAGCCTGTTCAGCCGTGTCGCACAGTTGCATGGACTAGCACCCCTTCAGCCGCTAAGGTGAAGGCGATCTCGGCAGTACCGTTCTTCGAGCTATGGCACGAAATTGCAGCACACCTTACCCAGGGAATCTCTGATTAAGCCCAATCTTTTGAAGGGGACGGCCTTCAGGCCGTCCGTAAAGGCCGCAAAATGAACGCGGCTTTAGCCGCGGAGGGACCGTCCATTGACTTAATCAGACCTTACCTAGGAGAAGTGCGCGTGCAGAAGAAATTCGCGGTTTCCTTCCGTTCCCAGGATCGGCGAATCGATCACCTCAATCTGGCTTCCCCCGAGTTCGCGAACCGCGTTGGCAACTCGATCCACGGCCCCTCGCTGCGCTTCCGGGTCGCGCACGATGCCGCCCTTGCCGACCTGCTGGCGTCCGGCTTCAAATTGAGGCTTGATCAGTACAACCAGATCGAACCCGCCGCATGACGCGGCGGCGCGCACGCAGCGGAGGACGGCGGGAAGGACGAGGGTCGCGGAGATGAACGACACGTCCATCGCCACCAGCGCGATGGATTCGGGATCGGTGCTAGCAGGCCATAACTGCTCAGGCGTCAGGTAACGGGCGTTGGTCTTCTCCAGCAGGCGGACGCGGGCATCGCTGCGAAGAGTTGCGTCCATTTGACCATAACCGGTGTCGACGGCAATTACCTTACGCGCTCCGTTTTGCAGCAGGCAGTCGGTAAAGCCGCCGGTAGAAGCGCCGATGTCCATGCACGTCTTGCCGGTTACATCGATGTGCCAGTGCTCAAACGCCCGCGCCAGTTTGAACCCGCCCCGGCTGACATATGGCAGATCGTCGCCAAGAATTCGAATCGCAGACTCCTCCGGGACACTGGCTCCTGCCTTCTCGACCTTCTGCTCGTTGACCAGCACGCGCCCCGCGAGGATCAAGGCCTGAGCACGTTCCCGCGATGCTGCCAATCCGCGTTGCAGCAGCAGCTTGTCGAGACGCAGCTTCACTGCGCCAGACTAGCACGCGGCGTTGGCGCAGCCGGGAGTCCGATCTTCCACCCAATGTTCTCCAATCGCACGCGCCGACTCGAGACACTCCTCTTCGCTCCGGAGGAATGTGCACTGATCGCGGTTCATTCTGTTAGAGGCTTCGCCGCATCCGGCAGTTACAGGGTGGCTCCTTCTGCTTTTCCACAGCCTTATACACATTGATGGTTGAAAACTCATGCCCCGCCCCAATCGCACGATTTTTCCAGCGCAACCATCGCGATCACACGTCCCAAAATTCGTGCCCTGAAGAAACGGCGCTTACGGTAGAATGACAAAACCTCGGAGACCTTCCGCAATGGCAACCCAGACAAGTAATCCTGTCAGCGATATGCGCCCGAAAGACTCGGTTCCTGCGATCGCGCCAGCAGTCAGCGTCGGCGAGGGGCCAGAAGTACGTTCTTCTCCCTCAAACCCGCACCGGCTGCGCCAGCTTTACGAGTTGCTGTTGAAGTGCAACATGATCCAGGAGCGCGTCTCGCAATTGAGCCGCAACCGCGTCATCGATCCGTACGCCGCCGCGAGCTTCAGCAGCCTGGCGACTGGTGTGGGCAGCCTGATTGAATTGCGGCGCGGCGATGCGGTAGCGGCGTACGATCCCATTGTCACCGGCGTGCTGTTGAACCTGCCCCTGGAATACACGTTTTGCCTGCTGCATGGACGCGCAGCCGAGTACTGCACCGCGCATCCCGATGCTTTCGACGGGACCGTGCACCGCATCCCGGCGACCACCACTGCGGCTGCGCAGTTTCAGGTTGCCGCGGGCATGGCCCTGTCCAACATCCTTCAGGGGAGGCGTGACGTGGTCATGGTCCATGCTCTGGACGGCTTCGCGGCCCTTGGGTTCTGGCATGAAGCCGCAGTTCTCGCCTGCCAGGAGCGCCTTCCTTTGATCTTTGTGCTGGAGACCGACGCAATCTCCGCTTCGCGGTACAACGACAGTATTTTGCGCGACCGCGCCGAGGCCTACGGAATGCCGGGGATTACCGTCGCTGGCGACGATGTGGTCGCGGTGTGGCGCGTGGCCCAGGAATCGATCCACCGCGCACGCAGCGGCGCCGGGCCGACCCTGATTGATTGCCGCGTTTCGGCTGCCGCCAAGGCCAACCAGAGGAAGGCTGCGGGCCGAAGCACAGACGCCCTATCCCACATGCAGCACTACCTGGAAAAGCGCAGCCACTGGGATCAAAAGTGGAAAAACGACATCACCCAGAAATTTGCCGCCGAGATCGACCAGGCAGCGCAGGTGGCCGAGCGCATCGGCCCCACGCAGTAGGCGCAACGCTCTTCTGCCGCTCCAGGGTTTACGCCCGGGGAAGCACCACGATCAGCAGAGTGGCGATCGGCCCCAGCAGAAGCGACAACAGAAACCAACCCAACCCGCTTCGGCTCTTGCTTTGCGCCAGCCCGGCGTTGATCAGGGCCAGGGTCCCCCATCCGATGCCGTAGCTGGGCTGGATATAGGTGTAGTCGTAATAGGCAGCCAGTAAAGCGATCATGGCAGCGCTCCAGAATCACCAAGGCCCAGGGTCGCTGCGCCTCGGTTTCCGTCAGGTCGAGCAGAGCGATTAAAGCTTTTCGTAAAATTCGCAGGCCGAGCACGAAATGTAGATCCCGCCCGGAACGTCCTTCTCGCGGTCTTTCACCCGCTTCACGATGCGAGTCGGTTTCCCGCACTTCGGGCAATCCGTGCTCTTGGTGGTGTCCATGACCTTCTTTCGGTCCCCTGTCTTTGCGATCTTCGCCATCTTGTTCTCCTAATAATTCTTGTCCGGACAGAATTCTGCCCACAGCCTGGAACCACTGGGCTTGATTCAGGGAGCAACGCGGGAAGGCCGGAACGAAACTGCGCGGCCAGCGCGAGATGCACATGTCTCAAGCACACGCTCTGTCAACGTCAAGCAGGGCGGCTTCGACTGCAGGCGGGCGCGCTTGCGCGCCACTCTCTACTCGCCGGATATCTTCGTATTCTACATGAGGCGGAGCGGCGGCGGCCGTTAGGTCGCAGCTTCACCAGGCTGCCCTGTCCCTCTTCCTTTGGGGAACTGGAGTATGGTAGTGGCACGAAACTCCGGCCGGCTTGCCGCGTCTGCTATCGACAAACGGATGCAGCATTGCAAGCGGCCCCTGGGAGCGATGGATCCGACATGTTCCAGAGGTATAAAGAAATCTTCTTCGGACTCGCGTTCGGAGTCGGCGCAGCCCTGATCGACACTGGCATGGATGCCGCGGCCAACGGCAACAGCCTCCTCGATGAAGTAGCTGAGCATCCCGGCATGTTGCTGTACCGTGCCGCTTTTATTGCATTGGGGTTGGCTCTCGGTTGGCTGCTCTGGCAGAGGAACCGAAGGGAGCGCGATTTCCGGCAATTGACAGAAACGCTGCGCAGAATCCAACAGGACTGGGGAACCCAGGCGATCCTCTTGCGCTCGACGCTGCAAACTATGTTGACCCGGGATGACCTCCATCTTTCCGAGGGGGCTTCGCAATTGGTCCACCAGGCATACCTGAGGTCGCAAGAACTGCAAAGATTGGCCGAGCAGAAGCCGCCGCAGGCGGATGGCTAGCCCGCCATCTGGGGAGACGGCGATATACGCTATTTTCTTCTGCCGAGAATCCGAGCGCCACCTTCTCGCCAGCCTCACCTTCCTGTGAATCCGGTTTGACGCTCCTCTTTGCTGCCTGATAGCTTCATATGTTTGTTCTTCCCGCGATCAGGCTCACTGTAAGGACGCGCTCCCATCGACTGCGATCCATCGCGTGCGGACCTTCATCACGAGGCATAACCATCATGGCAATCAAGTTCAAAGGTGTCGACTTCATCGAGTTGGATTCGCTGCTCAGCGACGACGAGCGCCTGGTGCGCGACAATACCCGCAAGTTCATCGAAGAAAACATTATCCCCATCATCGAACAGTGCAACCGCGAAGGCCGCTTCCCCAAGGAGCTGATCAAGCCCATGGGAGAGCTTGGGCTTCTATGGCGCGAGCCTGCAGGGATACGGATGTGCCGGCATGTCGGCAGTCGAGTACGGCCTGATGACGCAGGAACTGGAGCGCGGCGATAGCGGCGTGCGCTCTTTCGTCAGCGTGCAGTCGGGCTTGTGCATGTATCCCATCTACGCCTTTGGCAGCGAAGAGCAGAAGCAGAAGTATCTGCCCAAAATGGCGTTGGGCGAGATTCTCGGCTGCTTCGGCCTCACCGAGCCCGATGCCGGCTCAAATCCCGGCGCGATGCGCACTCGCGCCCGCAAGGACGGCGACAGCTACATCCTGAACGGCGAGAAGATGTGGATCACCTCCGGCTCCATCGCCGACATCGCCATCATCTGGGCCAAGGTCGATGATGAGAACGAACTCATTCGCGGCTTCATCGTCGAGACCGACCGCCCTGGCTTCAAGGCCGCCGATGTACACGGCAAATGGTCGCTGCGCGCCTCGGTGACTTCGAGCCTGTCGCTGCAGGACGTTCGCATTCCTGCCGCGAATCTGCTTCCGCTCTCCAAAGGTCTGGGCTCACCGCTGAGTTGCCTCAACCAGGCGCGCTATGGCATCGCCTGGGGCGCGATCGGAGCCGCCATGGCCTGCTACGACTGCGCCCTGCAGTACGCCCAGTTCCGCAAGCAGTTCCACGACATGCCCATCGCCGGACACCAGCTTGTGCAGGAGAAGCTGGTCTGGATGATCAGCGAGATCACCAAGGCGCAGTTACTGGCGCTGCAGGTCGGTCGCCTCAAAGACGCCGGCAAGGTGAAGCCGTGGCACATCTCCATGGCCAAGCGTAACAACGTCTGGATGGCGCTGGAATGTGCCCGTATGGGGCGCGACATCCTCGGCGGCAACGGCATCGCCGACGAATACCCCATCTTCCGCCACATGGCCAACCTGGAATCCGTGAAGACCTACGAGGGCACCCACGACATCCACACCCTGATCATCGGCGAGCACATCACCGGCATCGCGGCGTTTTAGTCATTGCCGATTGAAAGGGCACGGCTTCAGCCGTGCCGCCCGGCACTGGGCTTAGCCGGAGGACTCGCGGCGACCGGCAAGAAGACAGCCGGAACCGGGCGTCTCACCTCCGGCTCTTCCATTCGTTGTCCCCTAAGGGAGGAAGTTTACAGGGTCAGCTTACGGCGCAGTATACCCGCCAGTCCAAGCACTCCGGAACCGAGCAGAACCATGCTTCCTGGCTCGGGCGTGGCTGTGCCGGATAGCTGGAACGTTCCGCCGTCGTTGAACCAAATCGATCCGTCACCGCCCGCAATCGTGTTCGTCAGCAGGATCTCTATCTGGTAGCCACCGTTCGCGTCGGGCGGGATGTCGGCAAAGTTCACCGTACCGCTGATCGTGCCTGTTATCTGGCAGAAGTTGCAGCCTGGTATATCGGCCTGAGCGACTGGTGTGCCGTTGACCAGGTACCAGACAATCTCGTCCTCCTGTCCGAGGAAGTCCGTGACCAGGGTGTTAACCGAGAGGTCCGTTGCCGAGGTGATGCCGGTGTTGAGGAAATCTGCCGAGACGACCCAATCGCCGGCCGTCCACATGGGGAATGTCGCACCACCCGCGGGGATGGTGCCGCAGCCGTTGGTGGCGCTGCAAAAGGCATCGCCGGCGGTGGGGAAGTTACCGTTGAAGAAAACGTCGGGTGTGACACTGCTGACATGCTGCAGCGCGTATAAATTCACGTTGGCTGCGTTGGCGATGCCAGTAGTGGCGAGGCAAAGTGTCACAAGCAATGCAGCGCTCAAAAGGCTTGTTTTTTTCATGCGAAGTTCCTTTTCCGGTGAACTGAGGCCGTGGGCACTGGCCTGAAGTGGCTATGAACCTTCCAGAACCACACAAGTGCTTTCCCGATTAGCGAGCCCAGCTAACCGCAGAAATATGTGGGCCTGAAAACATTGGGTCGTACAGTTTTCCCTGCAAGACCTTGCGGTCCGCGTTCCAAAAGTTACCCTGCCCAAACGTGTGGGTGTGTTGTGCCGAATACTTACCCGTGGGAGCGCAATTATGGTTGTCAATGCAGCACAGTGTCAACACCACTGAGGTGCCCCCAGCCCAAGAATTCCCAAAGATCGCCGCCTTGGTGACTCGTGGGATGAGCTAGAGCAACTGCAAACCGAGGGATTGATCGATGTGAGGGATTGGACCGACACATCATTTGAGGGTTTGGCGATACGCATCGCTACCAGACTCGTTCCACCATCCTCACTTCCCCGGTTGCCGATCTCGCGCTGGCACGAGCAGATTGGCGATCCCACCATCGCTGACGGCATCCTCGACCGCCCGGTTCACAATGCCCACCGCATCGAGATGCGCGGAGAGTCCATGCGGAAAAAACGCAATCCGCCGCAGGACGAGAAAAAGGAATGAACCAAAGTCCACATCTTGGAGTGCGAGTTGGCGATTGATCGACCGTAAGAGTCGCTGGACAGACGTTGAATGCCCGCCGCCTCGGTTCAACACAATGCAAGGGACCGAGTGATCTGAACGACAACCCCGCGACCGTTCTGGTCCTGGTCGTGGCGTCCTGGAACTGTCGTTATTAACTGGCGCTTTGCGCCAGGCTTACAATTTAAGCAGGCGATGTCCTCTCGCCCATTTCAGATGATCCGGAGCTAAGCGGCCTCACCTGAAATATATCCCTACTTAGGTTTCCAGGAGGCCAGCCATGAAACGATGGGGATTAGCCATCACGCTGACATGCGGAGTCCTGATAGCCTGCTGCACCGCTCAGGCGCAGATCGAGGACCTTTGGAAGAAAGCTCAAACGAGTACGCAATCCACGAGCCTGCCCGGAATGTCGTTGAGCAACGACAAGATTGCGGGCGGACTAAAAGAGGCGCTGACCAAGAGCACGGGCACGGCGGTAGCCTCCACCGGACGGGTGGATGGCTACTTCAAGAACCAGGCCATCAAGATCCTGTTGCCCAGCCAATTGCAGACTGTCGGTAAGGGAATGCGAATGATGGGCATGGGCGCGCAGCTCGATGACCTCGAATTGTCCATGAACCGTGCCGCCGAGCAAGCCGCTCCCGCAGCTAAGCAGATATTCATCAATGCCATCACCAAGATGACCTTCGACGATGCGAAAAAGATTCTGTCAGGAGGCGACACTGCAGCCACTGACTACTTCAAGAAGACGAGTTCAACCGAATTGACGCAGGCGTTTACCCCCATCGTTCACCAGTCGATGGAGAACGTGGGCGTTATCAAGCAATTCAACGCGATAGCCCAGAACTCAATGGCCGGCCCGTTGCTTGGGGGACAGAGTTTCAACCTCGACAGCTATGTAGTCGGCAAGGCTCTCGACGGGCTGTTCTACATGCTGGGACAGGAAGAAAAGCAGATTCGAACCGATCCCGCCGCGCAAACCACGGCTCTACTCAAAGAAGTGTTCGGCAAGAAACTGTAGGGCCGCAAGCGCAGGGTCGTTGCTCACGGAAGAGGGTCGCCAAAGAACCGAGAGCAGGATGTGCGTCGACCGTACTTCACGGCCACGTCCGAGTTGCCGGCCAATCATGCAAGACCTGGCCTCCCTCCGCCCTCAATTCCATTTCCGAACTGCGATGGGCACAAGGCTGTCTTTGGTTGACAAATTGGGTGGCTCGGAGCGCATGCTGCATAAGTATGGAGGTGTGTCATGGCGACTGGAGACGACCCGATTCTCAGCAATCTCAGAATTGCTCACATGGGCAGCCCAAAGGCTCTGCTTGGAAGAAGAGGTGGCGGGATGCTCGGGGAGTTCAGAGAGTTTGCGCTGCACGGCAGCATGCTCGACATGGCGGTTGGCATCATCGTCGGCGCTGCCTTTGGCAGAGTTGTGAGCTCCTTTGTCTCTGACATGCTCATGCCCCCGATTGGCCTCGTCTTGGGCCGCTCGGATTTCTCCAACAGGTTCATCAATCTTTCGGGACATGCTTACGCCACCCTTGCCGAGGCCAAAGCTGCGGGGGCAGCCACGATCAATTACGGCATCTTCTGCAACGCTGTCTTCGACTTCTTGATCGTTGCTTTAGCGGTATTCCTGCTCATCCGGCAGGTCAATCGACTCAAGAGTGAACAAAACGCATCCGTCACATCCACCAGAGACTGCCCATTCTGTGTCTGTGCCGTCCCGGTCACAGCGACCCGCTGCCCGCATTGCACTTCCGCTTTGCCGACGGCTTAATCGAAGATCGACCGCCAATAGGCTGGTTGCATACGAGCACCGACTCGCAAACAAGTATTGAAGCCTTCGACCGGGCGAACGAAGGATTGTTCAAACGAGAGCAGCACGCGAGCCGTCTTCAAAGACAACTTCATGGCGTTTTCTCCCTGCCGGATGCCCCAGACAAACTTCTTTTGTTTGTCTGGGTGTGTTGACTTTCATGGGGGCGGCGCAGAGATCGTAGGTGTCGCATCACGGCAAGACTCCCCGTCGACGGCGGAGTCCCGCCTTTCCTACGCGCAAGCCCGAAACTCGGAACTTCCTTTTCTACAAAGGGCCGACTGACCTCTCCCCAGGTTACTTTCGTGCCTTTACGCGGCTGTTTTCCCTTGCTTCTCGATCCATTAGCTCCTAACGTCACTGCGAGGAAGGGTTGCAGTGTGCGCTCAGCGCGCCGTCACCTAAGTTATTTGATATCAAGATTTTGCCTATAACTCTCACGCACTCAAGATTTTGCGGACCATTCCCAAAACGGAGCCATTGTTTTCAAGATTTTGCGGGCAGATGGGGGAGGGGGTACCTTCATTATCGGACGTAGTTTTTCCGGCGTTAGTAACCCTCTGCACCCGCAAATCGAGGGGTCGAAACTCACTCGGGCCGAGTTGTGACGCTCATCCCATCATGATTTACTAATCTAGTTTGTCCCGGGAGGCGTCTTGACTCACAAACTCGTACTGATTCTCACCGTTGCCGTTCTGGGTTTGCCATGTTTCGCCCAAACCCAGGCAACCGATAAAAGCTGGATCGCGATCAGCAACGGCTATGCCAACATGCTGATCGATGTCTTCTTCAAACACCATCCGGAAGCCGGCACCCAGCAGGGCCTGAGCCAGTTCGACAATAAGGTCTCGCAGCCCACGCTGGCCGACGAAAACGCCGAGCGCAAAGAGACCGAGGCGGTGCTGGCCAAGCTGAAAAGCGCCGCCGCCGAAAAGCAGCAGAAGGACGTCGCCGAAGACCTGCAGATCATGATTCGCCGCGTCGACCTCAACTTCCGGCGGCAGGATTTCCAGCGTGCCAACGAAGTCCCGTTCATCAACGCCAGCCAGGTTGTCTTCGGCGGCGTGCAGGTTCTACTGGACGAGCAGACCCCTTCCGAGCGCCGGCCCGCTGCAGTCGTCCGCATCCGCGAATACGCTGGGCTGGAGCCCGGTTACACCGCCATTACCGAGATCCTGAAGCAGCGCATCACCGAGCAGATGGCCAAGCCCGGCGTGGTCTATCCCGCGCGGGTTGAAATTGAAACCGAGATGGCGCGCAATTCCAACTACGTCAACGGAATTGCCGCCCTCATGCAGAAGTACAAGCTGACCGGTTGGGAAGAGCCGCTGGCCAAGTTGAAAACCCAGCTCACCGACTATGACACGTGGGTTAAAGCGACGGTGCTGCCCAAGGCGCGCAACGATTTTCGCCTTCCGCCCCAGCACTACGCGCTCGACATGGAGTTGTATGGCATCGACATTCCCCCTGACCAGCTCGCCGCCATGGCACACCAGGCCTTCACTCAGATCCAGGGAGAAATGAAGTCCGTTGCCGCTCAGATCGCGAAGCAGCGGAATCTGCCCTCATCCGACTATCGCGCCGTGATCCACGAGCTAAAGAAGCAGCAGTTGGTCGGCGATGCGATTCTTCCCTTCTACCAGGAACGCCTCAAGCAGATCGAGAAGATCATCGTCGACCAGCAGATCGTCTCGTTGCCCGATCGTCCGGCGCGCATTCGCATCGCTACCGCGGCTGAGACCGCGCAGCAGCCCGCGCCGCACATGGTGCCCCCGCCGTTCATCCACAACACCGGGCAGAAGGGCGAGTTCGTTCTGCCGCTGAACATTCCCGCGGGACCAGGCCAGACCGCCAGCGAACAATACGACGACTTCACCTACGATGCCGCCGCCTGGACCCTGACCGCGCACGAGGCGCGGCCGGGTCACGAGTTGCAATTCGATTCCATGCTGGAACATGGAGTTTCGCTGGCGCGGGTTCGCTATGCCTTCAACAGCACCAACGCCGAAGGCTGGGGACTCTATTCGGAATATCTCATCAAGCCGTACATGCCGCTGGAAGGCCAGTTAGTTTCACTGGACCTGAGGCTGCAACGCGCCGCGCGCGCCTTTCTCGATCCCGAGCTGCAGGCCGGAAAGATCACCACCGCCGATGCCTTTCGCGTCTTAGAGCAGGACGTCGTGCTCTCCCACGCTTTTGCCCAGGAGGAGGTCGAGCGCTTCACCTATCGCGCCCCCGGCCAGGCCAACAGCTACTTCTACGGCTATACCCGGTTAATCGAGTTGCGTGAGGACACGGAGAAGGCGCTGGGAGCCAAGTTCAATCAGAAGAAGTTTCACGACTTCATCCTGGCGCAAGGCTTGCTGCCGCCCGACCTCATGCGGAAAGCGGTGATGGAAGTGTTTGTTCCCGAGCAGCAGAAACCAAGTGTCGCCCAAGGTATACGCGACGACAGTGAATCGGAAGCACGGTGAGTAGCGGTTCTGTGATTAGCCGGGTTCGGCGGCGCGTGGTCCTGCTTATTATCTCGCGCCAATTGCTTCAGGAAGAGCACCGAGCATAGGGCGGCCGGTACGCTAGGGAATCTCTGATTAAACCTGATCTTTTGAAGGGGACGGCCTTCAGGCCGTCCGTAAAGGCCGCAAAATGAACGCGGCTTTAGCCGCGGAGGGACCGTCCATTGACTTAATCAGACCTTCTCTAGACCGTCCCGTTGCAGGAGTTATTGGTTGGAGATCGTCGCAGTGCTCCCATCCAGCTTGGTGAAGCGGACGGTGAACTTTTCGTTGTACGTCTGGGCTTTGTCCCGAAGCACGCTGATGGCGAAGGCTTCGCCCAGAAGCATGGAGTAGTCGGAGTCACTGCGCCAGTGAATTCCGGCGTGAATGCCATGGCCGAAGGTGACGTTGTGCGCGAGCTTGTTCAACTCGCCGTTCACGGTGATTTGGCCGGCATCCTGACCTGTATAGGGCGCCAGCGACAGCCCATCGCTTGTGGGCACCAGGGGATTGGGAATTACGTAGTTGCCGTCAAAGAAGGACTTCAGCAGGGTAATGCAAGCTCCGGCGACGGTGCCGTGGCCGGTGGGGTACGCGGGGTGCGTCGGCGACCCTTCAGGGAATGCCTGCGAAAGCAGGTAACTACCGTATTTGTTAAAGCTGGCTTGGACTGCTTGTGAGTTCAAGACATTCCGGTGCAACATAGCGTTGATGGTGTTTCCCAGACCAGTCTTGATCAAGTGCACGATTCCGCCGCCGGACTCGGGACGATGCCGCAGGTGAATGATCCACTTCTGGTACCAGACGACGTTCAAGGCCCGGGCGGCTATCTCCCCGAGCGAGGCTGCCATGTCGGGTCCACCGAAGGTAGAGAAGCCGTTCTGCGTCCGGGAGTGGACATAGGGATTACCAGGATTCAACGGCACGCCGAGGGTATTCATAGCCAGGAACGCAGTGAAATACGCCTGAAACAGCACGTCAATGTGGGTAAAGGCGGCGAGAGCGCGTCCGTTGTACTGATAGCGTAGTTGCGGATCCAGTTGATTTCGCTGTCCGGTGTCGATGCCGTTCTGCACCTGAAACCAGGTAGTGAGGTCGGTCATGTAGTCAACGCCCGGCAGGTAGGTGGTCATCTGCTGACTCATGTCCTGCTGGCCCATTGCCGTGGGCGTAATGAAGAACTGCGAAATGTATGGCCCCGCGGTCTCACCGGGAAAAGCGCCTCGGAACAGCAAATTGGGAGTCACCCGGCCGTTGTGATCTCTGGGGCCGGCGTAGTAAGGCATCGACGAAAGCTCAGCCGCCGCCTGAATCGCAGTCGGATTGGTCGGGTAGTCGGTGAAGGCTACGTCGCGCAACAGGGAGCCCCAATACAACTCCACCAATTCCGTTCCGTATGCTGCACTAGCAACCGCAGGCGGCGGAGGAACAAGCACCACACTCTCCTGATTGGCCGGAGAAGGGGCATTGCCGAACTGCACGGAGTCGGAACCCTCGAGATCGAAAGCCAGCGCTCCCTGGGGCCCATTCAGGGTGCGCGTGCCGCCGAGAATGATGTTCTCAAAGTCAGAGGGTCTGCCGCTGTTTAAGGCCCTTTTGAAGCTGTTGAAGGCCGCTGGATTGACCCGCCCGTAGCCATCCTGAAGCAGACCTTTGGTATAGGTGCCGGACTTGTCGGGATAGCGCGTCTCGTCGCCGTTAGTGGTATGTGGGGGAACAGGAATAAGCGCTTCCCGCGTTGCAGCGGCGAGGCGCAATGTAAAAGACTTTGCCACTCGAGGGTCACTCGCGCCGGCGGGCAACTCTGCAGCCTCGGCATGAATTGGTGACAATCCGATAGCGCTGGCGGCTGCGGTGGCTGCGGCGGCGCCGCCGATATTGCCCATGAACTTCCGTCGGCTGGGCAATGACGCTGTGTGGGACTCGCGCTCCCCACTGGAGGGGTGAGACTCCGAAACTGCCGTAGGGATCTTCATGTCCGGGCTCCTTCGCACCCAAAGTTTTTTGCTGCTTGCCACCCGGCCACAGTCCCCACGGCTAATTCCCGGAGAAGATTAGCTGCAAGAATCGAAAATGGTCAAGCATTAAGTCAATGCAAAAGAGCGTGAAGCACAAAATGGAACTTGTCAGCAGGTGTATTATTGTGTCCTGCATAAGTAATGTCCTATTGTAGGCGCAGAAAAAGAGGACTATGTCGGATGAAGGAACGCAGCAGTGCTTCCTTCCGTTGCAGGGAGCGGGTGCAGTTGCGGGTGACGACCGCCAGTTCGGAGACTTCATGGACGGTGCGATTGGCTAAGGGATTCATCTTGCAATAGCCCCAAAGATATTCCACCGGATTGAGTTCAGGAGCGTATGGGGGAAAGAAGAAAGTGCGCAGGCGAGGCACGGTCTCCAGGTGGGCCGTGGTCTTTTTGGCGCGATGCGCATTCAGCCGATCCCACAGCAGAAGCCAAGGCGCCTGCAGTTCCTGATCGAGGGCCTTCAGAAAGGCAATGGCCCGCGTGGCATCGACCTCTTGCCCGGGATACAAGCGAAAATACAGCTGCACCTGGTCACGCTGAGGAGAGACACACAGAGCAGCAATGGCAGAGACCTTCTTGTGGTGGCGACCCCGCTGATGGAGCACCGGGGTCTGGCCGCAGGGAGCCCAAGTACGGCGCACCAGCGGGGCTAACAGAAAACCGCTTTCGTCCAGAAACACCAGCCACGCCCTCAGCCGGCGCGCTTTTTTTTAACCGCGGGCCAAACCTGCTTGATCCACTGCCGAATTCCGTCTTCGTCGCGCTCGACGGCTTTGCGCGCCGGTTTCTGCGGGCTCCAATTCATGGTGTGCAACAGCCGACCAATGTGATCCACGTGATAGCGCACACCGAAGCTGCGCTGGATGTGCTCGGCGATCCGCGGACAGGTCCACAAATCGGTGCCGAATCCCGCCGCCTGCGCACCTCGCAACAACTGCTTCTCCAGTTGTTGGCGCTGCTTCGGCGTCAGTTTCGGCGGTCGTCCGCTGGCTGGAACGGCTCGGAGAGCAGCTTTGCCAGCGCTGCGCTGGGCACGCTTCCAACGGCGGACGCTGCGCGGGTCAACCTCGAGGATGCGGGCGATTTCAGCTTGCGTCAGGCCCTGCTTGAGCAAATCGACGGCGCGCTCACGTTTGCGCTGCAACTCTTCCGGACTGCCTTGCGGTCGGATAGGTCACCTCCCCACCACCAGAGCAGTATAGGACATTATTTATGCAGGAATCAATAGCCGCCTCACCGGAGTGAACGGTTGATTACTTTCAGGAAAAGCGCGGGGGAGAAATCGACTGTCAGCAGCCGATTCCGTGTAGAAGAAAAAAGCGGGCAATTAGCCCGCTTTCAAAACCTGGGATTGATCTGTTTTACTTCTTTTACTTTGCTGCGCCTACGGCCTTCACCCGCTTGCTCAGGCGCGCCTTGTAGCGGCTGGCGGTGTTCTTGTGCAGAACACCCTTCTGGACGCCCTTGTCCACGAGCGCGGTTGTGGCGCTATACGCCTTCTGGGCCTCCGGCTTGTCACCTTTGGCAATGGCCTCGCGCAAAGTGCGCAAAGCGCTGCGCAGGCGGGACTTGTTGGCGCGGTTCTGCGCCGTCTTCTTTTCTGTTTGACGGGCGCGCTTCAGCGCCGAAAAATGATTCGCCATAACTCTGCTTGTATTCCTCTGGTAGAAATCTCGACGTGAGCCGGATACCTGATTCTACTGGAAAACAGCTCAATCCGGCAAACACCTTCGGGGAAATCGCAACCAGTTTTCTCCCTCGCCACACGTTGGCCTCGGCAGCAGTGAGGACTTGCCAGCACTTTAGTCTGGGGAAATGCATATCCAAAAGTTCTGCAGAATTCTGCACTTATTTTATGCGTGCACTCGGCTGACTGCTGAAATAAAAGAACTTACGATAAAAATCATTGGCACTCCAATTGCGAGGGTAACAATGGCAATTTGGTGCGCCTAGTTACTGTCAAGTGTTCGTGCCAGCATGCCAGCTGTCCACTCGTTGTCTTGTAAGGGGGAGATTCACGAATGAAACTTCGCGTCACTCTATTGTTGTTACTGGCGGGCCTTATGCTCGCTACCACTCCGGTTTGGTCGCAGAGCCAATGCGATCAAGTGGCCGGGAACCTTATCGCCAACTGCGGATTCGAAACCGGTGACTTCACCGGTTGGACCTGGACCGGGAACATGGGGGCCACCCTCGTATCAAATGGATACGCTCACTCCGGCAACTTCGGTGCCCAGTTGGGACCGGTCGGCAGTGACGGTTTCCTCACCCAGCAGATCGGGGACAACAGTAACGTCTACCTGATTTCCTTCTGGCTGGAGATGAACGGAGGCCCCACCAATGACTTCACCGTTTTCTGGAACGGGAATGACATCGGTCCCGATCTGGTGAACGTTCAGGCCTTTCCGTATGTGCAGTATAGCGGGCTCTTCCTGGGCAACGTCGGCGCCGGATCGAATACCATCACTTTCCAGTACCGTCAGGACCCTTCTTACTGGGGTCTGGATGACGTTGTTGTCCTCAATGCGGGTAGCGCGACTCCGGAACCTGCCAGCCTGTTGCTGTTTGGTACGGGCATCGTCGGCCTCGCGGGTGTGGTTCGCCGTAAGCTCAGCCTCTAGGTTCTCAATTTTTCTGCTAACTCAGCCGGAGCCGTGATTGGCTCCGGCTTTCCTTTGTCGCATTTATCGATTCCCTGATGCAACCTGCGACTTTAGATCTGGCTGGCACCCTAAAACCCTAGTCTTATTTTGGGAAAATTGTTCCACATTTGTCGCAAGATTTTGCACCTTTGTAACAGGCGTAGTGGGCTGACTGCTTAAAAATAAGGACTTACAGCAAAAATCATTGGCGACCAAATTGCTCCTGATTTCGTCACCAGTGTCGTCGTAGGTTACTTCCAAGATCCGCCGTATGGCTGGCTTGTGAGTTGTTACAGTCGTCCGTTTGACAAAGGAGAGATTCACGAATGAGACTTCGCGCCACCCTGTTGTTCTTGCTGGCGAGCTTCGTGCTCGCTACCACGCCGGTCTGGTCGCAGAGCATTTGCGACAACACAGCCGGTAATCTCGTCGTCAACTGCGGCTTCGAAACCGGTGATTTGACCGGTTGGACCCAAAGCGGAAACACCGGTTTCACCGGAGTAACTACTTTCCCAAACTCTGGAAACTACGCGGCCTATATGGGACCAGTCGGCAGCGATGGTTTTCTGACGCAGGATGTTGGCGACAACAGCAACGTCTACTTCGTATCGTTTTACCTGTACAACGACGGCGGAACCCCCAATGATTTCACCGTCTACTGGAACGGGGTTGATGTTGGTCCCGATCTCGTCGATGCGGGGGCCTTCGGCTACACCCAGTTTTTCGGATTTCTGCTCGGCAACGTCGGCGCCGGATCGAACAGCTTGACCTTCGGCTTCCGCCAGGATCCAGCCTTCTGGTACCTGGATGACGTTGTCGTCGTCAATGCCGGCAGTACCACTCCGGAACCCGGCAGCCTGTTGCTGTTTGGCACGGGCATTGTGGGCCTCGCGGGAATCGTCCGCCGCAAACTCAGCCTGTAGAACCTCAACCTCCCTACAACTTCAGCCGGAGCCGCGATTGGCTCCGGCTTTGTTGTGATGCATCGATTGGCTCGTTCGGCCTGACTCGGAAACAGCGGCGTGCTGCAGTATCTATCAAACCGGGAAACTGGCGCGCGCAGCCCTTTTCCGGGCGATCCCTTTTCGCCGGCCCCGCCATCTAATTAGATAGGTAATAGACCGTCACCGGGCGGTGACGGCATCTTGAGTGCCACGGTTTTTTTATTGCGAACGGCATTGACGCCGTTTCGCTGCGAGGTTACGCTTAGCGGCAATGGTAGTTTTTCGCTTCGGCGAACAACCCGGTCGTACCCTTTCCTTCGCACCAGCGCATCCATGCATCACACTGCTTCGCGTATGCCCGCCACGCGGCCGGCGCGCGGTTTCGACCACTCATGGGACCATCGGAGGCTAACACCCGACCTGAATGAAAAAAAATATCGAGATCAGCCCCAACATCGAGACACTCTTCGGCACCCGCGATGAAAATCTGCGCCTGCTGGAAGACGGCTTGAACGTCACCATCGTTCTGCGATCTGATTCCATCGAGATTGACGGCGCCCCCAGCGATGTCGCCCGCGCCCAACAGGTGTTCACCGACTACGAACATCTGCTGCGCAGCGGATTCTCCTTCGTCAACGGCGATCTGGGCTCGATGCTGCGGGTCCTGACCGCCGATTCCGCCGCCACCTTGCGCGGACTGGCCGAGGCCGGCAAGCAGCGCTCCTTCGGCAAGCGCACCGTGCAGCCCAAGAGCATCAACCAGCGGCGCTATCTGGAAGCCATCGAGAAGCACGACATGGTGTTCGGGGTTGGTCCAGCCGGAACGGGAAAAACTTATCTCGCCGTGGCCATGGCCATCTCAGCCCTTATGTCCAAGCGCGTCAACCGCATCGTCCTGGCGCGACCGGCGGTCGAGGCAGGCGAGCGCCTGGGCTTTTTGCCCGGCACCCTGCAGGAGAAGGTCGATCCCTATCTCCGCCCGTTGTACGACGCGCTGTACGACATGCTCGACCCTGACAAGGTCGATCGCTACCTGGAAAAGAACGTCATCGAGATCGCGCCTATCGCCTTCATGCGCGGACGCACGCTCAATGACGCCTTCGTCATACTCGACGAGGCGCAGAACACCACCTCCGAGCAGATGAAGATGTTCGTCACCCGTCTGGGCTTCAACTCCAAGGCGGTGATCACCGGCGACATCACGCAGATCGATTTGCCCAACGCGAACCGCAGCGGACTGGTTGAGGCCGTCGACATCCTGAAGAATGTCGAGGGTATCCGCTTCTGCTACTTCGACGAGGGAGACGTCGTGCGTCATCACCTGGTACAGCGCATCATCCGAGCCTACGAAGATGCCAAACCTCGCAACGAACAACTCTCGTTGTCGCTGGAACTCAAGAACGGTAACGGCTATGCCGCGGCCCGCGCCAGCGACGGGCGCGCCGACTCCGCCAATGTCGAGCGCGAAGCTCCACTGGTCGAAATGCCTCCCGCGGTCGAGCCGGGCGCTGCGCCGGATCGCGTCTCTGAGTAGAAGCTTGCTACCATAGTGTGGGAGGGCATCTCGCCCTCCCCTTTGTTATTGAACGGACGTGATACTTCTGGAGCATGAATCGGCAAGAACCAGCGGACGCGAGCTTACCCTCTTCGCGCGCCGGGCACAGCAGGCTGTCGGACTGACGGGCGAAGTCAATATCCGCATCGCCGGCAACCAGGAGTTGCAAAAGCTCAACCGGCGCTTTCGCAAGAAAAATAAGCCGACGGATGTGCTCTCGTTCCCGTCCACTCTGCCGGGTGTCGACGGGGACATCGCCATTTCGGCAGAGATGGCTGCCGATAACGCTGCCGTCCTGGGACACTCCCTCGCCAGTGAGTTGAAGATCCTCATCCTGCACGGATTGCTGCACCTTGCCGGGTACGATCACGTGATCGACGACGGCGAGATGTCCGCGCGCGAGTCGGAGCTGCGCCGGAGATTCAAATTGCCGGTTGGCCTGATCGAACGCGCTCAGGCTACGCCGTCCACGAGATCCGCTCCCGCGGGCCCGAAGTCCAAAGTGTCTGGTGCCCGCCGTTCTCCGCTTCGCGACCGCGGTCGCTTCGCCCGCCAAAGCGCCCAGGAGCCGCAAGCGATGACCCTTCTGCTGTTCATCGTGCTGCTGGTTTTGATCGCGCTACTGTCGCTGGTGTCCTATGTCGACAGGCTGCACACCGAGATGGGCAAGTTCCTGTCGCGCGAGTTCCAGGAGAACATTGAAGCCTACGAGCAACGGGTCGAGCCCCGCCTGAAAGTGAGCCGCGATCGCGCCGCTCTGGCCATGGCCGTGCTGACGCAGATTTGCATGGCCAGCATCGGCGTAGTGATCGGCTACGTTCTGTTCATCGACCGGGGCTGGGTTGTGCTCGATCTCGTGCAGGCCGCCGTCAGCCTCATCCTCATCATCGTCATCTGCAATCGCCTGCTGCCCTACATCTTGTTCGTGCGCACTCGGGGTGAGTGGCTGGCTGGCTTTGTGCCGGTGCTGCGCCTGCTCATCTACCTGGCTGCTCCGGCGACACTCATGCTGGGCTTCGCCCTGTCGGTCGCGTCTTTGACCAAGGAGCATGCCGAACTGGAGCCCGAGAGTACTTCGGAAGCGGTGGACGCCCTGATGGAAGCGGGGCAGGAAGAGGGCATCCTGGAAGAGAGCGACCGCGACCTGATTCAGTCGGTGGTCGAATTCGGCGACAAGACGGTTCGCGAGGTCATGACAGCCCGGCCCGACATCGTCGCCGTGCCCATCACCACTACCCTGCAGGAATTTACCGAACTCATCAACAAGCACCCGTACTCGCGCATCCCGGTTTTCGAAGGCGACATCGACTGCATCCGGGGGATCGCCCACTCCAAGGACCTGCTGCAACTGACCGACGAAGAAGCCGCTACCCGGACGGTGCGCGACATCATGAAGACCGACGTCTACTTCGTGCCGGAAACCAAGTTCGGCAGCGAGTTGCTGCGGGAGATGCAGCGCGACAACATCCGCATCGCCATTGTGGTGGATGAATACGGCGGCGTTGCCGGGCTGGTCACCATCGAGGACCTTGTCGAAGAGATCGTCGGCGAGATTCGCGATGAGCACGAAAAATCCGAGATCGTCAAAGAGAGCGACACCTCATACATTCTCAACGGCAATACCGATCTCGACCTCATCGAAAAGCTCCTGGGCGTGCGGCCGGACGACAAAAAGGAAGCGACCACGGTGGCCGGACTGGTCAGCGAACTTGCCGGACACATTCCCAAGGCTGGCGAGGTATTTGAGGAAAACGGCTTGATGTTCGAGGTGCTTGATTCCACGGAACGCCGCGTGGATCGCGTACGTGTTAGTCTCCAAACCAGCCCTACGACGCCGCAGGTCCGGGCCTGACATGGCATTCCGCTCCGGATTCATCTCCATCATTGGCCGTCCCAACGCAGGCAAATCCACGCTGCTGAACGCGCTCGTCGGCGAGAAGCTCGCCATCGTCACCCGTAAGCCGCAGACCACGCGCAACCGCATCCAGGGCATCGTCAACGTCGAGAAGAAAGGGAAACGGCCCGCCGGGCAGCTTGTTCTGATCGACACGCCCGGCGTGCACAAGCCCATCAACTCCCTCAACCGTCGCATGATGAAAGAGGTCTACGACGCGCTGGAGGGCTGCGACCTGCTGCTGGTGATCGTCGACGTAGCGGGCAAGTTCGATGCGGGCGATCAGTTCGTGCTCGACCTTGCAAAAAAAACGAATGCGCCCATCATCCTGCTGCTGAACAAGATCGACGCCATCGCCAAAGAGCGCCTGCTGCCGCTGATCGCGCAGTACAAAGAACTGCACGATTTCGCCGACGTCATTCCCATCTCTGCGCTTGAAGAAGTCGGGACTGGATACGGTGCTCGACGCCGTCGTCAAGCTTCTGCCCGAGGGTCCGCATTATTTCCCCAAGGACCAGATCACCGATCAGCCGGAGCGCTTCCTCGTAGCGGAGCTGATCCGCGAACAGGTGCTGCAGTACACTTCGCAGGAAGTGCCTCACGCTACCGCAGTGCTGATCGATCAGTACGAGGAAGGCGCGAAGCTGACCCGCATCGCCGCAACGATCTATGTGGAGCGCGAGGGACAGAAGGGCATCTTGATTGGCAAGCAGGGTGCCACCCTGAAGAAGATAGGTACTGCCGCACGCCTGCAGATCGAGCGATTGCTCAACACCAAGGTCTTTCTGGAGCTGTTCGTGAAGGTGCGCTCCAACTGGCGCGACTCGCGCGCCTTCGTCGAGGAGATCGATTGGCGCCGCCAGCTCGAACACTTAGGCCACTCGCAATCGGCAGAGAGAGACCACGAACCGGAATGACGCGCACTTCGTGTCAGGGAGTCTCTGATTAAGCCCATCTTTCGAAGGGGACGGCCTTCAGGCCGTCCGTAAAGGCTGCAAAATGAACGCGGCTTTAGCCGCGGAGGGACCGTCCATTGACTTAATCAGACCTTCCTTAGTTGCTAACTGCCAATCGGTAGCCGCTATTCCTTCACCGCAATGCCCAGCGCCTTCATCTTGCGATACATGTGGCTGCGCTCCAGGCCCAACACCTCCGCGGTACGGCTGACGTTGCCGTGGTTTTCATCCAGTTTCTTCAGGATGTACTCACGCTCGTAGGCCGAACGCGCTTCGTGCAGGCTGGGGAATTCGCTCGCCGACCGGCGTCCGCCATCGCGGAACACCAGGGTCGGCAGGTGCTTGCGCTCCAGCTTTGCCACTGCGGGGTTCATGATCACGATGCGCTCGATCACATTGCGCAGCTCGCGCACGTTTCCCGGCCACGAGTAGCGCGACAGCGCGTCGATGGCGTCTTCCGTCAGTTCCTTGGGACGCCGGTTGTAGGTCTGCGAGAACTCCTTCAGAAAATAGCGCGCCAGTTGCGGAATGTCTTCTTTGCGTTCGCGGAGCGGAGGGACATAGAACGGAATCACGTTCAGGCGATAGAACAGAGTCTTCGCGAAAGTTGCCCTTCGAAATTTCATCTTCCAGGTCCTTGTTGGTAGCAGCAATCACCCGCACATCCGCCGTCACCGGTTCCTCTTCGCCCAGGGGAACAAACCGGCCCTCATCCAGAGTACGCAGCACCTTTGACTGCGTCTTCAGGCTCATGTCGCCCACTTCGTCGAGGAACAGCGTTCCGCCATCCGACTTTTGAAACTTGCCTTCCTTGTCCGACGAAGCGCCCGGGAAACGCTCCCTTGCGATGGCCGAACAGTTCGCTTTCGATCAGGTCCTCCGGAATAGCAGCGCAGTTCACTTCCACGAACATCGCGTCTTTGCGCAGGCTTTGCGCGTGAATAGCACGGGCCACCAGCTCTTTCCCCGTGCCGGACTCGCCGTAGATCAGCACGCGTCCGTTGGTCGGAGCCATCAGCGCGATCTGCTGGCGCAGCGCCTTCATAGGGATGCTGTCGCCGGCGATGACGCTCCGCGCCTGGAACTGCTTCTTGAATTCGAGGTTTTCGCTGCGCAGGCGCTTGGCTTCCAGCGCGTGTTTCAGTACCAGCAGAGTCCGGTCGACCGAAAACGGTTTCTCCAGGAAATCGAATGCCCCCAGCTTGGTGGCCCGCACTGCCGTTTCGATGTTGCCATGGCCCGAGATCATCACTACTTCGGGATGGTCGGGCATTTCGCCTATGCGTTGCAAGGCTTCCAGGCCGTCCATGCCCGGCAGCCAGACATCGAGCAATACGATATCCACCGGTTTGCGGCGCAGCGTCTCCAGACACTCCTCGCCGCTGTTGGCGAGCAGCGTCTTGTAACCCTCATCCTCCAGCACGCCTTGCAGCGCACTGCGGATCTCTGCTTCGTCATCCACGATCAGAATGGTCTGCATTTTGATTGGCTGCCGCCGCCGCCAGTTCCTGCGCTACCGGCAACTCGACGATAAACCGCGCGCCCACCGGACGATTCTCCTCCACGCGAATCGATCCATGATGATCTTCGACGATCCGGCTCACAATTGCCAGCCCCAGGCCGGTGCCGCGCTTCTTGGTCGAGAAGTAGGGAAGGAAGAGCTTTTGCTTCAGCTCGGGAGTCACCCCGTGACCCGTGTCGGAAACCGTGATCTCGATAAACTCGCGGTCCGCGGCAATCGCCGTGGTGATTTGAATTTCTTTCACCAGCGAATCCTGCATGGCCTCGGCGGCGTTGTCCACCAGGTTGGCGATGGCACGCTTCATGGCATCGGCATCCGCCAACGCCCGCGGCAGGTCGTCCGCCAGCAGGCGATGCACCCGGATGCCATCCAGCCGTCCATCGAACATGCCCAGAGCGCTTTCGACAATGCTGTTGATGTCCGCCGGCTCGGGGTGCGAAGCCGGGAAGCGCGCCAACAGCGCAAACTCATCGACCAGCGTGCGCACCGTTTCCACCGATGATCCGATGGTCTGCGCGCAGTCGTGAATCACCTTCAGCGAAGCCGCATCCGGCGGCGTGCCCCGTTCCAGGTGACGGCGAATACGCTCGGCCGAAAGCGCGATCGGCGTCAGCGGGTTCTTGATCTCGTGCGCCACCCGTCTGGCGACCTCGCGCCATGCCGTCTGCTTTTGCGCGCGCAGCAGGTCCGAAAGATCTTCGAACACCGCCACGTAGCCCATGCGCGGCTTTCCCGGATCGCTCATGCGCAGTGGCGGGTCGAGCGATGCCACGGTCACGGCAACGTTCAAGCTGACGCGCGGCGTGTCCGCTTCCATCTGGCTGGTGGTCGTTCCCATGCGATCGGCACGGCGAATCATGTGCTCCAGGTCGCTGGCCACATCCTCCGGGAACAGATCGCGCAACGACTCCCCGGGCAGTTCCCGTTCATCCAGCCGCAATAGCCGGCGCATAGCGCTATTGGCGCGGGTGATGCGGCGCGCAGCATCCAACGAAAGCACTCCGGTGGGAATGCTCTCCAGAATGGTTTCGATGTGCCGGTTGCGTTGTTCGAGCTGCACGTTCACTTCGGCCAGGTCACGGCGCGAGGCTTCAATCTTGCCCCGGCTCGCTTCCAGATCGGCGGCCATCTGGTTGAACGAACTCACCAGTTGCCCGATCTCGCTGCCCGCCTGTATATCCACGCGGGTATCGAGGCGGCCGCGTGAAATCTCGTGCGTGGCTTCCGCCAGCGCCACCAGCGGGCGCGTCACCATCTTCGACAGATAAAGCGCCAGCCACGTCGAGGCGAACAGCACGCCCACGGTGAGGAACAACAGGTATCCCAGGTACGCGCGACGCACGCGCCGCCGTTGTTTGCGCAAATCGTCATATTGCTGCTGGCTCTTCTCCAGCTCGCGCAGCATCGCCACATAGTTTGGCGGCAGCGGCATGCCCACCAGGATCTGCCCGGTCTGCCCGACTCGTGCCCGTCCCAGCACGTACGACCGGTCATCCAGATCGAAAGCCCGCGCCGGGCCCTTCCGGCTCAACTCCTGCTCCAGGCGGTCACGGATCAACGGCCATGCTTCCGGCGTATGGAAGCTCGCCTCGGCCCGGTCATCCTCTACCGCGAATGCAAATCCCCCCTGCAGGGTGAGCTCGCTATTGCGAAACTCGTCCATGATCAGGGTGAAGTTCCCGGTGCGGAACGACTTTTGCGCGTCCGGCGTGGCTGCGATCCGCTCCGCCTCGACACGCGCATTCGCCGCAGCATAATCGGTCAACAGCGTCGCGATCGTATTGGTTCGGTACTGCACCTCTTCCACCGGACGCGAGAACCATTTCTCGATCGAGCGGTTCATCAAACCATACGAGAACATGAAGAGGAAGATCACCGGCCCTAGCGATAGCAGCAGCGCCCCCAGCACCATGCGGCTGCGGAACTTCGATCCCAGCACCCCGGTCCGGCGTTCGGCGTACAGGCGCAACAGCGTGCGTAACAGGACGAACGTCAGGGCGACGAAGAGCAGAAAAATCAGCGCCGACAGCGCGGCAAAGATCAGGGTCTCTTCGCTGGTATCGGGTTGCAGGAACGTCAGGTTGAAGGTGGCCTGCGCGAAGATGACCGCAAACAGCAGGAAGATGGCGATGGACAGGGCTACGATCGCAGGCGTGCGGTTCCGCTTCTTTTCTCGAATTGGGGGAGCGGATTGTGGCATCCTCAGCCCAGTTCTCCTCGAGACAATTCCCCGCAGACCAGCCCCAGGTCGCGATTAACAATGCGGATGATGCGATTCATTATATCCGCGTTTTGCCGTGCCCATGCTAAGGCGCCGGTCTGAGCCGAAGCGTTTCCGCGCGGTGAGTTAGCCGGGCGACTTCTGCAGGCGCGACCGCTGTGCCGGGGTCAGCAGGTCGCGCAACGGGCATATCTCGCACTTGGGCTCTCGCTTCTGGCAGTAGTGCTTCCCCACCTGTACGATCAGCCCGTGCATCTCGTTGTAAACCTGTGTCCGCGGACTTTGTTGCGCGGTGCTCATCGCCGAAGGCGGATGCGCCTCGGGTCTGCCTCCCGACGCTCGCTGAAATTCCGGCGGCAGCGGCTCTTCGTTCCGCAAGCTCTTCTCGACCAGCAGACGGATGTCGTCGTACTTCGCCTTCTCGCGCACGGCTCCGTGCCGTTCCAGAACGCGCCGCGTGTAAGCGTCGACCACGAAGATCTCGTGCAGTCCGGCGTACAGCAGAATCGAGTCGGCGGTCTCCGGGCCAATACCTTTTTGGGTCAGCAGTTCCGCCCTCAGTTCGTCCGTCGGTGCGGCAAACATCGCCTGCAGCGAGCCGCCATACTTTGCCTCCACGAACGCCGCGAAGCTCTTCAGCCGTTGCGCTTTCTGCCGGAAGTACCCCGACGAGCGCACCAGCCGCTCCAGAGCCTGCAGTGGTGTGTCGCGAATTCCCTCCCAGCTCAGCACGCCCGCCTCGCGCAACTTCGCCATGGCTCGCTCCACGTTCGACCACGAGGTGTTTTGTGTCAGGATGGCGCCGACGATCACTTCGAAGGGAGTCTCCGCCGGCCACCAGTGCTGGCGTCCCCAGGCCCGCGAGAGCTTGCGGTAGACGGCGCGAACCGTTTCCTCAGCCTTGGGATTCCCACGGCGCGCCCACGTAGCCTTTCCAGATGACAACGGCTTCACAGTGACGACTGCTTGCCCTGCTTGAGCTGCTGCTTCCACCCCAGGATGCGCGCCTGGTTCGCCTCGGCTTCCGCCTCTGGCACCATGCCCTTGCGCTGATACAGGATCGACAAGCTGGTATGCGCCAGTACGTCGTCGGGATCGAGCTCGGTAATGCGCGACGCGACCGCGATGGCCTTGTCGTATTGTTCGCTGTCCTGATAGACGCGCGCCAACCCGTGCATCGCATCCAGAAATGACGGATCGGCCGCAACCGCCGCCTCATATTCGGCTATAGCTTCGTCGTGCCGCCCTTCGGCGTAGTGATCGAGTGCGGAAAAGTAATGCTCCTCGGCGGCCTGCCGTTGCTCGTTTGCCATATCCGTTCGCGAGTTTAGCACGCGAAGCGCGGCCTCCCCTGTGGGCCTTTCGGGCGACGTGCTTCTCCTCCCTGCTGGGCGACCCCTACTCGTTATACTGAAGCATTCATGCGCAATATCCTTCGATTCCTGTGGAACGCCACGCGTGGCCACCGCCTCGCTCCCTGGCGCAGCCCCTATCTGCGCTGGCGAATCGAAACCTACACTGGCATCAAAATGCAGAGCATTGGCTTCCTGGAGTTCTGCGGATTCCTGTGGCGCGAGCGCTCCGAACTGCTGCGCTTCCTGAAGTGGACCGGCGAAATGGAGCGCTATGCCCGCACCAAACCCAAGAATCCGTAACCGCTCGCCGCGGAATCAGTTTTTCAGGGGCACGGGTTCACAGCAGACTCGGAGAGGAACACGGCAATTGCGGAGTTGCGCTACCCCGCGTACTTCAGCCAGCGCTTCAACTCCGGCAGGGTTGGGCGTTTGCCGTACATGAGAATGCCCACACGGTAGATGCGGGAAGAGAGCACCAGCAATCCGTAGATCGTCGCCAGCATCAGGCCGAGACACAGCGCCAGTTGCCAGGCCGGGGGCTGCTCAATCAGCACGCGAACAAACATCAGGATCGGCGCGAAGAATGGAATCATCGAAAGCCAGACCGCCATGGGCGAACTGGGATGTTGTAGCACCGGCGTGCTCAGCACGATGGAGAATACGATGGGCAGCATCGCCGGCCACTGCACCTGCTGCGCCTCCTGGTCGGAATTGACCATCGCCCCCATCGCCGCATACATGGTGGCGTACAGGAAATACCCGAGGAGAAAGAACACGGCAAAGGCCATGACGCCGATGACCGGGATGTGGATCTCCGAGAGAAACGAGTGCGCAACCAGCAAGCCGGGGACGCTGAAGAGACCCATCATGGCCAGCCATATCAAAACTTGAGTCAACCCCACCGCACCTACGCCGATAATCTTGCCGGCCAGCAGCTCTTTCGCGGTTACCGACGAGAGCAGCACTTCCAGGATGCGCGAGCTTTTCTCCTCGATGATGGAGCGCATCACCGCGAAGCCGTAGACCAGCACGTTGGCATACAGCAGCATGATCATGACAAACGACGTCAGGAACACGGCGGTTCCGCTGGCTCCTTCTTTGCCTTTCTCCACGTGTATTGCGTCGATATCGATGGGCCGCAGCAGTTCTTCCACCTGCTGGCCGGTCATTCCCTTGTCGGCCAGTTGGCGTTTCACCAGGGCGCTGGTCACGGCGTTCCGCAGCTCGAAGGTTTCACCGAAGTCGGCAACATCGCGCGCATTGTAGGAAATTTTGTGACTGGCCAGGGCGTCGCTGCTAAACCACAGGAAGCCATCGATCTTGCCATCGCTGATCTGCTGCCGCAGCGATTCGCGTTCGGCGCCAGTAACGTTGGTGTCGATCTGGATGGAATAGCTCGGTGGCTGGCTCTCCGGTGGCGCCGCCTTTTGGGCAGCGTCGGCGGGAGCGTTGCTCTCCGGCGCCAGCAGCTCCTGCTTCACAGCTTCTGCAATCGCAGGATCGTTCGCCACCAGCACGATCCGCCGCACCGTATTCGACTTCATCTCGGCCAGCTTCGCCGGAATCAGGATGGTTCCGCCCATAAACGCCGGCATCAGCAGGGTCATGATGATGAACGCCTTGGAACGTATGCGCTCCAGGTATTCGCGCTGAATAATGAGCCAGGCGTTATGCATTCCTGGTCACCACGTCCTTGAAGATTTCTTCCAGCGACGGCTCCGTCAACTCAAAGCGGCTGATGCGCGCCTTGGCGGAGGCACGCTGCAGCAGCAGTTGCGCGTCCACGCCCGGCTTCAGCCGCACCTCGACATAATTGCCAAAATTGCTGAACGACTGCACCAAGTCACTGCCCTCGATCGACGGGTCACCCTCGTACTGCATCTGGACACTGTTCCGGCCGTAGCTGGCCTTGATCTTCTTCAGGTCGCCCTCCAGCACAGACCGTCCATGATCGATGAGACAGATGCCGTCGCAGAGGCGCTCCACCTGGTCCATGCGATGGGTCGAGAACAGGATCGTCTTGCCGGCATTGCGTAACTCGACCAGCACATCCTGCAGCGTGCTGGAGTTGACCGGATCGAGCCCGGAGAAGGGTTCGTCCATGATGACCAGATCGGGATCGTGCAAAAGAGTGGCGATAAACTGGAGCTTCTGCTGCATTCCCTTGGACAGTTCCTCCACCTTCTTGTGCACCCACTCGCTCAATTGCAGCCGCTCACACCAGGTGAGCGAGCGCTTGCGCGCTTCATCGATTGAAAGCCCGTGCAGCCGGCCGAGGAAGATCAGGTGATCGAGCACCTTCATCCTCTTGTAGAGACCGCGCTCCTCGGGCAGATAGCCGACCCGCTGCAATTGCTCGCGATGAAACTTCTCGCCAAACAGCCAGACCTCTCCGGCGTCGGGTAGGGTGATGCCGATCATCATGCGGATCGACGAGGTCTTGCCGGCTCCGTTCGGACCCAGCAGTCCGTACACACTGCCTTCACGAATGGCGAAAGAAAGATGGTCGACAGCAATGAAGCTGTCAAAGGTTTTATGAATTCCGCGCAGTTCGACGGCGTTCGCCATAGGGTGTCGTGTGTCCGCTGCACAAACGGACGGACTAGCCGGCCACAAAGTTCCGGATCATCTGCTTGCCATGCTCGGTTAAAACGCTCTCCGGGTGAAACTGCACACCCTCGACGGGAAATTCGCGATGGCGCAACCCCATGATCACGCGCCTGCCGTCACGGTCGATGCAGGTGGCCGAGATTTCCAGCTCCTGGGGAAGGCCTTTCTCTTCGACGATCAGGGAATGATACCGGGTAGCCGTCATCGGTGAAGGAACATTGCGGAAGATGGTCTTGCCATCGTGCTCGACCTGGCTGGTTTTGCCGTGCATCAGGTTGTGCGCGCGCACTACGTTGCCGCCAAACGCCGCGCCGATGGCCTGATGCCCGAGGCAAACGCCCAACACCGGCACGCGTCCGGCGAAATGCCTGATCAACTCGATGCTGATACCAGCTTCTTGCGGAGTACACGGTCCCGGAGACACCACGATGCGGCTGGGAGCCAGCGCTTCGATTTCCGAAATCGTCGTCTGATCGTTGCGGCGCACCACCACCTCTTCCCCCATTTCGCCGATGTACTGGACCAGGTTGTAGGTAAAGGAGTCGTAATTGTCGAGGACGAAAATCATGTGACTTCAGTTTCAAGTTTCTGGTTTCGAGTTTCAAGTAAGACCGCCAGAAACTTCTTGTGAGTTTCAGCGGTCAACCATTCGACATTGAGTTCATCAAGCCATTTAACATTCGAAGTAGCTCCTGTGTTCGCATGCTCAACTCATCAACGTCAGCCTGCGAAATGAATCCCAGGTCAACGGCGATCGGAAGCTGTGTTTCCAGTTCCAGTAGCGATCCCCGTGCTACTGAGAGAAATTGCCTGAACTCGCTTCGACAGCCTGCCTTGTCCTTCGGCAATATTGCTGGGAATGGAAACGGCAGCCCTCCGCATTTGAGAGGCCAACCCATATAGCTCTTCTTTCGGAAACGACCGGGTGTAGAGGTAGATATCTTTCACCAGCACCATCGACTTTTGCCAAACTGCCAGGTTCTTGTACGAATGCGACAATCGCTACCTCATCGGCCTCCCTTGAATCGAAGGGAGCGGCTCAGCGCGCTCGAAACTTGAAACTCGAAACTTGAAACTTAAAACTGAAACAGCTCACTATCCACTGACTTTCTCCGCCGCCTTGAGCAACGCACTCGCTTTGTTCATGCACTCCTGATACTCGCTCTCGGGATCGGAATCCGCTACGATGCCCGCTCCCGCCTGCACGTAGGCTCGATTCTTCCGGATTACCATGGTGCGAATGGCAATGCAGGAATCGAGATTGCCCGCCTGATCGGCGTAAAGAATCGCGCCCCCATAGACGCCCCGCCGCACCGGCTCCAGTTCCTCGATGATTTCCATGGCCCGCACCTTGGGAGCGCCGCTCAACGTGCCTGCCGGAAAACAGGCCGCCAACGCATCCAGCGGATCGAGTTCGCCGCGCAACTTCCCTTCCAACGCCGACACCAGATGCATGACGTGCGAATACTTCTCCACGTACATCAGGTCGCGCACCTTGACGCTGCCATATTCGCTGACCCGCCCCAGATCGTTGCGGCCAAGGTCCACCAGCATCACGTGTTCGGCGCGTTCTTTCTCGTCGTTACGCAGTTCTTCGATCAACTGCTCATCGTCGCCAGATTCAGCACCGCGCCGTCGAGTGCCGGCGATTGGCCGATACTCCAGGTTGCGTCCCGTTGCTCGGACCAGCATCTCCGGCGACGCTCCCACTACGTTGAGGTCGTCGAGCCGCAGGAAAAACATGTACGGCGACGGATTGACGGTGCGCAAGGCGCGATAAATCTGGAATGGATCGGAAGGCGCCTTGAAGTCGAGCCGCAAGGAAAGCACAACCTGGAAAATGTCTCCCGCCGCGATGTACTCCTTGGCGCGTCGAACGCTCGCCAGGAACTGCTCCTGCGAGGTGCTGGCGTGCACTTTGATTTTCTTCGGGCCGCCTTCTGCCGACCAACCGAGCCCTTGCGCTCGAATACCGCGGACCAATTTCCGCTCGATGTCGCCGATGTCGGCCAGCGCGCGATCGTACGCCTTGCGCGGCGACTCGGTGCGCACGTCGGCGGCCGCAATGATGTGTACCTCATGTTTCAGGTGATCGAAGGCCAGCAGCCGGTCGTAGAGCGTGAAGACGCAATCGGGAAGCTTCAAGTCGTCCTTGGCGGTTTGCGGCAGCCGTTCGAACTGCCGCACCACGTCGTAGGAAAAATAGCCAACACCACCTGAAGTAAACGGCGGCATACCCGGTACGTTGGCTGCACGATGCTGATATAACGTCGATCGCAGCACGTCGACGATGCTCCCCTTTTGTTTGCGCACGTCGGAGCCGGAGCGGACCGTAATTTCCTGGCCCTCGGCGGTGATGACGGTCCGCGGCTGTGCCCCAACAAAGGTGTAGCGGCCGATCTTTTCGCCGCCCTCCACCGACTCCAGCAGAAAGGCATATTTCTGTTTGGCCGCAACGCTTTGGAAGGCCGCAACCGGCGTCAGCAGGTCGGCGCTTAAGGTCTTGGCGACGGGGATCAAGGTCGCGTCGCGGCTCAACCGCAGAAACGTCTTGTAGTCGGGCGTGAGCATGGCTCGCCGGGCAAATTGCTGGGGTAACTGGGATTATACGGGAGGGTCCGCGGGTGACCAGTTTACTTGCATACCCTTCCGCGAGGTGCATATACTTGCAAGGTTTGCCCGCCTGATGAGTGGTACCCGTTGCGAGATGGCGTCATCCGCCCACACGCGCGCCGCAAGCAAATCGTGGAGAACTTATGGCAACCTCACTGATGCTGGAGCAGGAAAAGAATCCCTGGGAACAACAAGCGGCGCGTTTCAATATAGCGGCCCAAAAACTGAAGCTCGATGAAGGACTGTGGCGCGTGCTGCAACAGCCCAATCGCGAAATCATCGTGCACATTCCCGTCATGATGGACAGCGGGCGCCTGGAAGTATTCACCGGCTACCGAGTGCAGCACTCCATCGCTCGCGGCCCCGCCAAGGGCGGAGTGCGCTACGCCCCCGACGTCACGCTCGACGAAGTGCGCGCCCTGGCCAGTTGGATGACCTGGAAGTGCGCGGTGGTCAACATTCCCTTCGGCGGCGCCAAGGGCGGAATCATCTGCGATCCCAAGAACATGTCGCGCGGCGAACTGGAGCGCATGACCCGCCGCTACACTTCCGAGTTGATCGAGTTCATCGGCCCCGAGAAAGACGTTCCTGCTCCCGACGTGAATACCAACGAACAAACCATGGCGTGGATGATGGACACCTACTCCATGCACATGCGCCAGACGGTCACCGCTGTCGTGACCGGCAAGCCGCTCAACATGGGCGGCTCGCGCGGCCGCCGGGAAGCGACCGGGCGCGGCGTCATGATCATCTGCGACGAGTCCATCAAGCATCTGGGCATGGCGCGCGAGAGCACGCGGGTCATCATTCAGGGCTTCGGCAACGTCGGCTCCAACGCCGCCCTGCTTATGCACCAGGCGGGCTACAAGGTGGTCGGCATCGGGGAGTGGGATGGCGGGCTGTACAACAGCAACGGCATCGACATCGCTGCGTTATGGGAGTTCCGGCAGAAGGAAGGCACCATCCACGGATTCAAGGGCGCCGAGCGCGCACGGACCGAAGAGTTGCTGGTTACCGACTGCGAGATCCTGGTGCCGGCTGCCACCGAAAACGTGATCACCTCGGCCAACGCCGACAAGGTGAAGGCGCGCATCCTGGTGGAAGGCGCGAACGGCCCAACCACGGCGGCCGCCGATGATATCCTGCAGGACAAGCATGTCTTCGTCATGCCCGACATCCTGGCCAACGCGGGCGGGGTCACGGCGTCTTATTTCGAGTGGGTGCAGGATCGCCAGGGCTACTTCTGGAAAGAGTCGGTGGTCAACGAGCAACTGAAGGACATCATGGTCTCGTCGTTTGAGGACGTGGTCCGTTACGCCGATACCCATCACGTGAACAACCGCATCGCCGCCTATATGCTGGCCATTGACCGGGTTGCGTTCACCATCCGGCAGCGCGGCATCTACGCCTAGTTACTCGGAAGTTAAACTGGCGTCGTGCAACGGCTCCCCATGCGGGGGCCGTTTTGTTTGGAAAGAGAAAAATATTCGCCGGCATGGACCCAAAGCCGAATCAAAACGGGGCATAATAACTGCGCCACGTTGTGGGGATTTGCCTTCCTATGAAGGGCACCATGGGACGCCTCTATTCGACCCTCCGGCTTCTGGCAGTCATTGTCGCGGCACCCGCGATTGCACTGTATATCGCGCTTTGCACCCTGCTGCATCCCATTGCGGCGATCCGAAATCGCTTTCACGTTGCCCTGCGCCTGTGGATGAACGTGACGGATTGGGTCACAGGCGTCCCCGTCGGCTACAGCTACTGGGAGAGATATCTGGCGCCCGCGATGCTCGACGACATCGCCGTTCACCATCACGAAGACAGCTCTTCGTAGCCGCCTTCGGCGGTTGCTTTCGCTGCAAGGGGTAGAGGATAATCGTCTTGCAGCGGCGAGATCGGGTCGTCCCAGTCTGGGCTTTGTGAACCTGCCGAATTACATCACGCTTACCCGGATTCTCAGCATTCCCGTGCTGATCTGGATCCTGTCCAGCAGCCACTTCAGTTCCACCAATGGCGAGCGCGAGCTGATTGCGTCCTTCGTGTTCATTGCCGCCTCGCTCACCGATGCCATTGACGGCTACCTGGCCCGCAAGCGCGAGCAAGTCACTACCATCGGCATGCTGCTGGATCCGGTGGCCGACAAGCTGCTGATCGCTGCCGCCTTCATTACGCTGGTGCAGTTCAATCCGCGGACCGTGCCGGCCTGGATGGCGGTCATCATCATCGGTCGCGAGTTCCTGGTCAGCGGACTGCGTTCCATCGCGGCATCGGAAGGCTTCACCATCCAGGCCAGCGAGTTGGGCAAGCTGAAGATGGTGGTGCAGATCGTCTCGGTGGTCGCAGCCATCATCGATCATCATTGGACGCACTTGCCCTGGTATTTCCTGGGCCTGCCGGTGCACCCCATCGCGCTGGTGTCGATCTGGGTCATGGTCGCCCTGTCGCTTATCTCGGCGGTCGATTATTTCGTCGCCTTCTGGAGCAAGATCGACCGCACTGCAGTCAAGCGCCGTCGCCGCCGCTCGTTTGTGTTAAGCCGGCGCAGGAAGCGCAACGATGTGCCCGCACTCTGAACTTGAATCCGCAGCCGTCGTGGCCGAAGCTCCCGAATATTCTGCGGAAGAACGGGCGCTGCTTCTGAATCTGGCCCATCGCTCGATCGAGGCTGCGCTGGCGGGACGGGAGCTAGACCTGATGCCGCCGAACCCGCACCTGGCTGAGCCACGGGGGGCATTTACCACCCTGCACCTGCACGGGGCACTGCGCGGCTGCATCGGGTATGTGGTGGCGGTTCACTCGCTTTACCATACTGTGGCAGAAACCGCGCAGGCAGCCGCCTTCGACGACCCCCGCTTTGCGCCTGTGACCGGCCTAGAGGCTCCCGACTTGAAGATCGAAATCAGCGTGCTTTCGCCTCTCCAGCCAATTCGCCCGGAGGAGGTGATGGTGGGGAAGCATGGCCTGGTGGTTTCCTCAGGGAGCCGGCGTGGCCTGCTGCTGCCGCAAGTGCCGGTCGAATGGAACTGGGACCGGGAAACCTTCCTCGCCCAGACCTGCCTCAAAGCCGGTCTCCCTCCCGACGCCTGGCAAAAGGGCGCGGAGCTGCAGGCCTTTACCGCGGAAGTTTTCGGAGAGGGCGAGTAAGGGCAGAGTCGCGCTTCAGCGCGGCGTCAACCGCCCTCAACATTTCGCCAAGCCGGCTTCAGCCGGCGGCACCCGGCATTCGACTGCACCAAGACAAAGCCCGCTGGTGTAGTGTCACGGCGGTTTGCAGACTAACTCGACGTTGTTTTGAAAGGGCACGGCTTCAGCCGTGCCGCAAAAGCGCATTCATAGGTGCGGCTTTAGTCGCTGAGGTGACGAGGTTCTCCGCAATGCAGCTGTTTAAGGCACGAAATTGCGGAACACCACGCTAGCGCCGCATCCGGTTCACGAAGTAAAGCACCAGTGACAGGATGACGCTCAGCACGATCGAGGTCATCAGCGGAAAATAGAACGTTGTGTTCTTGCCACGAAGGACGATATCTCCGGGCAGGCGTCCTATCGGCAGATTGATCCTTCCCGCCACCATCAGCACAATGCCGAGCAGCAGTAGCGCGCCTCCCACGAACACCAGCATGCGACCGAGATCGCCCATGTCTCTACTGTAACTCGCAGCCTCGCATCTCGGCCTATCGTAAGGTAAAACGAATTCGCTCTTCTGATATGCTGTCCCGTTTGCCTCCGCTTGCGACGAGCGCGGCCAGCCATCAGCCGTCAGCTGCGGTTGGAACGACTTGCGGAAAGGTCATGCGCTGGCGACAAGAAAGCTTTAGGCCTTATCTGGCTGCTGGTGGCTGATAGCCGGCGGCTTCTTTTCAAATTGCAAAAGGCAGGTGTGCATTGGCCGCAAAACCCATAATGCTGGTCCACGGCGGAGCGTGGGCGATTCCCGACGAATCAGTTGCATCGCACCTTCACGGTGTCCGCGCCGCCGCGCACACGGGCTGGGACGTCTTGCACCGCGGCGGAAGCTGCCTTGATGCGGTTGAGGCGGCGGTCGTCACCATGGAAGATGACGAGACCTTCGACGCCGGCCGGGGATCGTTTCTCAACATGGATGGCCGGGTGCAACTGGACGCCTGCATGATGGATGGCGCGACCCTGCGCGCCGGCGGCGTCGGTTGCGTCGAGCACATTCGTAACCCCATCCGTGCCGCCAAGAAAGTTCTCACCGAAAGCCCGCATGTGTACTTCGTTGCTTCGGGCGCAGAGCGCTTCGCCCAGCAGCATGGCATTGAACTGGTCGCCAACGACGAACTGATCATCGAGCGCGAGGTCGTGCGCTTGCGCGAAGCCAAAAAGCAGGGCTATCTGCAGATGCCGGAGGAGTTCGGAGCCGCCTCCCGATACCACGACACGGTGGGCGCGGTGGCACTCGACGCGCAGGGCAACATCGCGGCCGGAACCTCGACCGGCGGGACGCTCAACAAGGCCCCGGGGCGCGTGGGCGACTCTTCCTTGATCGGCTGCGGCTGCTACGCCGACAATCTCAGCGCCGCGGTTTCTACCACGGGTTGGGGCGAGCCCATGATGAAGCTGGTGCTAAGCAAGTGGACCGCGGACCGGGTCGAGCAGGGACTGGCGCCCCAGGAGGCCGCCGCAACAGGCACTCTTCTACCTGAAGAAACGGCTGAACGGTCACGGCGGCATCATCCTGACCGATACGAAAGGCCGCATTGGCCTTGCCCACAACACTCCCCGCATGGCGTGGGCGCTGCGCAGCGACACCCAGGACGCTTCCGGTATCGATCTCGGAACCTCTGCCTGATGCCTGCGTCACTTCATGCTACGTCACTGGACTAGCGGCTCTGTTTCGTGTTCAGCGGCGTTTATCAGAGCGGCAAGCAAGGCAGTTCCAGTTCACGCTGCGCCTGAGTTGGTAGCGTTCGCCTTCGCACCGGACGGCGCTCTCCCTCGGAAGCGCCTTTTCTGTTCGCGCAGTCACGGGTCCTGCAGCATTTACAATCGAACCCTGATGGCACGCCCTCCCAGCAAGATCGCTGACTCGACCAAGACGGTTCACTCTGGAGAGGATCGTCATGGACAGTCGGCGCCGCTGACCACCCCCATCGCCCAGACCTCTGTCTTCGTGGTTCCAGGACTGGAGGAGTTGCGCCGCTATGCTGCAGGGGACCGCGATCTCTACCTCTACTCGCGCTATGGCAATCCGACGGTCACTGCCGTGGAAGAAAAGGTGGCTGCATTAGAAGCAGCCGAGGCTGCCGTCGCAACCTCCAGCGGAATGGCGGCGGAACTGGTGGCAGCGCTGGTTGCCTGCCAGGCAGGTGACGAGATCGTCTCCATGCTCGATGTCTATGGCGGTACGGTGAAGATGTTCGAGCAGGTGCTTGCGCGCTGCGGCATCAAGACCCGCTTCATTCCCTACTCCGACTTGCACCGCGCGGAGCGCTATTTCTCGCGCAAAACCAGGATGCTATTCCTGGAGACGCCGACCAATCCCACTCTGCGCTGCGCCGACTTGGCTGCGCTCGCCGCTCTCGGTCACCGGCACAAGGCATGTGTTGTGGTCGACAACACGTTTGCGACCCCGATTCTGCAGAAGCCGCTCGAACTGGGAGCCGATATCGTGGTGCATTCGGCGACCAAGTACCTGGGAGGTCACAGCGATCTCACCGCCGGCGTGCTCGCCGGATCGAAAAAGTGGATGGATGCGGCACGGCAGATCATGATCCTGACTGGCGGCTGCGCCGACCCCGGCTGTGCCTACCTGATGCTGCGCGGCCTCAAGACGCTGGATGTCCGGGTGGAGCGTGCCTGCCGCAACGCAGAGAAGATCGCTGCGGCCCTGCGGCAGAATCCCAAGGTGGCGAAGATCTACTATCCAGGATTTGAAGACGATCCCTCGCACCCGGTGGCACGCCTTCAGATGAAAGACTTCGGGATGATGGTTTCCTTCGATATCCGCGGCGGGGAGCGCCAGGCCGACCGCTTCATCAGCGGACTCAAGCTCTGGTACCTGGCCACCAGCCTCGGCGGAGTCGAATCGATTGTCTCCTACCCCCTGCTGTCGTCGCACATCGGACTTAGCCCGAAGCAACTGCAACAACTGGGTGTCTCAGCGGCTACGATTCGGCTGTCGGTGGGCATCGAGGACGCCCAGGACCTGATTGCCGACCTGGAACAGGCACTGGCTCGAGCATGAGCCGAAGCTGGATTTGCAGGAGCAACCTCAAACCTTACAACAGCAGCGACTTACGTAGGGTCTTGCTGGTTTGACCATGATTTTCCCGGCGTAGTAACATCGCTGCGGAAGCGAGCACAACAATGTTCGGGAACCTCAGACTGCCCGGTCGTCGATAGCTTGAGTATTCGTCAGGAATGAAGATTTTTCGCGTCACGCCCCCCATGGCCGCCGTCGCTATCCTGCTCTTCGCCTCAGGATGCGAGCCCACCGCTCCCAAGAACACCGCCACCAAGATCCCGGCGCAAGCCGGTGCTCCCACCGTTAAGCCGGAAACCGCCACCGCCAGCCCACCCAAGCCGCCAGTCAAAAAGGAACCGATCGCTACTGGCACGCCCGACCCGGTCACGCAGCTCATCGACAGAGCCGAAAAGGAGTACACGGCGGGCCAGGCCAACTACAGTGCCGGTCACATGGAAGCGGCTAAGGAGAACTTCGACCAGGCGTTCAATACCCTGCTCTCCAGCGACCTGGACATTCGCGGCCACGAACGGCTCGAACAGGAGTTCGACAAGATCGTTGAGGCGGTGCGCGAACTGGAAATGGCGGCGCTCAAGCAGGGCGACGGCTTCAGTGAACCGCACTCCGAGCCGGCGCCCATTGACGAAGCCAATGACGTCACCTTTCCCATCGATCCCAACGTAAGGGCCAAGGCGGAGGCCGAAATCGCGACCACCAAGTCTGACCTGCCCCTGGTGCTCAACGATGAAGTAGCGATGTTCATCAACTACTTCTCCAGCCCTCGTGGGAAGGCTACGCTGGAGCATGCCCTGGCCCGCTCCGGCCGCTACCGCGACATGATATCCGCCACCTTGCAGCAGGAAGGCGTGCCCCAGGACCTCATTTACCTGGCACAGGCGGAGTCGGGTTTCCAGCCGCTGGCCCTCTCCCGCGCCGGAGCTCGCGGGTTGTGGCAGTTCATGGCTAGCCGCGCCTCCATGTACGACCTGGAGCGGAATTGGTGGGTTGACGAGCGCCAGGACCCGGAAAAATCGACGCACGCCGCGGCCCGCCACCTCAAGGACCTGTACAAGCAGTTTGGCGACTGGTATCTCGCCATGGCGGCCTACAATTCCGGGCCGGGAACCGTCCAGCATGCGGTCGAGCGCACCGGCTACGCCGACTTCTGGCAGCTCTACCGGCGCGGCGTACTGCCACAGGAAACCCGCAACTACGTGCCCATCATCATCGCCGTCACCATCATGGCGAAGAACCCGTCGCAATATGGGTTGGAGCACGTCGTCCCGGAACCTCCCGCGAAGTTTGATCAGGTGACCATCGACTATCCCATCGACCTGCGGCTGGTGGCAGAATGTGTCGACAGCCCGGTTAACTCCCTGCAGGAGCTTAATCCCAGTCTTCTGCGATTGACCACGCCCAAGGACCAGAGTTTCACCCTGAAGCTCCCCCCCGGTACGCTCGACAAGTACCAGACCGCGATTGCCGCGATTCCTCCCGACATGCGCACCTGGTGGCACTATTATCGTGTGGAACCCGGGGATACCCTGGCCTCGATCGCGCATAAATATCACACCACGACAACCTCGATCGCCGAGGCCAACAGCTTGAGCGGTGACGAGGTCAAAGTCAGTTCCAAGCTGATCATCCCCATCGCTCCCGGCCGCACCGACGTCTCGGCCTATTCCAAGCACCCCAGCCGCTACAAGGTCCGCAAGGGCGACACGGTCTATTCCGTCGCCGAGGACTTCGAAGTACCGGTCGATAAGCTTAGGAAGTGGAACCACTTGCGGGGCACTACGTTGACGGTTGGCCGAACCCTTGTCATTTACAAGCCGGTTGCCGGAGGCGGCCCCGAGGTTGCCTCAGTGGCGGGGGACGATCCGCCCAAGCCCCACAGCAAGAAAGGAAAATCGGCCGCAAAGTCCAAGACGGCGGCGGCCAAGTACCACAAGGTTAAGAAGGGCGAGACCCTTAGCAGCATCGCCCAGTCCTACGACACCACCGTCTCGGCGCTCAAGCGCGACAACGGCAAGATGGCTTCCAACCTGCAAGCCGGCGAAGTTCTGGTGATCCGAAAGTAGCGGCACTTGCCCGGCTTGGACCGGATGTTCGCCAGCCGCAATAGAAGCCCTTCCCTTCCTGCGCCGGTTCTGTTACAACAAGCGGCGTCAGCGTTGCACGCAGCGCGTTGCGTCACAGCCTGGGGGAGTGGTTGCCATGCTATAATCGCGCGCCTGTCGTAACAGCATTAGTTTTCGATAGCAATACATTTGCCTTGCGAGCTGCCTCCGTAGCGCATGCGGAGCCCGGCCACATCAGGAGGACACATGACGTTTGTTGATGAGACGCTCTACGGTCGCGACGATGAGATGGACGACTACGGAGAAGGTGCTTACGGCGATTCCCTCGACGAAGAGGAATACGAAGAGGAGGAGGAGGAAGAGGAAGAACCCGAATCGGTTTCGGTAATCGAAGAAGAAATAGAAATCGTCGAACCCGAAGCGGAGGAGACAACCGTGGCCACGCCCCCGGCGCCGCCCAAGAAAGCTCCTGCGAAGGTTGCCGCAAAAAAGGCCCCGCCTGCGAAGACGCCGCCTGCTGCTGCAAAAAAGGCGGCTCCTGCGAGCCCGCCGCCTCCCCCTGCCAAAAAGGCGGCTCCCAAGAAGGCTGCCAAGAAAGCCGCGGCGAAGCCCGCTAAGAAGGCTGCAAAAAAGGCCGCCAAAAAAGCGGCTCCGAAGAAAGCCGCAAAGAAAGCTGCCAAGAAAGCGGCTCCGAAGAAAGCGGCGAAAAAGGCGGCTAAGAAGCCAGCCAAAAAAGCTGCCAAGAAGAGTGGCGCAAAGAAGAAGGCAGCGAAGAAGCGGCGCTAAATCTGTTAAATTGCCATCAGCCGCGGCTTTGCGCCGCGGCTTTTGCTTTGCCCGCCGCCCTGGTCGGCATTAAGCCGCGATGGGCCCGCCCTGCTATTCCAGTTGTGCTCGGTTGTACTTCAGCAAAGGCAATACTCTCTTCGCCTGCAGCGACGCGGGCATCCCTTGTGCTGCATCAGTGCATGGAGAACAGAAAGCCACGCGTGCCGGCCAGCCCGTCACCACGGCCACGGTCTTCGTCTTCCGCCTCCGGCTGGTATTCTGACAAATACTGTTCACCCCCGACCGCGTACATGAAATCCCCTGCCGTCCTGGTATTTACTGCTTGGGCATGGACTGCGCCAGGCTTTCGAGATTCTGGGGCGCTACGCGTATCAAGCCGCCCCGTGGGCTGTCAATGTCGGCTATGAGAAGAAACGAGATGGCGACAACCAGCGGCAGAACAAAAATCACTTTCGTCTTGGTGACCGTGCTACGCCCGCCGTACCCCACCAGAATGTTGCAGCAGACGGCGATGAACAGCAGCAGACCCCATGCCGAAACGGGGATGCGGTTCCACCATGCGGCCTGGGTATATCCCTGCGAGTTCAACACGTCGTTCATGCCCGAAACGACGAGTGCGGTTAAGGGTGTCGGTTGCGCCAGTGCGGGGGCCTCCACCGCAGACCACATCTCTGACTGCAGTCGACCCGTATCAGCATTGATCTGCTGCAGCCTGCTTGCGCTGCGGGTCTCATAGAACGAAACACGCAGATCGAGATACTTTCCCAGCAGCGAGCGCACTTCCGCCGCATCGGCGGTGGGCAACAATCCTGCCCGGACATATTCCGTGCCGATCGCATTGGCCTCTTCTTCCTCGTAGTTCTTCCGTTGGTCGTAGCGCCCGATGGCCATCGAAAAACTGAACCCGATGATCAGGCCTAGCAGCGTCAGAGTTGCGGCCTGTACGAAACCAAAATCTTCACGCTCCTGTTCGCTGAGGGGGCGCCGCTTGCGCAAAGCCGACCCGAACCGGGCCGAGAGCCACAACACCACCAGCGTAAGCGGAAAAAAAACCAGAAGCGGATAGTTCACCACGCGCATTGCTCCTCCACTCGATTCACAGTAACCGACCCCTAGTTATAGCGCCGCGCCTGGCGCGAGCGCAGTGATTCCCTGACACCGCAACTGCCCCATACAGTCTTCCGTCGGTTCGCTAAAGTCTGCGGTAATTGTGCCAGATTTGCTTTTGTGGCCACCTTTGGTTTTCAGCGACTTAGCCAGGCAATAATATACTTGCCTGACCTTCGTGCTTAGTTGTTGATGCCGTGACAGGGCGTGGCTGTTGTGAAACAGATGTTGTATGAAAGACACAGGCTAGTAACTATAAAGCTCTCTCAGAGGAGAGGCCGCACACGGCGCGTCTTCAAGTGAGCCTTGTCCCGCTTTCCGGCTGGCACTCGCCAGTCGTCCGGTATTGGCACACGCCAACTGCCAGTATCGCGGGGGCTAAGTCGCCGCCGTGTGTGGCACAAGGATTGTAATCGACTGGGAAGTTTACTGGCTCCTAAAGCGAGTCGGTAACGCTCGGACCACCAATTGATGGCGCCGGCCGCAAGCATGGCTGCAAGTGCACCTACCGGCACGACAATAAGCGCAAAGCGCCAATCGAATAACACGTAAAACTCATAAGCTACCCCGGCGAGCATTGCGAGGCTCGCCAGCAATCCAAACAGGCATATCAGAAGTACGCCCACTCGCTTCATGACGAGCGCGAAAGTATTTCACTATATACCCCTCCAAAATACTGCGCCGTCAAAAGTCTCATCATCCATTCGTGATCCCATACGATAATTTTGTACGCCGTTCCCTTGAGGCGTGGAGCTTCCGAGTGGGGCGAAATTGGTAACGGCGTATTGATTGACGCTGCGTCAGTCAGATGCAGTGATGTCAATTCCCTCGTAAGACTCGCCATCATGTCTGCCGCTTGTATAGGTGGGTGGAGTTTATCGTCGAGATGTACGAGAGCGCCCATGATCTGAGCCGCCTGTGGATTCCTAGCCTTAAAATCCACGTAAGCGGCAGCGTACATCGGTGCTCTTTCTGTGCTATCACAAGCGAATGCGATCTGATTATTTCTGTTTTTCCGATCAAGCGGCATTTTGTCGCGGACTATATGCGCACATTCAATCATCAAGGTTTGCAGTGCTGAGTAGTAGGCATCTTTACCGAATCTTCCAGCAGCCCCTGGTACAGAGGCACGAAATTCCCTGTAGAGTTTAAGTGGGATGGCGGCACCGATGCCGATCACCGGCGCATCTTTCAAAATCGCTTCAAGGTCATCACGAAGTCTCTTCGCTGCTCGACTCCCTGTAGGTTTTGGCCACTTAATCGGATCACGAAATATTTCAAATTCCCCCCGAAGCGCGTAATATTCGGTTGACCGAAAATAGGCTAGTCCATCTTGCCGAAGTCGAGCCTTCCACCTCTTGCGAATCGTTTGCCAATCGGCGTGACGCGCAATGACGGCACCCGCCGTAACCACGCTTTCCTGTCTCTCGTCGGAACTGTCATCAACGAAGCTACGGAATAGCACGGCTAAGTAGTCCTTACACCCAGCAGCGAGAATCGACATCAGTTCCCGCCCATTAATACCATCTTGACTGTTGCTCCCGGTTGCTGCAAGTTACTCCTTGGATTCCGACATCTGCTGCATCACCTGATCGAGGTTAAAGCTGGCCGGCTTCTGCCGTGGGGGAAACTGCTTGAAGCTGGTCAGCCACTGTCCGACAAAGGCTTGCGCAGGCGTAAGCAGGAATACGCGGTCTAGCCGCCAATGCGAATAATCGATGCCTTCCATTTCGGCCCGTTCGAAAGGATCGGCATGGAGGTCGAACAACTTGGGAACACGCAGCTGAACAAATGGCGTCTCCCATACGGAAAACCCGTGAGCGGGCTGCTCCAGGAACAAGGCCTTCCACCGGTCATAACGCAAAGCCGCGAGTTCTCCGTCGTCCGTCCAATACAGGAACTCACGACGCGGCCAGGTCTGCGTCTCGCCTTTCAGGGACGGCATCAGGTTGTAGCCATCCAAGTGGACCTTGAACGACTTGTCCCCAGCCTGGTAGCCGGTTAACAGCTTCTCTTTCACGTCGGGCACGCCTGCAGCGGCCAACAGCGTCGTGGCCCAGTCCTCATGCGCAGCGATGTCGTTGATCAACGTTCCGGGCTTGATGACGCCGGGCCAGCGGACGACCAGCGGTACGCGATATCCACCTTCCCAACTCGTATTCTTTTCGCCGTGGAAAGGAGTAGTTCCACCGTCGGGCCAGCTCATGACTTCCGCCCCGTTGTCGCTGGTGAAGATGACGATGGTGTTGTCGGCAATGCCGAGGTCGTCGAGCTTCTTCAGGAGCACGCCGATGTTGTCGTCGAGTTGGGTCATGCCGGCGCCGTAGAGGCCCTTCTGGTTTTCCATGTCCGCGTATTTCGGCGGCAGGTGCGTCCAGATGTGCATGCGGGTGGTGTTGTGCCAGATGAAGAATGGCTTGCCCGCCTTGACGGAACGTTCCATGTCCTCAAGCGTGACGGCCAGAAACTCGTCGTCAGCGGTCTCCATGCGTTTCTTGGTCAGTGGGCCGGTGTCCTCGCACACCTGCTTGCCCCACGGACCGAAGCGCGGGTCGGCAGGCGCGGGATTATCAGTGGCAGTAGCCTTGCACTTGAACACGCCACGTGGGCCGAACTCTGCCTTGAAGGTGGGATTCCTCGGGTAGTCCACGTTTTCAGGCTCTTCCTCGGCATTCAGGTGATAGAAGTTGCCGAAGAATTCGTCGAAGCCATGCACCGTGGGCAGGAACTCGTTGCGGTCGCCCAGATGGTTCTTGCCATTCTGAAAGGTCATGTAGCCGAGCGGCTTGAGCAATTCGGCAATCGTTGGGTCTTCTTTCTGCAGTCCGAGCGTCGAGCCCGGCAGGCCGACTTTGAGCAGGCCGGTGCGAATCGGGCTTTGCCCGGTGATGAATGCGGCGCGCCCCGCCGTGCAGCTCTGCTGTGCGTAGGCGTCGGTAAATAGCGCGCCCTCGTGGGCGATGCGATCGATGTTGGGCGTCTTGTAGCCCATCATCCCCTGGTTATAGGCACTGACGTTCCAGTAGCCCACGTCATCACCGAAGATGACGAGGATGTTCGGCTTCTTCGCGGCAGCGGCTTGCGCCTGTGCGGTTCCACCGCTAGCCACCAGAAAGCCCGAGAGCGCAATCGCCCCCAGCGTGAGTCTTCGAACCCCTGCTCCGAAATCCATACTCTCTCCTTGTTAGTGATTCTTTTTTGCGGTCCGCTGCCAACTTGTAGCGGAACTGATCCTTGGACCACGGGACCGATCCCGTCGGCAAGCGAAGGTCTGCAAGGCTTTAAGTTGCCGGGGGGAGATAAGCATACTCCCCCACTGGCGCTCGAGCTACTGGCAAAAGTCGCGGTCCCTCCTGGAACACGCGACTGGGGTGCATTTCTGCCTTCGCACGTCCTCCATCATGGGAGCGGCGTTGTGCGAACTGTCGCTTGCGACAGTGGCTGCCCAGAGCATGCTGTGCTACACGCGAAAATTCGGTAGGTTGTGCGGCGTTCCGGCGCCCTGCACGCGTTGCAAAACGTCTTTCATGTCACCATCGATGTGCTGCCAGAATTGCAGCAGGCCGCTGCACAGGTAGTTCAGCCCAGGCTCCCCGTCACGCGTACGAATCAGCCGGTTCTTCGGGCATTCGCCGTTGCAGGCAAAGAGGTATTTGCATTCGCGGCACTGTTGCGGCAGGTCATTGGTCTTCGCAAATCCAAATTTCTTCTGACTCGTCGGAAAACACCATGCGCGATATGTGTTGTTTCGCGAAATGTTACCCAGCTTGTATTCGGGATAGACGTAATGATCGCAGGCATACACGCTGCCATCATGCTCCAGTGCTACGCCCTTGCCGCAGAACTCGCCAAAGACGCATAGCTGCGAATCCAGGCCCATCCACTGCGCCACTGCGGTCTCGAACAGGTTGACATGGACCTTGCCGTAATCGCGGCGGTACCCAGTCGTCCCACACTTTGCAGAGGAAGTAGCCCCAATCATCGGGATCGACCGACCATTCCGTGACTACCGAATCGGGATTGCCAGGACGTGCGGCCGGAGATCCCTGCAGCGGCAACGAAGCCGCGTCCCATTTTTGAGGCGCGATGTTGGTGAACACTTTCGGCTCGACGCAGGGTATAAACTGCAACTGCCGCGGGCGCAGTTCACGGCTCAGGAAGCGATACACATCCAGCGGCTTCTTCGCATTGACGCGATTGACCACGGTCAGCGTGTTGAACGGCACTCCGTACTTCTGCAGTAACAGGCCGGCAGCGAACACCTTGTCGAAGGTTGGCTGGCCGCCTTTGTTCACCCGAAACCGGTCATGCAGCTCTTGCGGACCATCAATGCTCAGCCCGACCAGGAACTTGGTCCGGCGCAGGAAGCCGCACCATTCATCGTTCAGCAGCGTGCCATTAGTCTGAAGGTCGTTCTCGATATGTAGACCCGGCCGCTGATACTTCTTTTGCAGGGCCACGACTTTCTCGAAGAACTCCACGCCCAGCAGGGTCGGCTCGCCACCCTGCCACGAGAACACGACTTCGTCGCCGCGCTGCGCTTCGATGTACTGGCGAATGTGCGCCTCGAGAATTTCGTCGCTGATGCGGAACTGGCTCTGGCTGCCTAGCAGTTCTTCCTTATGCAGGTAATAGCAGTAGGCGCAGTCAAGATTGCAGATCGCTCCCGTCGGCTTCACCATGGCGTGGAAGCGCGGCTTGCTTCCGGGATAGACCGGCAGCGGTGATCGAGGATCGCTGGCGTAACTCATGCTACTTAGGTTCCACTCTCGGCGTCTACCGCAATTGTAGGAAGCGGCGTCCCAAGGCCCAGTGCCCTTCGTCACACAAGGTTGTGACGTGCAGCGCCGGGTTCAAATCCCGCCGTACGCTACAGCGGTTTTACCGTTGCTTTAGATCAAGCATCGCCTTGAAGGGGCACGGCTTTCAGCCGTGCCGTAATGGGGACCGAAAACCTTGGGCTTCAGCCCCTGAGGGAAATCGGTTTCAAGAAGTTCCGCGGATTTATCAGACTGCTGCGAGGATGCGGGGCTCACAACACCACAGGCTGTTCCGTCGCCGGAAAAGCGACGATCGTCCGCAGCAGCACCCCGCTTTGCTGCCACCAGCCCAGAAATTCTTGCCCGGCATGAACAACTCGTAACCAATGCCATAGGTTGATCTGCGATTGCTGGCGTAAGAGTCCCTCGACCGGTCCGACCATGACACAACGTACATCCACCCGCAGCCCCAGGCCCAGCGCTTTCAGCGCGCTCTCTTTTGCGCTCCACAGCAGATTCACGACTGCATCGCGATCGGCAGCAGCGGCCCGCCCAACCAGCGCCCGCTCCTCGGTTGTGAAATAGTCGGCGAGAAAAGCATCGCTTCGTGCCTCGACGACTTCCAGATCGCAACCCAGCATCGTTCCCGGCGGCGCGACCGCGCAAGCCGCTATGCCATTTCGATGACTGAGAGAAATAGAAATGGCGGCCGGTTCGTTGGCGAGAAAAACTTCAGGTGCGCCGGACTCGGCTGGGCGTATTTCGATGCTGGCAAGTGCCTGTGGATGCCGGGGCAGGTTCAGGTGTGCCGCTACCGCATGTTTCGCAGTCCATCGCCCCAGGCGCCAGTCGGCCCGGCGCTTTGCAAAACGCATCCCGTCGAGCCGTGCCCGTTCGCTGGGACTGAGCCAGACGTCATCGGCAGGCACATCCGCGGCAACCTGCTCCAGCCAATCAACCCTCATCGTGAAGCCTGAACCACGGAGCGCGTTTCCTCCTCCGCCAGTGCCAGCGGTTCCGTTGCCGACTTCTGCGAGCGCCTTCGCAGTTCCTTTTCCATTCCTCGTTCAATCGCGTGCACGAGGAAGAGGCGGAGATCCCGAGGCGGAAGAATCTCATGAAGCGCGCCCACTTCCAACGCTCGATGCACGCTATGGATGCGGTCGAACTCGCTGGCTACCTCTCCCAGTTTTTCCGAGTGCACTACCTTGAAGATTTCGTCCCATTCGGCCCGCAAGCGAACCTTTTCCGCGCCCACCGCCTTTGCCAGCTCCTGGCTTAGCGCCTGCAGCCGCTCGTCCTTGCGGGCTCGCGCCTCGACTTCGCCGGCGAACACCACCGCCGCCGCCGGTGCGCCGCCGATCACGGAGGCGTAGGTTCCCTCCAACGCCACCACCTCGAGCTGTTCGTTTAGCGCCCGGGAGAACACCACGTAAGCGCCGCCGTGATAGCGCGAGATCACGCAGAAGATCATGGGGCCTTGGAAATTCACCACCGCCCGCCCGATCTCGGCGCCATACTCCAGTTGCAGCCGCCGCATCGATTCCGGCGAGCCGTCGAATCCCGAGAGATTGGCCAAAATTACCACCGGCCGATTGTTGCTGGCCGCGTTGATCGCACGCGCCACCTTCTTCGAGGAAAGTGGAAAGAGTGTGCCCGCGGTCCATTGGTCCGGTCCGTCGGCCGGAACAAATCCAAACCGTGGCACGGGCTTGGATTCGATGCCGATGAGGCATACCGGATAGCCTCCGAGATGGGCATCCCAAACCACGGCCGTCTCCGCCGACCGCATACCCGACCAGCGCTCCAGCGGAGCGTGGTCCTGGTCGGCTACCGCCATCATCACTTTGCGAATATCGAATGATTTCTTTCGTCCCGGGTTGGTTTCGTCGGAGAAGATCTCACCCACTCGCGCAAAACCATCCTGGCCATCCCCGTGGGGATACAGTTGCACATCCCGGTCCACGGGATCGTTGGTCTGGGCCTGCCGCGGGAAACGTTCGCCCGGCGCAACGTAGGTGTGATCGTAATGCCGCATAAGAATCCGGCAGGCTTCGTTAATGTCGCGCGCGAAGTACTGCGCCTGGCCGTTGAACCCCATGATGCGGTCGTATCCGCCGATGCCCTGATTGTCTTCCGCTGACACGCTGCCCGAGTAGTCCAGCGCTCGTTTGCCGGTGAGCACCATCGCTCCCTTAGGCGTCATGATCAGAACGCCGCGAGTGTGCATCAGCATGGTGGCCTCGGCATTCCAGTACGGTTGGGCACCCACGTTGATGCCGTTCACAATCAGGTTCACCTCTCCCCCAGCTTGGGTGAACTCGATCAGCCCGCGCAGCACGCGCGCGATCCAATCCATGTTCTCGACTCCGCTGTCCATCGAGATTTTCGCGCCCGCCGACAGGGTGAACCATTCCAGTGGGACATTCTTCTCCCTGGCCAGATCGAGCGCCCCCAGAATGAGACGGCACTCGGGTTCGGCGATTGCTCCCAGGTCCTTGCTGGGATCGCCCAGCAGCAGCACCCGCGTCATGCCCTCCGGATACTTGCTGGTAAAGCTGCGAATCACCCCCACGATAATGTTGGCCTTGTTCTGGCCGTAAGGGCGATCGACCGGGACCAGGTTGCCCTCGTCATCGAGATCGTGCTCGACAAAGTCGCCGGGAGGAAAATCCGCCCGCGTTTCGTCACGCGTCGGTGTAAGCATCTTGACGATCTCATAGGGATAAAGCATTCCCCGCTGGCGCATCTTGACCACCTTCTGGTCATACGCCGCCAAGGGCTTCATCGGTTGCAGCTTGGCCGCGGGGCGGAAGGTCATCAGCAGGCCGGCATCCCCCGGAGCCGAGATGCGCATGACCGTGTCCCGCAACTCTCCGGTTCGCGGATTGGGAATGCGCACCCGCACCACCACCTGCTCTAATCCCAGGCCGTCGGTGGACCGTGCCAGTTTATGAACCAGGTCGTTCACTTCGTCCGGCTTGAGATCGAGCGTTGGCCACACGTAGAGGAAGATGCGGTTCCACTGCAGCCGCGCGTTAGGCGGGCGTTTCGACTGGAATGACCGGATGGCCGCGGTAGTCTCGGCGAACATGCGCTCCAAATGAGGCAATTGCACGACGCGGCCATTGCGGTCGCGCACCGGCGTCAGATCGCGCACTTCCGCCACTGCGAACAGGCGCTCATCTTTAGGGTTGTCGTTGGCTACGGCATGCAAAAGATAGACGTCTTCCACCGACGGCAGGCGCTCGATCTTGAAATTCTTGAGACGCCACAGATGCAACCGCTCCCCCAGCATGGGGTGAACCCCGCGGAAAAGCTCTACTTCCCGATAACCGTTCTCCGACGGCTCGTAGGTGAAGTGTTGCATGCCCCCGAGGCCCGGGTCGCGCCCGGGGCCGGACACAGCCACGACAATGTGCCGGATGGCACGCTGGAAACCGGCGTCCTTGATGATCGAATGAATCTCCCGCTGGGCAACGTCGGCAGCAGCCAACGCGCCCTGCTTCCAGGTGGAGAAATCGAGAACGACTTCGTCGCCGCTGGGGACTGCCCCAATGAGCGGAACCATTGCCTGCACGGCTTCCGCAAGCCGCGCGTAGTCCGCGTGCGTCGCGAAAATATGCACGCGCTTTCCGTCTTCGTCATACTGCGCTGACACGCAACAGTACCCGTCCATGGAGTGCGCGCGGAAGTCGGTAAGGGTTCGCACGCAATAGTAGCGAGATACCATCACCTCCAACATCAATTCCTGCAAGCGAAGCGATGCGGTGGCGAAGCGACCGGACATGACTGTCGCGAGCGGCTGTGGACACTCCACCAGTGCTCGTACTCTCTGGTTGCGGTCGGCAGTGTTTGGATTCGCAGCGAGATAATCCAGCTGGCCTTCGGCCTCCGCGTAAACTTGTGTTCGGATCCTCTCGAACTGTGGCTGATCGAAGGTACGATATCGTAGTTCGCGGGCGAGATCGCTGATGGAAGGAAACAAACCGCGGGTAATCGCGATCATGCGGTCAAGCAAAACGCGGAAGGCTTCGTCCGCAGGTGACGGCATCGTCTCGATCCGCGCCAAGCGCCGCTGCAGCACGCCCATGATCGGCGCTACCTGCTGCTCCTCCCGCTGGTGCGACTTGTAGATCCACAGCAGGCTCTCTTCCAGTTCCGGCGAGCGCTCCAGCGTTGGTACTCCGTAGTGCGCCACCGCCCGCCACAACTCGCCCACAAATTCCGGCGGAACTCCGTCGCCGTGGGTATCGAGCATGCGCAGATAGGAAAACAGGTAGGCTTCGGTGCTGGGCTCTTCGGCGACGATCTGATCGGTCACCTTCGGATTTCTGCGGAACAGGGAGCACAGGTCCACGAAGATGTTGAGGATCTCGTCTTCCTGGCGGCGTGTTTCTTCCCTGTCCGACGGCCCGTCACCGAATTGGCTCCATTCTGCGAGCAGACGCGCCGTGCGCTCGCGATCGACATCGAAGCCCAGCATGAGCTGCCGCAATTCCTCCAGATTTTGCCGCCAGTGCGATGAGTGGTCCTGGGTCTCTGCCAGCGACGCGGCGGCGGCATCAAAGCTTACCCGCTCGGTCGCTCCCGTCACCTTGCGGTCCGCGGCAGGTTCGACCTGCACCAGCGGATCCCCCGTATTTACCTGCACATTGGGGATGGCTAGAACCTGGCGAACTTTCCCCGGAAAGGGAGCCACCACCTGCATCTCCATTTTCATGGCTTCGAGCACCGCGAGGCGCTCGCCCGTCGCAACCATGTCACCCGGCTTCACCGCAACCGATACCACCACCGCCGGCGAGGGAGCGCGCACCATGCCGCCATCGTCGCGATCGATGCGGTGCGACACGCCGTTCAATTCGATCCGGTAGCTCAGTCCTTGCTCCACCGACACCACATGGAAGCGCTGCCCGAAGACGGTAAGCCAGTTTTCGAACGGGCCCAGGCGCTCGATCTGGGCATCGATGCGCGCTCCATCCACCTCCACCCGGTATTTCTGCAGGCCAATGCGATAAACCTTGATCGAGTACGAATGGTCCTTGTAGCGCAGTTCGACGGTGTGACCCACTTCGCTGCGCACCTGCGGGCGTCCGCGCAGGGCCGAAGCATAGAACTGCGCCTGCTCCACCTTGAGCTCACGGTCGTACGCCTCGATGGCGGCCTGCACTAAGGCCACATCGACGTGCTCTCGCGAAAGGTGCTGGCCTTTCGCCGCCAGGCGATCCAGCCAGCCGATGTCAACTTGTGCGTTCCGCACCTCCGCGCGGCCCAGCAGTTCGATCAGAAACGCGCGGTTGCTGGCTCCGCCCCGGATGACCACTACGCTGTCGCGCAGTACCCGTTGCAACCGTGCCAGCGCTTCCTCGCGGCTCTGGCCATAGGCGATGATCTTGGCGATCATCGAGTCGAACTCTGCCGGAACGACGTCGCCCTCCTCCACGCCGGTGTCGATGCGGACTCCCGGCCCCGTCAGCATCCGGAAGCGCTCGATCGCCCCGGGAGAAGGCGCAAACCCGTTGTCGGCATCTTCGGCGTTCAGCCGCACCTCAATGGCATGGCCCCTCGTCCGCGGCGGCTCTCCTTCCAGCCGCCCGCCGCGCGCAACGTGAATCTGCAGCTTCACCAGATCGAGGCCGGTCGTGCACTCGGTCACCGGATGCTCGACCTGCAAACGGGTGTTCATCTCCATGAACAAGAATTGCTGGCTCTCCCGTTGGTACAGGAACTCCACCGTGCCCGCATTGTGATATCCGGCCACCTGGCTTAAGCGGACTGCCGCTTCCCGTAACGCCTGATCCTGTTCGGGGGAAAGCGCGGGCGAGGGCGCTTCTTCGAGGATCTTCTGATGCCGGCGCTGGATGGTGCAGTCGCGCACCCCCGCGGCCCACGTGGTGCCGTGGTGATCGGCAATGATCTGGACCTCGACGTGGCGTGCGCCAGTGACTAGTTGTTCCATGAAAACAGTGGGATCGCCAAAGGCCTTGAATGCCTCCGCGCGAGCGCCTTCAAGGGCCTTCTCCAGCTCATTCGCGGAATTGACGCGGCGGATGCCATGGCCCCCGCCGCCCGCTGTGGCCTTGATGAAAAGCGGATAGCCCAGGCGCTCGGCGTGATGCTGGGCGTCGCTGAAGGTTTCCACCGGCCCGCCGCTCCAGGGGGCAATTGGAATCTGTGCTTGCTCGGCCAGCAGCTTCGACGAAATCTTGTCGCCCAATCGGCGCATCACATCGCCATCGGGGCCGATGAACACGATGCCTAGGTTGCGGCAGAGGTCGGCAAACTGGGCATGCTCGGCCACAAAGCCCCATCCCACCCAGACTGCCTCAGCGCGCGCCGCCACCAACGCGCGCTCCAGGGTGCCGTAGTCGACGTAACTGTTCTTGAGATGGTTGCGTGTGGGGATCGATGACCTGCGCAGCCCCGAGATGCACCGCCTCGTCCGCTTCGCGAACGAACATGGCGTGACGGTCAGGGTCGGTATAAAGCGCAATGGTGCACAGGCCCGCCGCGTGCTCCTGATTGAACTCGCGGGCCGCGTGGATGAAGCGCATCGCGGCTTCCCCGCGATTGACGATAGCAACTCGCTGAAATTCTGCTGAACATAGGCCACCCGTTCAACCTCCGTCACCGGCAATCCGGTGAGCTCATCACGCGGTGACGGCTTCCGCCGACAAGGCGGCTTGCAGGGCTTTCAACGACTCCGCATCGACACCATCGGGGACCGCCGTCGTGCGGTAACCGCCCAAACGCACGTAGCGGTTGCCCGCCGCATCGACCACTTCCGCATCGAAGCTGTCCTGCTCCGGGTGCGGCGTTACCACCGCATACAGCCGGCCTTCCGCCAACTGCGGTGCGCGCAACCATGAGACCGTGCGCACCTGCTGCGGCAAGCCCATCCGGCTTTGCGCGCCCAGCTCCCACAGTCCGGCAGTCTGGAAGCACAACTCGATCAGTCGCGGAGCCATCAGCGTCGGCCGATCGGAGGGCTCATGATTGCCCGGCAACCCTGCGGCCATCTCGCCAATCATTCGCGTTCCGTCCCACCAGGCACGATCCAAAACCTGGTACGCGGGACCGTGGAAGTAGATGCGATAGATTTGCGCCGCTTGCACGATGGCTTCGGCCGACAAGCGCGGAGCCGCTCCCGTCACCGCTTCGGGCGGCTGTTTGCGCACTCGCACCCGCGCCGTGAAGTGTAGTCGTCTCTTGCGGTTCGGCCTGGTTCGGAAGTTTCCGCCGCCCGATCAACCGGCAATCTGCGACCAGCTTGTCGCCTTGCGGATAGAAGAAGGCCTGGACCGTCACCGTCCGCGGCTCGTCCCGGTAGAACTTGAACGGAGCCAGGAAATTCACCTCTTCGATGGCCTCGATGTGCCAGCCGGGATGCACGCACAGTGCAGCTTCGGCGAACGCCTCGATGCCCATCACGCCGGGCAGCACCGGCGTGCCGTCGATGCGATGATCGTGCAGGAAGGGCTGCACCGTCGGATCGAGCGTCGTCTCCATCGTCAGGCCGCTGTAAAGCCCCATCCCCGTGATCTTGCCAGTCATCGGCCCTTGTGCCGGCAGGCGTTCGGCAGCAGCTTCCAGCGCGCGTCGACATCCAGCCCTCCGGTCGCATCCCATTCGTTGAGCATCGCGCCCATGCGTCCGGCGACGACGACTTCTCCGCGCGTGCCTCCCGCCGTGAGTTCGCGGCGAATCAGCGGAACGCCCGCCTCGGGTGGCAGCATGTCGATGCCCGCCAGTTCCATCATCTTCGGAATCGAGCCGCGCGTCGCCATGCCGATGCCGCCCCACGCCGTCCAGTCGATGACGATGCCGCGGGTCAGCGGGCGGGTGCTGCGGAAGCTCGAGGTGTACTTGCACAGCAGGTCGTTGGCCGCGCTGTAGTCCGTCTGCCCTGCGTTGCCGAAGCGGCCCGCAATCGAGCTGAACGCCACCGTCGCCCCCAGCGGCATGCTGCCGATGGCGTGCAGCAGATTGAACCAGCCGTCAGCCTTTACGTCGAATACCAGGTCAAACTCACGCGCATCTTTATCGGGAAGGAAGTGGCTGCGCTCCAGGCCGGCGGCGTGCAGCAGGACATCGATCCGTCCTCTTTGCTGCCGCACCTGCTCGATGACCTTGGCCACGCCGTCTGCATCCGCGAGGTTGACGCTGAAGTAGTGCGCCGTCCCGCCTGCGGCTCGTACCGCATTGATCGCGGTAAGCGCTGCCTGCGCCCGCTCCAGAGCTGCGAGCTCCTTTTCCACGAGTGCGGGAGTGGCCCGCTCGCCCCGCGCCTGTATGCGTGCAAACAGATCGCGCTTCAGTCCGTCTTTGTCGCTCACGAAACGCTTCAGGTCGGGATTGTTTGCGTCCGGTTCGGGCACCAGATCAAGCAGGTAGAAGGTGCCACCGGAAGCTGACGCCAGGTCCGCAGTAATAGCCGAGACGATGCTCCCTGCCGCACCCGTGACGACGAACACGCTGCTTTCATCCAACGTCATGCCGGGCCGGCCATCGTCCGCGGGCTGCTCCCGCAGACCAACCGTCCAGCGCAGTCCATTCTTGTAGCCGATCTCGACCGCGCCGGGATCGCGCAAGCTCTCTTCGATGAGGACATCGGCTACTTCTGAAGGCTTAGTACCGCCCTCAAAATCCACCGCCTTGACCAGGGCCTCAGTGTGTTCGCGTTTGTAGGTCTTGGCAAAGCCAACGACCGCGCCGCCCATCGGCGCGACCGCTCCAGCTTCGTCATAGCCATGTTGCCCACCCAAGCCGTGTCACCGAAATGAGGAACGTCCCCGGCGCGGCGATCTGCTCATACAGAACGCGCATGGTCGCGTAGAGCAACTTAACGCGCACCCGCAGCCCTTCGTGCCAGGCACTCAGATCGATATCGCTGAGCGGTCCCTCGTTATCCAGCGCAGCCAGCCAGTACACGCCCTTCACCGGTCCGGCGGCCAGCCAGCCCTTAAGACACGCTGTGAGCGCATCTGCGTCCAGCGCCGGGTCGATCCGCAGCACTTCGGCACCGAGGCTCTGCAGCCGTTGCACAAGCACGTCGGCAACGCCATTCGTGTCCGGCATCACCACCACGCGGCTGCCCTCGCCGAGCGTCACGCCGGTCGGCTTGCACAAATCCAGTGGCGGACGCAGACTGGGCACAGGCACTCGCCGCGGAATGCTGGTCGGTCGCCTCAAAGCTGGCAGCAACGCGCTGCGTAGTCGCCTTCGGCGCCGGGGCCGCAGTCGCCGTCCCCGCTGTCTCGTCCGCATGACTCTTTGCCTCCGTGCCGGAGATTGCACCGATTGGTGCCGCCCCCGGCCGCCTGGTTTGCGCGAATTGAATCACGTGTGCCAGCGTGGGGAAGTCGCGCAGCTTGAGGTTCTCGTCGCGCGGAATGTTGTACGCCGCTCGCACCGCGGCGAACATCTCCGCCTGCTTGACCGTGTCCACGCCGAGGTCAGCCTCCAGATCGAGGTCCAGGTCGAGCATGTCAGTCGGATAGCCCGTTTTCTCGGCCACGATCTGCAATATCTTCTCTTTGATGGAGTCGTAGGATTCTTCAGTTGCGCTCGGCGTGACCACGGCCGAAGGTGTGGGCGCAGCGGCCACTGCGACCGCCGCTGTTGGCTCCTCGATCGGCGGGGCCGGCGAAGCCTCTCCCGCCAGATCGGGCCGCTTCTCATACACGAAGCGAATCACGTGCGCCAGCGTCGGGTAATCGCGCAGCTTGCGGTTTTCATCGCGCGGAATGTTGTAAATCTCGCGGATCGCCGCGAACATCTCCGCTTGCTTGACCGTGTCCACTCCAAGGTCCGCTTCCAGATCGAGGTCGAGGTCCAGCATGTCCTTGGGATAGCCGGTTTTCTCCACCATCAATTCGAGGATGCGCTCCTTCACTGACTCGCCCACGGTGCAGGTTTGGACGCAGGGGGCGCAGACACAGCCGCCGCCGCCGCATCAGTCGCTATCACCGAAGGCGCGGCAACCTCGGTCGCCGCCGTGGACGAAACAGTCTCCGCCAAATCCGGCCGCTTCTCATACACGAACCGGATCACGTGGGCCAATGTCGGATAATCGCGCAGCTTTCGGTTTTCATCGCGCGGGATATTGTAGATTTCGCGAATCGCCGCGAACATCTCCGCTTGCTTGACCGTGTCTACTCCAAGGTCCGCTTCCAGATCGAGGTCGAGATCCAGCATGTCCTTGGGATAGCCGGTTTTCTCCACCATCAATTCGAGGATGCGCTCCTTCACTGACTCGCCCACGGATGCAGGTTTGGACGCAGAGGGCGCAGACACAGCCGCCGCCGCAGCTGTCGCAACAGGCGCAGTATCAGCTTCGGCAGCCGTAGGCGCGGATGGAGCGGCCACCGCCAAGTCCGGCCGCTTCTCATACACAAACCGGATCACGTGGGCCAGCGTCGGATAATCACGCAGCTTCCGATTTTCGTCGCGCGGAATGTTGTAGATCTCGCGAATCGCCGCGAACATCTCCGCTTGCTTGACCGTGTCCACCCCAAGGTCCGCTTCCAGATCAAGGTCGAGATCCAGCATGTCCTGCGGATAGCCCGTCTTCTCCGCGGCCAGCGCGAGGATTCGCTCCTTCACGTCGACTCCCGCTGGTTTTGCCGCTGCAGCAGCAGCGGCGGCTACCGGATTGGGCGCAACCGCCACAACTGGAGCGGCCACCTCGGCGTTCGCCGGGGCCTCAGCCACTGCGGACGAGGACGAAGTCCCAACCTCTGACAGGTCGGGACGTTTCTCATACACGAACCGAATCACATGCGCCAGCGTCGGATAATCTCGCAGCTTGCGGCTCTCGTCGCGCGGAATGTTGTACATCTCGCGAATGGCCGCGAAGATTTCCGCCTGCTTGACGGTATCCACGCCCAGATCGGCTTCCAGGTCCAGGTCGAGATCGAGCATGTCAGCCGGATAACCCGTCTTCTCCACTGCCAGGGCCAGGATTCGTGTCTTCACCGAGCCACTCACTGCGGGTTGAGCCGGTTGCTTCATCGGCGGCGGCGCAACCGCAACGGCCACACTTGTCTTGGCAGGCTCGACATACACCGCCGTCGCCGCCGGTTTCGCTTCAACCACTGGCGGTTTGGCTCAACCACTGCCGCCGCAGGAGCGGACAGCGGCGCCTGCGGTTTCGGACTCGGCATTGCAGCCTGCCGCGCCTCCTCGGCGACCGCAGCGACTCGCGCCTGCAACCCCTGATCGCGCACCCGCAGCGTGCGCTGCACCACTTCCAGCTCCGCCGTGGGATATCCCGCGATCCGGCTGAGCCAGCCATTCCACGTTGCCGCATCGGCGATGCGGTACGCGTAGCCCAACGCATCCGGACTGCGGCGGACACCGTCCTTCGTCTTCACCCAGCGCAACAGCGTCATGCTGATCTGCGAGCCGAATCCTGCGCCCAGACGCAACGCATACTCCACCGGATAAGAGCCGCCCTTCGACAGGTTCAGCTCTCCCAGCTCCGGATCGATTTCCTTGAAGTTGGCCACCGGCGGTAGGCAGCCGGTCTCCAGCGCCTTCACCGCAACCACCTCTTCGATGCCGGTTCCCATTGCGTGACCGGTAAAGCCTTTGGTGTTGGCAATCACGATCTGGTCGGCGGCGTCGCCGAAGACCCGACGCAGCGCAAAGATTTCCGCCGAGGCGCTCCCGCCGCGCGCAGGCGTATAGGTTTCGTGAGAAACGAAAACCGTGTGCGGGGCGATCTCGCGCCGCGAAATGCCGCTGCGCGCTTCAGCGCTGGCCATCATGCTCTTCCATGACCTGGCCAATGTGCTGCACATCGAGGCGGCTGCCATGGAAAGCGCTGTTGGCCGTCACCGCACCCAACACTTCACAAATGGGCCGGATGCCGCGTTCGCGCGCGGCCTCGGCGCTCTCCACCACCAGCGCCGCCGCGCCCATGCCAACAATCAGCCCGTGACGGCGCCGGTCGAACGGAATGGCGGCATCTTCCACCACTTCATCCGTAGCCGCTGCTCCGCTTGCTAAAAAGCCCGCGCCGAACCATTCCATCAGGTTGTCCGAGGAAACATCGTCGGCGGAAATAACGATCACGCGGCGGCACCGTCCGGCGCTGATCCAGTCCTCCGCCAGCGTCACGGCTTGTGAGGTACTGGCGCAGGCGGCGTTGATTTGCGTATTGGGACCACGCGCGCCGATGAACTGGGCAAATTGCGAATGTCCCATCGACAAAACCCGGAACAGGAAGCGCCGGTCCAGGACGAAGGGCTCCTTTCCCAGGATGGTGCGCAACTCGCCGATGCGCTGGTCGATCGCTTGCGCTACGGCGGAATGCCCATTGCCGTTTCCCTGGGCGCGCAGGCTTTCCAGGGTCGCCAACTGCTCGCGGCGGGCATGATCGGTGTAATAGCCGTGCATGTATTCGGCGAAAGCATCGTAGCCGGGGAAGGCCGATGCGAAGATCACGCCGGTATCGTCACGCAGCGCATCCGGCAGGCCCCAGCGGTCGGGCAACAATGTCCCGCGGGTCGTGGTCTTGTAGCGCATCACCAGGGGAATACCGGCATCACGCAACGCCTCGAGGCCGGCCGCGATGGCCAGGCGGGTCGTGCGATCCAGTGCCTCCAGCCGATCTGCGGCGACACCAAATTCTTTTTCGAGATCGAAAGCGCCTCCCCGGCCGGCCAACTTGATGACGTCGGCGACATCGTTGATGGACTCGAACGTCGCTCCTCCGTTGTCGCTCTTCACCAGGCGTGTCACATGTTTATCAACCATGCCGCGGCGGAAGCGCTCGGGGATCAGGCCGATGAATTGTTCGCCCCGCAGGATGCGCGCCACGTTGCCATCGTCGAAAATGTGCTCCGTTCCGGGCAGTCCCAATCCTGCCCCGGTGATCACCACCGGCTCGTTGGCTTGCGGAGGCTTCTGGCCGCGATAGATTTCCCACCCACGCTCCAGAACATCGGCGAACCAGTGCCCAAGTTCGGCATAGTTATCGCCATTGGATGGCTTCTCCGAAACGGCGGTGGGCGGCGCAGAAGGTCTCTCCGGCATCGCTTCAGCGTCTGCCGGCAACGAACGACACCGTCGCAACTGCCTACCTCGGCCTCGCGTACAGCGTCGGCCGTCCCACGGCCCAATCCGGCCGCATACAGCCCGCACAATGCCTGGTTGAAGGCTGCAATGTCGCCAAGCTTGGGATGGTTGGTAAACAGCGAAACCACGTCGCCGTAATTGCCGAGGACGTCTTCGGCAAATCCCTGCAACGCTTTCTTGGGACCCACTTCGATGAAAACCCGCGCACCCGCACCGTAGAGCGTGCGCAAGCCCTTGACGAACTGCACCGGAGAAGCCACTTGCTGCGACAGCAGGTCCAGCATCTGTGGCACCACACCGGCTCCGGTGGGATAAAACTCGCCGTTGAAGTTGGCGACGATCGGCACCCGCGGCGATTGCAGATGCAGGCGCTCGAGCATGTGCCGCAGCGGCTCGGTGGCCGGAGCCACAATCGAAGTGTGGAAGGCGTGGCTGACCGGCAGCTCCACTACGTTGTAGCCGGCCTGCAGGAAGAGCTGCGCTGCTTGCTCGACCGCTTTGCTGGCGCCGCCGATGACCGACTGCGTATTGCTGTTGACGTTGGCGATGACTACGTACCCGGTCACCGTCTTGAGAATGCGTTCGACTTCCGCCAGCGGCGCGAACACTGCTGCCATCCTGCCTTTATCTTCCACCGCGACTTGCGCCATGCCGCGGCCACGGGCGCTGACGGCTTCCAGCGCTTCCTCGAAGCTGAGCGCGCCGGATGCCACCAGTGCGCCATACTCGCCCAGGCTGTGTCCCATCGTCATGTCGGGCTCGATGCCGTAAGCGGCCAAAAGCCGGGTGATTCCAATATCAATCGCCAGCACAGTTGGCTGGGTAATCTCGGTCTGGCGCAGATCTTCTTCGGCTTTCGCAACCGCATTCGCGTCGTTGGGATCGACGAAGATGAATTGCGTAAGCGGCTTGCCCAACAGCGGGGTCATGACGCGGTCCGCTTCGGCAAACGTTTCGCTCACGATCGGCTCGGCAGCGCTGAGCGGCTGCAGCATGTTGGCGTACTGCGAGCCCTGGCCGGTATACAGGAAAGCAACCTTGGGCGCGGCGCCACTGCCGCGAAAGATCCCTTGTGCGCGTATGGCTTTCCAGAACGCAGCCTGGTTCGCTTCCAACGCCTTGAGGGCGATGCCGCATTTCGTTGCCAGGTCAGCAGCGTCGGCGTAATCGATGGCCACGCGCTCGGTCGCGCGCAGATCAGCCTCGGCCGGAGCAGCCGGTGCCGGCGCGTTTCCTGCCGCGGCCGCCTTCTGTACGCCGCGTAGACGCTCGACCAATTTCGCCGCCGACTCTGCGCCGATGACCAGCGCACCGCGTAACGGTGCCTTGAAAGAAGCCTTGAACCGGAACTGCTGCCGCGATACTGCTTGCTTGCATGGTTACATCCTTCGCCACCGTGGGCGTTGTTGCCGGCACAGCGATCGACCGTTTGCCGTTGCCGTTCAGCCTGCCGGGAATGTGTTCTTCCATCACCACGTGGAAGTTGGTGCCGCCGAAACCGAAGGCGCTAACGCCGACGCGCCGCGCGACATCGGGCGGAACATCCCACGGTTTCAGCTCAGTGTTGACGTAGAGCGGAGAGTGTGCGAAGTCGATGTCCGGACTGGGATGCTCGCAATGCAGGCTGGGCGGCAGCACCTTGTCGCGGAGCGCAAAGGCAGCCTTCAGAATTCCCGCAGCTCCGGCTGCGCCTTTGAGATGTCCGATGTTCGACTTGACCGAGCCGAGCGCCACCGACCCCGCGGGCAGATTCGAGCTGCTCAGGACCTCAACCATGCACTGCGCTTCCACCACATCGCCCACGCGCGTCGAGGTGCCATGGCCTTCAATCAGGGTCGCCGTCGCAGGCGACAAACCGGCATTCTCCCAGGCTCGCTCGACGCACAACTTCTGCCCAATCGGATTGGGCGCCGTAATGCCCTTCCCCTTGCCATCGCTGGCGCCGGCAATGCCGCGCAGCACGGCGTAGATTTTGTCCTGGTCGCGCTCCGCATCGGCCAATCGCTTCATGATGAAGATGGCAGCGCCTTCGCCCATGACGAATCCATCGGCGCCTTGCGCGTAGGGGCGGGTGCCGGTCGCCGACAGCGCGCCAATCTTGCAGAACTTCACGAAAGTCGGCGCTCCCATGTTGCGGTCAACGCCCCCGGTGACGACCACGTCAAAGTTGTTCTGCACCAGCCCTTCAATCGCCGAGGTGATCGCCGCCATCGCCGATGCGCACGCCGCGTCGCACACATAGTTGGGACCGTGGAAGTTATAGAGGTTCGCAATGCGCCCGGCCATGCAGTTGGCGAGTTCGCCCGGCATGGTGTCTTCGGTGATGGGAGCGTAGCGCCCTGCAATGCGATCGTGAAACTGGTGCGTGATGTCGCGCCGCACCGCCTCCGGTAACGCAGCGAAGCTGGCCGATTCCTCCAGTTCGTGCTCGTATTCCGGAAAGAAAATGCGAACCGACGAGAGGTAGTGCTTTTCCCCGGCCATGGCATTGCCGAGGATTACCGCGGTGCGATCGAGGTCCAGGGGCCGCTTGGGAAAGCCATAGTCTTCCAGCGCTTCACGGGTGCAGGCTACCGCCCATTGCTGCGTTAAATCCATGCCATCGGCCACGCGCGGCGGTATCGGCAGGTGCCACTTCATCGGCTCCCAGGCGTACTCGCGCACCCAGCCGCCGATCTTCGAATACGTCTTGTCGGGCGCATTCGGATCGGCATCGTAATATCGCGCGGGATCCCATCGGTCCGCAGGAACATCGGTGATGCTGTAGCGGCCGGTTCTTACGTTATTCCAGAATGCAGGTGCGTTCGGAGCGTCGGGCAGGATGGCTCCTACCCCCACAATTGCGATTGCGCGATGAGCAGTGTTTTCCATGACCTTCCTCTTCAGGCGGAGCAGGCACCCAGGCGTGGAACACAGGGGCGCGATGCCGTACTCCCGTTGTCTAACGGTGGAGGGCAACTTCTGCGAGATCTTCTGCTGGGCGCTTTGCCGCGCGCCCATACAACACGTCAGCTATGTAATCCATGTCGGAGATCAGTCCGGCCTGGGCGCCGTGAATCGCGGGCACTCCCAGGGCGGCTTCAAAAGCGGGCCTCTCCGCTTCGCTTACGGCGTCGCATCCAATCACCAGGCGCGCGCCTTCCGCGGCTACCTTCATCGCCGCCTCGCGCGCGAAGACCCGGCTGATCGCCGCCAGCGCCGCGGCGTCAAAGCGCTCATTGGCCTTTTCGTTCAGCCGTCCTTCGGCCTTCAGTGCTGCGCGGCGGGCCAACGTGGCTGCCGACTCCGCGTACGCAATCAACTCGCCCAGCCGCAGCAATACATGTTGATGGCGGGTCAGGCGATTCGCACGGGCCTTCTCCATGACCTCGGCCAGTGCATGCAGAGCCAGCGCTGCCACATCCGCACCAACGTTCGGATGGGCGGCATGCAACAATTCCACCTGCTTCGCCCGCTCGTGATAGTGCTGCCCCCGCGTCTTCAGGTGGAGCTGCCAGCGGTCGCGGCTGATCGTCATCTCCATGATCTCGGAGGTACCCTCGTAAATCGTGGTGATGCGCACGTCGCGCTTGATCTTCTCCACCATGTATTCGTGGGTATAGCCATAGCCGCCCAAGGCCTGGATACTGGCTTCAGCCGCCGTGTTACCCGCCTCGGTGGACATGTACTTGGCGATCGCGCCCTCGGTATTAAGATTTCCCTCGCCCGCGTCGATGCGCTCGGCCGTCTCCTCGATGAACGCGCGGCCTGCTTCCAGGCGCACCACGTTGGGCACAATCAGTTTGTGGGTGTAGCCCTGCTTCTCCGACAGTGGAGTCCCAGCCTGGATGCGCTTGGTGGAGTACGGAATGGCTCGATCGAGTGCGGCCCAGCCTGCTCCCAATCCGAACGCCGCCACCATCAGGCGGGTGTAGCCGAACACCGCCTGCGCCTGCAGCAGCCCCTGTCCTTCCACGCCGCCCACCAGCCGGTCGGCATCGACATATACGTCGGCCAGCGCCAGCGCCGCCGTGTTGCTCAGACGGATGCCGTGCTTGTTCTCCGGCTTATCGTGGGTGAAGCCTTTCGCCCCTTTCTCCACCACGAACCAGCTCGGCCCGCCGAGGGTGTTCGCCAGAATCGTGTAGAGGTCGGCAATTCCGCCGTTGCTGATCCACTGCTTGCTGCCGTTGATCCTGTACCCGGCCACTTTGCCGTCTTGCATGACCCGGTCCGCCGTGGTCTTTAATGAGGCCAGGTCGCTGCCCGCTTCCGGCTCGGTAGCGCCGTAGGCAAACAGCACGCCCTCATTGGCGATGCGGCTCAGCCAGTGCTTCTTCTGCTCCGGCGTGGCACCCACCGTAATCGGATCGCTCCCCAGAAACGTGGCAAATAAGGACGTGGCCACGCCCAGATCGATCCGGGCCATCTCTTCGCAGATACAGTAGACGTCGAAGGTGCTTCCGCCCATGCCGCCGTACTCCTCGGGAATGAACAGCAGTTGAATCCCGAGCTGGTCCGGGTTGCACATGTAGTGGACGATCTCCTCCGGGCACTCGTCCCGCTCGTCGAAATCTATCAGTACTTCGTCCGGCAGCCGTTTTTTCCCGAAGTCTCGCAGCGACTTCAAGCTGAGTTTCAGCGTTTTCTTGGTAATCATTGGCAGTGCCTCACTTTTAGCGGGACGCGTGCGCGCCCTTCGCTTCACGAACCTTGTTGGTCAGTTCCGGCAGGAATTCCAGGATGTCGGCCACAATGCCCACATCCGCCACCTGAAAGATGGGAGCCTTCGGGTTCTTGTTGATGGCAACGATGAACGGATTGCCCTTCAGACCAGCCAAATGCTGGAACGAGCCGCTGATGCCACAGGCCAGGTAAACCTTGGGCTTCACCGTCTGGCCGGAGGAGCCCACCTGGCGGGATTTCTCCAGCCACTTGGCGTCCACCACGGGCCGCGAACAGCTCAGCGCCGCACCCATCGCATCGGCAAGTTCCTGCGCGATCGCGACATTGTCTTGCTCCTGAATGCCGCGGCCGATGGAAACCAGCACCGTCTCCTTGCTGATATCCACGTCGCCGGCAGGAGCCACGATGGTCTCGAGATAGCGCCGGCCCGACGACAGCGTGCCCGCCTCGGCTGACTTGTCGACCACTGTGCCCTTGGCAGGAGGCGTCTCTTCCGGCTTAAAAGCGCCCGGGCGCAGACTGATCACTGCACCGGCGGAGATGTCGCAGCGCACATGCGCGCTTACCTGTCCGCCGAATTCCTGGCGCACCACTTTGAGGTACGTTCCTGCAATCCCCTCGATACCCACAACGTCCGGCACAAATGCCGCATTCAGCTTGATGGACAGCCCCGGCGCGAGATCGATTCCGAAATGGTTGTGCGGAGCCAACACGATGCTGCCCTGGGGCAGGACTTTCACCAGCGCGTGGCGAACCAGCTCGGCATTCGGATATGCCAGGCTCTCGTTTGCGATCTTCCACACCTCGCCGTAGGACGCCCGCAGGCTCTCGCAGACGGCATCGACTTCCTGACCCCAGCCCACGACAATCGCCGTGGGCGACGCTGCCGGATCGATTCTCTTGGCGGCGGTCAGCAACTCGGCGGCTGAATCGTCCGCCACGCCGCCCTTGTGCACGATGTAGGCAAAAATCCGCGCCATTACTTCAACCCTCCTTTGGCTTTCAACAACTCAACCAGCTTGTCGGCAATCTCGTCGCTGCTGCCCTGCAGTATCTCGGCCCCCTTGCCCAGCGCCGGCACGAAGTAGTCGTCTCGCTTCACCTTGGCTCCGGCTTCACCGACAGTGCCTGCATCGAGCCCCAGCTCCGCTGCTCCGTAAGTCGGAATCTCCAGCGAGGCCACCTGCCGGATGCCACGCATCCCGACATACCGCGGCTCGTTGATGCCCGTCTGTATCGACAGCACGCAAGGCAGATCGATCTCGTACATCTCCTTGTTGCCGCCTTCGATCTCCCGTCCGACCTTCAGCTTCTTTCCCTCGAGCACCTCGATGGAATTCACCAGCGAGGCGAACGGGTAATCCAGCAGCGCAGCCAGCATTCCGCCCACCTGCGCGCCGCCGTCCTCGGCCTGCACGCCGGTCAGGATCAGGTCATACTTCTTCTTCTCGACGAGAGCCTTAAGGACCGTCGCAATACCTTTGCCGTCCGAGCCCTCAAAAGCCTCGTCGGAGAGCAGCACGCCCTGGTTGGCGCCCATGGCCATCTCCCGGCGCAGGATCTCCTCGTCCTCATCGCCACCGACCGTCGCCACCGTAACGTTGCCGCCGGCCTTGGCGACCATCTGCAGGGCCTCTTCGACCGCGTAGTTGTCCGGCTCATTGATCGAATAGACCAGGTCATCGCGTTCAATATCGTTCCCCGCCGCGTTCAGTTGAATCTCGTTCTCCGACGTGTCGGGTACTCTTCTGGCGCAAACTAGAATCTCCACGTTCACACTCCCCAAATGCTTTTTGTTCTGACGCCCACTCCTGGCGGACGACCTGTTTCGTTGTCAACTCACGCATCACGCACTGGCGTGAGTCAGGACTTCGTTCTCTTTCTTCATCTCCCGCGGCGGCCGCACCACTTGCTGGTCGACCAGTTCCGCCAGGTCGATGGCGGTCATCTTTCCTTCCATGCCCGAAACCTTGATCGCATCTTCGATATTCACCATGCAGAACGGGCAGGCAGTCACAATCACGTTGGCCCCCGCCTCGGCGGCCATCTCGACTCGCTTCACTCCCATCCTTTGCTCTTCCTGCGGCTCGTAGAACAGCATCAGCCCGCCTCCGCCGCAGCAGAACGAACGATCGCGGCAGCGGCTCATCTCCACTCGCTTCAAGCCGGGAATCGCATCCAGCACATCGCGCGGCTCGTCATAAATCTGGTTGTGCCGCCCCAGGTAGCAGGGATCGTGATAGGCGTAGACCTTGCTGTCGTCGGCAAGCGGCTGGAGTTTCAGGTTGCCGCTCTTCACTTCGCGCGCCATCACCTGGCTGATGTGCTCGACCGGCGGCACATCCTTGTAATCGTGCTTCAGCGCGTTGTAGGCATGTGGATCGGCGGTCACGATTCGCTCGACTCCCGACGCCTTAATGGCCTCCACGTTGTGGTCACGCAGCGCCATAAAGAGCGTCTCTTCGCCGAACCGGCGAACCTCATGTCCGCTGTCTTTTTCCGCTGCGCCGAGAATCGCGAAGTTTTCTCCCGTTGCGTCCAGAATCCTTGCCGTCGCCCGCCCAATCGCCTGGATGCGGTCGTCGTAAGACGTGATGCTGTCGACGAAATACAGCGTCGATGCGCCGTTGCTTCCGTTCACCGTCTTGACGTTGCAGGTTTGCCGGAACTCTTCCGCCTTGGTCCACTCCGCCCGTTTCTTCTCCATCTTGCCGTAAGGATTGCCCCGGCTCTCCAGGCCCTTCAGCGCCTTCTGGATGGACTTGGGCACATTTCCGTCATCCACCATGCCGCGCCGCATATCGACGATCTTGTCGATGTACTCGATCAGCAGCGGACACTCTTCCTCACAGGCGCCGCAGGTCGTGCACGACCAGATCTCGTCTTCCGAATAAATCCCGCCGATCAGTGCTTGGCCGTTGTTCGACTTGCCGAGGACTGGATAGTGCTGGAAGCTGTAATCCCGCGCCTTGATGGTGAGGAACCGCGGCGACAGCGGCCGCCCCACCGTGTTCGCCGGACAGTTGTCGGAGCACCGCCCGCAGTCGGCGCAGGAATAGAAGTCCAGCATGTGCTTCCAGGTGAAGTCTTCAAACTTCTTCACGCCGAACGATTTCACCTGGTCGAGCTGTTCCTCGGCGACGCCCCAGCGCACCGGCTTCACCGTGCCGCGATCCAGCTTGGCGAAGAAGACGTTGAACAGCGAGGTCTCCACGTGAAACTGAATTCCAAAGGGCCGGTAGCACAGCAGGAAATAAAAGGTAAGAACATCGACCAGATACGCGCCGAGGTGGAGCTTCCACAGCGTCGCCGCCGATGTCGAAACAAGCGCATTCTTGAACAGCCAAGGCAGGGAAAGTACGGGCAGGAATTCCACCGGCGCGCCCCGCTGCATCTGGATCGCCGCCCGGCTCGCCTCAAACAGGCTCTCTGACGCCATCAGGATCGCGATCAGCGCTAATAAGAAGATGGCGTCAACCGGATGCCCTTTGCCGTACTTGGGCGGCACCGCGTACCGCGCGGGTTTGAAAACCATGCGGCGAATCGCCGCCGCCGACACCGCCAGGAACACAATGGTGGCTGCATAGTCCGCGACGATGTCATAAGAACGGCCTATCGCGCCGGGCGCGACGAAGTCTCCAGACAGCCCGAATACCAGCAGATAAAAGGCTCGCGTCGCCAGGATCAGGAACCCCGCGAAGATCAGCAGGTGCATCGTTCCCGCAACCCTGTAACGCGGATGCTTCCACTGCCCCAACCAATATTGCAGGACCTTCTGCAGCCGCTGCCACGGCCGGTCAAAACGAAAATCGCTTTCTCCGTGGACGAGTGGCATCATCCGCTTTGCCGCGATATAGAAGAAACAGGCGAGGCCGACAAGCTGAAGGATCAGGAACAATCGTTGTTCCGGAATTCCCCACTGCATTGCCTGGGCCGAGGAGTGGACTCCCTGCAATAACATCTTTGACAACTCCAACGATCTGGGGCCTGTGTGCGCGCGGAATTGATCCGGCCAGATTCAATTCCGTGCGTGCTATCGCTACAGTTGGCGGCAGCTTTTCGTGTCAATACGATTCCGCTTGGAAGTGGCAACCTGGCGGACCGGTGGAATCTCGTCCGACCCTTTCTGATTATGCTTTCCCGTTTTGGTGGCGTCTGTGAAGTGCATCACCCTAGGGGGGTCGTGCGCTCACCTCCGGCAGTGCTGCAGGTCACTGGTGGAATGTTTTTTGACGCGGAACGGCCTCGTCGCCTTACGCGCTGGCGGGACATTGCATAAACATTTGCTGCTTGGACCCGGCGCGGGCGACGGTCGGCTCTACGCGTAATCGATGGGATGGCGCTCCAGCCAGTGTTCGTCGCGAACCACGTTGATCTGCTTGAGCGCTGACCGCGCCATGCTGGTGGTGAGGTCTCGATTCTTCCAGGTGAATCCCGCGCAAAATCCCACCGCGCTGCCGATCACACCCGAGGCGATGGCCTTCGGAATCCGTCCGCGACGCCGGGCCAGGTACAACGGTAGCAGGCCCGCACACGCGCCAATCGCGGCCATTAGGAACGAGGCGCGTGCGGATTGGGTCATCGCTTCACAAAGAGGCTGTCCTTGCAGATACGACTCGCTGCCACTGCGCAATCCTGACATGCCTGACTCCGCCAGCGTCCGACCATATTGCAGATACGATCCCAGTGGCCTGTCGCCTTTCATTCGCCTGACCTCCCTCACAGCCGCTTCGTCCGGCCTTTGGCGCGAACCAACCCACAAGTCGGCTTGTAGCCCGTGCTCCTCTTATTGATTCCTGGGCCGCGGCTACATCTTCATTATCTCTGGCGTGCGACCCGGCGGGCTGTGATCCCTCTCGCAAGGCGTTGTGACGCGCGCCGCAATTTCGACCGGGCGCGAGGGTTCCCATGGTTCGTAAGATTTCCCAACCTCACGATTCCGGTTACGCAGACGGCTGTCGTGCCATCCGGCGATCAATTCACCCGTAGGCAAGGGGTCACGGACCGCGCCGCTCTTGCACCCTCTCTCTGGTCAGCATCCCGCGGTTGTCGCCCGCGGCCAGCGTGTTCAGCGCCGTGACACCGCGAGTGGGAAATCCCCCTGTCCGCTTTAGCGGACGGCAGGGGCGTTCGTAACGGACTCGTTGGGGTTTGATTTATGATCGGCTGGCAATTCGAAAGGCTGATCAAACGTGTCTACCGTCACCGTGTCTAAGGGCCCGCCTTGGACAAAGCGCACCGCGCGCGCCGCCTGGCTCGCCGAACAAAGGCCCTGGGCTGCCGAGTTGCTCCTTTTCTACCTGCGCATCCTCGAATTCCAGAAGTCCGTCTTTGACCGCGCCCCAGCCCCAAGTCCAACAACAGACACGCACTCCCCCGATCTGCGCCAGTCGCTGGATCTCGCTGCCGCGGCAACTTTCCTGCCTGCTTTGCTGAAAACCGTGCGGCAGTATGCCCCGGAAAAATTGCGCCAGGAAGCCGAAAAGTTCAGCCACCTCTCGCCGGAACAAGTCCAGGCCGTGCTGCGTGCCGCCCTCATACCGGCCTCTGCCGAAGATCCCGCCGCCTTCTTCCCGCGCGCCGTCCTGCAGCCCATGGCCGAGCGGATCGCCTCCTCCGGTCCCGCCGAACATCCCACCGTCGCCGGCAACAAGTGTCCACGCTGCCAGGGTGAGCCCCAACTCGCCATCCTCCGACCGGAAGGCGACGGCGGCAAGCGCTGGCTGCTCTGCTCCCTGTGTCAGACAGAGTGGGAGTTCTACCGCGTTCTCTGCCCCAATTGCGGCGAGCGCGACCATGCCAAGCTGCCGCGCTTCGCCGGCGAGGGCAATGGTTCGGTTCGCGTCGAGGCCTGCGACTCCTGCCGCGCTTACCTCAAGTCCTTCGACCTGACCGTGGACGGACTCATCATCCCCCTGGTCGACGAAATTGCCACCGCTCCCCTCGACATCTGGGCAGCCGAAAAAGACTACCGTAAGATGCGGCTCAACCTGCTTGGTTTCTGAGGCAAAACAGCGATTCGCTTCCCGATAAAGATTGCAACTTCCTGATTGACCAGCGCGTTCCCCGCGGTGTACGCTCCTTACCGTTTGTTCCGTTGCAAGGCTCCCGTGTAGTACGAGTGCCCGGTAGAGTTTGTGAATCGGACATACGCCAATTCGCTGCATTCTTCTCCGAGCGTCCCCCACAGCGCTCTTCTTCTGGACTATTCGCATCCAACATTCAAGCAATGTCCCATTGGAGGTCGGTGCCATGGATCTCTCTAGGCGTACTTTCGTCAAGACTGGACTGGCCGGTGTTGTCGGACTCACGGCCTTCGGCTTCGATGTTCAGCCGCTTCTCGCGCAGGCCGGAGCGCTGAAGATTTCCCGTACAACCGAGACCCGCAGCACCTGCCCTTATTGCGCGGTGAGCTGCGGCGTCATCATTCACACCATCGGTGACAAGGCCAAGAATGTCACTCCTGCGGTTGTGCACGTCGAGGGCGACCCTGATCATCCCATCAATCGCGGCACCCTCTGCCCCAAGGGAGCCTCCCTGCAGCAGGACATTCAGAACCAGCGCCGGATTCTCAAGCCCCAGGTGCGGCGTCCGGGCTCCGACCACTGGGAAGACATTCCCTGGGACCAGGCCATCGACGAGATCGCCCACTGGACCAAGAAAACTCGCGACGCCACCTTCATCGAGAAAGACGCGCAGGGCCGCACCGTCAACCGCCTTGAATCCATCGCCTTTACTGGCGGCTGTACTGACACCAACGAGTTCAATTATCTCGTCGTCAAGACCATGCGCAGTCTGGGCATCGTGGGGCTGGAAAACCAGGCAAGAGTTTGACACGGGCCCACGGTCTCAAGTTTGGGACCAACTTTCGGGCGCGGGGCCATGACCAACGGCTGGATCGACATCAAGAACGCCGACATGATGTTGATCATGGGTGGCAATCCGGCGGAGAATCACCCCTGCGGTTTCAAATGGGCGGTCGAGGCCAAGCGCAATCGCAACGCCAAACTGATCGTCATCGATCCGCGCTTCACCCGCACCGCGTCGCAGGCCGACCTCTTCGTGCAGATTCGGGCCGGTTCCGACATCGCCTTCCTGGGCGGTGTCATCAACTATACTTTGCAAAACGACCGCGTCGCCAAGGAATACCTCGTCAACTACACCAACGCCGCCTTCATCATCAAGGAAGGCTTTAAGCTTCCTGACGACGGCTTGTATTCCGGTTTCGATCCGGCGACCAGCAGTTACAACAAGTCCACCTGGAATTACGAAGCCGGCGGCAATCTGACCGGCAAGACCGCGACGGGAGAAGCCCACCCTCCTGCCGCTGCGCCAGTCGCGCACGCCGCAACGCCCCCGCCTCCGCCGTCGCTGCCGCCCGACGTCGCCTACGATCTCGACCTGCAGCACCCGCGCTGCGTCTACCAACTGCTGAAGCAGCAGTACTCCCGATATACCCCCGAGATGGTGGAGCGCATCACCGGCATCCCCCAGGAACAATTCCTCAAGGCGGCCGACATGTACACCTCCATCCGCAAGGATGGCGACACCAAAAAGGTTGGCACCATCATCTACGCGGTCGGCTGGACCCAGCATAGCTTTGGCACCCAGATCATCCGCACCGCGGCCATGCTGCAGTTGCTGATGGGTAACGTGGGTCGCGCCGGCGGTGGCGTAAACGCCCTGCGCGGCCACTCCAACATCCAGGGCGCGACCGACATGGCGGGCATCTTCGACATCCTGCCCGGCTATCTGAAAATGCCCAGCCCCGCCGACACCGACTTGAAAGCTTACCTGGAGCGGACCACTCCCAAGTCCGCCAAGCCCAACCAGTGGGATTCCTTCAATTACTGGTCCAACACTCCTAAGTTCACCGTCTCCTTCCTCAAGGCCATGTACGGTGACGCGGCCACCAAGGACAACGACTTCGCCTTCCATTACTTGCCCAAGATCGACCGCCGCCATTCCTGGACCGAAATCTGGGACGAGATGTACCGCGGCAGCGTCAAGGGGTTCTTTGCCTTTGGCATGAACGGCGTCATGATCGGACCAGACTCGCAGAAGAACATCGATGCCCTCAAGAAAGCCGACTTCCTGGTCGTCTGCGAGATTTACCCCGACGAAACCAGCTCCTTCTGGCAAGCTCCCGGCATCAAGCCGGAAGAGCTGAAGCAGATCAACACCACCGTCTACCGTCTGCCCGGAGCCGGCTTCGCCGAGAAGGATGGCACCTTCGTCAATTCGGCGCGCTGGTTGCAGTGGAAGCATGCCGCGCTTGCGCCGCCGGGGGATTGCCGCCTCGACCAGGACATCCTGGCCCAGATCTTCCTCAGGATTCGCGAACTCTACAAGCAGGAAGGTGGCGCCTTCCCTGACCCCATTTTGCATGCCTCCTGGAACTACACTCTTCCCGCCCATCCTTCGCTCACTGAGGTGGCGAAGGAGATCAACGGCAAGGCCCTGGCCGACATCAGCGACGAGAAGACCGGGGTTTCCCTGAAGTCCGCTCAGCAACTGCCCGGGTTTGCCATGCTGCGCGACGATGGCACTACCATGTGCGGCAATTGGCTGTATTGCGGATCGTGGACCGAAGCGGGATCGATGCAGCAGCGCCGCGGAACCGAAGATCCTTCCGGACTGGGAATCTACCCCAACTGGGGATGGTCCTGGCCCATGAATCGCCGCGTCCTCTACAACCGGGCGTCTTGCGACCTTTCCGGCAAACCCTGGGACCCGCAGCGCAAGCAAGTCTGGTGGAACGAATCGGCCCAGAAGTGGGCGGGCAACGACGTTCCCGACTTCAAACCCGACTCCAAGCCCCAGGACCACATGGGACCTTTCATCATGCTTCCTGAGGGCGTTGGCCGCCTCTTTGTTCCTCTCGCCGGCCTCGCCGACGGCCCCTTCCCCGAACATTACGAGCCCATCGAGAGTCCCATCGCCAATCCCCTGCACCCCCAGCAGTCGAACAATCCCGTCGCCAAAAAGTTCAAGACCAATATGGACAAGTACGGCACGGTGCAGGAGGGCTACAACCTGGTGTGTACTACCTACCGCCTCACCGAGCACTACCACTACTGGACCAAGAACAATCCCATGAACGTCGAATTGGTGCCGGTGCCCTTCATCGAAGTTCCCGCGGAGCTGGCCGATCAGATGGGAATCCGGGGAGGCGAAAAGCTCAAAGTCACCAGCGCCCGCGCCGAATACATCGCTAAGGCCATGGTCACTAAGCGCATCAAGCCCATGATGATCGACGGCAAGAAAACCTATCAGATCGGAATTCCCATCCACTGGGGCTTCCTCGGGATTTCCGAAGATGAGGGCCGCACCGCCAAAACGCCGGCCAATTTGTTAACCCCTACCGTCACCGATCCCAACGCGTTTACGCCGGAATTCAAAGGCTTCCTGGTGAAGCTGGAGAAGGCATAGGAGGCATGAGATGAGCGATCGCGGCACACTTCGCATTCAGCAGATCTCAGCCCATCCTGGCCCGGTTCCGGGTGAGGGCATGCAGCGGCAGGAGCAGGTCTGCAAACTGATCGACACCACCACCTGCATCGGATGCAAAGCCTGCGAGGTGGCCTGCGTCGAGTGGAACGACATGCCGTTCCAGGAGACGTACTTCGACAACACCTACCAGACCATGCCGGACACGGACTGGAATTACTGGAACCTGATCAAGTTCAACGAGAGCGAGCACTCCGACGGCAGCTTCGCCTGGCTGATGCGCAAGCACCAATGCATGCACTGCGCCGATCCCGGCTGTCTGCGCGCGTGTCCCGCCGACGGCGCTATCGTGCAGTACTCCAACGGCATCGTCGACTTCCAGCAGGAAAACTGCATTGGCTGCCAGTTCTGCGTTTCCGGTTGTCCCTTCAACATTCCCAAATTCAACCCCAGCACCAAGAAGGTGTACAAGTGCACCCTCTGCTCCGATCGCGTGGGTGCCGGACTCGAGCCCGCCTGCATCAAATCCTGTCCTACCGGCTGCCTGCACTTCGGCACCAAGGACGACATGAAGGCCCTGGCCGAGACCCGCGCCAAGCAACTGCGCGACGTGTCCGGCTTTAAGGATGCCGGCGTCTACGATCCGGAGACCATTGGCGGGACCGGCGTCATCTATGTTCTGCACGACATCAACAATCCCGAGAAGTACGGCAACCTGCCCAAGAACCCGCGCATTCCCCTGGCCTTCACCGTTTGGAAGAGCTTCTTCAAGCCCATTGGCCTCTTCGGCGCAATGCTCGGATTTGTCGGCGTGGTCATGCACTACGTCTTCGAAGGTCCGCGCCGGGTACAACCCACGCCGCCGGTCAAGTCCATCGATCCGCCGCCGGAAAAAGGGAAGGAGAACTAGATGGCTACCTCTGCTAACCGTTTCGTCCATCGCACCAATGCCATCGACCGTCTCGGGCACACCACCGTGTACGCGGGCGAGCTCTTGCGCCATCCCGTCTACACCCGCTTCCTGCACTGGATGGTGGGTATCTTCTTCTTCCTCGCCCTGCTCTCTGGCTTCGGCATCTACCTGCCCTGGATCTTCCGCTTCTTCACTCCCCTGTTCGGCGGCGGAGCCATGACCCGCTTCCTGCACCCGTGGTTCGGGCTAGCGTTCGTTATCTTCTTCGCCCTGCAGCTTCTCAACTGGTTGGCCGTCATGCGCTGGACCCCGTCCGACTCGCGCTGGATGAAGCGCATGAAGGCCTACGTCCGCAACGAAGAGCCCATGGAGCCCAGGGATGTCGGCTTCTTCAATGCCGGCCAGAAGCTACAGTTCTGGGAGATCGTCTGCGGCTGCGTCGCCTACGTCATCACCGGCGTGATCATGTGGTTTCCCACCACCTTCGGACGAATCCTGGTCTCGATCTCCTACGTCATCCACGATTTGTCCGCGCTGATCATGCTGTTTGGCATCTTCTTCCACATCTACCTCAGCACCTTCGGCGAGCCCGGCACCATCCAGGCCATGACCCGCGGCACCGTGAGCGAAGGCTGGGCCTGGACTCACCATCCGGGCTGGTACGAAGAAGTCACCGGCCGCGATCCCTACGAAGCCATGGAGCAAGAGCGCCGCCGCCTGGAGGAGCCAAAGTAGATCGCCGTTTTCCGGCTCGCAGTGTCGAAACTATGACGGTTTCATAGTTGCTGCAGACTATCGGCCGTCTTGAAAGCCTTTTAGGTAGAGCTGGCCTTCAGGCCAGCATCTATAGCTCCGGCCCCGAACCATCAAAGCCCGCAGGGCGACCAGCATGCCAGCCCAGCGCGCAGCGCAGCGAGTGCCGGGTAGGCGCGCAAAATCCCTGGTCCCACAGCGACGGCACACACTCTTCAGCGCTGGGTGAACTGCAAAATGAAGGTGGGTCCTTTAGTGCGGTTTCACAGTCGCTGTAGACCACGCACCGTCTTGAAAGGGCATGGCTTCAGCCGTGCCGTTATAGCCAGAGTGGCGAACTCGGGCTCTAGCCGCCCTGCGGGATCGCGGTCTACATCTTCAGCTGAAACTGCTGTAGAGACGACAGGCATTTTCCCCCAAACCAATTCAGGGACACAAGAATTCAGCTCATCAACGCTGCGCCGTCAGATTGCTCTGGAATGACTTCTCTGGAACCTCGATCGGCGGCACAATCGCCCCGCCCATGCTGGGGGATTGTTCCGATGCCACCGTTGTCGGGGGCGCGACGTGCTGAATATCCAGCAGAAGAATCCTGCTGTCGGAGTGGTAGCTTTCGCCCGAAGCGGTTTTCGCCTCGAACACCGGATTGTCGCTGCGCAAATATTCCTGCCGTCTCACCGACGAATCGCCCGTCAGGTTGGCGGCGACAAAATCGCGCTCCGCATCCACGTTGGGGTCGATCGTGTGGTTGATCAAATGCCCACGCTTGGCGATTTCAATCGCCACATCGTGGGTGGCGGCGCCCGCCCAGATGGGCGTCCCATTCATCGTGGAACCCGTTTTCCAGATGCGGAGATGATGACGCCGCGAAACCACGGCGCCCGGATCGGGCAGCGCAAACGAATAATCCTGCACTCTTCCAAACAGGTAAAACCTGGCCATTGGCAAACTCGTGTCTTTGGTTCCATGCTGCGCCAGGTGCCACACGAAGGACGGTCTCCATCGATCGGTCTTGATCCATCCCGCCCGCTCGAACGCTTCCTGCAAATCTTGTTGTTGGGCGACAAAAACCAGGTTCACCATGTCGCCCTCGCGTCCCTCGCCATTGAAAATACGCGGCGGCAGATACTCCATCATCTCGCCCAACTCGGAAGAATTTTCTCGCGATCGTGCTAAGCCTGCCGATAGCAAAGAAGTCGGCCCCGCGATCTGCGCAGTGATTTCCGTACTCTTCAGCACCGTGCTGCTGTGCCCGCGCGTGAGCAGGAAAACCGGTGTCGCGGGCAGAAAAATCAGGCTGGTCGCGATCATCGCCCCCACCATCAGCTTGGTTCGCGAGCCTCCCTTCACTTCCTTGCTGGCCCGCAACTCCACCCGTTCGCCATTGGCCAGCTCTACCGAATCCAGTTTTAGCGAGACGTTCCCGCCTATTCCCAGGATCCGTCTCCCCTTAACTCCAGTGACGGTTCCGCGGGCCATGGTTCCGGCCTTGATAACCGTGAAGCCGCCAACGTTTACATCTCTCACTACCACAAATTCCAGCGGGTCTCCCACCCGGGCGTGGGCCGA
>CAWCTB010000031.1:0-90363 GCA_963798275.1 uncultured Acidobacteriaceae bacterium
CCGTCGACCGGCCGAAGGTGCTCAATGCGCTGAACATGGCCACCATGGAAGAGCTGCGGCAGGCATTCGCGTCGGTGAAAGATGACGCCGAGGTGCGCGTCGTCATTCTTACAGGCGGGGGCGAGAAGGCCTTCGTCGCCGGCGCCGATATTGGCGAATTGTCGCAGCACTCGCCCGTCTCCGCCAAGGAGTACACCCACAAGGGCCAGGCCGTCCTGGACCTGATCGAGCACCTGGGCAAGCCGAGCATCGCCTGCATCAATGGATTTGCTCTGGGCGGAGGCTGCGAGCTGGCGATGGCCTGCACCATGCGACTGGCGAGCGAGAATGCGAAGCTCGGCCAGCCCGAGGCGAAGCTTGGACTGATCCCGGGATACGGCGGCACGCAACGGCTGCCGCGACTGGTGGGCAAGGGAATCGCGATGCAACTGGTACTGACGGGCGAGATGATCACGGCGCAGGAGGCGCACCGCATTGGGCTGGTGAACGAAGTAGTTCCCGCGGCCGAACTCGTGCCGCGCGCCGAGGCCCTCGCCGCCAAGATCATCGCCAATGCACCGCTGGCGATTCAGTACGCCATGGAGGCGGTGAACCACGGCCTCGATCTGCCGCTGGCCGAGGGACTATATGTCGAGGCCACGCTGTTCGGCGTGTGCTGCGCCACCGAGGACAAGAACGAAGGCACGCGAGCGTTTCTGGAGAAACGGGCGGCACAGTTCAAGGGGAAGTAGGCGAGTTGCCCCCTGAATTGTAGGTACCACCCTGTCGCCAACGGGAGGCGCAAGGTTCGGGGGCCCGGCAAAGGCCGATGGAAATGTCCTACGACGAAGACATCAAGGGGAGAATCCAGAACGCCGATCTCTGGCCAGATTTTGAGAGTCCCGAGTTCTTGGACACACTGGACGAGGTAGCCGAGCAGTCCCTCGCGAAGAATACGATCGAGGGTGCTCTCGCTTCGGTCCTGATCTACCACCAGTTGTCTCAAGAGATGCTTCGGATCTTGTTGCAATCCGCGCAGTTCTTCATCCAGCTAGCCATCTTTCCGGCCGAGCTGACTTTCCCCGAACCCAAACGTCAGATGTTCGGTCAACTGCTTGAAGAGGTCAGAAGCACGACGTCGTTTCTGTACAAAAACGAGATCCTTGAACTTGCCGCTGCATTGAACAGACATCGCATTGAGCTCGTGCACAGACTTGCTTCTCGCCAAACACTAGACGATGCCGTTTCTCAAGCGACGGAGGTCAAGCAAATCTACGATCAACTATTTTCGAAGTTCGATGAAGCACGGGATGAATTTCGCGTCGTATTCAAGGACTTCAGGAAAGATGTGTTCAATGACGACCTGTAAACTGGCCGGGTGGACGGGCCGCTCACCCCGCGCGCCTTCATTCTCTGAAAAATCTTGAAGTGGGTGCCTCATCCCGCCTTTTCTTGGGCGGGGTGGGACTTTTCGTTTCTCCGACAACAAGACCCACCCGGGCAACGTCGGCCCGGATGGGGCACCCCCCGACTTTCCCTGCTACACCAGTTCGATGGTGACGCGGCGGCCTACGATAGCAGCTGCCCGTTGCAGGCTCGACAGCGTGATGTCGTCCTTGGCGTTGAGGAGCCGGTCAACCTGGGTGCGGCTTGTCTTCAGCAGCGTAGCCATTTTGTTCTTGGAGATTTTCTTCTTCTTCATGGCCTCGGCGAGCTGCCAGGCAACCACCTCCTTGACCGCCTGCGCCTGCGCCTCCTCAAAAATGCCCTCCTGCTTGAGGAAGTCATCAATGCCGGAACCCATATGCTTCTTGCTCATCACTTCTCCTCCTTGCTCTTCGAGGCCAACTCGTGCCGGCGCTTTCGCGCCGTTGCCAAATCCTCATCCGGCGTGGCCCGGGTCTTCTTGATGAATCCGTGCAATGCGACCAGATGTTGGTGGTAAAGGCAGAGCAACACGCGAGCTGTACGTTTCGTCGGCAGGTCCGTCCGGACTTCCCACAGTCCGCTTCCCATTGGGCGGCACAGCGGCATCCCCACCGGCCAGCGCCACTGCGCTCGCAGCAGGTCCTTTCCGATCGCCTGCCGCTCCGCTTCCGCCAGCCCTTTCAGCCACTCTCGCACCGGTTCGCTGCCCGTCGCCGTGCGATAAAACACTAGAGGGATTTTTCGCGGCTGCGGATCGTCCGCCATGCTGCACCTTATTTAGTACAATGTACCATATAAGGCGCATGTGGGGGTGGGCACCCCCGTCCCTCGGTTCCACCGGCACGGATGCAATCGCGTGTTCCCTAATACAATTGAAAATTCATGATTCGCACCATCATTGTTTCGCGAGTGCTGGGACGGACGCAGGAGGAAATACAGCCTGCGCTGGAGCTGTTTCGCGCCCTGGGGGCGACGCCCGGCCATGAGTGGCACGAGGGCGGGGCCCATGGATTTCAACTGGAAGCTCCGAGCGGCGCGGTGGAGGTGATGGCCGCCGCGAGTGCACCAGACGCCGACGTGACCCTGGAAGTTTCGGATGCCGATACCGCGTGGGAGATCGCGAAAAAGCGCGGCGCGAAGATTCTCCGCGAGATTGGCGACACCGCCTACGGTGCACGTTTGTTTGCGGTGGAAGTTGGCGGGCTGCGGGTGGCGGTTCTCACTTATTCGAACACCAGAAGCAAAGCCAGCGGAATCGAAGGCTCACTGCAGGCCGAGGGCAAACGCTTCGCCATCGTGGTGGCCCGTTTCAATTCGTTTATCAGCGAGCGGCTGCTCGATGGCGCGCTGCTGGCGCTGCGGCAAAGCGGAGCGAGTCCCTGACGACATCAACGTCGTGCACGTGCCAGGCTCGTTTGAAATTCCCTCGGCTGCACGTCAATTGGCGGAAACCAAGCGGTACAGCGCCATCATCTGCCTGGGCTGCCTGTTACGCGGAGACACCTTGCACTATGAAGTCATCGCCAATGAAGTGACGCGCGGTATCGGCCAGTCGGCGCAAGAGACCGGTGTGCCGCACGCTTTCGGCGTGCTTACCTGCGACACGCTGGAACAAGCGATTGATCGCGCCGGGCTGAAAGCCGGCAACAAGGGATATGAGGCGGGGCTGGCGGCGGTGGAGATGGCGTCGCTGCGCGAGCAAGTCGCCATGCAAAGCCCGAGTGCGGGAGACGGCCGCCGATGACCAAGTCCGGGACCCGCAGGAAGTCGCGCGAGCTTGCCCTGCAGATGTTGTTTCAACTCGACATGGGGCGGCAGACCCCTGATCATGTGCGCAAGACGTTCTGGAGCGAAAGGAAAGACCTGGACGAAAAGGTCCGGGGCTTTGCCGACGAGCTGTTCCTGATTGCGACCGCGCGCGAAGAAGAGATCGGGCAACTGATCGAGCGCAATGCCGAGCATTGGCGGATGGAGCGCATGGCGGCTGTCGATCGCAACGTGTTGCGGACCGGGGTGGCTGAGTTCCTGGGATTTCCCGATACGCCCCGTCCGGTCATCATCAACGAAGCGCTGGAGATCGCGCGCCGCTTCTCCACCCCGGAGTCAGTGCAGTTCATTAATGGCGTTCTCGATAGCGTGGCGCGCGAGTTGGGGGAGACTGCCAAGACGAAGTAGCGCGGATCCAACGAGGGCGCAGGCACGAAAAAGCCCTCCCTTGTATCTGGGCCATTGGGATGGGACTCATATTTCGCCGCGGACATTTTCGTCCATCGCGTAGGTCTCGCAGGCGGTGGCAAGCTCATATCCGGCGCAACGCCAATTTCTTAAGCCTGAGGCAGGCCGAGAGCCAACCACTCTTCGCTGATGGCACGTAAAGGCCATTCCCAACCGGAGAGAATTGTGACAAACTCCGCGCCCACATCGACCGTCACCATGATCATGGTCATCATTCGGCATGTAGACAAGGCCAGTTGGGACTGAATCTTGAAGTGAAACAACTCTGCACTGGAGAAACACCGTTGCGCAGAAGAACTGGTACCGTTTGTCTGCTGGGTCTGGCGCTTAGCTGCTCAGTACTCAAAGCAGAGGTCAAAACGGTCACTACGACAACGGTTACAGGATCGGCCGCTGCACCGAGTTCCTACCTTTTGGAAATCTGTGCGTTGGAATCCACGGCTGACCCCAGTCGCCGCAGCCTATCGTGTACAGGACAAGTCAGGGTGACTATTCCGGTGCATGCGTACAAAGCGCCGGACTCCCCTGCGGACGACGAGTCGAAACCGCAGGACAAGACTTGTGGCGGCCTGCTGCCACCCTCTCCCGAAGAAAAAAAACCGCCGGGAAAAAAGCAGCCTGCGCCGGCCAAGATTGATTTCTCGTTTATCGTCCAACTTCTCGGCAATCCAACTCCATACAGTGTCACAGCCCAAGGCGATCACCTTCTCATCTACAGTTCGAAGCCGCAGGGCAACGTCGCAGTTCTCAGAACGCTACTGAACCGTACGGCAGAGGTCATCGGCCAGATTAAACCCGAGTCGTCGCCAAAACCTTTCGCGGTGGAACTCACCATACCTCACGCGGCAGCGCTCGGGGATCTGGCGAGCAAATTGCAAAATTCGAACGTTTCGAAGTTGCAGGTCGTCAACATCGGTAGTGGCAGGGTCCGGGTAACCGAAGTTTCGGGCGCGCAAGACTGCGCGACGTGGGTGCCATTCCTGCGCAGTGTTCGCAGGTTGGCCTGGCAGATTAGCCCGGAATCTCCGGTGGAGAAGCTTTACTACCTTACCGTCACGGATGTGAAAGCGGTTGTTGGCGATGGGGGTGGTTCGGCGTCTGCTTCGCCGGCGGCGTCAGGAACGGCGTCAGCGGACAAGTCAACGCCAGCCGATTCGGGCGCGGCGAGCAAGAGCGCACCAAGCTCGACTGCTGGCAGTCCTGGCGGAACTGGGTCCCAGGGAGCCAGTGCGGGTGCGGCTTCGACCGCGGCAGGTGCAGGCACGTTGACCATATCCCAGGCCGCAGGAACAACTACTGTCACCACCACCCCAGGCTCATCGGCTTCGTCGGGCGCTGCGGGAGGAGCTGGCGGAGGCGCAGCGAAGGGGACAGATGCGTCCAGTTCGAGCGCGGCTCCGGCGGCGAAGGGTTCCGATGCGGCGGCAGCCTCCGGAGGTGGCGCCAAAGCCGCTGTCTCGACCGTGGCCAACGACTTGCTCGTGTTCTCGGACCCCACTCCTGGCGACGACGGCGTCATCACCGAGAAGAAAAGGATCCTGGCCGCTCTCGACCTGCCGCGTCCGGAGATGCTGATCAATGCGTGGGTCATGCAGAATTCGACGACCGATGCCCACACTTTCGGAGAGGTCAGCCGCATTGTTCGCCGCAGCGTCCACGAACACAACGAAGGCATTGACAAGTCGATTTTTGCCGGCTGGAGCTACCTGAAAAACCAGATGGGGCAGAAAGGTTACTTCAACGAGGACTTCTACAACTATATAACGCAAAAGGTCATCTTTGACGCTGGCGCGATGGTATCGCCGGCGCCGCCCGCAGATGGACAGTATGGCGAGCAATCATCAGCCTACCAATCTTTCTTGAACTCGCAGGGAAATAGTGCTCGGGGTAACCGGCTCGATGGTGCAGGCGAGGGCAATCGGTTGAAGTATGCGGGCGCTTGCAGCTTTAACCGGTACTGCCTCGGATACACTACACTCTTTCAACCACTGCAGCCCCGGTTGACTAACCTCCTTCTGGCGTTAATGGCAGCAGATGAACCCATCACGCCAGGTGAATTGCTCAGTAGACTGCATAGAACGCGAGAGCGATCTACCACTCGCAGCTCCTCCTCAACTCAAGGATCAGGTCAGCGATGAGCGCGAGGACTTAGAGAAAATAGCGGGAAAACTTAACCTCAGCCTCGAACTTCCTCCAGCGGCGGTTCACACGCCCGAGTGGCTGAGTTGCGAACAACGTGACCAGTTGGGAATACTTCTGGGAATGAACTCGCCAGAAGGATATCCGGTGCGTTCCCCCAAACTTTTCCTGGAGTGTTTCCGGCAAGCTGCCACGGCTTTGTTGAACCCCGGACAGGCTCCGCCATCGACGCTCGGCCTCGCCAGGGCTGCGATTGCCGATTTTCTCTTCAACTACAAGATGAGTTTGCAGTATCCCCATGAATTTGTGCCGTACGATCTGACGCAAAGCGCGGACCAGTTCAACTCTGCTATGGCGCCATTTATCGCGGCATTCAATCGTGATGTGGCAGCCTACCAGGGGCTGTTACGCGCTCGGATCAATGTGGAAATCGACCGCTTGAACGGCGGTCTGTCGTTGAAGCGAATGTTCGGCTTCGACAAGCCTACGTTCCTGAACGATGGAATTGTTACGGTAAATACGGTTTCCGGTAACGAAGCGATCGTAAACACAACGACGCAGAGTTACATCGATGTGAGCAGCGCGCCGAGTCTTTCGTCGCTGCTCAGCGCAGTGACTGGCGAGACCGCCGACAAAGGAAATGTTGGGAGTTCCCACCTCACCAAGCCTTCGCCCGGCGTGCTGAGCAACCTCAGCTTCAACCAGGCGCAAGTGCTGATGGGAGCATTGTCGGCCTATCAGTCCAGCAAAGCCCAGATCGGCCGCCAGTTGAACGTAGATGTCATACCCCGCAGCCTGGTGGGAGCTTCAACCGCGGAGTTGCAGGTTACCTTGAAGGCCGACGACTCCGCTTCTCCTCCGGTGTACTCCAGCGGGGGAATGAAGGGCGCTGATCCCGAAGTCTCGAGGTTCGCTACCAACGACGTGACCACCCATGTTCGCGTGGAGTCCATCAAGCTGTTTGAGGTATCTTCCTTTACCGCAGTTCTGCAGAACGGCCGTCCGCGGCTGCCCCTGCTGCCCCCGTTCGTCGAATTACCATACATAGGGACCTTGGTTGGAGTACCTCTGCCAGCGGCGAAGCAGTATCACAGCAGCACCGCGGTGCTTAGTGCGATCGTAGTTCCGACAGCGACCGACCTGGCATATGGCATACGATTTGTGGGAGATCGCATTGTCGATGAGGGGCCTGACGACTGCTATTGGCCACCTCCCGATACCTCACCGGCCACAGTACCTGACATCTCCGACAAGCGACCAACACCGTGCAGGCTGCGGCATGCCTTGTCCCTTTCCGACCTGGGAGGGCAGCCGGTTCGCGAGTTCCATCGCATGATGCTCCAGTGCCTGGCGACGGACATGAAAAGTTCTGTCCCCAACGGGTACGGCTATCGCAACAGCGAGAGCGAAATCTGCAAAAACCTAACCTATGTAGACGTATTTCGCGAGTGGTCGCCATCCGACACCCCCTAACCGGTGCTACTGTCGCACATCGAGGAGAAGGCCGATAACAACTTCGCTGTACGGGCCAAGAGAGGCGATGTAGTGGTGCGACCGCCGTGTAGAAAACCCGCCACTTGCACTCCGGCCCTCTTAGCTAGTGCGGCAGCACCGTGACCAGGTCGGGCGGCACGGTATTGCCGCTGGCGTTCTTCAATCCGGGCGCGATTTGTTGGGCATCGGATTTATCGGAGACGCTGATGCGGTGCACGTTGTTGTCATTGGCGCCAACATAGAGCTGGGCGCCGTCCATGGTGATCCCGCCGGTATAAGGAATGGCGCTGTTGGCCAAGGGAATGAGGGTCGGCGCCAGGGCATTCAGGTCGAAGCTCAAAATCCGCGGCTGGTCGCTCAGGATCCAGGCGCGCGAGCTGTCGGTACTGAGAAAGAGCTGGTGGGGGTTGAAACTCCCGGCGCCGAGGTCATAGGTGTTCAGCGTGCTTTGCGCGACCACGGGGCACGATCCGGAAGGCTGAGAGGTGGTGATCACGTCGAGGCCGGGAGAATCAACCGCGACGGCACCGGCTCCGTTGGGCTTGCCTAAGATCAGGGTGGGAGCATTGGCGCTCAGAGTCTGCAATTCACTCTGATCGCAGGTGGAGCGCACATCGATCGAGTGTGCACTGCTGCTGGTGATGAAGGCCAGCGAACCCTGCGCCAGCAGGTCGATGTTGTTCGGTGCATAGCTCAGGTTGGTGACAGCGGGCGCAACGCTGACGCCGTCGCGAAAGATTTGCTGGCCGGTCAGGAAGAGCAGCCAGTTGCTGTCGGGAGTGAAGGCGCCTGAACTGGTGAGCAGAGGATGGCTGTAGGATATCGTGGGGCCGGTAAGGTTGACGTAGTAGGTTGTGTTGCTGCCGCTGTCGGAAACCAGCAAGAAGTTACCGTCTGCCGAAATCGCCACAACGGATCCTTTGATGGCCGCGCCGTTCACGGTCAGCACGCTGACGCTGCCGGCGGTGACGTCGTAAATCATGACACCGGAGCTCGATCCCAGGTAAAGCTTGGTACCGGTGGGAGCCGAGAGAATCGAGTTGGGGTAATTGGACAGGGTGATGGCCGTCCCTACCGCGTTGGTGGACGTGGAGATGGGGATGAAGCTTAAGGATTGCGTACTGGCAGCGTAGACGGTGGTGATGGTCGAAGTGGCGATGGTTGCGGTTACCACATCGTAGGAGTACATCGGGGGCAGGTTGGTATTGCAATTGGGAGTGCTGCAAGTGGCGGTGACGGAGGCAGTTCCGGCAGCAACACCGGTGATGGTAGCAGCGTTGGCGCCCACGGTCGAAACAGTCGCGGTGGCGGCTGCGAGCGGCGACGAACTCCAGGTGAGGGTCGGCTGGATGTACTGGCCCTGTGTGTCGTAGACGTCGGCAGTTATCGACTGGGAGCCGCCCTGCGCTATGTTGAAGCTGGTACCGGTACCGTTCTGGTCGTGAACCAAAATATAGGCCACGGGGCAGACCAGGGATGGCGTGCCTACGCTGTTTACCCCCGATACGCTGGCATAGACACTGGTCAAGCCTGGGTTTCCCGCTTTCAGGCCAGTAGCTGTGTTCAGCGTCGTAATAACATTGGCCGTTCCGCTGCAGGTGGCCGACCCGTTGCCCAGGATGGCCGAGGTTGGCGCCACGACGGCACCATACCCCTGCGCGGTGACCGTCAACTGCGTCCCGGCCGCAATGGTGTTGGCGCTGGTTAAGGCTACGGTTGCCTTGGCGCCGATGACATTGTCACTTCCGCTGGTGGTGATGAGCGATGTGATGACATTGGCCGTGCCACTGCAGGTGGCGGTGCCGTTGTTCAGCGTGGCCGTGGTCGGCGCGGTAGTCCCGGAGGTTCCTGACGCGGTGATGGTGAGCCGGGTTCCGCTGGCGATCGTATTTATGTCGCTCAAGGTTACGGTGGCGGTGGCCCCAGTGACGCCGTTGAAGTTGGAGAGAACGCAGGTTTGACCTGCGGAGCCGGAGACCACACCGCCGGACTGGTAGGTTGGGCTGTTGCTTGAGGCAGAGAAAGTCGGATTGATCCCCTGCGTGGCTCCCGTGCTGAAGTCGGACAGAGTGCAAGTCTGTCCTTTGGAACCGGAGATGGTACCGCCGGACTGGTAGGTTGGGCTACTGGTGGTCGAAGAATAGGTCGGACTAATGCCGGACGCATTGGCAATCACGTTTGGGTCGACGGCACCGTAGGAAAAGGGTCCCACGCTGGAAGTGATGTCGCAGGGTGAAGCCATGGAGCACCCTGACGCGGAGGTGTTGTAGGCCGAGGCCGAAGGATTCAGCAGCTTCCCAGCACTGGTGCAGCCGTTCATCGGAGCGACCACTACCTGGTCCACCTGGGGATGAACGTACACCGTGACGGTTTGGGAGGCGCTTCCAGAGGTTGCCGTGATGGTGGCCTGGCCGGCAGTGCTGGCCGGAGTACAGACGATGTCGTTCGCATCGAACGTTCCGCCACAGACAAGTCCGGCACCCGATACCGTGGCCAGGCTGGGGTTGCTGCTGGTAAACGTAACGTCGGCGGTGATGGCAGTTCCCGCATAATTCAGAGTCTGTGCCGACAGTGCGGCCACCTGCCCGGCGTTGATTGAAAGCGGGGAGGGAGCCAGCGTAATGGAGTTGACGACAGGGGTGCTAGAGCTGCTGGCGCCGCCACAGGCACTGAGGAAGGAAAGGCAAAGAACAGACAAAACCGCAGCTACGATACGGGCCGCTGACAACTGCCGCATGCACCCTCCCCGCCGTGAGGAAATCGGCGGAAGTATGAAATGGAGATAATTTCTTCCGAATCGATCAGTGTAGAGGGTGCGGTTCCATTCGGCAAGCTGCAACGGGCAGCCGCAAGCGCGCCCAAGCTCCTGTAACTAGAGATGTTAGCGCAGAACCCCTATCATCGGCTCGTCCCCCCCACTTTACCAGACCGTTTACTGGAAATTTTCTGAACCCCGCTGGCGCAGCCAAGTTCCGCACCAGACTGGCAGTAAGGATGCCTGCGGGGTCCAAGTTTGCTGATTCGGTTGACGATTGAAGCGTCACTTGCTACACTGAAACGGTTCTGCGAGTTCCATCGAGCCTGCCTGTAGTGTGGCTGTGCTGCAACAACCGATCTTGATATAGTAATTCAGGATTTCCTCGCTGAAACGAGCCTGCGCTTCCGTTGGAGCTTTCCGCGGGTATGCAGGCCGAAGCAACGAAACGGAGTGCCTTCGTTCCTGAGCTCCGCCTTGCCCTCGCGGGTGATGTGCGGAACGACCGTGGCGCCACCGTCGTGCGCTTGATCTGATCGGAAACCAACGTCCCGGCGCAGGTATGCGCGGGGAAGTATGGACAGATGAGACCCGAGCGGGTCCGGTAAACGCTGTCCAGTCCCAAAGCTGGGATGTGTCGCGCCGCGGCGGTCGTGTGGCTGACGTGAGCTGCGGCAGAATGCGGCCAGGTGCCGCCACAAGTTTGCGCCTCCGGCGATGAGCCGCGGGGTGGCCGGTGCAGAGCCGGCCGAAGTAACGAAGGAGTTGCAAAGAGTGCCTACATTTAATCAATTGGTGCGCAAAGGGCGGCAAGCGCCGAAGTACAAGACGGCCAGTCCCGCGCTGCAGTCCTGCCCGCAGAAGCGCGGCGTTTGCACCCGCGTGTACACCCAGACGCCGAAGAAGCCGAACTCCGCGCTGCGCAAAGTAGCTCGCGTCCGGCTGACCAACGGCATTGAGGTGACGACCTACATTCCCGGGGTCGGGCACAACCTGCAGGAGCACTCGATCGTGCTCATCCGCGGTGGCCGCGTGAAGGACCTGCCGGGTGTCCGCTATCACGTGGTGCGGGGCACGCTCGACGCGGTCGGCGTGGCCAACCGCAAGCAGGGCCGCTCCAAGTACGGGGCCAAGAGGCCGAAGGCTTAAACGAGGGATCTATGCCGAGAAAAGGACATATCGCCAAGCGCGAAACCCTGGCCGATCCGGTTTACGGATCCACCCTGGTCAACAAGTTCGTGAATTCCATGATGTGGGACGGCAAGAAGAGCACCGCCCAGTCCATCTTCTACACCGCGATGAAGAAACTGGAAGAGCGTGGCGGGGATGAAGCCCTGAAGCTGTTCAAGAAGGCGGTGGAGAACTGCAAGCCGGTACTGGAAGTGAAGACCCGCCGCGTAGGCGGCGCCAACTACCAGGTTCCGGTGGAAGTCAATGCCGACCGCCGTACCTCGCTGGCCATCCGCTGGATCTTGACCTACAGCCGTGGCCGGGGCGAGAAGAGCATGATCGAGAAGCTGAGCAATGAATTGCTGGACGCGGCCAATGGCCGTGGGGCTTCCATCAAGAAGAAGGAAGACGTGCACCGCATGGCCGAGGCCAACAAGGCCTTCGCCCACTACCGCTGGTAGGCGTTGCCGTAACCTCCGCCCTCGGAGGCTGAGTCACAAGCTTCAGATTGTTGCCCCGGCGAGCGGCGCCGGAGCGTAGCAGGAAACGGAAAAGTACTTTGGCTCGACAGGTTCCATTAGAGCGTTGCAGGAATATCGGCATCATGGCCCACATCGATGCCGGTAAGACCACCACCACGGAGCGCATCCTGTTCTATACGGGACGGACGCACCGCATTGGTGAGGTCCATGAAGGGACCGCAACGATGGATTGGATGGCGCAGGAGCAGGAGCGCGGCATCACGATCACGTCGGCGGCCACCACCTGCTTTTGGCGCGATATTCGGATCAACATCATCGATACACCCGGCCACGTGGATTTTACCGCCGAGGTGGAGCGCTCGCTGCGCGTGCTCGATGGCGCCTGCGCCGTGTTCGATGCGGTTCACGGGGTCGAGCCTCAGTCGGAGACCGTGTGGCGCCAGGCCGACAAGTACGGTGTTCCGCGCATTTGCTTCATCAACAAGATGGACAAGATGGGTGCCGACTTTGAGCACGCCGTTGACACCATCCGCAAGCGCCTGAACGCCAAGCCGGTTGCTATCCAGTTGCCGATCGGCCAGGAAGACAAGTTCAAGGGCGTCATCGACCTTCTCGCCATGAAAGCCATCGTCTGGAACGATGAAAGCATGGGTGCCGAGTACGTGGTCGAGGAGATTCCAGAGGGACTGAAGAAGAAAGCTGCTGCCTACCATCAGATGCTGGTCGAGGCCGTCGTCGAGAACGACGATCAAGACGAGCTGATGCACAAGTACATTGAAGGCGAAACTATCAACGAGGCCGAACTGAAGGCCGCGTTGCGCCGCGCCACCCTGAAGATGAAGCTCTTCCCGGTGATCTGCGGAACCGCGTTCAAGAACAAGGGTGTGCAGCCGCTGCTCGACGCGGTCATTGATTACCTGCCTTCGCCGCAGGACATTCCTCCGGTGAAGGGCAAGAATCCCTACACCGGGGCGGTGGTTGAGCGTCCAGCGGAAGACGACGCGCCGTTTTCGGCACTGGCCTTCAAGATCATGACCGATCCGTTCGTCGGTCAGCTCACGTTTATTCGGGTTTACTCGGGTCACCTGAAGACCGGCGACAACGTGTACAACAGTGGCCGCCAGAAATCGGAGCGCATCGGCCGGCTGCTCAAGATGCACGCCAACAAGCGGGAAGAGATCAGCGAGATCTACGCCGGCGATATCTGTGCCTGTGTGGGTTTGCGCCACATTACAACCGGCGACACGATTTGCGACGAGAAGGATCCTATCGTTCTGGAGTCCATCGAGTTCCCGGCGCCGGTGATTGCGGTCGCGGTCGAGCCCAAGACCAAAAGCGACCAGGAAAAGATGGGCGTGGCTCTGGGCAAGCTGGCGCAGGAAGATCCGACCTTCAAGGTCAGCACCGATCCGGACAGCGGTCAGACCATCATTGAAGGCATGGGCGAGCTCCACCTGGAAATCCTGGTGGACCGCATGATGCGCGAGTTCAATGTGCAGGCCAACGTGGGCAAGCCGCAGGTGGCCTATCGCGAGACGATTCGCAAGGCGTCGCAGGCGGAAGGCAAGTACATTCGCCAGACCGGCGGCAGCGGACAGTATGGGCACGTGCGTATTCGCTTGGAGCCGAACGAGCCGGGCAAGGGCTACGAGTTCATCAATGAAGTCGTGGGCGGCGTGATTCCCAAGGAGTTCATCAAGCCGGTGGATCAGGGGATCAGAGAAGCGCTCGAGGGCGGCGTTCTTGCCGGCTACGAAATGGTCGACGTGAAGGCGACGCTGTATGACGGCAGCTATCACGATGTTGACTCGAATGAAATGGCGTTCAAGATCGCCGGCTCGATGGCCTTCAAGGAAGCGGCCCGCAAGGCCAGCCCGGTCCTGTTGGAGCCGGTCATGTCGGTGGAAGTGGTGGTGCCCGAGGAGTACATGGGCACCATCATTGGCGACCTGAGCAGCCGCCGTGGACGCATCGAGGCGCTGGAGCATCGCGCTGGATCGCAGGTAATCAAGGCGATGGTTCCGCTGGCCGAGATGTTTGGATACGCCACGAATATGCGTTCCAGCACCCAGGGCCGCGCCACCTTCAGCATGCACTTCTCGCGCTATGAAGAAGCGCCGCGTTCGGTGGCGGAAGAGATCGTGGCCAAGGTGCAGGGGAAAAGCCCGGCAGGGACGAAATGAGTGACTCAGCTAGTTCCACACTAGAGCTGGCACGAGGGCTCAGGGACCTAGCTGATGGTCTGAATGAAGCGGAACTGCGGAATTCACTTTCGCGATCCTATTACTCGATCTATCACGCGGCTAGAGTTTTGGCTAAGGTTAGGAAATACAAGAAGGTGACCCAGGGCAACATTGTCGAGGTGATGAGCGAAGTGGATGCCCAACTAGGGGTTCGGGTCAAGAAACTGAAGGACCTCAGACACAAGGCCGATTACGACGAGACGTATGTGCAAAGCGAATTCGGGGGCAATTTAGGCTCTTTTCGCAATGAAGTGCGGCAGAGAGTGGATGATGGTTTGGTGGTTTATCGGGAAATAATTCTGGAAATCGAGCGGCGACAGGCGCGGGACGGTAGCGAATGACGGCAGAGGAACTCCAAAGTGAGGCAGCGCAGCAATTCGAGGCTGCTGGTCTTGCGAAGGACTTTGTCGCAGGGCGATCGCAATTTCTGGAAGGGCCGGAGGGGTTGTTCGCAGAAATCGTAGTTCGCGATGGGGCGAAGTTGGAAGAATTCCGAAGAATTGCCGAGAAGTTGCGAGCGGCTTCTGGCGAGCCGGTCACCTATATCGTCCGAGCTGTATGGGAAGTCGAAAAAGTGGGCGATCCACAGACAGCGTATTCCATGCAGACGGGCACGCCAAAGACTTCGGTGCAGTTTCCCGTCGATCTGCGGTCGGGATCGGTTGCGCAGCGAGCCTGGGTAGAACTGACCTATTTGGCTGGGTCAGTGTTTGACGAGAACGGAGTCGATAACGAAGGGGCGAAAAGGATTATCGGTGAGTTCGTGCGCGAGCAGCTTAGAAAAGGCGGCATGAGTTACTGGGATCCGATTCGGTCTCCCCAACTGGAGATCAACGCTAACACGGCCAGCTTTATCCTTGGTCGTGCGCTGGAAGTTCTTAAGAGACCTGCTGTTTAATTTGGAGCATAAGTCACATGGCGAAAGAGAAATTTGACCGCAGCAAGCCGCACGTGAACGTAGGGACGATCGGGCACATCGATCATGGCAAGACGACGTTGACGGCGGCCATCACCAAGGTACTGCAGAAGCACAATCCGAAGATCGTGTTCCGTTCGTTCGACTCGATCGACAACGCGCCGGAAGAGCGGGAGCGGGGCATCACGATTGCCACCGCGCACGTGGAGTACGAGACGGCCAACCGTCACTACGCGCACGTGGATTGCCCGGGGCACGCCGATTACATCAAGAACATGATCACCGGGGCGGCGCAGATGGACGGGGCGATTCTGGTGGTGGCGGCGACCGACGGGCCGATGCCGCAGACCAAGGAGCACGTGCTGCTGGCGCGCCAGGTGGGGGTGCCCTACATCGTGGTGTTCCTGAACAAGTGCGATGCGGTGGAAGATCCGGAGCTGATCGACCTGGTGGAGATGGAAGTGCGCGAGCTGCTGACCAAGTACAACTTCCCGGGGGATGATTTGCCGGTGATTCGGGGCTCGGCGCTGGGGGCGTTGAATGGCGAGGCGCAGTGGGAAGCCAAGATCGATGAGCTGATGGAGGCGGTGGACAAGAACGTGCCGCTGCCGGCGCGCGACATCGACAAGCCGTTCCTGATGCCGATTGAGGATATCTTCTCGATTCAGGGACGGGGCACGGTGGTCACGGGACGCATTGAGCGCGGCAAGGTGAAGGTGGGCGAGGAAGTGGAGATTGTGGGCTTCCGGGAGACCCGCAAGACGGTGGTGACGGGCGTGGAGATGTTCAAGAAGCAGCTGGACGAAGGGCTGGCGGGGGACAATGCCGGGCTGCTGCTGCGGGGCACGGCGAAGGAAGACGTGGAACGCGGCATGGTGCTGGCCAAGCCGGGCTCGATTACGCCGCACACCAAGTTCCGGGGCGAAGTGTACGTGCTGTCGAAGGAAGAAGGCGGGCGGCATACGCCGTTCTTCAAGGGGTATCGTCCGCAGTTTTACTTCCGGACGACGGACGTGACGGGAGTGGCGACGCTGCCGGCGGGCACGGAAATGGTGATGCCGGGCGACAACGTGGCGCTGGAGATCGAGCTGATCACACCGGTGGCGATGGAGAAGGGCTTGCGGTTTGCGATTCGCGAAGGCGGCCGCACCGTGGGCGCCGGCACCATCAGCGAGATCATCGCGTAGTTTTCATACCGGGTGCGGTGCTGGTTGCCGCACCCATTCATAAACCGCGGCAAGAGCCGCAGGGCAGATGGCGGAAACGCTGACCAGCCCCTGAACTGATCTTTGAGAGAAACTAACGTGATTGGCAAAGAACGAATCCGGATCCGACTGAAAGCTTACGACTATCGCGTTCTCGACCAGTCCACTGGCGAAATCGTGGATACGGCACGGCGCACCGGGGCGCAGATCGCGGGACCGATCCCGCTCCCGACGGTGAAGAACAAGTACACCGTGCTGCGTTCTCCCCACGTGGACAAGAAGTCGCGCGAACAGTTCGAGATCCGCACCCACAAGCGCCTGCTCGACATTCTCGAGCCCACGCAACAGACGGTGGATGCCCTGATGAAACTGGAGCTTCCGGCTGGAGTGGACGTAGAGATCAAGGCGTTCGGGAAAGAACACAAGTAAGCTGCCAGCCATCAGCCGCCAGTGGGAATACAGGCGGCAACCGGTGGAGGCAGTGAAAAGCGAGGCGACGAGCGAATCGCCATGCTAACAGTGATTAGCTGGTGGCCGGCGGCTGGAAGCTGACGGCTGATAGCTGACAGCGCGAAACAAAGCTTCCGCGGCGCTAAGCCCCCGGCGCAAACAAGCCGGAACGGGAAGCGGAGTTGAGGGAAAACATGGCAGTCAACGGAATTTTAGGCAAGAAAGTCGGCATGACGCAGTTGTTCGATGACAAGGGCGATGTTCGCCCGGTTACCGTGCTGCAGGCCGGCCCGTGCATAGTGACCCAGCGCAAGTCGGTGCTGAAGGACGGCTACGATGCCGCCCAGATTGGCCTGGTCGAGTTCGTGAAGGAGTCGCGGCTGCCGAAGCCGATGAAGGGACACTTTGCGAAGAACAACCTGCCGCCGATGCGCTTCCTGCGCGAAGTGGCGATCGTGGTTGACGGCGCGGACGAAGCCGCCAGCGATGGCGTGAAGGTTGGCGACAAGGTCCTGGTCGATCTGTTCGAAGGCGATAAGTTCGTCGACGTGGTCGCGACCAGCAAGGGCCGCGGATTTGCTGGCGTAGTCAAGCGTCATCACTTCGCTGGCGGCGCGGCTTCGCACGGATCGATGTTCCAGATCACCGGTTCGATCGGCTCCTCGGCGTTCCCGTCGCGCGTGTTCAAGGGAATGCGCATGTCGGGGCACATGGGCGTCGACCGGGTGACGACCCGCAACCTGCGGGTGCTGGGCGTCGATAAGGACGAGAACCTGCTGGTGGTGGAAGGCGCGGTGGCGGGCCCGAAGGACGGCTACGTGGTGATCACCAAGGCCAAGAAGCCACCCAGAGAGCGGCGTGGATTCTCCGGCGCGGGCACGGTCGATCCGTTGAAGGCATCGAAGCGCCAGGCGACGAAGAAGAAGTAGGTGGATAGTGGTCAGTGGATGGTGGCTAGTCAGGGCAGTCTGGCCGGGAGATTCTACTGATAGCTGACGGCTGATAGCTGGCAGCTGAATTGGAAAAAGATTATGGCGACAATTGATGTACTGAACCTGGGCGGCGAGAAGGTAGGTTCGTTGGAGCTGGCCGACGAGGTGTTCGGCGCGGTGAACGAAGACCTGCTCTGGGAGGCGGTGAAACACTACCGCGCCGGGCAGCGCGCCGGAACGCACTCCACCAAAACCCGCGGACTGGTAAGCGGTGCGGGCAAGAAGCTGTGGAAGCAGAAGGGCACGGGGCGGGCGCGTATCGCGTCGATCCGGTCCCCACTGTGGCGGCATGGCGGTACGGTTCACGGACCGAAGCCCCGCTCCTACGACTATTCGTTTCCCCGCAAGAAGCTGCTGGGCGCGTTGCGCTCGGCGCTGGCTGCCAAGTTTGCCGACGGCAAGCTGGTGGTGGTAGAGAGCTTCGAGCTGCAGGAAAGCAAGACGAAGAGCTTTCGCCAGGCGCTGGACAAGCTGAACGCCAAGGGCAAGACGCTGCTGGTGGAAAACGAGGGTGACAATAAGAACCTTAACCTGAGCTCGCGCAACTTGAAGGGCGTGGAACTGGTGGCGGGCAACGCAGTTCATCCCTATCACCTGCTGCGCTACGACCACGCGGTGTTTTCGCGTTCCGCGCTGGAGAAGCTGCAGAGTTCGCTGAAGGCCTCGGCGCCCAGGCGCAAAGCGGCGGAGGTGGCGTAATGAAGTCGGCCTATCAGATTATTCGCCGCCCGGTCATCACGGAAAAGGGACTGGGCGTGAAGGAAAGCGAAGGCACGCTGGTGTTCGAAGTGGCCTTCAAGGCTTCCAAGACGGAAATCAAACAGGCGGTGCAGACCATCTTCAAGGTGAAGGTGGACGCGGTCCGCACCGCCAACTTCGCCGGCAAGGAACGCCGCCGCGGCAAGTTCACCGGCTACCGTTCCGACTGGAAGAAGGCTTACGTGAAGTTGAAGACGGGCGAGAAGATGCCCGAGTACGCCGAGAACCTGTAACACCCAGCGGTGAAGGCCCGCAGCGGCGGGCGAATGAGAAACGAGCAGAAACATGGCGATCAAAACTTATAGACCGGTTACCCCGACGCGGCGGTTCACTACCACCACGGTCAACGACGATCTGACGACGAACCGGCCGTACAAGCCGCTGACCGAACCCAAGCAGCGCACCGGCGGACGCCGCAATTCGGGCGACCTGACCAGCTGGCATCGCGGCGGCGGTCACAAGCGCAAGCTGCGCATCATCGACTTCAAGCGCGACAAGGCCGGCATTCCCGCGACCGTCGCCTCGATCGAGTACGATCCCAACCGCTCGGCGAGGATTGCGCTGCTGAACTACGCCGACGGAGAGAAGCGCTACATCGTGTACCCGGTGGGATTGAAGGTGGGCGCAAAAGTGGTGAGCGGACCGGATGCCGACATTCTGGTAGGCAATGCGCTGCCGCTGCGCAACATTCCTCCCGGCACCACGGTGCACAACATTGAACTGAAGCCGGGTAAGGGCGCGCAGATGGCGCGCTCGGCCGGAGCCCAGGCGCAATTGGTGGCCAAGGAAGGCGACTACGCCCTGCTGAAGCTGCCCTCCGGCGAGACCCGTAAGGTGCTGGTGGATTGCATGGCCACGGTGGGGCAGGTCGGCAACCTCGATCATGAAAACGTTTCCATCGGCAAGGCTGGACGCACGCGCTGGCTGGGCCGCCGCCCGGTGAACCGTGGCGTGGCCATGAATCCGGTCGACCATCCGCACGGCGGCGGCGAAGGCAAGACCAGCGGCGGACGCCACCCGGTGACCCCGTGGGGCCAGCCTACCCGCGGCTACAAGACACGCAACAATAAGCGGACCGATAAGTTCATCGTGAACCGCAGACAGAAGTAGGACTGAGACGATATGGCACGTTCGACAAAAAAAGGTCCGTTTATCGATTCGCACCTCTCGGCCAAAATCGAGGGCATGAACGCGCGCAACGAGAAGAAAGTCGTGCGCACCTGGTCGCGCCGCTCGACCGTGATCCCGGAAATGGTGGGACACACGCTGGCAGTGCATAACGGCAAAAAGTTCATTCCGGTATACGTCACCGAAAACATGGTGGGCCACAAGCTGGGCGAATTCAGCCTCACCCGTACCTTCAAGGGGCACTCGGTAAGGGCGGCAGAAACGTCGGCCAAGCCGGCGCCTGCGCCTGGACGGTAAGGAGACGACATGGAATTCATCGCCAAACTGAATTACACGCGAATCTCCCCGCAGAAGGCGCGCCTGGTGCTTGACCTGATCAAGGGCCGCCGGGTGGAAGAGGCGCTCGACACGCTGTTGTTCACCAAGAAGGGCATTGCGCCGAGGCTGTACAAGCTGTTGCGCTCAGCGGTGGAGAACGCGAACTATCTCAGCGCCGAGAAGGGCCTGGACGTCGACGTGGACCGCCTGTACGTGAAGCGGGCGGTGGCCAACGATGGTCCGCGCATGAAGCGCATTCGTCCGGCGCCGATGGGGCGCGCGTACCGTTACCAGCGCCGCATCTCGCACCTGGAGATCGCCCTGGCGGAGAAGACGCCGGCCAACGGCAAGGCGGAACTGGCGCAGACGGTGAGCGAAGGCGCCGGGACAAAGAAGGCCGCGAAGAAGGTTCCGGCCAGGAAACCGGTCGCCGCCAAGAAGGCTCCCGCGAAGAAAGTGGCAGCCAAGAAGACGGCGAAGAAGAAGTAGCAACCTGATTTCGGTCCGCCGGGAGCGGCGGGCAGGCGGCGATGCCAGAACGCAGTCGCCGCGGAGAAGAAGCGAAACTATGGGACAGAAAGTCCATCCATACGGATTCCGCCTCGGCATTACCAAGCCGTGGAAGTCGCGCTGGTTTGTGGAGCGCGACTACGACAAACTGCTGCTGGAAGACGTCAAGCTGAAGGCTGAGCTGAAAGACAAGCTCAAGTCGGCCGGCGTCAGCTCGATTGAGATCGAGCGCCCGGGCAACAAGCTGCGCATCATCATCCGCACCGCGCGTCCGGGCATCATCATCGGCCGCAAGGGCGCCGAGATCGACAAGCTGAAGGGCGAGATCCAGAAGCGCACCAACCGCGATGTATATGTCGATATCCAGGAAGTGCACAAGCCCGAACTGGATGCGCAACTGGTGGCCGAGAATATCGCGCTGCAACTGGAAAAGCGGGTAGGTTTCCGGCGGGCCATGCGGAAGGCAGTGGATTCGGCGCTGCGCTTCGGCTGCAAGGGAATCAAGGTTCGCGTGAGCGGCCGCCTGAACGGCAACGAAATCGCGCGCTCTGAGTGGTACCTGCAGGGACGTTTGCCGTTGCACACCTTGCGCGCCGACATCGATTACGGCTTCGCCGAAGCCAGGACCACGTACGGCGTAATCGGCGTGAAGTGCTGGGTGTACAAGGGCGAGGTTTTTCGCGAGAAGCGTCGTGAGCCGCAGGGCGTGGGCTCGGGAGCGTTTTAAGAGCAGTGGATAGTGGTCAGTGGATAGTGGTTAGTCCCGACCAGGAATCAGGAATAAGGGCAAATCATCATGTTGATGCCAAAGAAAGTTAAGTACCGCAAGCAGCAGCGCGGGCGGATGTGCGGCAAGGCGTGGCGCGGCGGCGAACTGTCGTTCGGCGATTTCGGCTTGAAAGTAATGGAGCCGGGTTGGATCACCGACCGCCAGATCGAGGCCAGCCGCGTTGCCATGACGCGCTTCGTCAAGCGTGGCGGCAAGATCTGGATCCGCCTGTTCCCCGACAAGCCGGTCACCAAAAAGCCGGCCGAAACCCGTATGGGCAAGGGCAAGGGAGCGCCGGACCACTGGGTCGCGGTGGTCCGTCCGGGCAAGATCCTGTTCGAGATGGAAGGGGTATCGGCCACGGATGCCGCCGAGGCCATGCGCCTGGCATCGCACAAGCTGGGGCTCCGCACCAAGTTCGTGTCGCGCGACAGCGTGCAGCACTAAGGATTCGAGCGATGAATGTAGAGAAGATCCGCAATTTAACCGATGTCGAGCTGGCGCACCAGCAGACCGAACTGTCGGACCAGCTCTTCAAACTGAAATTCCAGTTGAAGATGGGGCAGACCGAGAGCCTGAAGAAGATCCGCGAAATGAAGAAGGACATCGCGCGCATTCAAACGGTGCTGCGCGAGCATCAACTGGCCGGCGGAAACGGCGCAGGGAAGGCAGCGCCGGTTGCCGGGAAGGCCGAAAAGAAGGTCAGCGCGAAGGCGAAACCGGCGAAGAAGGCGGCCAGCAAGCAGGCTGCGACGGAGAAGAAGTAAGCCATGGCTGAAACCACAGCAACGGAAACGACGAAGACGGCGGGACACCGCAAGACATTGATCGGCGAAGTGGTCTCGACCAAGATGGCCAAAACCATCGTGGTCGAAGTCCGGCGCCAGAAGGCGCACCCTTTCTACAAGCGCGTGGTCAACCGCAGCAAGAAGTTCTATGCCCACGATGAGAACGGCACGGCGCACCTCGGCGATTTCGTGAAGATCGAGGAGACGCGGCCGCTGTCGAAGCTGAAGCGCTGGCAGTTGAAGGAAATCGTGCGGAAGGCCGCACTGGTGCAGCCGGTGGAAGAGCCGGTGATCGGCTAGACCCGTCGGACGGAGCAAGGAGAGAACGCAATGGCAGTCATGATGAGAACCATGCTCGAGGTCGCCGACAATTCCGGCGCGCGCAAGCTGCAAATGATCCTGCCGCTGGGCGGCTCGACCGGATTGGTTGCCGGCCTGGGCGACGTGATTACCGCCGCGGTGAAGGAGGCTTCGCCGGACGGCACCGCCAAGAAGGGCACGGTGGTGAAGGCGGTGATCGTGCGCACCCGCAAGGAGCATCGCCGCCGCGACGGCACCTACATCCGCTTCGACCAGAACGCGGCGGTGCTGATCAACGAAACCGGCGAGCCGGTGGGGACCCGCGTGTTCGGGCCGGTGGCGCGCGAGCTGCGCGAGAAGAAGTTTTTGAAGATTGTTTCCCTGGCGCCGGAAGTGCTGTAAGCCGTTGCTAGTGATCGCTGGCCAGCTGCCAGTAGTTATGGGATGGTCACGGTTGCAGCAGGAACGACGCGGGTTTTTAGCTGATAGCTAACGGCTGAGAGCTGATAGCTGAAGAAGGTTGAAGAGAGATGCATAAGATCGTAGATATTCGCCGCAACGATACGGTGCGGGTCATTACCGGACGCGACAAGGGCAAGGAAGGCCGGGTGCTGCGGGTGATTCCTCGCGACGGCAAGGTGCTGGTGGAGCACGTGATGATGGTGAAGAAGAACGTGCGTCCCAACCCGCAGCGCAACATCAAGGGCGGCATCGCCGAGCAGGAGAGCGCGATTTCCATCAGCAACGTCATGCTGATGTGCGCCTCGTGCCAGCGCCCGGTGCGGGTTGGCCATGAATTACGCGGCGACCGCCATGCACGGGTGTGCAAGAGCTGCGGCAACACGCTGGAGAAGTAGTGGTTTAGTGGATAGTGGGTAGTGGATAGAAAAAGCACCGCCTAAAGAAGTCACGACTGCGGAGCGGGTCAGACAGAGTGGGATAAGGCTGGGATCGGATAGATTTGCTATCCACTAATCACTAGTCACTATCCACTGAATTGAGTTCCTCACGAAACGGCCAGGGCCGATACCGTGAGAAAGGCAGAAGCAGGAAATGGCAGACGAGAAGAAACAGAAAGCGGCGGGCGAAAAGAAGCCGCCGCAGCAGCAGGGCAAGAAGGCCAAGCCGGAGCAGGTGGAAGCGGCGGCGGAGCAGCATGAGGGCAAGGCATCGCGGCCCAAGGCGAACAACCGCGACACGGCTCGGCTGCGTGACCGCTACTTCAAGGAAGTGCGGCCGGCGCTGATGAAAGAATTCAACCTCGACAATCCGATGGCGGCCCCGAAGCTGGAAAAGATCGTGGTCAACATGGGGGTTGGCGAAGCCACGCAGAACGCCAAAGTGATTGACCCGGCGGCGTTGGAAGTGGCGCAGATCACCGGCCAGAAGCCGGTCATCACCAAGGCCCGCAAGTCGATTGCGGCATTCAAGGTGCGCGAAGGCATGCCGATCGGGGTGATGGTGACGCTGCGGGGCGATCGCATGTACGAGTTCTTCGATCGCCTGGTAAACATTGCCCTGCCGCGGGTGCGCGATTTTCGCGGGGTGCCGACCAAGTCGTTTGACGGGCGGGGCAATTTCACGCTCGGGGTGCGCGATCAGTTGATCTTTCCGGAAATCGATTATTCGAAGGTGGAAAAGACCAAGGGCATGAACATCACCATCGTGACCACCGCCGGCAACGACGACCAGGCGCGGGCCCTGCTGAAGCATATGGGCATGCCATTCCGGCTGCCGCAGTAGGTAGCCGAGGCACTGCTGGTTCACAACCGAAGCTCGAAGCGAGCAGCCGAGAGCGAGTAGCGTAAAGGAAACAATGGCCAGAACATCACATATAGCCAAGTCGAACAAGAAGCCCAAGTTCTCGACCCGGCAGCACAACCGCTGCAAGATTTGCGGACGTCCGCGGGCGTACCTGCGCAAGTTCGGCCTTTGCCGGCTGTGCTTCCGCTCGCTGGCACTGCGGGGCGAGATTCCCGGCGTTGCCAAGAGTTCCTGGTAAACGGGCCACAGCGGGCGGCAGCGGCCCGGTCCTACGTTGTGGGACAAACGCTGCGGTGAATCCGTCGCGGCTGGTTCTTTTGCCGCCCGGCGCAAGCGCAAGACAGGGCTTGCCGGGTCCCCGGAAATTCAGGCAATTTGCCTCCGGATGCAAAAGCGAACGGGCGACGTTTTGAGGAGACACGAAGCATGAGCATGACCGATCCGGTAGCAGACTTCCTGGCCCGCGTACGTAACGCGATCAAGGCGCGCCACCAGAAGTGTGACGTCCCCCTGTCCAAGCTGAAGGTGGAGATGGCGCGCATTTTGAAGGAAGAAGGCTATATCGCGAACTTCAAGGCCACCGACGAGGAAGGCCGCAAACTGTTGCGCGTGTATCTGAAGTACGACGGCAACAATGCTTCGCCGATTTCGCAGTTGAAGCGGGTCTCGCGTCCCGGCTGCCGGGTATACGTCGGGCACGCCGAGATCCCGCGCGTGCTGGGCGGCCTGGGGATCAACATCCTCACCACACCCAAGGGCGTGATGACCGGCCGGCAGGCGCGCAAGGAAGGCGTCGGCGGCGAAGTGCTCTGCGAGATCTACTAGGAAGCTGCCAGCCGCCAGCTACCAGCCGCCAGTAGGGTCGGATTTTCTGGACGGCGCTGAAAAGGGGCGGCGGCGGAAACAGAGCAGATCCCTCGGTCGCCCCTACGACCTCGGGATGACAATAAGATTGATTTAGCTGACAGCTGGTAGCTGGCGGCTCAAGTGAGAGCGAACCATGTCGAGAATTGGAAAAAAGCCGATCCCGCTCCCGAAAGGCGTTACCTACGCCGTCGAGGGCAACACCGTCCGGGTCAAAGGACCCAAGGGCGAAGTTGTTACCCACATGCCGGGCGGCGTAAAGCTGGAGCAGCAGGACGGCCACATCGTAGTGACGCGCGAGGATGACTCGAAGGCTGCGATTCACGGCCTGGTGCGCGCGCTGGTGAACAACTCGGTCGAGGGCGTGACCAAGGGCTGGACCAAGGAACTGGATATCGTGGGCATCGGCTATCGCGCCGAGTTGAAGGGCAAGGGGACGGTGGTGTTCACGCTGGGCTATTCGCACCCGATTGAGTACCCGCTTCCGGCGGGCATCGACGTGGCGATTGATCCCAAGCAGACGCACCTGACGGTGAGCGGCATCGACCGGCAGAAGGTGGGATTCGTCGCCGCCGAAATGCGGGCGTTGCGTCCGCCCGATCCTTACAAGAACAAGGGCGTGCGTTACAGCAACGAGCGCCTGAAGAAGAAGGTTGGCAAGACCGGCGCGAAGTAGCGGCGTGAGTCAGGCGTCTGAGCCTGACGCCGCTATCCCGAGCGCAGCGAGGGATCTGCTTCGGGTTGCCGGAGGATGACAGATCAGAACGGCACGGTGGCAACACCCCGTTCTCCCGGTTCGGAAACCCGGGATTAAGGAAACAGAGATGATTGGCAAGGCTTCGAAAGACCAGACGCGGCAGAAGATTCACAGCCGCATTCGCAAGAAGATGGCGGGCTCGCAAGAGCGCCCGCGGCTGAACGTGTACCGTTCGGTGAATCACATCTATGCGCAGGTGATCGACGACACCAAGGGTGTCACCCTCGTCTCGGCCACCACGGTGGAGAAGGGCAAGGGCATCAAGGGCGACAAACGTCCGACCGGCGGCAACGTCGCCTCGGCGAAGGAAGTGGGCAAACTGATCGCCGAGCGCGCCAAGCAGAAGGGCATCACCAAGGTGGTGTTCGATCGCGGCGGATACCTGTACCACGGCCGCATCAAGGCGCTGGCGGATGCCGCGCGCGCAGCCGGACTCGAATTCTAGGTTTGAACAGGCCGCGGCTGCCCAGGGGCATCCGTCGCCAGGAGATACAACGGGAATGCCAACAGTAAAGAAAAAGCTCGACGCCGGCCAGTACCAGTTGAAAGACCAGGTGGTTTCGATCAACCGCGTCACCAAAGTCGTGAAGGGCGGCAAAAACCTGTCGTTCGCGGCGCTGGTAGTGGTGGGCGATCCGTCCGCCGCGATCGTGGGCTACGGCTCCGGCAAGGCGAAGGAAGTTCCGCAGGCCATTCGCAAGGGCATCGAGTCGGCGAAGAAGAACCTGCTGCGCGTGAACCTGAACCAGACGACGATTCCGCATCAGGTACTGGGCCGGTACGGTTCTGGCCTGGTGCTGTTGAAGCCGGCTCCGGAAGGAACCGGTGTCATCGCCGGCGGCGCGGTGCGCGCGGTCATGACCTCGGCTGGAATTCAGAACGTGCTGACCAAATCCATCGGCACCACCAACCCGCACAACGTCATCAAGGCGACCTTCAATGCACTCGGCAAGCTCCGGGACCGCAAAGATGTTGCCGCGGCGCGCGGCAAGGCGGTCGAGGAGCTTTAATTATGGCGCGCACACGCAAGAAGACAGAACAAAAGCCGGCCGCCGCCGCGGGCGCCAAGATCCAGTTGAAGTATGTGCGGTCGGCAATCGCCACACCGCAGAAGCATAGGCTGGTGGTCAAGGGCCTGGGCTTTACGCGGCTCAACCAGGTCATCGAGCGGGAAGACACGCCGTCGATCCGCGGCATGGTGGCCAAGGTGCCGCACCTGGTTCACATAGTTGGATAGTGCTGAGCGATCAGCGCGTCCGCGGCGCTGCCGAGGTTTTGGCCTCGGCAGAAAGCCCGAAACAGTTTAATGTTGAGAAGTGACGCGGCGCACCGGGTTCGTCGCGCAGGGTACGGTACAAGATGAACCTGAGCAATCTGCGGGCACCCCGCAAAGCGAACGAAAACAAGAAGCGCGTGGGCCGTGGCATGGGTTCGGGCATGGGCAAGACCTCGACCCGCGGCCACAAGGGCCAGGGATCGCGCAGCGGTTCCAGCCTGATGCGCGGCTTTGAAGGCGGACAGATGCCGCTGCACCGCCGTCTGCCGAAACGCGGCTTCACCAACATCTTCAAGAAGGATTACGAAGTGGTGAACCTGGAACGGTTGGCGGGCCTGGGGGAGACCGAGATCACCCCCGAATTTCTGCGCAAGGCCGGGGTGGTCAGCTCGAAGAATTCGCTGGTGAAGGTGTTGGGCGGGGGAGAGTTGTCCACGGCCCTCACGGTTCATGCGCACAAGTTTTCCAAGTCGGCCCAGGAAAAGATCGAGAAGGCCGGTGGCAAGGTCCAGGTCCTCTAACTGAGAGGTTTGGGTTGAGGTTTTTGTAATGCTTGAGAAACTGGGCAACATATTTCGGGTTCCCGACCTGCGCAAGCGCATTCTGTTCACGCTGGGACTGCTGGCGGTGTACCGCCTGGGCGGTCACATTCCAACGCCCGGCATCAACTCTGATGTCCTGCAGCGCTTCTTCGACACGCAGAGCGGGAGCATGCTGGGGTTCGTAGACCTGTTCAGTGGCGGCCAGCTTCGCCGGATGACGGTTTTCGCGCTGGGCATCATGCCCTACATTACCGCCTCCATCATCCTGCAGTTGATGACGGTGGTTTACGAACCGCTGGCCAAGTTGCAGAAGGAAGGCGAACTGGGCCGCAAGAAGATCACCCAGTGGACGCGCTACCTCACCCTGCTGCTGAGCGCGGTGCAGTCTCTGGGCATCGCCTACACGCTGCAGAAGCAGCCGGGCTACGTCGTCAATCCCGGTATCGGCTTCATCCTGATGACCATGCTCACGCTCACTACGGGGAGCGTGTTCGTCATGTGGCTGGGCGAGGAGATCACCGAGCGCGGGGTTGGCAACGGCATGTCGTTGCTGATCTTTGCCGGCATTGTAGTCGGTTTGCCCCGGGCGGTCGTCGACCTGTGGGAAAAAGTTCAGACCCAGGCCTGGGGGGCGTTCACCGTCCCGGCGATCCTGTTGCTGGTGGTGGTGATGATCGCGGTGGTGGCGTTCATTGTTTTTGTCGAACGCAGCGAGCGCCGCATTCCGGTGCAGTACGCCAAGCGCGTGGTGGGCCGCAAGATCATGGGCGGGCAGTCCACCCACCTGCCGCTGCGGGTGAACTCCGGCGGCGTGATGCCGGTGATTTTCGCATCCTCGGTGCTGACGTTGCCGCAAACCCTGGGCAGCTTCTTCAAGGACAATCGTTATTTCGGAAAGATGTTTGAGGCCCTGCGCTGGGGAGAGCCGTTGTACACCCTGCTGTACGCGGTTGGCATTATTTTCTTCGCTTACTTCTACGTCTCCATTGTCTTCAACCCCAACGAGGTTGCCGACAACATGCGGAAGTACGGCGGCTTCATTCCGGGTATACGTCCGGGCGCGAGGACGGCGAACTACATCAACGAGATTCTGACGCGCATCACGCTGGTGGGAGCGCTGTACCTGATTCTGATCTCGATCATTCCGGAATGGATGATCGCCGGCATCCGGCTCAATCACTTGCCCTGGGTAGGTACATTCTTTGAACGGCTGCCTACCTGGGTCACGAACGGTTTGAACGTCAACTTCTACTTTGGCGGCACGTCGCTGCTGATCGTGGTGGGCGTGGCCATGGATACGGTCAACCAGATCGAGTCGCAGTTGATCATGCGCCATTACGAGGGCTTCACCCCGCGCAGCGGACGGGTCCGCGGCCGTCGAGCAACGTGGTAAGTGCGGGTGGGATTCCGGCGTCTCGGGGCGATGCCGGGGCGAACCCGGATTCCGCAGTGCAAGGGAGCTACCGGGCGGCTCCAGCCCGCGGTTGGCGGGCAGAACGGGCTGCGCGTAAGGGCTCGTAGGGGCGAACATGAACGCACCTTCTTTCTCGACGTTGGGCGTCATGGCGAATGAAAGCGTAGTGGGTCCTGTGATCCTGTTGGGACCGCCGGGCGCCGGTAAGGGAACGCAAGCGAAGCTGATCGCCAGCACGTTTGGCATCCCGCAGATCTCCACCGGGGACCTGTTGCGGGAGCACGTGAAGCGGCAGACGCCGCTGGGTAATGCCGCAAAATCGATTATCGAACGCGGCGAACTGGTACCGGATGAGCTGGTGATGAACATGGTGGCGGACCGGCTGCACGAAGCCGATTGTGTCCGCGGGTTTATTTTGGACGGCTTTCCGAGGACAGTTCGGCAGGCCGAATGGCTGGATGAATTCCTGAAAAAGGAGCGGTCGGGCAGGGACGCAGTGGCGCAGGCAGCTTGCGCGCCTCCGGTTGTGATTCGGTTAATTGTTGAGTATAATCGACTACTGCAACGGATTGCCGGGCGTCGTACTTGTCCTTCCTGCGGACGGATCTACAACGTATATCTCCAGCCCCCCAAAGTTGAAGGCATCTGTGACCTTGATGGCGCGCCCTTGATTGGCCGCCCAGATGATCGGGAAGAGGTTGTCGCGGAGCGACTTAGGGCCTACGAGCGGCAGACGTTGCCGCTGGTCGATTATTACGCCGCCAAGGGCCGGTTAGTAGAAGTGAACGGCGACCAACCGGTGGAAGCGGTCACGTCCCAGGCGTTTAGTGCGATTGAGAATGTCCATCGTTTGTAAGTCGTCCGCGGAAATTGAAAAGATGCGTCGCAGCGGACGCATCGTCCGCCAGGTGCTGGAGGCTGTGAGGGAAGCGGTAGCTCCCGGAGTTTCCACCATGGACCTGGAGCGGGTGGCGGAGAGCAAGATCCGGGAGTTGGGCGCGAAGCCGGCATTCAAAGGGTATTACGACTATCCCTGCGTGCTGTGCACCTCGGTGAACGACGAGATCGTTCACGGCATTCCGTCGGAGAAGCGGATGCTGCAGCAGGGGGACATTGTCTCGATCGACTGCGGCGTGGTGCTCGACGGCTACTACGGCGATGCGGCGATTACGGTTCCGGTGGGCAAGGAAGTGAGCCCGGAGTTGCAAAAGCTGCTGGATGTTACCCGCGAATCGCTGCAGCGCGGCATTTCGGCGGCGCAGATTGGCAACACCGTGGGCGACGTTGGCGCAGCCGTGCAGCACCTGGTCGAGGCCAACGGCTTCAGCGTGGTGCGTGAGTTTGTGGGCCACGGTATCGGCACCAAGTTGCACGAGGAGCCCCAGGTTCCGAATTATGGAACGCCCGGGCATGGTCCAAGATTGCGCGACGGCATGGTGCTGGCCATCGAACCGATGGTGAACGCAGGGCGTCCGGGGACCCGGGTGCTAGACGACAAGTGGACCGCAGTGACCGAAGACGGCAGCTATAGCGCCCACTTCGAACACTGCGTGGCCGTCACCAAGAACGGACCGGTCATCTTGACCGAGTAGGATCGGGCGCAAGCCTTCGGGCGGGCGCACGGGAAGTAAGGGCATAGCACGTCCCAAGGGGCGATACGAGGGAATTTGGATTTGGGGTTGAATGAGTAAGGAAGACGCGATTGAAGTTATGGCGGTGGTGGTCGAGCCGCTGCCCAATGCCATGTTTCGGGTCGAGTTAGAGAACAAGCATCAGGTGCTGGCGCATGTGTCCGGCAAGATGCGCAAGAACTTCATCCGCATTCTGCCCGGCGACCGGGTGGCGGTGGAGCTTTCGCCCTACGACCTTACCCGAGGCCGCATCGTTTACCGGTACAAATAGTGCTGTTGCCGGGTGTGCGTCCGGCCACGCTATTTCAGGCACAGCAAGGGAAATTTAAGGGAAAGTACACGTCATCATGAAGGTTCGGGCATCGGTTAAGAAGATTTGCGACAAGTGCAAGGTGATTCGCCGTCACGGTGTGGTACGCGTGATCTGCGAAAACTCGAAGCACAAGCAGCGGCAAGGATAACAACACCTGCTGGGCGCGGACCGCGCCGGCGGATAAAGCCGCGAAGCTGGATCAGGCGGCGAAAGAGTTCGGGAGCAACTATGGCACGTATTGCAGGCGTGGATCTTCCGCGCAACAAACATGTGAAGATCGCTCTTACCTACATCTTCGGTATCGGCAATTCGCGGTCGGCCAGCATTCTCGGTTCGGCCAACGTGGAACCGACCAAGAAGGTCAGCGATCTCAATGAAGACGAAGTGAACCGCATCCGTCAGGTGATCGAGCAGGAAGGCAACGTCGAAGGCGACCTTCGCAAAGACGTCTCGATGCACATTAAGCGGCTCATCGAGATCGGTTCCTACCGTGGGTATCGTCATCGCCGCAGCCTACCGGTTCGCGGGCAGCGCACCCACACCAACGCCCGCACCCGCAAGGGTCCGCGCAAGGGCACGGTAGCCAACAAGAAGAAAGCGACTGGGAAGACATAATCCATGGCGAAACCAGCGGGATCCGCCGGAGCGGACAAAAAGGGAAAGAACAAGAAGTTCAAGAAGAAGGAGCGCAAGCACGTTCCCCACGGCGTGGTGCACGTGCAGGCGTCCTTCAACAACACGATCGTCACCATTTCCGACCCGAACGGGAACACGGTTTCGTGGAAGAGTTCGGGATCGCTGGGCTTCCGCGGCTCCCGCAAGGGAACGCCGTTTGCCGCGCAGCAGGCGGCGATGAATGCGGCCAACATGGCGCGCGATCACGGCATGCGCAGCGTCGAGGTGCGGGTCAGCGGGCCGGGTTCGGGCCGTGAATCGGCAGTGCGTGCGTTGGCTGCCGCCGGACTGGATGTGCGTTCGATTCGGGACGTAACGCCGGTGCCGCATAATGGCTGCCGTCCGCCGAAGCGGCGCCGCGTGTAAGAGCAGTGGATGTGGTTAGTGGAGAGTGGATAGGAAAGTCAACTGATCCACGGCAGCTCCGGATTGGAGCAAGCTTCGCTGAATCACTCACCACTGACCACTGGTTACTATCCACTTTTTTCGATCGGGAAGAAAGGACGGCCAAGTCCTGTAAACCGATCCATAACCGGGTAAGCCGCCAAGGCTGGTCCCGCTAGGAGAATAACTTGGCACGGTACAAAGACGCAGTGTGTCGGCTTTGCCGCCGCGAGGGCATGAAACTGTTCCTCAAAGGCGCAAAGTGCTTCACCGATAAATGTCCCATCGAGAAACGGAACTTCGCTCCCGGCCAGCACGGCAAGGACCGCAAGGCAAAGATCGTCGGCTACGGCCTGCAACTGCGCGAGAAGCAGAAGGCGAAGCGCATTTACTTCACCCAGGAAGGCCAGTTCCGCAATTACTTTGAGAAGGCCGCCCGCAGTAAGGGTGTCACTGGCGAGCTGCTGCTCCAGCAACTGGAGCGGCGGCTGGACAACGTGGTGTATCGCCTCGGCTTCGCCGTAGCGCGACGCCAGGCCCGGCAGTTGGTGCGTCACGGGCACGTGAACGTCAACGGGCGCAGGGTCAACATCCCATCGTTCCAGGTCAGCGCCGGGGACGAGATCGCGGTGCGGGAGAAGAGCAACAAGCTCGTGGTGGTGGAAGGCGCGAAGGAGTTCGCCAGCCACCAGGCGCCCCCGAGCTGGCTGGAAGTCGATCGCGATGCGTACAAGGGACGCGTGGTTTCGTTGCCCAAGCGCGAAGACATCCAACTGCCGGTCAACGAGCAGTTGATCGTGGAACTGTACAGCAAGTAATCACTGGAGACAGGCGGCGTCCTGGTGGCGCCGCGTTGCTTAACATCTTCGAGCCAAATCAGCCGGAGTGGGCTCCCTGGAGTTTCACCCGCGCAGCACGGCCGAACAGAAGAGGAGTCACCCATGCTTTGGAAGGGATTTCAGAAGCCGAAACGGCTTGCTACCGACACCGAGTCGCTGACCGACAAGTACGGTCATTTTTGGGCACAGCCGTTCGAGCGCGGTTTCGGTACCACTATTGGCAATGCGCTGCGCCGCGTATTGCTGTCGTCGATCGAGGGCGCCGCTGTCACCGCGGTGAAGATTGAAGGCGTGTTGCACGAGTTCCAGTCGATCCCCGGAGTGGTGGAGGACGCGACCGACATCATCCTGAACTTGAAACAGATTCCGTTCCGGCTCAATGGCGACGCGCCCAAGGCAATCTATCTGCGCGCCGACCAGCCGGGCGTGGTGACTTCGGGAATGATCGAGGCCGACGCCGACGTCGAAGTTCTCGACAAGGACGTTTATATCGCCACCATCAGCGAGGGCGGCAAACTCGATATGGAAATGCGGCTGAAGAAGGGCCGCGGCTACGTCTCCGCCGATAAGAACTTCGACGAGGACCTGGGCCTGGGCTTCATTCCGATCGATTCGGTGCACTCGCCGGTGCGCAAGTGCAACTACGCGGTCGAAGCCGCCCGCCTGGGACAGATTACCGACTACGACAAATTGTCGATTGAAATCTGGACCAACGGCTCGGTGACTCCGGCGGATGCGCTGGGACTTGCCGCCAAGCTGCTGAAAGACCACATGAACATCTTCATCAACTTCGAGGAGGAGCTCGAACGGGAGCACGGCGGCGACGACCGCAAGCCCGAGATCCGCAACGAGAACCTCAACCGCTCGGTGGAAGAACTGGAGCTTTCGGTGCGCAGCTACAACTGCCTGAAGAACGCGAACATCCAGACCATCGGCGAGTTGGTGCAGAAGTCGGAAGCCGAGATGCTGAAGACCAAGAACTTCGGCCGCAAGTCGCTCAACGAGATCAAGGAAATCCTCTCCCAGATGGGCTTGAGTCTGGGCATGAAGATCGATGAGCACGGCAATGCGGTTCCCGGCGGTTCCTCAGGAATGTCATCCGCGGCTTCGCTGCCTTCGGCGTACAACTACGGTGGCGGCACGGAACCTGGTTTCTAGAAGGGTACGGCCTCGGGTCGCGCCTGAGTTTACCGCGGCCAAGCCGCGACATCAGCAAGTTTGAAGGATCACGGAAATGCGTCATCAAAGAGCAGGATGGAAGTTAGGACGGAACACCGAGCACCGCCGCGCGCTGCTGCGCAACCTGGTGACCTCGTTGATTGTGGAAGAGCGCATTGAGACCACGCTTACCAAGGCGAAGGCAATGCGTCCTCACGTGGAAAAGATGATCACCCTGGGCAAGCGGGGCGATCTGGCGGCGCGCCGCCAGGCTGCAGCTTACCTCATGACGCGCGAGGCCGTGAAAAAATTGTTCGACACCATCTCGCCGCGTTACGGCGACCGCAACGGCGGTTACCTGCGCATCGTTCATGGCGGTTTCCGCCAGGGCGACGGCGGTGACATCGCCTTCGTCGAGTTGCTGGGCAGCGAGAAGACGATCGACGAGAAGCGCCAGAAGCGGGCCGAGATGCGCGCCAAGCGCGCCGAAGAAAATCGCAAAGCGATGGAAGCGGCGCAGGCCGAGGCGCAAGCGACCGCTGAACCCGGCGGTGAAAAGGCCGAAGAGGAAAACAAGTAGTTTCCGCTTCAAGCCCGCTTCTGCCAATCAAACCTCAACGCATCCGTTCGCGGGTGCGTTTCTTTTTGTGCTCACTCCGCGCGGAGAATTTGCCGGACGCGATGTGCCGGCTATCGGGTCAGCGTCAGTTCGGAGTTCACCAGATGAGGGGGCTGACGGCGAAAGCTCCAAAGCGAGAAAAGATAGATGCAACCCTGCGCGACCAGGGCGCCGGTCGAGTCGAGCAGCACGTCCTGCCAGCGTCCCGTGCGCGAAGGCAGAAAAGTCTGGTGAAACTCGTCGGCGGAGGCCGTGACTACCGTGAGCAGCATCGCGACCAGCGACCACTCGATCTGCCATAGGTCGCGGAAGTAGCTCTTCCACGGGCGCTTGAGCAGAGGACGCAGCCGGTCGCGATAGGTGTTGCGGAACGCGAAGAAGGCCAGGATGCTGAGCGTCGCGTAACCGAGGAAGTGTCCCGACTTCCTGAGGACGTGATTGAATTCCTCCAAAACGCTGTAATCCACTTTGATGTGGAGGTATCGCAGAGTGAGATACAGGAGTCCGAAGGTATTCCTGGCTGACCCGTAATCCGTCGATTCCAGGAAGATGACGCCAATCCAGCCGGCGACCGGCCACCAATGGCGCACAAACGTGCGGTAGGACGGGACTCAGCAAACGCAGGCACTCCCAACCGCCGGTGCAGCGGCAATCGACACGCTCGGGGCTTGCGCGGCAGGACTACTCGACACGATAGTTTGGCGCCTCGCGCGTGATCATGACGTCGTGGACATGGCTTTCGCGCAGTCCTGCGCCGCTGATGCGAACAAACTTTGCCTTCTGCTGCAGCTCGGCAATGCTGGAGCAGCCAACGTAGCCCATGCCGCTCTTCACGCCTCCGACCAGTTGATAGACGATCATGCCGGCGGTGCCGCGATAAGGCACGCGTCCCTCGATGCCTTCCGGCACCAGCTTGGCCAGGCGGTTCCCGTCGCCGCCCTCTTCCTGGATGACGGGCATCGAAGAGTCCATGTCGGTGGTCTGGAAGTAACGTTCGCTGGAGCCCTGCGCCATGGCGGCCAGCGAACCCATTCCGCGGTAGGCCTTAAAGGACCGGCCCTGGTACAAGATGGTTTCGCCTGGACTTTCTTCCGTACCGGCGAACAACGAGCCAATCATCACGCAGCTCGCGCCGGCGGCAATGGCCTTGGTGACGTCTCCCGAATACTTGATGCCGCCGTCGGCGATAACCGGGATGTCGGAATCACGGGTTGCGCGGGCCGCTTCGGCAATCGCAGTAATCTGCGGCACGCCCGCGCCGGTGACAATTCGAGTAGTGCAGATCGAACCTGGACCAATGCCGACCTTGATGGCGTCGGCGCCGGCGCGGGCCAGCTCGCAGGCCCCTTCAAAGGTGCCGATGTTGCCGGCGATGAGATCAACTTCCGGAAACATCGCCTTCACCTGCTTGATGGCGTCGATCACTCGGGTTGAGTGGCCGTGCGCACTGTCGATCGCCAACAGATCTGCCTTGGCTTTGACCATTTCCTGGGCGCGCTCCAGGAAGTCGCCGGTTGCGCCGATCGCTGCGCCCACGCGCAAGCGGCCTTGCGGGTCCTTGGCGGCGTTGGGATACTTCAGGCGTTTCTGGATGTCCTTAACCGTAATCAGGCCCTTGAGGTGGTACTGGTCATCGACCACCAGCAGCTTCTCAACCCGGTGCTGGTGCAGGATCGCTTCCGCTTCCGTCAGCGTTGTCCCTACGGGAACCGTGATCAGGTTCTCCTTGGTCATCACTTCGCTGATGGGAATGTCGGTGCGAGTTTCGAAGCGGAGATCGCGATTGGTGAGGATGCCGACAAGCTTCTTGTCCTTGGTGATCGGAACGCCCGAGATGCGGTAGTGGCGCATCACCTCCAGCGCCTCGGAGATGTTGGCTTCCGGGGACATGGTAATCGGATCGACGATCATGCCACTCTCGGACCGCTTCACTTTGTCCACCTCGCTGGCCTGCTGCTCCACGGTCAGGTTGCGGTGGATGATGCCGAGTCCTCCCTGTTGCGCCATGGCGATGGCCATCCGCGACTCGGTTACGGTGTCCATGGCGGCGCTGATCAGCGGGATATTGAGGTTGATGTTGCGGGTCAGGCGTGTGGAGGTATCTACTGTCGCCGGAACCACATCCGACTTAGCAGGCAGCAGCAACACGTCATCGAAGGTAAGCGCCTCAGGTACCGGGAAATGGATCATGATGGTCAGCCCGCGGAAGGGTAAACGTTCATTGTAGAGACGCCGCCACAGTTAGGCAAACCACGTCAGCGGCAGTAACCTGCTGGCGTGACAGATGTGAATACCGTGTGGCGGCGCACTATGAGTTATGGATGCGTAAGCCGAGGAGAAGTCGCAGTCGAGACGCGGAAATGCTTGCTGGCGTGCAACTTCCGAGGCCGTTGTACATCTAATAGGTAAATGGATTTGGGGCTAGAGGGCGGCCGCTCTGGCGGCCGCTACCTCGTTGTATTTCGGTACTTTCCGGCGTATATTTAGGGAAGGACTGTTGTGTTTTGAGGTTCCCCTGCCGCGTCTTCGGCGCGCAGGGTCGGGCCTAAGCGTTCGGCGAAGCACATCGGTGGGCGAGAGCCCACTTTTTATTTCCACCCTGCAATCCGCTGGTGCTTGGCGAGTCCAGGCGGCACCTCGAGCCTGTCGGGTGGGTTGCGCGCTGGCGGTTGCAGTCCACGGAAGCACATGACGATCGGCTTGGAGAAGGTTCATGAGATCGCGGAGCGGGTGGCGCGGTCCAGCGGTCTCGAAGTGGTGGAGATCGAGCTGCGCGGCGGCGGGAAGGACCGCATGCTGCGCATCTTCCTGGATAAGCCGGGTGGCGTGACACATGAGGATTTGACGAATTTCAGCCGCGAGGCCGGAACCATCTTCGACGTAGAGGATGCGGTGCCGGGAGGCGCGTATACGTTGGAAGTATCGTCGCCCGGGTTGGACCGGAAGCTGCTGAAGGCGAGCGATTACGAGCGCTTCACCGGCAGCCTGGTGAAGCTGATGACGCGGGACCCGATCGCGGGCAATCGTTACTTCGAGGGCCGGTTGAAGTCCTTCAGCGAAGGCCGGCTGAGCCTGGAATTGAGTCCGCGCAAGAAGAGCAAGAAGCACGAGGCGGTGGAGCCGGGAGCGCAGGTCGTCATCGACCTGGCGAACGTGGAAAAAGCCAACCTGGTTCCGGAGTTTTAGGTCAGACGGTGAGAGGCAGTGGTGAGCAGCAGACTGAGTCAGACAGGCAAGGTGGCCCCCTATTATGGCGAGTGAACTGTACAACGTAATCGACGCATTGAGCCGGGAAAAAGGCATTAATCCCGAAATCGTCGTGAGTGCGGTGGAAGATGCCATCGTCGTGGCTACCCGGAAGTACTACAAGACGCAGGAAACCCTGCGTGCCGAACTCGACAAGGAAAGCGGCCAGATTCGCGCCTACGCGGTGAAGAGCATCGTCGAGACCGCGGAGCTGGTGGAAGATCCCAACGCGCAAATTGCGCTGGAAGATGCGCGAAAAGTCGATCCTACGGCCGAGATCGGCGGCGAGCTGCGCACCTACAAGCCGACCGACGTTCTGGGCCGCATTGCCGCGCAATTGGCGAAGCAGGTCATTTTCCAGAAGGTGCGCGAGGCGGAACGCGACACGGTCTACAACGAGTACATCGGGCGGGTGGGCGAGATCATCAACGCTACCGTGAAGCGGCAGGAAGGCCAGGACGTCATCTTCGACATCGGCAAGGCCGAAGCGCGCATGCCCAAGAAGGAGCAGTCGCGGCTCGAGTCGTTTGCTCCCGGCGAGCGGGTGCGAGTGCTGATTGCCCGCGTGGAAAAGGCCGCGAAGGGCCCGCAGGTGGTGGTTTCCCGCGCCGTGCCGGAACTGGTGACGCATCTGTTCCAGACCGAAGTGCCCGAGATCTACGACAACACCGTGGTGATCCGCGCCATCGCCCGTGAAGCGGGCGAGCGCACCAAGATTGCCGTCATGTCGAAGGACAAGGATGTCGATCCGGTGGGCGCGTGCGTGGGCATGAAGGGCATGCGGGTGCAGTCCATTATCCGCGAACTGCGCGGCGAGAAGATCGACATCATCGAGTACCACGAGGATCCGGCAGTCTTCGCCGAAAAAGCGCTTCAGCCCGCCAAAGTCAGCCGCGTAACGATTTTGGAAGGGCAGGAAAAGCACCTGGAAGTGATCGTCGACGACAGCCAGCTCTCCCTGGCGATTGGCAAGAAGGGCCAGAATGTTCGCCTGGCCGCCAAGCTCCTGGGCTGGAAGATCGACATCAAGAGTGAAGAAGAGAAGCGCCAGGAAGTGGAGCAGCAGATGTCGGCGGTGATGAACCAGCAGGCGACGCCGCTGGAGAATGTTCCCGACCTGGAAGCAGGCGTTATCGAGAAGCTGCAGGCGGCGGGCATCAGCACCGTGGAATCGCTGGCCGACATGACCCCGGAGCAGTTGGAAGAAGTTCCCGGAATCGGCCCCAAGACGGTGGAAAAGATCAGTATCGCCGTCAACAACTATTTCTCTGCGCTCGATGCAGCGGCTGCGGAGGCGGACACGGTTGTGGCAGAGGAAGTTTCGGCGGAGGAAGCGGAGCCCGGCGAGGATTTGCCGGGCAGCGTTGAAAATCCCTTGCCTGAGGACGCGGTTATGGAAGGCAGCACCGAGGAGAGCGCAGAGGGCCCCTGACTCGGCTGGTCAATCGGGCGATGCCGAAGGTCTCTCAGAGGAAGCTGAGGCTTCGGAGGACAGCGTCGCCGACCTGGTGGAGAGCGGACAGTATTACGAGGCCGAAGTCGTCGATGGAGTGGAGAACGCGCCTTTGGCCGACGAAGCCGAAGTCACGGTACACGAGCGGCCGGAGACGCCGGAGGATCGGGATATCCCCGACGAAGAACTTCCCGGTCCGCTGAAGACCGGACTCAAAGACGAATAACCCATTCCTGGGATTCGCAGTACTGGTTGCGAGTCGACTGACATCACGGTGAGGATGCTATGCAGGCGTAACCGGACAGGACAATACGGAGGAAACAGGGCGGAATGCAGCAGAAGATTCGAATCAACGATCTGGCGCGAGAACTCGAGGTAAAGAGCAAGGTAGTCCTCGACATCCTGGGCAAGGTCGGCGTCACCGAAAAGAAAACGCACTCCAGTTCGATCGAACCTGACGAAGCCGAGCGCGTGAAGAAGTACTGCCAGGAGCATGGCGAGCCGGGGACGACCCGTAGCTCGCGGGTGGCACATGCCGACGAGTTCAAGCCCAAGATCGACTTATCGCACATCTCCAAGCCCGGCGATGTGTTGAAGGCGATCACGCAGAAAGCTGCCCAGCCCGCCGCGTCTGCGCGTCCGGTAACGCCGGTTGCGCCGGCACGGCAGACCGTCGCGCCGGTGTCGGCGGTGTCCGTGCATCCGCCGAGCACGGTTGCCAAGCCCTCGAGTCCGGCTGCCAGCGCGTCGTCCGTGGCGGTGGCGGAACCACCCAAGCCGGCTCCGCGTTTCATTACGCCACAGTCGGTAGCTCGTCCGCCCGCTGCCATCGTCATTCCGCCGAAGCCGCCAGTGGCCGCGCCGCCCACGGCTGAACCCCAGTCTGCTGCTCCCACCGTCACCCAGGTTGCAGAAGCCCCCGAACCAGTCATTGAGGACCAAGTGCCCGTTGCAGCAGAAGCGGAAGTTTCGGTAGCCGAATCAGCAGTTGATGAGACTTCCGCCACAACAGAAGCCTCAGAGCCGGTGTCTCCCGCGGCAGCCCCACCGGCGGCCCGGGTTGCCCCGTCGGCCTCCCGTCCCGGATCGCCGAAGCCAGCGACGCAGCCTTTGGGCGCCCGCCCGCCGGCAGTTCGTCCGGGTCAGCCCATAGCGCAGCAGCCACCGCGCCGTCTCATCGTACCCCAGACTGGTCCTCGTCCGGTGTATCAGGCGCCGCCGCAGGCGCCGATGCGTCCTGCTGCGAATGGAAGTGCGCCGGCTGCTCGTGGAGGAATGCCCGAGCGGGGCAAACCGATTTTTCAGCGGCCGCGTCCTGGTGCGCCCGGCCAGATGGCTCCGTCGGGGCGGCCACCGGTTCGTCCCGGCGAGCGTCGCGGACCACATCCGACGCGCGCCGGTGCTCCTGGCACGCGTCCGCCGTTTGGCGCAGGCGCCGGTGCGGCTCCTCCGCCTACCGGCCAGCGTCCCCAGGGACGCCCGGCCCGTCCGGGGCAGCGTTACATTCCGCGTGGCGTGAAAGAAGGCCCGATGAAGGGCTTTGTTCCGCCGCCTCGGCTTTCGCTTTCAAGCGAGCCGCTGCCGATTACGCGGGCGATCACCATTACTGAGGGAGTCAGCGTGAAGGACCTGGCTGAGAAACTGGGGATTCGCGCCAAGGACCTGATCGCACGTCTTCTGGCCCGCGGGGTGTTCGCCACGGTCAACCAGACGCTCGACGCCGACCTCGCCATCGAGATGGCGCGTCATTTCGGTGCAACGACCGACGTGATCACCTTTGAACAGCAACTCTCTCAGGATTCGGTTGCCTCTGACGCCACCAGTGAAGACACGGCGCAGGCAGTATCGCGTCCCCCGGTGGTCACCATCATGGGCCACGTCGATCACGGCAAGACCAGCCTGCTCGACGCGATCCGGTCCACCAATGTTGCCGGCGGCGAAGCCGGCGGTATCACGCAGCACATCGGCGCGTACAAGGTCGCGATCACGGACCCCAACTCGCCCGCCTTTGGGCGCGAGATCGTGTTCCTCGATACGCCCGGCCACGAAGCTTTTACCCGCATGCGTGCCCGCGGATCGAAGGTGACGGACATCGTCGTACTGGTCGTAGCCGCGGATGACGGTGTAATGCCGCAGACGCTGGAAGCGATTGACCATGCCACCGCGGCGAAGGTGCCGCTCATCGTGGCGGTGAACAAAATCGATAAGCCCGACGCTTTGCCCGACCGGGTCAAGAAGCAACTGGCCGATCGCGGCCTGATGCCGGAAGAGTGGGGTGGCAGCACGGTGTTCGTCGATGTTTCGGCCAAGCAGAAGACCAACCTGAACCTGCTGATGGAAATGATCTGCCTGGTGGCTGACCTGCAGGACCTGAAGGCGGTGCCTGACCGTTCGGCCAGCGGTACCGTGCTCGAAGCCAAACTCGACCGCGGGCGCGGTCCGGTAGCTACTGTGCTGGTGCAGAATGGCACACTGCACACCGGCGACAACTTCGTCGTGGGTAACGTATTCGGCAAGGTGCGCGCCATGTTCAACGATCGAGGCGTGGCACTCGATGCTGCCACGCCAGCTACGCCGGTCGAGATCCTCGGTCTGGAGGGCCTGCCGCAAGCCGGCGATCAACTCGTGGCTGTGGCCGATCGCGAGAAGGCGCGCAACATTTCCGAGTACCGCGAGCAGAAGGCGCGTGAAGCTCAGTTGGCGAAGAGTTCGCGGGTTTCGCTCGAAGGCCTGGCGGAGCAGTTGAAGTCGGCCGGGACCAAAGAGCTGCCCATCATTCTCAAGGGCGACGTGCAGGGCTCGATCGAAGTGCTGAGCGACCTGCTCACCAAGATGTCGAACGAGAAGGTCAAGATCAACATCATGCGCGCCAGCGTGGGCGCCATCACCGAGAGTGACGTGCTGCTGGCTTCGGCATCGAATGCCATCATCATCGGCTTCAACGTGCGGCCCGAACGCAAGGCGCAGGAATTGGCCGAGCAGGAAAATGTGGACATCCGCCTGCACTCGATCATTTACGAACTGCAGGACGAGATTAAGCGCGCCATGACCGGCATGCTCGAACCGGTGATCAAGGAGACCTACCTGGGACGCGCCGAGGTGCGAGACACCTTCCGCATCCCCAAGGTGGGCATGGTCGCGGGATGCTACGTGCTCGACGGCAGCGTCAAGCGCGACTCGGAAGTACGCCTGCTGCGCGACAACGTAGTGGTGTTCAAGGGCAAGGTCGCCTCGCTGCGGCGCTTCAAGGAAGACGCCAGCGAAGTCCGCAACGGCATGGAGTGCGGCATTGCCATCGCCAACTACGGCGACGTGAAGGTGGGCGACGTGATCGAAGCGTTCGTCACCGAGCGGGTCGCCGCCGAAGCCATGGCCTAACGAATAACGGGTAACGAACCCCCCAAGTCGTCCCGGAACCTGATCGCGCTCGCAGGCGAGCAGTTTCCGGGACGTTGTGTAACAGGACACAAGAATGATTGCGCATCTCACGCTGGAGATCCGCATCGAAGGCGCACATTCGCTGAAAGACAAGCGGCAGGTGGTGCGCAGCGTCAAAGACGGCTTGCGGAAGCACTTCAACGTCGCTGTGGCGGAGATCGACCCCAGCGAGGCGTGGCAACGCGCGACCCTGGGGGTGGTGAGCATCTCGGCATCGCGTGACTACCTTGACGGCCTGATGCGCAACGTCGAACGGCACGCGGTAAAGACGGCCAACAATAGCGGGGGCGAGATCGTGGACTCGTTTCTGGACTTTCTCAGCGAAGCGGAATTTGGCGACCGGTCGGCCGACCAGGACTGATTTGGGACGTGGGCCGGAATTTCGCCGCGCGAACAGGTTCAGTAACCAGCGAATTTTGCCGGATAGGCGTATTCTCTAACGTTCACCTTTTTCGCCGGAGCCGCAGGAAAAATGGAGAACAGGACACTCAAACATCTTCGCGAACGCCGCGGGGAAGCTCTACGCGAAGAGATTTTCACGCTGGTCGAGGGCGAACTGGAAGACCCGCGCATCGGACTGGTCACGGTAAATGAGGTGCAGATGTCGCCGGACGGGAAACTGGCCCGGGTATTCGTGCAGGTTGCGGGGACCGAAGCAGAAGTTGCCGAGAGCATCGAGGGCCTGACGGCCTCGCGTGGCTACCTGCGGCACATGCTGGTAAAGAACCTGGGATTGCGCCACGCGCCGGAACTCCTGTTTGTGCTCGATCAGTCGCAGCAACAGGGAAGCCGGATTGAGGAACTGCTGCAGCGGATCAAAAAAAGAAAACGCTAGATTAGGCTCTGGGGCCAAGGGAATGCTGGAAGAAGTCCTGAATCAGATCGAGAGACGGAGCAGGTTCATTCTTACCTCGCATGCACGCCCGGACGGGGACGCCGTCGGGTCGACTCTGGCATGCGCCCAGATTCTTCGCTGTATGGGCAAAGAGGCCTGCGTCGTGTTGAGCGACGGAGTGCCGGTCATCTACCGGCCTCTCCCCTATAGCGAGTCAGTGATGCGGAGCACGGAACAGGTTCCGGACGCCGACGCTGCCATCATCCTGGAATGTGACGGCGTTGCCCGCACCAAGCTCAGCGGACTCGACCGCCACTACCTAATCAATATCGACCACCACGACACGGCGCGTCCTTTCGCCGACGTGAATTGGATCGACCCGCACGCCTGCGCCACGGCCGAGATGATCTTCCGGCTGGCGCGCGAAGCTGGAGTCCAGATTTCTCCGGAAGTAGCAACCTGCCTGTACACGGCGGTGCTGACCGATACTGGTTCGTTCTGTTTTCACGGCACGTCGGAGCGCACTTTTGCGTTGGCGCAGGAACTGGTTCACTGTGGCGCCGATCCGGTAAAGGTTGCCCACAGCGTGTACTTCTCCACCTCGACGGCGAAGATGCGGCTGCTGGGTGCCGCGCTCAGCAACTTGCATCGTGACGGCACCCTGGCGTGGATGAATGTCACCCAGCAGGCGATGGAGCTTTGCGAAGCCACCGAAGAAGATTGCGAAGGGCTGGTCAACTATGCCTTGGCCATCGGGGGAGTCGAAGTGGCGCTCTTTTTCCGCGAACTTCCGGATGGAGGCTTCCGCGTGAGCTTGCGCAGCAAAGGTCAGGTCAATGTGGCCTCGATTGCCGGGGAATTTGGCGGCGGCGGCCACGAATGCGCCAGCGGATGCGCGCTTCCCGGACCACTCTCGTTTGCGGTGGAGCGCCTCCTGGCCCAGTTCCGGCTCCACGGCTACGAATCGCAGGTGCAATAGCCATCGCGACCGAACGCAAGAATCCTGCACCACGCGTCGTCTTCGCCGAGCGGGCGCGGCGCTCGACCGAGCTGCTGACCCTTCTGGTGGTTTGCGGATTTCTCTTCTTCGCCGGCATCCAGTCCATCGGTTTGGTCGGCGCGGACGAGCCGCGCTACGCGCAAATCGCGCGCGAGATGCTGGAGCGCCACGAGTATGTGACGCCAACTCTTTTCGGCAAGCCATGGCTGGAGAAGCCTCCTCTCTACTACTGGGCAACGGCCGCTGCCTACCATCTGGCGGGCGGGGTGCACGACTGGGCCGCGCGCCTGCCTTCGGCTGTGCTGTGCAGCTTGATGGTTTTTCTCATCTACCTGTGGGTGCGACGCTTCTATCCCGGTGAGCAGCTCGACGCCGCCTTGATCACGGCGGCGTCGGTCATGGTGATTGGCTTCTCACGCGGGGCCAGCACTGACATGCCGCTGACGGCGACGTTCACTCTGGCGATGTTGTCGTGGTATGCCTTTCACAAGACGCAGAGGCGGACGTGGCTGTTCGGGTTCTACGGCGGGCTCGCGCTCGGGACGCTGGCCAAGGGCCCGGTTGCGGTAGCTCTCGCTGCCCTGATTATCGTTGTCTTCGCTGCCTTGCGACGCGACCGGCGGCTGCTCCTGCAAACCCTGTGGCCGGCGGGAATCCTGCTGTATCTGGCGATTGCCCTGCCGTGGTTTATCGCAGTGCAGCGGGCGAATCCTGAATTCTTCCGCGTCTTCGTACTGGAGCACAACATTGCGCGCTATGCCACCGACCTTTACCGCCACAAACAGCCGTTCTGGTACTTCCTGCCGGTGGCGCTAATTGGGCTGGCGCCGTGGACAGTGTTTGCCGTGGCCGCCGCTGTGGATGCCTTTCGCGATTGGCGATACTCGGCGCAACAGGCTGCGGGTGAAGAGGACTTTCGCCTCTTCCTGGTGCTCTGGCTGGTGTTGCCGATCGCATTCTTTTCGCTGTCGCAGTCCAAGTTGCCGGGTTACATCCTTCCGGCGATGCCGGCCGGAACAATTTTGCTGGCCAACTTCATCCAGCGTCGCGAGCAAGAGGGCGATAAGCCCGCGCTCTGGATGGTGATTGTTCATGCAACCCTTGCGGCCGCTCTGATGGTTGCAGCCCTGGTCGCGCCCTTCAAACTGCTGCATCTCGCGATGACCACGGCCATGATCGCAGTGGCAGTTGCCCTGGCGGTCACGGCGCTGGCCGCACTCACCCTGACCCTCTTCAATCAGGGATACCGGGTGCTGCGCTTCATCACACTGGTCCCGCTGGTAATTGCTTTCGCACTGGTACTGAAAGGCACAGCGCCCATCGTCGACGCGCAGCAGTCAGCCCGCACCGTCGAGGCGGCACTGCAGCAGGTTGCTTCCGGCAGGCCAGAGACTGCGGTGTATGACGTGCCCCGATCCGTGGAGTACGGGCTGGGCTTCTACCGGAATCAGCCGATTCTCAGCTATGAGCGCAACGAGATTCCCTCTGGCCCGCACCTGGTCGTGGCCGCGTCGGGTGCGAAAACTGAGCTGCAATACCGGCTCGGACGGCGGGAGGTCATTCGCCTGGGAGGCTGGTCACCGCAGCACCTTGACTTCTACTTCGTTGCAGGCACCGGAGCTCACGAGCACCAGTAAGTACAACTACCGGTCGCCTTCAGGGTTTGCCTAGCATGGTGGCATCGCAATAGACTGGCTCAGGGCCCGTTGCGAGCGTGTTGCACCGTCTTTATGGTGCCCGCGCGGAAGAGCGACCGCACTGCGCTTATGGTTACTGTACAGCGCCAGCCGCAACCTCGAACCGTCGTGGAGATCCTCGACCTCAGGCATTTCTCATCTGCCGATCTGCGGGCCTTGCTCGACGAGGAGGTCGACGCATGGGGCAGCCTGTTGTCATGGGACTATCGCGGCTCGTCGGAGATGATCCTGCGCTACGTCGACGCCAAGATTCTTCCCGGTTACGCAGCGGTCGAGCGGGGCAGCATCGTCGGTTATGCTTTCTTCGTCTACGAGGGCAGCAAGGGAGTCATCGGAGACCTATTCGTGTCGCCGCGGCGGATCGACGCGCGGGACGTGGAAATACGGCTGCTCCATCACGTCATCGAGACTCTGCAGGAATCACCCGGCGTGCACCGCGTCGAAGCGCAGTTGCTGACCCACTCGACCGGAGAACTGGCGGCGCCGTTCCTGTCAAACGGCTTTCAGCGATACCGCAGGCTGTTTCTGTCGCTGCCTTTGAACCGCAAGGACGGGGTTAATTTCCATCCCAGCAAACCCGTGCCCGACGTCCAGATTCGCCGTTGGACCGAGCAGGACTATCAGCCCGCCGCCAGCGTCATCACCGCGGCCTACCGCGCGCACATCGATTCCGAGATCAACGACCAGTACCGCACCAACGCCGGGTCCATGCGCTTCCTGAACAACATCGTTCGCTTTCCCGGTTGCGGCGTCTTCGATGTGGATTCGTCGTTCGTAGCAGTCCACAAACCTTCGCACTCGGTGATCGGGCTGATTCTCTGCTCGCGGGTGAAGGATGACGTCGGACACGTCACGCAGGTATGCCTGCTGCCTGAGTACCGAGGCCAGGGTATCGGCGAGAGCCTGATTGCCGCGACCTACGGCTCCCTGCGCAATCGCAATTTCGCCCAGTTATCGCTGACGGTCACCGAAGCGAACCAGCCGGCCGTGGACTTGTATAAGCGTATCGGCTTCGTCGAGAAGCGGGTTTTCGACGCGTTTGTGTGGGAAGGGTAAAGGCAGTTTCAAGTTGCGGGTTTCCAGTTTCCAGTTAATGAGCTTCCGGGGCTGCTCGAAACTTGAAACTTGAAACTCGAAACTAGTCATGCTTAATCAGCCACATCGCCCACGAGGCGACGATCACGCCGACCACAAACAGCAGAAAGCAGTAGGCGCCGTAGCGCATCATGTCGCGCGGAGTGTTGCGTTGGGTGATGCCGAAGACGGTCGATGCGCAGAGCGCGAACAGAACGGCGGCGCTGAAGTGAGAGAGTTCGAAGGTCATTGTTTCTTGCCGATGGCGATGTGGTAGGCGTCGACCGCGGAGATCACGTTCAGCAATCCCGCCACGACGATGTACTTGGTGCCGTAGTCGGCCACGGCGCGATGGATGTTACCCCCGCCCCAATCCATGGAACGAGCGACGAAGTAGAGCGCGCCCGCGCCAAGGTCTCCGACGAAGCCCAGCATGTCGAGCAGGTCGCCGGTGTTGTAGGCGTATACCTTGCCCTGCATTCCGAGTCCAACGAAAAACATGACGAAGACCGCCGCCATCAGCAGCAGTCCGCGAATCCAGCGGCGTTGGATGAAGTGGCCCAGCCCGGGCAGAATCCAGCCCGCAATGGGCGCGACGTACGTCATCGATCCCGCCGACACCGTGCCCGTTCTTCACTGCAGTCGTGTTTTGCGTGTTCGCCATTAAATCTGCACCAACTCGTTCTGTATCCGGCCGGTCACTTCGCCTTGGCCATGATGGATGATCATGTTTACTTCGCTGCGGACGCCGAACTCCGGCAAGTAAATGCCCGGCTCGATCGAGAAGCAGGTGTTGGGCAGGATCTCGCGATCGTCCTTAGTCTCAAGGTTATCAAGGTTGGCGCCATTGGCGTGGATGTCGCGGCCGATGGAATGCCCGGTGCGATGGACAAAATACTGCCCGTAGCCTTTGCCCGCGATGAACTCGCGCACCGCCTGATCGACTTCCCAGCCGTGGAGTTTCTGCCTCGTCTCAAAGGCGCCTTTCACCTTGGCGATGCCTACGTCGCGCGCGCCACGCACAATCTCAAATATCTCGCGCTGCTTGTCGGTAGGGGCTCCGACCACGCCGGTCCAGGTAATGTCGTAATAGACCGAGTCGGGCTCGTTGCACTTGGCCCAGATGTCGAGCAAAACAAAATCGCCGGGCTTGATGGGTGCTGACTTTTCAGCCGTCGGTTCGTAGTGCGGGTCGCCGCTGTTCGCGTTCACGCTGACGTTGGGGGGATCGCAGGTATTGAGGTTCTCGCGCTGGAAGGCTTCCAGGATCCATTGCTGAATTTCGAACTCGTGCGTTCCGCCGTTACGGGCTCGTCGTCCGATCTCCTGAAACGCGCCGGCTGTAATTTTATCCACGGCGTCCCGGGCCTTGAAGTGCGACGCGATCTGCGCCTCAGTCAGAACAGCCTCGAAGCGTGCCACCAGGTTGGCCGAGCTGACGATCTCCTTGCCAAAGCTGCGCACCAGCTCCAGCATGCCGCCATCGACCAACGAGATGTACGGGATCTGATTATTTGGGGAGTACTGCATAACGACGGTCTGGAAGGGAGCGACCATCGATCGCAGATTCTCCCAGAGCTCCTGCCACGCCGAATACTCAAGCTTCGTGCCGGGCAGCGAGTCGAGGTGATGGCTTTCAATACGGTGCACGAGCTTGACTGGATCACCCTCCGCCGGGATGAGGTAAAACCAACGGCGGGTGACCATCATCGCTTCCGGCAGCCCAAGCACGCGGTAGGCAATGGGATCGCGATGGTGATGATCGTAGAAGAGCCAGGCTTCCTGGCGGCTGTCGCGCAGGGCAGCCTGAATGTCGGTGAGATTCATGCGTACCTCATTGTAAATGACGGTGGCCGTGCTGGTGGCACCAACGCCGAGAGGAAACACAATCGGACGTGAGCGGAGTCACTGCCATCCGGCGTCAGAAGTCTTATTAGACATGTAGGACTGTTTATGAGCCGACGGACGATTGGCGTAGTATTGGCAATTCTGCTAACCCTGGTGGCACTGGCCGTGTATTCGGGCAACGCGGTCCGCGCAGATTCCGGCGAGCGCTCCCGCTACCTGCCTGGTGACGAACTGATTCCCGTGTCGATCGGATCAGTGACCCACGCCATCAACATTCGCCGCTCTCCGCAAGCGGTGTGGCCGTGGCTTGCGCAGATGGGATCGGACCGCGGTGGATGGTACGGGTACGACTTTATTGACAATGGCGGGCGTGCCAGCGCAGAGCGAATCCTGCCGGAGTATCAAAACATTGCTCTGGGTACTGTGTTCCCGGCACTTCCGGGGGAGACGAACGGGTTCGTAGTGGCCAGGCTTGACCAAGAACGCGACCTGGTCCTCGCGTGGCGCTCGCCCAGCGGCACCTACTTCACGACCTGGGCATTCGTGCTGGAAGAACCGCAGCCGGGCGTCACCCGCCTCATTGTGCGCGGACGCGTGGGCCCCGATTACCATCCCTTCGGCCTGCCTACATGGATCGCCAAGCTCCTCGCCCCACCGGCTCATTTCATCATGGAGCGCAAACAGTTGCTTGGTATCAAAAGACGCGTTGAAGGCGGGCCATAGGCTTACGTCTTGGCACCCTTCGGTCGAGGTCGGCCCAGTACCCGTGCGCGCGTGGCAGCGGGCAGCGTCTCGCACGCGGTTCGCAGTACCAGCCGTGGCGTACGCTCACGGATTGTCATCAGGTATTCGACCGTCTGGTCCGGATTTGCCTTGGCCGCTTCGCGCAATAGCCAGCCGAGCCCCTTCTGCACCATGTCATCGCCGCTCGGCAGCAGCAGTTCGGTGATTTCCTGAATCTGCTCGAAGTTCTTGTGCTGGCGCGTGCTGTGGATGAGGCTCACAGCGGCCGCCCGCTGATGCCACACGTTCTTCTTCTTCGCCCAGCGCGGAAGGCGCGCCAGATAGAAGTCATCGGATGCAACCATTGGCCCGATGAGGTAATGGACCAGCGCATCGTGGTCGGCCCAGGTGCTGACGCGACCCAGCCAGCTCTCGAAAAGCTTGAACTCGTTGCGGCCAAACTGCGGGGTGAGGGTTTCCAGCAGCATTACCGCAAAACTCTTCTCCTCCAGCACTTCGCCGGCGAACAGTTGATCGGCAACCTGCAACAGGTAGGGCAGCCCATGCTCGGCGAGAATCGCGCGCCGAAAGCGCACCGCCACCTTACGCAACTCGTCGGTGTACCAGCCGCGCGACTGCACCTCGTGCTTGAAGAAGCGCTGCACCTCGATGGTGTGTGGGCGCCGAGCCTCCGTTCTTCAGCACGGTGCGAATGTGGGCGGCGATGTAGGCTGGAGATTTCTTCACGGGTAATTCTCGCAATCAGCCAGCCGCTGCTGGCGACTCCTCCGCAGTCTTTGGTCGCATGAACTTGTCGTAAACCCACAGCGCCAGCGCTGTCAGTACACCGACTGCAGTGATCACCCACCACATCATCTGCGGCCTGTGCTCCACCTCGCCATAGTGGTGAATCAGGAATCCACCAAACCTTCCGCCGATCAATGAGCCGATCCCCAGCGGCAGAAAGGCGAATCCCATGTAGGTGCCTTGCTGTCCTGACGGCGCCAGTCGCGAAATATATTCGTAGTAGCGCGGAGACATCGTGATCTCGCCCAGGGCGATTGCGATCAGGGTAAGAACCGCGCCGAGTCCGCTGGGCACCAAGATGAGAATGATCCAACCCAGGGCGGTGATGAGCGTGCCCACCGTGATGGCTGTAAATGCCGGGACCTTTTGCGTGAGTATGTTGATGGCGACCGTCAGCGCAATCACCACCAGCGGACCGGTCACCAGGAGCAGCTCGGTGTCGATGTTGGGATTGATGTAATTGTGAACGTATAGTGGGAAGGTGATGAACTCCTGCCAGTAGACGATCCAGTAGCCAGTGAAAATCAGCAGGAACAGCATGAACCGGGGATTGGTGACGACCGTTCCAAAGTTGCGGGCGGCTTGGGCGAGGCTGGCGGTTTCAACTTCCTCCGAACGGCGTGGTTCGCGGAAGAACAGCAGCACGCCGAGGAACATCACGAAGACGCTGAGGGCGGCAACCCGAAAGACGTTCTCCACGCTCATGGTCCGGTGCACGTAGGACGCCACGTACGGACCGGCAGCTCCGCCGATGTTCACCAGCGTGTAGTAGATGGAGTACCCGATGGAGCGGACGTTTTCCTTCGACGCGCGCGCGGTCGTGCCGACCACGCTCGGCTTCACCAGCGCCACGCCGAATGCCGGCAGCGCGAGCACCAACACAACCAGCACGCCCAACGGCATCGCGTTGCGCACCGGCGCGAGCCAGGGCGCCCCCAGCGATCCCAACAGAAAATACGCGCCGGCGAGAATGAGGTAAGCCAGCGCCAGCGCGCGGCGGAAACCCATGCGGTCGGCCAGGGTTCCGCCGAACACGGGCAGAAACCACACCAGCCCGCCGAAGAACCCGGTGAGCGTGCCCGCGCGTTCCGTGGGGAATTGCAGGGTCTCGTGCAGATAACGTACCAAGGACGCAAAGGCAGCGTAATAGGAAAGCCGCTCGAATAATTCGCTGATGTTGGCGACCCAGAAAGGACGCTCGAATCCGGTTTGAATCTCGCGCCACCGCTGCGCAAAGCTCAATGTTTTCTCCTCAGGGCAATCGGCCGATCGCCGTCCGCAGCCTGTCCTCGACCTGCGCGGCAGAGAGCCCGCGCACGCGAATCACTTTGTTTCGGCTGGATTCCCCGGCGGCTATCGTAACCGACGAACGCGCTACATTCAAAAGTTCTGCAACAAATGCAATACAAGCCTCATTGGCGCGGCCCTCGAGAGGCGGAGCGGTAAGGGCCACCTTCAACGCATCACCAACTTCCCCGGTGATGGCGTTCTTCTTTGCGCGCGGCTGTACTTTGACCAGAAACGTAGCCCCCGATGGCGTGTCGCGAACGGGAATCATGGTTTGGGACGCTCGCCGAAGATCGCGGTCCCGATGCGCACACAAGTCGAGCCTTCTTCGATGGCCACTTCGAAGTCGTGGGACATGCCCATGGAGAGTTCCAACAGATCGATCGCCGGTAATTGGCGTGCCGCAAGCCGGTCGCGCAGTTCACGCAAGCGACGAAAGTACGGGCGAGCACCTTCGGGGTCTTCGCTGTACGGCGGAACGGACATCAGTCCGCGAATGCGCAGGTGCGGCCATTCTGGCGCCTGCATCAGGATCGACTCGAGTTCCGCGGAATCGGGAGCGAGCCCGCTCTTGGCCTGCTCGCCTCCGACGTTGATCTCGAGCAACACATCCAGCCGCTTTCCAATATTCTCGGCTGCCGCGTTCAGGCGTTCTGCCAGCTTCGCCGAGTCGATGGAATCGACAGCCTGAAACAACTCCGCCGCCTTCGCCGCCTTGTTCGATTGCAGGTGGCCGATCATGTGGAATGCGACGCCTTCGAGTTGAGACACCTTGTCAAACTTCTGCGCGAACTCCTGCACCCGGTTCTCACCGAAGAGCCGCTGACCAGCGTTGTAGGCCTCGGTGATCGCATCCGGGCCGAAGGTCTTGGTGACCGCCATGAGAGCAACGTCAGCCGGATCGCGCCCGGCGCGCTCTGCAGCGCGGGCGATGCGTTCCTGGATGGCGAAGAGATTATCGGCAATACTCACGGGCCTTCAGTCTAGAACAAAGGCACGGATCGTCTCCGTGCCTCGGGTAGCGCTTGCGGGGCCAAAGCTCCATTTTTTCTGGCGGCTGGACGCCGGCCTGAAGGCTTGCTCTACCGAAACTGCCTCACATGATCGCTGTAGGCGGCGCCGGTTCGTCCGGACGCCCGGCATTTGCCAGCGGCACGCGTACCATCACGACCGCCAGGATGAGGAGCACGAGGAAGCCCGACAGCGCGTTGGGATGCTGGAAAATCACTGGCAGCGGCCACTGCTTGTACTTGAAGATGGCGATCACGATGCCCATGAGCGCTTCGCCGGCAATGAAGCCCGAGGCGGTGAGCACTCCCGCATTTTCGACGCGGGCCTTCTGGGCTTCGTTCAGGTCCTGGCGATCGCGTACTCTTGTCTGTGATCCAGCGAATGATGCCGCCGAGGAAGATGGCAAACGTTGTCTCCAGCGGCAGGTACATACCGACGGCGAACAGCATCGGACTCTTCACCTCGATCATGATCAGCGCCAGACCCATCAGGATGCCGACCACGATCAGCGGCCAGGCCATCTCGCCGCCCACGATGCCCTTTGACAGCATGGCCATCAGTCCTGCTTGTGGAGCCGAGAGCTGACGGTCGCCGAAGCCGATACCGCCGCTATTGATGTTCGCCTGATTGAGCAACATCAGCACAGGAGCCAATGCGAAGCTGGCGACGGTGACGCCCATGAAGTCGCCAATCTGCATCTTGCTCGGCGTGCCGCCGAGAATGTGCCCGACCTTCAGGTCCTGCAACATCTCGCCCGCGACCGCCGACGAAACACAGACTACGGCGGCAACACCCAGCACAGCTGCCACACCGGGCATCCCAGCGACGCCGATCAGCACCATCAGCAACGCCGCGATAATCAAGGTCGCCAGAGTCAATCCGGAGATCGGGTTATTGGACGACCCGATCAAGCCGACAAGGTTTCCGGAGACCGCCGCAAAGAAGAAGCCAATGACGATCATGACGATCGCCGCGAGCACGCCACCCTTCACCATGCCGGAGTAATTGGTGTAGAGCACCATCATGGCGATCAGCACGATCGCAAGTCCGGCGAACACGACCTTGGCGTTCAGGTCGCGCTCGGTGCGCGCCGTGCCAGCGTGGGCAGCGGCTGACTTCTTCAGGTCGGAAACCGCGCGCGCCATGCCGCTGGCGAGACTCTTACGCATGCGGAACAGGGTGTAGCAGGCGCCCACCAGCATGCCACCCACGGCGATCGGGCGCACGATGAAACTCCACACGTCGCCGGCCTGCCCAGCCCAGAAAGCTTCATTGGGCGTGGTACCAGCCGGAACGAACTGGGCAACGAAGGTTGGTCCACCTAAGAACAAGATGAGCGGAACCAGCAGGCCCCAGGCGATCACGCCTCCCGCAAAGTTCAGGGACGCCAGGCGCGGGCCGATGATGTATCCCACGCCCAGATAGGCCGGGCTGATAGCGGGCGCGGAGACGATGGTGACTGCTCCGGTGCTCAGTTTCGGCGCGGTCGCCGAGCGGCCCATGCGCACAAAGCTGGTGCCCAGCTGCCCCACGTTCACGATGAAATCTTTGCTGGCGTTGAACAAACTGAACTGGCCCAGCAGGTAAATCAGCCCGCCAAAGCCCATATTGCCGAACAGGATCTTCGCCGCGCGGCTGCCCTGCTGCCCGGCGATGTGGATCTGCGAAGCCGCAACCGATTCGGGGAAGGGAAGCTCCGGGTCTTCGACCATTACCCGTCGCAGCAGGGTTACGAACAGAATGCCGAGAGCGCCGCCAACCAGCATCAGGATCGACGACTTCCAGTAAGCGTGTTTCAGGTCGAACACCGGCCAGGCGCCCGCAATCACGAATGCCGGGATGGTGAAAATGGCGCCCGCTGCGACCGACTCTCCGATGGAGCCGACGGTTCGCGCGATGTTCTCCTCCAGGATCGAGCCTTTCATCAGGCGCAACACGGCCATGCCAATGACGGCGGCGGGGTAGGTGGCGGCAATCGTCATGCCGGCGCGCAGACCCAGGTAGGCGTTGGCTGCGCCCAGGACTACCGTCATCACCAGTCCCAGGATGACGGCGCGCACCGTAAATTCAGGTAGATCCGTCTGGTCAGGAACGTAAGAGCGGAACGTCTTGCCGGGCCGCTCGACAGTGGTGCTCATAGATGAAGACCTCGCGCGAGACGTAAATTATCGCGACGGCGCAAGTTAACACGCCAGCAACACTCGGTACAAGTGCAACCTAACGGTCACGATTTCCTTTCGTAAAACGGCTGTAAGCCACAAAGGTATTACCAGCGGCGGCATTGCGCGCGGGCAGCAAAGCCCATATACTGTGGTGTCTTGGTGCTTTCGGAGCAGCGAAGCGCAAGAGTGGGCTGCGATGTTCCGTCGGCACTGATGACTGGAGGTTGGTCTTCAGCAGTCGTGAGAGCCTAACGCGAAGACGACGAGTAGAGCGCGCCGAGCAGCGTGCCTTTCTCGTCGCGCCCTTCCGAACGGCCCTTCACAGTGTTTTTGCGGTTTTCTTCCCTTCCGATTGCAGGTTCTGTAACACCCCTCTTCTGTCTTTTTCCCGCCTGCCCGTCTGTTCCGAGTGCCTTGACGCCATCCAGCCCTTACGGACGCCCCAGTGCGTGCACTGCGGCGAACGGCTGACGCCGGCGCAGTTACTCATCGGCGACGGTCAGTGCCCGGTTTGCCGCGACGATCCTCCCGAATTTGAGCGGGCGGTGGCGTTCGGGGAGTACGAGTTCGGCTTACGCGATCTCATCCACCTGCTCAAGTACGACGCGGTTCTGCCGGCGGCGTCGGCCCTCGGAGTCTACCTCGCAGAGGCGATCGGCGAAGTTCTGCCGTCCTGTAGGGGCGTGCGGCCGCTGGTGGTGCCGGTGCCGTTGCATATCTCAAAGCGCAGGGCTCGCGGATTCAATCAGGCGAACATGATCGCGCGGCAGGCTGCGAAACGCTTGCCGGGGAATGTCGAGGTTGCGAGCAACGTTCTGGAGCGTCAGCGCCCGACTCGTTCCCAGGTGGGATTGGATCGCGAAGAGCGCATCGCCAACCTGCGCGGCGCGTTCCGCGTGATTGCTCCCGAGGCGGTCAAGGGCCGGACGGTCATCGTGGTTGATGACGTCATGACTACGGGCGCCACCGTTTCGGAATGCGCCCGCGTGCTCAAGCAGGCGGGCGCGGAGAGAGTTTTAGCGGCGACGGTGGCCCGCGCGCTGAAAGTCGCGGTGACGCCGGAGTTTGCCAATCGAGGGGAAGAGGAGGCTAACGAAGCCGTCGAGGTGGCGGTTTCGGTCTGAAGGGTATGTCCATGTCGGCTCAGAGCACAACGTCGCGCTACGGAAAGTCACTTGCCGGTTATATGCATCATGCCCGCGTCATGCCTGAGGAGCGCGTTCAGCGCTCTCCCATGCACTCTCCGGTGCTGGTGCTGAACGCGTCCTACGAACCGATCAATGTTTGCGCTGCCCGCCGCGCCATCATCCTGGTGCTGAAGGGCGTGGCCATGATGGAGGAGGAGAACGGCCATCACATGCACGCCGCGCGCATCACCATCAATGTCCCCTCGGTGATCCGGCTGCTGGAGTATCGCCGCATCCCGCACCAGACGCGCGCCCTCTCGCGCAAGAACATCCTGCTGCGCGATCGCAACACCTGCCAATACTGCGGCAAGATCCTCGCCGCCGGCGAACTGACGCTCGACCACGTCATCCCGCGCTCGCGTGGCGGGAACTCGACCTGGGAAAACCTGGTGGCCTGCTGCCACTCCTGCAATCGCAAAAAAGGCAGCCTGCTGCCGCACGAAGCCAACATGAAGCTGATGCGCGAGCCGCGCGCCTTTAATCTGCACACCAGTCGTCACATCATGCGCATGATGGGCCGCTCCGACTCGAAGTGGCGAAAGTATCTCTTCTATTGATCCGGTTGCGGAGCGGCACGCTACCATGACCGGCGAATCCCGCAAAGCGGGAAAAAAAGAGCAGGACAGGCGTCCTGCTCCCTTCTTTTCAGTTCGGACACGAGCTAGTTCTTCGGCGTAGTCGCCTGTCCTGCCGGCTGGGTTCCGCCGGGCTGCTGTTCCTTGGTGACTTCCTGGCCCTGGTAGGTGATCTTCACGTCAGAACCGAACCGCTTGTAGTCGGTGTACTTCACAATCTGCTTGATGTGAATGTCGCCGGTTGAAAAGTGCAAGGTGTCATCGACCTTGGTGTACACCGGGAACCAGTACTTGCCGTCGATCTGCTGCCGCCAGGTGGTGAAATTGGGGAACAGGTTCTCCTGCCCGCCTCTCTTCTTGGTGCCCAGGTCCGGAACGTTCTTGCCGTAGGTCTTCACGATCTGGAAGTCGTGATCGTCGACCCAGATCCTGCCCTGGAAGTAGCGGCGGTTCTTCTCGATCTGTTTGGGCGCAACGTCGAAGACATAGGTGCCGATTTCATCGATCCGCTGCTTGCCAACGTAGAGGATGTTGTAGTCCGGGATTTCGTCGCTGGTCAGCACGAACGGCATGCGATTGCGGATGTCATCGTAGTCCTCTTTGGTCATCAGGATCCCGACGAGGGTGGATTGCGGCGCAAACACCACGTGCTCCAAACGATTGCCTTTGTCATCAAACAGGACATCTTCCACCTCGCGGAACTCGCCGTTGGGCGTGTCGCCATCGAGCGTCTGCACCAGCAGGTCCTGACGGTACGAGTAGTGCTCCCGCGCCTCCTTGAACTGCTTCTCCTTGGCGGCAAACCTTTGAATGATCTGGTCGACAGTGATGCCCGTCGGTTGCGACGGGTCGAGCGGCCCGTCCCCGCGCTGGGCAGCCATGGGCATCGCCGAGCAGATGGCCAGCGCCAAAAGTGCCACGAGTCTGGTGGAGAACGGTGAATACTTCATCGGTAGGTCCTGCAGGTATTGTAGTGGATTTCACCCGTACCCATTATTCTTTAGACGCGCAGACAGAGCCAATGGTTACGAACCCACGCGGCGCAGAGGAGTTCCGGGATGAACGGGGAGCCAGGTGGCCGGTTCGTCACAAACGGCAGAGTTCGCGTTCAGCCGCCTGGTCATTTACACTGGCGAGTTTTTGAGATTGGCCGCTGACCTTCCATCCAACAGCTCCGGCCGTCCGCAGAATCCGGCATCTTTCGAGGAGGCTTTATGCTTCATCGCACTTTCATACTTTTGCTTTGTCTTTCACTTTCCGGCTTCTCCCAGGGCAAACGTCCCTTCACATTCGACGACATGATGCAGCTCAAGCGCATCGGCGAGCCCGTCGTCTCGCCCGATGGCAAGTGGGTGACATTCAGCGCAGTTGACGTCAACCTTGAGGAAAACACCCGCAAACCGCATCTCTGGATCGTCCCGCTGAGCGGCGGCGACTCGCGCCGGCTCACTCCGGCCACGGGAACGGGAGAAGATCGCCCACGCTTCTCGCCCGACGGCAAGCTGGTTATGTTCGAATCCTCTCGTGACGGTGGATCCCAGATTTGGGTGCAGGATTTCGACACCGCCAGCGGCGCATTGACCGGCGAGCCGCGCAAGGTAACCAACATTTCAACTGAGGCCTCCGGAGCCATCTGGTCACCCGATGGCAAGAGTATTGTGTTTGTCTCCGAGGTCTATCCCGACTGCCAGGACGATGCCTGTAACCGGCAACGTGACGAAGAGCAAGCCAAGTCGAAGGTCAAGGCCAAGGTCTTCACCACCCTGCTTTTCCGCCATTGGACGCACTATTCCAACGGCAAGCGCAGCCACCTGTTCATTGTTCCGCTTGAGGGCGGCGCCGCGCATGACCTTACCCCCGGAAATCATGACGTCCCGCCCTTCTCTCTCGGCGGCCAGGACCAGTATGTCTTTTCGCCCGACAGTAAAGAAGTCGCTTACACCAGCAACATCGAAGAGGTCGAAGCCACCAGCACCAACAACGATGTCTTCCTCGTCTCTGCTGCGGGCGGCGAGCCGAAAAAGATTACTACCAATCCCGGCAGCGACGGCACACCCATTTATTCTCCCGATGGCAAGTACATCGCCTACCGCTCGCAGCTCCGCGGAGGCTACGAGAGCGACCGCTTCCGCCTGATGCTGTACGAGCGCGGTACGGGAAAGATCACCGACCTCACGCCGAACTTCGACCGCTGGGTCGATTCCCTGGCGTGGGCGCCGGATTCGAAGGCGATCTACTTCACCGCCGGGAACGAAGGCGACAATCCCATTTACGTGATCAAGGTGGGCGAGGCAAACGCCTGGCCGCAGGAGCTGGTTGACGGCTACAACGACAGCCCCACCCCGGCGCCCGACGGCAAGACGCTGGTCTTCGATCAGATGTCGATCTCAGCCCCCAATGAGATTTACACCGCGCCGCTGGTCTATCCGATGTGTCGCATGGCGGTTCCGCCCAATGCTTACAGCGTGCCCGATTGTTTGCTCACCAAGGCGCAGCCGCTCACCAAACTGAACGATCCGGTACTTGCGCAAGTCGCGATGGAGCCGATGGAGTCCTTCTGGTTTCCAGGAGCCACCAAAGAGAAGGTGCAGGGCTTCATCATCCGGCCACCGGGATTCGACGCCAAGAAGAAGTATCCGCTGAAGTTCCTCATCCATGGCGGCCCGCAGGGCGCGTGGGGCGACGACTGGTCCTACCGCTGGAATCCCGAACTCTTTGCCGCCAACGGGTACGTCGTGGTGATGATCAACTTCCATGGTTCCACCGGCTATGGCCAGAAGTTCATCGACGCCATCAACGGCAACTGGGGAGGCCCTCCCTACGACGACCTCATGTTGGGCCTGGACTACGCGGAAAAGCAGTATCCGTTTATCGACAAGGGCCGCGAGTGCGCGCTGGGCGCGAGTTACGGCGGATACATGATCAACTGGCTTGAGGGCCACACCACCCGCTTCAAGTGCCTGGTGTCGCACGACGGCATGTTCAACACCGAGTCAGCCTATGGCACCACCGAAGAACTGTGGTTCAACGAGTGGGAGTTCAAGGGGACTCCCTGGACCAACCGCGAACTCTATCGCAAGTGGTCGCCGCACCTGTCTGCAACCAACTTCAAGACGCCCCTGCTGGTAGTGCATGGCCAACTCGACTACCGGCTCGACGTTTCGGAAGGTTTCCAGCTTTACACCACATTGCAGCGGTTGAAAGTGCCGTCGAAAATGCTCTATTTTCCCGACGAAGGTCACTGGGTGCTGAAGCCGCAGAACAGCCGCCTCTGGTATCAAACAGTGAACGGCTGGGTGGACCAGTGGACCAAGCCGGCCCAGTAGCCCGCGCAGGTCTGGGGAGGTCGAACGCCGACCTATAATTGCTAGATTCGAAGAGCAATCGATTTGGCCTCCCCCAATCTCAATTTCAGCTCCGAACTCAAGCGCCTGGCGCTCGAAGCCGGCTTCGATCTCGCCGGGATCGCGGGAGTTGGCGACGCTCCCGAGCACGACTTTTTCGCCGCGTGGCTGAAGGAGGGCCACGGTGGCGAAATGCGCTATCTGGAAGGGCGCAACCAATCCGGCGAACTCAAGCGCGCATCCCTGGCCAATGCCGCCCCGTGGGCGCGATCGGTTGTGGTCTGCGGGTTGAACTACAACGTCGATCAGCCTTACTCCACTCACTCGGGATCAACTGCGCAGGCTTGGATCTCGCGCTATGCCTGGACCGAGCGCGACTACCACGATGTGGTACTCGAAAGACTACGCGCGCTCGAATCGCGTTTTGTCGCTCTGTGCGCGGAGCAGGGAAGCGACACGCCGCGCACCTGGTGCTATGTCGATACTGGTCCGGTGATCGAGCGCATCTTCGCCAAGTATGCCGGCATTGGATGGATCGGCAAGAACACCTGCGTGCTCAATCAGCAACTGGGATCGTGGCTGTTTCTCGGAGTCCTGCTCACCTCGCTTCCACTCACGCCGGATCTCCCCGCCACCGATCGTTGCGGGTCCTGCACCCGCTGCCTCGATGCCTGTCCGACGAATGCGTTTCCTGCTCCGTATCAGCTCGACGCTACGAAGTGCATTTCGTATCTCACCATCGAGAAACGTGGCGCCATTCCCGAAGAGTTACGCGCAGGGATTGGCCGCCAGGTCTTTGGCTGCGATATATGCCAGGACGTGTGCCCGTGGAACCGCCACGCGCCGATCAACACGACTCCAGGCTTTAGCGTACGTGCTGCGCTGGTCAACCCTGACCTCGAGTGGCTGGCGCGGCTCACCGTCGAAGAGTTTCGCGAAGTCTTCCGTGGCTCTCCCGTGAAACGCGCCAGGTACAGCGGGCTGCGCCGCAATGTAGCGCTCGCCATCGGCAATAGCGGCGACCAGCAATTCCTTCCCTTGCTGGAAGAACTCTGCGCCGACGAAGACGAGGTGGTGGCCGAGCATGCAAAGTGGGCATTACAGCACCTGCGCTCACGCGCGCCCGATGGCTAGCATCCCAAAGTGGGAATGCAGGGATTGCTAACGAACGTATTCTGCCCGTCGCCGTTCGAGTTTGCTGTGGTATCGGCTCGCAAGGAGCGATAGATTTAGAGCGAACATGAACGAGGCCCTCCGCAAGCGTTTGAAGCAGTCCAGTGTGGCCAGCCCCCTGGAGGAAGCGCTGCTCAGCCTCCTGCTGGCGGCCAACCATCTCAACGAGAGCGTCGACAGCCTGTGCGAGCAGCACGGCATCACGCGCTCGCAGTACAACGTTCTGCGAATTCTTCGGGGCGTTTATCCCAAGGGTCATCCCCGCCGCGAGATTGCCTGCCGCATGGTCGATCGCGCTCCCGACGTGACTCGGCTGGTCGATCGGTTGCAGGCTCGCGGTCTGGTGAAACGCAGCCGCTGGGACGAAGATCAGCGGCAAGCCATGACCATCATTACCGCCAAGGGTCTAAGGCTGCTCGACACTATGCAGCCGATGATGGAAGCGGTCATGACGCGGTGTTTCGCCAGGCTCAGTGAGGCCGACTGCCACGAACTGACCCGCCTCTGCACCCTGATCTACGCCTGCGAGGCCGAGGCTGCCGAGCCCCAGACCCAATCGAGCGCTGAAACGCTCTCCAAGCGGTAAACCATTTCACAATAGCGGCTCCAAGCCAGACTATTCCGCTCCGCTCAGGGGGATGAATCGTTTTTCCTTCGGCCCGCATCGATATACGTGTCGCAACACATAATACCAGTGTTGCAACAAGTTTAAAAACGACGGCGCCGGGAACGCCGGGGAGATTCCAAAATGGCCAGACTATTAGTTATCAATTCCAGTCCACGCACCAGTTCCGTGTCGCGCCAACTGACCCAGCATTTCGTCGAGGACTGGAAGACCAAGGATGCCGACGCGCGCATCGTTGAGCGGGACCTTGCCGCCGAGCCGCTGCCGCAAATCGACGAGGCTTGGATCGCGGCATCATACACGCCTCCTGCACAGCGCACTGCCGTGCAGCAAGAACTACTCACTCTGTCGGACAAACTGATCGACGAAGTGCTGGCCGCCGACGTAATCGTGTTCGGCGTGCCCATGCACAACTTCTCCATCCCCACCTCGCTCAAGGCCTGGGTCGATCTGGTTGCGCGCGCGGGAAGGACCTTCAGCTACACGGATCGGGGTCCAAAGGGCCTGGTCCCGTCCGGCAAGAAAGTTGTGGTGATGGGAAGCCGCGGCGGCCCGCACACGCCGGGCAGCGCGACCGATTTTCAGGAACCATATCTGAAGCACATCCTGGGATTTATCGGGTTGACTGACGTGACCTTCATCCACGCTGACCAACAAAGCATGGGAGGACCGGCAGCCCTGCATGCCGTGGAGGCAGCAATTGCGCGACTGTCGGCAATCACGGCGCAATACAGCGAGCAATTCGCGGTGGCGGCATAAGACGGTCCGCGGCCGGAAACAGGCAGCAGAGCTGGGATTTGCGGAGAGGCTAGTCAGAAGAGAGAACCCTCCCCGGGGGGAGGGTTCAGTGGTTTTGGGCTATCGTGCACCTTGCCCGCTGAATATGGCGCGCCCAGAGCAAGGTCCGCGCGTGGCGGAGACGTCCTAAACGCGCACGACGTTAGCGGCCTGGAAGCCTTTTGGGCCCTTGGTGAGGTCGAACTCGACAGTCTCGCCCTCATTCAAGCTGCGGTATCCGTTCTCCTGGATAGCCGAAAAATGTACGAACACATCCTCGCCGGTTGAGCGCTGGATGAATCCGTAGCCTTTGGCTCCGTTAAACCACTTCACCGTACCTTTCTCTCTCACAAATTACTCCTTTCGCCTATACGACTTGGAATCACCCCTGCTTCGCGGACGTTCCCGGCGCGACCCTGAGGGGCACACCGGAAAGACGTCTCAACGTTGCCGGGAAACAAGGGTTGCCGCTCAGTTCGCAGCTTTTCTGCAATGGAGAAAGGCCCGTGGACGCACCAAAGGGGAGCGATGCGGGTGCATCGGAAGCGTGTCCCTCGGACCTGTACAATGCGAGAATTTCGACTGCTGACAGAAACATCAACCCAAATCCGCATTCCGGTTTTGCCGGAAGCTTCCCTTCCGCCCTTTCGGGAGGGAAGCAGTGAATAATTACAGGAAGTCGCAACTTTGGCAAGTGTTTCTGTAACAGTAGCTTGGGTTGCTTCCCGTATCGGCAAAAGCCACCACTAAGGTGTAAGCCGGGTGGCACCTGCGACTCTGCTAGGATGCAATGGTAATGAGCAGCAACTCCCAGGAACCTCGTCCCCCAAAAGTTGACAGGACCTCGTTCTCGCGATCTTCCACTACGTCAGCCACGGCGCCGCTGCCGGCGCGAACTACCACTGAACTCCATTCCCGGCCCTTTCGCCCCAAGAAAGTAGCGAGTCTGGTGGCTGAAGATGAAGCTCGGCATTTATTGGAGGCCGCACCGCGCTATAGCGTCACCGGACGCCTTGGCCGCCATGGCGGGTCGGCCTTGCGCTATCTCCTGCAGACCGAGGTACATACCTACGCGTTTTCCGTTGCTGCCAACGCTATCCTGTCGTTTTTCCCGTTTATTGTTCTGCTGCTGACCCTGACCCGTCGCGTCTTCCGCTCCGATGCAATGTACAACGTCATCCTCGAACTGCTGCGGCAGTACCTGCCCAGCAACCAGGATTTCGTCATCCGCAACTTGCAATTTCTGGCCAGCGTCAAGGGCCGCGGACAGGCGCTGTCGTTTGTCATGCTGCTGATCACCTCGACCGGCATATTCCTTCCGCTGGAGGTTGCGCTCAACCGAATCTGGGGATTCAGGGAGAACCGTTCCTACCTGATGAACCTGATTGTCGCGCTGGGACTTTCCCTGGCCTGCGGCGTTCTCATGCTCTTGTCGGTCGCACTCACGGCGCAGGACCTGAAGTACCTCGGGCTGGTGATCGGCGATCAGGATTTTGTTTTTCGCGATGCCGGCTTTCTGCTGCTGAAGGCATCGGCGATCGTCGCCAGCATTGCCGTCTATTTCCTCATCTATTGGATGTTGCCCAACGGCAGAGTACCGGTCAGGGCCGTTCTCCCAGCAGCCATCCTCATGGGCCTGGTCACCGAAGGGGCCAAGTTTTTGTACATACATGCCCTGCCATGGCTCAACTTCCAGGAAGTCTACGGACCCTTCTCGGTGTCGGTGACGCTGATCTTCTGGTCGTTTATCAGCGGCATGCTGCTGCTGGTTGGAGCCCATCTCTCTGCAGCCAATCACAGTCTTCGATTACAGGCTGAGCAGTGAAAGCCCGCAAAGCCAGCTCCATGGCCCTCGGAAAGCCACCCTTCCAAGGCCGAGTTCTTGCGAGCCGGTTTGCGCAGGGTCTGCCTGCGTCAATCCTGTCCAGCCGGGCCTTCCCCAACTGACAGAGATCACTGCAGCGTATAATCCGCCGCAACCACGCCGCTGCTCGAATATCCATTGGCCGCGGCAATGGCCTGAACGCGAGCGCTCGCGTTGAGCACAAACGATCCACGGTACAGCGGCGACGAAAGCGTCGGCGTGCTTCCATCCACGGTGTAGTAGATCGTCGCTCCTTGCACGGATTCGGTAATGGTTACGGTAAGTGGCGTGGCGTAGGTCCCCGATGGGGGCGAAAACATCGGATTGGGCGCCGGCGTCATGGCCATCCCTCCCGGTCCGTAACCTCCGCAGCCAAGGGTGGCCAGAAGCGTCAGTATGCAAAACAACAAAGCTTTCACGAGCACCTCCTTATTCACCGCTGGAGGAGCACTGTTCCTCAACAGCCGGGCTCATGCTGGTCAGAGTAGGCCGCGGGAAGTGGGGAGATGTCACTGGAACGACAACAGTAAGCCAGCAAAATGTCAAAGCTTCGCCGGGTGGTTGTCGCTTCAGCGGCAATTTCCTGGTTGGGTGGAGGAGGCAGGCGCGAGCTTTCGAATGCCCGCCGCAGTCAGAACCGTTAACATACTTCATGGCCGGCTCGCCCGAGCTTAGTCACCATGCGCTGCAATGCGTCAATCCTGAACCTGTCTTTCCTGGCACTGGTGGTGGTGCTCCCGGCACAAGTCCAGGAGCGTCCCAGCAAGCCCGCCGCTCCGCCCGAGGATTTGCCCACTGCAGTCGAGAGTCCGGATGTGATTGCTTTCCGGCACATGGTAGCGGCGCAGGCGAACGAGCAGCAGAAGGCGCAATTCCAGGTCATCGGTGGAACCATGGATGCGGCGCGCCGGCAGGCCAGTCGTGTGAAACAGGCAGCCACCACTGGAGCGGGAGCCGAGGAACTCTCGCGTTCCACCACCGCGTTGCGCGACGCCATCTACGATGCCCAGCACGAGAACTTCCTCTTGTTGAAGTCTCTTTCCGACACGCAGGAAGCGGAATTGAAGAAGCTGACCGCCAAGCTGAGGAAAGCCAATGCTGCCGTCGGCAAGCTGTCGGATGCCATTCAGGACGAGATGTCGCGCCGCTGGCCCGATGCGAAACGCGTCGGCGCCGAGGTCGCGGCGCTCGACAAGGAGCTTGCGGCCATGCAGTCGGACCAGCGCAATCTTGCCGAGGAGATGGGAATCAAGCGACCCCGTCCAGATGACGATGCAGGTCATCCAGACAATCGTTAACCAGCGATGGCGTCTACTGAGGTCCGCGCATCTGCTGCATCATCTGCTCGCGTTCCTGCTGGCGTATCTGCTGGAATTTCTGATACTGCTCCGGCGTCAGGATGGGCTTCATTTTGGCGTCCGTATCCTCGCCAATCTGTTTCATCTGCATCGCTTTCTGCATCGGGCCAAGCGATGTGTTAGCTTTGATCGCCTTCAGCTTCGGCGCTTCCTGCATCAGGATGGGCGCGACCTGCTGTCTTCTGGGCGGGCGTCAACTGCAACTCGCTCGACAGCTTCTCCAGCTTGGCCATCATCTCCTGCTTGTCGGCCCCGGCTGGAGGAGCCTGCGCGAGGGCTGCGGTAACCAGTGACATCATCAGCGCCGCAAACACCGCAATCCGTAATCCTATTTCAACTCTCTTCATGCATTTCCACTCCACGTTGGTTTCCCCGGCAGCACAGATGTTCGCAACCTTGCATGCCTTCGTGCCGCTGGGGGACAACGATGTTAGGTCGGGAGCTTGGCCGTGTAAAGAAAATACTCCAAGCCCATCAGTGCGGCGATCACGTGACATCGCCTGAAAAACGGACAAGTTTTCGGACATTTCGATCTGCAGTACACTTTCCCGAGGAGCTGTTCTTTATGAGTATGAGTGCCGCTGAAAATGGAATTGCCTTCCGCGAGCTGTTGGCTTACAGCGATTATCTTGCGGATCGCTGGCTCACGTACTTCGGCGCCAATCCGGGTGCGTTCGATATCGCGGTTGGAGGCAAGACCGGCACAGTTCGCGATCTGGTATTCCATATCGTCATGGTCGAGCAAACCTTCGCCAGGTTGCTGCACGATGGACAGCGCCCAGACCCGCCGGCAGTGATCGTGGAAAAAGCGAAGCAGGAGCCGCGGACCGTCGAGAACTTCGCCCGCCTGCATCGCGAAGCGCAGGAGAAACTGACGCGCTATGCGGCGACAGCAACCGACGGGCAATTGCGCGGCTTGCAGGACTTCGGCACCCGCCAGGTTTCGAGCCGCAAGGTGCTGACGCAAGCCGCCTTGCATGGCGTCCACCATTGGTCACAGATCGCGCTGCTGGTCAGGCAGGCGGGCTTCCCCACCGATCGGCCGCAGGACATCATCCTTACCAATGTCATGGAATAACGCTGCCGGGACCGTATCTGCGGTCAAATTCTTGGCATTAAACTCCTTCCTGTGATCGAGGGTCGGAAGTGAGGAGCTCGGCTGCCGATTCAAGGTTTCGTAACACCGCATTTACAAACCACAAGGCTCGCATACCACTTACGTCGTGGACTCCCCGGGCAAACTACCCATCCGCTTCCTTTTCTGATAGCTCAAAGGGCGCAGTTTGTTTATCATGAGGTGACCCCCAAAACTGGAGAGAGAATCTACCCTCGAATGAGAGTCCCGCCAAGTGTATCCGGCCGACTGGCTCCCGTAGCGCTCCTGTTCTTTTGTACCGTTTCGTTCGCCTGCGACCGCCTGCCCAGCGGACAGACGTTGTGGGTTCGTCTCTCTGCGCCGGTGTCTTCCTACAGCAGCAAGGCGGGTGACCCGGTGACTACGATCCTCACCGAAGACGCGGTGTGCGAAGACGGCGTGGTGTTTCCGGTTGGCACTCGAATCGAGGGTGTGGTGCGCTCCGTTCGCAAAGTGGGCTGGGGCATACGGCACGAAACCGCCGCCTTGACATTGAGCTTCACCAGCGCTCAAGTCGGAGAGGACCCTCCGGTACCGATCGCGGCTGCCGTGGCGGACGTCGAAAACGCACGCGAGCAGGTGTCCAAAGGTGTGGTGCAGGGAATTCGCAGCAGTAACTCGCCACAAGGCACCATTACCAGCCGCCTGAAATACCTGCCGGCCTTGAATCCCTATCCTGACTTGGGACTGCTGATCTTCAAGGCGACATTCCCCATTTTTCCGGAGCCCGAAATTTACTTTCCCGCGGGAACCGACCTTCGTCTCAAGCTGCTGTATCCGGTGACCGCACCGTCGATCGCCGTGTCGGCAGATCGAAAACAGATTGATCCCGCTGAAGAGTTTGAGCTGGCGCGGTTCACGCGAACTTTGCCCCAGCGCTCAACCACCCCGCAATTGGTGGATGCCGACATTGTGAACCTGGTATTTATCGGCTCGCGCCAACAGATCGAGTCCGCTTTTGTGGCGGCGGGCTGGGATAGCAGCGATGTGTTCAACAAGCGGTCGTTCACGCGAAACTTCTACGCCTATCTGAATAACAGCGCTTATGCGCAGGCTCCCATGCGGTCCTTTCTGCTTAACGGCAAGACCGCCGACATGAATTGGCAGAACAGCCTGAACAGCTACGCCAAGCGCGATCACCTGCGCATCTGGCGATGGTCCGAGACCGAGCCTTCCGATAGCGAAACCGTCTGGCTGAGTTCCTCGACGCACGACACCGGCGCGAGCCTGTCGCTGAAGTATCGCCACTTCGTGCACCACATCTCCCCCGACATCGACGACGAGCGCAGCAAGGTCATTCGCGATCTCGAACTGGCCGGCTGCGTGAAACAGGTGAACCTGGTCTCCCGGCCCGGCTTCGCCAATATCACGCAGAATGCCACCGGCGACCCGGTAAGGACCGACGGGGCCTTGGCGATCGTGGAGTTGAAGTCCTGTGAGCCGGTTGTACCGGGCCTGCCCACCGCTACCGAACAGGGTTTCAAGGCCGGGAACAAGGTGTTTCGCTATTTCCGGCGCAGCATTCTTACCTTCCGCAGCGACATCTGGCGCGCCAACATCATCTATGGCGCTTATGACCTCAGCCGCATGGGCGTCGATGCTTTGCGGCAACATCGCTCGGCCGAGACGCTGACCAACCAGCCGCTCGGGTCGGGCGACGATACCGCGGCGCTCGTTAAGACATTTAAGTAGTCGCTGGCCCCTGCGGATCTCCCGTCGGCGGCCCGAATCCAAACGAAAAAGCGGGAGCATATTTCGGCTAATCCGGATTTCGATTGACGGCATTTGCAGCCCAGGTTTAGCTTCTCTCCGTTCCTGTTTCCGCTTTGCCGTGTGCGGCCAGAAAGTAAGAGGCAGCGATGCGAACTCCAATCGCGCTTACTTCCGTCCTGCGATGCCCACATTGTCACAGCTATAGTGTGCGGCCTGCGTTGCGAATGCCTTATGCGGACGGCTTTGTTGCGCTGCTTTTGTTGAAACCGTTCCGCTGCCTCGATTGCCGCAAACGCCACTACAATTTTTTCTGGAAAAGGCGGGTGCACGGGGTGGGCGAGGTGGTAGGGGCGGCCTGAACAAGGCTGAACACGGCGAATCCACTCCCGGCCAACGCTCATATTCTGCTTGGCAAGTCACTGTTTTCGCAATATTCTCCCACCTCCGGGGTGAACCCTTGTCTGATTCAGACGAGCTTATGACAACGCAACCAACCGCGGGCATTGACTCGCCACGCGCCTGGTGGATTGTAGCTGCCGCATTCACCGGCTGCTTCGTGGTCTTCGGGATTGCGTATGCCTTTGGGGTATTCCTGAAGCCCATGAGCCTCCAATTCGGCGTCACTCATGCGGTGATGTCGGCGCTCTTTTCGTTCATGACGCTGCTTTCCTACCTGCTCGGCCCATTGACGGGAGACCTGGCGGACCGCTTCGGGCCGCGCCCCGTAGTCGCATGTGGAGGGGTGCTGATGGCCGCGGGTCTCCTCGGAACCGCGCATGCCGACAGTTTCTGGGTTGCCTTCCTTTGCTTTGGTCTTGGCGTGGGCGGCGGACTGGCGTGCGTCTTCGTTCCCGGTTTGGCCGCCGTTGGAGAGTGGTTCAAGAAAAAGCGTGATCTTGCGATCGGAGTCTCCATCAGCGGCATCGGCTGCGGAACCCTGGCGGCGGCACCGATATCCGCCATGCTCATCGCCCGCATGGGATGGAGAGGTACGCTTACGGTTTTCGGCGTCATCAGTGGGACCCTGCTGCTGGCCAGCTCGGTGCTGCTGTCACGAGCGCCCGTACCCGTCGGTCATGCGGATGGTCCCGGCGTTCTGGGGGAGATACGTACACCCAAGTTCTCGTTGCTGTATGTGTCCGTGGCGCTCAGCGGAATCGCCATCTTCATCTCGATGATCTACCTGCCGGCGTTTGCTGCTGCCCGGCTGGGTATGGGTTCGGTTGCCGCGGCTGCGCTGGTCGGCTACATTGGCGGCGCCAGCGTGGTCGCCCGGCTGGGCCTCGAGGTCCTGGCCGAACGCTTCGGCTTGCTCTGGGTCTACCAGTTCAGCTTCTTCTGCGTTGGCGCGGCTTGCATTATTTGGCTCAACGTGAGCTCCCATGCGGGCCTGGTTCTGTTTGCGATTGTGCTGGGCATCGGGTACGGGGGAGTGGCCGCGCTGACTCCGGCAGTGGCTATCTCAATGTTTGGGATCGCGGGGCTGGGAGAGCTGCTTGGCTTTCTGCTGACCGCCTACGGCTGTGCGTCCGTGATCGGGCCGCCGCTGGCAGGATATCTGGTCGATCGCACCGGAAACTATGACGCGGCAGTGTGGTATGCCACGTTCGCGGCCGTTGCCAGCTTCGCGGTCTCGTTCACCCTTCGCAAGGCCAGCCAGACGGCAGGCGAAGCCGAATAGGCGTAACGGAACAACCCATTCGAGGACTGCAGCGCTCGAATAGACTAGCCGCCAGGCCACACTAGTTGCTAGTTGCTTCTTCCCCTTCCAGCATGAACTCCAGCACCTCCTGCGGAGCGGAAGAGGTCCACACCGGAGCAAACGACAAACGGTGCAGCGGGGTCGGGCCTTTCTCGCGCAGCATCCTCAGGTGCTTCGGCGTGCTGTAGCCCTTGTTCGAGGCCAGGCCATACTCCGGATAGACGGGATCCCACGCGCTGATCATTGCGTCTCGCTCGACCTTGGCGATGATCGACGCGGCGGCGATGGAGGCGGAGAGAGCGTCGCCGTGAATGATCGGCGTCTGCGCGCACTCGAAGCTGATTCGCATGGCATCGATCAGGAGATGGTCGGGACGCAGCGTCAGCTTGCCCACGGCGTCTTCCATACAGCGCTTCGAAGCCCAGTAGATGTTGATCTGGTCGATGGTGGACACGTCGACAGCGGCGATGGCCCACGCCAGCGAGTGCTCGCGGATTTTCGGCGCCAGCCTCTCGCGCGTCTCCCGGTCGAGCAGCTTGGAATCGCGCAGTCCGCGAATGCGATAAGCGGGATCGAGAATCACCGCCGCTGCAACCACCGGTCCGAATAGCGATCCACGGCCGACTTCGTCAACCCCGGCGACCAGCATCGCCCCACCCTGCCAAGCCAGTTTTTCGTACTTTAGCGTGCACTTCAGCCGTTTCAGCAGGCGCAGCTTCAACGTGGCTTTCGAAACCATCTGGTTGTCGTTGCCCAATACTGCGGTGCGGCCTCGCTTCGGGGAAGAGGTTGTCACAAACTCTGCTCGCTGCAGCGATTCTAGTAGAAAGCGAAATCGGGGGCTGTGAATTTTGCGGGCCGACATGAGGGACGCGTCAGCGTCCGGTGGCGAACTTAGTTGTTCTGGCTGAAACTTGATACTTGATGCCTGATGCCTACTTCGTGACCAACTGCTCTTTCGCGGCATAATGCGAATCGACATAGTCGTCGAGAATCTTCATGAACTCGGCCACGATGTGGTCGCCCTTCAGTGTCGTCATCAAGCGGCCATCGACGTACACTGGAGCCTTGGGCTCCTCGAAGGTGCCAGGCAGTGAAATGCCGATATTGGAGTGCTTCGATTCGCCCGGTCCGTTGACCACGCAGCCCATCACTGCGACCTTCATCTCTTCCACGCCGGAGTAGCGCGTCTTCCATTGCGGCATCTGCTCGCGCAGGTAGCCCTGAATCTGCTCCGCCATTTCCTGGAAGAAGGTGCTGGTGGTGCGGCCGCAGCCGGGGCACGCCGTGACTTGCGGAGTAAAGCTGCGAAGACCGCATCGACTGCAGAATCTGCTGCGCGACCTGAACTTCTTCCGTGCGGTCGCCATTCGGCGCCGGGGTGAGCGACACGCGAATGGTATCGCCGATGCCTTCCTGCATAACCACGCCCAGCGCAGCCGCGCTGCTCACGATGCCCTTCGAGCCCATGCCGGCCTCGGTCAATCCCAGGTGCAGCGGATACTCGCAACGGCGCGCCAACTCGCGGTACACGTCGATCAGGTCCTGCACGCCGCTGACTTTGGCGCTAAGGATGATCTGGTCTTTGCGCAAGCCGTAGCTGACGGCGAGATCGGCGGAGCGCAGCGCACTTTGCACCATGGCTTCCATGGTCACGTCACGCGCATCTTTCGGTTCGTCCAGCTTCGAGTTCTCGTCCATCAGGCGGGTCAGCAGGGCGGAGTCGAGCGAGCCCCAGTTGACGCCGATGCGCACCGGCTTGTTGTTCTGGATGGCGACATCGATCATGGTTCGGAAGTTGTCGTCGTCCTTCTTGCCGATCGAGACATTGCCGGGATTGATTCGGTACTTGGCCAGCGTCCGGGCGCACTCGGGATACTTCTTCAGCAGGATGTGCCCGTTGTAGTGGAAGTCGCCGATGATGGGCACGGGCAAGCCGATGCGGTCGAGCCCGTCGACGATATACGGGACCGCGGCGGCGGCGGCATCGTTGTTCACGGTGACACGCACCAGTTCGGAGCCGGCCCGGGCAAGAGCTGCGCATTGCCGAATGGTGCCGTCGATGTCGGCGGTATCGGTATTGGTCATCGACTGCACCACAATTGGTGCATCACTACCGACGCGAACCCCGCCTACAACGGCGGTGTAAGTTTTTCTACGTTGAATCTGAGCCATACAGGTATGCCCTACAAGTCTAACATGCTGCAGCCGGCCTGCAGGTTGCGGCGCTATGCCTGGATCAGCCCCCTCTTTGATGCCAGATTGGGACGGAAATAATCGGAACTGGGTAGCTTTCGCGTCAGAAATACGGACAGAGGAATCTAACGTTTTAGGCAGCAGTTTCGTCCATTACTCAGGGGCAGGCGGCTAGCTTGCTCAATTTGAAGGAGATTGAAGGCAACACTTCGGTCTGCTTTGGGTTTATAACAGTGCTAGGTTCCGGGACGTGTCTCGCCGGCGTATTCTGACGCGCCCCCGTCCTGGGAAAAGGTGTACATCCATGCGTTCTCAATTCCGCTCCATCGGAATTATGTTGCTGGCATTTCTGTTGGTGCCGGTGCTGTTGGCCGGGCAGCAACAGCCCAGTGCCACGCCACAGCAGCCCAGCACCTCCCCAACTACGGATTCCAGCAGCGCCCCGGCTGCGAGCGCTCCGGCTGCAAGCGGCAATAGCAGCGGCTCCAGTACGGCAGATCCTGGCGACTACGCCCCCGCTCCCAAGAGTGACAAAAACGCTCCGTCGCCTGATGCGATGAAGGACATCGACGCGATCGGCAATCGCAACGTGGGCTGCAACAAAGGTGTTGGCAACTGGTATTCGCTCGACAAGCAGGTTGCCATGGGCCGCGAGTACTCCCAGCAGGTGGAGCACAGCGCCAAGCTGATTAATGATCCGGTGGTGACTGAGTACGTCAACCGCATCGGGCAGAACCTGGTGCGCAATTCCGACTCCAAGGTCCCGTTCACCATTAAGGTGATCGACACCGACGAGATCAATGCCTTTGCGCTTCCCGGCGGATTCTTTTACGTGAATTCAGGGCTGATCCTGGCGGCCGACAATGAAGCTGAACTCGCGGGCGTCATGGCGCATGAGATCGCTCACGTGGCCGCCTGCCACGTGGCCCGCGAGCAGACGCGCGGCAACATCGTCAACCTCGCCAGCATCCCCCTCATTTTCGTCCCCGGCGGCTGGGCGGTGTACGAAGGCACGCAAGCTGCGCTGAGCATCGGCGTACCGCTGACCTTCATGAAGTTCTCGCGCAACTTCGAAAGCGAAGCCGACTTCCTCGGCATGGAGTACATGTACAAGACGGGCTACGACCCGCAGTCGTTCATCTCCTTCTTCGAGAAGATCGAGGCGCAGGAAAAGAAGAAGCCGGGCACACTGGCCAAGGCGTTCTCATCGCATCCCATGACGCCCGACCGGGTAGCGCGCGCGCAGGAGGAGATGAAAACGGTGCTGCCACCGCGGCCCGAGTACGTGGTGGACACTTCCGAGTTCGAACAGGTGAAGGGTCGGCTGGCGTCGATTGAAAACAAGCACAAGGTGCAGAGCGACCACGACAACAGCGATCGCCCGACGCTGCGTCGCCAGACCGCCGACAGTCCGCAGGGCAACGGCACCGGCACCCAACCCGATGATGATCGTCCAACCCTGAAGCGCAACCCCAGCTCGACTTAGTCCCGGATCCGCTTCAAGTGTCCCAAGGCTCCCGCGACGGGAGCCTTTCTCGTTGGTGGGTGATCGTGGCTCGCCGTGACCAAGTCATTCCCACCTGGCTCGAAGCGTGCCGGGAACGAATGGCATTTACCGAGAGCCCGTCGATGGCGGCGAAGCTGCACCCCCAAGTAATGCGGTTCCGGCGGGCTTATTCATGAGAAACGGGACGCTTTCTGGCGTCCCGTTCGCTTTATGGCTGAATTGAATTCTTAGGGCAGACGCTGGGCCAGCCCAGGCAGTGCCTTCATGATGTCGTTGTAGATCACCACCACTGCAAACAACACCAGGAAGACGAAAGCCGTCTGGTAGATGCGCTCTTTAATGCGCATGCTGATGTCGCGCCGGATGACGCCTTCAATGAGCAGCATCAGGATCATGCCGCCATCCAGAATCGGGATTGGCAGCAGGTTGAAGATGCCAAGATTGAGACTGATTCCGGCCATCAGGCTAAGCAGCGGCGTCCAGCCCGGCTGCTGCGCCGCCTGTCCGGAGGCGCGGGCAATGCCGATCGGCCCTTCCATCTGCTTGATGGAGGTCTCGTGGCGAAGCATCTTGCGCACCAATTCGACGATCAGCAGCGAATATTTTTTGTTTTCCTGAATCGAACGGCCGACCGCCTGCGCAAATGGCAGCCTGTCCACATGGACGGGTTCGGAGAGGAAGCCCAGCCGGTAGCGGTTCTGGTTATTCTCCTCGGTCATGACGGGCGTGGTGGTGAATTTCAATTCCTGTCCCTTACGAAGGGCAGTCACCTCGACCGGCTTGTTTCCATTCTGTTGCAGGTAGTGGATGATGGAAAACAGCGACCGCATGGGAACGCCATTGACGGCTGTGATCTGGTCGCCTACCTGGATACCGGCCTTGGCGGCAGGCATATTGGCGTCTAGATGAGTCACGATGATGGGCTCATCCTGCACCCAGCCGACGCTGCGGTAGGGATCGGAGTCGTTGCCCACGGGCTCGGGCTTGACCTTTTTCTCCAGAATCTGATTGCCCCGCTGCACGGCCACGTCGAGCGGCTGATTACTGTCAATGGCGACCTTGAGCAGCACGTCTTCCCACGTCGGGTTCTGCACGCCATCGATGCGGACGATGCGATCGCCAGCCTGAATCCCAGCTTTGGCCGCGGGCGAGTTCTCCAGCACCCAGCCGATGTTGGCCGGCTGATCGAGGTACACCGGGTGCTCGTAGTGCACCATGAAGACGCCGGTTAGCAGCCCAACCGCCAGCAGGATGTTCATGGCCGGCCCGGCGAGCGCAATCACAAAGCGCTGCCAGCGCGGGTGCGACATGAATTCGTCGGGAGCTCCGCTGTGGGCCTCGAGCGGATTTTCTCCCGCCATCTTGACGTAGCCACCCAGCGGCAAGGCGCTGATGCGGTAATCGGTGCCGCCGCGGGTGAAACCGGCTATCCGTTTGCCGAAGCCGATCGAGAACACTTCTACGCGTACGCCGAACAGTTTAGCGGCAGCATAATGGCCGAATTCGTGGACCAGGATCATGATTCCCAGCACCACGGCCATGGAAACCACCGCGATCAGAAATGATTCCATATACCTCTTTTACGGGGGAGCTACCTTTGCCGGGCCGCCGGCGGTTCGGGCGTTACGGTTTCGCTCTGGCCCAGCCGTTGGATGCGGTTGCGGGCCCTCCGGCGCGCATCTGCATCCAGGTTCAATACGTCCTCTATAGATTCAGGCACCCGAGCCGACGTTTCACGAAGTACTACTTCTATTGTAGCTGGAATGTCCTCGAACCCGATAATTCCATCCAGGAACGCGGCCACGGCGATTTCGTCCGCCGCATTCAACGCGATTGTCTTGGCGCCTCCCGCTTCGACTGCCTCGTAGGCCAAACGTAAGCAAGGGAATTTCTCGAAATCGGGCTGGGCAAAGTCCAGTTGCCTCAACTCCTTGACCGGGAAGCGCAGGTCACTTTGGATGCGCTCCGGGTAAGTGAGGGCATACAGGATCGGCAAGCGCATATCGGTTACGCTGAGCTGCGCCAGCAGGCTGCCATCCACAAACTCGACCATGGAATGAATGGTGCTTTGGGGATGGACGATCACGCTGACCCGGCCGGGAGGCATGTCGAACAGCCGGCAGGCTTCGATTACCTCGAAGCCTTTGTTCATCAGAGTGGCGGAATCGATGGTGATGCGCTTGCCCATCTTCCAGGTCGGATGATTCAAGGCCTGCGCCACCGTAATCGACGCGAAGTCCTTGCGGGGAGTATGCAGGAAGGGGCCACCCGAGGCGGTCAGCCACACCCGTTCCACTTCGTCACGACGGCCCCCGTGCATGCACTGGTGGATGGCGTTGTGTTCGCTGTCTATCGGCAGCAGCGGCTTGCCCTGCCTGCGCGCCTCGGTCACGATGAGGTCTCCCGCCGTAACCACGCACTCTTTGTTCGCCAGGCCGATGGTCTTGCCGGCCTTTACTGCTTCGTAGGTGGCTTCCAATCCCGCGACACCCACGATCGCACTTACCACAAAATCGGCGCCGGGATGAGTCGCGACCTTCACCGTGCCGGCTGAATTGTGCACGACTTCTATGGAGTGACCCAGCCCGACTTTCTTCAGCTTGTCATGCAGATGGTCTGCCCCCGCCTCGGAACCCATCGATACAACTTCGGGATGCCAACGGCGCGCCTGCTCAAACGCGGTCTCGACGTTACCACCCGCCGCAAGGCTCACCACCGAGAAGCGCTCGGGAAAGGCTTCGATAATTTTCAGCGTGCTTTTCCCGATGGAACCGGTCGAACCGAGTATGGCAATCCGCTTCATGCAGTGCCTAGATTACCGCATCCCGCCGGGCTGGAAATACAGGATCATTCCTGAGAAGAAAAACAGTTGCCCCATGGGAAGCGCGAAAAGTAGCGCATCGATGCGGTCCAGCACCCCGCCGTGCCCAGGCAGAAGCGTGCCCGAGTCCTTTGACCCTGCCCCGCGCTTGATCGCCGATTCCACCAGATCGCCAAGTTGCGCCGCAATGTTGATACAGAAGCCGAATAGTAAGACGGCCCATAGAGGAGCAGGTGTGAACTGCGGGGGAACATTGATTTCGCCGAATAACGCCGACTCCGGCAGGGCCACCAGTCGCACTCGCCCGAGGAACAGGTAAATCGCAGGCATGAAATGAAACAGCAGGAAGGCGACCAGTACGGCCCCGAGCACCGATGCGATTGTGCCTTCCCATGTCTTGCCGGGGCTGATGCGGGGCGCGAGCTTGTGCCTGCCGATGGCGCGGCCAACGTAGTACGCCGCGATGTCGCCGGCCCAGACCACCAGCATCAGGTACAACAGGGCCATGGCCCCCAGGGGAAAAGCCCGCAGGATTGGCATGCAGACCAGAGTCAGTCCGACGTAGGGAAGCAGCAGAAACGAAACTGCAGCGTCGGGAAGCGCCTGGGAAAGCGGGTCACGCCGCATGCCGGCAGCCATCAGCAAGAACGGAGACGCCACTACCACCAGCATGGCGACTGAGCGTAAGGCAAAGCCCGCCGCCATGGGCTTGCCATACGGCCAGACCTCTTTCGCGACCTGCCACAGGATGAAGTAGAACAGGCAGGCCAGAATCCAGTAGCACCAGCCACGAAGTGGGCGCAGCCCCGTCGCCTCCGCAAGATTGAGGTACTCGCGCGCGGCCAGCACCGCAACGGCGAACACCAGCAGCGTGAACAGCCAGATCGGCGCCTTGAACAGCGCCAGAACCACGATGGGGATTAGGACCAGAGCAGTGAGGACCCGTTTCACGGTAGCTGTCCGAGGTCGTCGACGAGCCCGCCAAAACGGCGTTCGCGCTTCTGAAAGGCCTCAATGGCTTCCAGCAACTGGCTGCCGCGGAAGTCCGGCCAGAGCGTCTCGGTCACGTAGATTTCGGCGTACGCCGCCTGCCACAGCAGGAAGTTACTCAGCCGCATCTCGCCGCTGGTGCGGATCAGCAGATCGAGTTCCGGCAATCCCTGGGTGTAGAGGTGATGAGCGATGCCCCGCTCATCGACCCGCAGGTGCTCGATGCCGCCATTCCGTGATGCCTCTTTCACAATAGCGTTGAAGCAGTCCACCAGTTCCATGCGCGAGCTGTAGTTCAGCGCCAGGGTCAGCACCATGCCGGTGTTCTTCTCGGTAGCTTCGCGGGCCCAAGCCATCCGCTCCTGCACCTCCTGCGGCAACTCATGCTGGCGGCCGATATACTGCAGCCGAATGTTGTTTTCCATCATGGTCGGCAGTTCCAGCTTCAGGTAGCGCCGCAGCAGGTTCATCAGGTAGCTGACTTCGCTCTTGGGCCGCTTCCAGTTTTCCGCAGAGAAGGAGTACAGGGTAAGCGCCGGAAGGCCGATGCGCGCGGCCGTCTCGATGGTCGAGCGCACCGCGGCCACGCCCGAGCGGTGTCCCGCAACGCGCGGCAGATGGCGGCGTTTGGCCCATCGGCCATTGCCGTCCATGATGATGGCTATATGGTGGGGTAACCGCTCGGGATCGAGGCGGGCGTAGATCTCGGCCTCTTTGCGGTTCAGCCCGGCCGGCACTTGTGCGCGCAAGGCTTTACCTCTTCCAAGCTATTGAAAGTAGCACACGATAGCGGCGCGCGCAATGAAACGAAGAGATTGGTAAACCAGTAGCAAGAGATTGTTGGCCAAGGCCCTGCCAGCTGGCTTTCTCCCCGGAGGTCAATCTGCGCCCTCTGGGGCGGATTTACGCATGCAAATTGATCCGACACACGGCTATAATCGAAGCGGTTGGAGAATTCCTGAATTGGCACTAAGAGAGGCCGCTTTCCGGGGCCCATCGCGTGATCTTAGTGCGTCAGGGTTCGCTGCAGGAACTGCGAAAGGCCACTCTCCTCAGGAAACTTTGGGCCCTCCCAAGTCGTATTACAAAGAGTGACATGGACGCAGGGGTGCGTTAATAGCCAGGAAATATCCGACTGAGGACTGATGAAGAACTGGAAGAAGCTAGCAATCATTGTCGGTATTGCAGTCGTGCTGGTAGCCGTCGTCGGTTTCACCATCCAACAGAGCCGTAAAGGCGTGGTCACGGTGCAGACGGGCAAGGTGTTGCGTGAAGACTTGACGTCGGTGGTGACGGCGTCTGGCGAAATCAAGCCCAAAGTCTACGTCAACATCGGGGCCAACGCATTCGGCAAGATCACCCACCTTTACGTGAAGGAAGGTGACCGGGTCAAGAAGGGCCAGATGTTGGCCACTCTGGAAAACGTGCAGTCAGCAGCCGACGTGTCGGCGAATGAGGCAGCACTGAATTCTGCCCGCACGGATGCCGTCGCGGCTGCGGCCGCAGTCAACACCGGCGACGCCGAATTGCGCCAGGCGGAAGCCGAGTACGAGCGAGCCAAGTTGGATTATGACCGTAACAAGGCCCTCTATCAGGCGCAGCTTATCGCCAAGGCCGACTACGACACCAAGAAAGCTTCTTTCGATACCGCCTCGGCCCAGCTAAACCAGGCCAAAGCCAAGCTGGCCCAGGCCAAGGCGCAGCAGGCCTCTGCCGACGGCCATATTAGCCAGAACGCCGCCAACCTGCGACGCGTAACCGACGTGCTGAGCAAGACGGAATACGTTGCCCCGTTCGACGGCGTCATCACCAACCTGCCGGTCCGCGAAGGGGAAACCGTGGTGGTCGGCATCCAGAATTCGCCGGGCAGCACTTTGATGACAATTGCGGACACGTCCGTGATCACCGCCGAAGTGAAGGTGGATGAGACGGACATTGTCAACGTGAAGCTGGGGCAGCCGGCTGAAATTTCGATCGACGCGATTCCCAAGCAGCGCTTCCCGGGTGTGGTTACCGAGATCGGCAACAACGCGATCCTGCGCTCAACCGGCGTTTCCACGGCGCAAACCACCTCCAGCAGCCAGGAAGCGAAGGATTTCAAAGTGGTGGTGACCCTGCAGGATCCCCCGGCGAATCTGCTGCCCGGCTTGTCGACGACGGCACGGATTACCACCGCCACCCGTAACAGCGCCTTGGCCATCCCGATTCAGGCGTTGACCATCCGTCAGCGTGGCGACCTGGAGCCTGAAGTCAAGAAGGGCAAGAAGCCGGCCGAGCCGGCAGCTAAAACCGACAAAGTGAACGAAAAAGAAGAATTGCAGGGAGTTTTTGTCCTCAAGAACAAACAGGACGCGGTTTTCGTACCAGTGACTACCGGGATCAGCGGTACGACCGACATCGAGGTGACTGGCGGGCTCAAGGAAGGGGACGAGATCGTGACCGGGAGTTATAAAGTCCTCCGAACCTTGCGCAACGGAGCCAATGTCAAAGTGGATAACACGACGGCAACCAAGAAAGAAGAGTCGTAGCTAAAGTCGATAGCCCACGTCTAAGGAAAGAAGGCTGCCGGGTGGTTGAGTAACCGGGAGCATCGGAGCAACTCAGAAATCAGGAGAAAAGGATGGCAACGCAAGTGGCAAGCCTGGTCCAACCTGGCATCTTAGCAACCCCTGAGGAGTGCATGATCTGCACCGAGGACCTGTGGAAGACCTATGACATGGGTTCGGAGCAGCAGGTGCATGCCTTGCGCGGGATAACCATCCGCATTCATCGCAACGAGTATGTCGCCATCATGGGACCGTCAGGATCGGGCAAGTCGACGCTGATGAACCTGATCGGATGCCTGGACACGCCGAGCAAGGGCAGCTACTGGCTCAACAATCAGTTAGTCAGCGAATTGGACGATGACGAACTGGCGCGCATCCGCAATAAGGAAATCGGCTTCGTCTTCCAGACCTTCAACCTGCTGGCGCGCGCGACTTCGCTGCACAACGTGGAACTGCCGCTTATCTACGCCGGTATGCCGGCGGAAGAGCGCATCGCCAAGGCGAAACGGTCTCTGGAATCCGTGGGTATGGGCTCCCGCATGAATCACAAGCCGAACGAACTGTCGGGCGGACAGCGGCAGCGCGTCGCCATCGCCCGTGCGCTGGTGAACGATCCGTCGATCATACTGGCCGACGAGCCCACCGGAAACCTGGATTCACAGACCGGCGTCGAGATCATGGCGCTGCTTGACCGGCTGCACGAGCAGGGAAACACCATCGTTCTGGTCACCCACGAGCACGACATAGCGGAGTACGCGCATCGCGTGATCCACATTAAAGACGGACAGGTGTTCAGCGACGAGAAAACCGCACGGTCCTGAGCCCCCAACATTCCTCAGCTAGGAATCAGGCGCTCGACTCCGGTCGGGCGCTTTGCTTTTGTTTTGGGAACGGTTACCCTGCTGAATGGGAATACAGTCGTCGAGGTCGGCCCACGTTGCTTTCCTTCCTGCGCCAAGTGCTTGTCTTTGCCGCGATCTGCGGCTTGGCCCCTGCTGCCTTCAGCCAATTCGGCATACCAGTCGGGCAGCGCGAGGCGCAAGACAAGCCAGTGCTGGTTCGGGGGCTGGTGTCGCAGTATTGCCGCCTCGACTATGGGGGCGCGCGACTCAACGCCGGCGATTGGACCAAGCTGCAACCGGTCGTGGCCTGGCCTAAGAACCCGGACTACCCGCTGATCAATGTCGTGTCCCGCTATGAGGTGGAACAGAACGTCACCTCCGAACATGGCAGGTACCTGGTCACTGTCCACTATCATCTGCTAGGCCGCTTCAATCTTGGCGAAGGTTACACGCGTGAGGTGGCCAACCTCGAGGATGTCCAGTTTGCCGTCGAAGAGGTCAATGGCGAGTTCAAAGTCGCCGAAATCTATCCGAACTATCCCCGCCCTTCCCGCGCTGCCATGCTGAAGTGGCTGGGGGAAAACCAGTCCAAGGCGCAAGACGATCACAACAAGCTGATTTATCGTCTGGCGCTGCAAGACCTGCAGGCACAGTCGGGCTCGCCGTTCGCGAAGTAGAGCGCAGGGGTCTAGATCGGAGTCCGGTCGAGGGAGACAATGAACTGAATTCCGGGCACAAGTTTCCCCTGCAAACGTGAGTCGTTGGTGACAAACAGGTCCGTGCCCACCGAGGAAGCGCAGGCGAGTTGAATCGCATCCGCCGGGCGAATCGTCCGATCCACGCGGAGAGATGCATAGCTCCTTGCCGCCTTGGTGTCGAAGGCGACCAGCAGTGACGTCGCTGCAATCGACCTTTCGTAGGCCCGGCAGAGATCGTGATCTCCGGCTTGCGTCGGCTTGACGAGTATCTCGCCCAACGTGAGAGTAGAGGTCATGAGTTGGTCGCCCCTGGCGAGCATTCTGGTTCGCAGGTCAGCCGCTTTGTTCGACCAAGGGCCGTAGTCTTCAAACAAGTAGATATAGATATTCGTATCCCAGAAGATTCGGCTCATTCCCATCCCTCACGCAGATGACGGACATACTCGTCAGCGTGCTGATCTGCCCAGAGCTTTCTGCCGGAACCACGCAGCGACAGCAGGGGATCGGATACAGCGGCATGTTGGGCGGCCTCGGCTGCCCACTCGCGATACCACACCAGCAGGTCCCGGTAGCTTTCGGGTATGTCTTCACGGGACGGAGTAGTCTTCCCGCCTGCCCGTCCGGGGTGAAACGAATCGCCTTCGCGGAACAGGCGTCGTCGCCCGGATGAGGTTTCATACAACATGCGATAGCGTCCGGGATTGGGAGGCCGATTGGCTACGCAATGTTGGACGACATGGACATATACACCCGGCCGCAACGGGTGCGTCAGCCCTTCCTGCTTCGCCCGCGCGACGATTTCCTCAATGGCAAAGTCCTTCTCTTGAGAACTCTCGCGTTGCAGCAGACAAGCGGCAATCCAGACTTCGTCGGCTACCTTAACCCGTGAACCAATCGAAACAGCCATCTTATCCTGCACAAAGTAGATTAGTGTCTACTACATTACCTATGTCACTATGTAATTTCAATAGCCCCGTGAACTAATTGAAACAGCATGGTTCGCTGACACACCGCTGCGAAGCAAAACGAAAGCCTCCCGGGCTGGGAGGCTGGTCAGGACACGTCGGAGACGCTTTACTGCGATGTGCCCACAGACGACGTGCCGGTCGTGCTCTCGGCAGTGGTCGGGGTCTTGATCGAGAAGAAATCGTGATCGTAAAGGTTGCGGTACAGATGGCCGGCGAGTTCAGCCGCCTTGGGCCCAAACGTAGGCCGTCCGCCTTCCAGGAAGATCACAGCAACGATGCGTCCATACTGGGTATTGGCGAACGATCCAAACCAGCCGAAGCGAGTACCGTCCTTCGAGCAGGTACCTGTCTTGCCGAGGACGGGTTCCTCGATAAAACTGGTGCGCAGCAGGCGCGCCGTGCCGTACTCCACCGCTCCTGACATGCCCTCGGAAATATCCGGAATGATAGGGGCGATGTCGAGTTGCCGTTTAACCTTGGGAGTGAAGCTCGTGACTTCCTCCGGGGTGGTGGGGTGCTGCAGATAGTACAGGGTGCCGCCGTTGGCGATGGAGGCCATCAAGGCGGCAAGCTCCAACGGGGTCAGAGAGATGCTCTCGCCGAAGGAGCACATCTTGCCCACGCCGCCCAGCTTGGCATCGAGTTCCGTGTGCGGGAAGACTCCGGCATGCTCGCCGGGGATTTGCCAGCCGGCCATCTCGCCCAGCCCAAACTGTTGCGCGTAATGGCTGACCCTGTCGAATCCGAGCTTGCGGCCCACCGCCTCGAAGTAAGCGTTATTGGAATGCGCGAGGGCGGTGGTGAGATCCATGCGCCAATACTTGCCTAGCGGAACCTCGGTGTCTTTGGTGATGACGTTCTCGCTGAGCGCGGCCAGCGCCACGGCGACCTTGATGGTCGAGCATGGCTGCGCGCCCGCCGAAAGTGCCAACTTCTGATTCACCATCGCCAGAATGCGGCCGCTGTCGGGATCGACGGCCACGATGGTACCGTTCATGTTGCCCAAAGCATCGATGGCGGCGGCGCGCACAACCGGATCTTCGCCGGCTGTAATGTCCCCGTCGGTCTGGTCGGTGGCGAACGAGTTGCCCGAGAAGCGCTCGTAGTATTTGTGCTGCTTGGACCTGGACTTGTACTTCGAATTGCTCACCATCAGCGTGTTCGAAGTGTGGGTGGAGCGGTTGCGGCCGGCAGTCGTCTTGCTGCTATGCCGCATGCGCGCCATCTTCCTTTGAGCCGAAGGAGACTCCGTGACCTTCTGGGACTTCGACTTGGCGGAATGTGGGTGTTGGGCCGAAATGGTTGCGCCGGAAGCCCCCAAGCTGAACAAGAGGACCAGGGAAGTAGTAAGCACGGCAATGGAGGATTGGCGCATCACTACGAAATAATTGCTCCTACTTTTGGTAAAACCATTCCAGCTAAAGCACTTCTTGCGTACCTGAGAGAAGCCTATAGTAGGCAGTTTTGCTTGCCAGCGCAACTGGAAAGAGCCATTTTTCCATGAGGAACCACATACACAAATACCACTTATAGTGCCGCTCAGGCTTGACCTGCCCAGCGGGGGCTTGGCGTCGGCCGCCGGGTGTAGAGGTCCGCCCAGTCTGCAAATCCTTCGACTCCGATTAATTACCACATCTAGTAGAACGAAAAAAAGAAATTGCGCGTTCCCGAAGGAGAGGATTCTTGAAATGGAATTTTCGCTGAGCCCGCCCGTTTCAGGATTCCGTGGCTGTCATAAGTTCGGTTGTTTCGCGACGAACTTCTAACCTTGCTGCAAAAGGTCCTGAAAAATCCTTCACCAGTCGCGAAACTCATTCCGCGAAGGTGGGTTTGACCGACTAACAACCCTGAGAATGGTCGTGTAATAACGGCTAGCCCTCCGTCGAGCAACTCGCCCCTGTTCGACGGAGGGTGTTCTTTTGCGCGCCGATCTTACCGCTGATGGCAGTACTACTGCACGTTCGCTGCAGGATCGTGGCTGCGCGAGTGGATGTATTCGTCGATCACACGCTCCAGCTTCCCTTGGGCACGCAACACGTATTCGATGGCGTCGCGCACCGCGCCATGACCGCCCTCGTTCGCGGTCACGAAGTGCGACTCGCGAATCACCTCCGGGCGCGAATTCTTCACCGCGATGGCCAGGCCGCACAAACGCATCACCGGCAAATCAATGACGTCGTCGCCGACGTAAGCAACCTCCTCGGCCGTCAGGCCAGTCTGCTGAAGGATTTCCTGGAATGCGGCGGCCTTGTCCTGTTGTCCCTGGTAGACGATGTCGATCTTCAGGTCGCGCGCGCGCAGCGCCACCGTTTCGGAGATGCGTTTAGTGATCAGGCCAGCCTTCAGCCCGCCTAGCCGCAGCAGCGAGAAGCCGGTGCCATCGTGGGCGTTGAATCCCTTGGCTTCGATGACGCTGGCACTGGCAATGCCGAAACCGCCTTTGTCGGCGAACTGCTCGCGGCGCTGCTGCATGCCGTGCTCCGCCGTCCCTGCGGGCGCAGGGAACAGGAAGATTGTGCCATCAGTCATCACACCATCCACGTCGAACAGCATGAGTTTGATCTTGGCTGCACGTTCCTCGGACATGAAACGATGGTAGCAGGGAAGAAAGCCGCCAGCCGCCAGCCACCGGCCAAGACAAACCACTCAGGCCAAAGTCGGCTCGTTTGAATCTGAACTCATCCAGGAAATGCACGCGATTATTTATAGGTCGCGAAGGTCGAGCTTATCGGCGGCAGAAAGGCGGACAGGATCCGGCTTTGTTCTGGCTGGGAGCTGGCAGCAGGTGGCTGGCAGCTTCTTTCAAGGCGAACGATTGGCGAAAGTCGAGAAAAGTTCTACACTGCAGCAATGGCTTTCGTGGGATCGGTTCCGGTCACGTTGTCCTGGGCGCATCCGCTGGTGGCGGAGTGGTTCCTGTCCAAGTTCGGCTCGGCAACCGAGCCGCAGGAGCAGGGCTGGCCCGAGATTCTCGCCGGGCGCACGACCCTGATCTCCGCACCCACAGGATCGGGCAAAACGCTGGCTGCCTTCCTCATCTGCATCGATCGCCTGGTGCGCAAGGCGCTGGACGGCGCACTGCATGATCGCACGGAAGTTCTTTACGTCTCGCCGCTGAAGGCGCTGGGCAACGACATCCAGAAAAATCTTGAAGTGCCGCTGGGCGAGATCCAGGCGCTGGCCGCGGAACGCGGCTTCCTTATGCCGGAGATTCGCACCGCGGTGCGCACCGGCGACACGCTGATGAAAGAGCGCCGCGAGATGCTGCGCCGGCCGCCGCACATTCTGGTGACGACGCCGGAGTCGCTCTACATCCTGCTGACGGCGGACAAGAGCCGCGAAATCCTGCGGGATGTTGAGACCGTCATCGTCGATGAAATTCACGCGGTCGCCGACGACAAGCGCGGCGCGCACCTGGCGCTCTCGCTGGAACGCCTGGACGAGTTGTCGAACCATCCGACGCGCATTGGACTCTCAGCAACACAGAAGCCCATCGAAGTGGTGGCGCATTTTCTCACCGGCAGCCGGCTGCCCCACTCCCGCCATCGTGAACATCGGGCATCGCCGCACCATGGACCTTGGCGGTCGAGGTGCCGCGCTCGGAGCTTGGTCCGATCGCTACCAACGAAATGTGGGGCGAGATTTACGACCGCATTGCCGAGCTGGCGATGCAGCATCGCTCGACCCTGGTGTTTGTCAACACGCGGCGGCTGGCCGAACGCCTGGCGATGCACTTGAGCGAGCGCATTGGCGAGGAACAGGTCGCGGCCCACCACGGCAGCCTGGCGCGCAAGCTGCGCCTGAACGCCGAGCGCAAGCTGAAGAACGGCGAGATTCGCGTGCTGGTGGCGACCGCTTCGCTGGAGCTCGGTATCGACATCGGCAATGTCGACCTGGTGTGCCAGATCAATTCGCCGCGCTCGATCGCGGTCAGCCCTGCAGCGCTTCGGCCGCGCCGGCCACTGGCGCGGAGCCGTGCCCAAGGGCCGCCTCTTCGCCACCACGCGCGACGATCTGGTGGAGTGTGCCGCAACCTTGCGCGCGATCCACCACGGCGACCTGGACCGGCTGGAAGTTCCGGTCGCCCCGCTCGACATTCTTGCGCAGCAAATCGTGGCCATGTGTGCGTGCGAGGAGCGCGACGAAGATGAACTGTATGTCACCGTGCGACGCGCTTACCCGTATCGCGATCTGACGCGCGATCAGTATGACCGCGTTGTGGACATGTTGTCGGAAGGCATTGCGGCGAAGCGCGGACGTTACGGCGCCTATCTATTTCGCGACCAGGTGAACCGCCGCTTGCGCGCCCGGCGTGGTGCACGGCTGGCAGCGATTACCAGCGGCGGCGCGATACCCGAGACCGCGCTGTTTACCGTGGTGGCGCAGCCGGAAGAAATCGTGCTGGGAACGCTCGACGAAGACTTCGCGGTGGAGAGCAACGCCGGCGACATCATGCTGCTGGGCAACACCTCATGGCGCATTAAGCGGGTCGAGTCCAACAGCGGACGCGTGCTGGTGGAAGACGCGCATGGCGCGCCGCCAACCATTCCTTTCTGGCGAGGCGAGGCTCCGGCGCGTACCGCCGAGTTGTCGCACCATGTCGCAGAGCTGCGTCGACGCCTGAGCGATCTCCTGCCGAATACCGCGCCGCTGCCGGTGCCGAGCAATCCCAGAGGCGCTGGATGGCGAGGACGCGCAAGGCCGAGAAGCCACGGCTGCGCGGCATCGGATCGAGTCCTGAGGTGCAAAACGCGGTCGCGTGGCTGAAAGAAGAGTGCGGGCTCGACGATGCCGGCGCCGAGCAACTGGTCGAGTACATCGTCACCGGGCGCGCGGTGCTGGGCGATGTTCCCACCCAGCAGACGATCATCGCCGAGCGCTTCTTCGACGAAGGCGGCGGCATGCAGCTCATCTTGCATGCTCCCTTCGGCGCGCGGGTGAACAAGGCCTGGGGACTGGCGCTGCGCAAACGCTTCTGCCGGTCGTTCAACTTTGAGTTGCAGGCTTCTGCAACTGACGATGGACTGAACATCTCGCTCGCCGAGCAGCACAGCTTTCCGCTGGGCGACGTCTTCCACTTCCTGCAACTGGAGACGCTTCAGGAAATCCTGGAGCAGGCGGCGCTGGCTTCGCCCATCTTCAAGACGCGCTGGCGCTGGGACGCCAACCGCTCGCTGGCGCTGCTGCGCTTCCAGGGCGGCAAGAAGGTTCCGCCGCAGATTCAGCGCATTCGCAGCGACGATCTTCTGGCGTCGGTCTTTCCCGACGTCGCCGCGTGTTTCGAGAACATCGAAGGCGACATCAAGATTCCCGATCACCCGCTGGTCGACGAGGTGATGAAAGACGTTCTCACCGAAGCGATGGACATCGAGGGCCTGCGCCGCGTGCTGACCGGGATCAGCGACGGCAGCATTCGCACGCTGGCGGTCGATACGCCGGTGCCATCGCAGTTTGCGCACGAGATCCTGAATGCCAATCCGTATGCCTTCCTCGACGACGCTCCGCTGGAAGAGCGCCGCGCGCGTGCCGTGCAGTTGCGGCGCATGTTGCCGGAGGCGGTGTTGAACGAAGTTGGGCGGCTGGATCAGGAGGCGATCGCCCAGGTGCGCGAGCAGGCGCGACCCGAGGTGCGCGATGCAGACGAGTTGCACGATGCCCTGCAGACGCTGGTCGCGTTGCCGGAAGAGTTGCCGGACGACGAATGGCAGCGGCTGCCGCCGGTTGGACGCCCTAGCTGGCCGAGTTGCTGGAGAGCTGGCGCGTGGTGCGGGCACTCGTCGGCGAGCGGCGATACTACGTGCCGTCGGAACGCGCCGCCGAGTTCGCGCTGATCTTTCCGGAGGCGCAGTTCGAGGTCACGCCACCCGACTTGCCCGCGCGCAGCGATTCGCGCGACGACGCGCTGCTCGCCATGGTGAACGGCTGGATGATGCACTCTGGCCCGACGAACTCGGCTGCGCTGGCCTACACGCTGGGCCTGCCCGCGACCGACGTTCGAGCAGGCGCTGCTGCGGCTCGAAGCCAGCGGCTCCATTCTGCGCGGCAACTTCACCGGCAACGCCGCCGGCAGCGATCCGCACAACTGCGAGTGGTGCGAGCGGCGGTTGCTGGCGCGCATTCATCATCTCACCGTCGCCACGTTGCGCAAGCAGATCGAGCCGGTCACGGCGGCGCAGTACATGCGCTGGCTGCTGCGCTGGCAGCATGTGGCGCCGCAGTCGCAACTGCAGCGGTGAGCGCGGACTGCTGGAGGTCGTGCGCCAGTTGCAGGGTTTCGAAATCCCGGCGAATGCATGGGAAAAGCACATACTCGCGGTCGCGGGTGAGCGACTACGATCCGGCGGCGCTCGATCAGCTGTGCCTGACGGGTGCGGTGGGCTGGGGACGGCTGTCGCCGCATCCGGCGACCCTGGAAGATGCGGGCGAGAGCCGTCGCCGGGTGGTGCCGACCAGCGTTGCGCCCATTACCTTGTTCGTGCGCGAAGATGCCGACTGGATGCAGCCGCGCGCGGCGGACGACGGCGACCGGCAGGAGCAGTTTCTGAGCGAGCCGGCGCGGCAGGTGTCGAGTTTCCTGCGCCAGCGCGGAGCCTGCTTCTTTGCCGATATCGTTCGCGGCTGCGGCAAGCTCAAAGCCGAAATCGAAACCGCGCTATGGGAGCTGGTGGCGGCGGGCATGGTCACCGCCGACGGCTTCCGGAATTTGCGCTCGCTGATCCATCCCCATCGCCGCACGGGAGACAAGCGGAACCAAAATCACGAGGCCTCGTCACACCGCCGGCCGCTGGTCGCTGCTCTATGCCGGCAATGCGGCCGAGCGCGGCAAGGCGGTCGAAGCGACCTGCTGGATGCTGTTGCGCCGCTACGGCGTGGTCTTTCGCGAGGTGCTGGCGCGCGAGTCGAACCTGCCCAAGTGGCGCGAACTGCTGATCGCCTTCCGCCGGCTGGAAGATCGCGGCGAAGTGCGCGGTGGACGCTTCGTGAATGGTTTTCTGGGCGAACAGTTTGCCTTGCCGGAGGCAGTGGAATCGCTGCGCGCCATGCGCAACCTGCCCGCCCACGGCGAGATCGTCACGATCTCGGCCGCCGATCCGTTGAACCTGGTTGGATTCATCGTGCCGGGCGAACGCGTGCCCGCCATTTCCGGCCGGTTGGTCACCTTCCGCGACGGGGTTCCGGCAGAGGCCGAAGGCGCCCTGCGCTGGTTGCGCGAAGCGGCGGGGCAATGAATTCGCCGGAGCTGGTGGAAGGGATCGACTACTACGTCGAAAACGGACTGTACGTCTTCACCGCGATCTTCCTGCTGCGAAGAGGCTACTGCTGCCAGTCGGGGTGCAGGCATTGCCCCTACGGGTACACGCCTGAGCCGGTTGCGGAAGAGAACTCGCCGAGCAAGAAATGAGCGGGCAGCTTCGCCCGCCCTTTTTTACATCGACGCCTAGTGTGGTGTCCCGGAAGTTTGCAG
>CAWCTB010000032.1:0-88612 GCA_963798275.1 uncultured Acidobacteriaceae bacterium
CGACCCTCAACCAGTGGCGCTCGTATAAGGCTTATACGGAAGTTCGCAATCACTATTGCCGCAACTCACCGTCGGCTCCGGACTGGGATACTCTTATGGCTTTCCGTTGACGCTGGAAGGCTCTGCTCCGTCGGTGGTGAATTTCACATCCAGCCAGGCGCTGTTCAGTCGTCGCTGCGGCAATTCATGAAGGCGGCGAAAATCGACTGGAAAGCGCAACCGTTCGACGTTGAGGACAAGAAGGACGACGTCATTCTCGACGTGGCCCTGACCTACAGGAGTTGAGATAACGTTACTCGAGATTGCGCGCTCGAAGAAAGCGCAGAGCCGCCGACAAAGCGGAGTACATCACCGAGCAGCGTCCAAGAAGGCGTGGATAGCCAACTGGACCTCACCAAGAGCCAGCTGGTGGCGGCGCGCATTCGTTTGCGGATCGCCGAAGCGGAGGGGCAGCAGGATGTGCTGCGCGAGCACCTGTCGAAGCTGGCGACCTGCCGGCCGAGATTCAGGTCGAGGCCCAGACCATCCGCCGACTGCCCTTGATCTCACAAGTGGACGATTACTCTGCGCGGCCCGCCGAACAGTCCCGGTGGTGCGGCTGGCAGAGCAGAAGGGCGCTGGCCGCCGATGCCAACGCCAAAGGCTGAGCACGGGCCAACCTTCCCTTTGCGGACTCTCGCCAGCCAATATGCTTACCTGGCAAGGTTCAACAACTACGACCTGTACTACCTGCGGTACTCGGCGAACAATCTGGCGGCGGGTTGAACCTCAAATTTCCTTTTATGAATTTTGTGCAGAAGGCCAGGCGCAGCAGGCCGATGCCGATGCCATCATCGCGCATAAGCAGGCGGACCTGACAAAGAACCAGGTCGCCGAAGACGCGCTGAAGCTACAGCGCTCCATTCGGCAACTGGAAGCTGCCCGCGACGTGGCCAAGCTCGACTGGCAGGTTTCGCAAGGCGAACTGGACGCGGTAGGGCCCGGCTGCAGACCGGGCAGCCATCTGCGCGAGACCAGCAGAATGCTGAACTCGAGAGCCAACGACAAGTACGCCGCTTATCTGGAGCCGAATTCGAGCTTGCCAAGGCTGAGCTTCAGCTTTTGCGCATTACCGGTGAGCTGGAGAATTGGGCCATTCCCACCCCTTAAATCGCATTTCGCTGAGTATAGGTAACTTAGTGATTCACAAGGTAGTTGGATAGCATCCAACCAGGTACGATAAAGTACAATGTTGAAGATGCCTCTTGAAGACGCTGTTCCTGAACCCTCCCTCGTTTGAGAACTACGATGGTGGCGCCAGCTCGCGCTGGCCGGCCACCCGCGAAATCGAGTCCTACTGGTATCCGGTGTGGCTCGCCTATCCGGCCGGAATGCTGGAAGGTTCACGCCTGCTGGACGCTCCGCCGCACCACGTGAGCGCGGAAGAGACCATTCGCATCGGCAAGGATTACGAGTTCCTGGTGCTGTTTACCAGCACGCCGGGGTGGCAGGGCGACATCGCCTGGCCGCGGCGATGAAAGAGGCAAATCCCAAGCTGAAGATTGCTTTTGTCGGGCCGCCGGTTACCACCGCGCCGGAGAAATCGCTGCGCGAGGGACGGCCATCGACTTCATCGTGCGTCGCGAGTTCGACTTCGCGACCGGGAGTTCGCCAATGGCAAGCCGCTGAACGAAATTCCTCGGGTCTCCTATCGTGGACGCGAATGGGAAAGTCGTACACAATCCCGACCGGCCGCAGTCGCCGATCTCGACGTCCTGCCCGACGTGGTCGACGTCTACAAGCGCGACCTGGATGTGACCGCGCTACAACGTTCCGTTTCTGCTCTATCCCTACGTCGCGCTCTACACCACGCGCGGCTGTCCGGCGCAGTGTACGTTCTGCCTGTGGCCGCAGACCCTGAGCGGGCATCCCTGGCGCAAGCGCTCCAGCGATGCGGTGGCTCGCGAGATGGCGAAGGCCAAGGAAGTCTGGCCGAACGTGAAGGAATTCTTCTTCGACGACGACACCTTCAACATCCAGAAGGCGCGCACCATCGAGCTGTGCTCCAAGCTGAAGCCGCTGGGAATCACCTGGTCGTGCACCTCGCGCGTCACCACCGATTACGAAACTTTGAAAGCGATGAAGGAAGCCGGTTGCCGGCTGCTCATCGTCGGCTACGAGTCCGGCGATCAGCAGATCCTGAAGAACATCAAGAAGGGCGCCACGGTCGAGCGCGCCCGCCAGTTCACCAAGGACTGCCACAAGCTCGGGCTGAAGGTGCACGGCGACTTCATCCTCGGTCTGCCGGGTGAGACCAGGGAGACCATTCGCCGCACCATCGACTTCGCCAAGGAACTCGACGTCGAGACCATCCAGGTCTCCGTGGCGCACGCCTATCCCGGCACCGAGCTCTACGACTACGCCAAGTCGAACGGCTTCATCGTGAACGAAGGCGCGCAGATGGTCGACGAAGGCGGTCACCAGCTGGCCATGATCGAGTATCCCGGCCTGCCGCGCGACTACGTGATGGAGATGGTGCACCGCTTCTACGACGAGTACTACTTCCGTCCCAAGGCGATCTTCCGGATCGTCCGCAAAGCGGTCTTCAATACCAGCGAGCGCAAGCGCCTCTACAAGGAAGCGAGGTCCTTCATGAAGTTGCGCGCAGCGCGCAATCGCGCGGTGAAGGAGACACGCGCGCATCAGCCCTCGCCTCCGGTTCCGCCAGCGTCGGGTACGGCAGTTACCGAAGCTAAATCGGAAACGGTGGAAACGGTCAACGTCTAGAGGCTGGGGGAAAACCTACCGCGATAGCCTCGGGCTGACGCGCCATTGGCATAGGGGCGATGGCAGTGGAGCGTCGCGTGATCAGCGATTGCAGGGACGTCGTCAGCAGCAGGCGGAACGCGACGGCGACGCCGGACCCAACAGGCTGACATCGTTCCAGTGGCGCTGCTGATGGCTGGTGGCGTAGCCATGCTCGCTTTTTAGCGGAGCGGGAAGTTCACGTTCTTCGCACCTCCCTTCCCCTGCTTGGGGCTTCCATATACTCTGGACACCATCATTCGAAGGGTTCGTCTCATGAGAAATTTCGCCGTTGGGTGTTTCGCTGTGCGCTGCTTGCAGGTTGTTCTTCCCAGAAGCCGGCCGAAAGCGAGCAAGGACCGCCCGCCTCTCAGCCGGCGCCCAAGCAGGCGCAGTACGAAACCGGCCGCAACGCTTTTCAGAAGATGTACCTGTCGGCTCGCCTGTGGGCGCCTGACGTCAAGCCCTTTCGTCTGCAGTCGCAGTACACGCCGGATGCCCCAGTCAGCGAGGGCAAGGCTGGACTATGGCGCGGATCGTTCGCCTCGCCGGGTAAGCGCGCCATGAAGTTGTTCGTGTGGTCAGGATTAGCCGGGCCGGATGCCCCCGAGCAGGGTGTTTCCTTCTCCGCTGAAGATTCCTGGAATCCCAGCAACAGCTCAACCCAGATCTTCGACCTGGCTTTCCTGAAGATCGACAGCGATCGGGCTTACGAAGTGGCGCAGAAACAAGGCGGGGAGAAACTGACGAAACAGGACCCGCAGCTGCCAGTCTTTCTTGTGCTCGATTGGGAGGCTCGCCAGAGCCAGCTTATCTGGCACGTAATCTATGGCAATAGCCAGGACGATGCCAAGCTGCGCATCGCCGTCAACGCCACCACCGGCGAGTTCTTGCGAGTCGAGAAATAAGCGGTTCCTGCATGGCGTTGCCGGCTCTCGTCAGGAGGTCTTGGCTGGTTTCCAGTTGGACCAGATAGGAACGCCTTTGGGATCGCGCAGGGTCATGGTGTTGTTTCCGAAAGTCACCTCACGCGCCAGGATCTGCTCCTGATCGGCGTCGGGGGTTTTCGATCCCACAACTTCGACCTGGTCGCCCGCTTTGATCCAGCAGTCGATATCTTTGAGGAACTCGGCGGGGGCAAGATACACCAGCACAGTCTTGTCACCGCTTTTTACCACCAACTGGGTCACGTTCTGGTCCGCCGACAACTGGCGTACTTCCTGGACCTCGCCTTTGATGGTTACTTCTTTACTGGTGTCATACTTGGGGCCGTTTTTGCTACCGGCCTGTCCCCAAGTCAGCGCCGCGGTGAATACTGCAAAGGCGATGACGAAAAGGGCTCTCGCCCGCGATCTGGAACTCATGGTCGCTACCTCCTTCTGGTTGAAGTGGACTCACGACTGGCCGGGTTGGACGGGAATAAGGGCAGGGCGACATTAGCCATTGGAAATGGATGGATACCCGATTTCGCCGCTGGCGTCCGCTTGACGCGGTCATGCTCCGAACTCCAAGCACTGTAACTATTTACGCTAGCCCCGGTAGTCCGGCTCGGCAGTGAGGTTGGTCACGTGACGCGGTGACGCAAGTCATCCCCCTGGAGGTTCGGCCACTGCATATTCAGGCAGGCCATTGCAACTCGATCTGACACTTTCGGCCCTGGACTTTCTCGTTACCCTACAAGAGTGCTTTTCCTTTAGCCCTTTCGTGTGCATAATCAGGCAGTTCCCGTGTGGCCGTAATCGAGGATTCCGGTGCAGCCGAGCCTAAATGAACGCCGGTTCTTGACCAGGTTGAGTTCCCGGGGCTCAGAAAACGCCAACCCGCGGGTAGAGCGGGTCTTGGCCTACTCGCGGCTCTTTCTCGCGATCACGTCTCTGGTGGCGGCCCTTCTGCAACCTCTCGCTCCTCCGTACTACGATCGGCTGGCGGTAATCCTGCTGATCTTCTACACACTGCACAGTTTGGCTTTGTTGATCTGGCTGCATCTCAATCCCGCCCCAGGAATGCGCTTTGTACGCTGGGCGCAGGCCGGCGATATGGTGTGGCCCATGCTGCTGTGTCTGTTTACCGACGCGCCCAGCAGCGTTTTCTTTATCTTTTTCCTGTTCGCTCTCATGGCGGCCGCCTTCCGCTGGGGTTTCCGGGAAACCGTCGCCATGGCCCTGCTGAGTGTGTTTGTTCTGCTGCTGCAGGCGGGGGTAGTGGCGTGGGGGCCAAATTTCCTGCAGCGGCTGTTGTTCACCGATCTTGAAATCCATCGGCTGATCGTGCGGGTCGGTTACCTGCTGTTGACGGGTCTGCTGCTGGGATATTTGTCGGAAGGCGAGAAGGAGCTGCGCGCCGAGATTGCGTTTACCAACCGCTTGCTTTCCATGGCCCGGGTGGGGAATCGCTTCGGAGATGTACTGGGCGAGGTCTCCCGCGAATTCGGGAGGGTCTTCCGCAGCCGGCAGATCTTCGGAGTGGTGGCGCAACTCAGCACGGGACGCATCTTCCGCTGGGAAGTACCCGGCCTCCAATCCACCGGTTGCGCGCATCGAGGAATGCTCTCCCAAGCAACGTTCTTCGCTCATGCTGCCGGACTATCCCCACACTTTCTATGCCAGCGAGAAAGGGCAGGAAGTCCGTATGGACGCGATCGATGACGAGGGACGCCGGATCTGTTCCGACGCGTTACGGCCGATGGGCATGCCCATGGAGGCTGACTCTGTCCTCGCCGTGCGGCTGGAGATTGGCAACGAGTGGCAGGGCCGGTTCTTCGTGTTGAACGGCACGATCGGCACGAATCACGAACGGGAGCTGCGATTTGCGCAGAACACCATGCGCCAGGTCGCTCCGGCTCTGTATTCGCTGTACCTGTTCCGCCGCTTGCGCTCCCGCACGGGCGCCATGGAAAGAGCCCGGGTGGCCCGGGAACTGCACGACACAGCCATCCAGTCCCTGATCGGCATCGAGATGGAGGTTGATGTTCTGCGCCGCCAACCGCCTGCCGATGAGCGCATCGCCGAGGAACTGGGCCGCATCCAGGGGCTGCTCCGGCAGGAGGTGCTGAATCTGCGAGAACTGATGCAGAGCATGCGTCCCGTGGATGTAGGTCCGCACCAATTCCTTGACTTTATTGCCCAACTCGTAGAACGTTTCCGCAGAGACACTGGTTTGGACGCCCGGTTCCTTTCGGAACTGCAGGAAGTCACTCTACCGGCCCCCGTGTGCCGTGAACTGAGCCGGGTAGTGCAGGAAGGACTGGTCAACATCCGCAAGCACAGCGGCGCCGCTTCGGCCTACGTGCGATTCGGGACACAGAATGGGCACTGGCAGCTGATCATCGACGATGACGGACGCGGTTTTCCGTTTACCGGACGGATGACTCTGAGCGAACTCGACGAACTGCATCGCGGACCAACCGTCATCAAGGAGCGGGTCCGCTCGATCGGAGGAGACATGGTTTTGGAATCGAACCCAGGCCACGGTTCGCGGCTGGAGATCAAGGTTCCTCAGAAAGGATACGAGTCATATGGATAATAACCCAGTCGTGCGCATCGTCATTGCCGACGACCACACGATATTCCGGGATGGATTACGCAGACTACTGGAGGCCGAAGCTGAATTGCAGGTGGTGGGCGAGGCGGCGGATGGCGCGGAGGCAGTCTCGCTAGTGCGGGAACTGCGTCCTGATGTTCTCCTGCTGGATCTCGCCATGCCGCGCATGCCCGGCATGGACGCGATGCGTGAGCTGTCGACCGACGGAGAAGGCAAGCAGACCAAGATCATCGTGCTCACCGCCGCGGTGGAGCGCATACAGATCGTCCACGCCCTGCAACTGGGCGCCCGCGGTGTGGTGATGAAAGAAGCCGCGACCCAGTTGCTGATGAAAGCGATCCGCACCGTGATGGAAGGCGAGTACTGGGTGGGGCGGGAGGCGGTGGGCGACATCGTGGACTTCATGCGGAGCAGCGCGTCGGGCGAGAAACCGCAGAAGAATTTTGGGCTCACCAAACGGGAAATGGATATCCTGACCGCCATCGTCGCAGGGTTAAGCAACAAGGATATCGCCAAGAAATTTGCCCTCAGCGAAGACACCGTGAAACACCACCTCACCAACATCTTCGACAAGGTGGGCGTGGGTAGCCGGCTGGAACTGGCGCTGTTTGCCATCAACAACCGCTTGACAGAATCGCAGAGCTAGGTCGCGCTGTGGCTTTCGATCGTGCCGAAAGCTACTTCCTGTTGAGCGCCGGTGGCAGCGATTCGCTTTGAGTTGCCGCCCCGGGAAGGGGGCCTTCCCCTTTTCATCACCCAGTCTTCCGTAGCAAGATATATCCATGGTCAGGTAGTTGGACCGCTTCTCCGGGGCCGCTGAACGTCGCGGAAGAGGGATTTCCGCCCCGCCCGAGCGACAACGCAGCCTAAAACGGGTTTACTAACTTAAAACCACAGGAGTCATCATGAAACCACGAGCATCTTGGTATGCCGTTTTTGCAATCGCTGTCGCACTCGGCGTGCTCGCGGGGTGCAGCAAAACGGCCCGTACGGACGCCCAAGTCGCCAGCGATGTGCAAAGCAGGATTTACAGCGATGGAGCGGTGCAAAGCCGCCAGATCGGCGTGCACGCGAGTAACGGTGTAGTCACCCTGAGCGGCTCGGTCAGCAGCGACATCGAGCGCGGCGCCGCAGCCAATGACGCTGCGGCGATCGAGGGTGTGAAGACGGTAGTAAACAACCTGCAGGTTGAGCAGGCACAAGCGACGCCACCGCCTCCGGTACAAGAACCTCCAGCGGCCACGGCACCGTCTCCATCCAAACCTGAAACCAGGCGGGAGAAGCGACCACAGTCGGCGAATACGACGCGTGGCAAGAATCCGGGCAGCGGCTCAAACGGGGACGATCTGCAGGCCAGCAATACTCCACCGGCCGCGATGCCAGCGACGTCGCCAGCGGTGGCCCCTCCACCTCCGCCACCTCCCCCGCCGCCCAAAAAGGTCACTGTCCCGGCCGGCACGCAACTCACGGTCCGCCTGAACGATCCGCTGGATTCGGAGCGCAACCAGGTGGGCGATTCCTTCCACGGCTCCCTGGGCGCTCCCATCGTGATGGACGACGAAACGGTGGTTCCGACAGGTGCTGACGTGACGGGGAGGGTTGCCGACGTGAAGAGCGCCGGCCGCTTCGCCGGAAACTCCGTACTAACGCTGGAGCTGACCTCCCTTTCGATCAACGGCCGGACGTACAACATCCAGAGCAATCAGTGGTCCAAAGCCGGCAAAGGGGAAGGCAAGAACACGGCGGTCAAGGCGGGTGGCGGTGCGGCTTTGGGGGCTGTCATCGGAGGACTTGCCGGGGGCGGCAAAGGGGCAGCGATTGGCGCCGCCGCGGGCGGAGCAGCCGGAACCGGGGTAGCGGCAACGAAAAAGGGCGAGCAGATCAAGTTGGCCCCCGAGTCGACGCTCAACTTCCAGTTGATTAATCCGCTCACCGTGACCGCCCAGAATTCGGACAACCGCAATGCCGGGAGAACGGCACTGCAATAGGCAGTGCTACAGTGGTAATCCGCAGGCGCAGTCCAACCCGGCTGCGCCTTTGGCGCGTCCAGTTGCTACAGCATGGTTAGCAGAAGTTCATTCCGGAGAGATCGCCATGCCCAAGATCACTGCTCTGATCCATACTCGCAACGACGCCCTGCGATTGGGCCGGGCGCTGGAATCGCTCCGCCCTTGCGATGAAGTGCTGGTGGTTGACGATGCCTCCGACGACGATACCGTCAAGGTGGCGCACCAATACGGCGCGTATGTGAAAACGGCGATCCCCGGCGTTACCCCGGGCGCTTATGCCATGGACGCATCCTACGATTGGGTGCTCTGCGTCAAACCTAATGAAGCACTGTCGGAGGGACTGGAGGCATCGCTGATTGAATGGAAAGAGCAAGAGCATCCGCAGACGCTTTTCTGTTGCAGGGTCGCGGTGCGGGAGGAGAACCAGGATGGCTGGCAAAACCGCAATCCCGAAGTGCGCCTGATCAACCGCAGACGCGTCAACTGGCGGGACAAACTGCCCGATGAGCAGCCTTGCGACATTACCTTGACGGGCGAACTGCTCCGCTTCCATCATCCCTGAGAGACGTTCCCGAAACCCCTTTGGACTTCACCCTCGAATCCGCGCTGTTCGTTGCCGGTCTGATCGTCGGCAGCTTCCTGAACGTTTGCATCAGCCGTATTCCACGAGATGAATCGATTGTTTCTCCGGGCTCCCGCTGCCCGAAGTGCCAAAGGCCCATCCGCTGGCGCCATAACGTACCTGTCATCAGCTACCTGGCATTGCGCGGGCGCTGCGGTGCTTGCGGCGAGCGAATTTCGCCGCGCTATCCTGCGGTTGAATTGCTCACGGGAATTTTGTTTGTCGCGGTTTATGTGCACTTCGGCCCGACGTGGCTGACGGTGAAGTTGTGCCTCTTCTGCTGGCTCGTCGTCGGTCTCATCTTCATGGACATTGAAACCGGATTGCTGCCGCGGGAGTTCACCTATAGCGGGATCGTGCTTGGCCTGGCCCTGGCGTGGGCCGCCCCGGTCGATAGCGCCGGCACGCGCTTTCTGTTGTCGCTGTGGAACGCTGGTGGCTCGCTCTCTGTGCAACAGATGTCGCTACTGGATGCCGGTGCCGCAGCCTTATCGGGAGCTTGCGTCTTTTATCTGATCTGGGGGCTGTATTACCTGGTGCGCCGCCGTCACGGCATCGGCTTCGGCGACCTCGCGTTGATCGCCATGTGCGGCGCGTTCCTCGGGATGAAGCTGATGCTCTTCGTCATCTTCACTGCGACTTTGTCAGCGACGATCTGCGCAGTCCTACTATTGGGGCGCCGGCGTTCGGGTACAGATGACGACGCCGACCAGGAGTCGTTGCTCATGACGGAGATACCCTTCGGCGCGTTCCTGGGCGCTTGTTCCCTGCTGGCGATCTTCGCTGGAGAAAGTGCGTGGCAGGCTTACCTGAACTGGATTGCTTCGCAGTGACCTTTTGGTTGCTATGCGCGGGCGAGCTTCTCCACCTGCCGGAGATGATGGGTAGCGTGTACCCGATGAAAGCGCCGCCACTCTCGGGCTGTGAGCGGTCCCAACACCGGATGGTCCAGCAGCTTCGTTTTGGAGCCAAAGCGGCGCTCCGCATCGTTGAGGGTTGCGTCCATCGCGACCAGCGCGTCGTTGAAGCGACGCAGCACTTCGGGCCCCAGTCCGGTCCTGGGCGCAGTGTGTTTGGGCGCCTTCTGCCCCGTGGGGAAAACTCCCAGTCGGATCACATAGAAGTTTCCTGCCCGATCCCGCCACGTGACCTTGCGACAGAACGGTTGTCCTGCCTCCATAGTTTTCAAGGTCCCCTTGGTGGTCGCCGTGAAGGCGAGTAGAAGGTGTTCGAAGATTTCTGAGGCACACCACCGTCCATCCGGCGCACGACGCCAGTCTTCGGGCGATAGATCTCGGGTTATCCCCTCCGCCTGATGGCGGATCGATTCCAACTCTGGCGACAAGCATCCTCCTGGGAGAGTGATCTGCTTGCGAAAGTATTAAGCACTATGTACTACCAAGGCCGGAGTTGGGCAAGTGCCTTTTTGAGCCAGAACAGCGCTTTGCCACGATTCACAGATTTGTTGTGAAATGCTGCATTCCACCGTGACGAACGTCATCCCTGGTGCGCACTACGGCAGTTTCAGTGAACATGTAGACCGCGATCCCGCAGGGGCTAAAGCCCGAGTTCGCTACTCTGGCTAACGGCGCGGCTGAAGCCATGCCCTTTCAAGACGATGCGTGGTCTACAGCAACCTTGAAACCGTACTGGAAAAAATGAGGGACAAAGCGTTGACCAATCTATTCGGAAGCCGCGAGGCGGCGAGCACGATGCAGCGCGCCTCTGGCCGGGTCGGCATCCGTGAGCGTCACCCGAACGCTGGGTACGGCATCGGTCAGTTCGACTTCAAAGGCCCGGCGTACCGCCTCCGAGGCATGAAACACGCCGCCCGACAGTTTGACCGCCACGCTTTCGCCGGGAGGCCACAGGCGGGCGATGACCGGAGCCGCCAGCGCCGCCAGTTCGGCGCCGGCGCTGACGAGGATACGTTGCGCGTGACGATCGCCAGCTTCGAATGCAGCCACAACCAGGGGAAATAGCTGGGCAAACTCAGGAGCGGGCTGCCGGTTGGCACGCCGCACCAGTTCCTGGTACGAGGCGAGGTTCCAGTGGGCAAAGATTCGCGGCTGCAGTTCGGTCTTCTCCCCAGCGTCGTGTGCGGCCATCACCGCAGTCACGGCCCGCACACCGATCCAGTAGCCCGAACCTTCGTCCGAAATCGCGAAGCCCCATCCGCCGGCGCGGGCCGTCTGACCGTCTTTGTCCCGGCCATAGGCAATCGAGCCTGTGCCAGCGATGACGATCACGCCCGCGGCGCCGCCTAGCGCACTTTCGTGCGCGATCACCATGTCGCCGACAACCTCGATTGTTGCTACTGGCAGCAGGCGGGACAGAAGTTCGGACGCTTGCCGTCGAAGCGCTTCGCCGGCCGCTCCCGCGATGCCGGCGCAAACTGATTTGATCTCTGCGGGGTTTATTTGAGCAGCGGCGCAGATCCGGGCAATTCCCCCGCGCCACAACTCCCTCCGCCTGCTCCGGCCCCAGGCGAACGATGTTGCTTCCGCCGACAATCGCTTCGGCAATGACCCGCTGGCGATCGCCCAGAAGCAACTTCGTCTTGCTGCCACCGCCATCGATGCCGAGGAAGTAGGCCATCGCCGCCATTATCGCAAACGGAAGCGCACACCTCGTGCGGTCAATAGCAAGGCGTCTTTTCGGGTCGATCGGTTATAGTTCCTACCACCGTTGCAATGCCGCTCATGGCCCAGACCGCCAGCACCAGACTTCCATCTCCGTCGCTGTCGCGCGATCTCGGGGTAAGCCACGCCGCCGCTATCGTGATCGGCACCATCATCGGGAGCGGCATCTTCCTGGTTCCCGCCGAGATGATGCAGGCGGTGGGCTCCGCCCGGCTGGTTTACCTGGCGTGGATCGTGGGCGGCGTGCTCTCGATGGCAGGCGCCATCACCTACGCCGAATTGGGCGCGATGAAGCCCCAGGCAGGCGGCGAATACATCTACATCCGCGATGCTTATGGGCCCCTGCCGGCGTTCCTCTACGCATGGACGTGGTTCGCCATCGCCAAGCCCGCTTCGATCGCGACCACGACGACGGGACTCGTCCGCATTCTCGGAACCTTCCCGGTATTTTCGTTTTTCAATGATGCGGTTTTTCGTGCGCCGTTGGCTGTTACGTACGGGCAGCTTGTGGCGATCCTGGCGGCCACGCTGATCACGGCGCTGAACTACATCGGGGTAAAGAAAGCGGGCGAGTTCCAGCTATTCTTCACGTTGCTGAAGATTGCAATGATCGTTGCCGTGGCCGTACTCTGCTTCACTGCGGCGAGCGGAACGTGGCACAACTTTGCTTCGGAATTTACCGGCGCGATGGGCGGATTTGCCGGCTTTGTCGCGGCGCTGGTGGCCGCGCTCTGGGCCTACGATGGATGGAACGATCTCAACATGGTCAGCGGAGAGATCAAGCATCCCGAGCGCGCCATTCCGATTGCGCTGATTGCCGGCGTGGCGGTGGTGGCCGTGCTCTACATGCTGACGAACGCCGCTGTGCAATACGTGCTGCCTGCCTCGGCGATCGCCGCATCGGAGCGGCCGGCATCCCTGGCAACTGCCATCGCCGTCGGCACGTGGGGAGCGGCCATCGTATCAGCCGGGATGGCGCTGTCGATGCTGGTCAGCCTGAATGGCACCGTCATGAGCGGCGCCCGCGTGCCCTACGCCATGGCGCGCGACGGATATTTTTTCAAGGCACTGGGCGACGTGCACCCGCGTTTCCACACGCCTGACGTGGCGCTGATCGTGCAGTTGGTGCTGTCGGTGTTCCTGCTGCTGTTCGCGGGAAACTTCCGGCAGTTATTTTCGCTGGCCATCTTCGCGGAGTGGCTCTTCTACATGGTGGCCGCAAGCACGGTCTTCGTCCTGCGCTGGAGGGAGCCCGACGCTCCGCGCCCCTACCGGACCTGGGGCTATCCGGTGGTGCCGGCGCTGTTCGTCATTGCCGCAGCGGTGCTGCTCTACTGGACCTTCAAGGAAAACTTTCGCAACTCGGTGGGGGGGATCGCGGTGATTGTGGCGGGCGTGCCGCTCTTCCTGTACTTCGCGAAAAAAAAGCAGCGCCAGCCAGCCTAGCCGATCATAGTCTGAAACTACGGTAACGCGGTTACGCGCACCTGCTTCGCCCGCTCGTAGACTTTGAAGTACTCTTTCGCTGAGGCATCCCAGGAGTAGTCCTGGGCCATGCCGTTGCGCATCAACACCTGCCACGCATTCGGATCGCGATACGCCGTAATGGCCAAGCGGATCTTCTCCAGAAGAGCCTCGCCGGCGTATTCCTTGAACTTGAAGCCCGTTCCCTTTTGCGTCTTGGGATCCCACTGCTCAACGGTGTCGTCGAGTCCACCGGTGGCGCGCACGATGGGCACGGTGCCGTATTTCAGGCTGTAGAGCTGATTCAATCCCGCCGGCTCGTATTTCGACGGCATGAGGAACATGTCGGCGCCGGCCTCGATCTTGTGGGCAAGGCGGTTGTTGAACTCGACCTTCACCGCGAATTTCTGCGGATACTGCTTGTTGAGGCGGCGGAACATGTCTTCGTACTCGCGGTCGCCGGTGCCGAGCGCCACCACAATAAGGTCCTCGCGCGCCATGCGGTCGGCCACCTGCTGGATGAGATCGAAGCCCTTCTGGCCCGCGAAGCGCGATACGATGCCGATGACCGGGAGCTGCGTTTGCTCTGCCAGACCGAATTCCTTGAGCAGATCGGCTTTGCATCTGGCTTTACCGCTCAGGTCGTCCGCCGCGTAGTTCGCCGCGATGAACTGGTCGGTTGCCGGGTTCCACTCGGCGTAGTCCACGCCATTCAGGATGCCGGCGACGGTGGCGGCACGGGCGCGCAGCACCCCCTCCAGTCCGAAGCCGTACTCGGCGGTCTGTATCTCCTGCGCATATTTCTTGCTGACCGTGGTGATGAAGTCGGCGTTGGTGATGGCCCCCTTCAGGAAGTTCACCTTGCCGTAGAATTCGAGTTTGGCCATGGTGAACAGGTCCCACGGCAGCATGAGGAGGGGCAGAATCTCCGGCTGGAACAGGCCTTGATAGCCGAGATTGTGGATGGTAAACACACAGGGCACGCCGTGGAACGCGGGGTCTTCGCTGTAGAGCGTCTTCAGGAAGATCGGTATCAGCGCCGTCTGCCAATCGTGGCAATGGAGAATGTCAGGGACACCGAGAATTTTCACGGCCTCCATCACCGTGCGGCAGAACAGCGCGAAGCGCTCGGCATTGTCGTGATAGTCGCCGAGTGGAGTTCCGTAGAGGGCATCACGATCGAAGTACGGGGGGTAATCGACGAAGTAGAATTGCACGCCGGAGCGAACGCCGCCGTCCAGCACCGAGCAGAAACGATAGCGGTCATCGAAGGGGACGGTAATGCTGGGGATGACTTTGCGCGGGTTCTCCAGCTTGGTCTGTTTGTAGCGTGGGACAAAAACCGAGACCTTGTGGCCGAGCTTGGCGAGCGCGGGTGGCAGCGAGCCGACGACGTCCGCCAGACCACCGGTTTTCGAAAACGGAATACACTCCGACGCAGCGAACGTGATGTGCATGAGCCCTCCGGGCGCGCGCAAGCATGGTAACGTACAGGCGCCGATTATTGCGCCTGCTGGACGAATCGATGCTGGGGATGACGCGCCGAACTGCCGCAACCATGATTGCCGACTTATGATGAACTATGACAAGAAACAGTTGAGTCTAATCGCGGCATCGAAAGAGGGTCAACGTGCCTAAAACGGCATTGAGCAAAGCGGCGGCTAGCGGCGCCGGAAAACGCAAGCCCAGGCTGGGGCAGAACTTCCTGGTGGACCACGGAGCGGCGCAGCGCATCGTCGAGGCCCTGGGCGACGTGGCGGACCGCACCGTGATCGAGATCGGCCCCGGGCGCGGCGCGCTGACCGACTTGCTGCTGCCCCGCGCGAAGAAGGTGATCGGGGTCGAGCTGGACCACGTGCTGGCGGCCCAGCTTCGCATGCGCTACGCCACCCGCACCAACGTGGAGATCCTGGAATCCGACTTTGCCACGGTCGAGTTTGCCTCGATGCTCGGCCGGCGTCCCGGCCCCCTGCACGACCTCCGCCCGACGCAGCCGGATACCGTAGATGTGATCGGCAACCTGCCCTACTACGTCACTTCGGAAATCGTCTTGCGTATTCTCGAGTTGCACGCGCAGATCCGGCGTGCGGTCATCATGGTGCAGCGTGAAGTGGCTGACAGAATCTCGGCCGAGCCCGGATCGCGCGACTATGGCCTGCTCTCGGCAACGGCGCAACTCTTCGCCCGCGTCGACAAGCTGTTCACCCTGCCGCCCGGAGCTTTCGATCCGCCGCCGCAGGTACATTCCAGCGTGCTGCGCCTGACCATGGCGCCGCGAGCCGGCGAATTGGGTGTCGAGCCGGAACCGTTTATTGCCTTCCTGAAGCTGGCGTTCGCGCAAAAGCGCAAGACGCTGGCCAACAACTTGAAGGGCCGGTATCCCGATGGCTCGGTGAAGCCGGCACTGAAGGCGGCTGGACTGCGGGCGGACGTGCGCGCCGAGGCAGTTCCGCTGGAGAAGATGGCATCACTGTTCCGCGGCCTGCAACCGGCGTAAACTGCGCAGCAGGGGCGAGTGGTATGAGCACTTCGGTTCGCCAACCAGCCGTGGCCGGCCGTTTTTATCCGGCCAACGCACAGCACCTGCGGGAACAAATCGAGACCTTTGTCACCGCGCGGGCCGGAGTTCCCACCGAGCCGGCAATCTCAGCCTTGGGTTGCGTGGTACCGCACGCCGGATATATGTACTCCGGAGCCGTCGCCGGCGCGGTGTTCCGGCGCATCGAGATTCCCGCCCGCTGTGTGATCCTGTGCCCCAACCACACCGGTAAAGGCGAGCCCCTGGCCATCATGAGCGAAGGACTGTGGCGCACTCCCCTGGGAGATGTGCCCATCGACGAAGAACTGGCGGCCAACCTGAAGTCGCGCTTTTCCCTGCTCACCGAAGATGCCCTGGCGCACCGCTTCGAGCATGCCTTGGAAGTGCAGCTTCCTTTTCTGCAAGTGCTGCGGCCGGGATTCCGCTTCGTCCCGATCACGGTCGGCACGGGCCACTTTGAAGCCCTGAGCGCTCTGGGGGTCTCGATAGCGGGTGCAATCGAGGAGGCGCGCGAGCCGGTGCTGATTATTGCCTCCAGCGACATGAACCACTACGAGAGCGATGCCATTACCCGCGTGAAGGACAAGCGCGCCATTGACCCCATTCTCGCGCTCGATCCGCGAGGCCTCTACGATGCGGTTCGCGATCACGACATCGGCATGTGCGGATACGGGCCGGCGGTCGCCACCCTGACCGCCGCCAAAAAACTGGGAGCGACGCGGGCGGAGCTGCTGCGCTACGCGACCTCAGGCGACGTCTCAGGTGATCGTGACATGGTGGTCGGCTACGCTGGGATCGCCATTTATTAGGCAGTCATGGTTGCCGCAGAGGCGGAGTACTTCACGCTGGGGCATGCAGGTTCCTCCCTTACGTCGGCTTAGCCTCAAGCGCTAAGACGCCGATTTCAGACTGCGACCCAACGGCAGGCCAGGTGCGTTCAGCTATTTCTTGAGCCAAGTCAGCAGGTACAGGTTGTTGCCATCGGGATCGCGGAGCATGGCGGCGCGGGCTCCCCATGGCTGGTCGGCGGGCGGCGACGAAAAGGCGACGCCTTTGGAGACCGCGTTAAGGTAGGTGCGATCGACGTCGTCCACCACGAAGCTGATGTGATCGATGCCCGGCGGGTTGTTGAAGAGATCGAATTCGCGGCGGGTGATCGGCGACGAAACGCCTTCGAAGACGAACATGCGGCAGGAGCCCGCGGTGATGAGACATCCGCGATTATTGGCGAAGGCCCGGGTGAATCCCAGCTTCTCGTAAAATTCCAGGCTGCGCTCGAGGTTGCTGACGGCTATTCCAATATTGTCGATGGCGGAAATCATGGGAGCAGTTTCCAGCGTCGCACTGCAAGTTTCAAGTAAAAAGCAGTTTCGCGCTTCAAGTTTCGAGTCTCGGGCAAGAGAGTGGAGCGACGGCGAGGGTTGGTTAGGCCGGGTTCATACGCGAGCGAGCTGCGAAGTTGCCGTCCTGCGATGAAAAAGAGCTATCCCACAATGCGGGATAGCCCGGTTGCGTCGCAATGTTGCCGGCTCACTTGAGCGATTTCAGGTAGGCGACCACGGCCTCGGCATCGGCGCGGTTCATGCGGTACTGCGGCATGGGCGGGCGGGGAGGCTGGCCGTTGGGAGCCAGTCCCTTCATGAGCAGTTGGACAGCTTTTTCGCGGTCCCAACCTTCCAGGCCTGCGATTTTGGGCGCGGTGTCGGCCCACACCGGCATGGGCACGATGGGACCGAAGGTGAGCTTGCCCCCCTGCAACCATTTGTCCATCACCAGCTCACCCTTCTCGTTGTAGGGGGTGTGGCAGTCGGGACAACCGGCAATGCCCTTAGCCAGGTACTCGCCACGCGCGACTTGCGCGCTGCTGCTGCTGGCGGCGGCCTTGCCGGATTCCGCCAAACTTCGATATGGGTATGCGCCTGCCATAGACAGCAGCGCGACAACGCCTACTGCAACGGTAATTCTGTTCGTCATGCTTCGCCCCAAGGAGGATTTTGCGGAGAGAGAAGACTCTCTGCCGAGCTTTTGCGCAGAACATTCCCCAGCAGTTCCGTGCCCGAGAGTGATGCACATGGGGAGACGCACGACGCAACAGTATCGGGATTGTGCCGAAGCTGAGCAGCGGTGTCAAGGCCGCCCCGGGTTGCTTTGCAGTCACCTTGCGGACGGGCTGCGGTCTCAGAAAAAAGCGGGCGGCAGTCTGATTTCAGCATATGATGTCTCCGCCCATGCCTGCTTCTGCAGCTGCCAGAGCCGTCCCGCTGGAAACGGTCTTTGACCAGATGCAGGAGATTCTTGCGCGCCACGCCAAGCTGTTCACCGAACTTACGGGACAGGTGAAGAACAAGCGCGACTATCACCTGATCATCAGCAGACCGATGGTGATCGACGGCCGTAAGAAGGACGGGCTATATTTCGCCAGCCTCATTCAGCAGAAAGACGCGGTGGGCTTTTATTTCATGCCCATCTACTGCTGCGCCGAGGTGAAGGCCAAGCTGTCTCCGGAGTTGCTGCGACACCTGGATGGGAAGTCCTGCTTCCACCTGAGGGCGCTGACACCGCAATTGAAGAAAGATGCGGCGGCGGCACTGAAGGTCGGACTGGAAGCGTACCGGGCGAGACAGTGGCTGTGAGCGTCCTTGCGTTTCAGGGTAATGAAGGGCGCGACGACCGCGCGCCCTTTGGTGTTGATTGGAAGCCGCGAGCTTACTTAATGGCTCTGCTGGAAGCGCTTGTTTACTTCCGCCCAGTTGACCACGTTCCACCACTCTTTCAGGTAGTCGGCGCGTCGGTTCTGGTACTTCAAGTAGTAGGCGTGCTCCCAGACATCGTTGCCCATGATGGGGTAGAAGCCCTGTGACATGGGATTGTCCTGGTTGGCCGAGCTGACGACCTGCAGCTTGCCGCCGTTGTCGCGAACCAGCCAGGCCCAGCCGCTGCCAAACTGCTTCAGGCCGGCATCGTTGAACTTCTCCTTGAAGCTATTGAAGTCGCCGAAGGTTTCCTTGATAGCGGCGGCGATGGCGCCGCTGGGGTCGCCCCCGACGTTCGGTCCCATGATGGTCCAGAACATGGTGTGATTGACGTGGCCGCCGCCATTGTTGCGCACCGCGTTGCGAATGGCTTCGGGAACATTTTCCAGGCTCTTGAGCAACTCCTCGGCGCTCAATTTCTGCAGGTTGGGAGCTTTTTCGAGGGCAGCATTCAAGTTGTTGACGTAGGCCTGATGGTGCTTGTCGTGATGCAGATGCATGGTCTGGGTGTCGATGTACGGTTCCAAAGCAGAGTAGTCGTAGGGCAGCGGTGGAACTTCGTGTGCCATTCTGATTCTTTCCTCCAGTTGGCTTGATGCGAATAACGGGTGGGTGGGTTCAAAAGTGCCCACTGAGGATAGCCACCTCGCCGGAGGATCATTATACGGGAGGCGGGCTTCGCCCTCGGCTGTTCCCCTCGCTATTGGCGATTCGCGGTTAGTGATTCGCTTTGGCCCCTGTGCCAGGTGAGCCTCTTTAAGAGTTGTCAACGGTTAACGACGTGGAGCGGGAGGCGAAGAGCGAATTGCGGCCCTTCAGCGATACTTCTGCGCCTGGGCGCGCTCGGATGGCGTCATGCGGGTCCAGAGTTCATCGCGATACTGCCGCGCCCGTTGACTGTTGGGGTTGGCCTGCAGCGACGAAGTCATCCACTCATAGGCCTTCACCCGATCGCGCGGAACACAGTTTCCGGCGGCGTAGAGTGAGCCCAAACGACTGCGCGCGGGCGCGTTCTCCGTCGCCGCGGCCGACTTCAAAAGCACCAGGGCCTGTTCACAATTGCGGGGTATGCCATCACCCTTGATGTACAAGTTGGCCAAACGAACGGGGGCTTCGGGATTGCCCTTGGCCACCGCCTTCCAAAGCCACGCAGAGGCGGCGGCAGCGTCGCTGGCCTGGTCAGCCTTCTGCATTTCGTCCTCGCCGGGAGCCTGCTTCGCGGGACGTGCCTCGTCTTTGGTAACGGTGGCCGCGGTGGTGGTGGTGTTTTGCGCAGAAGTTGTTCTGGGGGGCGCAGCCGGCTCGGAAGGACTATCGGTGGCGGATGGGTTCGTACCGATGCCAGGCGACGGAGACGCATTCGCGCTGTTCGGCGCCTGCCCGTTGGGCGGCGGCTGGGTTGTTGCGTTCGCGGGAGGCAGCGTGCCGTTAGCGGCAGTAGTCTGGCCGGTCGTGGAGTTCGGGGCATCGGCGGCAGCCGGGTTCGCGGCGGAATTATCTTCCGGGCTGGCAGGAGTTGCCGCCGAAGTTGGCTGCGGTGGCTTAGACTGCGGAACCATCTGCATTTCGGGCTTGGGGCTGGCGTCAGAACTGGCGTGGCTTGCGGGGCGAGAGATGGTCGCGGCGGCCCAGTCCTTCACCCGCTCAACCTGCATTTTCATTACGGCAAGCGGTTCGGAGTCCGGCTGGCTGTTCACAACACGCCATTCGAGGTAGCCAAGCCCTGCGAAAAGTATGAGGACCAGCGCCGCGACCCAGGCACTCCAATGGCTGCGCGAGGGTTCCGCTTCGTCGGCTAGCATGGTGCCGGTTGGCGCCGGAGGATGGTTCAATCCGAGGAAGGAGGGGACAACGATGGTTGAGGTGCCGCTGGTGCCAAGCTCGGCGCTGCGATGCCCGGTTGATTCTTCTCCGAAATCGAGGAAACGGGAGCGGTCAACGGTGGCGTCCGGCACTGGGGCGTCGGGAATAGGATTCTGCAGCACAGGATCGACATGCGGCTCGACGACCGGCTCTTCGGCCAGGCTCACTGGCTCGTCCGCGTGGAACCTGGCCTTCGCGTCCAGCACCGGCACTTCGCCAGTCATGGTGAGTTCGTCGTCAGCACTGGGCGGCGTATAGCGAAAGCGCGCGACGAATTCCTCCAATGACTCCTCACCGTCATCAACCAAGATTCCGGCTGCTTCATCGGTCTCAACCAGGTCGGGCGGAGGAGCGTCGAGCACGGCGCTCATCTGGGGAATACGATCGTCGTCGGGAAGAGTGTCCGAACCGGCATAGCGGGCTTCGGGCGGAATAGCCGGGCGCTGGACGGTGCGCAATTCGGTGGGGCGCTCCTCCAGGGTACGAAGCTCGCGAGGCACGTCAGCGGGATGAGTCTCAGTTTGTGTGGATTTGGCAGGGCGAGCCTCCACGAGCCGCGATTCCGGCACGTGCACTTCGCGAGGGGGAGGCTCCGTCACCGGAGGCGGGAGTGGTGTTGCGTCAAACGGCATTGCGAGGGGCGCGCTCATCGCTGCCTCGGTCGGCTCGGGCTCGACGGGCGGCAGGGCGGCGGAGGCGCTGAGGCTGGCCTCGCTGGCGATCACGGGCCGCTCCGCGGGAACGGGAACGGCCTCGACGGGCAGCGGTGCGCTGGCTTGAGCATGGACGACTGGCGGCGCCGGGGGCGGCGGCGGCTCGACCCAAACGTCCTGCCCTTCCGCTGGCAGGGGAGCGGGAAGATCAACTCGCGGCTCCCCGCTCTCAAACGATGGTGTCGCAAGCCCCTCCTGTTGCCGATCGGCAGCGTCGGCGTTGGTCACTTCGGCAACGTGAGTTACTGGAAGGCGAACCGGTTCCGGCTCAATCTTCGTCTTCTCTTCCTCTTCCTCTGTTGTGATGAGCGCCATTTCGGTGGCCACAAGGTCTCGTGCGTCGTCAGGCGGCGGAGCCTGCGGAACGCTCACCGGCTCCGGCTCAATCTTTTTCTCGGGTGAGATAGTCTTCGCAGCGATCGCAATGGTCTGTGGCAGGACGGTAACCAGCGGTGTGGGGGTTACTTCGATGGGCACCCGGGTGAAACTGAGAGTGCTCTGCGCGCCGGGCGTGGTAAGAGGACGATGCGGCAGGGGTGTGCCACACATTCCGCAGAAACGGTTCGTGGACGGGTTTTCCGATCCGCAACTGGGACAGACCACTTCGCGTCCTGCCATGACTCACGATGGTAAATGATTCAGCCCCCGGAGCGTCAGATGAGAGCAAGAGGGGGGCGGTTGGCATTGGAGCCGTCGGTGCAAATAGCCGTTTTCGGGGAGGGTTCCCGGCTTGCTAATGCTTTTCGCCCTACTCCGGTACCGTTCCGGTCAACAGCAGTCCTATGGTGAAGCTGACCTCGCAAGCCCTACAATTGCTTGCGCTTCGAAGCGGAAAACAGCTCTGCCGGCAGGGACACTCCCGGTGGCGGGGAGTTTCCGGCATGGTGACGAGGCGAATTTCCGGCGAAAGCCAGTGCAGGCAAAAGTGACTCAAGAAACCTCCAGCCACACCCGAGGGACGGCAAAGCGAAAACCGAAGTCACGGATTGCGGCACCGGACCGCACACCGAAGAAAGTCCGATCCGAAACCAGATCAGGAGTCGCGCAAGGAGGGGCCACTATGGCCGATGCACGTGAAGTGATGAATATCCGTCAGGCATCGCAGTACCTGGGCGTGTCGCCTGACACGCTATACAAGTACGTCTCCGAGGAATTGATTCCGGCCTTCAAGCTGGGTAACCGCTGGAAGTTCAAGAAGAGCCTGCTCGACAGTTGGATGGAGAGCAAGAGCTTGACCAGCGAAATGCCGCGTGCGCGCAGAATGACCAAGCCTGCCCCCTCGATGGCCAGCGGGGATTAAGCGGCCGCGGTTGCTATCTCCACTTCCACCTTCCCGCATTTCACTCCCTGATTCTCTTCGCGCACCCCGGCGCAGCCCCGGAAACGACATCGTTCTGCTGCTGGTCGATACGGTAGTACCAGTCGAGCAGCGGTTTCATCGCGGGAGTGTTGTAGGAGGCCGGAAAGGGGTCGGTACCGGATTGCGGGCCGCGGCTGGCATCGTCGAAAAAGAGTCTCTGTACACCGTCGTCGCGGTGAATGTTGATGGTCAGCACGTCGAGACCGGCAAACCCTGAGGTCAGCTTGTTCTGCTGAGGAGAAATAGCAGGCAAGGTAAGTGACTTCAGGGCGGGATCGTCGAGCAGCTTTTCAAATTCCTGGAGATCCGACTGGCTCAGCTTGCCGGCATGGACTTTGGCCGTGATCCGGGAACGCGAAGGCGAGGAGGTGTCCACTTCCAGCCGGTAGGCGCCGTCGCGCGTGACCTCGAAGCAGGCATATTGCATGGCGGGACCGAGCGTCCAGACGCGGCGCATGAAGAGTAAGTTCAGAGTCTGAGGAACTGTGACCGGGGCGGCCGGGGGAGGGCTCGCTGGATTGGTTTGGGTCACGGTCACGGGCGCGCTTTCGCCCGATTTCGGGGCTGCAGAGGCGGTCGCGGGCGGCGAGGAGCCCGGGGGCGAGGCTGGCTGGGACTGGGCAGCGGCGATCGTACTGAGTGCGAGCACTACGGTGGCGATAGCGCGCATAGCCGGATGATGTCATGGATTGCAGGCGCTCTCAATCGGAAATTCAAAGCGGGATGGCTCGAGTTCTAATTCGGAATGCGATCTGTCGCACACGACTACTATCGTTGAACAGGGTTATGACTCTTGGCGGGTAAAGTCATGCGGACAGCACGATCTCTCCGGATTCTGCTCCTGGCATCGCTGGTTTTGGCCAGCCTGGTCTCAGCCGGCGCGACGGTTCGCTTCGGCGGACCGGTGATTGGTGTGGGTGTCGGTTATTGGTCTGGACCCTACTGGGGAGGCTGCGGGTACTGCGGCGTGCCGGTTTGGGGAGGCTGGTACGGATATCCCTATTGGGGCCCTTTCTACAGCCCTGGGTACTTCGGGGCGGCGCCGGATAAAGGTGAAGTCAAGCTCCAGACCTCCTATAAAAACGCAGAAGTTTATGTCGATGACGCTTATGCCGGAACGGCCGACAAGCTGAAGAGCTTCTGGCTGGCTCCGGGCGTGTACCGGGTTGAGGTGCGCCCGAGTGGAACCACTCCGATCAGCAAGCGCATCTACGTCCTCACTGGAAAGACTCTGAAACTTAAGTTCGACTAGGTGTGGGCCATGAAGATTTTGCGACTTGTCTTACTCGAAATACTGGTGCTGGGTATGGCCAGCTTCGCTGCCGACCAGCCCGAACTGAAGCCGCTGTCTTCCGCCAAGGAATATCCGTCGTCAAAATACCAAGCCAACTACTCCCTGGGGGCCAAGAAGCTCTCGAAGGAGATGGTGCACAAGACGTTCGCTACCGACTTGCGTGACTCCTATGTCGTGGTGGAGGTCGCGGTCTATCCGGAAAATGGTAAGAGCCTGGATGTGAACCGCTCCGATTTCACGCTGCGGGTGAAAGGTACACAGGACGTACTGCGCGCCGCCGGGCCGGCCGAAGTCGCAGCGTATGCGCAGAAACGTCCGGCGAAGAACCGCGACGTGGCGGTGATTCCGACGGCCGGGGTGGTATACGAAAACTATCCCGACGCCTACGGCAACCGTCACAGCGGTGTGGCTACCGAAGCCGGAGTGGGGGTGGCCGTGGGCAGCGCCTATCCCACTGCGAGCACGGACAAAGACCGCCAGGTGATGGAGACCGAACTGCGCGACAAAGGTCTGCCGGAAGGCAAGATCGACAAGCCGGTGGCTGGGTATCTCTACTTCCCGGTCGATAACAAGAGCAAGGGCGAGATACCAACTGGAATACACGACGGCCGAGAGCATTTCGGTCCTGGCGCTGCGAGAAAACCTCCTAGGGGCGCAGCCGCAAGTCAATTTCCCGCAGCCAGCCAAAGAATTTCACGCAAACTGCCGATGGAAGCAGCGAAGCCGCAGGGCTCGCGTTCAGGAGGTAGTATGCGCACATTCCTCTGTGCAATGGTGTTGGTTGCCAGCCTGTCAGCCCAACAAGGCACTCCGGTGCTCACGCCTGCAGCCCAAGCGGAGGCAAGCGCCTGGGAACCGGGATCGAACTCGTTCTTCGTCAATGGAATTGCTTATCGCTTTGTGGCCCGGCCGACCTACGCGGTGGTGGCGGCGGCGACGGCGAATGTGGCGGGCAAATATCTCGGACTGAAGGTGCACATCTACAACCGCAGCCGGCAAACGGTTACGGTGAAGCCGGAGGACATGGAACTGGTCGATGCCATCGGCAATCGCAGGCTGGCGCCGGTTCCGGCACAGGAAATAGCGGAGCGCAAGCGCGGCCAGCCGGCATGGTTGCGAGTCACCGGGAACGCGATCAGCGGGCGCCCCTGCGCCGCCGGTAGACGGGCTCAACCCGCAGTGGAGCGACCTGGTGCGGGCGCTGCAGCCGCAGGTGAACGCGAGCGCCGACCCCGAGGAGAAAGATAACCGGGTGTTCGCCCGGCAGAACCTGCAAAGCGATGGGCCGGACTGCGACACGACGTGCCAGTTGCGCAATCGGGAAGTGAACTCGATGCTCTCGACCGGATGGCAGCCGCAGAACCTGGCCGATTCCATCGAGCACACGGCCTTCCTGGCAAACACCATTCCGCCGCGCTGCGACGTGGAAGGCGTGTTGTACTTTCCCATGCCGAAGCTGGCCAGTACCGATCCGGCTCATCGCAGGCAGAGCAAGAGCTACGCCGTGACCTTGACGGTGACGATCAGCGGCGAACGCCTTCAACTGGATTTTCCGGTGGAGTGAGCGCCTAGTGTAAAAGGACTATTCCCCGGCCGGGGCGGCGCGATGATATGATCGCGCCACTCTGCATGAAGAAGCCGTCGAAGCGTTTGCTGACAACCTTACTGTTGGTTCTGCTGATTGGATATGCCGGTGGCCTCACGTACATCGGCTGGGCGATGCGGCAGCCGCCGGAAACCTTTGGCCGGGTGATGAAGCACGTGCCCTGGCCGGCTTTTCTGGTAATGCCTTTCGAAACCATGTGGACGCACGCCCGTGCGGGTACGCTGCATCCCGGCGAACCGGCTCCCGACTTCGTGTTGCCGACGGTCGATCACGCGCAGCAGGTGCAGTTGTCGTCGCTCGAGGGGAAACAGCCGGTGGTGCTGGTCTTCGGCAGCTACACGTGACCACCCTTCCGGCGGGAGGTTCCCGCCCTCAATAAACTGTACGAGCAGTATGGGAAAGATGTCGCCTTTTATGCGGTGTACATCCTGGAAGCTCATCCCAGCGACGTGTGGCAGATGCAAAGCAACATCAGGGACAAGGTGGTCTTTGCCAGTCCGAAAGACGAAGGGGAGCGGGCGGAAGTAGCCGGCGCCTGCGTACGCAAGCTGGGCATCAAGTTCCCGGCGCTGGTGGACGGATTCGACAACCACACCGAGGTTGCCTACACCGGCTGGCCGGACCGAATCTACCTGATCGACCGGAACGGGAAGGTCGCCTACAAGAGCAAGCCGGGGCCGTTCGGATTCAAGCCGGGTGACTTGGAAGCCGCGCTCAAGAAGCTGCCGCAGGGCTAATATAGCCGCTGCGGTGACGACGTTCGCCGTAATGCCGGTCTTTCGAGTATGGCGCGAAATTGCAGGCCGCCAGACTAGCTGCCAGCCGCTCATTTGCTTCTTCCCTTCACCCGACCTCGACCAATCCGTAGCGCCGGTTCCAATGGCTCCGCAAATGCTGCACCGCGCGCGCGACTTCTTCCTTCGTGATCTGCTGCCCATCGCTCTCCAGCACGTTCCTGGCTTCGTTGCGCGCCAACTCCAGAATGTCGCGGTCGCGCAGCAGGTTCGCCACCCGGAAGTCCGGCATGCCCGCCTGCCTGGTCCCGAAGAACTCTCCCGGCCCGCGCTGCTGCAAATCGAGTTCTGCAATTTCGAAACCGTTTTGGGTACGCACCATCGCCTCCAGGCGCTCCTCGGCCTCCGGGGAAACTTTCCCGCCGGTCATCAGCACGCAATACGATTTCGCGCTGCCGCGCCCAATGCGCCCTCGTAACTGGTGCAGTTGCGACAACCCAAAGCGCTCCGCGTGCTCAATCACCATCACGCTCGCATTCGCCACATCCACCCCGACTTCGATTACCGTGGTCGAAACCAGCACGTCGATCTCGCCCCGCTGGAAGGCCGCCATAGTCGCGTCTTTCTCGTCGGCGCTCATGCGCCCGTGCAGCAAGCCGACTCGCAAGCCCGCAAGCTCTTTCTTGCGTAACTGTTCAAACATCTTGATGGCTGCTTTCAGCTCGCCGCCCAGGGCGCCTTCCTCGATCACCGGATACACCACGTACACTTGCCGCCCCATCGCAACCTGCTTGCGCACGAACTCCCACACCTTCTCCGCCTGGTCGTCCCCTACACGGCGGGTCTGGACCGGGGTGCGCCCCGGCGGCAGCTCATCCAGCACGCTGGTGTCCAGATCGCCATACAACGTCAACGCCAGGGTGCGCGGAATCGGTGTCGCCGTCATGACGAGCACGTCCGGCTCGGCCGCGTCTGTCTTTTTCATCAGCCGGAAGCGCTGCATCACCCCAAAACGGTGCTGCTCGTCCACGATCACCAGTCCCAGTTTGTCGAACTCCACCGTCTCCTGGATGAGGGCATGTGTGCCGATCACCAGTTGCGCGTTGCCTTGCGCAATGTGGCGCCGTACCTGCTTCTTGCGTCCCGCCTCCTGCGATCCCGTCAGCAACACGATGCGGTATCCTGCGGGCTCCAGGATTCTGCGCGCTGAAAGATAATGCTGTGTCGCCAGGATCTCCGTCGGCGCCATCAGCGCCACCTGGTAGCCGTTCTCGATCGCTATCACCGCCGCTTCCAGCGCCACGATCGTCTTGCCCGACCCGACGTCGCCCTGCAGCAGGCGCCGCATCGGCACTGGCTGTTTCATGTCGTCCACAATGTCCTTCAGCACCCGGAACTGCGCCTTGGTGGGACGAAACGGCAGGATGCGCCGCACTGCCGCGCGAATCTGTTCATTGGTTTCGAAAGCGATGCCCGTTTGCGACCGCATCTTGCGCCGCTTCAGCTCCAGCCCCAGCTCCAGGAAGAACAGCTCTTCGAAGATCAGCCGCAGCAGCGCGGGCGTGCGCGCCTCCTGCAGCTTCAGGAGGCTCTCGCCGACCTCCGGCCAGTGCGCCTGCCAGAACGCCCGCCGCCGGTCGATCAGCCCCATGCGACCGCGCACCACCGCCGGAATTGCGTCGGGAACATCCTGGTCGAGGTTCTCCAGCATGCCGTGAATCACCCGCCGGAACCAGCGCGCCGTCAGCCGTCCCTTGCCCGCCGATTCGTAAATCGGAACGATGCGTCCAACCTCCAGCGACTGCCATTTGCGATCTTCTTCGCCGGCCTCTGGATCATGCAGAATCTCGAACTGCGGCTGCACAATCTGGAAGCGATGCCGCTGCCCGCGCTCCGGCACCTCGACCTTGCCGTACAGCGCCAGCGTCATCCCCGCGCGAAACTTGTCCTGCAGGTAAGCCGCGTTGAACCAGATGCAGTTCAGCGTCTCGCGCCCCTCGCCGACTGTCATCTCGAAGATGGGCATGCGGCGAGTGCGGAACAGCCCGAAGGTCCGCACTTCGGCAATCACGCTGGCCATTTCCCCGGCGCGCAATTCGCCAATCCTTCGCGGATTCAGCCTGTCTTCATAGCGGAACGGCAGATAGTACAGCAGGTCCTCAACCGTGCAGATGCCCTTCTCCAGCAGTATCTGGGCGATCTTCGGGCCAATGCCCTTCACATACTGCACGTTGGTCGCGAGGTCGAGCACAGAGCGATGGTAAATCAGCCGGCAGGTTTCAGCCCGTGGCTCTGAGATGTTCCCGCTTGCCGCCAGCCGTAAACTACTTTGAGTCCGCCTCGCCCTGGAACACCTCTTTGGCCAGCCTGATGGCGGACATCGCAGGTGGCCACCCGGCGTAGAAGGCCATGTGGGTAATCAGCTCGACCAGTTCGCCCCGGGTGACACCGTTCTCCAGCGCACGGTGCAAGTGGTAAGGCAACTGCTCGGTTCGATTCATCGCCACCAGCGCACTCACAGTTATGACGCTCCGGTCACGCTTGGAAAGCCCTGGGCGCTCCCAGATGTCGCCGAACAGAACTTTCTGGGTCAGCTCGGATAGCTTCGGCGCAAAATCGCTCAGCAAACCCTTGGCGGCTGCGGGCGGCTTGTCATTGGTCATAGGTCCTCCGGCGGACCATTATCTCGTAATTCAATCAGCCCACCCCCGACAGCCCGCGCTGGCTCGCAATGCTTGCATACTTTCTTCTGTGTCTGGAGATTTCGGGATCAGCAGGCTGGCTGGGGTTGTCGATCATGGGGCCAGGAGCGAGTTTACGTTTCTTCGTGCATCGCACCGTCCTCCTGCGGTGTCCAACCGGTAGTGCGCAATCGCCTGCTCAAACAGCTAGCGGCCGTCGTCGCCGGCAACCTCATTTATTTCTTCCTGCTGATGCCGCACCTGCCGCCCGTGGCCCGCCATACTCCCGGCCGCTATGATCTCGGCCTGCTGGTCGACTTCTGGATTTGCGTTGTGGTTTACGGGGTGATCGAGCTGGTCATCCGCAAGCGCCGGCACCAGCGGCGATGAGAGCGTGAGCGGTTCAACAGTTCGGATCGGCCCGCGTACCTGCGATCCCTCTCAGTTGAGTCGTGCTTCCGGAGCGTCTTTACTTGGCGCGGACTTTCACCAAGGTGCCGTCAGGTAGCGCGTCTCCCAGGAATTCCACCACGCCGTTGCGAACCAGGCCGTTAACTTCGCGGGCTGCGGGTGGACCAGCTGCCTTGCCCGCGCTTGTGACCACCCCTTTGCCGACAGTACCGCGATCCATGGCGATATTGGCCAGGCGGTCGGCTTGGCGATTTTTTTCCCGCAGGACGTGCCGAATCTCGAAGTACTCCAACTGGCCGATCATCTTCATCGCCTGCTGGTAGAGGTCCTTCAATGTGGGATTACTTACTTTGTACCGGCCGTTGACCTGGCGGACCATCAGCTCCGAGTCGCTCACCACTTTCATCGCCTTGCATCCCTGCTTCAGCGCGTAGGAAAGGGCCGCCAGCAATCCCGAGTACTCGGCGTAGTTGTTGGTCTGCTTCCCCAGATATTCGCTCAATTCTGCGACCGGACGCCCCACCTCATCCTCGATAACGACACCGTAGCCGGCCGGGCCCGGGTTGCCGCGCGATCCGCCGTCGATGTGCGCCACCAGGTAGCCTTGCGGCGCACTGGTGACGGCGCCGCCGATACTTTCCTGGGAGAAGAGCCCGGACTTTTCCGGAAATGGCCGAATAGGCATAGTGCGTAGTTTAGCCGATCGGATGGGATGCTTCCGGTACCTGCCCCTGCTTTTACCGTCAACTTTTACCGGCCAAGGCGCAGGCGGATGGCCAGCCGCGGCGGCAGGTTCGCGGAGAGAATGCGTTCCTGTGCCTGGTCGATGTCGTAAGGCACGCGATAGAACGTCACTCGACCGGGAGCGTCGTCGTAGCTCTCATAGAGCGCGAACGCTGCGCGCCAATCGCCGTCGCGCGGCTGGCCCACGGATCCCGGATTGATGAGATAGCGCGAGCCGTATTGCAGCGGAAACTCGAATTTCACGGCTCCTTCGATACTCTCGTAGGCGGGCGCAAAGTGGCGGACCAGCCCACCTTCATCAATGAATCCGCCTTGCAGGTGGGTATGGCCGAAGAACATCTTGTTGGGCTGGCCGGGAAGGCCAAAATTTTCCGCGGCGCTGACCGAACTCAAAAGGTACTCGTCTTCATCGATGGGCGCGCCGTGCACGAACTCGGTGTCAGGAATGTTTTCGTTACGCAGCGGCCCTACCGGCAGAGTTCGCAACCATTGGAGATGTTGCGGTTCCAGTGACATCTGGGTCCAGCGGGCCGAAATGGCTGCGACCGGATTGAACTGAGTCAGGTCGAGCAGGCCAGCGCAAGCGCGATCGTGGTTCCCGCGCACCACCAGTCCGCCCAGGGCCACGACGCCGTTCGCAGACCTCGTTGGGTGATGCGTTATAGCCCACGATATCCCCCAGGTTGACCACCTGGTCGTGAGCCGGAGCGGCGGCCAGCACCGCGTTCCATGGCTTCGAGATTGGCGTGGATGTCGCTGAGCAGCAGTAAGCGCATTTTCAGTGGAACTCCGCCGATACCACCGGGCAACGTGCGAGGTGGCCGGGTGCGACCTCGACCAGCGGGGGAAGCGCCTCGGAACATCTTGCCACACGCAATCCGCAGCGCGGCTCGAACGAACAGCCGGGGGGCAGCGCGGAGAGGGACGGAACCGTTCCCTCGATGGTGCGCAACGACTGCGCGCGGTCGCTGCGCAGCGTGGGAACGGAATGCAGCAGGCCGCGGGTATACGGGTGCGCCGGTTGCGCAAACACCTGCCTGGCCGTGCCGGTTTCGACCAGTGCGCCGGCGTACATGACGGCGATGCGATGCGAGACCTGCGACACCACCGCCAGGTCGTGCGAAACGAAAAGCATGGCCAGCGAGAAGCGCTCCCGCAGATCGTTGAGCAACTCAAGCACCTGCGCCTGGATGGTGACATCGAGGGCGGTCGTGGGCTCGTCCGCGATGAGCAGGTGGGGCCGGTTGACGATGGCCATGGCGATCATGACGCGCTGGCGCTGGCCTCCGGAAAGCTGGTGGGGATAGTCGCGGGCGCGGCGCTCGGGTTCGGGCACAGCCACCGTGCGCAGCGCTTCCACCGCCAGACGCCCGGCTTCGTCCTTGCTGACGCGAGCTTCCTTGTGTGGCTGCCGCCCAGGGCTGGTCGCCGGATCGTGCGGCAGCACCGGGATGCGCCAGCACCGCCTCGGCGATCTGGTCGCCGACCCGCATGACCGGGTTCAGCGCGGTCATCGGCTCCTGGAAGATCATGCTGATGCCAACGCCGCGAATGTTGCGCATCGCCGACTCGTCCAGGGAGAGCAGATCTTCGCCGCGGAAACCGATGCTTCCGGTGATACGAGCCTGGGGCGGCAACAGCCGCAAGATCGCGAGCGCGGTTACCGACTTGCCCGAACCTGACTCGCCCACCAGCCCCAGCACTTCACCCGGGGCGATGGAAAAGCTCACCTCCCGCACGGCGCACACGCTACCCTGCGCGGTTACGAAATCGACCGTAAGATTGTTGACTTGGAGCAGCCCCGGCACAGCGTTATCCTAACAGGCCACGCGAGACAACCTTGCCGGCTAACCGTCTCGCATCCGACGCTTTCTTAAACCTATGGACGCTCTCGATCAGCAACGCTACTGGGAACAGACGATGGCCACCCCGCGCTACGCCGAGAAGAAGCGGCTGGTGCGCTTCGGGGCCAAGGCCTATTCGCAAAACGATGAGGACGGCATCATTGCCGAAATCTTCCGTCGCATACGCACCACCAGCCGGACATTTCTCGAAATTGGGGTCGGGCCCGGGCTGGAAAACAACACTCTCGCGCTGCTGCTGACCGGCTGGCGCGGACTGTGGGTCGAGGCCAGCGAGTCCGATGTGGCTTCCGCTCGCGAGCGTTTGCAATCCTACGTCAAAACCGCGCAACTGCGGATCGAACATCAGTTCGTTACCAGGGACAATGTCGATCGCCTGCTCGTGACCGCCGGTCCCAGCGCCGAGCCCGACCTGCTCAGCATCGATGTCGACGGCAACGATTACCACATCTGGCAGGCGGTGCAGTCGATCAAGCCGCGCGTCGTCATCATGGAGTACAACGCGGCCTGGTTTCCGCCCATGTCCCTCACCATCGCCTACCAGGAGAAGTTCCAGTGGCAGCAGACCAACTACCACGGCGCGAGTCTGAAGGCGCTGGAGCTGCTGGCGAACCGGAAAGGCTATCGCCTGGTGGGCTGCTGCTTCGCCGGCGCGAATGCCTTCTTTGTGCGCGCCGACCTGTGCAATGACAATTTCTGCGAACCCTTCACCGCCGAAAATCACTACGAGCCTCCACGCTACTGGATGTGGCACGTAGCGGGGCATCCGGCGGGTATCGGCCCGGTCGAGCGGATCGGCTGATTGCGCTGCGGTGGCATCTCGGGCAAACTAGCTGGTTTATCTGTCTATCTCATGAATCTGTTTTGAAGGGGCAGAGGGTTAGCTGTGCCGTTCAGGTCTGCCAAAGACCGGGCTTCAGCCTCTGAGGGAATTCGCTTTTGCCGTTTAGGTATTTATGAGATGGGCTCGAAGAGCACCCCTATGGACCCGCAAGCATCCGCGTCCTCCACCACCCGTTCGGCTCCCGACGCGACCCACTCCGTCTGGCTCAGCGATACCGCACTGCTGATCTACATCGCGCTGGCGACGGTGATTCTGCATTGGCTCATCGGCAATCGCTACGGAATTCACCGCGACGAACTGGCGACGCTGGAGGACGCCCGTCATCTTGCCTGGGGCTATCCCGCGTACCCGCCGGTCACGCCGTTCTTCGGACGAATCTCCCTCATCCTCTTCGGCACTTCGATTCGCGGCTTCCGCTTCTTCGCTGGGGTTGCGCAGGCCATTGCCGTGGTGCTCACCGGCCTGATGGCCCGCGAGATGGGCGGACGCCGTGGGGCACAACTCATCGCTGCTGTAGCCGCTGTCCCGTTCTGCCTGGGCGGCGGATACGAGATGCAATACGTGGCCTTCGATTGCCTGGCCTGGGTGCTGACCGCCTACTTCGTCGTTCGACTGCTTCGCTCCGGCGATCCGCGCTGGTGGGTGGCGATTGGCGCCGGTCTCGGTTTCGGCATGTTGTGCAAGTACACCATCGGTTTCTTCGCCCTGTCGATCGTCGCGGGCGTGCTGCTCACCAACGCACGCCGCTACCTGAAGAGCAAGTGGCTATGGATCGGAGTGGCGCTTTCGATTCTGGTGTGCCTGCCCAACCTGTGGTGGCAGGCGCAGCACAACTTTGTTTCGCTCGATTTCCTCAGTCACATTCACGCCCGCGACATCCGCCAGGGCCGGACCGCCTACTTCCTTCCCCAACAGTTGGAATTAACCGGCTTTCGTTTTCCGCTGGCTCTGGCTGGGCTCTATTTCTGTCTGTTCTCGCGCGCCGACAAACGCTTCCGCATGGTGGGCTGGATGTTCGTGGTCACCCTCCTGCTGTTCACCGTCGCAAAAGGACGTTGGTACTACATGGGACCCGCGTATCCCATGCTGTATGCCGCCGGGGCGGTCTGGGGCGAAGGCTGGCTGGCGACCATGCAACGCGTAAGAGCGATGACCATCCGCTGGATAGTGTGGGCTGCGCTGGCATTCGAGATTGTCTTCACCACCGCGTTCTGGTTGCCCCTCGCGCCCCTGAACTCTCGCTGGTGGGCGATCACCAACCAGGTGCAGGGAGACTTCCGCGAACAAATCGGCTGGCCCGAACTGGTGCAGGAAGTGGCGAAGATTCGCGATTCATTAACCCCGGAAGAGCGCGCCCACTTGGGAATCCTCGGCACCAACTACGGGGAGGCGGGCGCAATCAACCTGTACGGGCCGCAGTACGGACTGCCCCGCGCCATCAGCGGGGTGAACTCGTTCTGGCAGCGCGGCTATGGCGATCCCCCGCCGCAGACGCTCATCATCATTGGCTTCAGCCGGGAAGGCGTGGAGAAACGATTCGAATCCTGCCGCCTCGCCGGCCATACCTGGAACCAGTACGGCATCAAGAACGAGGAGACCGAAGACCATCCCGACATCTGGGTCTGCGGCCCTCCCAGGAAAGGCTGGCCGGAGTTCTGGAAAGACTTCCGTTACTACGGATGAACTGAAACCGAGCTCACAATAAACAAAGTATCAGGCCGAGAAAGCCATGGAGGTACATGCCTGTACCTCCAACGAGCGGCCGGCCGCCGACCGTCCCGACATCTTCGTCTGCCGCCCAGCGCGGGGCCCGCCCCGTCTCAAGCACAACGGCCATGCATCCGTTCTGCTCAGCAGGAATCGGGCGGGTCTCGCGCCGACGGGAGGTGTCCTTTACCTCACCATCACAAACTCGGGCCCATTGCGGTGCAGCTGCCGGCCTCCGACGTGCTCCCTGCCTGCCCGTACTCGAAGCAGGTCATTCCGTGTGGGATCAGGTTCCTAAAGTTGAACTGTTTGCCATTCACGCTGAAGGTCTTGCTCGACACCAGTGGCGCCGAGAAATAGAACTTGTCCGACGTCCAGCTATCGGCGCTTTGAAAGAGTCCGGCGCCCCTGACGAACGTGGCCACGGGTACCCCTAGGTTGCCGGGATTGGCCGGATTACGCCAGTCACGGCTGGTGGGGTTGTTGTTGAAATAGATGGTGCCGCCCCCAGCGGGAACCACCGCGAGGGAGAGCGTCACACCGCCAAATCCCGGATTGGCAAACATCGTCTGGATGCTCCAGTTCGACACCCAGATGAGGTAAGCATGTTCCTTGTCGATGATCGGGGCGCCACTGGGTGTGTCCGACGCGAACAGGGATTTCAGGTCGAGATTCCCCAGCACCGGGAAGTACCAAATGCAGGTACCTGTCGAACCTGAGGTCCAGACTGACCCACCTGTGAAACCGATAACCACCTGGGAGGCGACTGCGGGGGTCTGGGCGTTCAAGGGAACCAAAACTCCCAGCAGCGCGAAAGCCATTAGCATGATAGTTGCGTGTTTCATATAATCTCCTTTTGTTCCAAAGCATTTACTGCCATTAGTGACTGTTAGGAGTGCACGGCTTCAGTGATCGACCGGTAGCGGCAAGCCCGCAACGTCGACGTCGAACGAGAGGACGTTCGGCTTTCCACCATTCAAGCCACCGTTCGTCAGATAGAGCGTGTCCCGATCCCGGTACGTCGTCCCAAAGACCACCATGGTCGGGTAATCCAGCCAGCCGGGACTATCGCCGAGGATCCGTAGCTTGCCGTCCTCGTCCAGGGTGCCCAACTTTCCGCCCGACCCGTCGCTCCCGTAATTAACCGTGAACCATAGCCTTCCAGTTACGTCGAATGCGATGCCGTCCAAGGTGACAAGTAAGGGATTCGGCGGCGCGACATATTCCCAGGCCCCGGGCGTACCGTCATGCAGGATCGACAGGCGGACAATGCTCCCAGCATCGGCAACTGCGATGTACAAAGAATGCCGGTAGAAGGCAATCCCGTTCGCGCCAAATCCAGTTGGAGCCAGTAGTGGTGTGTTCTGGTACCAGGGAGTAGTTTGCACGGAACCGTCGTGTGGCCCCTTCTTCCAGATGGCCCCGAGAACGCTGTCAGAGACATACATGTCTCCCTCGTAGAAGGCGAGGCCGTTCGGGAAACTGCCGGGGGGCAAGCTCAGCACGCGGGTCGCGGTTCCGTTGTGTTCCACCCGGTACACTCCCGGGGGGACGTCTGGCGTAAAGGTATCTACAGCGACGTACAGCCGGTCTTCTTCATCAAAGGCCACGCCGAGCAGAAAGCCGTTGGAGCAAATGCTGGGAGGAAAGTTAGCAATGACTTGCTGCTGTTTGCCGTCTGGCGTGAGCCTCTCGATATAACAAAGGCCAGTGAATAGGAAATCTGAGACGCCCGCATAGAGCTTTCCGTCAGGGCCGGCCGTGATGCTCTCGGGGAGCATCTGATGCGTCGAATCATATTCAAACGACGTGACAACGTGCGGTTTCAGCTTTGAGCTGCCGTTAATCGCCTTCGTTTGAGCAAACGAGGCCGTGCTCAGGGCGACGGCAAGCGAACAGACGAGCAGTGCGAATACGACCCGAAGTGCTGCCCGTCCAAGACTATGCATGGAAAACTTTTGTTTCATGACATCCTCCTCTTTCGTAGAAACCTGCGCAGATGAATCGGCAAGGAAGCTGCCCACCAACCTGGAGAGTTGCGAGCAGGAACCTGCAAGCACCCCGATCGTTACCTGAATCGCCCTGGACTTCAATGCACTGCGGGTGAACTGCGGATAGACTGCTGGTGAGGCGGGAGCGTGGAGTTCCGTTTTGGGAAATCCCAATGCGACTCTGCATTACTTCTCATGAGCTGGCGTTGACGCTCCCCGAGACCGGGCGTAACGTTGCAGGCATAAAGCGAAATCGGTGGGTCGCTCTCCATGCAAGTGCCCGCCACAGAGCGAAGCTTTGCCCGTCTCGGCCCCTTTGAGGCCGACCTCACCTCTCACGAACTGCGCCACGACGGAAGCAAGATCAAGCTCCAGGACATGCCTTTTCAAATCCTGGCTATCCTGCTCGAACGTCCCGGCGAATTGGTGACCCGGGAAGAATTCCGGCAGAGACTCTGGCCTTCGGATACGTTTGTTGACTTCGAGCACAGCATCAACACGGCAGTCAAGAAGCTGCGCGAAGCGCTGGAAGATGACGCCGGCCAGCCCCGCTACATCGAGACGCTACCCAAGAAGGGCTATCGGTTCATAGCGCGGGTCGAGACCGTCCCGAACGCTTTCGATCCGGTGCTGGATCTGGCGAACGTGCCCTCCGCAGCGCGCGACGTATCAGGCAGTGTTCACCAAGCTGCGCCATCCAAACGGTTCCGGTGGCAAGTCGACGTGGCTGCCGTCCTAGTCCTGGCGATCGCAGCCGGCACCGTGTACTGGCACTACCGCCCGCGCACGCCAGTGGTCACGGGTATTCATCAGCTCACGCGCACTAACAACAGCAAGTGGATTTCCTGGCTTCACAAGGTTGTCAGCGATGGGACGCGCATCTATTTCAACGACCTGAGCAACAGCGGACTAAGCATCGCGCAGGTGTCCACCCAGGGCGGCGAGGTGTCTTACCTCACCATGCCCGTGATGCATGAGCCCCTACTTGTCGGCGGCTCGGCCGATGGCTCGAAACTCCTGGTTTTCGACGCCGTGTCCGACGTGGCCGATCGCCGGCTTTGGCTCGCGCAGTTGCCCAACGGTCCGCAACGCAAGATTGACGAGGTTACCGTAACCTTCGCGACCCTCACGCCCGATGGCGGGCACGTCTTTTTCACCAACTCCTCCGACACCCGCAAGCTTCAGATCGTGGACGTGGACGGCAGCAACCGGCGGGTCGTACTCACTGCGCCTGATCGCATTCGGGACTTTGCCGTCTCGCCGGATGGAAAGATAATCCGCTTCGTCGCGGGCTACCGCATCTGGGAAGCGTCTGTGGATGGCACCGGGCTGCATCGCTTTCTGCCGCGACACGACCGAAAAATGTGCTGCGGTGGCTGGAGCGCCGACGGTAGGACCTATTCGTTCGCCAGTCTCGGCAATGACGGCTACAACCTCTGGGCCACCACCGAGTCGGGACCGTCTGGACACATTCGTCAGGCGGCGCCGATGCAATTGACCAATGGCCCAATTTCCTTCCGGGCCGCTCCCTTGTTCAGTAAAGACGGCAGGCAAATCTTCGCCCTCGGCGAAATCGAGCGCGGCGAGCTTCTCCGCTACGACGCGGCTTCGCGGCAGTTCCAGCCATACATGAATGGCATGTCGGCGTCGTTTCTCGATTTCTCTCGCGACGGCCGGTGGGTCACCTACGTTTCTTACCCCGGAAATATTCTCTGGCGCAGCCGCATCGACGGCAGCGAGCGCCTGCAACTCACCTATCCGCCGATGGGCTTCGTGGCCAATCCCAGGTGGTCGCCCGACGGACGATCGATCGTATTCATGGAGTGGGGGTATCCGGAGCGAAGAATCCACCTGGTTCCAGCCGACGGCGGCAATCCTATGCTTTTGGTGGCTGGAGACTTCCGTCCCGCGGACCCAACTTGGTCTCCTGACGGCAAGTCCATCGCTTACGGCGGAAGCGATGTCTATGACGGCGTCGAAACCGAGGTCCGCATCCTCGATCTGGAAACCCGGAAGTCCCGGACCATCCCCGGCTCCCAGCACATGTATAGTCCGCGCTGGTCGCCCGATGGACGTTACATCACCGCCGTCTCAGACGATACCAGTAAGTTGTTCCTCTACACTTTCGACACCCGCCGCTGGAAAGAACTTCCCTCATCCAACGGCGTCGGATGGCCAGCGTGGTCGCGTGATAGCCGTTACCTCTACGTCCTCGGCTCTGCCATTTATCGCATCCGGGTGGATGACGGCAGCGCGGAAATTGTGGCCAAACTCGATGGAATTGAACTGGGATCTGCCGTCGTTGAGGGAGGATGGTTTGGACTCACGCCCGACGACCGTGTCATCGTGATGCGCAACCGCAGCTCCGAGGAACTCTACGCCCTCGACTTGGAATACCGCTAGCCAACCTCCCCGGGCAGGTGGCCCACATATCCCGTGGTCCATATTTGCCTTCCTTTGGCAAATGTGGGGCTTTTGACCGCATCGTGGAAAGATTTCCTACCGCCAGCCGGGATTCCGTCTTTCCACAAGGAAACCGAAAACTCGAACCTTCTTCCTGGCAACTGACTTTTGGCAACCAGCAGACTGCTTCCCCAGGTTACTTTCGTGCTCTCGCCCCGCGCTTTTCACTTGCTTCTCTGTGTATCAGCTCATAAATTCGCCACGAGGAAGCGTTGTCGTGTGCGCCCAGCGCGCCACCAGTTAAGTTATTTGAGTGGCAAGCTTTTCGATGTCCAATCGAATCGCCCCTCGTTACTAACCCCAGCCGGCCTTTTCGAGATGCTCAGTTTGCCGTTGGCGCCATCGAGCCGCCCGCAGCCCATAATGCGAGCTTGAGTTCTTGCGGCGAAAGGTTGCTATAGCGACCAGATTCGATTTCCCGCTCGCGAGCGCCCGGGGGCATGCCACGCAGGGCTTGGATCACATTCTGCACTTCCGGCCGAACCGGCGGAAGCTGATGCCCAGCGGAGTTGGCAGGCCGATAGCCGCTCGTGAATGGGCTGGCAGGTCCAGTCCCGTGACTTGCAGCAGGCGGCGCGTAAGCAGCGTACTTAACAGTCACAGGTGCGCTATCAGGCGTACTTCTTGGCGCCGGAGCGCTCGGTTGGTTTGCCGAGTAGTTCACTCGTACATCAGTGCTGCTGGGATCGTCAGGTTCCGCGTAGCCCGCTACATAGCTGGCTGGCGCGTAGGAATAACAGTACGGGTAGGAGTAACAGTATGGATAATACGGCGCGACCCACGCCGGGCCGTAGCCATACCCATACCCATACCCATAAGGGTAGCCAGGTCCCCAGTAAGATCCCCAGCCGAAGCTGATGCCGATTCCCCATCCGTAACCGTAGCCGGGATAGCCCCAATAACCGCCTCCCCAGCCCCCGTTGCCCCCGTACCATCCGCCGTAGCCGCCACCGTGGCCTCCGTGCCAACCGCCATAGCCACCCCCATAACCACCATGCCAGCCGCCGTATCCGCCGCCGTGATAGCTACCGCCGCCACCCCCGAATCCGCCGCCGCCATGATACCCGCCACCTGCGAATCCGCCGCCGCCATGAAAACCACCCCCACCATGAAAACCACCGCCGCCGTGACCGCCGCGCTGGGCAACAACTGACTGGGGAGAAAAGCCGAGGGTGATAAAAATCGCCGCTGAGACAACTTTGAGCACGATGGAATTCTTCATTGGACTACTCCGCCCCGATGCGGACGTGCCGATGGCATCGGGAACAACCTCATTTTATTCCTCTGCTCGACGATTTTCACCGACATATTAGGTCTTGCGATGCAATTCTCGCTCGCGCTGGGGTGCCGGGTGCACCAGCCAAACTCCTCTGTCGGGGTGCGCCGACTTTCATCCGGGACGGGCAGAGATCATTTCCGATGTGATCTCCACCGACGCACGACTCCCGGGAACAGCGTTACCGACCGCTGCGGCGCGATCCGTCTTTTCACCAGGAAACCTGAAACCGGAAACTCGAGATTCGAAACGTCTCGCTGACCACTGACAATCGACAGCTGACAACGTTGCTCGCCAGGTTACTTTCGTGCTTTTACCATGCCGTTTTCTCTTGCTTCTCTGTGCATCAACTCATAAATTCGCCTGGAGGAAAGGTGGTAGTGTGCGCTCAGTGTGCCACGAGCTAAGTTCTTTGAGATGAAGATTTTGCCTGTAACTCTAACGCACTCAAGATTTTGCAGACCATTCCCACATCGGAACCATTGTTTTCAAGATTTTGCGGACAGGTGGGGGAGGGGGGTACCCAACATTATCGGACGTAAATTGCGAATAAGCCTGCCCTTCGCACCTTGGGTAACTCGGGCGAATGGCCCCCGATGACGCCGACGCCGACAGCCGCATTTGTCTCGTCATTTCCGGGTCACTCGACGGGAAACACCGGTACCCTTCTGCCCTTGCCAGCGCGCCATGGGTTTCGTCGCGATTCCGCCAGACCGGCGCTGGCCCGTGTAATGAGAGTACCCTGCGTTGAACGTCAAGGTTACGACCCATGCCCTACCGCGGCCGCATCGCACCCTCGCCCACTGGCCTGCTGCACATCGGCCATGCCTGCACCTTCTGGACGGCCTACCAGCGCTGCCTGGCGCACAGCGGCACGCTCATCTTTCGGAATGAAGACCTTGATCCCCAGCGCTCCAAGGCAAAGTACGCCGCGGCCATGTTCGAAGACCTGCGCTGGCTTGGCATCCAGTGGAAAGAAGGGCCGGATGCCGGAGGCCCGTTCGCGCCTTACGAACAGAGTCTCCGCCGTGAGTTTTATCTCGATGCATGGCGCAGACTGCGCGACGCCGGATACATCTATCCTTGCATCTGCTCGCGAAAGGATCTCGCCCTGGCCGCCACCGCTCCGAATGAAGGCGACGACGAGCCCATGTATCCGGGATGCTGCCGCGACAAAATCGTTGAGGCCGCGGGTTATCGATCTCCCGCAGGCGTGAACTGGCGCTTCCGCGTGCCCGACCGGCAATCCATCGCGTTCGACGACGGCAACCTCGGCCCGCAACGCTACATCGCGGGAGACGAGTTCGGCGACTTCGTGATCTGGCGCCGCGACGATGTACCCGCCTACCAGCTCGCGGTGGTGGTTGATGACGCTGCCATGCAGATCACCGAAGTGGTGCGCGGCGCCGACCTGTTGAAATCCACAGCGAGGCAAGTGCTGCTTATCGATGCCCTGCACTACCAGACTCCCGCGTACTACCATTGTGATCTGGTGCGCGATGCAGCCGGGGTTCGTCTGGCCAAGCGCCATGACGCTCTCAGCTTGCGTGCGCTGCGCGAACGCGGACTCACGCCCGGGCAGGTGCTATCGATGTGCAACCGCCGCTAGTCACAAGATCATTGCGCAATGGCTGCGAACGCGCTATCGTCACGCGGAAACCCGGAGGACATTCATGCGCATCAACTGGCCCGCGGTGGGCGTTTCCTCGGTGCTGTACTGGGTGCTGCAGGCAGCCTGGTTCACGGTCTTCGCCCGGCAGTGGCAGACCGGTCTGGGGATGGCGCCCGAAGAAATTGCCGCCAACCGGGCCCATCCTAACTTCTGGCCGTATGTCATCGCCCTGATCTGCAATTTCGTGCTTGCCTATGTCATTGCTCGCGTGCTGGCGATGGGTGAGCGCTTCAACCTGTTTCGCGGATTCCGCATCGGGTTGCTGGTCGGACTGGTCGCCGGGTTCGCGCTTATCACAGAGTTGGTGTTCGAGCTTCGCTCGCACCAGTTCATCCTGATCTCGGCCGCCTGCCCTCTGGCAGGATGCGCATTGATGGGCGTCGTGCTTGGCGCCTGGAAACCGAAGGGCGTTGTCGCGCAAAGGACTGCCCGCCGGCCCTAATGGGGAGTAACTTATGCAAGGTCATCTTACGGTTGTTCAAGGTATTCAGCATGTGCCCACGCCCGATGGCAAGCGGTTCGTTCATCTGTTCAGTCACGGATCGCTGAGCGTGGAGTTCTACGCTCCTCGCATCACCGATCCGCAGACCCCACATACGCGCGATGAAATCTACGTGGTGGTGAGCGGAACAGGTAAATTTCAGTGCGGTTCCGAGGAAGCGACCTTCGCAACCGGCGACGTGCTGTTTGCACCCGCCGCGGTGGAGCATCGTTTCAAGGATTTCAGCGACGATTTTTCGACCTGGGTATTTTTCTACGGGCCTGAGGGTGGCGAAAAGGAGGGTTGAGCGCGAGGCCTTGAAGCAGGCATCACTCGATTGCATTCCACAGTCCTACTTTGTAGGACTGCAGGAGCACCTTCCGGGCATTCACGTGCAGCTTTGGCCGAGTCGCCCGATCTCCGCGGCTCGCAATGCGTCGCAGCGACACCGTTCGCCTGAGGAATGAGGAAACACTCGTAAAAGCGTGCAAGCAGCCTCAGCCCAGCCACTGCGGGTTGTGCGTGGTTCCATCGAACTGCGTGCTGGTTTTGTACAGTTCGAACTGGCCATTCTTCGCTGCTTCGGCCGTCTTGCTCAGCAACGCAGTGCGCTCGCTTTCGCTCAGCGGCTTAAAGTTGCGCCCCAGGTCCAGCGCCTGCTGCACATCTTTGGTGGATTCACATCCGGTGATCACCACGCTCGTCGGCAGGCTCAAAGCGTAGCGGAGGCACTCGACTGCGCTTACCTTGCCACTCTTCAGCAAAACGCCCGAACCGATCGGCTTCATCCCGAGAACGCCGATGTTCCGCTCCTGCAACATGGGCAACACAATCTTGGCGAAGCTCTCGTACTGCGCGTCCATGACGTTCAGCGGCATTTGCACTGAGTCGAACTTGAACTTGTGCTGGTCGGCCACCTCCAGCATGTGCTTATGAATCTGCGGGCTCTTGTGGCCGGTGAAGCCGATGAACCGCACCTTGCCCGCATCCCGCGCCTTCACCACAGCCTCCATGCCGCCGCCCGCTGCAAAGATGCGCTCCGGATCGTTCATCCGTATCACCTCGTGAAACTGGAGCAGGTCGAGGTGGTCCGTCTGCAGCCGCTGCAGCGACTGGTCAAGTTGCTGCGTCGCCGTCCTGGCATCGCGACCATCGATCTTCGTCATCAGGAACACCTTCTGCCGGTAGCCGTCGCGCAGTGCCTTGCCCATGCGCACTTCGCTATCGCCATTGTGGTAGTCCCAGCAGTTGTCCATGAAGGTGATGCCGTTGTCGGCGGCGGTGCGGATGATCGTGATCGCTTCCGCCTCGCTGGGATTTCCGATGTGATAGCCGCCCAGCCCAATCATCGAGACCTGCTGGCCGGTGTGGCCCAGAGTGCGCTTGGGAATGCCGGACGAGTCGGCGGCCTCAGCGAAATTTCCAAACCTGGCAACTACTCCCGTGGCGGCGACTCCCTTTAAGAAATCTCTGCGATGGATGCTCATCTCTTTTTCCTCTCTTACTTGAACAGGCACGGCTTCCTGCCTAACGTAACCAGCTCTACTTCCCTATGTAGCTCACCCGCCACACCGAGTTCGAGCCATCATCGCTCACCAGCAGTGATCCGTCCGGCGCAACGGTGACACCCACGGGCCGTCCCCATACCTTGCCATCCGGAAGCACAAATCCGGTGAGGAAATCTTCGTACTCTCCGGTCGCCTGACCGGTCTGATGCAGCGGCACACGGATCACCTCGTAGCCGGCACGCGGATCGCGGTTCCACGAGCCGTGCTGCGATGAGAAGATGTCGCCCTGGTACTCGGCGGGAAATTGCTTGCCGTCATAAAACGCCAGTTGCAGCGAGGCATTGTGCGGTTGGATCAGCACGTCGGGAACAATCGTCTTGTCCTTCAGTTCAGGATGTGCGCCCTTCAATCGCGGTTCGGGATTGCCGCCAATGTAGAAGTAGGGCCAGCCGTAAAACCCGCCTTCCTGCACGTGGGTGATGTAATCGGGCACCAAATTGTTGCCCAGGCCGTCGCGCTCATTGACCGAGGCCCAGAGTTCCCCTGTTTTGGGATTGATGGCCAGCCCACCGCCTGCATTACGAATGCCTAACGCGTACGTCCGGCGATCCTTGCCGTCAGGATCCATCACCAGAATGACAGCTCGTCCGTTCTCTTCGGGGTGAGTGTCGGGATCGTCGACGTTGGACGATGAGCCTACGCCGACGAAAAGCTGCTTGCCATCCGGCGAAAAGACGAGATCGCGCGTCCAGTGACCACCGCCGGCCGGAAGATCGGCGAGTTTCTCCGGCTTGCCGGTTGCCTTGAGGTCGCCGTTCTTGTAGGCGAAGCGCACCACCGAGTCCGTGTTGCCGATATAGAGATATTGGGGATCTGGCCCGGGTGGATAGAACGCGATGCCGTAAGGCCGGTTCAATCCGGTGGCGTAGGTTGCGGTCTGCTGCGGCTTACCATCGGCGCCGATGCCGCGGAATACCTTGAGGTTGCCGCCGTGGCTCTCCGCCAGGAAGACGTCGCCGTTGGGCGCCGTCAGCAGTTTGCGCGGCTCGTTCAGGCCCTCGGCGAACAGCTCCACCTTGAAGCCCGCAGGCGCCACGGGAACGACATTCGCCGGGCGATCCACGAGGTTTGGACCGTTGGTAGCGGACTTGGTGGCGAAGGGCGCCGGCAGGTCGTGGGCGGTGATCTTGTGCATCGTCCCCGGCTTCTCGTACCGGTAGTCGGTGAAGGGAGCCTGTGGCGAAGGTGCGTTCTGTGGCTTCTTGGCGGCACTGCACATGGCCGAGGTAAGCAGGAGGACAGCGGAACTAGCGAGGACAAGATTTTTAGCAGCCATTTGATCTCCAGATGCGCAATAACTCTATAAGTTTCTAGATGACGAAAAGGCACGCCGGTATGCGAGAAAGCCGCACCGGTTTTGTATCATCCAGGCTCCATGATTCAACTCCGCAGAGCGGCCCGCATGGCGTCGCGCAGCTCCGGGTAAGCAAAGCGGTATCCCGCCGCTTGCAGGGTGCCAGGTTTCACCCGGGCGGAATCCAGCAGCAGGGCCTGCCCCATTTCCCCCAGCAAGGCCTTTACTGCGAAGGCCGGCAGCGGAATGATCGCGGGAAGGTGCAGCTCTGCCGCGAGTGCCTTTACGAACTCCACATTCCGCACCGGGCTGGGCGCGACGGTGTTGACCGCCCCGCGCAACTGTTCGCTCTGAAGGGCAAAGACAAAAGCTCCCGTGACATCGTCCAGAGAAACCCAGCTCCAGAACTGACGGCCATCGCCAATCCTGCCTCCTAAGCCCAGCTTGAAGGGCAGCAGCAGCGGAGGCAGAGCGCCACCATCGTGCGCCAGCACCACGCCAATGCGCAAGTGGACCACCCGCAGACCGGCCTCCCGTGCCGGGTTGGCCGCCGCCTCCCACGCCACGCACGCTTCCGGCAGGAAACCCTGTCCCGGCGCGCTGTCTTCGGTGAGCAACTCGTCTCCCCGGTTGCCGTAGTACCCAATCGCCGAAGCGGCTACAAAAATTCCGGGCGCTCCGGTCCGGCGAAACGACTCGGCCGCAGCGGTGGCGAGCGTTCGCGTGCTATGCACCCGGCTGTCGCGCACTTCCTGCTTGAACTTTGCGGTCCAGCGCCCGGCGATGCTTTTTCCCGCCAAGTGAACGACGGCGTCGAAGAAGGCCAGTTTCTCCGGCTCCAATGGCCGATTGGGATCCCATGGTATTTCTCCGGCCTGGGGACTGCGCCGCACCAGCGCGGAAACTTGCTCCCCGGCTGCAGTCAGGCGCTGCCGTAACGCCGTGCCGATCAAGCCTGACGCCCCGCTCATCAATATGTTCATATCTCCCTCAGTCGGCAGTCCGGAAGTAAGGCAGGTGGACCGGAAGCCAGAGCCGCACCTGTCGTATACTCGATTATGGCGACATTGCGCCAGACCATCGCGACCAACGTGCTCACGGTTACCCGCTATCGCGATCTTCTGCGCAAGATCCGCTCCTACCGCCCCAACGACGACCTCGAACTGGTCAAGAAAGCCTACGAGTTTTCCCTGGAACATCACCAGGGGCAGGTGCGCGCTTCAGGCGAACCCTACCTTGTCCATCCCCTCGAAGTAGCGATGGTTCTGGCCGAAATGCGGCTCGACACCACGGCCATCGCCGCCGGGTTGCTGCATGACATGGTGGAGGACACCAAAGTAACCGTCGACGAGATCAAGACCAGATTTGGCGAACAGGTGGCCCACATCGTCGAGGGTGTCACCAAGATCAGCAAGCTGGAATTCGCCTCGCGCGAAGAAGCCCAGGCCGAGAGCGTCCGCAAGATGGTACTGGCCATGGTGGACGACATTCGCGTGGTGCTCATCAAGCTCGCTGACCGGCTGCATAATATGCGCACCCTGAAACACCTTTCGCCCGAACGGCAACTCAAGGTCGCTCGCGAGACGCAGGAGATTTACGCTCCCATCGCGCACCGTCTGGGGATGGGCAAAATCCGCGGCGAACTGGAAGACCTCGCCTTTCAGTACGTCGATCCCATTGCCTACAACCAGGTGAAGGAAGCCATTGAGGCGCGACGGAAGCGAGGCGAAACCTTTCTTGCCGGGATCCAAAAGGTCATCGAAGACAAGCTCAAGGAACTCGGCATCCAGGCCCGGGTCGATGCCCGCATCAAGCGCATTTATAGCATCTACCAGAAACTGCAGCGGCAGCGCATCTCGGTCGACCAGATTTACGACATGATGGCGCTGCGCATCATCACCCAGTCGGTCAACGATTGCTATGCCGTGCTCGGCATCATTCACAACCAGTGGCGGCCAGTCCCGGGGCGCATCAAGGACTTCATCGCCATGCCGCGGCCCAACGGCTACAAGTCGCTGCACACCACAGTGATCTCGGAGAACGGCCAGGCCTTCGAAGTGCAGATCCGTACCGAGGAGATGCACAAAACGGCCGAGGAAGGCATCGCCGCACACTGGAAATACAAGGACGGCCCCATCTCGGCCCGTGACGAACAGCGCCTTGCCTGGTTGCGCCAGGTGGTCGACTCGCAGCTGGATGTGGCCAACGCGGAAGAGTTCGTTTCCAATCTGAAGGTCGATCTCTTCCCCGAAGAGGTCTACACTTTCACCCCCAAAGGTAAGATCGTGATCCTGCCGCGCGAAGCCACGCCGGTCGACTTCGCCTACACCATTCACTCGCAAGTTGGGGATACCTGCGTTGGCGCCAAGGTGAACGGGCGCATCGTGCCGCTGCGCTACAAGCTGCGCTCGGGCGACATCGTCGAGATTCTGACCCAGCCTGGACATCACCCCAGCCGCGACTGGCTGGGCTTCGTGAGGTCGGGGCGGGCGCGGCAAAAGATTAAGCATTGGCTCAACATTCATCAGCGAGAGCGCGCCATCGAAATCGGACGCAAGCTGATCGAAAAAGAAGCCCGCAAGTACCGCATCGCGCTTAAAGAAATTAACGAAGCGGAGTTGACGCGCGTGGCCACGGAAAACGGTCTCGGTCGTCCTGACGACCTGCTGGCGGCGATCGGCTACGGCAAATTCTCCTCCCGCAGCATCCTGGCGCGGCTGCTTCCTGCCGAGCAGGCCGGCAACGTTCCCCACGAGCCCGGAAAGTCCGATGACGAGCAGTCCAGCAGCTTTACCAGCGTAGTGCGCCGCGTCTTTGGCGGCGATTCTTCGGCCATCAAGGTCAAGGGGCACGACGATCTGATGGTGTATCGCGCGCGCTGTTGCAATCCCATTCGCGGCGAAGACATCGTCGGGTATGTTACTCGTGGCAAGGGCGTGGCTGTACATTCCAAAGCGTGCCCCAACGTCAACAACCTGATGTACGAGCCCGAGCGGCGCATCGCGGTCGAGTGGGGGCACGACGGAACGTCCGGTACCACCCCCTGGTCGGGCGGCTATCCGGTGAAGCTGGTGGTGTTGTGCGACAACCGTCCGGGAATGCTCAAACAGATCACCGCCGTCATCAGCGATGCCGACACCAACATTCGCAACATCGAAGCCAAGACCGCCGAAACCCACGCCACCGTCGACATCATCGTAGAGATCGCCGATCTCCGGCACCTGGAACGCATTGTCGCCGGCGTGCGCAAGATCGCCGGCGTCCGCGACGTGCAACGGGTGCAGAAGCTGTAAGGGAGCTGTCAGGCGCCAGCTATCAGCAGTCAGCTATCAACTTCGAGCCGAAAAGCTGTTTTTCTGACAATCAACAACTGCCCACTCACGACCATCTTTTGCTGATAACTGACAACTGCCCCCTGACAACTATCCCTTGCCCTTTACCAGTGCCAACACTTCTTCGGCATGCCCGTCGGGCTTCACGTTCTCGAACACATGCGCGATCTTGCCGTCCGGTCCAATCAGGAATGTGGTGCGGGCGATGCCCAGCACCTTTCTGCCGTACATGTTCTTTTCTTTCAAGACGCCGAATTTCTTAGCCACTTCTTTCTGGTCGTCGGCCAGCAGGGTATACGGAAGCTCCTCTTTTTCTTTAAACTTCTTTTGGGCGGAAGGTTTATCGGGCGAAATGCCGAGGACGACCAGGCCAGTCTTCTGCAGCTTGGCGTATGCGTCGCGGAACCCGCGAGCCTCAATGGTTCAGCCGGGGGTGTTGGCCTTCGGGTAGAAGAACAGGACGACGGTCTTGCCTCGGAACTGTTCGAGCGAAACCGGGTTTCCGTCTTCGTCGGGCAGGGTGAATTCGGGAGCTTTCTTGTTGTTTGCCATAGGTACCCATCTATACCGTAAAACTTGCCGGTGCGCCACCGGCCTGCTGCTCGGCGTTCTCCTGTTGTTCAGTTTTTGCGCGGCGCGAGGCCCAGCGGCCTGAAATGCGTCGTCCGGAGAGTGACCCGAACGCCGCGCCTGCTCCGGCGAAGAAGTCCAAGCGCGGCCCACGCGCGCTGGCTGTGGTGGAGTTTCTCCCCGGAGGCGCCACCCGCCTGGTGCCTATCGCTCTCTGGATTGACGGCAAGTATTATGACGCCAGCCTTTACGGAGCGAACCCAGAGCCGTTGGCCGTGGAACCTGGCACCGTCTACGAGGCCCAAGCTTATGGCGAGCCCACCGGAACCTTCGTGGTGAACACACCGAAGCAAGTCAACGGCTCGTGGGTTGCCGACGGGCGCTGGAAGCCGCATCTCGCGCTCGACGAAAAGCTCGCCGCCGACGCAGCCAAGCGGCCAAAGGCAAAGTCCAGCGAAAGCCATGCGATTTTCACCGGTGACCCTGACGAAGGGCCTCCGGTGTTGCACCGCTCGGGTGGCAGCGGCTCGACGACCAAGGACCAGCCGAGCGCGCCCGCCTCGTCCCCGAGCTCCGCCTCGCCCGGCACTTCGGCCAAGCCCGCGCAGAGCGAACCGGCACAAACCGCGTCTTCCCAAAGCGGCCGTCCCACCCTGGGGCCCGCCGATTCGGACTCTGGTTCGGGCTCCACCGCCGCACAGACCAGCGGCGGCAACACTACACCGCCGGAGTACGATCCTAACCGGCCGGTGCTGAAACGGTCGCCAGCGGATTCCTCAAATAGCAGATCGTCGGACTCAGACAACGATCCAGATCGCCCCGTTCTGACACGTCCCGTGAGTTCCGCGAGTACCACAACGTCAGACACTCACGAATCTATTCCAGCGCCTGACCAGGACGAAAACGATCCCGACCGGCCGGTCTTGAGCCGCGGCAAGCCGGCAGCCGCGGGGAAAGCAGCACCGGTCGTCGCCGGCAAGCCTTCCGGTAAGTCCGCCGGCGTGACCAGCCAAGCGAAAGCCCTGCCCGCGGGAAAGCTACTTTCTTACCCGGCGATCTCCGACGCTGGCCAGTATGAAACCCGCTCGTTGTTGTACGCCATGACGCCGGAGCAGCGGCAGCAGAAGGCTCCGCCGATGCTGGCGCTGGCTCTGGCTGACATCCGCGCGTTTGCTGCCAAACGTCCCGGGCCCGCGGTACCCAAGACAGCGGTGATTACCGACTACGACTTGCGCCTCTTTGACCTGGACTTCAGCAATTCGCCCACCATGGTGCTTACCGCGAAACTCCCTGTCGCTGGCGGTGGCAGCAAGCCATTCGTTTATTACGCAACCATCGTGGCGCGCCTCGATATCAACGACCAGCCACAGAAGATCTTCAGCGCGGTAACCGACACCGCACATCTCGACGTCTATCCGCGGCTGGAACTGGTCGACGCTATCGACGCTGACGCCAACGGCCGTGGGCGACCTGCTCTTTCGGCAGTACTCGGACGTTGGCAGCAGCTACGGGCTGTATCGCGTGTTTCCCTACCAGATGGAGAAGGTGTTCGAGGGCGGATCGTCGCTTTAGGCAGCGCCAGTCCCATTTCGAGATTTCCCATTTTCGCACCGATCAACAACAAAGCTCGCGACAGGTCGAAAACTAGCAGCCGCTCATTTATACTGAGCCGTTTGCCTGAGTCCGGCGAAGCCTTCTGGTAGGCGCCCGCTCGGTGGAGGAGCCTGTGAAGATTCTGGTTTGCATGAAACAAGTACCGCAGAAGGACGCACCCCTGAAGCTCAACGACAGCGGCACGTGGATCCGCGAGGACCTCTCCTACGAAGTCAATGAACCGGACGCCTACGCGCTGGAAGAGGCCCTCCGCCAGAGAGAGAAGCACGGCGGCGAGGTGGTGGTCATTACCAGCGGGCCTGCCCGCGCCCAGCAGGTCTTGCGGGAAGCGCTCGCCAAAGGCGCCGACCGGGCCATCCATCTCGAGGGCGATGCTTTTGTGGGTCTCGACGCGTTCAACACCGCCAAGGCGTTCGCGGCTGTCGTGAAGGAGGAGAACTTCGATCTGATCTTCACCGGCCTGCAATCCGACGACTACGGTTTTGCGCAGACCGGCGTCATTCTGGCCGAGCTGATGGGTTGGCCCCACGCGACCATCATTATGCAGATCGAGAAACAAGACGGTGGCATTCGCGTCAAGCGCGAACTTGAAGCCGGATACTTCCAGTTCGTCGATATGCCGGTACCCGCGGTGCTGACCATCCAGTCGGGCATCAATAAGCTTCGCTACGCCACCTTGATCGGAATCAAGCAGGCTAAGAACAAGCCGCTCAAGAAAGTTACGTTCGACGAAGTGAAGGCAGCGCTGGGCGAGAACCTCCAGAAGATTGAGAAGCTCTACATCCCCAAGAAAACCAAGCAGACAGAAACGCTGGAAGGTCCTCCTGCAGAAATTGCCAAGAAATTGGCGGACAAGCTGCGCAACGACATGCATGTCATCTAGTTTTCCAACACCGGCCCAGGGCCGGGGCAGCTTTGCGGCTGCGACTCAGTTCTTTGCAATCTACTGGTCTTCGCTACGGCGTGGAACCGGCGCTCGGGCATCTAATTCGGAGGGAGAACATTCCTCTTGAGGTGGATACGATGCCGGACAGCGATTACTCCTACACCGAAGCCGACAGCGCGGCAGAAGGCCGTCGCCTCGGTTCCGTGTTACTGGTCCTCGGCTGGACGCTGCTTTGGATGGACGTGCTGCTGGGTATCTATTTCTTCATCAGCTTGCGTGACGGCTCCATGTTTTGGCCGGTCTGGCTGGCGGTGGAAGGTCTGGCGGGACTAGTACTGGTTATTGTGGGAACGCATTATCGGCGGATGGTGCGACCGACCCGACTGGCGGAACGCGCTACCCGACACATGCTCTGGGAGCAACGCCGCGAGGATGAGGAAGAACGGCACGTGGTGTAGCAACGCGAGAGTCCCAAAACGGTTCTCTGCAGTCGTCCGTTCTCTAGCATCTTTCGTGCCAGTCAACTTACGGCGTAAGCTGGTCTTGCGGCGTGAGGGGCGGTAGCGAGAGTGGCGAATCGCATGGGGAGGCGATATGCCATCAGAAGAAGGTCTGGAAAATGGAAAGGCACTCATGGTCATTGGGTGGGTGTGTGTCCTGTTCGCGTTGCTGGTGTTCTTCTTTAATCCGGCAGCGCTTAAGCTGGGACAGACCCGCATCGAGATCATTGCTGGAGCACTGGTGGTGGCAGGGCTGATCCTGAACCTGATCGGTGCCCGGGTTAAGGCACGCAACCGGTGACTCCGGCTAGCAGAGCGGCTCAGGCGCAGCGAGATGGAATGTAGGCGGCGCAAGGCTTCGGCCGGCGCGGCATAGGTGGTTTCATACTCTTCGAATAAGCGCACCCGGTACATCCGGCGGCGCACGGAATCCAAATACAATGGCAGACACGATCCTGGTGGTAGTTGAGCAACGCGAAGGCAAACTGAACCGCGTGTCCTGGGAGACACTCACCGGTGCGCAGGAACTGGCATCCGCAACTGGCTGGGCCCTTGAAGCTGCAGTGGTGGGCAGCGGCGTCGGTGAAATCGCCAATGCAGTCGCCGCAAAGAAGGTGGCCAAGGTCTACGACGTCGAGTCGCCCGGACTTGAACCGTACACCCCGGACGCCTTCGTCGCAGCTTTGAAGAAGTTGGTCGAATCCACGCAGCCCAAACTTGTGTTGATGCCGCACACCTACCAGGTGCGCGACTTCGCGCCGAAGCTCGCGACCGTGCTCAATCGTTCGCTCATCAGCGACGCAATCGGCTTCAAGTACGAGGGCGGAAGGCTGCTCTTTACCCGGCAGATGTTTCAGGGCAAGTTTGCTGCTGATGTGTCCTTCGTTGGCGAAGCTCCTTACTTCGCTACTTTCCAGAACGGCGCTTTTCGCGGAGACAAAGTGGAAGACGGCAGTGCGGCCGCTCCCGTCGAGACCGTGAACGTCGAAATTGCCGACGGCGTGGTTCGCAATAAACCCGAGGCTCCCTTCAAAGAGGCCAGGCAGGCGGTCGATCTCACCCAGGCCGAGATCATTGTCGCGGTTGGCCGTGGTATCAAGGAGCAGAAAAACATCGAGATGGCAAAACAGTTGGCGGACGCCATGGGCGGAGAGATTGCGGCCTCGCGTCCCATCTGCGATTCCGGCTGGCTTCCCATGGATCGTCAGGTTGGTTCTTCGGGACAGACGGTTACGCCCAAGTTGTATCTCGCGCTGGGCATCAGCGGCGCCATTCAGCACGTGGTCGGCATGAAGGGCTCGCGCGCCATCGTCGCCATCAATAAGGATTCGGAGGCGCCGATCTTTGAGATCGCAGACATCGCCGTGGTCGGAAATCTATTCGAGATCGTCCCCCCGTTGATTGAAGAAGTGAAAAAGGTGAAGAGCTCCTAGACAGCCTCGGCTTGTTGATGACGGATTTTGCGCCGCTGCTCGAACGCAACGCCTTCTACTAACCTGAATTGAATCTGCGCGTTCCAGCGGCTGTGCAGTGCGGCTCGGCGGAGGGCTACCCTGCGTCTGTTCGCAAATCTAGAACAAATCGATCCAGTAGTGGCACAATGATGCTGCGCACGAATTGGAAAGGTCTCCAATGATCGTCTTTCGTAAGCCGCTCCCTGATGTCGACCGGCCGATCATGGAAGCGGACGTGGTCATCGTCGGTGGAGGTCCGGCAGGCATGGCCTGCGCCCTGCGGCTTTCCCAGCTCATCGACGAGCACAACGCCAGGAGCCCTGAGGCCCAGCTCTCCAAGGAAAATATCTACGTACTGGAGAAGGCACGCGACATCGGCGCTCACTGCCTCTCCGGAGCCCTGCTCGACCCCCGGTCCATGCGCGAGCTGCTGCCCGATTTCGAGAAAGAGGCCCCGCTCGACGCGCCGGTCGTGAAGGAAGCGGTTTACTACCTCACCAAAACCGGCAAGTTCAAGTTTCCCATCACGCCTCCACCGATGCGCGATCACGGCAACTATGTGATCTCGATCAACAAGTTTGTGAAATGGCTGGGGAGCAAGGTGGAGGAAGCCGGCATCACCGTGTTTACCGGTTTCGCGGGATCGGAGCTTTTGTTCGATCAGGGCCGCGTCGTGGGCGTCCGCACCGATGACAAGGGTGTCGACAAGAATGGGCAGCAGAAATCGAACTTCGAGCCCGGCTACGACCTCAAGGCGAAGGTCGTGATCCTCGCCGAAGGCACGCGCGGCTCGTTGACCAAGCAACTCATCGGGCGCTTCCAACTCGACCAGGAGCGAAACCCGCAGACTTACGGCGTCGGCGTGAAGGAGCTGTGGGAAGTTCCCTCGGGTCGCATCGCGCCGGGTGAAGTCATATACACGATGGGCTATCCGCTGACGGTTCACGAATATGGCGGCGCCTGGATTTACGGCTCGAAAGATAATCTGGTTTCGCTTGGTTTCGTCACCGGCCTCGACTACCGCGATCCACGTCTTGATCCTCAGCACGTTTTGCAGGAGTTCAAGAAGCACCCATTTATCGCGAAGCTGCTGGAAGGCGGCAAGATGATTCGCTATGGCGCGAAGTCGCTGCCCTACGGTGGGTGGTGGTGCATTCCTCCGGTTGCCGGCGACGGCTGGATGATTCTGGGCGATTCGGCAGGCTTCCTGAATTCACAGCGGCTGAAGGGCATTCACCTGGCCATCAAGAGTGGCATGTTGGCAGCAGAGACGGCTTTCGAAGCCATGGCGGCCAATAGCTTCGCGCTAGACGTGCTGGCGAAATTCCAGGAGCGGGTGGAAAACAGTTGGCTCAAGACCGAACTGTGGCCTGTCCGCAACTTTCACCAGGGCTTCGAAAACGGGTTGCTCGCTGGAATGTTCAATGCCGGAGTACAACAGTTCACGGGCGGCCGTGGGTTGCGGGCGCACTACACCAACCACGCCGGCCACAAGCGCTTGAGGCAGTTGGCGGACTTGCCTGCGGACGGAGGCGCCGAAGCCCACATTCTGAACGCGGCCCGTGGCGACGGTAAGCTGACTTTCGACAAACTCACCGACGTCTATTACTCCGGTACGAAGCACGAGGAGGACCAGCCGGCCCATCTCGTAATTCACGACACCGACATTTGCAACGAACGCTGCGTCAAAGAGTTCGGCAACCCCTGCAAGAACTTTTGCCCCGCCAGCGTCTACGAGATGGTCGAAGCCACGGACACGCCCAGCGGCCTCCAGATTCACTTGAATTCTTCAAATTGCGTGCACTGCAAGACTTGCGACATCATGGACCCCTACGAAATTATTACCTGGGTTCCACCTGAGGGCGGCGGTGGCCCTAATTACGAAGGAATGTAGCTCTGTCGCGGTTGTGAGCGATAACTCATCCCATTTGCTCCGCATCGCATCTATAATGACCGAAGTGTTTCCGACCTTCGCGGCCTAAAGGCATACCCAGGGCAGCGGAGGCGGCGCCTCACGCGAGTGGGGCCGAGGGTGTAGAGGGAAACGTCTGCGCCTCCCGTGCTTGGAAAGGAAACCGTCAGCGCCCGCCAACTCGGGCTCGCTGTCCCTCCCTTTCCCTGCACATCGAAACCGTCTAAGCAAAGAGCGAACGGCGAATAGCTTGTTTCTCACCGACAAATTCGGACGCCGCATCAGCGATCTGCGCATCTCGATCACCGACCGCTGCAACTACAAGTGCGTGTACTGCCGCTCCGGCAACGATGGGCCACAATTTCCCGAGATGCCGATCGCCGACTATCTGCGCTTGGCGCGCGTCTTCGTCGGCCTGGGCATCACCAAGGTCCGGCTGACCGGCGGCGAGCCCCTGCTGCGGCGCGGCATCGTCGGCATGGTCTCCGAGTTGAGCGCCATGCGCACCCTCGAAGGCCAGCCTCTCGACATCGCCATCACCACCAACGGCCATCTTCTCGAAGACCTCGCGCAGCCGCTGGCTGAGGCCGGCCTCTCCCGCGTCACCGTTTCCATGGACGCGGTCGATCCCGTTCGCTTCGCGCGCATTACCCGGGTGCCCAATGGATACGAGAGGGTCCTGGCCGGAGTTCGTGCCGCTCAGCGAGCGGGACTGAATCCTGTGAAGGTCAATTGCGTCCTCCTGCGCGGCTTTCAATGACGACCAGATCACCGCCTTCGGGCGGTTCGCTCGCGACGAAGGAGTGGTCGTGCGCTTTATCGAGTTCATGCCGCTGGAAGAAGATCGCGTGTGGACGCCCAGCATCGTCATAACGCTGGACGAAGTTCTGCGGCGCATGGCGGAATTCATGCCGCTGCAGGAACTCGAACACCGTCGCAGTGAGACGGCCCGCCGCTATCAATTTGCAGACGGTGTCGGCGAGATTGGCATCATCGCCCCAGTGTCTCACCCGTTTTGCGGCCATTGCAGCCGCATCCGCCTAACCTCTGACGGCAAGATACGCACCTGTCTCTTTTCCGTGCGCGAGCATGATCTCGCTGCCCGCATGTCCGACGGCGCCAGCGACGAGAGCCTCGCCAGCTTCATCCGGTATGCCGTCGATCACAAGGAAGAACGCCACCATATCGGCGAGCCCGGCTTTACTCCGGCCTCGAGGACCATGGTGCATATCGGGGGCTAGGCGAGCTGCAGCAGCACAGTCAGCAAGTGCTTTACCTGCTGCAGCGTTTCATCCCCGGCGCGCTCGACAAAGGCGAACTGCCGGGCTTGCCAATCCAAGCTGCGAAGCTGGTCGGCAAGAACCACCCCTTGTATCCGCTTCGACGAAACCGCAACTTCGAAAGGATAACCTTTCACTTGACTGGTGATGGGGCACGCCAGCGCCAGGCCGGCTTTCCGGTTGTACTCTGCCGGGCTCAGGACGAGGCCCGGCCGGCGGCCGGCCTGCTCATGTCCAGACTGCGGATCAAAGTTGATCCATACCAAGTCGCCCGCCTCTGGAATGTAGAGGCGCTTCACCACGCCTCCGCCCCCTTCGGTTTGCCCCACTCGACTTCTCGATGGACATTGTCAGTCGAGATTTGAGCTATCAGCTCCTGCAGCGTCGGCTTGCTCTTCACCGGCCTGGCTACGATGGCGCCATTCTTAACCGCCAGTGTAATCGTGTCACCTTCCTGCATCCCGGCTTCTCGCAAGACAGCTTTAGGAATTCGCACTGCTGTGCTGTTTCCCCATCTCATCAATTGTGAACGCATGAAATAAGCCTCGTCGCTTCGTACTTTACCATAGCAGATGTAGATACTCCGTATCTACAACAATTGGGCGTCTCGAAGCCAAACTGCGCGCCCGCCTTGCGCAATTTCCCGCGAAGCGCAACAATATGGCTTGGACGTTGCTCGTCACAGCGACTCTGTGAGGCAAGGGCCGCGTGCAGTGTGGCGCGGTTCACGTTTTTGTAACGAACGCGGTGCGTGGGACATCCAATAAGCCGAGTAGTAAGAAGCGTCAACTTGCAGCTTCAACATCCCCGTAGGTCGGGCCCGCCATGGCGGGCAGTGGATCTACTGGAGCCGCAGGACAGCTTTCAACATCCCCGTTTCGGGATCGGTTTTCGCCACTCAGCGGAAACCAGTCGCCGGAGCTGAAGGCAGAGACATACAAGTGGCAACGGCACCTGCAACAGTATCGACATCCTGCTCGCTCGAGAACTATCTAGTCCTCCCCGACCGCTCGATGGACAGCCGCATTGCGGCCGCCCGCAAAGAGTTGGGACGCGAGTGCGTCATTCTTGGACACCATTACCAGCGCGACGAAGTCGTGCGTTTCGCCGACTATCGCGGCGATTCCTACCGCCTCTCGCAGATGGCGGCGCAGGCCGAAGGCAAGTACATCGTCTTCTGCGGTGTGCACTTCATGGCCGAAAGCGCCGACATTCTGGCCCGGCCTGGCCAATCCGTCATCTTGCCCGATCTCAACGCCGGCTGCTCCATGGCCGACATGGCCGACATCACCCAGGTCGAAGACGCCTGGGATCAGTTCGTCGCTCTCGGCCTTACGGACGAGGAAGGCAACGGCATCACGCCCATCACCTACATGAACTCCACCGCCGCCATCAAGGCATTCTGCGGCGAGCGCGGAGGCCTGGTGTGCACCTCGTCGAACGCCAAAGCGGCGTTCGAGTGGGCCTTCCAGCGCAACCAGAAGCTCTTCTTCCTCCCTGACCAGCATCTTGGCCGCAACACCGGCTTTGCCCGCGGCATTCCGCTCGATGAAATGGTGGTGTGGGATCCCTACATGCTGCAGGGCGGACTGACCGCTGATCGCCTGCGCAAGGCGAAGGTCATTCTGTGGAAGGGGCACTGTTCGGTGCACCAGCGGTTTCTGCCCGAGCACGTCGATAAGGTGAGGGCCAACTATCCCGGCATTCAGGTCATCGTTCACCCCGAGTGCCGCTGGGAGGTTTGCCAGAAGGCTGACGGAATCGGCTCGACCGATCACCTCATCAAGTTCGTGAAACAAGCGCCTGCCGGAAGCTCGTTCGCCATCGGCACCGAGATCCATCTCGTCAACCGCCTGGCAAAGGAGAATCCCGACAAGCGCGTCATTACGCTCGACGATTCCGGCTGCCTCTGCACCACCATGTTTCGCATCTCGCCGCAGCATCTGTGCTGGGCGCTGGAAAACCTGGTCGACGGCAACGTGGTGAACCCGATTCGGGTAAAAGACGACGTCAAGAGGTGGGCACGCGTCGCGCTTGATAGAATGTTAGACATCCAGTGATTACACGCATACGCAAACGCCCCCGAACAAAGTATCTGCGCCGTGTGCCGCGCTATTGGCTCGACCTGCAGGCGTATCGGCGCCGCATCCATTACCGCCGCGAGGCGATTGGCCGGAAACTGGCCGCAACAGAATTAGGTACCGCCATGCCACGCACGTTCACCCTCTCGGAAGCCGAGACCCTGCTTCCCGTGCTGGAGTCGCTATTGCGCTCCGCCATGCAATGCAAGGCGCTGATCGAAGAGGTCGACGCCGAACTCGAATCCGTCCGCAGCCGCGTTTTCCTCAACGGAGGCACTCTGGTCGATGTGATGTCTCTCGCCCGCCGCAAGGCCGAGCGCGATAAGGCCGTGCAGCGCGCCAAGGATGCCGTCGCCGAAATCGACGCCGCCGGCGTGCAGGTGAAGGACCTCGACACTCGGGCTGCTCGATTTCCCCTGCGTGGTCGACGGCGAGGTCATCCTGCTCTGCTGGAAGCTGGGAGAGAAGGGAATCACGCATTACCACGGCACCAGCGAAGGATTTGCCGGACGCAAACCGATTGACGACCGCATTCCGCGAGGCCACAAGAAGACGAACTAGCGCCTCGCCATGATCCAGCTTTCCTCCGCCGGAAAACGCTTCGGCCCCAAGCTCCTGTTCGAAAACCTCGACTGGCTCATCACTCCGCACGATCGCGTGGGGCTGGTCGGCGCCAATGGCACCGGCAAGTCGACGCTGCTGAAGGTGCTCGGCGGCATCGAGTCGCTCGACTACGGCTCCATCACTTCCGCCAAGAACACGACATTCGGCTACCTGCCGCAGGATGGCCTGCAGCTTTCCGGACGCACGGTTTTCGCCGAGTGCATGTCCGTCTTCGACGACCTGCGCTCGCTCGAACTGGAGATGGAAGAACTCACCCACAAGATGGGGGTGCTCGACCACACCTCGCTCCGAATACCAGCAGGTGGCCGACCGCTATCAGCGTATCTCCGGCGAGTTTCACATGCGCGACGGCTACGCCCTCGAAGCGCAGGTCGGAACCGTGCTCGACGGCCTCGGCTTCCGCAAGGAAGACTGGACCCGCCAGACGGAAGAGTTCTCCGGCGGCTGGCAGATGCGAATTTCGCTGGCGAAATTGCTGCTTGCCAAGCCCAACCTCCTGTTGCTCGACGAGCCCACCAATCACCTCGATCTCGAAACCCGCAACTGGCTGGAAGGGTATCTGCTCCAGTATCCCTACGCCTATGTTCTGATTTCGCACGACCGCTACTTCCTCGACGTCACCGTCGATCGCATCATCGAGATCTGGAACAAGGGCGTGCACTTCTATAGCGGCAACTACGAAAAGTTTCTGCAGCAGAAACAGGAGCGCCGCGACTCACTGGTAGCCGCCTACAAGAACCAGCGCGAGCGCATCGAGCAGCTCGAGGCCTTCATCAACCGCTTCCGCTACCAGGCTACCAAGGCCAAGCAGGTGCAAAGCCGCATCAAGGAGCTCGACAAGATCGAGCGCATCGAGATTCCCCCGGACGAGAAGACCATCCACTTCACCTTTCCCCAGCCCAAGCCCAGCGGCCGCACCGTGGTCGAGTGCACCGGCGTCGCTAAATGCTATGGCGCGAAGGAAGTCTTCCGCGATGTGAACTTCACCATCCAGCGTGGAGATCGCATCTCGCTCGTCGGCGTCAACGGCGCGGGAAAATCGACGCTGATCAAGTTACTTGCGGAAATCGAGCCGCTCACCGCGGGCAAGTTGCACCTGGGCCACAACGTCGAGCCCGATTACTTTGCGCAGGACCAGTACAAGGAGCTCGATCCCGAGCGCCGCATGCTGGAAGACATTCAGGAGGTCGCTCCGCAGAAGACCATGACCGAGCTGCGCGGCCTGCTCGGCTGCTTCCTGTTTTCCGAGGACGATGTCTTCAAGCCCATCGGCGTGCTCTCCGGCGGCGAACGCAACCGCTATGCGCTGGCCCGGATGCTGCTGCATCCGTCGAACTTTCTGCTGCTCGACGAGCCGACGAACCACCTCGATATGCGCGCCAAAGACGTGCTCCTCGAAGCCCTGCAGGGCTACAACGGCACCGTGGTCTTCGTCTCCCACGACCGCTACTTCATCGACAAGCTGGCCACCCGCGTCTTCGAGATAGGCGATGGCCGCGTGGATGTCTTCCCCGGCAATTACGAAGACTATCTCTGGCGCAAGCAGCGGTCTGGCGAGTCCGATTCCAGCGCTGATGCGTTGAACAACAGCCATCCCACATTGTCAGATGTCCCGGGATACGTGCAGAAGTACGACCACGCCGGCGAACCGAAGCAATCCGATCCTGAAGCCGCCGCGTCCAAGAAGCGCATCAACCCCATCCGCCTGAAACAAATGCAGGACCGTTGTCAGGAGGTAGAAGCAGAAATCGCTCGTCTCGAGCGCGGCATCGCCGCCTGCGAGCGCGAACTGCAGTCCTTCGTCAGCGCCGACGAAACCCAGCGCCAGACCGATCTGCTGGCCCAGCATCGCGCCGACCTGGCCAAGATGATGGAAGAGTGGGAAGAGCTTTCGAGCGTGCTGGAAATCTAGGGGTCAGTTGTCGGTTGCCAGTTGTCAGAAAGAGCGTTGTCAGTTGGCAGGAAGGCGTGCCGTTTTGGTCAGCGAGCCAGAGGAAAGCCGCTGATTTGCGAGGTTGGTCCGCCTGAATATGTTCAGGCGTCACAGCAGATTCATCGCGCGACGGCTATTGTCGAAGACGCTAGCTGGAGATTATCGCGAGACGGGGGAGTTCCCATGCCGAGTATGCGTTTTCAAGACCTGATTGCGTGGCAAAGAGCAATGGCGTTGGTGAAGATGGTGTATGTGGCAAGCGGTCAATTACCGCGCGAGGAGACGTTTGGCCTTAAGAGTCAGATGAGGCGGTGCGCCGTTTCCGTACCCAGCAATATTGCTGAGGGGCAAGGACGCGCTACGCGCGGAGAATTCCATCAGTTCCTCGGACAAGCGCGGGGCTCGCTCTACGAACTCGAGACTCAGGTCTTGTTGGCGGCTGAGCTTGGATACATCTCATTAGAGCAGCGGGAGTCGCTGATTCGGGAAGGTCGTGAGGTCGGGCGCATTCTCAATGGACTCATGACTTCCATGAAGTCACGGTTACGTTCGGTGTCGACAAACGAATCGTAGTCGTCGTCAACTCCCAACTGTTTTTGAAAACCGCCTGTGGCCGTCTGACACTGCCTGTCTCACAACTAACAACTCTCTTCCTGACAACTGATCACTGACAACTGTCGACTCAAGGCTTTTCTCCGTCCTTCCACTCTGGCCGAAACTCGCTGTTCGCCAGCCACTTCACCGGCCCGATCATCGAAGCAATCGCCTCATCCAGGTGCGTCCAGTTCACTCTGCTCAGAGTGTCCGTAGGCTGGTGGTAATCCTTGTGCAGCCCGTAACTCGATACCGTCTGTGCCACGATTCCCTCCTGCGCCAGCGCGTAATTATCCGAACGCTTAAAGAAACTCTCCGTGGCATGCGGGTCGGCTACCAACTTCGCGCCATGTGACACCAACTGGGGTCCGAGATCGCTGCGGTCCCATCCCGTCAGCCACAGTTCGTCCGGCTTCAACTTGGGATCGGGCCGCGCGATCATCTCGAACTCCAGGTTCGCAACGATGCTTTTCAAATCGAAGGTGGGATGCTGCAGGAAATAGCGCGATCCGATCAGGCCCGCTTCTTCGCTGCCCCACAGCGCGGCCACCACCGTGCGCCGCGGCTTCGGCTCTTTGGCCAGCACCCGCGCCAACTCCATCACGGCAACTGTTCCGGACGCATCGTCATCCGCTCCGGGATAGGTTGTGCCATTCACGATCCCGAGGTGATCGAGGTGCGCGCTGAGCAGGATCGCTTCATCGTCCCGCTCGCCTGGAATCCTGGCCAGCACGTTCCAGGTGCGCGTCTCCTCCCAGGGCGTCATCTCGCCCTGCACCTGCACGGTTGTTCCGTCCGCGGCGCTCCAGATTTGATCGAACGCTTTCTGCGATGCCAGCACGCTTACGGCCGAATAGGCGGACTCTGCGCTCCCAATCCTCTTCGGACTGCTCGAGGGTTGAGCGCCCTTCGTCTTGAGCAGCCCCTCCAGTTCCGGCGTCGCCGAGACGACAACGATCGCGGCCTTGCCGCGCAAAAACGGCGCTACTACATCCTTCATTTGGGCGACCGTTGTCCCCGGCTTCAATTTCAGAGCGACCGCCGCACCTTCCTTCACCGCGGCCGGCGTAACCCGCGCATCGTTCAGATCCAGCTTCTGCAGCCCACCTGTCGTGTCGGGCTGCGGCAGGGCGAGAAACGCCACACCCTTGCCATGCGTCCAGATCGCGGCCCCCTGCTTCCCACGCTCGCTACCGTCCAGTGACAGCGTGGGCGATCCGATGACCTTCCGCGACTGAATCGTGACCGTCTGGATGTACTCGCCATCTTCCGCCGCCGGCAGCAATCCATATTGTTTCAGCTTCCCGGCAATGAACTCCGCCGCGTGATGTTCGTCTTCGGTGCCGCTGCCCCGGCCATGCAGCGCCGGCCCTGCGAGATAGGTTAGATTGTCGCGAACGCACTCCGCGCAGAACTCAGGCAGCGCTGCAGGCTCGCGCGGAACCGTCGGCCTGTGGCCATGCACTGCGCGATGTTGAACGTTCGCGCCCGGCGCCGTTGGTTCCTGCGCCGGCAACGTCAAGCATCCGATGTGCAATAAAAGGGCGGCAAGCGCCGCCCCAATCCCATGCCGAACAGAATTCAAAGCAAGACTCCAGACCTCAGAGGCTGATCCAGCCTGCACGAATCGCCAGCAGGCTCGCCACCGCCACTACAATCCACAGCAGCACGCCTTGTAACAACGGCCGCGGACCCACGCGCCGCACCGTCGCGGGCGACAGCGTCGCTCCGATCAGAAACAGCGTGAAGATCAGCACCAGCTTTCCTCCGCTGCTCAAGTAGTGATAGACGCGCGAGCCGGGAAACAGGTAGGTATTCGCCATCGCTGCCAGGCAGAACAGCAGGATGAACCACGGCCACTGAATCCGCGTCTTGCTGTGCTTGACCGCCGCGGTGCCGACCGTCACCGGCACGATCCATAGGGCGCGCGCCAGCTTTACCGTCACTCCCACCGCCAGGGCTGCCGCACCGTATTTCGCGGCCGCTCCGACCACCGAACTGGTGTCGTGAATTGCAAGTGCTGCCCACAATCCGAACTGGTTCTGCGACAGCTTCAGCCAGGTACCGATTGCCGGGAAGGTCAGCAGCGCCACCGAGTTCAGCAGGAAGATTGTGCCCAGCGAAACTGACATCTCGTCTTCGGTCGCGCCCGCAATCGGACCCACGGCTGCAATCGCGCTGCCTCCGCAGATCGCCGTCCCGGTCGAGATCAGGAACGCGGCACGGGGGTGTACGTCCACCAGTTTGCCAAGGATGGTTCCGAGCGCCATGGCGAAGGCGATGCCCAGTGCGGTGTATATAAACCCGCTCTTTCCGGCGCGCAGTACCTCGTGCAGGTTCATGCCAAAGCCGAGTCCCACCACCGCAGCCTGCAGCAGGTACTTGGATATCTGCCGCGATTCGCCGGGATACGGATGGCTGGCAATCGCGCCGAAGATCAGGCCGGCCAGCAGCGCTTCGGGGGGAGAGGCCCATGGGGTCGCACAGAACAGCAGGCCTAGCAAAAACAGGATTTTTGATTTCATGGAGAAGAGAGTCGTTCTGGAAGACCCTTCTATTCTACCGGGGCGGCGGCTCTGCGCCTAAAAGAGCCGATAGCAGGGTAATAAAATGGGCCCGTTGCCAAGAAGCGGTGACATTTCCTTGGCCTCGAGCCCATTCGATCCTGAAATGGATCGGAGGTGATACTTTAATGTTAACTCCCCCTGTGGAAATGTCAAGGACAAAACGAGATAAGCTGCTGAATTTTCTGCTACTTGCGCCACTCCTGGCCAACCTCCAACAGCCTGAAAACAAGACACATACAAACCGGGGAGTTAACCGCTGCACGAAGGTGTCGGATCACCTCGGACAGTGATTTCATCGCCGTTGAGGATCATGCGACTCAAATGGCAGCCGCATACACGCTCTCTCCGAGGTGCCGGAGTGCGCTGCGGTAAACTGCTGTGAACGTGACCCCATCAGCCATGAAACGACTCCGCATCGCTGTCCGGTTCGTGCTCACCGCGGTAACTCTGCTCGCATCGCTTAGACTGACAGCCCAAACACCCGATCAATCCTCCGCCGCCCAGCCCTCGGCAACAGCCTACGCCTCGGAATCGACCGGGCAGCCTCTCCTGCACTACACTCTGCCGCCTGACAAGCTGAGGCAGGCGTACGCGCTCTACCGTATCGACGTTGGACTGTATCTCATAACAACCGTCTACGGTTTCGGAGTGCTATACGTGATGCTGAGGACGCGATTTGGCGCACGGCTTCGCGACCTTGCCACCCGCGTTTCGCGCTTCCGGTTCTTACAAGCTGCCGTCGTCCTGTCGAGCATTTTCCTCGCGCTGCAGTTGCTGCAATTGCCATTTGACATTTACGGGCACCACATCAGCTTGCAATACGGACTTTCGGTGCAGGGCTGGGCATCGTGGATCGCCGACTGGAGCAAGGAACTGGGGCTGACTCTACTCGCCGCCAGCTTCCTGGGCTGGCTGCTCTATGCCGTGCTCCGGCGCAGCCCACGCCGCTGGTGGTTCTATTTCTGGCTGGCCACCATTCCGGTCACGCTCTTCGTGGTGTTCATTCAGCCCGTCTGGATCGATCCCCTGTTTAACAAGTTCATCCCCCTCACCGACCATCACCCCGCACTGGTCGAGCAGATCGAGCGCGTGGTGCACCGAGCCGGCATGAACATCCCTCGGTCTCGCATGTTTGAGATGACGGCCAGCGAGAAGACCACCACCATGAACGCTTACGTCACCGGCTTCGGCGCGACCAAGCGGGTCGTGGTTTGGGATACCACCATGCAGCACCTGACCACGCCGCAAATCCTCTTCGTCTTCGGCCACGAAATGGGGCACTACGTGCTTAACCATATCTGGAAGGGCCTGGCCACGGGTCTGCTCCTGATGCTGGGCTTCTTCTACCTCGTCTACCGTCTCGCCAACTGGTTGGTGGCGCGCCTTGGCCGGCGGTGGAGCATCTCCGATCTGAGCGATTGGGCCTCCTTGCCGCTGCTGTTCCTGCTCTTTTCGCTGTTGCTGTTTCTCGCTACGCCGCTGTTCAACGTGATCTCCCGCTATTACGAGCACCAGGCCGACGTGTATGGCCTCGAGGTCATCCACGGCATCGTTCCCAATGCCAATCTGGCCGCCGCCGAAGCGTTTCAAATTCTGGGCGAGCGCTCCCTGGACTATCCCTACGTCGGCCGCGTTGCAGAGATCTGGCTCTGGGACCACCCCACCATCGCTGATCGCATGATCTTCGTCCAAACCTACGATCCCTGGTCGCAGGACAAGTCTCCGGAGTTCGTGAAGGCTCCCGAATGACCAATCTTACCCCCACATTTATTCGCGAAAATGGCGGCGAATCCATCCCCTGCTTGGCCCGCGGTAAGTCATGCCCGAAATGGGCCCAACCCTGCGTTGACACTAGTCGCTAAGCTCTGTTAACTTCAAAGGTTCCGTAGGAAACGCAGCGCCCTCTGTGTGTCTTCAGCCGCAGGAATCACGAACAGGTAAATGGACCAGACTCTCAAACAGGTAGGCGAATTACTGCTCGGAGCGATTCCCACGATCGTAATCCTCCTGCTTCTGTATGTGCTCTACCGGTTTTTGGTGCTCAACCCCCTGCGGCGAGTGCAGTCCGAGCGTCGCGAACGCACCGAAGGGGCGATTGTGAAAGCGCGCGCCAATGTAGCTGCAGCCGAGGTACGCACCCAGGAATACGAGCAGCGCCTGCGCGACGCCCGCGCCGCCATCTACAAGGCTCAAGAAGTGCGCCGGCAACAGGCACAACATGCGCGCGAGCAGCTCCTAGCGCAGGCCCGGGAGAGCGCTCAGCAGCAGATTCGTGAAGCCCGGGCCGCTCTCGAGCGCGACATGGTGGAAGCTCGTGCTTCGCTTGCAGGGCGAAAGCGAGCGGCTCGCCGGCGAAATCATCCGCACGGTTCTGAGGCCCGCCGAAACCGGGTCAGTCGCAGGCGGCCTGGCATGAAAAGACACTCCTTCCGCCGGCTTTCTCTGCTCCTCTTTATCGGATTGGCTCTTGGTGTTCCAGCGCTTCATTCGCAGGACGCTGCATCGCAACCGGCCAGCCAACAACCGGCGCAGCAGCCCGAGGCTCAAACTGCTCCGGGAGTGTCCGAACATCCCGACGCTTCTGCTGAGCCAGCTGCCGGGGGGCCAAATGACGGCATCGCTGCGATCCTGGAAGGGACGACCGAAAGGGCTGCTCACACCGCGGAAGCATGGGGGAAGAGGTTTGGCCTCGGTCGAGACACTTCCTACTGGATATCGTTAGTCCTCAACTTCGCCGGTATTGCGCTTCTTTTCTACGTTCTGCTCAAATCCAAGCTGCCGCAGATGTTCCGCGACCGCACATCCGAGATCCAGAAGGCTATTCGCGATGCGCAAGCAGCCAGCGCGGAAGCAGCACAACGGTTGAGTGGTATTGAGGCACGCCTGGCAAAGCTCGACACCGAGATCAGCGAGATCCGCTCGAGCGCTGAGCGAGAGGCCGTGGCCGAAGAAGCGCGCATTCGCCAGGCCGCCGAGGAAGACAAGCAGAAGGTCGTTGCCGCCGCCGAAGCGGAAATCGCCTCCATCGCACGCAATGCCCGCCGCGAATTGAAGAGCTACGCCGCTTCGCTGGCCGTCGACCTCGCCGCCCGCCGGATCAACGTCGATGAGCATACCGACCGGGCGCTGGTTCACGAGTTCGTCGACCACTTCGGAAAGGACGGCAAGTAGTGGCCGCGATTGCCAGCCGTTACGCCAGAGCCCTGGTCGAGGTCGTGCTCGAGCAGCATATCGACACGGACTCCGCGATTCAGCAGTTAAACACCATTGTCGATGCGGTCAAGGACAGCAGCCAGTTGCGAAAAGTTTGGGAGTCCCCAGCCGTGCCGGCGCAGCAGAAGCGCGGTCTCCTCGACGCCATTGTCGCCCAGACCGGGGCTTCCCGCCCGATTCGCAATTTTTTGGCCATCCTCATCGACCACCAGCGCATACCCATGTTGGAGCGGATCACGCGGCAATTCGTGGTCGAGCTCGATGCACAGTTGGGTTTCGCCCAGGCCGAGGTCAGCAGCGCCCGCCCCCTCTCCGATTTGGAGAAGGGCCGGCTTGAGCAGCAGGTTGGCCGCATGACCGGCAAGAAAGTTCGTGTTCGCTATGACTCCGATCCGGCATTGCTCGGCGGCGTCATGGTTCGGCTGGGCAGCACAGTTTACGACGGCTCAGTCCGCGGTCAGTTACAGAAGTTGAAGGAACAGCTTTCGGCTTCATAGTAACGAAGGATCCAGCCCCGATGGGGCGTCATAGCATAGCCCAACACGCAGGCGAAGCCGAAGTGCTGGGTAGAGTTAGGAAAAACTCCGAGTCCCGTAGGGACGGCAGAGCCCAAAATTGACCTGTCACTGACGTGGCCTAACGACTCTTTCTGACAACTGGCCATCGATTCACTGACAACTGGACTTATATGGCGCAGATCAAAGCAGACGAAATTACCAAGCTCATCCGTGAGCAGATCGAGAACTACGAAACCAAGATCTCGGTCGACGAAGTCGGTACCGTGATGTCCATCGGCGACGGCATTGCCCGTCTCTACGGCCTGGACAAAGTCATGGCCGGCGAACTCCTCGAGTTCCCGCACAACGTCGCCGGCATCGCCATGAACCTGGAAGAAGACCAGGTCGGCACCGTGCTTCTGGGCGAATACACTGAGGTGCAGGAAGGCGACGAGGTCAAGCGCACCGGCCGTATCATGAGCGTGCCCGTAGGTGATGCGCTGGTAGGGCGCGTGGTCAACGCCCTCGGACAGCCCATCGACGACAAGGGTCCCATCGCCAGCGATCAGTTCAATGCGGTGGAGCGCCTCGCTCCCGGCGTTATCGATCGCCAGCCGGTGAAGGAGCCCATGGCTACCGGACTGAAGGCAATCGACTCCATGATTCCCATCGGCCGCGGCCAGCGCGAACTTATCATCGGCGACCGCCAGACCGGCAAGACCGCGGTCGCGCTCGACACCATCATCAACAGCAAAGGACGCGACCTGATCTGCATTTACTGCGCTATCGGACAGAAGCGATCCTCGGTGGCGCAGGTGGTCAAGACGCTGGAAGATTTCGGCGCGATGGAATACACCATCGTCGTCTCGGCCTCCGCCTCCGATCCCGCCCCGATGCAGTACATCGCTCCCTACGCCGCCTGCGCCATGGGCGAGTATTTCCGCGATAAGGGCAAGCATGCGCTGTGCATCTACGACGATCTTTCCAAGCACGCCGTGGCGTACCGCGAGATTTCGCTGTTGCTGCGACGTCCTCCGGGACGCGAAGCCTATCCCGGCGACGTGTTCTATCTCCACTCCCGCCTGTTGGAGCGCGCCTCCAAGCTGAGCAACGAAAAAGGCGGCGGATCGCTGACAGCGCTGCCTATCATCGAAACCCAGGCGGGTGACGTTTCGGCCTACATTCCGACCAACGTCATCTCCATCACCGACGGCCAGATCTATCTTGAAACTGACTTGTTCAACTCCGGCGTGCGTCCGGCGGTAAACGTCGGCCTGTCGGTCAGCCGCGTGGGCGGCAGCGCCCAGATCAAGGCCATGCGTCAGGTTGCCGGAACGCTTCGTCTCGACCTCGCGCAGTACCGCGAGCTGGCAGCGTTCTCGCAGTTCGGCAGCGACCTCGACAAGGCCACGCAGGCGCAGCTTGCCCGCGGTCAGCGCCTCACCGAAATCCTGAAGCAGGGCCAGTATCAGCCCCTGCCGTTCTCCAAGCAGATTCTGATCATCTACGCCGGCACCCAGGGCCTGCTCGACGATCTGCAGGTCGATCAGTTGCGCGACTTCGAAAAGGGCCTCTACGAATACGTGGACAGCAGCAATCCCGGCGTGCTGCGCTCCATTGAAGAGAAGAAGATCCTTGACGATGAACTTCGCGGCAGCCTGACCGGCATCATCAAGGAATTCAAGGAGCGCTTCGTCAGCGAGCGTCAGCCCGTGGCCAAAGCGAGCGCCTAATCAGACATGGCAAACGTACTCGATCTCCGGCGCCGTATCCGCAGCGTGAAGAACACGCGGCAGATCACCAAGGCCATGAAAATGGTCTCAGCCGCACGCCTGCGCCGGGCCCAGGAGCGTGCATTAGCGGCTCGGCCGTTCGCCCAGATGATTGTGAACCTCCTGGAGTCGCTTATCAGCCGTGCCGAGCTAGTCGATCCCGACACTGGCCGGCCCAAGCACCCGCTGCTCGAACAGCGTCCGGAGAACAACGTTCTTCTCATTCTGATCACCGGCGACCGCGGACTCGCCGGAGCCTTCAACTCCAACGTCCAGAAAGCTGCCTTGAAGTTCTTCCACGTCATGGAAGGAAAGAATATCGATATCGAAGTCATTGGCCGCAAGGGCCGCGACTTCCTGCGCCGCCGCTTTCCGGCAGCCAATCCCGACCGCGAAGGCCGTGCCGGCCAGATTCAGGTCGTGCGCGAGCATCTCACCATCCTTGGCAACATTAGCTTTGAAACCGTCGGGGAGATTTCTGAGAGCATCATCAACCGCTACTGCCACGGACAGTTCGACTCGGTTTACGTCATCTTCAACGAGTTCAAGTCCGTCATCTCGCAGCGCGTGATCGCGCAGCGCCTTCTTCCCGTGCAGGAGATCGGCCGCCGCGAAGTGACCCAGGCCGAAGAAATGGCCACCAGGGAACGTGAGCGCATGGGCGAGGCGGCGCGCAGCGCCGGCGTCAGCCTCAAAGAGCCGCCTCCCTCTGAGTTGGAGCGCGAAGCCGTCAAATTCGGCACGTTGCCGGTCGACTACATTTATGAGCAGCCCGCCGAAGAACTGTTCGCCGGCATTCTCCCGCGCTACGTGGGTATTCAGCTGTACCAGGCGATGCTGGAGTCGGTTGCCGCCGAACATGCGGCCCGCATGACCGCGATGGACTCGGCCACCAACAATGCCAACGATGTGATCGACTCGCTTACGCTGACGCTGAACCGCGTCCGCCAGGCGGCCATCACCAAAGAGATTATCGAGATCGTCAGCGGCGCAGCCGCGTCGTAACGACGGTGGCTACTGATCAGGGGATAGTGGTTAATCTCATCTGATCAAGGCCAAACGGAATTACCAAATTGTCGGTGGTTGGATGTGGGGTCCGTTTTCTATCCACTATCCACTATCCACTGACCACGGGACTCATATGGCAGAAAATATCGGACACGTTATCCAAATCGCAGGGCCCGCCGTGGACGTGCAGTTCCCCGAAGGCGCATTGCCCCCCATCTACTCGGCCTTGCGCGTTGTCAGCGACGGTTTTAACGTTCCCAACCCGGTGAACGTCATCCTCGAGGTGGAGCAGCAACTCGGCGAAGGCCGGGTGCGCTGCGTCGCCATGGAGCCCACCGACGGCATGGTACGCGGCATGAAGGCCATCGATCTCGGCGGCCCCATCACCGTGCCCGTGGGCAAGGCCACCCTGGGGCGTGTGCTCAACGTTATCGGCGAACCGGTCGACAATCTCGGCCCGGTCAACGCCGAGAAGCGTCTGCCCATCCATCGCGCTGCGCCGGCCTTCGATGAGCAGTCCACCTCCCTGGAGATGTTCGAAACCGGCGTCAAAGTCATCGATCTCATCCAGCCTTTCTTGAAGGGCGGCAAGATCGGGCTGTTCGGCGGTGCGGGCGTGGGCAAAACCGTCGTCATCATGGAACTCATCAACAACGTTGCGCTCCAGCATGGCGGCTTCTCCGTGTTCGCCGGTGTCGGCGAACGCACCCGCGAAGGCAACGACCTCTGGCTGGAAATGCAGGAATCCGGCGTCGTCAACCTCAAGGAGCCTTCCAAATCGAAGGCCGCACTCATCTATGGCCAGATGACCGAGCCGCCCGGAGCGCGTCTGCGTGTCGCGCTGACCGGCCTTACCGTCGCCGAGTACTTCCGCGACGAAGAAGGTTCTGACACGCTGCTCTTCATCGATAACATCTTCCGCTTCACTCAGGCCGGTTCCGAGGTCTCAACCCTGCTCGGGCGCATGCCCTCCGCCGTGGGCTATCAGCCGAACCTGGCCAGCGAAATGGGAGAACTGCAGGAGCGGATCACCTCGACCAAGAAAGGTTCCGTTACCTCGGTGCAGGCCGTGTACGTGCCCGCCGACGATTTGACCGATCCCGCCCCGGCGACGACCTTCGCCCACCTCGACGCCACCACGGTGCTCTCGCGCCAGATCGCGGAGCTGGGTATTTATCCCGCCGTCGATCCTCTGGCTTCGACCTCGCGCATTCTCGATCCGCGGGTCGTCGGCGACGAGCACTACGATGTCGCCCAGGCCGTGAAAAAGACCTTGCAGAGCTACAAGGACCTGCAGGACATCATCGCCATTCTCGGTATCGACGAACTCAGCGAAGATCAGAAACTCACCGTAACGCGCGCCCGCAAGATCCAGCGCTTCTTCTCTCAGCCCTTCCACGTGGCCGAGCAGTTCACCGGGCTCAAGGGCAAGTATGTGAAGGTCGCAGAGACCGTGCGCAGCTTCAAGGAGATCGTCGAGGGCAAGCATGACGACATCCCCGAGCAGGCCTTCTTCTTAAAGGGCTCCATCGAAGAAGTGCTCGAGGCTGCCGAGAAGATGAAGGAGACCGCGTAAATCTCCATGGCTGACACCATCGAACTCGAAATCGTTACCCCCGAGAAGCTGGTGGTGCGCGAACCCGTCGACCAGGTCCAGGTGCCCGGCAAATCCGGCTACCTTGGTGTCCTTCCCGGGCACGCTCCACTGATCGGCGAGGTCGCCGTCGGCGAGGTCACCTACAAGCACAGCGGGGCGACCGAGTATCTCGCGCTCGGATGGGGCTTCGTCGAGGTTTTGCCCAACAAGGTAACGATCCTCGCGCAGACTGCCGAGCGCGCCCAAGAGATCAATGTGCAACGGGCGCAGGACGCCAAGTCGCGCGCCGAACAGGCTCTGCGCGAAGCCAGGCCCGATCTCGACTACGACGCCACGCTCGAAGCCCTGCGACGCGCCGATTGTCGCCTGTTGGTTGCTTCCCACGCCGGAGCCACCGCCGCACGATAGAAACTTATCCATGCGCAAATAAGAAGCGCCGGATCATCTCCGGCGCATTTTCTTTTCGCTCCCAAGCCCAATCTACGCCGCGCTGGACTTCTTCAGTTGCACCGTCCCCAGGCGCACCGCCTTCGCCACCTCGACCGCCTCAATCTGCCGCAGGTCGTGCAGCACCGACTCGTCCACGTCGCCGTCGACTTGCACCACCGCGACCGCACCTCCGGGCTGCAGCGGATGATCGCCGCGTCCCAGCGAGAAGTTCGCGATGTTGACGTTATGCCGTCCCAGAGTGGTTCCCACGCGCCCGACCACACCCGGGACGTCGCGGTTGCGGAGGTAAATGACGTTGCCTTCCAGCGGGGCCTCCACGTCGATCTCATCGATGCGCAGCAAACGCGGCGACGAGCCGTGCAGCACGGTTCCATCTACAGTCCGCTCGCCGTGGCCGCTCTTGAGGGTGAGGCTAACAATGCTGGACGCGGCACCGCCTGAGCTGCGTGGCTTTTTGCGTTCGCTCACCCGAATCCCCCGCTCCTCTGCGATCGAGGCGGCATTCACCATGTTGGCCTTCTCGTGCGCCATCTGGTTCAGCACCCCGGCGATCGCCGCATTACGAATCAGGTCGGTTTTCCAGTTGCCGATGTCGCCGTTAAAGCCGATGGCGATCTCCTCAACGCTGCCTTCGCCCGACTGCGCAAGAAATGCGCCCAGCCGCTCCGCCAAGCCGATGTACGGCAACATCTGCTCGTACTCTTCAAAGGTCACCGAAGGCACGTTGACGGCGTTCTGAATGACGCCCTTCAGCAGGTACTCGCGCACCTGCATGGCAATCTGAATGCCGACCGCATCCTGGGCCTCGTTGGTCGAGCCCGCGATGTGCGGCGTCAGGATCATGTTCGGAGCTTTGTGGAAAGGCGAATCCTGCAACGGCTCGTCAGTGAATACGTCCAGCGCCACTCCACCCAGTTGGCCCGATTCCAGCGCGGCGGCCACTGCCTTGTCGTCGAGCAGCTCGCCGCGCGCACAGTTGATCAGCCGCGCGCCCTTTTTCATCTTGGCCAGGGTCCGCTCGTTGATCATGCCCTGCGTTTGCGAAGTCAGGCCAACGTGCAGCGTAATGTAGTCCGATTGCGCGAACAGGTCTTCCAGCGAAACCAGCGTGATCTGGTGCTGCTGGGCCAGGCTCAACGCCACGTACGGATCGTGGGCAATCACCTTCATGCCGAAAGCGATCGCGCGCTTGGCCACTTCGATGCCGATGCGTCCCAACCCAACCACGCCCAGCGTCTTGCCGCGCAGCTCGGTGCCTTGGAGCGCCTTCTTCTCCCATTTGCCGGCATGCATGCCTGAGTCGGCCCGCGTCAAATGGCGCGCCAGCGCTAGCATGAGCGCCAGAGTGTGTTCCGCCACGGCGACGGCATTTCCGCCCGGCGTGTTCATCACCGCGATGCCGCGCTTGGTCGCGGCTTCCAGGTCAATGTTGTCCACTCCTACGCCCGCGCGTCCAATCACGCGCAGCTTGGGAGCGGCGTCCAGCATTTTGCTATCGACAAACACCGCCGAGCGCACCAGCAATGCGTCCGCATCGGCGAGTTCCGCGAACAAGGTTTCCTTGTCAGGAGTGGCGAGCGTCCAGCCGGGCTGCTCGCGGAATATGTCCAGCGCGGCAGGTGCAATTTTCTCCGCGACGACGATTTTCATGCCTGGACCTTCGCCGTCCCCATAAACTGCTCCGCAAACACTTCCTGTACCGCCCGGACCCCGGCTCCCAACTCAAAGCGATGCGACGGCGCCACCTTGAGCAACACGTGCTCCAAAGCACCGATCACGCCGATGGCGTCGAGGTAGTCGTAGTAGCCGAGATGCGCAATGCGAATCATCTTGCCTTTCATCTCGCCCTGCCCGTTGGCCACCACCATAGCGAAGCTCTCGCGGAACTCCTTCACCAGCGCGCTCGAGTCCACGCCATCCGGAGGAAGCACCGCCGTCACCGCCGCCGCTGGACACGTCGGCGCAAACAGCTTCAGTCCCAGCGCCTTCGCGCCCGCGCGCACCATCTCCGCCGAAGTCTCGGCGTTATGCACCAGCGCATCTCGCCCCGCGGCGAGGTCACCCTTGCCCGATTTGCGGATGTAGTCCAGCGCCGCCAGCAGTCCGGCAATCAGCGCGGTCGCCGGCGTGAAAGCCGACTCGCCCTTGGCTGCCGCCTTGCGCTCCTTGCGCAGATCGAAGTAGTAGCGCGGCTGTTTGGCATCTTCGGCGCGCTTCCAGGCCCGCTCGCTCACGCTCAGGTAGGCCAGCCCCGGAGGAATCATCACCGCCTTCTGCGATCCGCCGATCAGCACGTCGATACCCCAGCCGTCCACGTCGAAGTACGTCGTGCCCAGGCCGGTGATGGCGTCCACCACCAGCAGCGTGTCCGTGCCTTTTAGCAGCGAAGCTACGCCTTTCACATCGTGGCGTGCGCCGGTTGAGGTTTCCGTCGCCTGCATATACAGCACCCGTGCGCCATCGAGCTTCGACTTCACCTCGCGCAGGTCAAATGTCTGCCCGTATGGAGCCGAGACCAGATCCACCTGGCAGCCGTAGGCCTTGGTGATATCGCGCCAGCGCTCGCCAAATTTGCCGGCGCTCAACACAACCACCTTGTCGCCCGGCGAAGTCAAGTTCGATACCGACGCTTCCATCGCGCCGCTGCCCGAGGCAGCCAGGATCAAAACGTCATTTTGCGTGCCGACGAAGGTCTTCAGGTCGGCCAGGGTACGGGTGAAGATCTCGCGAAATTCCGCGGTGCGATGATGCATGTCCGCGGCGGCAATCGCCTGCTGTGCTGCGGGAAGAAGAGGAGTAGGACCGGGGGTAAAAAGCCGCGTCTTACGTAGCATGGCACGTCCACCTTTGCTCGTAGAATTTCCGGCGGAAAACAGCGCCGTCTATCTACTATAAAGCCCGCTGCCGACCCCAGCCACTATAATTGCCCCATGAGTTTGACCGAGCAGGTCCAGAAAGACATGATCGCAGCCATGCGCAGCAAAGAAGAGCTGCGCCTCTCCACCCTGCGCATGATGAAAGCCGCATTGAAAAATAAGGAGATCGACAAGCGCGCCCCGCTCGACGAGAAGGAAGAGCTGCAGGTCTTCAGCACCATGATCAAGCAGCGCAAGGACTCGATCGAGCAGTTCGAAAAAGGGAATCGCCCCGAGCTCGCCAAGAAAGAGGCCGAGGAGATCACCATCATCGAGGCCTACATGCCCAAGGCCCTCAGCGCGGAAGACATCGCCGCCACCGTCGCGGCCACCGTCGCCGAAATGGGCTCTCCCACCATGAAAGACATGGGTGCGGTCATGAAGGCTGTAATGGCCAGATTCGGCGGCGCTCGCGTGGATGGAAAACTCGTCAGCGAAGCGGTGAAGAAAGCCCTGTCGAAGTAACTCGTTCCTGCCGCTCTCGATTCCACCTCACCAGCAGCTCTATCGGTGCCATTGGGAGCGGCGCAGTGCTGCCGTCGCACTGTGCCGTTGGGATCTCCCCCAGTGGCCACAAATCGACAGGCTGCCCGCCACGGAGGAACATCCGGTTTGGGAAAGCGCCGAGTTTGTTTCAAAACGGGAAAGCAGTATAGTAGTTGCGCGAATTCCCTTTCCGGGCGGGCGAGGGAAAAGCGACACTGAAGTGGCACACCTCCTAATGTTCCAAAGTTAGCGAGTTGCCCCTGATCATTGCGTGTCATAAGGAGATTAATTCATATGCGGCGCTCTTTTGTTTGCGTCTTTGCTGTCTTCCTGCTGCTATCCGCTCTCCCCGGTTTCGCACAACAAACCACCATTCTCCAGTACAGCACGTACGTCGCCTTCTCCTACCTCAGCACGCCGTCATTGAATCTGGTGCAGCGCGGACTCGATGCCGACTTTGGCGTCAACATGCGCAGTTGGCTGACGCTAGGAGGCGATTTCAGCTACCAAAATGGCCACTCTACGCTGCTGCCGAACAATCTTAATGCGGCAACACAGGCAAAATTGGCGCCGTTCGTACCAATCTTCCAGCAGTTGGGTATCCCGATTGCGGTTCCTTTCGACGGTACGGTCTATACGTATGAGGCCGGACCGCAATTCAACTACCGCAAATTGAAGAAGTTTACCTTGTTCGTGCGTCCCGCGCTCGGGGCGCTGCACGCGACCGTCGAGGCCAAGCCCAACAACCCATACATCGCACAGATCGTCAGCGGCCTTCTGAACGGGAAGACGTCCAGCTCTGACACCGTAGTGTTTTACGGCTTTGGAGGCGGGATCACCTGGGAGGCAACCCCGCACTTCGGTATTCGTGTAGCCAGCGACTTTGTTCACTACAATTTCTTCTCAAATATTCTGGATGGCGGACGTAACAGCGTGCGCGTCACCGTGGGAACGAAGTTTAATTTTGGAAAGAACATCGTGAAACAGTAGTTGAAGGATGGACAGAATACCGTCCACCTTCCGGTTTCGCCGTCTTTCGGTTGCGCAGAACGGGTCACTCGCTGACTCGAGAAGTTGAGGGAGCGGCAACAGGATACAGGGGGCCGACGTTGACGTGGCGTCAGCGAAGGCTCCCTCCCTTTGTGCGCATTTCTGTGCCGGTTGCCACAATCCTGTTATCCCGGTGGGCTCCGCCCGCAAGCGCGCCGCATAACTCTTCATTTCCGACTATTCGTCCCGGCGCGTAAGCCACTCGTGCTCGTTTTCTGTCCCCATCGCGCATTGTGGCTCAATAACAGAAAGATGTTGGGCGAGGGGAACCGCACTTCTGTTCTTCGCGTATCAACAGATGTAGCCGCTGCCGGCTCCTTTAGCTGCCGGAGCATTTCTTATGAACTTATTCGACGTCATCCGGCAAACCTTTGCCACCCTCAAGGCGCACAAGATGCGCAGCTTCCTGACGATGTTCGGGATCGTGTGGGGCATTGCTTCGGTCATCCTGCTGGTGGGCCTCGGGCTGGGGTTCAGCAAAGATCAAAAAAAGCGCATGGAGACGCTGGGCAAAGACCTGGTCATCATCTGGGGCGGGCGCACCAGTTCGCAAGTGGGAGGTCTGGCGGCCGGCCGGCAAGTTGTGCTCAGCATCGACGACGCGCGCCTAGTCAAGCAGGAGTGCTACCTGGTCAAAGCCGTCAGCCCCGAGTTGCAGCGCACCGTCTCACAGGTAAGCCAGTTCAATTCCTCCGCGCGGCAGGTGTCCGGGGTATGGCCCGCGTATCAGGATTTCCGCTCGCTGAAGCTCGCCGAAGGACGCCTCATGAGCGAGGAAGACGAGGAGCAAGCGCGCCGGGTTGTCATTCTCGGATCGAATGCCGCCAAACAGCTCTTTCCAGGACAGCCCGCGATCGGCGCCACGGTCGCCATGGCACGCTATCCCTACATCGTGATCGGGGTACTGGAAGAGAAGAAGCAGAACTCCAACTATAGCGGCCCCGACAACGACAAAATCTATGTTCCCTATTCCGCCATGGCGCGCGACTTTCCCCCACCGCCGGCCAAGGGAGAGATCGTAACCAAGGGCTACATCTCCGACATGGTGCTGGAGGTCGGCGATCCGGAAACCCATGCCGAAGCGGTGATGCAGGTGCGGCGCGTGCTCGGCCGAATGCACCACTTTGATCCGGCGGACAAAGACGCCTTGTTCATCTGGGACACCATGGAATTTTCCAAGGTGCTGGCGCGCATTTTCTCCGTCATCACCGTCTTCTTCGGATGTGTCGCCATCACCACCCTGGCGCTGGGTGGCATTGGCGTGATGAACATCATGCTGGTTGCGGTGACCGAGCGTACCCGCGAGATCGGCATCCTGAAGGCCATCGGCGCGACCAAGCAGGACATTCTGAAACAGTTCTTCAGCGAATCGGCCGCGCTGACCGTGATGAGCGGTCTGCTCGGTTATGCCGTCGGCGTCGGGTTGTGCCTGCTGCTTAGACGGCGCCCCGCTGCCCGACTTCGTACCCAAACCCATAGTGTCGCCGGTCGCCATCATTGGTTCGCTGTTGACCTTATCGCTGATTACGATCAGCGCCGGTATGTATCCCGCGCAGCGCGCCGCCGACATGGATCCGATCGAGTGTCTGCGTTACGAGTAGCCGAGGTGGAGTATGTATTTCACTGAACTGGTGGAGCAGAGCTGGACCGCGCTGTTGCGCAATCGCATGCGCTCGACGCTCACCATGCTCGGTATCGGCTGGGGCGTGGTTTCGGTGGTGCTGCTGCTGGCGTTCGGCCAGGGCTTGGGCGGAAGCATCGTAGCCGCCGTCAACAACATGGGGAACAACGTCATCGTCTTGTGGCCCGGCCAGACCAGCATGCAGGCCGGAGGGCAACGTGCCGGACGCAAGATTCACTACGAGTACGACGACATCACTGCCATTCGTGAAGAGGTGCCGATCATCAAGTCGGTGAGCGCCGAGTCGGTCACCAACTTCGGATTCAAGACCGGCACGCGCGTAGTCTCGATCCAGACCCGCGGCATCGAAGCTTCGTATCCGGCCATGCGCAGGATCGCAGCCGCCGAGGGCCGCAATATTGAAGACGCGGAATATGTAAACCGCCGGCCGGTGGTTGTCCTGGGAAATGCGGCAGCCAAGCGGCTATTCCAGGGCGCGCCCGCGGTGGGCCAGACCGTCCTGGTCGAGGGCCGCAGCTTTGAAGTCGTCGGCGTCATGGACATTAAGATCCAGGACTCGATGTACGAGGGTCCCGACAACGAGCAGGCCTTCATTCCCTACGGCATCTTTAACGAGCTGACGAACGCGAAGGATCCGCAGATCATTCTCTTTCAACCGATCACGGCCGAGTTGCACACCGAAGCGCTGGCCGCGGCCCGCCGCGTCATCGCGCGCCGTCATCACTTCGATCCACGCGACACCAAGGCGACGCCGGAGTGGGACACCGTCGATAGCGGCAAGGTCCTGAATGCCTTCGCCATCGGACTCGAGGCGCTGCTGGGAATCATCGGCGCGCTCACCCTGGGCGTCGGCGGCGTCGGCGTGATGAATATCATGCTGGTCAGCGTGAGCGAGCGCACCCGCGAGATCGGCCTGCGCAAGGCCATCGGCGCGCGCCGCCGTCATATCCTGGTGCAGTTCCTGATCGAGGCGCTGGTGCTGACCTTTATCGGCGGAGTCCTCGGCATACTGGCTTCATGGCTGCTCACCGCGGTTATTCCCCCCATGCCGCTGTACAGCGAGTTCTACCACACGGCCAATCACCAGGGAGACATCTTCCTGAGCGCTTCGCTGAACGTGATGTTGATTTCGTTCGCCATCCTCGCCCTGGTGGGAATCACCAGCGGCTTCTGGCCGGCGCTAAAGGCCTCGCGCCTGCAGCCCATCGAGGCGCTGCGCTGCGAGTAAGGTCAATTCGTTGTCCCGCAGGCTCTCTGCCGCACGGCATTTCGTAACTGTTTGCCTACTCCCTCGACCGGCCACTCTTATACAGGCTGCGGAAAAAACCAAGGTAGTAATTTCGACCTTTTTCTTGGCACAAGAGTGGCTCGTGACCGGTTGAATCGCCGTTGCCCAAAATGCCGAGTTACCCCGCCCGGGTCTTTTTCCGCAGCCCGGTTGAGCCTCCAGGCAACTCTGAAATCGCCCTCGAGACGCGTCGCAGCCGACGCTCCCCCTGCTCCGATCTCCAATTAACTGGCTATGAATCAATAGCTTGGACGATCATATTCAAATCAGGTGCTAATCATACCCCAACCATTGAACCTTCCCCACGATCCGCCCTACTGTGCCCCTCACGAGAGCGGAAACCGAGCGCAACGGCTCACCTGCTCTGGTCGGGGAATGCACTCGGAGGTGGGACAAACATCCCGCCTCCGGGCCGTGGGGAAATCCACAAATCAGCTGTTGGACCCAGCAGTGAAAGCACGAAATTCAAGAACAGGAGAACTACAATGACTCGCTCAACCACCAAGGCAACAAGAATTCTGGCCGCTATGCTGTTGGTTTTCCTCGCGGTCACTCCGGCTCTAGCGAACAAGATCGTGATCCACAGTACCGGCGAAAACGGCGGATACCTCAAGCCGGACCCTAACTACGTACTAACCGTCGCTCCCAGCGGAGTCACCATTAACATCAATCCGTACGAGGTGACCTTTGGGCAATGGGTAACTCCACCACCGGGTTTGTGGTGGGATAACCCAGTTTCTCCGTTCAACGGAGCTCCTGCGGGACTATATGTCTACACAACTAAGTTCGACCTGACGGGGCTCGTCCCCCACTCGGCTGTGCTCATTGGAAGTTCGGCCGCCGATGATCTAGGCGAAATCTGGTTGAACGGCCAGAAAGTTGCCGATATGGGAGGCCGCTTGAACCTGGCTCCCTTCACCATCATCGACGGGTTGAACAATGCTCATTTCCAGACCGGCATTAACACTCTCGAGTTTAGAGTCAACAACGGTGCGTACGTCACCGGGATTCTTGTGCAAATCAGCGGAACCGCTGTCGCCCTGAACCGTGTTCCCAAAACCGGGGGAACTTGGACGCCTCTAGCTAACCAACCCAGCTTTAACCCGGGCTCTGCGCTCTTGCTCACCGACGGCAGAGTTCTGGTGCACGAAGAGCCAAACCTGAAAAACGCTGTCGGTAATTTCGGCAACTGGTACACACTCTCTCCCAACGCATATGGTGACTACGTTAACGGGACTTGGAATAAAGTCGCATCGCTAACCACGCTGTCGGGTTACTGTTATGCTCCACTTGCTTTCGCCTCTGCCGTCCTGCCCGATGGACGGGTCATTGTCGAGGGGGGCGAATATAGCATTCCTTCAGGATGTTCAACCACTACTAATACCAATAAAGGTGCTATTTACGACCCGGTTGCCGACACATGGTCGAAGGTAGCTCCCCCTGCGGGCTGGAGCAGGATAGGTGACGCCCAGAGTGTCGTCCTGCCTATTGACAAGGCGTTTATGCTGGCGGATTGCTGTTCCACTGCGCAAGCCGAGCTGCCCCCACCATATGATCCGAATATCAACCCCTGGGTGCTCACCGGAAATTTCAAGAGCACAATTAACGACGAAGAAGGATGGACGTTGCTACCTGGGCCGCCAGACGCAGAGGTCGTGCTCACGGTGGGCACCAGCTTTGGCTGCACTGCCAACAATAATTCGGAGATGTACATCAATGGTTATTGGTTTTGCATTGCGAACACTCCCACCCAACTTTGGGACAATACCTACCACGAGATTGGACCTTCCGTACTCCGTACGGACGGCACCGTATTCCAAGCCGGAGGGACGACGGCGTCCGGGTCAGGGGAGAGTGCGATCTTCCACGTGAACACATTTCAATGGGCCGCTGGTCCGAAGCTACCAAGTGATGTAAGCGGTAATCCTCTCGACATTGCGGACGGTCCGGCTGCGCTCCTACCGAACGGCAACGTGCTGATGATGGCCAGCCCTGGAAATCCAGCGATCACGGGTGCTACTTTCCTCGAGTTGCAGTACGGTACTGACCAGCTCGTGCCGCAACTCCCGGGCACTACTCCCCCACCGAATGCCCCTAGCGATCAGTCCTACCAGGGCCATATGCTCGTTCTGCCAACAGGACAGATCTTCTTCACCGATTTCCACAAGGATGTCGAGATCTACACGCCAAACGATCAGAGAGTCGACAATACGTGGAGGCCGGTGATCAAGGACATTAACGCCCGTGCCGTAGCCAACTGTTACAGCATCATCACCGCTTACCCTCCTCCACCCTGTCTCACCATAAACCGGAACAGCCCGAATACACTCGACGGCTTTCAGCTCAATGGCATGTCGCAAGGGGCCGGCTACGGCGACGATTATCAGGATGCCACCAACTATCCGCTGGTAACGGTCACCGAGGAACTTCCCTGGTGCATCCAGTTCCAGCCCAATAACGGAACAAGCGCAGGCTGCCCGGTGCCGCGCGTTTACTATTGCCGGACTTACGGCCATAGCTCCATGGGCGTGGCAACCGGCAATTTGCTGGTTTCGACGAACTTCGACTGCCCCAACCTGCCATCAGGTTTCGTTGGTTACCTGAATGTTGTCGCGAACGGCATCGCCGGATACGGCCCCGTTGTGAAAGCAGTGCCGTAGACAACCTTTGCGTGCCACACTGCCTGGTGCCCCAGGTTAGCCTTCTGTTGGCCAACCTGGGGACCGAACTCCCAAGAAGCCAAGTCTGCTTTTAAGCTCGGCTTCGGCGAGGAGCACCTATGAAGTTGTTCCTTAAGTCAGATCGGCCACCTCTACTTGAAGTGGCAGAATCCCATATCGCTCCGAAGGAGGAGCAGGAAATGAAATCCATATATCCAACCAGCGTTCTTATAGAAGACGCGGCCGAGACAGAGTTCGCAAGGCCGCCGCTGATCAAGCAACCAGACGGTACCGACGAGCAGCGCCGAGTGGAATCTTGCGACCCGCATAGCCTTCCGCTTCGTCTTCGCCTATCTCGTCTTGTACGACTTTCCTTTTCTGGTTGGGCTAGTGCCTGGCCTTGACTATCTCGGCAAGCAATATACTGCCCTTTTGTACAAAGTCGTGCCGTGGGTGGGCAGCCACATACTGCATCTGACCTATCCCATCAATCACCGTTTTCCCAACCGGCAGCGGAGACACAACCTATAACTACGTCGAGGTGCTCTGCTTCCTGGTGGTTGCCGGCCTCGCCACGCTTGTGTGGTCGTTGCTCGATCGAAAACGCCCAAACTACGTGCGGCTGCACCTATGGCTGCGGCTCGGCGTTCGTTTCGCGCTGGGTTCAAACATGCTCCTTTATGGGGCGATGAAGGTGATGCCGGTTCAGATGCCTGCATCCATCGTTATCAAGGCTTCTTCAACCCTATCGGCGATTCGTCTCCCATGGGACTGCTATGGACCTTCATCGGCGCTTCCGGTCCCTACCAGACCTTCTGCGGGGCCTCGGAGATGTTGGGCGGCATCCTGCTCTTCGTCCCCTGCCTCACCACCCTGGGAGCGCTGGTTTGCGTTGGCGTCTTGACCAACGTCTTCATGCTGAACATGTGCTATGACGTGCCGGTCAAGCTCTTCTCGTTTCACCTTCTATTGATGGCTGTCTTCCTGGCTGCGCCGGAGCTGCGGAGCCTGAGCGACCTGTTCCTCCGTCAGCGAAAGGCCAGGCTCTCGAATGATGCTCCTCTATTTCGGAGGAAGTGGCTCAACCGGACGGCGCTCGCCCTGCAGTTATTATGCGGCCTGGTTCTGGCATCGCTCATGCTTTATGGTTTCCACCAGCAGGCGAAGGAGATGGCGATCAAGCCTCCCAACTACGGGATCTGGTCGGTAGAGGAGTATGCGGTGGATGGCAATCTTCGGCCGCGAGTACTCGCAGACGCGACCCGATGGCAGCGAGTGATCTTCGATTACCCCGAACGGCTATCGGTACAGCCGATGGACGGCCCGCAAGAGCGATTCATGCTGAAGCTTGATGAAGCGAAGAAGTCGTTTACTCTCACCAGGCGCGGAGATGCGAACTGGAAGGCCGCCTTCTCTTACCGGGACGCGGGGAAAGACGTGTTGCTACTGGAAGGCCAATTCGATGGCCATAAGGTCACGGCTACGCTGCACCGCGAGGACGAGTCCAAGTTCCTGCTCACCAGCCGGGGCTTTCACTGGATCAACGAATATCCGTTCCAACGATAACAGGGGAGGACCCACGTTGCTCTCGCCCAACCGCACGTTTCTTGCAGGACGCTGCTGAATGCGGCGTCCTGTGCCTAGAACAATCCCCTTTTTCCTCCGCTTCCACAGCCTTCCACAGACCTGCACCATGAACGGGCGTTGAACCTGCTCCCGCGGGGGTCTATTGTCCGAGAGTCGGGCCGGAATCGCCCATCGTAACTTTGCCGCCGATAACGCTCTTGATGCGCCGGAGCGGGTGTAAAATAACAATATGTGGTAGTACCCCCTTGACATCCACAACATGTCGGGAGTAATGTTCGCTTCCACGTGGTTGTTTCGGGCTTTTCCGAACACGGTTTTTGCGGGTAGAGGAGAGTCTGGCGCCGGGCGGCAGAGGTGACGTACGGTGCTCGAATTCATCGCCAATCGCCGGGCTCTTGCAGCCGTTGCCCGAGAGCTGGCGGCGGGACGATGAGCAGGGGGCGACACGAGTAATGCTCCCTCATGTGTGGGATTTGCATAGGAATGGGCCTGACCCTCGGTTTCTGATGGTTCCTTGGGGATCGGCTGATCAAGAGCAGAAGCGCTGGGGCCTCATCGGGGCCCGGCGAACCAGTTAGCCACCGCTAGTCGATGGCTTTCCCTGGTGATCCTTTCCAAGTCAATGTGCGGCGGCCGCCGAAGGCGTTTGTGTCGGCTGCTGCCACGGAATGGTCCGGATCGTTCCGGCCCGTCGCCTGCTTTGGCGGCGGAAACGGAACGCGGAAAGCGCTCGCACCTGCGCGTTTCCCGCTCAGCGGTGACTCCGGACGGAACTTAACTCCACCGGGGGCTTCTTCCTTGCCGGTTTCGTCGGCGGCGAAGAGCCCCTATAGTTTCCCAAGCTCGATGTTGGGTAGAGCAGGCCTTTAGGCCTGCGCAAAAGGCGTCAAGATATTCAGGGGCTTCAGCCCCGCAAGAAGCGACGAAGCAATTTGGGGCCACGCCCCACAATTTATACGGGTCTATTAGACGTCAGGAGTTCGAACGATGGCCGAAGTCACCACCAACACGACAACCACGAGCGCCCCAGCTACCGCAGCCAGGAAAAAGGCGCCCGGCCTCACCTTCAAGCGCTTTTTCACCACCGCCGGAGTCTCGCCCTACGACGAACTCGAGTGGGAGCGGCGCACCGCGCAGATCACCGACGCCAAGGGCGGCGTGATCTTTGAGCAGAAAGACGTCGAGGTCCCCAAGGACTGGTCGATGACGGCGACCAACATCGTCGCCAGCAAATACCTGCACGGCACGCTCGGCGCACCCGACCGCGAGACCGGCGTTCGCCAGCTTGTGACCCGCGTCGCCGAGACCATTCGCGACTGGGGCATGGCCGGCGGATACTTCCGCACCGCCGACGACGCCGCCATCTTCCACGACGAACTCGCGCACCTGCTGTTGCAGCAGAAGGCGGCCTTCAACTCGCCGGTATGGTTCAACGTGGGCTGCGATCGCATCGAGCCCAAGTCCGACGCGCAGAACTGGCATTGGAACCCTCAGGCCCAGCGGGTGGAATTCGGCGTTACCGGCTATCGCAATCCGCAGTGCTCGGCCTGCTTCATCAACTCGGTCCACGATTCGCTCGACTCCATCCTGACGCTGGCCAAGACCGAGGGCATGCTGTTCAAGTGGGGCTCCGGCACCGGCACCAACCTGTCGCCGCTGCGCTCCTCCACCGAGTCGCTCTCCGGCGGAGGCACCGCCTCCGGCCCGCTCAGCTTCATGAAGGGCTTCGACGCCTTTGCCGGCGTCATCAAGTCCGGAGGCAAGACCCGGCGCGCCGCCAAGATGGTCATTCTCAATGTCGACCATCCTGACATCGTCGACTTCATCGAGTGCAAGCAGAAGGAAGAAGCCAAGGCCTGGGCGCTCATCGAGCACGGCTACGACGGCTCCGGCCCTGACTCCGAAGCCTATTCGTCCGTCTTCTTCCAGAACGCCAACAACTCGGTGCGCGTGACCGACGACTTCATGTACGAAGTGGTTCGCGACGGCGAGTTCAGCACCCACGCCGTGAAAGACGGCCGTCCCGGTGCAGACCTTCAAGGCCCGCGACCTGCTGCGCAAGATTTCCGACGCCACCTGGCATTGCGGCGATCCCGGCATGCAGTACGACACCACCGTCAACCGCTGGCACACTTCGAAGAACACGGCGCGCATCAACGCGTCCAATCCCTGCTCCGAGTACATGTTCCTCGACGACTCGGCCTGCAACCTGGCTTCGCTCAACCTGCTGAAGTTCGCTCCCAACGGCACCTTCGATGTCGAAGCCTACCGTCACGCCTGCGCCGTCATCATCACCGCGCAGGAGATCCTGGTCGACAACAGCGGCTACCCCACCGAAGCCATCGGCCGCAACTCGCACGACTACCGTCCGCTGGGACTCGGCTACGCCAACCTGGGCGCGCTGCTCATGGCTTCCGGCCTGCCCTACGACTCCGATGCCGGACGCGACTACGCTGCCTGCGTTACCGCCATCATGTGCGGCGAGGCTTACCTGCAGTCGTCGAAGATCGCCGAGCTCTGCCAGCCGCTTCGCCCGCTGCGACGAAACGTCTGTCATCCTGAGCGAGCGCACGTGTCGAAGTCCCGTATCGCAGCGCGAGGGGCTGCTTCCATCTGACAGCCGGCAGCTGACGGGTGGGAGCGTACGTTCCCCGGTGGAGCCTGCCCCGGCTGGTACGTCAACCGCGAGCCCTTCCTCGACGTCATCCGCATGCACCGCGCCTGCGTGAACAACATCAACAAGGCCAACGTCCCTACTGCGCTCTACGACGCCAGCAAAGAGACCTGGGACGAAGCCCTCAAGCATGGCGAGAAGTTCGGCTACCGCAACTCGCAGGTCACGGTGCTCGCCCCCACCGGCACCATCGGCTTCATGATGGACTGCGACACCACCGGCATCGAGCCCGACCTGGCGCTGGTGAAGTACAAGAAGCTGGTCGGCGGCGGCATGATCAAGATCGTCAACAACACCGTGCCCGCGGCGCTGTTCAAGCTCGGCTACTCCAGCGACCAGACCAACGCCATCGTCAGCTACATCGACGCCACCGGCACCATCGAAGGCGCGCCCGCCATCAAGGACGAGCATCTGCCCGTCTTCGACTGCTCCTTCAAACCCTCGAAGGGCACGCGCACCATTCACTACACCGGCCACCTGCGCATGATGGCCGCCGCCCAGCCCTTCATCTCGGGAGCCATCTCCAAGACCATCAACATGCCCGAGAACGCCACCGTCGAAGAGATCTCCGAGGCGTACATCCAGGCCTGGAAGCTCGGCCTGAAGGCAGTCGCCATCTATCGCGACGGCTCCAAGAAGGCGCAGCCGCTCAGCTCCATGGGATCGGCCACCGCCAAGTCGCAAAAGGGCGATGCGCGCGGGTGCCCCACTCAAGCCCGATGTTGGCTTGAGTGGGAATCAAGAGCCCGAAGACGAGTCGGCCGCACCGCCCCTCGCCGTGCGCCATCGCCTGCCCGACGAGCGCCTCTCCATCACCCACAAGTTCAAGGTGGGCGACCACGAGGGCTACCTCACCGTCGGCCTGTACAAGAACGGCATGCCGGGTGAGTTGTTCATCACCATGGCCAAGGAAGGCTCCACCGTCAGCGGCCTGATGGACAGCTTCGCCTGCGCCGTGTCGCTGGCTCTGCAGCACGGCGTGCCGCTCAAGCTGATGTGCGAGAAGTTTGCCCACACCCGCTTCGAGCCCAGCGGCTGGAGCCGCAATCCCGACATCGGCTACTCCAAGTCGATCATGGATTACATCTTCCGCTGGCTGCAGTTGCGCTTCCTCACCGGACAGCAGCAGGCGCTCTTCGACGGCCTCCGCCCCAAATACTTCGGCGCTCCCCCCGTCGGCGCCCCGGATGAGGGCAGCTTCGGCGACGCAACTAACGGCTTGTCATCCCGAGGCGGAGCCGAGGGAGCTGCTCCTTCTTCCTCTGTCATCCCGAGCGAGCGGAGCGAGTCGAGGGACCCCTATGGCTCGAACGAACCGTCGCTCTTCCCCAGCACCCGCGGCGTCCCCGGAGGCACGGTCACCGGCCACCACCACGCCGCCGACGCGCTGAAAGAGCTGATCGACATGGGCGACGCCCCCACGTGTTCCGTCTGCGGTGCCATCATGACCCGAAATGGCAGCTGTTACCGCTGCATGAGCTGCGGGAGCACGAGTGGATGTTCTTAGCT
>CAWCTB010000033.1:0-67443 GCA_963798275.1 uncultured Acidobacteriaceae bacterium
TAGTTTACGCAATATCGTCATCATTGGACACCAGTTCGTAAACGCCGACTGAAACAGGTTCAGCCCGACAAACGCCGTGAACAGGTACCAATAGGGCGATACCCAGTAGCCCAGCGCCAGCGAGAGCAGCACAAAGGCTCCCCCAATCATGCGTACTGACCGTTCTATGTTCATGCCTGTACCTCCGAAGCCTCGGGCGCGCACTCTAATGTCGGTGGCGCCGGCGGTTTGTGTTTTTCCACCATGTAGTACAGCACCGGCACCGTCATGCGCGACAGCAGCGTCGACGCCACTTCGCCCGCCATCAGCGACAGCGCCAGTCCCTGAAAGATCGGATCAAACAATATCACGCTGGCGCCCACCACCACGGCGGCAGCGGTCAGCAGCATGGGCCGGAAGCGCACCGCTCCCGCATCCACCACGGCATGTTCCAGCGTCATGCCCTGGATGCGCCGCAGCTCGATGAAATCCACCAGGATGATCGAATTGCGCACGATAATGCCCGCCCCCGCAATGAAGCCGATCATCGACGTCGCCGTGAAAAACGCCCCCATCAGCGAATGTGCCGGCAGAATGCCCACCAGCGTCAGCGGAATCGGCGCCATGATTACCAGCGGCGTCACGAACGACTTGAACCATCCCACCACCAGCACGTAGATCAGCACCAGCACCGCGGCAAATGCAATGCCCAGGTCGCGGAACACCTCGATGGTGATGTGCCACTCCCCGTCCCACTTCATCGCCAGCTTCTCGCTGTCGGGCGGCATCGTCGCCGAGTACTGCGCGATAGCGTAGCCCGCCGGCGCTCCGAGCTTATCGATTTCCTTGCCCATTTTCATGATGGCGTAGACCGGGCTCTCTTCCTGTCCCGCCACATCCCCCAGCACGTACACCACCGGCCGCAGGTTCTTGCCGTAACGGCTGACGTCAATCGTCTTCTTCTCGACGTTCGTCACTTCGGCAATCGACACCTGGCCGCCGCTGGCCGTCGGCATGCGTAACGCCGTCAACGACTCGATCGCCGAACGTCCCGGCCGGTCGAGTTGCACGCGTATCGGAACATCCTCCCGCGACTTGGGATCGTGCAGCAGCCCGGCAGTCGCCCCGTCCAGCCCGATCTGCACCGTCTGCGTCACCGCCGCTGCCGACACACCGTTCAGCGCCGCCTTGTCCAGATCGACCTTCATGTCATACTTGGTCTGCGGGTCCTCCACGTACCAGTCCACGTCCACCACGCCCGGCGTCGTGTCGAAGATGTGCTTGATCTGCTTCGCCAGCTCCATCTGCTGCTTATAATCCGGGCCGTACACTTCGGCCACCAGCGTCTCCAGCACCGGAGGCCCCGGCGGCACCTCCGCCACCTTCAGTCGCGCGCCGTACTTGTTGCCGATCGCCACCAGCCCCGGCCGCAGCCGCTTGGCTATCTCATGGCTCTGCGTGCTGCGCTCATGCCGGTTCAGCAGGTTCACCTGGATGTCCGCCTGGTTCGCCCCGCGCCGCAGGAAGTAATGCCGCACCAGTCCGTTGAAGTTGTAAGGCCCTGACGTTCCGGCGTAGATCTGGTAATTCTCCACTTCCGGTTGCTGCCCCAGATATTGCCCCAGCTCCTGCGACACCCGCGTCGTCTGCTCCAGCGTCGTGCCGTTTGGCATGTCCACAATCACCTGGAACTCGCTCTTGTTGTCGAAGGGCAGCATCTTCACCTTCACCAGCTTGAACACCACCAGTGAGCACGCCAGCAGCAACAGCACGACCACGCCTCCCAGGAACATCCAGCGTCGTGCCGCGCTCTCGATCAGCGGATTCATGATTCGCCGGTAGAGCTTGGTGGTCCACCCTTCCTTCTCGTGTTCGTCCGTGGCGCGGTCCGCATAGTGATGCAACAACCGCAGCGCCGACCACGGCGATACCACGAACGCCACGATCAGCGAAAACAGCATCGCCGCCGATGCGCCCACCGGGATCGGCCGCATGTACGGCCCCATCAGCCCGCGCACAAACGCCATCGGCAGGATCGCCGCAATCACCGTGAATGTCGCCAGGATGGTCGGGTTGCCAACCTCATCCACCGCTTCCACGGCGACATCGGTCAGCTTGCGCCCGCAATTGGCCGGCATGCGGAAATGCCGCACGATGTTCTCCACCACCACAATCGCGTCATCTACCAGGATGCCGATGGAGAAGATCAGCGCGAACAGCGTTACCCGGTTCAGGGTGTAGCCGAACAGGTAGAAGATGAACAGGGTCAGAGCCAGCGTGACCGGAATCGCCACCAGCACCACGCCCGACTCCCGCCAGCCCAGCGCCAGCGCGATCAGCAGCGTCACCGACAGCGTCGCGATGAAGAGGTGCTTCAACAGTTCGTCCGATTTGTCTTTCGCGGTCTCGCCATAGTTGCGCGTTATCGAAACATTCAGATCGGCCGGCAGCAGGTAGCCCCGTAGTGCCTCGATCTTCCTCTCCGCTGCCCGCGTGATGTCCGTCGCGTTGGTGCCTTTGCGCTTGGCCAGGGTGATGGTCACGGCCGGATAGTCACCCTGCACCGCACTCCGGCTGCCCGCGCCGTTCGCGTACAGAACGTAATCGTCCGGTTCCGCCGCGCCATCGGTAATCGACGCCGCCACGTCGCGCAGATACACCGGGCGTCCGTCGTGTACCCCGACGACAATTTGCTGCAAATCGCTCGCCGTCCCCAGGAACCGGCCCGCCTCCACCGCAAACTCCTGGTTGTCGCGGGCGAAGCTGCCGGAATCGCTGCGCGCATTCGCCCCTTGCAATTGCGCCACCACTGCGCCCGGGGTCATGCCGTACGCCGCCAGCTTCTGGGTGTCGAGCGTCACCCGCACTTGCCGTGGCAGCCCGCCGATGATCTTCGTCTCCGAAACATTGTCCAGCTGCTTGAGCTGGTTCTCCAGCTCGCCCGCGATTTGCCTGAGCTGATACGCGTCGTAGTTTTTGCCCCACAGCGTCAGAGCCATGATCGGCACATCGTTGATGGAGCGCACCTTGATGAGCGGCTGCGACACTCCCGCCGGAATGCGATCGAAGTTTGAATAGAGCTTGTTATAGGTTTTGACGATCGCGTCTTCTTCTTTCGTCCCCACGTAGAAGCGCACCACCAGCATGCTCATCCCGGGACGCGAGATCGAGTAGACGTACTCCACCCCGTCGACTTCGCGCAGCAGCCGCTCCATCGGAATGCTGGCGCGCTGCTCCACCTCCGCCGGCGTCGCGCCCGGCATCTCCACGAACACGTCGAGCATGGGCACCACGATCTGCGGCTCTTCTTCGCGCGGCGTCTTGAGGATGGCAAACGTCCCCAGTAGCAGCGATGCCGCAATGAACAACGGCGTCAGCTTCGAGTTAATGAACTGCGAAGCCATCGCCCCCGCCAGCCGCATCGGAGCTTTGATCTCAGCCATGACGTGGTCCCACGAATCCGCCTTGAAGGGGCACGGCTTCACCGGCTGCGGAAAAACTCGATCTTAGGTAGCGCCGGCCTTGGTAGAGCTGGCCCTCAGGCCGGCGTCGGAGCCCTTGGTTTAGGTAGAGCTGGCCCTCAGGCCAGCGTTCCAGCGGTTTGTTTTTGTCATTCCGAGGGGCTTTAGCCCCGAGGAATCTGCTGTTTCCTCGCCCGCTCCCAGCCTGTTCACCCGTGTCGCTGCGCGCTTCACAATCCCAGGACTTCAGAGTGTGCGCGACAACTAAGGTTGGATTGCACCGATCATACGACCCATCCAGAAACCAGCCCCTTTGGGGCGGAATATCATAGCCCAGCATGCAGGCGAAGCCGGAGTGCTGGGTACAGTGAGAACAGATCTGAGTCCCGGAGGGACGGCACAGGTTTTCACCGTGAATCTTCATCCCCACTGATACCCCGAGTTTGGTGCGTCTTGTATTCACCAGATGATCCCGCCTCACTTCGCCTCGATCTGTTTGCCGCTCAGTTCGCGATCGCCGGCCTGCGCCACGATCTGGTCGCCGACCTGCAATCCCGAAAGCACCTCGACCTGTTGTCCCGACGGCGCACCCAACGTCACGTACCGCAAACTGGCCAACTGGTCTTTGCCCACCACATACACCGCCTGCAACTGGCCGCGATTCAACACCGCCGTCTGCGGAATCAGGATCGTATTCTTTTGCCCGCGCGCAAACCGCGCCCGCCCAAACAGCCCGGAGCGAATCTGCTCGTCCGCCGGCAACTCAACCTTCACCACGAAGCTGCGGCTCGCCGGATCGGCCACCGGCACAATCTGCACCACCTTCCCCGTGAACTCGCGATCGCCCAGCGCATCGATGACCACCGGCACCGATTCTCCCAACCGAACCGCGCCCATCTTGCTCTCGTCCACCGTCGCTTCCAGCCGGAATTGCCCCTGGTCTTCGACGATCAACAGGGGAACCCCTGGCGCCGCCATCGCTCCCACATCGGCCAGCTTCGCCGTCACCACGCCGTTGAAGGGCGCGCGAATCCGCGAGAAGCCGACCACCGTTTTTGCCTCGGCTACCGCCGCGTCTGCCTCGGCACGTCCCGCATGCGCCGCGTCGCGCCGCGCCTTCGCCGCCGCCAGCTTCGTTTTCACCTCGTCGTACTCTTGCGGGCTCACCGACTTCTTGTCGTACAGCATCTGGTAGCGCTTCATCGTCGCTTCCGCCAGCGCGTAGTCCGCGTCCGCCGCAGCAATCGACTGCTCCGACCCTGCCAGCGCCGCACTCGCCCGCTGATAACTTGCCTGCGGCTGCGCTGCGTCCAGCGTCACCAGCACTTGCCCCTGCCGCACCGCCGAGCCTTCGTGCACGTTCATGTTGGTGATCGTCCCCATCACCTGGCTGGCCAATTGCGCTGTCAGCGTTGCCCGCACCGTTCCCGTGGCTTCCACGTAGTCGGGCACATTCACCTTCTCGATCTGCACCACCGTAACGTCGCGCACTTTTTCCGCCGGAGCTTGCGCCGCCTGCTTGGGCTCGCTGCTGCAGCCCGCCAACACCGCCAGCGACAGAGCCGCGAGGATCAGGACCGCTGCGGAGACCGCGTAGATCTGGCCTTTAGGCCTGCGTTGCAGCCCTTGGTTTAGGTAGAGCTGGCCTTCAGGCCAGCGTCGAGGCCCCTTGTTCTTGTCATTCCGAGGGGCTTCAGCCCCGAGGAATCTGCTGTCTCTTCGCCGTCCCGCGTTGTTTTCCGCAGCCCGTTCAGCCGTGCCGCAACCAGCGCCGAAAACCTTGGGCTTTAGCCCTTGAGGGAGATCGATTGGAGCGGTTCCGCCCGCCATACTTGATGTTTTCGTCATTGCGTCACCGCCGGTGAATTCGCCGTCAGCGTGCCGCTTGCCAACTCCACCGCGGCGTAGCTGGAGTACATCCGGTAGACCGCCTGCCAGTAGTCGGCCTTGGCGTGATGCGCGGCGTCTTCCACCCGTAGCATGTCGGTCACCGTGCTCAGACCTCCTTCATAACGGTTCTGATTGATGCGCAGACTTTCGTCGGCTTGCGCGATGGCGGCATGCGCCACTTTCACCTGTTGCTGCGCCGCATCGAACTGGTAATAGGCGTCGCGCACCTCCAGCCGCACCGAGTCTTCGTATCCCGCTTGGGCCGCCACGGCCCTCTCCTGCAGCGCCTTCTCGCGCGCCAGCGCCGCCCGTTTGCTGCCCCCGGAGAACAGGTCAAACTGCAATTCCGCCCCCGCAACCCAGTTGTTCGCCCCCGTCCATCCCACAGAGTGGGAGTCCTCTTCCCACGAGCCAAACGCATTCAGCCGCGGACCGAAAGCCGCCTTCGCCATGGCAACGCTCTTCGCCTGCGCGCTGCGCTCCGCCGCAATCCGCTTCAAGTCGGGACGCTCCTCTAGCGCCGTCTTCTCCAGCTGATTCATGTCCGTCGCCGGAAACGTCTTCTCCTCCAGCACTTCTTGCGGCTGGTACATCGAATCCGCCGGCATGCCCATGGCCAGCGCCAGGCGAGTCCGCGCCATCGCCAATTGGTTGCGGCGCTCGATCAATTCCTGCTGCCGCGACGACGCCAGCACCTGCGCGCTCAACAAATCCGAATCCACCGCCACGCCACTCTCCACCCGCGCCCGGCTCTCTTGCTCGATCGCCTCTACCGTCTTCATCGCTTCCTGCGCTACCTGCAACTGCTTCTGCGCCAGCAGCACCGCGTAGTACGCCTGCACCGTCTGGAACACCAGTTCCTGGTCGGTGCGATTGAGTTGCTGCTCCGCCGCCTGGTTCATCAGCTTCGCCCGATCCATCGCCTTCCAGCTCTGCGTGCTGTCGAACAATTGCCATTGCCCCGTGAACCGGCTGGCGTAGTTGCCGATGGGCGTCGGGCGGTTCAGCGAGTTCAATGCGAAGTCCTGGGCGGTGAAGATTTGCTGCCGCAACCTGGTTCCGAACACGAACACCGGATCGTTGCCGGCTGTGAAGTTCTCCGCAAACATGATCTTCGGCAACAATGGCGCCCGCGACTCCCTCAGTCCGGCAAACGTAGCCTTGGTGTCCGCCAGCGCCGCCTGGTGCATCGGATTCTTGTCCAGCGTCATCTTCACCGCTTCGCTCAACGTGAGCGGCGTCGCCTCCTGGGCCGCCGCACCCACAGCCAACGCGATCAGAACGACCACCACCGCACTCAATACATGCTTTAAGGCCCAGCCGTTTTGCAGGGGCACCGCTTCATAGCCTGCGGAAGAACTCGCGCAAGTTAGCATAGGAGGCGGCGCGGCTTCATGGGCTGAGGAAAAAAGCAGATTTCGAACTGTTTTGAAGGGGCGCACCTTCAGGTGCGCCATATGAGTCTTTAATTTGTAATTCCGAGGGGCTTCAGCCCCGAGGATTCTGCTGTTTCTGCGCATTACCAAAGTTTTTTCCGCCGCCCGTTCAACCCTGCCGCACGACTGTCTTGCTTTTTTATCGTGAGGGCTGCCAATGGGAATCGCTTCGCGCATCTTCGCTTCGCAATCCCTATACGCCAACCGCCACCGGCTGCTCAACGGGAATGATTTCGTAGGTCGTCTCGATCTCCGCGCTCAGTTGCACCATCGCTCCTACCGAGCAGTACTTCGTCTCCGACAAGTGGATGGCATCCTGCAACGCGTTCTCGGCAACCTCGCCGCTCACGATGTGGTGAATGCGCACCTTGGTGAACACCTGCGGCGGGTCGGGTGTCTGCTCGGCTTCGACCGTCACTTCGTAGCCGGTGACTTCCTGGCGCTTCTTGCGCAGGATGTTGACCACGTCGAACGCGGTACATCCCGCCAGTGCAATCGCCATCAGTTCGATTGGCTTGGGTCCGGTATCGCCCGCCTTATCGTCGATGATGAGGTGATGTCCGCTGCCGCTGGTAGCTCTGAATTGCCGACGAGTACCTTGAGGCTGAGTTAACGTAACGTTGGCCGATATCAATGTCTTCTCCGTGTCTGGACGAGGATTTCCTGACCATCCTCGTCGTGGCCCACAACTGGGCCACATTGATAAATGCAGGCACGGCAATAGGTATTACAGGAATGTGGGGCCGGCCTCGCAAATATTTCCCGAATCGGGAGGCTGGCCCAGCAACATATTGCAGATCAATGACTTACAGTAAACCTCAGTCAAGAGGTCGGCTCCCCGGCGCGACCGGCCAGGGCCTCGGTTGCCGCCTGGTATTTCTCCACCAGTTCCCGGCGAAGGCGCGCCGCCGTTTTGGCATCGCAGCTCGGCTGGTACGAACGGCACTGCTCCACCGCCGACTTCAGGCTGTCGAGAAATGCCACGCACGGCTCGCATTCGTGCAGATGCTTCTCCATCTCTTCGCAGCTCGCGTCCGCCACCAGGCCGTCCATGTAATCGGACAGCGCCGCAAACATGTGGCGGCAACGCTGCGACTGCTTCGGCTTCTTCTCGGCAGCGGCATGAATGTGCGCGACCGCCCCCTGCGCCCGGCTCATCCTCGCCAGGTGCTGGCGAACCAGCAGCCGCGCCCGGTGCAGCCTCACCCGCACCGTGCCTTCGCGCAGGCCGGTAACCCGCGCCACCTCCGCCGTGCTCAGCCCTTCCATGTCGTGCAGCACCAGCACAAACCGGTATTGCGGCGGAACCTTCAGCACTGCCTCGCGCAGCCGCTGGTCGCTCTCGCCGCGCAGCACGTTCATCTCCGGATTCGGTTCTTTGCTCTCGATCAGCTCGCGCAATTCAAGCTGGCTGGGCAGCAGCTCGTCGAGCGATACGTGCTTGTTGCTGGCGTTCTTCTGCGCCGCGCCGGTTCATCAGGCAGCGGTTGCGCGCCACTTTGTACAGCCACACCGAGAGCGCCCGCGGATTTTCAAACTTGGGCAGGTAGGGCAATACCTTCAGCAGCACGTCCTGCATGGTGTCCTCGGCATCCTCGGGATGGCCGCACACCTTCATGCTGAACGAGTACACCGTATTTTGCAGCAGCGCCAGCGCCTGGTCGACCGACTCCGGCCGGTTCTCGCGAATCAACTCCAGCGCCTGCTCCATCGATTGCGACATGTCTTCAGGTTAGCTGAATCGCCGCTTCGGGGCCAACCGCTTGCCACCTTGAATACCATTTTCGTCCGATGCCCATCGCCCAGGCGCCCAGCCGCGCATTCCCACTATGGGTATCGGCGTAAATAAAGCCGTTGGTGGTTCGCAACTTCACGTCATAATGTGAACGCGGACTTCCTCCCTCTCCGGCCCAAAATCGGGCCCGGCAAACCCGCAACTTGTCGCAACCATTATTCACCGGCCCCGCGCTGTAAGGCATGCTAACGCGGATGCAGGTGTGTATTGACCAAAAACATTCGGCTTCTGTGCATGAAACTAAACGGGAGATATCCATGAAAGTCTTTACCCTTGCTGTCCTCTGCCTGGCCCTCTGTGCGCTTCCGGCCCTGGCTAACGTAGTCGTAGGTTTGCCCGCAGACCCCGGCACCGGCAACTGCTTCCCATGGGGATGCGCCTATTCGGGGCTGTACCAGCAGGTTTACGACAGCGGGCAATTCAGCGGCCCAATCACCATCACCAATCTTGAATTCTTCAACACCCAGGTGGACTTCGGCGCCGCCACGATGAACTCCGGCACCTGGACGATCTGGCTGTCCACCACCGCGGCCGACTGGAACACCCTGTCAGGCACCTACGCCAACAACCTCGGCGCTGACAACACTCAGGTCTTCAGCGGGAATCTGTTCCAGCCCTGGGCTTTCGGCGACACCCTTCACATTAATCTCACTACTGCGTTCAACTATGATCCTTCGATGGGCAACCTGTTAATGACGGTCGATGCCGAGGGTACCTCTAATGCGGGCGGGAGCATCTACTTCGATACCAACGGCTACGACAACGGCAACTTCGACGGGAACACATTTCTCGGCCGGGTCTATTGCAATGGCTGCAGCCCCGGTAACGTGAACAGCGGCTACGGCCTGGTCACCGGCTTCTCCGCCACGCCCGAACCCTCCAGCCTGTTGCTAGTGGGTACCGGACTGCTCGGGGCGGTTGGCGTGCTCCGTCGCAAGATCAACCTGTAAGTTTGGTTTTACATTCAGTAGGAGCCGGGGAGCGTTTCCCCGGCTTTTCTCGTGCCGCAAACCCGCTACCCCCGTTCTTTCCCCCAACGATTGCGCAACGGTATAATCTCCCAACATTCCATGAAGCTACTCACCAAGTTCAATCTCGTCTTGATCGTCTTTTTCGGCGCCGGCGGACTGATCATCGCGAAGCTCGCCTACGACTTCCTCATGCAGAACGCCCGCCAACAGGTGGTGCAGCAGGCCGAGCTGATGATGGCCAGCGCCCGCGCCACCCGCGACTACACTTCCGACCAGATCAAGCCTCTGCTGCTGAAGAACCCCGAGCACGAAACCAATTTCCTGCCTCAGACCGTGCCCGCCTTTTCGGCGATCACCATCTTCAACAGCATGCGCAAGACGTATCCCAACTACTCTTATCGCGAGGCGACCCTGAACCCCACCAACCTGGTGGACCGTGCCGACGATTGGGAGGCCGACATCATTCACTATTTCGCCGACCACCCCGGCGACAAGAAGTTTGTTGGCGAGCGCGATACGCCCACCGGCCGGCAGCTCTACCTGGCGAGACCCATGGGCGTCGCGCCCAGTTGCTTGGAGTGTCACAGCACGCCCGACGTTGCCCCACCGGCGATGATTAAAAAATATGGCAGTGTGAACGGATTCGGCTGGAACCTCGACCAGGTCATCGCCGCGCAGATCGTTTCCGTGCCGATGTCGGTGCCGATTGGCGTCGCCGATGCGGCCTTCCGCCGATTGCTTTTCTTCCTGATTGCGACCTTCGTCATCACCATCGTGGCGCTGGATGCGGCGCTCTACCTGCTGGTGATCCGTCCGCTGCACATCGTGTCCACCGCCGCCGACCAGATCAGCAAGGGCGAAACCGATCTGCCGGAAGTGAAGGTACGCGGCAAAGACGAAATCGCCGAAGTCACCGCCTCCTTCAATCGCATGCACGTCAGCTTGATCAAGGCCTTGAAGATGCTGGACCAATAGTCGAGTTGATGCCGGAGGGTAGACGGGTAGAGCTGGCCTTCAGGCCAGCGTCTGGAGTAAGCCCTTTTCCCTTGTCATCTGGAGCCGACTTCAGTCGGCGAGGGTTCTGCTTTCCCCCGTTTCGCGACCTATTTCCGTCGTGCCATTCGCGGCTCTGGCGACTCGGGCTCCAGCCCCTGGGATCTCGGTCTACAACTTCATCGAACTGGTTGCAATCTCTCCTACTTCCCCCGCCGCTTCTTCGAAGCCATGAAGCTCGACCGGTCCTGGTCCGAGTCGATTTCCCCGGCCACCGCTCTGTAGAGCTCGTCAATCGAGGAGCAATTGCCGGCCGCCCGCTTTACCACAACTTTCGCAATCGGACCAATAAACGTCGCCAGCTCCCGGCTCACCGAGTCCAGCACCGACGGATCGAGCGTGCTTGCCGTCGGATTGGGAGTAGCGGAGCCCGGCTTGCTCACCGGCGACCCCGACGGTGTTTTGGCGCTGCTGGGTGTCGGCGCAAGAGTCACAAGCGTTTGCAGGGCCTCCGCGTCCTCCAGTGAAATATCAGTCAACGCGGTCAGGAACTCGGCCGCATTCTGAAAGCGCTCCTCGGGAACCTTGGCCAGCGCCTTCATCAAAGTCTTCGACAGTCCCGCGGGAATGGCGCGATCGATGTCCGAGGGCCACCGCGGCTGCTCCCGCAGATGCCCGGTCATGATCTCGTATTCCGTCTTGCCATCGAAAGGACGCCGTCCGGTGAGAATCTCGTAGAGCGTGACGCCCACGGAGTACAGGTCGGAGCGCGCGTCAACCCGCTCTCCCCGCACCTGTTCCGGCGACATGTAGTGCAACGACCCCAGGATGAAGCCGGGCCGCGTCACGCTGAGGTCGGCCAGTTTGAAGGCCATGCCGAAGTCCAGAATCTTCGCTTTCTTCCCGGCCGTAATCATGATGTTAGAGGGCTTGATGTCGCGGTGAATCACGTCCGCGGCGTGAGCGTACTCCAGCGCCGACAGCACCTGGCGAATGTATTCGATCCCCTCGTTCGCCCGGTCCGGCCAGTTTCCCCGCAGCTTGTAGTGCAGGTCCTCGCCCTCGATGAATTCCATCACCATGGCAATCTGGTCGTCCACCTTGAAGGCGGTGTGCATGCGCGCAATCGACGGATGCGACAGGCTGGCCAGCACCCGGATCTCGCGCAGAAAACGCTGCGGCAGCTCGCCTGCGGTGCGGTCCGCGCGCAACAGCTTCAGCGCCTCGGTGCGCTGCGAGATCACGTGCCGCACCTTGTACACCTCGCCGATGCCGCCCGCGCCGAGTTTCCCCAGCACCTCGTAATCGCCGATGATGTCACCCCGTTCTATGGGCATAGCTGTCCCGGAAAAGCTCCCCCGATGAAGACTAAACTTTGAACTGTCGGTAACACCCCGCTCCATTTTGCGGGGCATTACCACGGATTGCAAGAAGCTATCTGGAGCCTGTATCAGCCGTGCCCCCAGAACTGCCCCGCATACTTGCTCTTGAAGTAGTACGTCCAACTCAGCGAAACATACGACTTCAGCGGAACACCGACGACCTGATCCACCGCTTCGGTTCCAACCGGATATGCCAGGGTCTCGATGGTCTGCCCGGTATAGCCCTGCGCGATCAGAAAATTCGCTGCAATCGACATGCGCTCTTCCAGGAAGGGCCGGAGCAGCGCGCCCCGGATTTCTGTGACCGGGTACGCCCACGAAACCGTCCTCGATCGGCTTGGCCTTGACGCCTCGCCGGCCACAGGCTTGCCTTGCGCGGAGTCAAGTAACTGGTGCTGACGACCACCGGGAAGGACCTGAAGTCAAGAGGAGAGAGACTGGGGAGGATCCGCTCCCTACGACACCTGCGCCGGAGTTCTTTCGTCTTGCGTCTGACTCCGGCTTGAGAGCGAAACCAGCAGCGTCTTCAGAATCACGTACAGCACCGGAATGAAGAACAGGTTGAGCACGGTGGAGAACAACATGCCGCCGACGATCGCGGTTCCGACCGAGTGCCGGCCCAGCTTGCCCGGCGCCGGTGGCGAAGTAGAGCGGCAGCACGCCCAGGATGAACGCGAACGAGGTCATCAGGATCGGGCGCAAGCGCAGTTCGGCGGCTTCGATGGCGGCGTCGATAATGGACCGCCCTCGCTCGATCAGTTGCTCGGCGAACTCCACGATCAGAATCGAGTTCTTGGCCGAGAGTCCGATCAGCATCACCAGTCCAATCTGCACGTAGACGTCGTTCACCAGTCCGCGCAGCCAGATGAACAGCAGCGCTCCCAGCACCGCCATCGGCACGGCCAGCAGAATGATGAATGGCAGCGCGAAGCTCTCGTACTGCGCCGACAGCGTGAGGTAGACCACCAGAATGCCCAGGCCGAAGATGATGATCGCCTTGCCGCCGGCCTCTACTTCTTCCAGCGCCAGTCCCGACCAGCTGATACGACATGCCTTGCAGCATGTTCTGCTTGCGCCAGTTCTTCCATGGCTTTCAGGCCCTGGCCGGAGCTGAAGCCCGGAGCGGCGGCGCCGTCGATTTCCGCCGAGCGGAACAGGTTGAAGTGATTGATCACCTGCGGCCCGGCGGTGTCTTTCAGCGTAACGATATTGCCCAGCGGCACCAGGCCATTGGTGTCCGAGCGCACATAGTATTGCCGCAGGTCGCTGCGCGCGTCATGCGGAACGGCTGGTCGGCCTGCACGTACACGCGGTAGGAACGATTGTTGAAGTCGAAATCGTTGACGTACTGCGAGCCCATGTAGACGCCGAGCGCCTGCGTGACCTGGCTCAATGGCACTCCCATGGCCTTCGCCTTTTCGCGATCGATCTGCACCAGTTGCTGCGGATCGTTGGCGGTGAAGCTGGTGAACAAGCCCGGTCAGGTCCTTGCGCTGGCGGCTGGCGGCGACGATCTTGTGCGCCACGTCGTCAAGGTCCTGCAGCGTGTTGCGGCCCAGGTCCTGCAGCTCGAACTGGAATCCGCCGAAGCTGCCGATGCCCTGAATGGCCGGCGGCTCGAAGGCCACCACGATCGCTCCCGGAATGCCAAACAGCTTGGGCGACACGCGCGCCACGATATCGCTGGCCGCATGCCCTTGCGCTTTGCGCTGGTCGATCGGCTTCAGCGGAGCGAAGATCAGTCCGTAGTTCGACGAACTGCCGCCGGAAAGCGAGAAGCCGGGCACCGCGAAGGTGCCGAAGACGTCCGGGTCGGCGAGCAGCACCTTCTCCGCCTCGCTGCGAGATGCTGCGTGGTGTAGGACAGCGACGCTCCCGGCGGCGCCTGCACCACGACGATGAAGTAGTTCTGGTCTTCCTGCGGCACGAAGCCGGTGGGCACGTGACGGTACATGTAGGCCGTCGCGGCCAGTCCCGCAACGAAGAGCACGACCATCACGTAGCGGATCCTCAGCGTCTGCCGTGATCGGCCCTGCCGTAGCCAGCTGCCCAGGCCGCGAATCGCGCGGTCGACTCCGTGGGCAAACGCTGCGATAGCCGCGCGAGAGCCAGCCGATGCGCGTCCAGTCAAACACCGAGTACTTGTGTTCCTCGCCGCGCAGCAGGATGGCCGCCAGCGCCGGCGACAGCGTCAGCGCGTTGAACAGCGAGATGGCGATCGAGAACGCGATGGTCAGCGAAAACTGCTTGTACAGAATGCCCGTGGTGCCGGGGAAGAACGATACCGGCACGAACACCGAGATCAGCACCAGCGACGTCGCCACCACCGCGCTGGTGACTTCCTTCATCGCCACCGAGGTTGCGGTGTGCGCGATCGGTCTTGTCGTCGCTCGATGTGGCGCTGCACATTCTCGATGACGACGATCGCGTCGTCCACCACCAGGCCCGTGGCCAGCGTGATGCCGAACAGCGTCAGCGAGTTGATGGAGAAATCGAAGATCTTGATGAAGGCGAAGGTGCCGATCAGCGAAACCGGAATCGTGATGGCCGGAATGATGGTGGCGCGCCAGTCCAGCAGGAAGAGGAAGATCACGACGATCACGATGAGGATCGCTTCTTCCAGCGTGGTCACCACTTCCCTCACCGAGTCGCCCACCACCGTCGTGGTGTCGAAGGCGATGACGTACTTGATGCCCGGCGGAAACGACTTCGACAGCTCCGCCAGCGCCGCCTTGGCGGCCTTATCGACCTCCAGCGCGTTCGCGTCCGAGAGCTGCTGCACACCGATACCGACGGCCTCGTGGCCGCTGTACATCAGGTTCGTGTCGTAGCTCTCGGAGCCGATCTCGGCCCGCCCCACGTCCTTCAGCTGGACGATGCCGTTGGGCGTGTTCTTCAGGATGATGTTCTCGAACTCCTTCGGGTCCGAGAGGCGTCCGACCACCCGCAGCGTGATCTGGAAATCCTGCTTCGGGATCGGCGGGCGGGCGCCCCAACTGGCCCGCCGGAATTTCGACGTTCTGCTCCTGCAGCGCGGAGACCACGTCGGCGGCGGTCAGCTGGCGCGCCGCCAGCTTCGTCGGGTCAAGCCAGATGCGCATCGCGTACTTGCGCTCGCCGAAGATGATCACATCGCCCACGCCCGGCACGCGCTTCAGCGCGTCCTTCACGTAAACGTCGAGGTAGTTCGAGATGTACTGGTTCGAAAGGCTGCCATCGGGCGAATAGAAGCCCGCGCGCGAACACGAAGTTCGGGTTCGCCTTGGTGATGGTGACGCCGGTGTTCTTGATTTCCTGCGGCAGGCGGCCCTGCGCGGTCGCCACGCGGTTCTGCACGTCGACGGCGGCGATGTTCAGGTCGTAGCCGGTGCGGAAGACAACGTTGATGCTGCTGGTGCCGTCGTTGGAGCTGGTCGAGGTGATGTAGTGCATGCCCTCGACGCCGTTGATCTGCTGCTCCAGCGGGATGGTGACCGCCGACTCCACCACCTGCGCGTTGGCGCCGACGTAGTTGCTGGCTGACGGTGACCTGCGGCGGCGCCAGGTTGGGATACAGCGAAATCGGCAGCGTGGGAATGCACACCGCTCCCGCCAGAATGATCAGCAGCGCGCAGACCGTCGCAAAAATCGGCCTCTGAATAAAAAAATCAACCAAACGAGTACTTCCTCTCCTGCTTCGCCCGCATGAGGCGAAGTCCCGCCGTGCGGGTGCCGTTCGCTAGCTGATTGGTTGAACCGGCACCCCGTCGTTCAGGAATTGCGTACCGGAGACGATGACCTGGTCGCCCGGCGTCAGGCCGCTGGTCACGGCATAGTTGTTGCCGATGGTGTCGCCCAGAGTCACCGCCCGCTGCTTGGCCACGTGGCCCTGTCCTTGCTGCGTCGCGACGTAAACAAACGGCTGCCCGCCGATGCGCGTCACCGCCAGCACCGGCACCGTCGGCGCGGGAGCCGTGCTCCAGATCACCCGCGCCTTCACCAGTTGCTCGTTGCGGAAGCGGTCGAGCGAGGCGTGAATCGGCGCTTTCACCAGAATTCCCTGCAGGGCGTTGTCCACCTGCGGCGAGATGAAATAGATCTTCGTGCTCTCGATCAGCTCGCCGCGTGCTGCTGACAATCTGCACCGGCAGACCCATGCGGATGTCGCCGGCGTGCTCCGTCGGAATGTAGATGTAGGCTTCCAGCTCTTTGTTCTCGTCGACCGTGGTCAGCAGCGTCTGCGGCGAAACGTAGTCGCCCAGATGCACCGGGAATGTCGCCCACGATGCCGTCAAACGGCGCGGTCAGGTTGTAGTAGGCAAGCTGGCGCTGCTGCGTGACCTTGGCCGCCGTGGCAGCTTCCCAGTCGGCCTTCGAATTCTCGAACGCCTGCACCGCCTGGTCGTAGGCTTGCTTGCTGGTCACCCCCGCCTCGTACAGCTTGCGTCTGCCGCTCCAACTCGATTCTGGTTGTAGTCGTAGAGTGGCTTTCTTCTGCGCTTCGGTGCTGCGCTGCTGATCCACCGTCGCCTGCTGCTTCAGCGGATCGATGGTCATCAGCACCTGTCCGGCCTGCACGTGATCGCCCGACTTCACCAGGATGCGGGTGAGCGTGCCATCCACTTGCGGCTGAATGCTGGCCGAGCGCCGCGACTTGATCGTCGCCACATATTCGTCCGCCCGCGGCACCGGCTCCAGACTGACCGTCTGCGTCTTCACCGGCATCGCCTGCGGCGGAGGCGCGCTGGCCTGCGTCTTGCTGCATCCCGAGAGCCACAACAGCGCAAGCAGAATCGAAGCAAGAAATAAGATAGGTGCAAACTTCTTCAAAACAGCCTCTCCCCAAAAAAAAGCTTCACTTGAGGAGTAGTGATGCTACAGGAGCCCGCTAGGGTTCAGGAAGTCGTGGCGTCCGCCTTGCCGGATTTGGGCAGGGGGACGTAGGGGCAGGCCGCTTTCGCCGCTTCTTCCGGACCGCTACACTCACGCGCAAGCAGGCTTGCAGCGCAATCGCAGCCGCTTCATACCGGCTTAAGACTGTTTCTCGACGATCAGGTTGCCCAGCACCAGCATATCCATTTCACTTTTCGAGAATGTGTTGAAGGCGTTGGCCGGCGTGTTCACGATCGGTTCGCCCTTGAGATTGAAGGAAGTGTTGAGCACCGCCGGCACGCCCGTCGCCTGTCCGAACCGTTCGATCAATTGATAGTAGCGGGGGCTCGCATCGCGAAATACGGTTTGCAGACGGCCGGTTCCATCCACATGGGTGATGGCCGGCAGCACGCTCTGCTTACTGGGCCGAACCGGCACGACATACAGCATGTAGCGGGCCGGGTAATGTTGCACGGCGTTGGGAAGCTCGAAGTAGCTCTCTGCGCATTCCGCCAACACCGAGGGAGCGAACGGGCGATATGGTTCGCGAAACTTGATCTTGGTATTGACGATGTCCTTCATCTTGGGATTTCGCGGATCGGCGATTATGCTGCGATTGCCCAGGGCGCGGGGCCCCCATTCAAAGCGTCCTTGAAACCAGCCGATCACTCTTCCCTGCTGCAACCGGTCAACCACCAAGTCCATCAGGCGATCATCGTCCTCGATGCTCTGGTAGGGAATCTTGTTGGCCTCGAGAAAATCCCGGACTTCCGACGGTTGATAGTCCTTTCCCCAGTAAGCGTGGTCCATGCGGAAGCGCCTCGGATTCCCCAACAGCATATTGTCCGCCCACAGGGCGGCTCCCAGCGCCCCGCCGCCATCTCCCGCCGACGGCTGTATAAATAATTCCTCAAACGGCGTTTCACGCAGTATGCGTTGATTGGCGACGCTGTTGAGACCCACACCTCCGGCGATACACAGCCGCTTCTGCCCCGTCTCCTTATGGAGGTTGCGTGCCATGCCCAGCAACACCTCCTCGGTGACCTGCTGGATACTCGAAGCAATGTCGGCGTAGTGCTGATTCAGCTTGCACAGCTCGGCATAGTTGGAGGGCGGCTCGCCAAAGTAGGTAGGGAAACCTGATTCTGCTGTGAAGAAGAGCATCTTGGGGGGACGCGGCTCCCCGAATAACTGAGTAAACCGACCATTGAAGGTTTTGTCGGTGGAGTGTTGAAAGCAGAAGTAATCCATGTCCAGGGAGAAGGAACCGTCGGCCTCCTGCCGGATCACCTTCCAGATCTTGTCGACATAGCGAGGCTGGCCGTAGGGCGCCATCCCCATGACCTTATATTCGCCCTCGTTGACCTCGAATCCCAGGAATGCGGTGAACGCACTGTAGAGCAGTCCGATCGAATGGGGGAATAGCATCTGCTTACGCAATTGAATTTGATTGCCGCGGCCGACTCCCCAGGTGCCGGTGACCCACTCGCCCACGCCATCCACCGTAAGGATGGCGGCCTCTTCGAAGGGTGAGCACAAGAAAGCGCTGGCGGCGTGCGACAGATGGTGTTCACAGAAAAGAACCCGGTCTCGCGGAATTCCCAAATCTGCCGAGATCTTCGATCCTACCCAAAGCTTGTCCACCATCCAGGTGATCATTGCTTCCCGGAATACCTTGTAGGACTGTGGATAGGTCTGCAGCACGGTCATCAGGATGCGGTCGAATTTTCGAAACGGCTTCTCGAAAAATGCCACATAGTCAACATCGCCGCCCTGTAATCCGCCCTTCTCCAGGCAGAACTTGATGGCCGACTCGGGGTAATTGAAGTCGTGCTTGATACGGGTGAAGCGTTCCTCTTCCGCGGCCGCAACCACTTGTCCGTCGCGCAACAGCACGGCGGCAGCGTCGTGGTAATAACAGGAGATTCCCAGGATGTTCATGTCAACCTTGGTGGCGGGCCTGCTCCATCTCATTCGACACCGGGGGATAGTCCAGCCATGCCTCTGGTCGCTTCTTGGTCCTGAGGGAATCGGAGAAAAGACGGACCATCAGACCGAACGGCAATATCAGGATGGCGTAGATCAATGTCAGGAGAATGCGCGCCTGGAAGTTACCGATGGCATGCGCGATCTTCTTCCAGGCGGCCCAGAATCTCTTCAGCCCCTGCCACATGTGCCCCCCTAGAAGAACGAATAGATGAACGGCGCGATGGCGGAGCTCTGCGCCAGGATCAACAGCACAGCGAACAGGCACAACGTCACCAGAATTGGCGTCATCCACCAGCGCTTGTTGCTCCAGAAGAACCCGAACAGTTCCCCCGCAATTCCCACTCGCTGACCCGTTGTCTTGATGATACCCATGCCCTGCTCCCCAGAGGTGGCCGTTGCGGCACACCGAATTTGGCCTATTATTGCATGAAATCGGTTCCTGCAATGGAACATTCCGGAGTCGGACCTGAGTGAGTCGCTAACCGGCGAAATGCCCATTCGGCTGCCCGCCCGCATCGGTGGCCGGGCGGCATGCGTCTGATCAGAATTTTGCCGCGGGGTCGAAGAAATAGGCGCGATTCGCCAACAGGGCCGCTTCGATCGCGCGGGCTGTCACCTCATGGCCCAAGGGATTCGGATGATTGTCGGGGCCGGGAAAAACAAGGGCCTGTGATGGATAATGGGAGAATGCGTCATATAGGTCGAGCACCCGAAAACCGTTCCGCAGCGCCAGGTCCTTGACCTGCTGGTGGATCGCCTTATACGGGTAGTCTTCCCACGGAAGGCCTTTGAAGGGCGGCTCCACCATTGGGAAAATCACCACAAGAACTCTGATATCGCGGCGTGAAGCTACATCGCGGATATCTGCAAAAGCGTCGACCACGCTCTGCCATTTCCTTACTCTGCGGTCGTGCAGGTAAACGTAATAGTCTCCGCCGCCCAGGTGTTTTTGCTCCCAGCTGGCCTTGACTTGGGCGACCAACTTTAGAATGCGGAATGGCTTCCACCAGCTATCCGCGACAAAGTGGGCATGCAGCGGCTGGACGGGATCAATTTCAGGATCATTGAGAACGTAACCAAGTATGACAACATGGGGGCTAAACTTCACCACTCGGTACTTCAGCATCAGGTCCTCATCATAGGAGGAATATCCGATCACGCCGAAGTTAAGAACTTCAACCTGGCACCCTGCCAATTCCGGGGACATTCGCAGGCGCTCTTCAAGCACTTTCGGATAGGACTCTTCGCCCAACACTCCGAGACCGAAGGTGAAGGAATCGCCAAGTACCGCGATGCGACACTGCGATTGGGCCTTTTCCGAAGCTGGCTCGGTATCGCGCATCCCATACTGATTCGTTTTCATGGGGATTCCCTCTACGACCACCTCGCGATTGGGAGCCATCTCGTAGACGAGGCCCGGAATGGAAGAGGATTGATGCAAGCTGGTCGAAGGGGGCTTTTCACCCCAATGGCGGACCGCATGAATGGCCCGCAGCGCACTCTCACATAGAACCAGGGTGAGGGCAAGGCACGCTACATTTACCAGAAGTATCGCAACCGCTTTTCTAGAATTCCAAGTCATGTTTTGTTCCCTACCCCCGGTCACCGGTCATAGTTCCATCGGAAAGAACCCTCTGCGGATGTCCTTCACCTCGTTCTTGTCGCTGGCTGCCTCCGCACGGGGAGTCGCTACCACACCGGGATTTCTACTCGGCTGTCCGGCCGCCGTCCTGGCCGGGCTTCATGCAATCCAACCTCCGCGAACAATCGCAGCCGACCCCGGTCGCTACCGTTCACTGGTGTCCCGAAAGCTTCGCTGAAACTTGAGCATTGTCCATTAGTGCCTGGTAAATCTTGCGAGCAAGATATTCATTCCCGTAATCGGTGTAGTGGCCTGGAGAACTCGCATAGTATTGGGACCCCTGCTGGATGAACAACTGGTTCACTTCCCTCGCCGGCAGCGCTTGAGCGTCATCGCCGAAGTCGATGAACACTACGCCTCGTGTGGCAGCCTCATCGCGCAGGAACTCTCTCCACGCCTTGGATGCCTTTGCAGTCGAATCATCGTCAACTGTGGGCAAGTAGAGAACTACCAGCACACTGTTCTTTTCTTGGTTCGTCACCTGCACGGTTTCAATGATCTTTGCAGCGACCTCCTGCAGTTCGCCGGCCGGAAGTTCTTGTACCGGGGGCGGAGCATGTCGGAACTTGTTTAGAATTGACTGCAGGAACGCCAGCGATCGGAATTCAAGGAGTGAACCGCGGTTCAAAGAAATCCAGTTAATAAAACCTGATCTCTTGTGGACCGGGACATGTGTCACCACCAGCCGGTCTCCCTGCAGCTCAACCATTGGCTTGCCGTACCCCACCATGCTGCTGGTCTGCATGCGCCTGAAATCGTCGGTAATAACGGCAAAAATCTGCACATTCCGGTCGAGCCGAGCCCCCTCTCGCTGGTACCAGAGATACATCTGATCTATGCCGTAGCCGGGTACACCCATATTGATCATTTGCAAATGATGGTCCAGGGAGCTGAGCTGCTGGCACCAGGTGTGATCGTTGTCGACGCCAACCCCGAAGGTAAAGGAGTCACCTGAACAAATGATTCTCACTTTGCCGGCAGGGATCTGGACTTCAAACTCTTCCGCATTACGAAAACCTTTGGAGTTGGTCTTGATGTAAACGCCGGGATTGTAAAAATCTCTTCGGTAAAAATTCGGAATATTGATCCAGCCGAGCTCAGGGTCATATTGGGCCTGATGCGGCATGGCCAGGGCGCGACCTGATAAGGAGGCCAGGTCGCGCACCACCAGTAGAGTGCTGCACAGCCCCTCAATGAACAGAAACACGACGAGGCAGGCAAGAAGACAAATACGATTGACTTTACGATTGCCCGGATCATGTTTGAGTCGGCGCTCTCCTTTTTGGAGCGTTATAGTCAAGTCACGTGGTGGGCGGGGTCTGTTGCAGCCGGCGCACAACCGCGCCGGTAACCTGCTTATGGCCCTGATCATTCACGTGGCCGCCGCCGGGAATATACATATCCGGAGCGAGTCAGAATTGTCCTTGCGATAGCGGTGCACCGAATTGCCAATGATGATTGCACAAAACCGCCTCAAAGAATAGAACTAGCGGATGCCGGAGACTGCATGATATAGCCTTAGGTGAAATTTCAGGTGCGGGAAGAGACGTGCAGACTGAGCAGAAAGCGGCGCGAGGCGCACGCTTAGCCCACGCTCTTCAGGGTGGTCGTGGCTGGTTGAAGGCGATCTTGCTGTTGGCATCGATTGGCTTCAGCGCCGCCGTGATTCCTCGCCCTGGATTGGTTTCGCAGTGCCGCGATTCAGCGGACTCTGGCGTCCAAGCGCGAGTCCGCTACCTGTCGAATTCCTGATCCGGTTCGCCATCATGCTCTGCAACCCGATTGCACCTTCATTGACCACTGGGGTTCGGATTCGTATCCGTTCTTTACCGACAATCTGGGCTTTCGCGACGACCGGATTAGAGACGTTCCTGTCACCGACTCCCGGCCTCGGATCTGCGCATCTGGCATGAGTGGTGCCAGGGTAAGTGCAAGCGCTTCGTTTCAGTGTTTCCCGCTTCCCTCGCAGCGAAGGAGCAATGCCCGCCGAGCCAGCCCGGATGCTGGTACTTGAACCTCTTCGCCTTCGGAGATGTCCATTACAACGCCGCCGGCAACGCTTTGGTAGCGGATGCTGTGATCAAGAGCCTGGCGGAAACCCCGCCGGTAAAACGCCAGGCGGAACGGGACTCGGCGGGCGGGACTCGGTAATTTGTTCGATGTGCATGACTCCCGCGCGGCCGGCTCCCTGGGGCCAGAACTGGTAGCCGGACAGCGCGCGGCTTGCGGATCCTGGCTTTCCACTAAACGGCGAGCTCATTCGGCGTACGGTCGCCGTGAGTTCCAGGTGAATCCGTTGCACAAACCTTCCCGCTACAACAACTTGTCTTCTCACCCTCTTTCCATCCGCGAATCATCCTCCGTGCATTGAGCATTTTTCGCCTCCGGAGCACAGTGGGCTCATTCAGAACGGAGCAACGCTCCGGGGAGGTTGAGAAATGAAACGCACAGCTTACGGAATTGCAGCGTTGGCGGCCCTGCTACTGATGGCGATGCTTCCTGCCTATGCCCAGCAGACAACGGCCAGGGTGAACATCCCCTTCGCATTCACGGTGGACGACGTCCTTATGCCCGCTGGCGAGTACCTCATCGCATCGCCCAGCGAGAAGGTGATCAGCATTCAGCGAGTGGGAGGCCCGGAAGTCAAGCTAGCCATCACCAATAACGGCCCCGCCGCCAAGTCGGACGGCCGCGCCAAGCTGATCTTCCACAAGTACGGCAGCCTGTACTTCATGGCCTCGGCCTGGATGCCCAACGCCGATCACAATCACGAGTTCTTCGCCTCGGCCAGCGAGATCGAAGTGGCCCGCACCACCCCACAGAAGACGTATGAGCTGGCGATGAATACCGCGAAGTAAAGTCGGCAAGGTAACCAACGAATGAAGCCCGGAGCCATCCGGGCTTTTCTTGCCATGAACTTTTCACATTGCACTATAACGAATTCTTCTTGTCATCCTGAGCGCAGTCGAAGGACCCCTATGGTCACAACGAGCCTCTCGCGTTGTCATCTCGAGCGCAGCCGAGGGACCCCTCTTCTCGCCATGCCCCTCTCGCGCCGTAATCTCGATCGCAATGTTGGGTTCCCCACACGAGCTGGATGCCAGGGTCCCCAGTCAAGCCGAAATTGCTTGCGTGGGTCCTTATCACTGGCGGCTGACAGCTGACAGCTTCCTACCGGTACTCCAAATCCAGCGCGTAGAGTTCGTCCGTCCCGCGATCGAGCAGCACAAGAACGCGGTCGTCAGGGGTTAGCCCAAACCAGCGATCCCAGTGAAATACCGGAGCCAGGATTTCCATTCCTTCCGCGCTGGCAACCCGTTCCGCACGTCCATCGGGAATTCGGAATTTATAGATCGTGTAATTCCAGAAAACGTATAAGCTCCGACCGTCATGGGACCATGTTGGGTCGCCCAGCCAGCTGGGCTTGGGCAACGGCAGTTGCTGCCAGCGGGCACTTTCAAAGCTATAAAACCAAAGTTGATTCTCGTCTGCTGTCAGAGCTGCAACGTAACGACCATCCGGCGACCAGCGGGGACTGAACATGTGCTGTGATCCGGGTATGGTTGTGGACTGCCTGGTGTCCAGATTCAGAATCCGGATGTCTGTTTCGTTATTAATTGCGCCGCCGTAGGCAATGGACTTGCCGTCAGGCGACCAGGTGGGATCGGCGGGCAGGAAATCGCCCGCCAGTAAGAGCATTGGGGCGCCGCCATCGGCAGGCACCAGGTAAATCTTGCTTGTCCTTCTGTTAGGCTCCCTGTCTGGCCCCCACTCCATGAACGCGATGAAACGGCCGTCGGGTGACCATTTGGGGTTAAGGATCACACCCATGGGTGGAAACGCGAGTTGCAGGCGCTCGCTCCCGTCTGCCCGGCTGCGCCACAGAGTTGCTTCTGGGTAGGTGACGTAAGTGACCCACTGGCCGTCACGGGAAAAATCGATGAACCCGGCGGAAATCCCGTTGAGATAACTTTGAAACATGCCCGACTTGGCGTCGTACACGCTCAGTTCACCCCGCCTGGTCTCACCGAGGCCGAAGATTTGCTTTCCATCCTTGCCGGGCGTCCAGAATCGGAAGAAAAGGGGACTGAACGTGAGTTGCGTGGGTCGCGAGGTAAGCTGGAAGGGGCCAAGTCTCGACTCGGTGACGGCCCAAAGATTAGATCCGTCCTTGTCCTCGCTTACGAACCCATAGAGTCTTCCGTCAGGGCTCCAGAAGCCATCTGAGATCGCCTGCTCATGTTGAGGCAGGAAGCGATGAAGCCCGCTGCCGTCGAGGCGGCTCTCCCACATCTTGCCGTCGATAGCGAAACGCGTCCTCTGTCCGTCGGGTGAGAATGCGAAGCTCGAGATCGGGCCCGGTGCAGTCAGCATGGCATGGGGATTGCTGCCGTCCAGGTTGATGGCGAATAGGCGCTTGAGGTCCGAGGACTGGAGGTAGGCGACTTGCTTGCCCCCTGGCAGAAACGACGGGAAGCGGAGCGGTGGACCCGGAATTTTCCGAAGGGGGCCGCTAGGTAATGAAAAACTATAAGCCGGGGCTTCAAATCTGTTGGAGGCACTGGACACCAGCAGTTGTGAGCCGTCGTCTGAAATGTCCTGTAGCCGCGGGTTCAGGACTTGCGGTATCTCGATGCGGGAGACTTCGCCGCCCTTGCTGGCGACCTGCGTCAATGCCACCCCCCTCGCTGCTCCAAGCCAGTCAAGGAAATAGACCCGCGTACCGTCGGTCTTCAATATCGATTTCTTTTGATGGCCGGTGCGTGTGAGCTGATGAATGCTGGTCACGACCGGAGTGCGCGGGCGGTAGAGCCGGTAGAGTGTGCCCACCGCGCTTACCAGAATCAACGTGATGGCAGCGGCGATTGGCCAGCGCCGGGGTTTGGGGGGCGGGATTTGCGCCGCGCGGTTTGAATCGGCAGGCGTTTCGGGTGCTTCGATTGCCGCCTTCGCAGTCGAATCAACCCCATTTGGAGCGGCTTCCACCTGCGCGATAAACCGGTAGCCCTTCTTCGGCAGCGTCTCGATGTAGCGCGGCGTATCGGCATCGTCGTCGAGTGCCTGGCGCAGTTTCTTGATGGCGGTATTCAGGCTGTGCTCGAAATCGACAAACGTATCCTGCGGCCATAGCCGTTGACAGAACTCTTCGCGGGTGACAACTTCCCCAGGGCGTTCCAGCAGGAGGGATAGCACTTCGATGGGCTGGCCGTGCAGGTTCAACTTCTGGCCCAGCTTGAAAAGTTCTCCGGATGAGACATCCAGTTCGAAGGGCCCGCAACGAACTGTCTTGCGAGTGACGACACCCATAGCGTACCCTCGCACCGTCGAACTTACCGCAACGCCCACGGCTTGTCAGTGACCAACGGGCAAACTGAGTGTGAGAATCCCATTCCGGAAAGAGTCAGAGGATTGGGCGCGGGTTCAAGGGACGCCTGAAGCCCAACGGTCAACCGTCGTTAGGCTGGCGGATAAGGCCCGCGATATCCAATCTGGCTGGAGATGCGCCGCGCCGCATCCTTGATCAGTTCGGCCAGGCGGGGCACGCCGTCGCGGGTCACCGCCGCGGTGGTGCCGGTGGAAGCGATGCTCGCCTCGACTTCTCCCTTGGCGTTGAAGATCGGCGCGCCCACGCAGCGCACGCCCGAGATTGTTCTCTTCATCGTCGACGGCATAGCCCAGTGCGCGCACCCGTTCCAGCTCCTTGAGCAGCTTTGCCGGATTGGTGATGGTGAACCGAGTGTTCTTGCGCAGGCCGCGCTCGGCGATCAGCTTCTCCTGTTCGGCTACGGGCCGGAATGCCAGAATTGCCTTGCCCACCGCGGTGGTGTGGACCGCCAGGCGGCGTCCGATCCAGGTATCCATCTTGATGAAGCCGGGCGCTTCCACCTTCTCGACGTACACCGCCTCACCATGATCGAGCACCGCCAGGTGCGACGTTATATGGATCTGCTCGACCAGCCGCCGCATGATGGGCAGCGCTACTTCCCGCACGTCCACGCCGCTGAGGGCAGCGCGTGAGAGACTCAGGACCTTCACACCCAACCGGTATTTCCCCGACTCGTCGTCGCGACGGAGGTAGCCGTGCTGCTCCAGGGTTCGCAGGATGTAGCTGGCGGAGCTCTTGGGAATCTTCAACTTGCGGCTGAATTCCGCGTTCGACAGCCCGTCTTCGCGGTGCGCCGCGGCCTCCAGAATGAGCAGCGTGCGCTCCACGGCGGTCGAGAGACTCTCGGTTTCGCGGGGCATGTTACCTGAGTTTACCAGTGCCGTATCGGGAATCGTGCGACAAAATGAATTAGTGTTCAGTATTTTGAACGTAAGGCTTGCCGGCTGGCCAGCGCGCGCTACCATTCGTACACCATTCCGAATGATTGTTCAATAGGTTGAACATCGCCGGAAATGAGGTCGCACCGGTCTTCAACCCGCGTCGAGACTTCTACTCCAAAGGATCACGAGAGGAGATCACAGTAATGAAGCCCCATCTGCCCACCACCGACCTGACCAAAAACTGGAAGACCAGCCCGCGCTGGTCCGGAATCACCCGGCCTTATAGCGCGGCCGACGTCGACCGCCTGCGCGGCACGTTGACCATCGAATACACCCTGGCGCGCCTCGGCGCCGAGCGGCTCTGGGAACTGCTGCACGGCGAGAACTACGTCAACGCGCTGGGCGCCATGAGCGGGAACCAGGCGGTACAGATGGTGGCGGCCGGACTGAAGGCCATCTACGTCAGCGGCTGGCAGGTCGCGGCCGACGCCAACAACGCGGGACAGATGTATCCCGACCAGAGCCTCTACCCTTCCGACTCGGTACCCAACCTGGTGCGGCGGCTGCAACAACGCGCTGCTGCGCGCCGACCAGGTCCATCACGCCGAAGGCAAGAACGGCATCAACTGGTTCGTGCCCCTCATCGCTGACGCGGAAGCCGGCTTTGGCGGAACCCTGAACGCGTACGAGCTGATGAAGGCGATGATCGAGGCGGGCGCGGCTTGTGTTCACTTCGAAGACCAGTTGTCGTCGGCCAAGAAGTGCGGACACCTGGGCGGCAAGGTCCTGGTGCCGACGCAGGAGGCGGTGCAGAAACTGATTGCAGCCCGGCTGGCCGCCGACGTGATGGGCGTGCCCACGCTGGTGCTGGCGCGCACCGACGCCAACAGCGCCCACCTGCTGACCAGCGATATCGATCCCTACGATCGGCCCTTCTGCACCGGCGAGCGCACCAGCGAGGGCTTCTACGGCATCAAGGGAGGCCTGGATTCGGCCATCGCCCGCGGCCTCGCCTATGCGCCCTATGCAGACTTGCTATGGTGCGAAACTTCAGAACCGAATATTCGCGAGGCGGAACGCTTCGCCACCGCGATCCATGCGAAGTATCCCGGCAAGATGCTGGCGTACAACTGCTCGCCCTCGTTCAACTGGAAGAAGAAGCTGGACGACGCGACCATTGCGCGCTTCCAGCCCGCCCTGGCTGAGATGGGCTACAAGTTCCAGTTCATCACGCTCGCCGGATTCCACGCTTTGAACCTGAGCATGTTCGAACTGGCTCGCGCTTACAAGCAGAAGGGCATGACCGCCTACTCGCGGCTGCAGGAGAAGGAGTTTGCCCGCGAGTTCAGCCACGGCTACTCGGCGGTGAAGCACCAGCGCTTCGTCGGCACCGGCTACTTCGACGAAGTCACGCAGGTGATCGCCGGCGGCAAATCGTCGACCGTCGCGCTGAAGGAGTCGACCGAGGAAGAGCAATTCCGCGGAATGAAGATTCCTGCCAAGGTCATCCCCGTCGGACACGACCCGGCGTGCCGCCCCATTCTCGGCGAGTGTCCGCTGGCCTGCGAGCACGATCACACCAACCAGGAGTTTTACTCCGCAACCGACTAACAACGATTCGAGCGCGCAGCAACGGATTGCGCCGGCACGGGAACCTGCCTCCCGTGCCATTTTTATTGCCGCTGACTTTGTTTCGGGCGGGTACGCTCTTTTCAGCAATCGATTTATAGTTCATGCTAGTTGGACTTGGGGAAATAGTCATGAGCGAAGCTAGTGGTGGCTGGACGACCGTGGTGCGCCAGCATCCCGAGCGCACGGTCCCACAACGCGCGCAGGAATTCCTGGAGGCCGGGCGTGTGGCCCATGTGGGCTTCGAGTTCGAGGGACGGCCTTACGTCATTCCCACGCTGTACCAGTTCTCCGCCTCGCGGCCCGACCGCCTGTTTCTGCACGGAGGCCGCTCCAGCCGCATGGTCAACCATCTCGCCTCGGGCATTCCAGTGTGCGTGACGATAACCGAGCTCGACGGGCTCGTCTACTCGCGCGACGCCAAGTATCACTCCGCCAACTACCGTAGCGTGATGTGCTTTGGCCGGGCGCGCATGCTGGAAGACGAGGCGGAAAAGCGCGCCATCTTCGAAGAGATGACGCTGCGCTACTTTCCCGGCCGCACCGCCGGCCAGGACTACAACCCCGCACCGCCGGCCCACCTCGCCACCACCGCGCTGCTGGAAGTGCTGATCGAAGAGACCAGCGCCAAGATGCGCGAAGGCGGTCCCAAAGGTCCCAACGATGCCGACGACGAGGCGTTTGGCACACGCGGAGTGGTTGATCTGCGTGGGAACGGCGAGTAACTAGCATTTCCGATTCTTTCGGACTACAGCATTTTCACAGATGGTGTAGACCGAGTCCCCTCAGGGGCTAAAGCCCCACTCCGTTGATGCCAGATGCGGCACGGCTGAAGCCGTGCCCTTTCAAGGCGAGACGTGGACTACATCAACTGTGAAACCGGACTAAGCACGTGCCATCAGGCTCCGGTGGCGAATTGCACATGCATTGGATCGGGCGTGGGGAAATGCCTTCCATCGGACCACCCGCGATTCTTCCAGATGTCGAACCACCAATCCGGCAGTGTTTTGGTGAGAGGTTTCTTCCGGGGATTGTGTTCCGGGTCCCAATCGATGGCTATTCCGTAGGAATGTAGCGACAGCTTGCTGCCGGCAGTAATTTTGCGGAAATTGAATCCGCCGCCGTGCTGATCGAGCCTGCGTTTATGCAGCCAGGCGCGAATGTCGTCGTCGCTTGGCGAGCCCCCAATCTGCTGCTTCGCTGCGTCCCAGATATCGTCGAGAACGGCGACAAACGAGTCTTCCAGCAAGCGGTGCATTCGGATGCCGGACACGGGAACCAGGCCGGTGTCGGATTGGTAGAACAGCCGCCAGACATCTGGCGGAGCTACCTTGCGAATATTGGCGGCCTCCCAGGCTTCGTTGAGAGTACCGTCCGAATTGGCGGGATTTCCGAAGAGCGCTTCGATTTCAGCCCGTCCGTTTGGGGTTTTCATGTGAGTTCCTCCTGCCGCCTCATCGTAATACAACTGCGACCGGATAGCCCTGGAAACCCGGCATGTCGGACACGCCGGGGAAATCGTCCAAGGGACTGCCCACGCGAGCTTGGCCACAAGAAAAGCCTAGACAAGAATTCGAGCGTTCCCGGAGTAATTAGCTCGCCGGAACTTCGCTTGAACGGGGTCAGCCGACGGGGATGAGGTTGTTAAAATCTGCCAGATTTGTTTTTGCGCCCCTCCTGTGTTTTCAGTCACTTGGCTCGAAATTGCTCGCATCCTATTGATTTTATTGGTGGTTATAGCTATCCATATCAGCCGCTTGGAGTTAGGCGGTGGAGTTGGCCTCCCTTGGCGCCTTTTCGGCGGTTTCGGACGAGAGGTGGTCGGCGGGTGCGGGTGGCTTTTTGGTTGAGGCGTCGGCCGGTTCAGAGGCGAGAGTTCCGACGGCGGGCGTGGATTGCGTCGACCCGGTGGCGGGGGAGGGGTGCTTGGCTTTGGCCGCGGCGAGCTGTTCGGCGACCAATTGTTGGGCGGCGAGCTGGAGGTTGCGAAGCTGGGCGGCGGCGGAGTAGCGCTGGTAGTCGGCGCGGGCCTTTTTGCGCTGCTCGCGACGGCGGGCGTTGGCCTCTTGCTGGGCGGCGCGCTTCAGCATGGCGGCTTCACCCTGGGTGGTTTCCAACTCGATCAGCTCCACGTCCTCGGGGGTGATCTGGTAGGCGGGGAAGGCAACGCTGCTGGTGGGATCGGGACCGGCCAGAACAGGGGCGTCGGGAGGAGCCTCGGCGGCGACGGGTTCGGGCGGGGGGAAGGCGACCTCGGGCCGCTGGTCGATGTCGAGGTCCTGGGGCAGACCGAATTCAGTTTCGAAATTCTTATAGTGAGCAAGATAAGTTTCGGAGTGATCGTTCACGTAGACGCTGGCCCGCCATAAGGGGTAGTCCTTGAGGTTTTTGGCGGCCTGGCGGAGGGCACTGAGGATGAGCTGAGCGCGGCGGGGATCGATCAGGTCGGCGGCCAGGGCTTCGACGATTTGGGTGAGGGAGGACTGCACGGCGTGCATGTCTTCCAGAGGCGGGAGATCGAAGAGGTAGCGCTGGTTGCGGGCGCGGGCCTGGGCCATGCGCATGAGGCGTCCGCGATAGCGGAGGTGGTAGCAGCAGTAGTCGCGGCCTTTGACGGCGGCGGATTCGCAGAAGTATCCGTTGTCGTGGACGTGGTTGCAGGTTTTGTAGGACATGAGTGGGCTCCTTGAGCAGTTTCAAGTTTCGAGTTTCGAGTTTCGAGTGGAGAAGAAGCTGTCAGAAAAGACCGTTGCCGGTGGCCAGTAGCTAGTGACTGGTAACTGGGAACTGGTTTGGATTGTGAGAAACGTCTTCACCTCAGCGGCTAAAGCCGGACCTCCATCGGCACGATTACGGCACGGCTGAAGGCCTTGCCTTTCAAAACAACCCCGAGTTATTCCACGAATTTTCGGGCCGCACTAGCGAAGCGGGCGACGGGTGGCGAGCGTCCGAGCATGGTTCTCCAGTCTTGAGAGTTAAAGGATGGTCAAGGAGAGAGTCTGTGATTTCGGGGGCGGAGCTATGACGGAGGTGGGATTACTAAAGTTGTAGTGAGAACAGTTCCCGAAGCAGTTGTGTTTTGTCGCGAGCAAGTAACAGACCCACACGAGCAAAGGAAGCTTGTATGGAACCCGGCACCCGGCCAATTACGAGTGTCTCGATGGAAGGGTTCAGTCCAGGGACGCTGTGCCGCGCCCTGGGCCCGGTCAAGAAAAGAATCATGCGCTGGAATTTCCGAAACGGTATATAATGCGCGGCCGTTGAAAGCTAGAACGGAAATCCTGATTGAAGGAGTGCGCCATGCATACTCAACCGCTTCGCACCGGCAACAAAGCAAATTCCAGCGACAGAAGAGACTGGCGCTATTATGGCCTCGCGCTTGGCGTTCTCTGCCTGTTGGCTGTACCGGCAGTCACTCAAACTTGCTCCTCGAATCCGAGCTGCCAGCCCAAGTTCAAGCTTAACGGTTACGAGAAGGGCGTAAAAACGGTCATCACTGACTGTACGACGAATAACTCCTCGAGTCCCTGTGCGTGGGCTGATGCCGTCGGAGTGGCTACTCCCGCAGACGCGAAGACCTACTTCCTTGCTTGCAGCTTGGCGAAAACGGGTCCGATTGCGCTTTGCTACGATTCCGGAGTGCCGGGTAAAAAATTCTACACTCCAAGTTGTACCTTCTCGCAAGACAAGAATGCCGCCCAGTGCGATTGTTACGAAATTAGTGCGAACAGTCGCGGTGCAGAGAATGACCCATACTCTTACGTGCTGATGACCGGCATTCTGAACAAGCAGGTTTACGAAGACACGGTCGAAGCATGCGGCCCGGACGGCAGTCTTTGCCTGAATATGTCGGATACCAATTCCGGCCTTAAGGAGGCGCCGGTATGCGATGCGCTCCGGAACAAAACATTATTTTCTGGTGCAGATCTGATCTCCGACTTCAGTCAAATACCGATACCCAACCTGGTCAAGGCCGGGTACCCGCCCCCGGGTGAAGTAGGGAGCTTCAGTCAAGCGTGTCCGACATCAGGGAAGGCAAACCTCTACGCTGGGTGCATGACGGCCCCCTGCAAGAGTACCGGCAAAATCGACAGCGCTACCGGCTTCCCTATCGCCAAGTGCACCTGCCCGACCTACAACGGTCCCAATCAAGTGGGAAATCCCCAAATACAGAGCTACTCATGTAGTCCAACGCCCCATGTCTGGTCTTCCGCCTACACCGAAATCACAAAGTGATAGCTCTTCCCCTGACGCGACCTCGTCGAGGCAGTACGTGCGGTTGCTGGTTACGATGATGACGGATGAAGGCCGGCCCGGGGTAGGCTATGATGTGTCGCTGGAAGGGGATAATCGATGAATCGTTACCGGGGTATTTTCAAGGGAAAATCCGTTGTCCTTTTGATGCTACTTGGCGTCTCCTCAATGGCGTTGGCAGACACCGTCACCGTCAGTATTGTGAATAGCCAAGCCGTTCCGATCTATGTCAGCTTTACCACGCTGAACCAAGCTCCAGGGGTTATCACGTGGAATTCATCCGGGAACGGGTGCGTCAACACCGGCAAGGGTGCAAACGCTGCCTACACTCAAATTAACGCGAACCAGACTTGTACCGCGTCGGTTGACACGTCCAGCAGTTCCTCACGATTCTGCGCAGCGACGAACGCAGCGCCGGCCAACTGCATGAACGCCCAGACGCAACACCTGACCATGGTCGAAACCAATTTTGAGGCTGCCAGCAATTCCGGCTGTTTCAATTCCGGCGCTGCCTGTGTCTGGTATGACATTAGCGTCATCCCCTCAACCTGCACCGACACTCTTTGGAAACAAAATCAGTGTGCCAACACAGGGGGCGCTTCCTACAATCTGCCAGTGACCCTGGCTTGCAGTGGCAATGCGTCAGAGCCGGTTTATACCTGCCAGGGACCAACGAACAGCACGTACGGTCCGGAAAATTACCCCAGCAAGTGTGGAAACCCGAATGCGACCTGTGCAACCGGCACACCGAATTGCACGAATGGAGTCAGCACCTATTTCTATCCCATGTTTGATCCGCCCGAAAACGCGTATCAGCCGAACGCGGTTTGTGTAAAAGGCAGTCTGTCGATCAGCTTTCTTTCCGGATCTTGATTAGCCGCCGACTACGCACTCAGGGCGCCTTTACCAAGGGCCAAGTACGGGGACTCCCTTCCTGGTGAGTCTGTGTTTGGGAAGTGGCTGGACACGCCGATGAAGTTGCCTCTGTGAGAAAAAGAACAGGGCGGGCCACCCGCCCGGCGGGCTGGGGAAAAAGCTGTCAGCCGCGAGCCGTCCGCCATCAGCTGAATCAGAATTGTTACGTCAAAATCCCCACTCAAGCACACCCGGCTTGAGTCGGCCACCCGCCCCCGAAAGTACCGTGTCAAGGGGAGCTTTCGCAATCAGTCGCTAGGGACCAAGCGACCACTCCATGTTTGCGTTGTTTGCGTTGGCGCAGGTGAACTGCCGGGGGCCGAAGGTTATAGTCGACCCGTCATCGAAGGAGGCTAGCGCGTAGACTACAGCTCCGCCTCCCTTTAAGACGGGATAATAGCCACCACCATAGGCCTTGATATATCCCGCAAAGGCACCGTTCACATAAACACTGACGCTATAAGGGAAATTGTTGTTTACATCCAGCACGCACTGTCGCCCGGATCCAGTGCCGCTACTCTTCTTGTTATTGGCCTCAACACCCACGTCACAATTCTGGCCACGTTTGATGCGGTAGTTAGCAGCATTCGCCAAAGTCTGCGACTTGCCATCACAATCGATGTACTCGATCTGGGTACCTTTCACGGTCGCGTGAGTGCCCTTTGCCACTGCGACGAGAGTCTTCGCGTCGAAGATGACGTCCGGTCGGACAGGCATTCCAAAAAACAATAACGCAAGCGCGATTCCTCGGCAAACCATCTAGTTTCCTCGTCATTCAACAATCGTCAAATCTTCCATCTGATCTGACCGATATATTGTCAACCTCGGGATCTTCGTGTCTGCATTTACATCGCCGTGACAATTCGTCTCGCTGCCAAGTGCGACGGATGCGAACTTCACGTCGTGGACGAAATAGGTACCGTTGTGAAAGTAGAGAAGATTCCCCAGGTATCGCTTGCATCCCACCCGAAATGTTATTACGGGCAACTCCGAATCGTTTCCTTTGTTCTTTGTTGCTAACGATTTTCCGGCTGCCTTCGCGATGTAATACACCGCTGGCACACACGAAAGCATCGTGACAGAAAGGATGAGTTGCACGATCATGTTGTTTCGAAGCTTGGGCAGCATCTCGACAAGCACCGGTACGATTACGATGAAAAGATAGATAAACCACAATGCCCAAGCCCCTTCGAACAACACTGTAAAGCCCTTCATCAGTATTTCCGAGAGAGGAAGATCTAGGGATCTGGTCGAGAGTCCAAACGACCGGTAGTAGTAGTCAAGGAATGTCCACCCGGACAGGAACACAAAAACGGTGTAAAGACCGAAAAGCCCCGAGATCTTGGAGACAATATTGGTCGGCTCGGGTGGGTCTGACTTGTGGTCGCTCCTGTGTAACATGAATCACCGGGCAAATCGAGCGCTCAGAACGCGCCTAGGTTAAGAGGAATGATTTCGTAATATACACCCATCGATGATTTCACTGCACCCGTTTTGTCGAGACAGGCGCGTAGCCCGGGCAAGCACTCTCCCTGAGCCAATGAACACGAGGGTGCCCCATCCAACCTTCTTTCGGTTGGACGGAAAATCGGCTTGGGCGCGCGGGCGAGGAGGGCGCGCCAGTATTTGCTGTGCGATTCTGGTCTACTTTACGGTCTGGTAGCCGCGGGGGTGCGACTGGTGCCACTCCCAGGCACTGCGGACGATGCTTTCGACGTCGGCGTGCTGGGGCCGCCATCCGAGGAGTTGGCGGATTTTGTCGGAACTGGCGATTAGAACCGCGGGATCGCCGATGCGGCGGGGGCACTCGGTGGCCGGGATATCGCAGCCCGTGACCTGGCGGGCAATGTCGATGATCTGGCGCACGCTGAAGCCCGTGCCGCTGCCCAGGTTGCAGATCAGTTGCGAGTGATCAGACAGTGCATCGAGCGCCAGCAGGTGAGCGGTGGCGAGATCGTCGATGTGAATGTAGTCGCGAATGCAGGTGCCGTCGTGGGTGGGATAGTCGGTGCCGTAGATGGAAATGGAAGGCCGCTGCCCCAAGCGGGACCTGCAGGATGAGCGGAATGAGATGGCTCTCCGAGCGATGGGCTTCGCCGCGGCCCGGGGTTGCGCCGGCGGCGTTGAAGTAGCGCAGGCTGGCATAACGGAAGCCGTGCGAGGTGTGCAGCCAGCCGAGCATCTGCTCCACGATCAGTTTCGAGGCTCCATAGGGGTTAGTTGGCGAGAGCGGATGATCCTCGGGGATCGGAATGCTCTGCGGTTCGCCGTAGACCGCGGCGGTGGAGGAAAACACGAAGCGGTTGACGCCGAACTGCAACATGGTGCGCAGCAGGGTCAGGGTGCGGGCGGAGTTGTTGTCGAAATATTTTTCCGGGAACTTTGACCGACTCGCCGGCCTCGATGAAGGCGGCGAAGTGCATGACTCCATCGAAGCGGCCCTGCGCGAAGAGGGCTTCCATGGCTGGCTGATCGCCAACGTCGGCCTGTTGGAACTCGGCCTGGCGGGGGACGGCCTCGCGCCATCCCATGCTGAGGTTGTCGACCACGGTGACGTTGTGCCCGCTATCGACCAGTCGCTGCGCTACCACACTGCCGATGTAGCCGGCCCCGCCGGTCACCAGAATCCGCATGCTTCCCATTCTCCCGCACAACAGTATGCCGGATAACCCCGGCGTGGGCTGATACCGCACTCGTCGCGTGAGTGAGGGAGCGAGGACCCCAGGGGCTAACGCCCAGTTTCAAGGGGTACGTTACGGCACAGCTGAAGCTGTGCCCTTTCAAAGCATGGCAAAACCGGACTCTTCAGCAGCCGGTGAAGCTGTGCCCTTGCAAAGCGATTCATGAACTGGCCTGACTTTACGGTTCCGCCTAGCTACTTCGTGATCACGCCGCAGGCGATGCGGTCGCCCGCGTTGCCAGCAGGATTGGTCTTCATGTCATCGGCCTTGGCATGGATGACGAGGGCCGTCCCACCGTTGGCGAAGAGCGAGTTCGCTTCGGATCCGTTGCCCAGCACGACCGCTTCATTCTTGATCGTAACCTTGGCGGTACCGTTGGCCTTCACGGTGAAGTTTGGCATGTCGCCGGCATGATGACCTTTGGGATTCTGCAGCCCGTGTTCCTTATTTTCTGGGTTGAAGTGCGGTCCCGCGGACTTGAAATCGGGCCCATCACACTTAGCGTTCTGGTGAAAGTGCACGGCATGTTCACCGGGCGGCAAGTTTTTGACGTTGAGCTTGAGTTCCACTCCCTGGCGCTCGGCGCGGATGGTGGCGGTGCCGACACCAGCGCCGGTGGCGTTCTTCAACTCCACGGTGATTTTCTTGGGCGCGGCGCTGCCGGGGTTGGACTTGTCCTGGGCTGGGAGCATGGCAGCCACGCCCAGAAGCAGACAGAGCAAGAGAAGCGGGTTCAAGAGCTTTGTGCTGTTCATACCCCGGAGTTGTACCACAAAGCGAAGCTGGGCGGGTGGGCCGGCGAGGACATCCGGGAACAGTGCCGTTTCGGTCAGCGGGGGTTGTGCAACTTCCGGACTGTCCAATTCCAAGATGTGGACACGCTCGTCTCGCTCGCTCCGACGGTGCGAACGGCACAGACGATTTACCAGCAATGACTTACCGGGAGCGGTTGGGGGATGAAGGATTGGTGAGCAAAATGCTGGGACTCAGGCTTGCAGTTCCGCGGTGACGCCCGATTGCCACTGCTCGTAAGCCAGCCAATCCATCAGCCAGACAGTTCTCCGCAGGCGCGCGGGAGGAGAAATGGGACTGGGAATGGCGGAGCCATACGATGACCGGCATCTTTCCTTTGACCCGAAGCACGAGCAACGACTGCGAACGGCGCTGGCTGGCGGCGTGTACCCGGCCGCGGCACGAAATCCAGGTCGCCCAGCAACTGGAGTACAAGGGACTGCGCTACCTGCTGCCAAGGTACCGGCGTCTCAGGCGATGGTCGGACCGGGTGAAGCGGGTGGAGGCACCGCTGTTCCCGGGGTACATTTTTGTGCAAGTGTCGGATGCGGAACGGGTGCCGGTGCTGCGGACGCTGGGCGTGACCAGTATCGTGTCGTCGGGCGGCAGGCCGGCCTACCTGGGCAACAGCGAGATCGAAGTTTTACGCGCCTGCACGGCTTATCCCGAAGCGGTGGAACCTCATCCCTACCTGCAGGTTGGCCGGCGGGTGCGGGTGATGCGAGGTGCATTCGCAGGTCTGGAAGGAATATTGGTACAGAAGAAGAACGCAGCGCGGTTAGTGGTGGCGGTCGATCCGATCATGCGGTCTATTGCCATCGACTTGCACAGCGCCGATGTTGAACAAATCGCCTGAGTCAGTTCTGAGAAGAGTGTTTTAGCCCTCCCCCGGTGAAAACATGATCCCTCACAATTCCCCTACGGTTCCAAGCACCGGCATTGTCATTCCGTTTCCCGCGACGGCAATCGAGCGCGGGGAAAAAAGGCCATTGGCGGAGCGCATCCGGCCGGTACTCTCGTGGCTGGAGAGGGCGCTGGATTTCGTCACCGTGATGACGGCGGTGCTGCTTGCGTACCTTGCCGGCCGGGCGTGCGGAGTCAAGCTGCCGGCACAGGCGGCCAGTAGTTCGGTGGTCCTGGGAGCAGCGGTCGCTGCCGGGCTGTTCGTGCTGCTGCTGGACAAGCACGGAGAGTACCGGCCATGCCTGAGCCTGCTGGCCATTCGCGAAAGCGAGCGCTGGCTGCGAGTCTTGGCTGAGACTGCCTGGCTTGCCGCGGCGGTGATGGTCTGCGCGACGGGACACTTCCCGCTGCGCTTTTTAGTGCTGGCGACGGTGTCGGCGGGCGCGCTTCTGGCGGCGCAAAAGCTGCACGTGCGCCGCGCGGTTGGTTGGGTTCGCAGCCGCGGCTGGGGAATGCGGCGGGCGGTGATTGTGGGCGCGGGGCCGCTGGGGAGGAAAGTGTATTCCGCACTGGCGCGATCGCCCAAGTTTGGCCTGGAGCCGGTGGCCTTTGTCGATGAAGATGCGGCATTCGGCAGCCAGGAGATTCACGAACTCTCCTATCGCTCGACCGAGGCGGCAAAGATTCTGACCGGGCCGCTGTCGCCCCGGCTGTTCCGCAACCTGAATGCCTCGGTTCTGGTGATTGCCGACCCCGACCTCGATGGCATGGAGCTGGAGGACACAATCGCCGACGCCGGGGCACTGGGAGTGACCTCGTATGTCGTATCGAAGGAATTCGAAGAGACGGGGTCGTGGATTAGCTACTCGGAGCTGGACGGGTTGACGGTGGCCAAAATTGCGGGCGATGAGCCCGCGCCAAGGTCCGACGGTCTCAAGCGGCTCTTCGACATTGGTGTAGCGGGGGTTTCGCTGTGCCTGGCCGCACCCTTGATGCTGCTTGCGGCAGTGCTGGTGAAGCTCACCTCTCCGGGACCGGTGCTGTTCAGGCAGTTGCGGCTGGGCAAGAACGGGCGGCGGTTCAGCATGTACAAATTCCGCACCATGGAGATGGACGGGGAGGCCACGCCGCCGTCGCGGACTCTCAAGGAAGCCTCGAACCCGCGGGTGACGCGAATCGGGCGAATCTTGCGCAAGAGCAACATCGACGAGCTGCCGCAACTATTCAACGTGTTGGTGGGCGACATGTCGCTGGTGGGGCCGCGTCCGGAGATCGCGTCACTAGATATCTTCTATCACGGCATCCAACGCAAACGGCTGGCGGTAACACCGGGAATGACCGGCCTGTGGCAGTTGAGCGTGCACCGCAACAGCCCGATTTACGAGAATACGGAATACGACCTGTATTATGCGCGCCATCGCAATTTCTTTATGGACCTGGCCATCCTGATCCACACGCTGTGGTTTGGCTGGCAAGGGGTCTGAGCTTTTGGGCGAATTAAGTCCGTAAGTCAGTTTGAGCTCCATGACACCCATCGCGCGTTCCCTCGGCCAAGGCGTTAGTCGCGACAATCCGTATCCCATGGGCTATGGCGACGAATCGGGACCGCTCATTCCGGAGCTGATCTGCATGCTTCGCAAGCGCAGTTTCCTGATCCTGGCGTTTGCTGCGGCGGGACTCCTGTTGGCGGCGCTTTACGTATTGGTCAAGGCGGCGCGCTACGAAGCGACCGCGGAGATCGAAGTGGCGCCCGCTGGGTCGAATTCGCTGGGCCTGGACGAACTGGTATCGAAGGCCTTCAGCGCTAATGACTCCGCCGTGCAGCTGCAGACGGCAGTGCAAGTGTTGCGCAGCCAGACCATCGCGACGGACGTGATGACCCAGCTAAAGATGGCGCAGCGCCGGGATTTTGCGGGCCCATGGCAGCAGCCGGAAGGGCGCGCTTTTGCGGCGATGCCGCCCACAGTACGGGAACGGCTGATCGAACGATTTCACAAGAGTCTCACCATAGAAGTGGTGCCGAAAACAGAGATCATCGCCCTGCACTTTCGGGCAGTTGATCCAAAACTCTCCTCCGATGCTGTAAATGCGCTGGTGGGAAGTTACCGCCAGCGCAATTTTCGCAGCAGCTACGAGTCGGCAGCGGAGGTATCGAGCTGGCTGTCCAAACAGACGGATGATCTGCAAGAGCGGGTCCGCGATGCGCAGGAGAAGCTGGCGGCGCTGGACCGGAGGACCGGACTGATCGGCGTGGATGAGACGGACAATATCGTGCTAAAGCGGCTGGAGCAGCTGGGCGAACAACTCACGGCGGCGGAATCGGAGCGCATCGTCAAGGAAGCACGCTATCGCATGGCGCAAGCCTCCAGCCCGGAGTTGATCGCCTCGCCGGTCGCGGATCCGAGCCTGCAGTTGCTGCGGACGCAGCAGGCGGAGCTGCACGTACAGTTCGCGCAAATGAGCGCGAAATTCGGCAAGAACTATCCCAAACTCAACGAACTGTCCAACCAGATCGCGCGCGTCGACAGCGCGGTCGCAACCGAACTCACGAACCTGCAGGAGCGCTATCACAACGACTACGAGGCCGCCCTGCACTCCGAACAAATGCTGCGCACCAGCTTCGAGCAGGAGAAGCAGAAAGCCTTCGGGCTGAACGAAGGATCGGCGCAGCGGGCCATCCTGAAGCGGGAGGTGGAATCGACACAACAACTCTACGAGACGGTGCAGTTGAAATTGCAGCAGGCGGGCATCGCCGCCGGACTGGCGTCGGCGAACATCGCGGTGGTCGACGTGGCGCAAGTGCCTTCCGAACCGATTGAGCCCCGGCCGGGGATCGATCTCCTGCTGGGCCTGGGCGCAGGACTAACGGCGGGAACGATTACGGCACTGGCGGCGGAAGCCATGCGCGACGCCGTCAGGACCACCGACGACGCGGAGAACGCGGTTGCCCTGCCCGTGCTGGCGGTGGTGCCGCAAATTTCGCGAGGCCCACGCAAAGGCATGCGCAGGTTGAAGTTCTTCGACCGTTCGACGGCCATGCCCGCATCGCTGGTGGCGCTAGAAAGTCCGCATTCGCGGCCGGCCGAATCGTACCGGATGCTGCGCAGCTCACTGCTGTTCGGGTACGAAGGCGGACCGGCGAAGGTGATCGTGGTCACCAGCGCGATGCCCCGTGAGGGCAAAACTCTGACCGCCATGAATTGTGCGGTAGTGCTGGCACAACAGGGCGCACGGGTGTTGCTGGTGGACGCCGATCTGCGGCGGCCATCCATACACCACAGTTTCAACATGAGCCGCGAGCCCGGCCTGACGTCGCTGCTCAGCCATCGGACAGAACTGGAAGAAGCAATTTGCCGGGTTCCGGCGATGGCCAACCTTTCGGTGCTGAGCGCGGGCTTCAGCTCCGAACATCCGGGCGAGATGTTAAGTTCCCCCAGAATGCAGGAGTTGCTGGAGGGATGGCGCTCCCAGTACGACCACGTGGTGATCGACACACCTCCGGTGTCGATGACCAGCGACGCAGTCGTACTGGGAGCCCACGCTGACCTGGTGCTGATCGTGGTGCGCTCGGAAAGCACAACCCGGCAGGCGCTGCGGCGGACGCGCGACGTCCTGCAACGCAATCACGCGCCGCTGGGCGGGCTGATTCTCAACGCAATGAATACCCGCCTGCGGGACAACTACACGTATGCGGAGCTTCCGTTCTCCCAGCATGCCGAGTCGGAGTATTACGTGGGGCCACATGCCTAGCTGCGTGCCTTGCGCGGCCCTACTGGTGGCATGGCTGCTGCTGGCGAGCACGGGCTGGGCGCAGGAGACGCCTTTTGCGATTTCGTCCTCGGCTTCACGAGAGTTTGCAGCATCGACCCAATCTCGGGACGAAATGCGCGGCGAAGCGAGGCCTGCGCCCGCCAGCGCTGCAGCGGAGGTGATGATGTCCACTGGCCAACCGGGCAGCACGGCTTCCCTGCAGATCGGCCCGGGCGACCTGATCGAGGTCGCGGTCTTCGACACCCCTGAGCTCTCCCAGAGAGTGCGGGTCGACAACTCGGGCGCGATCACGCTGGCCATGGGCGGCGACGTACATGTCGCCGGGCTCACCGCGGAACAGGCGAAGCCGGCGATCGAAGCAGCCTTGCGAAAGGGTGAAATCCTGCGCGATCCGCATGTTTCGGTGCTGATCGTGGAGTACGCCACGCAGGGAGTCAGCGTGCTGGGAGAAGTGAAGAATCCGGGAGTGTACCCGTTGCTCGGGCAGCACACGGTACTGGATCTGATCAGCGCGGCCGGCGGTCCTCACGGCGTACGCCTCGAAGACGGCGATGCTCTTCCACCGAGGCGGTTCCGAGGAAACCATCGATCTCAGCTTGAAGACGGCATCCGGGAGGCCATCGCAATCCGATGCGATGGTGGCTCCGGGAGACCGCATCGTGGTCCGGCGGGCGGGAGTGGTCTACGTGCTCGGCGACGTGGGCAAGCCGGGAGGGTACCTGACGGACCGCGAGAACACGATCACCGTGCTGCAAGCGCTGGCTCTTGCCCAGGGGATCAACAAAACCGCGCAGATGAATGGCACGCTCATTCGTACGAGCGCCATGGGCCGACAGCAAACGCAGCTGGAACTGAAACGCATCCTCTCCGGCGAGAGCGCCGACCCAACGTTGCAGGATGGCGACATCCTGTATGTCCCGGTCAGCGGTGCGAAAGAGTGGGGCAGCAAAACCATCAATTCCATTCTGCAGATGGCGGTCGGGGTGGTGGTGTATGGAGTGTTCTAGCAACAGGAACCGACCGGGCTCGCGAAATCGGGGGCTGTGGATCGCGGTGTTCGGCCCGGATGGCGCGGGAAAGTCGGGCGTAATCGAGCGGCTGAGGGAAGGGCTGGCGTGGACGTATGCGGTGCGCCATCACATTCACCTGCGGCCCATGATCGGCCGCCGGGGTGAAGCCCGGCACGGTGGTGACAAATCCGCACGCCAAGGAGCCACGGGGAGGGCTGGCTTCGGCGGTCAAGGCGGTGTACCTGTTTCTCGATCACCTGCTGGGGTATTGGCTGGTCATCCGGCCGAGACTGCGCGCGGGACATTTTGTTGCGTTCGATCGCTACTTTCAGGACTATCTGATCGATCCGCGGCGCTATCGACTTTCGCAGTCCGGGGTCGCGATGGCCAGGTTATTTCTGCGTTCGTGCCGCAGCCGAACTTGTGCTTCGTACTCGATGTCCCAGCCAAAGAACTGCAGCGGCGCAAGCCTGAGGTGAGCTTCGCCGAGTCGGAACGGCAGCGCGAGGAATATCGCCGCGTCTTCTCGGCAATGAATAACGCGGTCATTGTGAATGGCGACCGACCCGTGAGTGAAGTGACGGACGAGGTCAGGTCGCGAATCCTCCAATTCCTCTCGCAACGGGATGAACGACTGCGCAATGGGGACGAGGGCCTGGCAGCGATGACCGTTCCGGAAGGAGCTTGTGGATCGAGTGACAGCTAGACAATTCATCGCGCTCGGACCGGGCGATACACCACGCTGGCTGCTGCCGCTGGGCGAACCGCAGATTGTGGAAGCGCTGCGCGGATGGCAACCGCGGAGATGGTGGACTCGCCTGGCATGGCAGGGAGTGCGAGCCGCGGTGCGATGCGGCAAGCTGGATTCGGTACCGTATGCGAGGTGCTTGCGTCTGGATTGGATCTCCGCCGTGGATTGGAGAAAGTTTGGCTGGTCAAGACGGGAAGACCCCATCCCCGTGCTGCACCTGGGGACCGCCGGACCGGCGCGAAAGGTCATCGTTCACCTGGTCGATCGCGGACAGCATGCGATGTGAACTGATCGTCAAAGTGCCACTTACCCCGGTTGCCGCAGTGGCCATCCTGCGGGAGGCGGACATTTTGACCGCAGGTTGTCCGCGACGGAATTCCGGGGACGCCCCGGCTAGTCCACGCAGACAGGCACCAGGGCGTGTCGGCACAAACAGTGGTCGAGGGAACGGCCGACGGGCGGGTCCTGACCGCTCAGCACTGGCGAACCTTGAAGTCGCTGGAACTGCCGGAGGAAGGTATCCGACTGACAGAGATGGTGCTGGAACTGCAGGGACAGATTTCCGGGCGCCGAGATTTGGCGGGCGAGGCCGCTCTGCAGATGGCATTCATGCAGATGGCCGATGACGCGCCGCTGCGCGCCTGCTGGATCCACGGCGACTTCGCTCCGTGGAACATCAAGCGCCGGTCAGACGGATCCATGGGCTTGGTCGATTGGGAGGACGCGCGGCGAGGCGGTCTTCCGCTGCAGGATGCCTTCCATTACACGCACATGCAACGTCACGTCTTCGGCAGCAAAAGACGTCCGGCCTTTCGCGAGCTGAGCGAGCCGGCCCGTGACTCTGGGCATCGACGACCCTCACTGCCGGAAGCTGGAGCTGGCGTACCTGGCCACGTCGTACGTCCGGCAGCGGCAGCGCGGCAATGGCGGTTTTGCCGATTATCTGCTGGGCACGCTTTCGCTGGCGGTGCGCGCTTAACCATAACCGCATCGCCTGGCCAAGTTTCATTCTCTCCATGCATTGCAGTTCATCGGGTATCGGTTCCGTAACCCATCGGACGCTTGTGTCGCGCACCATCCGGCGAGACCTGTGCGCGCAGTTGCTGGCGGCGCTCAACGTGTCCGGGATTCCGTATTGCGTCCTGGGCCACAGCACGGAAGGTCCGCGCTTCGACCGCTCCGATGTCGACATCGTGGTTCAGCCGCGGGAGGAAGAACGCTTTGTACAGGTTCTGCAATCGGTCGCTGCCGAGACCGGAGCCCGGCTGGTGCAGGACATACGGCATGAGACAAGCGGGCGCTACTTCGTGATGGCCAAGCAGGTGGACGGCCATCTCGGCTTTCTCAATCCCGACTGCACGACCGACTATCGCAAGCTGGGCCGCCTGTGGTTGCGCGCCGAGGAACTGTTGCGGGACCGGCAGAAACATCGGCAAGAATACTGGGCGCCGTCCGTGCCGGGACGCTTTCTCTATTACCTGGCGAAGAAGGTGCTGAAGCAGTCGATATCGTCGGAGGGTTGGGCGTACCTGCACAAGACGTACCAGGCTGCGCCGGCCGATTGCGATGAGCAGATGCTGGGTTTCTGGGAGCCGGCGACGGCCGGGAAACTGCGGGCTGCCATGCTTCGTGACGATCTGGAATGGCTTCGCCGCAGTCTGCCGGAGCTGCGGGCTCAATTGCTGGCCTCGCCGCGCAGGGAGGGCTTGATCTCCCGACGGATGCAACAGTTTCGCAACCTTGGCCGGATAGCCCGGCGGTTGGTTTCGCCGACCGGCTTGCTGGTGACGGTGAGCGGCGCGGCCCCGGTGGGGCGGCAGATGCTGGCGCAGCGGCTCCTCCTCGATCTGGCGCCTGGGTTTCGCCGGACGCACTTGATCGCGGCCGAGCGAGTGCGAACGTCGACGATGAGCAGACTGCTCGGGCCGCTCCTGATATTTGCGATGCTGGTGCGCTCCACGCTGGTAGTAGTGGATCAGGACGATCCGGTGCTGCGCTTTCTGTGCCGCGGCGTTGCGGTTGCGTGGGACGAGACGGAGTCGCTGGAACAGAATGCCGCCGCTGCGAGCTCGAAGATCCTTGGCGCTCTGGCGGGCCGGTTGGCGCGACGTCTGCGGTCGCACGGCGCCGGTGGCGTGGAACAGCAGTTCGCGCCTTCACCGCAACGGCAAATCTTTGACAACTAGAGGCCATCGAAAACGGAGTTACGGCAGAGATCAAGAGGGTGCGGGAGAGTCCGGATATTCCTCGCCGACTAAACAGGCTGCGGAAAAGTATGGGAACGCGAAGAAGAAGCAGATTCCTCGGGGCTGAAGCCCCTCGGAATGACAGAATATAAGGACTTGCACGGCGCACCTAAAGGTGCGCCCCTTCAAAAACGCTGAACGAAACTGCATTTCCCCGCGGCCTGTAAAGTCAGCTCGGGAGGGCAAAGATAAAGGGCTCAGACGCTGGCCCTTCGGCTCGCTCAGGGCAGGCTCTGAAGGCCAGCTCTACCCGATCAGCGCATTTCTCCGCAGCCTCTCGATTTGTGCCCTATCAAAACTGATTTATGAAATGGCTTGATGGCATCCGGGAAGGCTTACTTTGACTCGAATTCTTTTATCGGCTTATGCCTGCGAACCGGGAAAGGGATCGGAGCCCGCCGTAGGCTGGATGTGGGCGACCCAGCTCGCTGCTGCCGGGCACGAAGTGGTCGTGCTCACCCGGGAAAGCAATCGGCAGGCGATCGAGGCCAGCCGAACGGGGGCGGTGCGCACGCGCTTAACGCTTCGTCTATTACGACCTTCCCGCGTGGGCGCGAAAGTGGAAACGGCGCGAGCGCTGGAGGCGGCTCTATTACTGGCTGTGGCAATGGGGCGCATACCGGAAAGCGCAGCAGTTGGTGCGAGCCGGCCTGCACTTCGACTTCGTGCAGCATGTGACCTTTGTGAGTCTGCGCGCTCCGAGCTTCATGGGATTGCTGGACATTCCGTTTTATTTTGGGCCGGTGTCAGGCGGGGAAGAGGTGCCCCGCCGCTTGTTGGAGGGCATGTCGTGGCGGGCGAGGCTCGCCGAAGGAGTTCGTTCGTGCGCCAACCGGCTTGTTCGCTTCGATCCGCTGATGCGGATGACGTTTCGCACCGCGGCGCGCATCTACCTGACCTCGCCGGACTCCGTTCGCCTGATACCAGCCCGCTACCGGAAGAAGTGTGAGGTCCAGTTCGGGGTGCACCTCCGCCGCGAGTACCTCGGCTGGACGGGCAGACACGCGCCGCGATACGGGCCGGTGTTCCGCCTGCTGTACGCCGGACGATTTCTGGAGTGGAAGGGGCTGGCGATCGCGCTGAAAGCGGTGCGAATTCTACGTGACGAGGGAGTACCGGTCGAGTTCACCCTGATCGGCGATGGGCCGGCCGAGGCGCGGCTGCGCCAGCAAGCAAGCCAGCTCGGGATCGAGTCGCATGTCCGCTGGAAGAGATGGCTGTCGTTCGCCGAGTTGCAGCGTGAATATCAGGCCCACCATGTCTTCCTGTTTCCCAGCCTGCGCGATTCGGGAGGCATGGCGCTGCTGGAAGCCCTGGCCCACGGAGTGCCGGCGGTCTGCGCTGACGTTGGCGGTCCGGGCCAAATTGTCACGGAAACGTGCGGCAGAGTGATCCGTACGCAAGGCAAGAGCCGGGGCGAAGTGATCGCGGGTTTTGCCGAGGCGTTGCAGGAGCTGGCGCAAAACCGGGGCCTGCTCGACCGGCTGAGCATCGGGGCGCGACGGCGCGCCTGGGACTTCGAATTCGGCCCGGCGATCGAGCGGGTCTATCCATCGCCTATCCCGTCCGCTGCAGGCGAGCGGGCCGAGCAGACGGCGTCATGATGGCAAGCGCTGCGATCGACGAAATGGCGGCTGTCCCGATAGCCGCTCCAAGACGGGATTTCGCTGGAGAACCAGCCGCCGTGCGCGCGCTGCGGGTCCTGGTTTTGCTCGGCCTGTTCTCGTTGATGTTCCTGCCCGAGTATGTGCAGGGAAACGGAGACCCCGGCACGAAGAGCTTTCTGTATGCGCAGGTGGCCGGTGGCTTTCGCCTGATCGATGTTGTCCTGATCGTGGTTGGGGTAACGCACGCGGCCGCGAATAGCGCTTCGAGGAAGAGGGCAGTCCGGCTTCCCCGCGACATGAAGGCCGCGCTGCTGTTTTTTGGATTCGCAGTCATGATCAGCATCGGCAACGGCGTGATGCATGACGGTCAAAACCTTTTCTTCGACTGGCGCGCCATCGCGCTCGGGAATCGGTCTCTACTTCGTCTACGTGACCTGGATCCGGAACTCTGCTGAGGCAGTCTTTGCGGCCACGCTTTTCGGCGGCTATGTGGCCTGCCGGGTTGGCATGCTGTACGCGCAGTATCTGGCGGGAAGCGGAACCATGCTGCTGGGGCTGCGCATCCCGGTGTTCGACGGGCCTACGCTTTCGGCGATTGTCTTCGCGGCGTTGCTTGGGTTTGCGCTCGCGGGCCGGTCGGCAGGGAGGGCCGCTGGCATGTGGCTGGTGGCGAGCGGGGCCGCGTCGCTGCTGGTGGTGCTGTGCTTTCGCCGGACGTACTGGACGGAACTGGCGCTGGGAGCAGCACTGCTCATGGTCCTGCGGGGGCAACGGCGGACGGTGTTGCTGGTGGTGCTGGCACTGGCGGTTGCGACCGCCTTCCTGGCGCTGGGCGCGCCGTTGTCCGACCGGCTGCGCAGCTTGAATTTTCTGGAAAGCAGTTCGCATTACAGCGGCGACAACGCCGACCACGTTGGCGATCTGCAGGACGCCTGGGCCCAGATCAAGGAAGCGCCGATTCTGGGGCTGGGGCTGGGGCGCTCGTATCCGACGTGGGAGATTCGCAACTGGAAAGACGAGTCGGTGATGGTGCACAACGCGGCGCTGCACGTCTGGTTGAAGTACGGAATTCCGGGGCTGGTGTCGTACCTGATGTTCCACGCTGCGCTTTTCCGGCATCTGCAGAGCCGGTTGAAGGAGCTACAAGGCGCTCGAGCCGCGGTGGTGAGCGCCATCTTCGTGTACCTGGTTGCGCAATTCGTAGTTTCGCTCGGCTTCGCACCGTGGCCGTACTCAGCGGTGCAATCCACCAATCTGATTGCATTCCTATTGGCAGAAACATTCTGCCGGGACCACCATGCCACTTCCATCACTTACGGTCGTCACCCCCTCGTACAACTGCGGCGAGTATCTTGAAGACGCGATTCTGAGCGTTCTGCGGCAGCCGGAAGTTGCTGTAGAACACATCGTCCAGGATGCGGTCTCGACGGATGGCTCCACGCTGCAGATCCTGTCGCGCTACCCGCACGTGCAGTGGACCTCGGAGCCCGACAACGGACAGTCGGACGCGATCAACCGCGGATTTCTGTGCGCCACCGGCGACCTGGTGGGCTGGTTGAATGCAGATGACTACTACCTTCCCGGAGGCCTGGAGGCCATTTGCCGCGCTGCGAAGGAGCATCCGGAGGCCGACGTGTTTTACGGCGACTGCGTGTTCGTCGATGGCCAGGGACGCATTGTGCGCTCCAAGGTCGAGCACAGGTTTGATCGGGAAATACTTCTGTATTTCGGTTGCTACATTCCTTCCACCTCCACCTTCTTCCGCAGGCGAGTGGTCGAGAAGCATCTTCTCGACTGCAATTTCCGCGTCGCCATGGACTTTGAGTATTTTGCACGGCTGGCGGCCGCGGGCTGCAAGTTTCACTACGTGCCGCAGTTTATCGCCGCGTTTCGCTGGCACGCGAGCAACGTCAGCCTGCAGCATGTGGAGCGGCGGGCGCACGAGCGCAGGCTGGTGCAACTCAAGTTCGCGGGAGTTCATTCGCAGCGAGAGCTGGAACTGTTGCGGCAGTGGTGCCGGGCCAAGCGGATAGCACGCAAGCTCAGCAGCGGGAACTTCGTTCGCGAGCTGAGCATACGCCAGAAGATCGGCGAACCGACGCGCTGGATGAGCGAAGAGGCAATCTCCCCGTGCCCAATCTAAAGGTTCTGGTCGTTCATAACCGGTATCAGCAGCCCGGCGGCGAGGATGCGGTGGTTCGCGCCGAGGTGCGGCTGTTGCGCGAAACGGGCCATCGCGTGGTGCAGTATGCGCGGCACAATCGAGAGATTGGTTCGTTCGGCGGCTGGCGCAAAGCGTCGCTGCTGTTGACCACCACCTGGGATGGCGAATCGTACCGCGAGATCAGCCGGGTGATCGAAGAGGTGCGGCCCGATGTGGCGCACTTTCACAATGTCGTCCCGCTGGTCAGCCCGTCGGCGTACTACGCGTGCAAGCGAGCCGGCGTGGTGGTGGTGCAAACCCTGCACAACTATCGGATGTCGTGTCCGGCGGGCACCTGTTTCCACAATGACAGGCGGTGCAACGCGTGCCGGCGAGGACTAATGGCGGCGGTCTTGAGCGGCTGCTATCAGGACTCGCGAATCCACACCGTAGCGCTCGCGATGATGTTGCAGCTCCATCGGGCGGCCGGGACCTGGACGCGAATGGTGGACGCCTACATTGTGCCGAGCCGGTTCTCGCGCGACTTTGCGATCGACTCGGGACTGCCGGCCCAGAAGCTGCACGTTAAGCCGCATTTTCTGGCCGACGATCCTGGACCACGGCAGGGTGAGGGCGAGTATGGGTTGTTCGCCGGAAGGCTTAGCGCGGAGAAAGGGATACTTCCGTTGCTGCGAGCGTGGCGCAAACTGCCGCATATTCCGCTGGTAATTGTGGGCGATGGCCCACTCGATGCGCAGGCCAGAGAGCTGGCCGAGAAGTCGGGCGCGAAACACATTCGATTCACCGGCCAGGTGACGGCGCAGCAGACGCTGGCACACATGCGCAAAGCGAGGTTCCTGGTGTTTCCCAGCCAGTGCTACGAGACGTTCGGCATGGCGCTGCTGGAAGCGGGGGCTTGCGGAGTACCCGCTATCGCGTCGCGAATCGGAGCGATTCCGGAGCTGGTCGCGCCGGGCGAAACCGGCCTGCTGTTCGATCCCGGCTCCGAAGACGAACTGGCAGCGCAGGTTGGCTGGGCTTGGTCGCATCCGCGCGAGATGAAACAAATGGGGGTGGCGGCGCGCCAGAACTTCCTGCAGCGGTACACGCCGGAGCGAAACTACAACCGGCTGATCGACATCTACGGCGCGGCCATCGCGCAAGCCTCCCAGTGGCACCTTCCAAGCACCCTCTCGACCATTTCACATTCCGTCATCAGGGGAGCACCGTCATGAAATCGCAAACTCGTGTACTCGTCACCGGGGCCGGAGGATTCATCGGCCATCATCTCGTCAAGCGGCTCAAGTCGGAGGGTTATTGGGTGCGCGGCGTCGATATCAAGGAACCGGAGTATGAGCCCAGCGCGGCAGATGAATTCGAGCTGCTGGACCTGCGCTCCTGGCCGAACGCGCTCCAGGCCACGCGGGCCATCGACCAGGTATACCAACTGGCGGCCGACATGGGCGGCATTGGCTACATCACCGGGAGCCTGGCCGACATTGCGCGCAACAACATCCTGATCAACGCGCACATGCTGGAGGCCAGCCGCATCAACGGCATCCGGCGCTTCCTGTTTTCGTCGTCGGCCTGTGTCTATGCCGGGTACAAGCAGAATGAAGCCGATGTAATTCCTCTGCGGGAGGAGGACGCCTACCCGGCCGATCCCGAGGCGGGCTATGGGTGGGAGAAGCTGTTTACCGAGCAATTGTGCCGGTATTTCTACCAGGACTATCGCATGGAGACGCGCATCGTACGCTTCCACAACGTCTATGGGCCGCTGGGAACCTACGAAGGCGGTAAAGAGAAGGCGCCGGCCGCGATTTCGCGCAAGGTAGCGCTCACGCCGGACGGCGGCGACATCGAGATTTGGGGCGACGGCAAACAGACGCGCTCGTTCATGTACATCGACGACTGCCTCGAAGGACTGCTGCGGCTGATGGCCAGCGGCTACCGCGAACCGCTGAACCTGGGGACGGAGGAGCTGGTCACCGTGGATGGACTGGTGAATATGATCTGCGAAATTGCCGGCAAGAGCCTGGTCAAGCATCACGACCTGAGCAAGCCCCAGGGAGTACGGGGGCGGAACAGCGACAATTCGCGTCTGCGTTGCGTGTTGGGCTGGGAACCTGCGATTCCGCTGCAGAGCGGGATGCAAGTTACCTACCGCTGGATCGAACAGGAGCTGTACAAGTCGGGCCGAGTTGTGCCACAGGATGTGCCCGACATGGCGTATGCCCTGGTCTAGGGCGGCGATGCCCGCCAAGGCGAACGTACTCGGGGTAGGAGTACATGCCACGCGCTTGCAGGAGGCGGTTCATCTCTCCGACCGTCTCCTGCAAAGCGGAGGCAAGGGCTACGTTTGCTTGACCGGGGTACACGGCGTGATGGAGGCGCGGCGCAATGCGGGGACGCGAGCGATTCTGAATCGCGCCGCGCTCTGCCTGCCCGATGGCATGCCCATGGTGTGGGTGGGGAGACTTCAGGGGCTCAGCAGCATGATGCGGGTGTACGGGCCGGATTACATGATGGAAGTGTGCAGAATGTCCGTCGCCCGTGGGTACAGACACTTTCTGTTCGGCGGGGACCCGGGTGCTGCGTCGAAGTTGCAAACCAGGCTGGAGGAACTGGCTCCGGGAATTCGGATTGTTGGGACGTACACGCCGCCGTATCGCGATCTGAATGAGCGAGAGGAGGAAGAGCTGCGGGCGATGATTCAGGCGGCGAAGCCTGACATCTTGTGGGTTGGGCTCAGTACACCCAAGCAGGAACGGTTCATGGCCAGCCACATCGAAACGCTCGAGGTGCGGCTGATGGCAGGGGTAGGAGCGGCGTTTGATATCCACGCCGGGATCAAACCGGATTCGCCGCAGTGGATGAAGCGCGCGGGACTGCAGTGGCTGGATCGGCTGCTGCGGGAGCCAGGGCGGCTGTGGCCACGCTATCTGCGGAACAATCCCGCGTTCCTGTGGCAGATCGGGGCGCAATTGCTGGGGCTGCGAAGATTCAGCCTGGAATAGGCAGGCGAGATCGCGCCGGGGGATAGATCGATCCGAGCAGGTCGCTCGCAGGTTGATGCCTGCGGGGACAACAAAGAAAGGAGGGTTGACGGCGCCGGCGCGGCAAATCAGGGAATAGGGTGGGCGCGACCAAAAGGTGGCGCCGACTGAAGCCCGCTTAGTTCAAGTAAGGAGCGATGACGCCCTAAAAGGTCGCCTCTTCCGTTCGGCGGAACGTTATGGAAATTCTTTGCCTGATCTAAACAGGCTGCGGAAAAGCAGGTGCACACGGACTAATCGGTGGTGTGCAGTTTCAACTGCACCACTACCAAGCAGAGAACGGCACAACGCAGTGTGCCGCGGTCGTAAAGCCGCGACCTTCACAGGGCTTAGCGAAAGCTCTTTTTCCCCCAGCTTGTAAGGTGTGCACCGCTTCACTGCCGTCACGGGATACGGTAGAGCCACATTGATCCGTCGATGATCTGGGCGGGCGGGTAGGGCCACAGCCAGCGATAGCCGCTGCTGTCTTCCAGCACCTGTCCGGAGAGGCAGCTAGCGCCGACAATTAAGGTTCCAGCAGCGCGCTGGTTGGGCGCGAGGGGCGGAGCCTGCACTCCGTAGAGGCTGGGGTCGACGGAGCCGAAGTAGGCTAGGCGCACCTGCTCGCCCGGATGGTCGCGCTCGTAGTTACGGACGGCTATGAGGCCCTGTCCCCAGTCGAGATTGCTGTCAGTCAGCAAATGCCAGCGATTGGTTGGAGCCACCAAGGGCGTGAAATAGGCGAGGTAGTCGGGCGCAGAACGGAGGCCATCGGCGGCGTTCAGGGCGAGGGCGATAAACAGGACCGCGACGGCGGCGCGAGATTTGCGGGCATACTGCCAGATTCCGCCCGCGAGCAACAGCGCAAACGGATACAGGGGCAGGATGTGGCGTTCGCCAATGTCGTACCTGGACTGCACCGCGAAGGCGAGATACACCAGCGCAAACAAGGACATCACGGCCAAGTCGCCGGGGGATTTGCCGGCACCGCGAAAGGCAAACCCAATGCCAAGCAATAGCAGCGCGAGCAGGACGGGCGGCCATTTCAGCGCGATAGCGACCGGGTAGTAGAGCCGGATGCCTCCCTTGGGATAGATCTGGCCAAGGAACCACGCGGGGCGGCCGCGCCGGTTGCTCATCGCCACTTCGCGCAGGCCTTCGAAGAACTCGCCCGCAGGAACAATTGCATTCAATCGCTCATGGGACTTGGTGGCCCATACCTTCTCGGCGCGGTTGGGATAGGTCGCGCTGACCTGTCCGTCGCCAATGCGCAGGCGTGAGACGTGGAAGAAGTATCCCGCCCAAACCGTGAGCAGCATGACCGCGAGCGCAGCCAGCATTGGCGCCCAGCGCCATTGCGAAGGGCGGGCGACACCGGAGCCGGGCTTCAGGACCAGCATCAGTCCCAGCGCCAACAATACGAGCGGCGGGGCGTAGAACTTCGCCAGCATCAGCCCGCCGAGGGTGAGGCCGAGCAGGATGGTTTGCCTCGGGGAGGGGTCGTGTCTCCAGCGCACTAGTTGCAACGCAACCAGGAAGATGAACAGGGTGCCGACGCCGTCGGTAGTGGCGACGGAGAAATTGGCGATCAGCGAGGGAGTGAAGGCGTAGAGCGCGAGCGTCACATTCGCCGCGCCGCCGGAGAAGATGCGCCGGGTGGCGAACCATAGGGCGAGCCCGAGGGCGATGCCCAGCAATGTGTTCATGGGGCGGACACGGCGGGCGATCCATTCCGGCCCGGGCTGCATGCCGGTCACGCGAAAGCCGGTGGGCAACTGTTGCCAGACGAAGTTGGTTTGCGTGCGTACGAGCGGCAAAGTGACCCACAAACGGCCTAACGGCGGGTGATCGTTCCAATGCTCGAAGCGCCCCTGCTGCCAGGCTTCGACGCCGGCGATAATGTGCGCCGGCTCGTCATAGGTGAGCGATTGCGTGGCAATGAACCAGAGCGATTGGGCGGCGAAGAGAGCGAGTAGCAGTGCAGGAATCCAGCGGGAGCAACGCCCGTTGCTCGACGCAGCTTCGGTCGCGGTGGGATGGCGCGGGCTCGCGTGCGGTGTTTGCAAGGGTGCCCTCACAATATAGGAGTGCGCGACCGGCGCTCAACTGCGAGGGGGTTCGAGAAGCGCGGTCATCTCGAAACTTGCCGTGCCCGACTACTGCGGCGTGGCCGGTGACTGGCTCGTCGGCTGGCTGGCGGTGGAGACTTTGTCCTTGAGCCGGTCGATGCCCTGTTGCGCTTTCTCGGCGTAGGGGCCCTTGGGCAGGATCTTCAGGTACTCGCGATAATTCGACAGGGCCTCCCCGTAATTGGCGGTTTTCTCAAGCGCCTCGGCGAGTTTGTAGGTTGCCTCGGCGTCACGGGGCTTGTATTCGAGGGCGTCGCGATAGCGGCCGATCGCGCCCACGTAGTTTTCCCGCTTGAAGTAGTAGTCGCCCACCTCGATGTCCTTCATGGCGCGGTGGGGATCAAACGGGTGGAACTCGGTGTCTCCGCTGTCGAAGTCGAGCTCGGCCTCGGGGTGGCTCTTAGCATCTCCCGACGGAGGCGACACGTCGATCTGGGTTTCCTTGCTGGAACTCTCGTCCGGCGCGAGCTGGTCGGAACGCGGCGGTTGGGTGCGATTGTCCTTGGGCGGGGGAGCGTTCTTCTGGATGGGAACGCGCTCGATGGGGCCGTCGTCCTCCTGCGCCAGGCAAACACCGGCAAGGCAGAGACACGCGATCGCAACTAACAGAATACGAAAACGCACCCTCATATTGTAAAGAAACACCGGGGCGGAGGGGAACACTCGGGAAGGGAGGCGATCGGGTCAACTCTCAGCCTTACCGCCCCTGCCCAGCAATTCTCGAACTGCCTTCTGGCATGCACTCTCGTCTTTGACAGCCGAGTAGCGGTCGATGGGTTGGCTGTTATCCCCTTTAACCTGGCTCCTCAGCTCATTGGAAGCAGCGTCCAGAGGCTGTCGAAAATATTCTGTGTAGCCCAGTCCATGTGACAGCAAGTCGTGGAGAGCGGGAAAGTTCTTCTTAGAGGCAATCGACTGCCAGGCTTCGGACTTCCAGGTTTCATCGCTCCAGGGGTCGTCCCCGACCCTTTGGTTGAGCATGCTTTCCGCGATCGCTTTATAACGCACCTCATCTACCCGCTGCTTCCTCGATACTTGCAAGTAATTCTGACGGTATTCCTCTCCAAGAACGCTCTGGTACGCCAACATGCAGGTAATGCATCCCTGCAATCCGTCGGTTGATGTTCCGAAATCAACCGTGCCACTCTCGAGTGCTCGCTTTACGTTCGATAAGCGCACGCGAGAGCTGATCATGCGCCTAATCTCCTCTCCATAGGTCTTGGCAGACCGGTGGGCGTCGATTAACAGACGCGATGTTTCTGTGGCGTTATAAACGGCCTTGAGATCCAGCAGGACGTGCTGTTTGAAAATCCGCTGCCGGGCCTTCTCCTTGCGCTCATCACGAGCGAGTTCTACGAGACCCTTGACAATGGTGCCAGCCGAGGCCGCCACAAAAATTGTCAGGCAGGCCTTTGCAATATCCAGTTTCAGCTCGGCCTGTTTCTCTTCCACCACTCCTTGATACAAGTACACAAAGATGCCAAGGGCGACGAGGGCTACAAGGCACAACAGGCCGTACGCCTGCCAACTCCGCAAGGACCTCGACTTGGCCTGGTTGCCTGGCATAGCGCGCCGATTATACGACCGATCACGACGCCGTGGAGCGCGGTCGCAACGGTTTCAGCGGTCATTGCGCCAGGGACGCTTTGTGAGATACCACCCCTTTGCGGGGGTTTGTTGGCCCCAGCGGCCTCCCCGCGGGGGTATTGGCCGTTGCGGAGACTTGACCAAATGTGTCCCGCGCAGGTGTGTTGTTGGCCTGGCTCGAAGTCGACGCCAAGCTTGTGAGTTGTGGAGCAGCGCGTGACCTGGCTGAGGGGATACGCTTGCTTTCGACGGGGCTATTTGGATTCCATAAAATGGACTCGCATTCCGCCGCCGGTGCTTTCGATGGGCCCGACTATCCGGAAACGTGTGACGAACAGCTTGAGTTGAGCATGTTCCTGGAAGAGTTTGCCAAGGCCGTCCTCGCCAATTCCCATCAGGGCGACCCCGCCGTCCGACATGTAGGTAACGCCCAACGGCTGCAATGTACTGTTCAGCGATGCCGCCCCGGCTGACCCCGTTGCCAAGAATTGCCTTAGCGCCATCGTTTGCGCCGAAAACTCCCCCACTGCCAACTGAGTGTTTAGATCCGTGATCTCGGCAAGGCTACGGATGGGGTGTTCCTTCGAGGTGAAGAATACGTAATCTGTTCCCATGGAATTTATGAAGCGCAAGGTTTTTGCATCCGCCAGCACGATGCCAGCCTTAGCCAATACGTCCGCCGCTGCCTCTCTGACGTGAGCATCCGGGTCCTTGAGAGCCAGTACCAGGGATTCGAAGGCTGGCGTTCCGATTGCGATTAATACTGCGCTGACGCGCTCCCGTACCTGAGGGTTGGTGTCCTTCAGTGCAGCGATGAGTTGTTCGATGGCCGGTGTTCCCATCGTGCCCAGCAGGCTGCCCGCGCGCTGTTGCAGACGCGGATCATCGCTGTTGAGGGCGGCGATGAGGGGCTGGATTGCCGGCGTTCCGATTGTGGCTAAGGCCGCGGACGCCTGCTGTTGAACCTGAGGATTATCGCCCTTCAGTGCGGCGATCAGAGGCTCGACCGCACGCGGGTCTTTCATTCCGGCTAGCGCCAAAGCCGCATTGGTTCGGACTGTAGAGTCCGTGTCCTTGAGAGCGATGGCCAGCGGTTCGGTCGAGCGCGGGTCTTTAATTTGGACCAGCGCGGAAGCCGCATTCGCCCGCACTCCGGCATCGGTGTCCTTGAGGGCGACGATGAGGGGCTCGACCGAGCGCGGGTCTTTGAAATTCTCCAAGGCCCCGGCGGCGTTGTATCGAACCTTAGCGTCCTTGTCCTGCAGTGCGATGATCAGCGGCTCAGCCGCCCGCGGGTCTTTGATCCAGCCCAACGCCCAAGCCGCATTCGTGCGAACGCCGGCGTCCGGATCTTTGAGTGCGGCGATGACGGGTTCGACGGCGCTTGGGTTCCCGACGTTGCCCAACGCCCAAACCGCGTTCTCCCGGACGAGAGGGTTGGGGTCCCTGAGGGCGGCGACGAGAGGTTCGACCGCTGGCGTTCCGATCGCGCCCAACCCGCGAGTTGCATAGCTTCGAACGCCAGCATCGCTGTCACCTAACGCTGCAATGAGGGGGGCGACGGCGCGGGGGTTTTTCATTGCGGCCAACGAGGCGGCAGCCCATTGCCGATCCTTGACATTGGTATTTTTCAAGGTGGCGCCGAGCGGCGCGATGGCAGGCGTTCCGATTTGTATCAACGATCCGGCGGCATAATTCCGGACGTTATCGTCGCCGCTCATCAGGGCGGCGATGAGCGGCTCGACGGCAGGAGTTCCGATACTGATCAAGGCCCCGGCAGCACGCTTGCGCACGTCACCGTCGGTGTCCTTAAACGCGACGATCAGCGGCCCCACGGCGCGCGGGTCTTTCATCTGGCCCAACGCCCAGGCCGCATTCCCCCGAACGTGGGGATCTGTATCCTGGAGTGCGGCGATCAGCGGCTCGACCGCGCGGGGATCTTTGATTTCGCCTAAGACAGCGGCCGCGATCTGTCTAACCTTCGAATCCGATCCCTGCAGGGCGGCGATGAGCGGCACAACCGCACGCGGATCCGCAATTTGGCCCAGATCGTAGGCCGCAATCTGTCTGACCTTCGAATCCGATCCCTGCAGAGCGGCGATCAGCGGCTCGACCGCCCACGGGCCTTTGATTTGTTGCAACGCTTTGGCAGCGCTGTCGCGCACATCCTTTAAATCCATTCCAGACGTATTCTTCGCGTTTAGAGCAACCATGAGAGGCTCGACTACGCGAGGATCATTGATTTGCCCTAAAGCCGATGCTGCTCTCTGCCTGAGTTGAACACCTTCCTGTTCGTCCTGCAGAACCGCGATCAAGGGCTCGACCGCGCGCGCATCCTTGATTTGTCCCAAAGCCGACGCTGTACTGACGCGGACGTCATATACGGTGGTGGACCCATAATAATGTTGTTGACGAGCCGATTCATGCTTCACGAGAACAGCGATCAAGGGCTCGACCGCGCGCGCATCCCCGATTTGGCCCAAGGCCGTGGCGGCGTCCACACGGATTGCAGAATCCCTGTCCTTCCGCAGGACCTCGATCAGGGGTTCCACCGCGCGCGGATCTTTGGATTGTCCTAATGCGGATATCGCGCTCCGACGGGTGGCGTAGTCCTTGTTGCTCAGTTGGCTGATCCAGAGGCTGACCTGATCCGTTTGCCCGAAGCCAGCGGGCACAACCCCGAGCAGGCAGGAACACACCAATATGACCTCGGCGGCATAGCGAGGTCGCACCCGGCAGAAGCGGCGGACCATCAACGGAATCATGAGATCTCTCCGCCGAAGGCTGGAAGTGGAACCTTATCAGATATCTGCCGAATCTGTCCTAAAATCTCGCGATGGGACAGCCATGCCGTCTTACTGGGATCCATCTTTTGACATCTGCGGACTGGTGAACAGCCAGAGCTACGAGCCGGAAGGCTTTCTGGAACTGAGATACTCAAGAACCCGCCGATAAGCCGGGCCGCTGGAGAAATTAGTGTTGCACAGAGGACCCCTTGCGAGACACCACATCGCCTCGGGGCCTGTGGGAGGAAGCTCCTAATCGGCGCGCAAGGCAGTCCAGGGATCGATACTGGCAGCCCTGCGCGCGGGAATGAGGCTGGCGAGCATGGCCACGAAGGCGACGCCGCCGGCGGCCAGCGAGTAGCTCAACGCGTCATACGGTTTCACTTCATAAAGGGTGGAGGTGAGCGCCCTGGCGACAAGAACGGCCAGCGGCAGACCGATGGCCACGCCGATCGCCGTCAGAGCCAAGCTGTCGCGCAGCATGCTCCACACGACCTGCGAGGGCCGGGCGCCTACCGCCATGCGTATGCCAATCTCCACCGTGCGGTTGCTGACGCGGTAGGCCAGCGTGCCATAGAGGCCAGTAGCAATGAGTATTACCGCCAGCAAGCCGAAGAATCCCGCCCGCCGGGCAAAGAGCAGTTGCTGTGAGATGGTGGTTTCATACTGGGCGCGTTGGGTCATGGGCTGGATCAGCGGCAGGTTCGTATCCATTTGCCATACCACCTTTTGCACCGCGGGCAGGATGGCCAGTGGCTCGCCATGGACGCGCATCTCCACATGCATTTCGCCTACGGCGACGCTCTGGGTGTAGGCCGACCACGACATTGGTATGGGCGCTTCGTCGATGCTGCGGTATTTATGGTTCTTCACTACGCCCACGATGACCCGGTCGTTTTTCGGGTCGTCGCCGGCAATGCGGTGTCCCAGCGGGTTCTGATTGGGCAGGAAGCGCTCCGCGAACAACTGGTTCACTATCGCCACATGGGGAGCGCTAACTGTATCCGCGTCGGTGAAGTCGCGCCCTGCCAGCACCGGCACACCCAGGGTGTGGAAGAAATCGGGTCCTACCACATTGCTGCGCACCGTTCGAGATTCACCGTTGGGCATGACGGGGGGCTTGCCATCGACGATCGCATCCCGGTTGTTCGACCACCACGATCCGAGACGGCTCTCCATGACGGTCACCGACTCGACACCCGGCAACACCCGCAACTTGCGAATCAACTCCTGATAAAACGCCAGGCCTTCGGCATAGGAATGAAGGTTCTGCGGGTTCACGCCGAACACGACCAGTCCGGTGGCGCGTATTCCCAGCGGAACATTCTCCAGATTGCGCAGGGTGCGAATCAGCAGCCCGGCCGCAACCAGCAGTACCAGGCATAGCGCCATCTGCAGGGTGACGATGATCTTGCCGCTGCGCGTCTTGCCGGCGTCGGTATTGGAGGTGGCGGAAGATGTCTTCAATGCCAGTCCGGGTCCCACCGCCAGGGCGGCCCGCAGCGGCGCCAGTCCAAACAACAGCGCAGCCAGGAGCAGGATGCCCAAGGTGAACGACAGGACAAGCCTGTCGGGCGCAAGGCTGGTCTCGATCTCCGCCCATGCGCCCAGCGCCCGGGTGGCCCACAGAGCGAAGAGCCACGCCAGTGCCCCGCCCAACGCAACCAGCAGCAGGCTTTCGGTGAGCAACTGGCGAAACAGGTTTCCGCGTCCAGCGCCCAGCGCCAGGCGTAAGGAAAATTCGCGCCGCCGGGTGGCATTGCGCGCCAGCAACAGCATGACGATGTTGCTGAGTGCGATCAGCAAGACCAGTCCCACCATCGCCATCAGCATGCGAAGCGGTTTGCCGTACTGCTCGTCGTGTCCGGGAAAGCCGTTGGCATCCTGCAAGGTCAACCGGGGAGTCGCTTCGCCTGATTCGGGATTGCCCAGGCCGATATAGGCGGCGGTTTGAAAGACAGGCTGCAATTGTGCGACTGCTTGTGCCTTGGTCACGCCCGGAGCCCGACGCGCCAGCATCCGCAAACACCACCAGGTGGGCATTCCGTGTAGATCTTGCCTTCATACGCGGGATTGCCCCAGGCATTCAGTTCGGGACGATTCTGCAATGGAATCCAGAAATCGGTGGAGGTGCCGGCTTCCACCCCCTCAAAGCCGGCAGCGGCAACGCCCACAATGGTGAAGGGCACTCCCTTCACATACAGGGTGTTTCCCACAGCGTCGGGACTGCGCGAGAAGCGCCGCGTCCAGTAGCCGTAGCTGATCACAGCGACAGGTGCATGGCCGGCTTCATCCTCTGCGGAGAACCCGCGTCCCCGGGCCAGCTTTACGCCCAGCCCGGAAAAGAAATTGCCGCTCACCATGTCAGCTTCCGTCTCCTCGGGCTGGGCTCCAATGCGCACTGCGACTTTGTCGGTAGACAGCGGCACATATGCCATTACGGCTTGCAACGCGCCATGCTGCTGACGCAGGGCCTCGTAGACGGGATAGGAGAACGTCGCGTGCCAATCAACCGTCCCGGTGCGGTGGGGCGGGCTCGACGTGTTGAGATACACTACGCGCTCGGGGTCGGCCACCGGCAGGGACCGGAGCAGTACCGCGTTCATCACGCTGAAGACCGCAGTGTTGGCGCCGATACCCAGGGCCAGGGTGAGCACGCAGACCAGGGTGAATGCGGGAGTCTTGCCCAACTGGCGGACGCCGTAGCGCAGGTCCATCCACAGGGCGTCCACGGCCGATTCCCAGCCCGCCGCCCTTACGTTCTGCTTCACGGTCTCCATACTGCCGATCTCCACCCGGGCGGCGCGCAAGGCCGCTTCCCGGCTCATGCCGCGCCGCATCTGGTCAGCGGCGGCGGACTCCAGATAAACGCGCAACTCCTCGTCCATCTCGCGGCTTCGCTGTTCTTTCCGAAACACCGCCCGGATGCCCCTTACCAGCTCTCGCAGCACCGCCATGCACCCTTTCTGCTAGGCTTCCAGGATCCTGCCAATCGCGGCGATCTGGCGTCCCCACAACTTGGTTTCGTCCTTCAGCGCGGTGCGGCCGCGATCGGTGAGGACGTAATATTTCGCGCGGCGATTATTTTCGGTGGCGCGCCACTCCGCCTTGATCCTGCCGGCCCGTTCCATGCGGCTAAGAGCCGGAAATAACGATCCGGGATTGACCCGAAACACTCCCTTGCTGATTTGCCCGATGCGAAGCGCGATGCCATAGCCGTGCATGGGCTCCAAGGCGAGCGTCTTCAGGATGAGCATCTCCAATGTTCCCTGCACCAGATCGCTGGGCTTGTCAGGCATAGGTCCCCGGCTCCTCTAGATTATCCAGAGTAGAAACGGTTTCCACTAGATTGTCAAGAGGAAGGGATGCGCCTGGGACGCGGATGGCCGGCGCGATCGGGGTGAGACAATCGAAAACTCTTTGGCAACGACTCGGTCGCAGCCAGTCGTCACCGTCAAACCAGTGTCACGGTCGAGCGATTAGTTGTTCGCGCAGGTCAGAGTTGGCCGCCAGGTCGATGCAGGTCCACGCCATGGCCAGGGCCGCCATCTTCCAGTGCCTTATCCGCGTCCGGGGTGACGCAGTGGGCGGCGAATTCCGGCTGATGGTTCACGGCGGGCAAGGAATTGATGCCGATCATGGGATGGATGGAGGGCATGGCGAGCGAGACGTTGCCCATGTCGGTGGAGCCGGTCGGCCGGGTTTCCCATTCGCCGAGATCCGGAAATGCGACGCCTCGGGCGAATCGTCGCTAGTGTTTCGTAGAAGCGGCCTTCTTCATTGCTGCCAAGGGGTCGTCACAACGCCCGGTTGGGGAGGGAATTCGCGGTAGATGCACGCGGGATCTCGCTTCCTCACCCGGAGGGGTAAGTTGACCGCGATTCTACAACGGCCAGTTTACGCGGTCAGGCTGAGGTCGTGGTTCAGGCGGAAGCGGAGGCGGCGTTCCGCGGCGAATCCAACATCCTTCTTGCCCGTCACGAAAGCGGTTGTGGTGCCGGCAACTGCCCCTATGCCGCTGCCAATCAGCGCTCCCTTGCCGCCCGCAGCCAGCGCGCCGATGATGGCGCCGCCGCCGGTGCCACCGCCGATCCAGCCCCAGTTACGTTTCTTGTGGGAAGCGCCACGCGCGACGATGTGAGAGGTGGTGAACGGAACCTCCAGCTGGTTGATGAGTGCGCTGTCCAGAGTCAGTCCGAGTTCGCCGGGATGGCGGAGTCGCCCGGAGCGCCGTGCGATCACCACATGGCCGGTTACCGGAGTGCCTACCGGGATGACGGTGCGGTCGTCGAGGACGATGGGTTCATCAACCACCGCGTCGAAGCGTTCGCCCGGCACCGCCGACGCACTGGAAAGTCCCTGTTGGAGACGGACGGTGATGGATGTCCCAGCTGGTATGACTATTGGCTCAGGCGCAGGGTTGGCAGCAGCCTGCGTGCCGCTGTTGGCGGAATTGTTCGCGGGCGCCCCAGAGGACTGGTCTGCCGCATTGTTGCCAGGGGCCGCGGGGTTGGCGCTGTTCTGAGACGCGGAAGGTTGGTTGTCAGAGGCCGGCGCCTTCGCCGACTTGCTACAACCAGTCAGTGCCAGGCAAAGGAGCAAGATACCTGAAATGACGTGGCGGTTCGCCTGCATGAGAGGCCTCCTGACTACGTACGTAGCAGACACCATGCCGTTCAGGTAAAACTCCCAGGATCAATGGATTGAGACATTACGGGCAATCGCAGGAGGTGCAATTTTTACACGCACAGGTTCACCCTGACATGTAGTTTGGGGATACTGAGAACACCCTCGGGCCCCTGGCTGGGTTGGATGCACCCTCTGGTAGCGAGAAGGGGTGCCGCAAGTATTTTATAAGGCGATCGCGCCCCGTAATTTCGGGCCACACCTCGAAAGGGACCTACTGCGGGGAACGTCATGACGGTAGTAAATGCGGGCGGGATGGCGTCGCAATTACTGGGGCTCTGCCGCCTGGAGTTGCGGCTGAGTCGCGCCGTGCGCCTCGGCAGACGTCGCGGTTTCCAGAGAGTTGGTCATGAGGCGGACTTCGACACGGCGGTTCTCGGCGCGGCCTTTGGCGGAGGTATTTTTGGCGACGGGGTTATCTTCGCCCAATCCGATGACATAGATCTGGTGCGCGGGGATTCCGTAGTTAGAGGCGAGGTACTGAATAACGGCCTGGGCACGCCGCTGGCTGAGCTGGTAGTTGTAGTTGGCGGGGCCGGTCGAATCGGCGAAGCCATGCACTTCGATCAGGTAGTGGCGCTGGTTCTGAATCTGCCGGCCGAAGGTGTCGAGGGTTTGTTGGTCTTTCCTGGTCAGACTGGCCTTGTCAAAACCGAAGGTAACAGTGGTGGGCTCGCCAACCGGCTGGTAGTTGTCGAGGTTCTCGACAGTTCCCGCCAGGCTGGTGACGCGGCCAGCCACCTGAGTTGCGCTCTGATTGGCCTGATCGGCGGCGTGTCCGGCGGCCAAGGCTTTCTGGTTGGCGGCATCGGCAGCGGAGGTCGCCTGCTGGATGCCCTGCTGCGAGTGGCTGTCGACGTCCTTGATGTCGCGAGTATTTTTCGCGGTTTGCTCATCTAATTCATTGACCTGGTTGACGGTGGGCGTCACCTGGTTGCGAACATATTTTTTCGAGGCACAGCCGAGAGCAAACGGCAAACTTCCGGCGACCAGCACTGCAAGAACGGTAATGCGGTTCATCAAGGGGACTCCTTCACTCCTGCGGCAACGACAGCGGAAATAGGGCCGTTGGCGGCTGGGCCGCTTGCCGTGCAAGCTGAGAGTGCACGTGACGTGCCACTGGTGAGCTTCGGCTAGCTCAAGAATTGCGCCTTGTTTTGATGAAGTTGCGACCAGGCGTAGAGGGTGGCGGCAGGCTGGAGCGGGGCGCCGGAGAATCCTGACGTGAAGAGTAGAATTTTTACCGGGCCGTCGAGCGGCAACAAGTCCCAGCTAGGTGGTTTCAGTGGAGGGGTAGACCGATTTCCCGCAGGGGCTAAAGCCCGACTTCGCGGTTGCTGTTAGCGGCACGGCTGAAAGCCGTGCCCATTCAAAACACTTCGCGATCGGCTTTTTCGCAGCCTGCTTCATTGCACGAATGGATCTGCACGAGAAAATACGGACGCTTCCCACCTCGCCCGGGGTGTACCTGTACAAGAATGCCGATGGGATGGTCATTTACGTCGGCAAGGCGAAGAACCTGCGGTCGCGGGTGCGGTCGTATTTCGTGGAAGGTGTCGCAGAAAATGCCAAGACCGGCACACTCTTACGGGAAGCCGTCGATCTTGATTACATCGTGGTCGACAATGAGAAGGAAGCGCTCGCCCTCGAGAACAACCTGATCAAGCAGAAGAAGCCACGCTACAACATTCTGCTGCGCGATGACAAAACCTATCCCTACATCAAGCTGACCATTAGCGAGCGCTATCCGCGGGTGTACCCGACGCGGCGCTTGCGCAAGGATGGATCGCTCTACTACGGACCGTTCTTTCCCACCAGCCTGGCCTACCGGCTGGTTGACCTGATTCACCGGCACTTCCTGATTCCGTCGTGCAAGCTCGATCTGAACCGTTATTATCCGCGGCCCTGCCTGCAGTACTACATCGGGAGGTGCCTGGGGCCGTGCGTCGAGGGGCTGACCACAAACGAGCGCTATGCCGAAGCGGTGCACGACGTGAAGATGTTTCTGGAAGGCCGGGGCGCCGATTTAAGCCGCTCGTTGCAGCAGCGCATGAATGCCGCCGCGGAACGGGAACAGTACGAGCTGGCGGCCAAGTATCGCGACCTGATCTCGACCGTGGAGCTGCTGGAACAGAAGCAGCGCATCGCGGCGGTGTCCGGCGACGATGCGGACGTGTTCGGCTATCACTACGAAAACGAGATGCTGGCGGTCAACCTCTTCCACATGCGGGGAGGCAAAATTCTGGACCGGCGCGAGTTTTTCTGGGAGGAGCTAGGCGAGATCATGGCCGGATCGGGATTCGAGCCTGGAGAATTCTTCTCGGCCCTGCTGAAGCAGGTCTACCTTGACCAGCAGTACGTGCCGCACACCATTTACGTTCCGGTGGACTTCGACGATCGAGCTACCCTGGAAGACGCCCTGTCGGAGGGACGGGAGCGGCGGGTGCAAATCGTGGTTCCGCAGCGGGGCGAGAAGCGGTCGCTGGTTGACCTGGTCGGCCAAAACGCGAAGCAGGCCTATGACCAGCGCTTCCGGGTGATGAAACCGGCGGCCAAAGCCATCCAGGAGGCGCTGCAGGACGTGCTGATGCTGCCGGAGGCACCACGGCGGATCGAGTGCTTCGATATTTCGCATATTCAGGGGGCGGAGACGGTGGCGTCGATGGTGGTGTGGGAAGACGGCAAGATGAAGAAGTCGGACTATCGCAAGTTCATCATCAAGACGGTTGACGGCGTGGACGATTTTGCGTCGATGCGCGAGGTGGTGACGCGCCGCTACAAGCGGGTGCAGGAAGAGGGGCAGAAGATGCCCAGCCTGGTGCTGATCGACGGCGGCATCGGCCAACTGCACGCGGCGGCACAGGCGCTGGAGGCGCTGCAGATTGTGAACCAGCCGCTGGCCGCGATTGCGAAGCGGGAAGAAATCATCTACGTGCAGGGGCAGGAAGATGACCCAGTGATACTGGACCGGCACTCTCCGGTGCTGCACCTGGTGCAACTGGTGCGCGACGAGGCGCATCGCTTTGCCATCACATTTCACCGTAAGCGGCGTGAAATTCGCGACCGCCAGACGGAACTGGCGGAGATACCAGGCATCGGCGAACGTACGACCAAGCGCCTGTTGCAGCATTTCGGAAGCCTGCAAGCGGTGAAGCAGGCGGACGCGGCCGCGCTGGCAGCGGTGGTCAACCGCGCCCAGGCGGACGCAATTTGGCGCCACTTTCGCGGGCAGATGCCGCAGCCGGCGCAACCTTCCGGGCAGGAGTGAGTTAACAGGGTTATGCGAGAAATGGATGAGTCTCGATTGCGGGCGTTGTGGCTGTGCGCCCTGGTTACCGTGATCATCGGGGCGGCAGGCTTTGCGTTCGACCGAATGCTGATCAGGGAAGGCATACGCCGCACGGACATCCTGATCTTGTCGAATGGGCTGACCGGGGTGGTGGGAGGAGCGTTGTTTTACGAACTGAGCCGGATCATGCGCGAACGGCGCGAGATCACGCAGCAGCGCTTGCGGACCATCGCGGAGATGAACCATCACATACGCAATGCCCTGCAGGTCATAAGTTACGCTGCAATTTCCGACCGCCATGAAGATTCCATCGAGCTCATCAGCCGGTCGGTGGAGCGGATCGAATGGTCGCTGCGGGAGGTCCTTCCCGGATACGCCCCTGGCGAGAGTAAGGAAGCTTCCGAACAACCGGCGCGCGAACCGCACCCCGCCGGTAAACACGCCGGTACATAGGTTCCATCGCCGGTCGCGGTTGTACTCGGGCCGGGTGCTGCGTAAGATCACGGGCGTGGTGAAGAACTGATATTCCGTGCCATGCAAAACCTATGTCCTCAAGCGAAGAACTGGAACACC
>CAWCTB010000034.1:0-56800 GCA_963798275.1 uncultured Acidobacteriaceae bacterium
ATCAGTCTCCCTGCAAAGATAAGGTTCCGGCCGCATTCAGGCCGAGTCCAACTCCGAAGTTGAGGGTCTGGGACCACGGCATTCTACACCGGTCCGAGTAGTTGGAAGCCCTCAAAAAAGCCCCGTGTAGTCGCAATTCCCCAAAACAAAGCAAAAAGCGCGGGGATTCCACGCTTCTTGTCGAAAAATTGCTTACGTTAGAAGACTCCGGCTACGGTTGTTGTGCCGAGCCTCCGGGCAGTGTCTCGTGGTCCGTGCCCAGTTCGTGCGGGGAAGGAATCGATGCGGTATCGGGATTCAGCAGCCCTGTGCGGTCCGGTCCCAAGCCCAGCTTGATGAGGGCTTTTGAGTCGGGCGTCACTTTGGTCTGCCAGCCGTTGGCCGCCTGGTAGCGAACCAGTGCGTCCCGCGTTTCCTGATTCCACGCTCCGGTAGGCACCCCGTCGAGATAGTGCTCGCGGATCAACGCCGATTGGATTTCGCGAGTGCGTTGTTCATCGATCGTGCGCTGTCCGTGAGCGGTTTTCTTGGATCTAGCGCTCTTGCTGGAGTGGCCGGAAGACTTATGAGAACTGGAAGATGAATGCTTAGAAGCGCTTTTGGAACTGCTCTTGGAAGTGCTCTTGGCGCTCTTGGCAAAGCCCATGCCAGCGAGGAAACGCGGAGAGGATTACAGCAGCGAATTGAATGATTCGAAAGTCCATTCGCATACCACCAATGAAAGACAAACTATGAATTACTCAATATTTCGCCATTGTAAACAAGCCGAAGGAGAAAGGGAAACCACAAAAATGCCACCAGCGTCCCAAAATCAGCCGGCGACACTGGGCATCATAGCCGAAGAGCCGCCCCAGTGCCGCCCGATTGTTGCTGCGCTGTTAACGAACTAAGTGCCTTGTGAATAACTGCTTACGGCAGTGTGCCTCCCATGAAGACGGTACCGCCACCCTGGTTCCCTGCCCGCGCGGCCGGACCAGGAACACGACGTCCTGTCCGCTTTTCAACGGCGATTGATCGTGGCGGAAGTCATCTTCGTTGTTCACCGGCTGTTTGTTCACTTCGAGAATCACGTCGCCGCGATTCAAGCCGAGATCTTCCGCAAATCCTCCCTGCTTCGCGTCCTGCACCACGACGCCTTTGCCGGACGGAATACCCAGGCGATCGGCAAGGTCGGGCGTGATGGCCCGCACCGTGATGCCAAACTTGCTGGCCTTCGGTAGCTTCCTACCGCCCTGCATCTTCGTCACCGAGACGCGCCGCGAAGAGCTTGGAGCGGTCCGCGATGGTGACTTCGGTGCTCATCGACTTGCCGTTGCGGACGTAGCCGACCTTGGCCGAGGTGCCCGGCTTGAGCGCCGAAATATCGGCTACCAACTCGTCGCCGGTCTTGATTTCCTTGCCGTTGACCGTGGTGATGGTGTCACCGGTCTTTAATCCAGCTTTGTCGGCCGGACCGTTAGGCGTGACGTTGGCAATGGTGACACCGCTGCTTACGCCATAAACGCGCGCTACGGCCGGGTTCGGGACGGCGTTGAACTCGACGCCAATGGAACCGCGCGAGACCTTGTGTTCCGGCCCGATGAGCTGGTTGTAGTACCTGCACCACGGTGTTGGACGGCATGGCGAATCCAACCCCCTGGTATCCGCCGCCGCTGGTGTAAATCGCGGTGTTAATTCCGATGATTTCGCCAGCCATGTTGCACCAGCGGTCCACCCGAATTGCCCGGGTTGATCGCCGCATCGGTTTGAATAAACGACTGGAACTGGCGTTGGGGAACGATGTTGCGTCCGCGCGCCGATACGATTCCGGCAGTGACGGTTTCTTCCAGCCGAAGGACTGCCGATCGCCAGCACCCAATCGCCCACTTGCATGCCGTCGGAATTCCCCATCTTCGCCGCCGGAGCGTCTTGCCTTTGGGGTCGATCTTGATGACGGCGAGGTCCGTTTCCTTGTCCGAGCCGACAACCGTTGCGTCGTAGGTGACGGTGGCGGGATCGTTCATCAGCTTCACCCGGGGTCGCGGTCGGCCTTCTCGACCACGTGGGCGTCGGTGACGATGTAGCCCTTGCCGTCCACAATCACGCCCGAGCCCAGCGAACGCTCGCGCATGTCCTGTCCGTCAGGACCTCCGGGAAACTGTCCGCCCTCTCCGCTGTTCCGCCCTGTCCGCCGAAAAAGCGGTCAAAGAAGTCCTGAAAAGGGTTGTCCTGGTCGCCGCCGCCGCCGCCGCCGCCGCTGCCATCGTCATCCGGGCCGCCCGGAGTGGCGCGGCCACCGTGCCGATGCGGGTTCTCTATGGTCAACTCCGTGTTGATGTTGACCACCGACGGCTCAAGCTGGCGGGCAATTTGCGAAAACTGCGACGAGAGCTGCTGTGGTGAGGGTACGGTCAGCGGCGTCGCGTCGGACGAAGATCCCTTCTCTTTGCCCTTGACGCCTGCCGAGACTACCGTGCCGATCAGGATGCCTAGCGAAAGTGTCGCCAGGATCACCAGGGTCGAGGCAAAACGATTCGCCTTGAACCTTTGCCCGAAACCCGTGACTTGCCGATCCATTGCGTGTCCTCCAACTAATAAGCCAAATGGAAATTATACCGTTGCGCCCGCAGGAATTGCTGTTGAGGGGGATTCACTGGAGGTTCAAGCCGTTAGACGGGAACCACGCGCGAATGGTCACCAAAACGGGCCTTTCCCGGATCTGGATCGCTTAGTTCCCTTTCGCTGCCTCTACCCAACAAAAACACCTGCCCCGGCAACAAGTTTTCACGGCGATTGGGAGCCAGTCTGACTTTCGCCTCCCATCAAATCAGGATCGAGAGGGGTAGAGGTTGGGTGCGCAGTCATCAGGCTACTGGCCTGAGCTGTAGACCGTCTTTCCACCCACCACTGTGCGCAGTACCTGGGTCTTTAGGATCTCCGGCGGTGCAACCTTGGTCAGATCGCGGTCGAGCACTACGAAATCGGCTAGCATTCCCGGCGTCAGCGTACCCTTCTCATGTTCCGCGAATTCAGCATACGCTGAGCCGGTGGTGTAGGCCGCTAGTGCCTGCGCGATGTTCAGCTTCTGCTCGGGAAAATACTCCTTCGTGCCGGCTTCGTTCTTACGGGTGACGGCTGCATAGACGCCGCGAAAGGGCGTGATGGGTTCGACGGGATAGTCGGTGCCAAACGCCAGCCGCACGCCGCTGTCCAGGAACTGCTTCCACGGGTAGGACGTCTTGGCTCGCACCGGTCCGATGCGCTCCATTGCCCAGTTCATGTCGGTCAGCAGATGATTGGGCTGCACCGAGGCAATGACACCCAGCTTCCGATACTGTTGGAACTGGTCTGGTGCGATCACCTGGTCGTGCTCAATGCGCAGGCGCAAAGCATCCGGAGACTTGCCGGCTGGCAGGCCCTTCGCACGGGCGTTGCGCTCGGCTTCGGCAAAGGCATAAAGCGCCATCTGCGCGGCGCGGTCACCGATGGCGTGAAAGCCCAACTGGAACCCTGCGGCAACCCGTTCCACTGCCATGCGGTTCAACGTCGGCTGTTCGTACTGCGCCAGCCCGGAGTTGGCGGGATCGTCGGAATAGGGAGCCAGCAAGGCTGCGGTCCGCGAACCCAGCGCATCCGTCCATGAAACCCTTCAGCATGGTGGTGTGCAGCATGGGATCGCTTGCCGGATGATGTGCCCGGTGCTTTTCCAGCAGGTCAAGAGAATCCTTGAAGCGAAGCCATTCACTGATCCTGAGAGTCAGCTTGCCCTCGCGCTCCAGTTCTTCGTAGATCAGGAAATCTTCCCAGTCCGAATTGTCCTGCGCCGAGGTGATTCCCGATCGAGCCGCATTTGCCAGCGCCAGCTCCGCAGCGCGACGGCGCTGGGATGGGGTTGGCGACGGCACCTTGGAATAAACCAGCCCCTGCGCCGACTCCCGGACGATGCCCGTCGGCTGTCCCTGGGCATCGAGGTCGATCTTCCCGCCCTGCGGAGCTACTGTCTGGCCGGTCACACCCCCAGCCTGCAATGCCGCCGAGTTCGCCACCGCAATGTGGCCGTCCACTCGGACGAAAATTGCCGGATGCCCACTCGTCACCGCATCGAGATCCTGTTTCGTCGGCAACTGCTGGCTGGCCCATAGAGTGTGGTCCCAGCCTCCACCCTGAATCCATTCCCCCGGGGCCGCTGTTTTCGCGTGGGCGGGCGATCCTCTGCTGCATCTCGGCGAGCGATTTGGTCCCGGTAAGGTCGACCTCAAGCTGGCGCATCCCGCCGGATGCCAGGTGGCAATGTGCGTCATTGAATCCCGGCATGACGAAGTGGCCGCCCAGATCGACAACTTCGGTGCCCTTTTGCTTCAGCTTCAAGACCGTGTCGTTCGAACCGATGGCAACTACGCGCCCGTCGCGCACGGCAATGGCCTGGGCGCGCGCAGGCGTGGCCTGGGTGTAGATATCGCCGTTGATGAAAATGATGTCAGGCACTTTGGAGCTTTGACCGGTGGCTGATGCGATGTTGAAGGACAACATCAGAAAGAAAACCAGGTACGGCACAGATGGCACGTTCATTCTTCGGCCACTCCACACAGCGAGAGGGTGAGTAAAAGGATGCGTTTCAAGCCCAGGTCGCGCCCCGTGGGATCGTACCACTCGTTCAGGGTGTGGGCCCCGCCGCCGCTGCCGCCCGCACCGATGGCGATAGCTTCCAGCCCCAGCGACAGCGGAATGTTGGCGTCGGTGGAAGCGCGCTGAATACGGGCGGAATTGTTCAGTTGAGCATCGACCGCGCGAATCATCTTCAGCAGGTGCGAATTTGCCGGGAGGTCGGCGGCAGGCCGGTCTCCAATAACCTGCACCTCAGCCGTTAGGACTTCCTTCCGGTTGCGGCCGGGCATCGCGGCGACGATGTCGGCGACGGTTTTCCGCAGCTCGCGCTCCAACCGATCCAGTTCCTCGACCGCACGCTGAGCGCGTGTCCACGCGCATGGTGGCCGACTGCGGGATCGAATTGACCGATGTTCCGCCCTGAATCATGCCGATGTTGTAGGTCGTCTTGGGAACCGGAGGCACCGGGTACGAGTGAAGCGCTCGACGATGCGCGCCAGGGCAACGATGGGATTGGCCAGTCCGAAGTCGCTCCAGGAATGGCCGCCCCTGCCGCGCACGCCGACTTCGTAACGCCGGCTGCCCAGACCCTCGGCGATAATGGTGTCCACCCCGCTCCGTCCAGCGCAATCAGCGTGGCAATGGACTCGCGCCATTTCTGCTGCTGAAAGATGTGGCGCATGCCGCGCAAATCGCCTTCGCCCTCCTCACCGACATTTCCGATGAAGAGGATTGGAGCGACGTTTGGGATGCCCGCGTCGCGCATGGCGCCGGCCAGCGCCAGCAGAGCAACAATGCCGGAGCCGTTGTCGGACATACCCGGTCCGTACAGCTTGCTGGCTTCGCGCTTCACTTGAATGGGAGTGCCGGCAGGAAAAACCGTGTCCAGATGTGCGCTCAAGGCAACGAAAGGCGCCTGCAAGTCAACCCCGGAACGTATGCCGAAGACGTTGCCTAATTCGTCCTGGTGAACTTCCGCCAGGCCGAGAGTCTCGTACCTTTGCCGCAGCCAATCGCAGCGGGCAGCTTCACCCCACGGAGGCGCGGGAATGGCAGTGACCTCCAGTTGCTGGTCCTCCAGCTCGCGGGCGTGGGAACGGAACCAGGCAAACGCTGCATGCACACCGCGCAGTTCCGCGACCTGATCGATTTGCTGCTGCGCCGAGCGCGAGCGTTGCGAATCGCTGAGGGGAAGGGCTCCGCGGAGGAACGCGCGCTCTGATGGTCCAAGGGCCATGCGAATGCCCCATACTAACCCGTTGCCTGGAGTGAACCCAAGCCGAACCGCCGGTTGATAGCGTCGCTTTGATTTACGCGCTTAGGAAGCTACGGAAGACGGAACGATAGCGGGGCGGCAGCATTCCAGGATTTCCTCGTCCCTCAGCATGCGGTCGGAGTTCTTCGCGCGCTGAAATATCCTGTCGACCAACTCCTCGGTTGCGGCAATCCCACGCCGCTCCAGCCAGAAGTAAACGTTTGACTTGCCGCTCATCGGCCCAATCTCGATTACCTGCTCCATACCGAAGTAGTGCGACGGCACGCCGGAGTAGATGCTGTTGGCCAGCTCGATGTCGTTCTTGCGGTATGCCTTGATCACGGCCGCGGCGTGCACGCCCGTTCCGGTGCGGAAAGCATCGTCGCCCACCACCGGATAATTCTTCGGAATCGGAATACCGGTCGCCTTCGACACGGCCTCGCAGTAGTCCTTAAGGCGGCTCAGGTCCTGTGAGGCCCACGGCTCAATTCCCAGCAGCTTCAAGTTCACCAGCATCTGGTCCATCTGCGTGTTGCCTACGCGCTCGCCGATGCCGCACGCCGTGGCGTGAACTACTTCCGCTCCGGCGACCAGGGCGGCAATGGAATTGGCCACCGCCAGTCCACGGTCGCAGTGCCCGTGCCATTCCACTCGTACTTGCGCCCCGCTCGGATTGACCACCTCATTCACCACAAAGTGGATCAGCGCCACCGTGCCCATGGGCGTCGCGTGTCCCGTGGTATCGCAGACCACGATCGCCTTTGCTCCGCAATTAATCGCCGTACTGTAGAGGCGCTGGATCGTCTCCGGATCGCAGCGCGTGGTGTCCTCGGTGACGTACATGACGCCCAGTCCAAGTGACACGGCAAACTTCACCGCATGTTCCGTGGTCCGCAGCAGGAAGTCATCGGTCCAGTCCTCGGTGTAGCGGCGTATCGGGCTCGATCCAATGAACGTCGCCGCCTCAATCGGCACGCCTGTGCGCTGCACGATCTCAGCGATGGGGCGAATGTCGTTCTCGTGGGTGCGGGCGGCGCAATTCGGCTTGATCTTGAGCTTCGCCCGGCCAATCTCTCGTGCCAGGGCTTCGCAATGGGCCACCGCGCGCGGGCCCGCTCCCGGCAGACCAATGTCCAGCGAGTTGATCCCGAGCTGCTCCATCAGGTGCAGAATTTCGATTTTCTCTTCGATGGAAGGATCGCGAACCGATGGTGACTGCAGGCCGTCGCGCAGCGATTCGTCGTTCAGCAGCACTCTGCCGGACGGCTTCATCGAGGCTGCGTAGACCTTGTTCCAGTCGTAGATCAGCTCAGAAACGTTGGACACACGAACCTTCCAGCATTCGATATACGCAGACGCGGCTCGATCGCCGCTTGCGCCCAGCGCCCCCACAGCGCTGACGAACATACTGTATGGATGCGAGCATCACCTCGCATCGCTGCATTCAATTCGCTACCAGCTCACTTGCTTTCGCCAGGCGGAGTCTTGGGCACGACGGTCACGCCAAAGATCGACTTCTGGCCAAATCCGGCCACGTTCTTGCCGCGCGGCTCCTCGGGACCAGGCAGATAGATCGTCTTGCAGTGCTCGCAACGGTATAGCTCCGCCCGATCTCCATATGCCTTGCGGACGTCGCCGCACGCCTGCTCGATCACGTCAGCCAGGTAGAACCAGCGCTTCAGATGTCCGGCGCAGATTTTGCCCTTCGCGTCTTTCTCGTTGCAGGCGCGCTGCAAGGGCTTCTTGTACTTGACCTTATGGTTGGGAAGCTGCTGGGGTACGGTCTCGGCTTGATCGGGCATCGTCGCTGTGGCCATGAACCCGATATTGTATCCCAGACGATCTGCCATCCGGATTTGCTCGTCAGATCCGGTTGCTGCGCCACAGCGCCCCCGCCGAACGAAGGCCTCCCTTCAGTCTCACGCCCAGCTTCGAGGCGAACATGAAATCGATCATCGACTCAATCTGCGACTGAAACTCCTTACCGTACCCATACCACCAAACCTTTCGCATGTTGGGCAGCAAATCGCTGTCGATGTACTTGATCTGCACCATCTCCGACAGCCCCAGCTTGCCGTGGGTTCGTCCGATACCGCTTAACTTGAAGCCGCCGTGCGGCGCTTCGGCGATACCAAAACACGAGATCGCGTCGTTGATCATCACCGTTCCCGCCTTCACCCGGCGCGCTACGGCTTCACCCCGACGGCGGTCCCGTGTCCACACGCTGGCGGCCAGCCCGAAGTCGCTGTCGTTGGCCAGCGCCACCGCTTCGTCTTCGGTATCGAAGGGCGCAACCGGCAGCACCGGCCCAAAGGTTTCTTCGCGCATGATCCTCATTTCGTGGGTCACATCGGCCAGCAGCGTCGGCGCGTAGAAGTTCTCGCCTAGCTCGTGCAAGCTCTTGCCCCCGGCCAGCAGCCGCGCACCTCGCGCCACGGCGTCGTTCACATGCTCTTCGACGGTTCGCAACTGCCGCTGGTTGATCAGCGGACCCATCTCGACCTCAGACTCCAGTCCATTGCCGACCCGCAGCTTTCCGATCTTCTGTTTGCAGAGATCGAGGAACCGCTCGTAGACGCGGCGATGAACGTAACAGCGCTCGACCGACAGGCAGGTTTGCCCGGCATTCATGAACGCGCCCCACATCGCTCCACTCGAGGCCACGTCGAGGTTCGCGTCCTCGAGCACGATCATGGGATCTTTCCCGCCCAACTCCAGCACTACAGGGAGCAGACGGTTCGCCGCCACTTCCGCGACGCGCCGTCCGGTGGCGACGCTTCCCGTCACGATCACTTTGTCGATCGCCGATTGAACCAGGGCCGCTCCCGTCGTGCCATCGCCCACCACCACCTGTGCCAGCGCCGGATCCAGACCTGCGCTCTGCAGCAACTTCGGCAGCTCCAGCGCCACCAGCGGGGTATATTCCGACGGTTTGATGACCACCGCGTTGCCAGTGACGAGAGCACCCAGGGTCTCGACCGCCGGCGTCGAGAAGGGATAGTTCCACGGCGAGATGATGCCGATCACCCCGTACGGCTCGCGCACCAGCTTGCCGCGCTTGGTCTTCATCGCCGGGTTGCCGTGAGGCAGCGGCTCATCGCGCAGAAAGGCATGTGCGTTGCGGATGCAAAACTCGGCCGCATCCAGCACCACCAGCACCTCGGTCGACAGCGCTTCCACCGTCGGCTTGCCGGCTTCGCGCGAGATCAGTCGCGCCAGCTCCCGCCCCTGCTGGCGCAGAGCCGACTGAAATTTCTTCAGGACCGCGATTCTTTCCTTGACGGATTTAGCCTGCCACGCAGCCTGCGCGCGGCGCGCGCGCTCCACCGCGTCATGCACCCCGGCAGCGCTGGCAATGGGCAATTCCGCCAGCACTTCGCCGGTGGCAGGATTAGTCGTCACCACGCTGTTCTTGACCAGTGCTTGTGCTTGCGTCGCCATGTCAATACTCCACGTTTACCAGATACAGCCCACTGGCAGGGGCGGTGGGACCGGCGGCGCTTCGGTCGTGCGCCCGGATGATCTCCGGCACCTCGGTCGCGCGCAGCGAGCCCTTGCCGATCTGCAAAAAGGTACCCACCAGGTTACGCACCATGTGGTGCAGGAAGCCGTCTCCGCGGACCGTGTACACCAGTTCGTCGCTGCTCCTCATCCACAGTGAAGAATAAATGGTTCGCGTGTTCGAGGGAGCATACGCAACGCTGGCGCCGACTGCTTCCGGTTTCTCCTCCGTCATTCGTGCTGCCCGGTCGGGGTCCGAGGCGGCAAACGACGTGAAGTCGTGGTTGCCGACCACATGCTCCGAGGCCCGCATCATCGCTTCTTCATTCATGGGATACGGGTCGTGATACACATACCGCGCCAGAAACGGCGGACAGATGTCACCGCGGAAGATGCGGTACTTGTACGTCTTGGCCTTGGCCGAATGACGGGCATGAAAGCTCTCTTCGACCGCTTCCACGGACGTGACCCGGATGGCCGGAGGAAGAACGTCGTTGAGCGCCACCACCAGTCCGCGCTCCGGAATGGGCGACTCCAGCTTCACTGAGGCCACCTGCGCCAGCGCATGCACGCCCGCATCGGTACGTCCCGAGCCTTGCGGCAGCACGCTTTCGCCGGTAATCCGTTCCAGACCTTCCGCCAGGATGCCCTGCACAGTCTGCAGTTCCGGCTGAATCTGCCAACCGTGAAACTCCGAGCCATCGTAGGCCAGCGTGATCTTAAGGTTTCGACTCACGTCCGTGGTTGTCAACAACGCATTTCAGATGTGGGACCTTCATGCAGCCCAACTCTGTAAAGCTGTGTAAAGCCTCCGGCAGGAGCCCCTTCCGTCAGCTATACTATTTCATTTCCTGCAACTTACGAGGTTGATTTCAAAATTCGTCCACCTCTGAATTCATCTTGGGATTGAACCTTCGCGAATTCTCCTCCGTATTAGTGGTAGGCGACAGGATATTTGCGAACAACTGAAGCACACGAAGTCCAATGTCATATTTGGGAGACGAAGGAATGTCCGTTTCTAGTTCGGTGATATCAGCGGCCAAAAAGACGCTTGCCGTGGGTGTGGTGGCCTTACTTGCCAGCGCTAGCTTTGCGCAAAATGCCGCCCCGCAAACCCCCACCAGCGCTCCCCAGCCGGTAGGACCGATGCCGCAAGCACCTGCACCACAGCACAATGCGCACTTATATTCGGACCAGGATTACACCAAGGGACAGTCGTCGTTCCCGAAATTCTGGCAACCCTACACCGTCCGCGATGTCACGCCGCCAACGCTCACCAATTCCGCACTGATCGACTCAGTTATTCGTGACGGCAAAATCTACCTGTCCATGGACGATGCCGTTGCTCTGGCGCTGGAAAACAATCTTGATCTGGCCATCCAGCGCTACAACCTCGACACTGCCGACACCGACATCCTGCGCACCGCCTCCGGTGCACCCGCGCTCGGTGTAAACACTGGCCTGGTCCAGGGAACACCCGGTGGGACTACCGGCAGTACGGCCTCGGGCGGTACTGGCAGCGCCTCCACCGGCTCAACCGGCGGCGGCGCAGGCGGAACCTCGGTCGGCATCGGCGGAGCCGGCGCGGGTGCGGCCGGCATCGTGGCCTCCACCACCGGTGAAGGCCCACCGATCGACAGCTTCGATCCGATAGTGACCGGCACCGGCTCCGTCCAGCGCGCCAAGACCCCGGAATCCAACACCATCTTCACCGGCACGACCACCCTGATTCAGAACACCACCACCGCCAACGTTCTGTACACCCAGGGTTTCGCCACCGGCACCCTGATGACGGTTGGGTTTGACAACTCTCGGATTACGACCAATTCGCTGTTCAACATCGTGAACCCTCAGTTGGGTGCGACCTTCAACTTTCAGCTTCGCCAGCACCTGTTGCAGGGCTTTGGATTCAATCCCAACCTGCGCTGGATCCGCATCGCGCGCAACAACCGCGAAATTATGGACGTTGCCTTTCGTCTCCAGGTGATGACCACGGTCTCGCAGATCGAAAATATCTACTGGGACCTGGTTAACGCCTACGAGAACGTGCGGGTGCAGGAGCGGGCGCTGGAACTGGCGGATAAGACCCTTTCTGACACCGAGAAGCAAGTACAGATCGGAACCCTGGCTCCCATTACGGTCGTCCAGTCCAAGTCATCCGTCGCCACCGCGCAACAGAATCTGATCGTGGCCCAGACCAATCTTCAGCTACAGCAGTTGCTGATGAAGAACGCTATCACCCGCAACATGGCCGATCCCATCCTGGCTGTGGCGCCAGTAATACCCACCGACACCTTGCAGATCAACGAGCAATTCGAAATCCGCCCGGTCGAAGACCTCATCCGGGAGGCATTACAGAGCCGGCCGGAAATCATTCAGTCGCGGATGGTGTTGACCAACCGCAAGATTGGCACCCAGGCAATCAAAAGCCTTTTGCGCCCGACCGTGGACTTGTACGCGTTCTATGGCGGGTCGGGACTGGGGGGCGACCAGAATGCGGCGGCAACCTGCGGCACCGGGGGCAGCAGTGGCGGTGGCTTTGGGCAGTGCTTTCCGCCCGGGTTCTTCCCCCCGGTTGGCTTCGGCCAGACGTTCGCCAACCAGTTCAACAGTTCGGCTCCCAACAAAGGGGTGGGGGTCAATATCAACATTCCGCTGCGCAATCGCCAGAACCAGGCCGATCAGATTCGCTCTGAACTGGAGTACCGCCAGTCCGAAGTGGCGATTCAGCAGCAGGAGAACACCATCACCCTGCAGGTGCGCAACGCGCAGTTTGCCTTGCAGCAGAACTACGCCGCGTTGCAGGCGGCCGTAGCCGCCCGCGACTACGCCCAGCAGAATCTCGAAGCGGAACAGAAGAAGTACTCGCTCGGCGCTTCTACCTCAACCTTGGTTTTGCAGGCTTCGAGCAACCTGACGCAGGCACAGTCGAACGTGCTCGCGGCAGCCACTAACTACGAGAAGTCGAAGGTGCAGTTGGACCTCTACACCGCCGAGACCCTGACCAAGCTGGGCATCGACATGAGCGATGCCGAAGCCGCCAAGGTGCACCACATGCCCAAGGTGCCGGGCGTGGTGCCGGCGCCAACACAGACCCCTCCAACCCAGCCGAACCCGCCGGTCACGCCAATGCAGGCGGCTCCGGACACGCAGACTCCGCCTCCTCCACCGCCACAGCCACAACAATAACCCGCATCCTTCGCAGCCCCCAGGCTTGGCCCGGCGAAAACTGCCGGGCCTTTTCTTTCGGCCGATTCTTCACGCCGCGTCGCCTGGGACAGTTCATCTAACCGGCGGCGCTCTTTTTGCTTCATGCCTAAGCTCCGCACGATTAGCATGGTGGGCTTGAGCCTGTCCGTCGTCATCATCACGCTGAACGAAGAAGCCAACCTGGAGCGCACCCTTTCGAGTGTCGCCTGGGCCGACGAGATCATCGTTCTCGACTCTGGCTCCGTCGACCGCACGCGCGAGGTAGCCGAGTCGTTCGGCGCAAAGTTCAGTAGCGAGACCTGGAAGGGCTTCGCCGCGCAAAAAAACTCCGCCCTGGCTAAGGCAACCGGTGACTGGATTCTTTCCCTTGACGCGGATGAGGAGGTCGAACCCTCACTGGCGACCGAGATTCGCCAGGTGCTGGCGGCCAATCCGTCCGTTGCAGGCTTCTGGATTCCGCGCAAGAATTTCTTCCTTGGGCGCTGGATCAGGCACGGCGGTTTCTACCCCGATCGCAAGTTGCGCCTGTTCCGTCGCGGCTCCGGGAAGTTCGAGGAGCGCCTGGTACATGAGGACGTGCAACTGGAAGGCATCTCCGGTACGCTGAACAATCACCTCCTCCACCACGCCTATCCCACTCTCACCGGCTATCTCGAGCACATGAATCGTTACTCGTCGCTGGGCGCCGAGATGGCTGTCTCAAGACGGGCGGTTGGCTTCAATCTGCTCAATATCTACATCCGTCCACAACTGACCTTCTTCTACAATTATTTCTTGCGTCTCGGCTTTCTCGACGGTCGCGAGGGGCTGCTGTTGCACCTGTTTCACGCCAACTACGTGAGCTGGAAGTATGCCAAGGCGTGGGAACTCAGCCGGCAAGCCAACCGATGAACCCGTTTTTCAAGCGCCACATACGCCGCCTGGTCAACTACTGGCCGCCCTTCCTCGGTGCCGGCGTTCGCGTCACCCGCTGGGATGCCGATTGGCGCGCCATCGACGTCAGCATGCCTCTCCATCGCTGGAACGCCAACTTCGTCGGCACGCATTTCGGCGGCTCGCTGTATTCCATGGTCGATCCCTTCTACATGCTCATGCTGATCGAAAACCTCGGCCGCGATTACATTGTCTGGGACAAAGCCGCGACCATCCGCTTTCGCAAACCCGGCAAAGGCATCGTCTCCGCCAGCTTTCGCCTGACCGAAGAGCAACTCGACGAGATTCGGCAGACCTTGCAGACACAAGACAGGTTTGAGCCGACCTTCAATGTGGACGTCAAAGACGAATCCGGCGTGGTCATCGCCGAGGTCCAGAAGCTGATCCAAATCCGCAAGAAGACTCCGGGGCCGCCGCGCGACGCTGGATGACCATATCCCATGCCTTCTGAAGTGCGCTTGGGCAGCAGGGAAATGACGCTCTCGCGCCTTGCTCGTCTTCCAGGCATCTACTAAACTGCAGAGTCCGCCTTTAGCTATGCGTTAGTTTGATCACGCCTCAACACTGAAGGCGGCACAAGTGGGGTATGTCATGGCAAGCGATACGACCGTCAACGGGAAGACCGTCGCCGAGTCCGTCAACACCGACCTGCACGCCGATGGTCGCCATCCCTCCCCCTCCGAGCAGCAGTGGGCCGAGCAGACACTAACGCCGTCACTCGACAAGGCTCCTGAAAAGCCCATCGGCGCAGCCACCGGCACCAATCTCGACGAGCATGGCAACGCCCGCTACACCACCATCTCGGGCATGCCAATCCGGCGACTCTACACCCCCGCCGATTTGCCCGCCGACTGGAATTACGAGCAGTACCTGAACTATCCCGGACAGCCTCCCTACACCCGCGGCATTCACGCCAGCGGCTATCGCGGCAAGATGTGGACCATGCGCCAGTTCTCCGGCTTCGCCTCGCCCGAGGAGACCAACCAGCGCTACAAGTACCTGCTGGCGCACGGCGGCCAGGGCCTTTCCGTCGCCTTCGACCTGCCCACGCTGATGGGCTATGACAGCGACCACGTCATGAGCGAAGGCGAAGTCGGCAAGTGCGGCGTGGCCATTGACTCGCTCGAAGACATGGAGATCCTCTTCGATGGCATCGACCTGGAGAAGACCACGGTCTCGATGACCATCAACTCGCCCGCCTCCATCCTCTGGGCAATGTATCTGGCGGTCGCAGAAAAGCAGGGCGCGGACTGGCAAAAGATTTCCGGCACTATTCAGAACGATATCCTCAAGGAGTACATCGCGCAGAAGGAATACATCTATCCGCCTGCCCCCTCAATGCGGCTGGTCATCGACACCTTCGAGTTCGGCTCCGAAATTTACGCCGAAGTTCAACACCATCTCCATCAGCGGGTATCACATTCGCGAAGCCGGCTCGACCGCGCTGCAGGAACTGGCCTTCACCATCTACGACGGCGTCGAGTACGTGGAGTGGGCGCTGCCGCCGCGGCCTCGATGTCGACGAGTTCGGACCGCGCCTCAGCTTCTTCTTCAACGCGCACAACGATTTCTTCGAGGAGATCGCCAAGTACCGCGCTGCACGCAAGATCTGGTATCGCCTGATGAAGGACCGCTTCGGCGCGAAGAACCAGCGTACCCGCCTGATGCGCTTCCATACCCAAACCGCGGGCGTATCGCTCACCGCGCAGCAGCCGATGAACAACATCGCCCGCGTTGCCCTGCAGGCGCTCGCTGCGGTGCTCGGCGGCACCCAGTCGCTGCACACCGACAGCTACGACGAAGCTCTTGCGCTTCCCACCGAAGAGGCCGTGCACATCTCGCTGCGCACGCAGCAGATCATCGCCTACGAATCCGGCGTGGCACAGACCGTCGATCCCCTCGGCGGTTCGTACTTCGTCGAACGCATGACGCTCGACATGGAAAAAGGCGCCTTTGACTACTTCGACAAGCTCGATGCCATAGGTGGCATGGTCAAGGCCATCGAGAAGGGCTACCCGCAGAAGGAGATCGCCGAAGCCAGCTACCAGTTCCAGCGTGCCACCGAGGCCAAAGAGAAGATCACGGTCGGCGCCAATGAGTTCGTGGTGGAAGAACAGTCGCCAAACATTCTCTACATAGGCGAAGAGGTCGCCCGGGCACAGACCAAGAAGCTCAACGCGCTGCGCGCCCGCCGCTCCAACGAACTAGTCCGCCGCTGCCTCGACGCCCTAAAGAGAGCCGCAGCGCAAGACCCGAAGGCCGGCGAGGACGGCAAGATTTCACCCGCGAATACCATGCCGTTTATCCTCGACGCAGTACGAGCCTACGCGACGGTCGGCGAAATCTGCGATGCCCTGCGCGAGGTTTACGGCACCTACGAAGAGAGCGCGTTCGCGTAGGTCTGCTTACGCTGTGGACTCTGCGGTCAGGCGCATCTTCGAGATGTCGCTCCTCCCGCAACTGCGACTTCGTGCACCGGGAGCAAAGCTCGGACCTACTTCCCTTCTCGTGCCTTGATTGGTTCCTGGCAGTTGCTCGCCTCGGTCAGCACCTTATCGAACCCGGGATCGGCGCGCAGCTTCACCAGCAGCGGATCCGATAGCAGATTCGAGTAGGCGCAGTAGTTCCGCTCGACCGCGCTCTGCAGCAAATGGAGCGCCGCCTGGTTCTTGCCGCAATACCCCAGAATGGCGCCCTGGTAGTACAAGAGTTCCGGATCCAGCTCCACCACCTCGCCCGTGTCCAGCTGGTGCGCAATGCGATCCAATTCCGGCCCCGGCTTCGGCTGCAGGCAGGCTTCCAGCAGATCGCGATGATAGCGGGGCGCGGTGGGCATGTGCTTCACGGCTTCGCGAGCCTCGGGTATTTTGCCCGCGCGCAGCAAGATCGATGGCGCGACGTAGGCCGCCCACTCGGAACCGGCATCCAGGCGGGCGAAATCCTGGGCTCGCTCGGTTTGGCCCAGTTCCATGAACGTCCAGGCGCAGGAACGGAAGGTGTAGTTGCTGGGGTCGAGGGTGAGGGCGGTGTTGCACTCGGTTGCTGATTGCTCCAGCATTCCCGCGTAGCGATAAACGTAGCTGAGGGCGAAGTGAGCCGCAGCACTCTCGGGATGTTGCTTGACCAGTTCCTTCGCGCCCTCGTAAGCCTTGCCCAGCTCGCCGCGCTCGACGCGGTGAGCGATCAGTTGTCCGGCCGCAACAATGCGGTTCGGGTCGAGCTCCAGGGCACGCTCATACGCCTGGTTGGAGCGCTGATACATGGCCTCGCCGCCGTCTGAAAAAGTGGCGTCGTAGTAGCAGCGCAGGCCCAGCGCTTCCCAGGCCAGAACGAAGCTCGGGTCCCGCTTCACCACCGCCTCCAGCACCGCGATTGCGTCCTTGTTGGGCGCCGGATCGTGCGGCAACGCGAGGCTGTGCAGGTAGAGATCGTAGGCTACCGGGTCCTTGGGACGGGTGCCGGCGTCGAGCAGTTCACCGGTCACGCCCAGCGCGGGTAGCAGGCCCTGGCGAATCTGCGCGGCCATCCCGGCCTGCAGGAAAATCAGATCTCCTTCCGGTGCACTGACGCTGGTCTGCCACAGCAGCCGGTTCGTGGCTACGTGGATCGCCTCCATCGTCACCACCAGTTGGTCACCTTGCTTCAGGAAGTGCCCGGTTATGACGGTGGATGCATGCAACTCCCGCCCCGCCTGCTGCGGATCGACGTTGCCCGCTGCATATTTCTGGGTCAGCGAAGACGGCCGTACATCGAGCGTGCGCATGTAGGTCAGCACGTTGGCAATTTCGTCGGCCAGGGCGAAGCGAAGATAGTCCACGCTGACGTCGCCGTTCACGTTTTGCAGCGGCAGCACCGCGATGCTGTTCTTCGGCGCAGCGCTGGCTGTCCGGGGAACGTGCCTGATCCACCACAATCCCACCGGTATCAGAATCAGAAGCAACGCAGCGATAATGCCCATCAGGATGTAAAGGTGGGTTCGGCTGGGGTTGTGAAAGGCGCTCGACCCGATGCGATAGGGCAACGGCGGCCGTACCCTTCCCGAGAGGGTCAGGCTTGGCTCTGTCTCCCGCTTCAGCGACTGCAGGTCCCCCTTCATCGCCTGCGCGGTCTGGTAGCGGTTGCCTTTGTCCTTCTCCATCGCCCGGCCGAGGATGCCTTCCAGGTCCGGCGGCAGGGCCGGGTTCAGTTTCAAGGGAGAGAGCGGTTTTTTGTTCAGCACCCCGTCCAGCGTGGCAACCACGTTGCCTCCCTGGAAGGGCTTCTGGCCGGTGGCCATCTGATACATCACTGCCCCCAGCGAGTAGATATCGCTTCGGGCATCGAGTTCCTCGCCGCGGGCTTGCTCCGGCGACATGTAAACTGCCGTGCCAAACACCTCGCCTGCGGCCGTCAACTCCAACGCGCCGCCGTCGCCTGCCGACGAGTCGTGCGCCAACTTCACCAACCCGAAGTCCAGGATCTTGGCCTGACCGGTCGGTAGCACGAAAATGTTCGCCGGCTTGATGTCGCGATGAATGATTCCCTTTTCGTGGCACGCCTGCAAGGCATCCGCCACCTGGATACCGATGTCCAGGACCTTGTCCACCTCCATCGGTTTGCCGTCCATCAGGTCCTTGAGGCTGGACCCTTCCAGCTTTTCCATCACGATGAAGGGCTGGCCGTCGATCTCTTCGATGTCGTGGATGGTGCAGATTCCGGGGTGGTTTAGCTGCGAGGCAGCACGCGCCTCGCGCAGAAACCGGTCGAGCGATTTCTTGTCTTTTGCGAGGCTTTCCGGAATGAACTTCAGGGCGACACGGCGGCCCAGACGAGTGTCTTCCGCCTCGTAGATTACGCCCATGCCGCCGCTCCCCAGCTTGCCCAGGATGCGGTAGTGGGAGACTGTCTCGCCTATCATGCGCGACCCTCGTCCCGTCGGCGTAATGTTAGGCCCGCGCATGAAATCAGGTCAACCTTACGCTAACTTCCGCAGCATATTATTTTTCCCGGCAGTTTGCGTAAACTCTACACAATGCCTCCAAAACTTCCGGTCGCCGCGACATTCGCCGTGGTGTGTCTTGCGGCCGCCCTGTTGGCTGGCGTCCCCGTCGAAACCGCCGCTCAAGAACGTCCCTGGTCCGTCACGCCTTGCCAGGCGATGGCAGATCCAACCAAGTACGACGAGACCATGATTACCGTGCCCGGGGCTGTCACCTACGGGCCTGGCGAGTTCGTAATCCACGGCTACGACTGCTCCGACGATCGCGGCTCCTTGCGCCTCGAATTCGGCGGCCAGACGCTTGATCCGAAAGACCGCTTCCGCGTCTCCCGCGAGCGCCTCGAAGCCGCCACCGTGCCCCTAAAGAAGGATGCCGACTACGACACCTTCGAGAAGTTGCTGAAGCAGGCAAGCGTTCCGGCAAGACAAAGATGTGGCGCGCCACCATCACCGGCCGCTTCTTCGCGGGGCCTCTCTCGAAGGCTAAGACCGGGGGCACGGCGCATCCCAATGCGCGACTGGTGATCTCCGAAGTCAACCTGGTCAGCGACGAACTGGAAGAGTCCGTAGATTTCTCGCCGCTTGCCGGCAGTTTAGCGGCCACTCCGCCCAAAGGCTGTTCGGTCTCCGAAATTACCTTGCCTTCCCGTGAAGAGGAGGACAAGCTCCAGCGGCAGAGCCTGCAAGAGGAGTTCGCCTATCTCCACGACCCGAAGAAAGTTGCCGCGCAGTTTATCGCCCAGGCTGAAAACATACCAGCCGATTCGGCAGAAATTTCGCTCAAACCAAATTCCGTAGCTCCCACCCTCGCCGACTACACCTGGATAGCGCCCGACGGTCTCAGATCGTACAACGTAGCCGTCAACCGGCCGTACTGGCTGTTACAAACTGCCGTGTCCGGGGACACCGTCATCTGGGCGCCCAAGCGGGTGGTCCGAACCGACTGCCCAAAAGCCACCCCACAAGTGAAACGGAAGTAAGTTTTCTTCCAACCCAACCAACCAACCTGACTCGGCATCGTGGCTTATCTTCCGGGATAGCCGTCTTTGAATCACATACTTGGACGATCATGTGATTCTCATCCGCAAATCAGCCGTCAACCCTTGATCGCCATTGGAGAAGACCGTACGCTGCGACAGAAAGCCGGGTTGAGTGGCTCGGCAGCTAAACATTGCAAAGGAGATTTTCTTTATGTCGCGTTTGTTCGAATCGTTTGAGAAGCTCGAGGCGGGTGCACCGTACCGTCGCTACTCGCCGCGCGCAAGTTTTCTTTACGCCATCATGTCCGCCTTCTTGGCTGGCGCCCAAATGGTAATCGTTATGGACATCGTCCGCTCCCGTCGGACAGGGGGTGACCTCTGGTTTGAAATCTTATTCCTCGCGCTTTGGGTGGCCTGCGGAGTGCGCTGGGGACGGACCGCTTGGGAACGCGTCAACCGCTGAGTTGCGGGCAGTCACGCTGGATCGCTGAAGCAACCCGGGGCCAGGGTTTATGATGCTTGCTTTAGCGGAGAGCCTTCATGCCCACCGATCGCAAAATCCGCGTGCTGGTCGCCAAGCCCGGCCTCGACGGCCACGACCGTGGCGCCAAGGTCATCGCCCGCGCCCTGCGCGACGCCGGAATGGAAGTCATCTACACCGGCCTGCGCCAGACTCCCGAGATGATTGTCAACGCCTCGCTGCAGGAAGACGTGGACGTTATCGGCCTCAGCATTCTCTCCGGCGCGCATAACGCCATCGTGCCTCGCGTCATCGAGCTGCTCAAGCAGAACCAGATGGACGACGTGCTACTGCTGGTCGGCGGCATCATCCCCGATCAGGACGTGGAAGGGTTAAAGAAGTCGGGCGTGGCCGCCGTGTTTCAGCCGGGCACTCCCATGGACTCCATCATCGAATTCATCCGCGGCAATGTGAAGCCGCGTGGTGTGGCTGCAGGTTAATGAGGCTGGCGAAGAAAACTTGTTTTGAAGGGGCGCACCTTCAGGTGCGCCGTGTATGTTCATTATTTTTGTCATTTCGAGTGGGCTTCAGCCCGCTCGAAATCTGTTCTCCCGAATTTTTCGGCACCCTCTAATGCCTTCGCCGCATCCCCAGAGCCATCGCCTGCAGCGCATCCTTCAGGAGACCGTCGGACCCGCACCCTGGTATTGGGAAACCTTTCCCGAACTGCGCGGCGCTGCCGGACAACTGTTCACCTGGCAATACCACGGCAGTGAAGGCCAGCTTGCCTACCTGGTCACCCTGCAGCTTCGCTCCGAGCCGGATGTTCCGCGACTGGCTCTGAACTCCTATTGCCGTCCCTTCGCCGTCGAGCCTCATCGCCTGGGCATCTGGTGTCCGGACGGCCGACACCTGCGCTTCGTGCTGTTCGAGCTGGCGCAACTGAAGGCCTTCGCCTACGAAGACATCGCCGGATGGTTCAAGCCCTCCAACGAGCGCATCTACTCCGCCATTTCGCCCATCGCGGAGTTCGAAATCCCCAACGCGCTTCCCGCCGGCACTCATCCCGTCAACGTTCCGGCCGAGTTTCAGCCGGTCGAGGAGTTGCTTATCGCGACCTCCTATCCCGCCAAAACCAAGGACGACGCGGCCGCAGCCATCTATGTTGTGTACCCCCACGCTGGACTGGTCGAGGTCCTGCCGCAGCGCTGGTTCAACCCGCGCACCTACGACGTCGGCATGCAGTGGATCACCCGTTTGGCGCGCGACCCTGCCACCCACCGCCTCATCGGCGAAGGCTTCCGCATCGGCAACTTCGAGCTGACCGACGACGGCACCCAGATCGCTTCCCTGTTTGAAAGCTAGCGGTTGATCCGAGTCTCTTCAGGGACCATACTCTCCAGCGCCAGCCCCTTCATCCGGCGATGGCCACGCCATCGCGATGTTTGAGAAATGACTCTCTCGCGCTGGACACGCGCGCCGTCACCGCGCCGCTCATGACTTTCTGAAACGCCGTCTGGAATTGCTCCATCTCTGCGCTCGTACCGACCGTGATCCGCACCCAGGTGGGCATCGCCGGCCACACCCGTCCGATGTAGACCTTCTGCGCCATCATCCCCGCGATCACGTCTTCCGCCTTGCGCTTGGTCTGCAGCAGAAAACAATTCGAAACCGACGGTGTGTAGGTGTATCCGTTGCGGTCGAGCCAATCGAACGTCTGTTGCCGGACATCCGTATTGATGCGCTTCCGCTCAGCGACCAGGCCCGTGTCCTGCAAGCTGGCCTGCGCCGCCGCGACCGCCGTCACTGGCATGGGCGTGTCGCCTCCGGTTGCCCAGAGCTTCGCCAGCAAGTCTGGCCGGGCGATGGCAGCGCCGCAACGCAATCCGGCCATGCCGTAGAGCTTCGAGAATGTCCGCAGCACCACCACATCCTGCCCCGCCTTCACCAGGTCGATGGCCGATGGCGCATCGCAGAAGTGAATGTAGGCTTCATCCACCATCACTACTGAGCCCTTGGGCTTGTTCTGCAGCAGATATTCGATGTCGGCCATGCTGGTCAGCGTGCCGGTCGGATTATTTGGCGTGCAGACATAAAACAGTCCGGCATCGGGAGCCGCCGCCAGCATCGCCTTCACGTCATGCGACCATGCCGTCGTCAAGCCCACCTTGACCACGCGCGCGCCTTGCGCCTTCGCCGCTCCCATCCCGGCCTCGTAGCCCGGATCGGCGGTCACGTAGCTTGCCTTCGGCGAGGTAAATGCCGCTACCGCGTAGTGCAGCGGCGCGCTCGATCCGGGATACACCTTCACCCACTCTGGCTTCAGCCCCAGTAGTTCGCTGTACTTGGTAACCAAATCGTCGGTCAGGTCGAAACGGTAGCGCCCGCTGTCAGGGGTGATCGCGATGACCGCTTCCCGGGCGGCCGCACACGGGCCCAGGGGATTCTCGTTGGCGTTAATCAGGACCGCGTCTTTCGGCGGCTTGCCATGCGACTTAATCAGCGCAGCCCATGCCAGCTCGGGCTCGGTAACAATCCGCAGCCCCGCCGCGATACTCGCTGCCGTGGTCAGTTGCAGAAACGATCGACGCGACCATCTTCCATTCGTGGACTTTGTCATGGTTGCTCCCCCACAAGAAGTGACCCGCAAGAGGATAACGCAGCATACCACCAGCTCAGCCCGACCAAGTAGCGTCGTTCTCAACGGCGCCGTTCGCTTAACGACTCCGGTGATTTCACAGTTCGGCTATGACGGTTACTCTTCCCAGACCCTTGCGACCAGCCCGGCAGGTATCCCATGCCGGGCTGAGTGACTGCCGAGATGCGACTTGCCTTGGCAGGACTGATCTGGTGGAGCTCCAGGAGCAAAATACTGCTGTCTCAGGGCCGATATTTGGATATTCTTGTGTCCGCGGACGGCGTGGGAAGTCTACGCCCAGCAAACCTACACTGGAGGTAGCGTGAAAGAGCGACACTGGAATAACCTGGTTGGGGCTCTCCGCCATGGCCAATGCGTTCTGGTGCTTGGACCTGAGATTCCAGTGAGCGTCTCTTCCCCTGATCCCGGCACTGCCGTCTCAGGAAACTACCAGCTTTGTTGAAGCTCTCCGGCGCCAACTCGTTCGCGAGCTCGAGGACGATAACCGATGCCCTTGCGGAAACACTCTGGCGGCCCTGGCCCAGCAATACGAGGACAGCGAGGGATTTGGGCCTAGTACTTTGCGGGCCGCGGCGGAACGTCTCTATCGGTCGCACGCCTACGGTCCCTCCGCCGTGCATGCCAAGTTAGCGTCGCTTCCCTTTCCCCTTATCCTGACGACTTGTCAGGACGCCCTCTTGACCCAGGCGTTGAAAGATGCCCACAAAGACCCGATTACGCAACGCTATCATCTGCGTGGCGACAAGCGAGACAATCCTGAGTTCGTGCTGCCCGGTTCTCCAGCGTCGCCCGTGGTCTTTCATCTATTTGGCGACGCTGAGGAGCCCAACTCCCTCGTGCTCAGCGAGAACGATATTCTCGACTTTCTCATAGCCGTCGTCTCCGAGCGGCCGCCACTTCCTAACAGCTTGCTGCGCGCTCTCAAACGGGTTGGCCAGAGCTTCCTGTTCGTTGGATTTGGGATCAGGCACTGGGATCTGCGTATTCTCCTGAAGGTACTGCTGCGTGCTTTGGAGCTGAATCGCAGCGGCCCCGCAATTGCCGCCGAACCTCTGCACGGCCTCTTGCAGTCCGATCGCGAAGAAGAAGAGATGGTTCTGTTTTATCAGCGGGGCACGCGCGTCGAACTGGAAGATGCTGACGTCGGCACCTTCCTTACTAATCTCTCTCAAAGATTGGAGGCTGAGGGCGGGTTCGCTGGCCAGGTCGCGCCTTTGGGCTCTCGTCCCCGTGTGTTCATCAGCTATGCCCGTGAGGATATCGATCTGGCCTCCCGGGTATTCGACGCGCTGCAGAAGAAATACTTCGAGCCTTGGCTCGATCGCGAGTCACTCGGCGGTGGAGACGACTGGGACCAGCGCATCAAGACGGATCTCGAAGCCTCGGACTTCACCCTGGTGCTCTACACCCCAGCCTTCTGCCGAAAGACCGACAGCTACGTGAACAAAGAGGTGGCGCTGGCCCGCGATCGCGCTCTCAAGGTGCGAGGTACCTTCCTGATTCCTCTTCGCACCCACGACATCGCCAATGCGGACCGGGTCGAGGAACTCAAAGAATACAATGACATGGAACTCAGGCCTGACGCCTTCGAGGATGACATGGCGAAGGTTATCTCCATCCATGACGCGCGAGTATCAGCGCCGCAGCCGCTAGACGATTATGACGGATACCCTCTACCGTTATCCCGGCGCTCAGCCCTTTCGCGACGACGACTTTTCCCGGCGGACATTCTTCGGGCGCGAACAGGCTTCCATCGCGCTCGCTGACCAAATCCTCGCGAATCGCCTGGTCGTCGTCTACGCAAAATCGGGCCTCGGCAAAACCTCACTACTCAACGCCGGCGTGGCGCCTCGCCTTCGCGAGGCGGATAGCTTGCCGCTTTTCGTGAGAGTCAACGATCTTCAGCGCGGTCCCCTGACTTCCGTTCTGGAAGGAATCCGCGCCGATGCCGAGCGGCAGCAGGTGGAATACGTGCCCGGGGATAGCCGCTCTCTGTGGAGTTTTTTCAAATCGGTTGAGTTCTGGCGGGGCGATCTTCTCCTGGCGCCGGTGTTGATTCTCGACCAGTTTGAAGAGTTGTTCACCCTGCAGTCCGAGGAAACGCGAGAGTCGTTTCTTTCCGAGTTGGGCTATCTGGTACGCGGCATTCCGCCACCGTCGCTGCCGCAAATCGATCCTAATGTCAGCCATGCCCCTCCATCGGTCCGCGTTGTTCTGTCCTTGCGTGAAGATTTTCTTGGGCTGCTGGAAGAAGCTGCGGACCGCATCCCGCAGATCATGGACCACCGTTTCCGATTGGCGCCACTCAACTGCGAAACTGCTGCCAAGGCGATCACCGGCCCAGCCGCCATCGACGACCCAAAGATTGCCTCGAAACCCTTTCGCTTAGAGCCCGAATTGGTCACCTCGATCTTGGACTATCTCACCAGATCGACCACCGCAGGGCGTAGCGCCGGAAGTCGTTACGTGGAGCCGTTCCACCTGCAGCTCATTTGTCAACGCATCGAGAGAATTGCTGCCTCGAAGCAGCAGGTCTCGAGCCAGGAAGTCGTCCTCAGCTTCAAGGATCTCGGAGGTGAGGCCGCACTGGCGCAGACGCTTGAGAGTTTCTATAAGGATGCAATTCAGTCGCTGCCAGACCGTCATCTGCGGGGAGCGGCCCGCCTCCTGTGCGAACAGTTTCTCATCAGTCCCGAAGGGCGTCGTCTGAGCGTTGAGGAGCGCGAATTACAGCGACAGCTTAAGCTGCCGCACGACACCTTGAGCCAACTGGTGGAGCGCCGTCTGTTGCGCACCGACCGGCGATCGGACAGTACCTACTATGAACTGAGTCACGATGCCCTGGTGCAGCCCGTGCTGGCAAGCCGGCGAATGCAAGCCTTGGTGGTTGGCTGGGTCGCGGTCCTTGGAGGTTCGATTGTCTCGCTTGCGGCTGGCGTTCTGATCCTGCTTTTTATTTACACCGTGGTTTCCGACCGTAAGTCGGGCAGTTTCGAGTACTTCCTGCTGTCGTTTCTTATCGTCTGCCTGCTTAGTGTCGGAGCCCTGGGCATCGTATGGCTGCGCGCAGGCATACGCCGGCGGAGGCGCTATCGTCGTCACACCCCAAGTGACCTCAGCCAGCCGCTGCCGCGACTCCTGCCACTGAAGGACAGGGTCCTGGGATGGGTCATGCTGGTGGCCGGGTCGACTATCTCTGCTTTGTGGGGTCTGGCCGCTGCATTCGTACTGGTTATCATCGTGAGCCTCACTTTTACTCACGGCAGGTTTCCGCATTGGCTTGCCTGGGCAAAAGATCAGGAGCTGCTTGACTCGTGGCAGGAATTGCACGACCACCCTTTCAGAGAAGTTCTGTGGTTGGTGGTCGAGGTGTCCACCATCCTTGGGTTGGGCTGGATGTCGCTCCGGCAAGGTGCCCGAAAGCTGTGGCCACACAAGTTCTCCGGCCGATCCAAAGTCTCGCTCGCGCCCGGCCTCCACCAACCTTCGTTGCCTTCCGCCGTCCTCAAACTTCTTGCCGGAGTGGTTGCGTTGGTTGTGGCAGCCCTGGGCTCCTTCACCCTCAGGCAATGCGTCTCTACCTCGCATGGAAGGGTCCCGTCCTGGCTTCCCTCGTCACTAGTGGGCTCTGACCTTTCCGACGGTTGTTGGAGTCTTTATAACAAAGGTTGGGACGGGGACTCGGTTAACGCTTGCCCTGTTTTTTTTCTCAGCATTTGTCTTTGCCATCGTATTGCTCCGCAGCGGAGTGCTGGGTGTAAGCAGCGTGCTCCGCCATCGCCGCCTCACGCCGCTAGAGTGGGCCAAGGTCGCCGCCGCGACATGCGGAATTCTGATCATAGCTTCCGCTTTGATCTGGCCGTGGTCACGATCCCACCCCCGTGAACAACCAGGAAAAGCTCAGAACGTGCAAGCTCAAGCCGAAACCTCCAACCCTCAATTGGATAGTCCGCCGTTGGCCTGGGCAGTGGGCCAGGGCGGCATCATCCTGCACACTGAGGACGGCGGCGGCAGTTGGAAACCGCAGAGCAGCGGCACCAGCGCCGAGCTGAACCATGTAGCCTTTGCCACGCCAGAATCCGGCTGGGTGGTGGGCGATGGCGGCACTATCCTGCACACCGAGGATGGCGGCGGCACGTGGGCGATCCAGACCGGCGGCACCCGCGTCGACCTGAGCGTCGCAGTCTTTGCCACACCGCAATCCGGCTGGGCCGTGGGCGATGGCGGCACCATCCTGCACACCGACGACGGCGGCGGCTCGTGGAAGCCCCAGAGCAGTGGCACCGACCACTACCTGGTTGGCGTAGCCTTTGCCACAGCGCAATCGGGCTGGGTGGTGGGCAGTAGCGGCACCATTTTGCACACCGAGGACGGCGGCAGCCAGTTGGAAGCCGCAGACGCAGCGGCACCAGCGAACACCTCTACTTCGTGGCCTCCGCCACGCCGCAATCGGTCTGGGCCGTGGGTGCTAACGGCACCATCTTGCACACCGAGGATGGCGGTGCCACTTGGAATCAGCAGACCAGCGGCACCAGTCAGGGATTTGCTTGGCATAGCCTTTGTCACTCCGCAGTCGGGCTGGGTGGTGGGCCATGGCGGCACCATCCTGCACACCGAAGACGGCGGCCGCACCTGGAATACACAGACTAGCCGCACCAGGGCAGATCTGATCGAGGTAACTTTTGCCACTCCCCAGTCGGGCTGGGCGGTGGGCGATCGAGGCACTACCCTGCATACCGACGACGGCGGCAATACCTGGACGCCGCAACGGTGCGGTACCCTCGTCGGCCTGCGGTCCATTGTCTTTGCCAGGCCGCGCGGTTCTATCGGAGTTCAGTTCAACGCGCCGAACCAGGCCGGGGCCCGCGTCCACGGCGTCAGTAGCGGCGTGACCCTTACCAACGTCATTCCCGACGGTCCCGCCGACAAGGCCGGCCTGAGGACCGGCGACACCATCGTTTCGGTGAACGATAAGCCGGTGAATACTGGTGATGAGCTGGTGGCTGAGATTTACGCCCTCAAGCCGGGAACCAATGCCAGGCTGGGCTACATCCGCCATGGCAAGGACATAACCGTGAACGTCACCATCGCCGACCGCTCCAAACTCATTGCCCGTAGCGCCTCCCGGTAGGGGAGAGGCCCTGCGGGAGTGGAGTTTTGTGCGGCCGCCTCCGCTGCGTTAGCCTTGCCGAGTGACTGGCCACGCACCCTCAAACGACGAGTACTGCCGTCTGGAATGGCTCGGCGAATGTGCCCTGCTCCGAATGGTTTCCGACGACAGAACCAACCGCCTCACCCGCGCACGCGTGCTGGCGCTCACCGCCGCCATCGAAGAGCTGTCCGCCCAGCCACCCTCTCGGTTGGTCCTCGCCGGCAACACCCACTTCTTCTCTGCCGGAGCCGACCTCAACGAGATTGCTGCGCTCACCGGCCCCGAGGCCTTACGCTTCGCTCACATGGGGCAGCGCCTGATGAACGCCGTAGCCGGGTTCCCTGCACCGGTCATCGCAGCCATACACGGCTACTGCATGGGGGGCGGGCTCGATCTTGCCCTGGCCTGCAGGCGCCGCATCGCCGGGCCCCGTGCCATCTTCGGACATCGCGGCGCAGCCCTCGGCCTCATTACCGGGTGGGGAGGGACCCAGCGCCTGCCCCACATCGTCGGCAAAGCCCGCGCGGTGGAAATGTTCGTCTGCGCGGAGAAACTCAATGCGAAGCGCGCCCTGGAGTTCGGATTGGTAGAATGCCTTGCCGACGATCCGGTCGAGGCTGCGCTAAGCGCGGCCGCCAGCGACCACAAGGAGGAAAAATGCTCGCCGACGAAAAAATCATAGGCTTCGTGCCCATCACTGATCCAGCGCGCGCCAAGGCGTTCTATGCCGAGAAACTGGGACTTCGATTCGTGAGCGAAGATGCGTTCGCCGTGGTGTTCGACGCCAATGGCAACATGCTGCGTCTCACCCGCGTTCAGGAGGTCAAGCCACAACCGTTCACCGTTCTGGGCTGGCAGGTGTCGGACATCGTCGCCACGGTGAAGCAACTGCAGAGCGCTGGGGTGCAGTTCGAGCGTTACGGCAGTTTCCTGCAACAGGACGAGCTCGGTATCTGGGACGCGCCTGGCGGCAACCGCGTGGCCTGGTTTAAAGATCCCGACGGCAACACGTTGAGCGTGTCGCAGCACTGAATTTCAGAACGCAATGCTTTGGCCGAATGATCAATCCGAGAAACACAGCGTGCCGAATGCCTCAGGTACATGGAACTGTGGCTCCGGCGTATTCGTTGGCTGCCACGCCGAGTAGAATCGCTGCGGATCGACCCCTTCGCAGCGAAAGAAATTCGCTTTCCAGCTTTGCTGAGGATCGAAGCCGGGAGCAAGCCACGGCATCGGCAACGCGAGTTCGGCGATCCAGCAGGTGTTGGCCTTGTCCGACACCGCACGGCTTCTCATCCCGCTGCTGACATGCCGCAGACCTGCGGGCGTGATGTCGAGGTCGAGCCAGTACCCGTTCGGCGCAATCTCAACTTCCTTGTAATGCCGGCTGCCGAAGCGGTCCGGCTGCAGAAAGGCTTCCGCCACATCCCGCTCCCACAGATAATCGCGCCGTCCGTTTGCCTCGGCCTTCTCGAAAACCGTCAGGGAGCGAAACCGGCATGCGAAGCGCAGAAACAGGGCTGCGTCGCTCCACAGCAGTTGCACTTGAGTGCGGCGCTGGGGGTCCGCATTCTCGCCTCGCCAGTCTTGATCGAAGCTGATCGGCAGCGCCCTCTCCCATTCGCCGGCAAATGGAAGGCCGTCCACGTCCAGTGCACCTGCGATGCGAACGGCCGTGATCTCCGTTGTGATGCCGGGCAAGCGCTATTCGACCTCGTGCTTGGCGGTGTATCCGTCACGCGCGATGATCTGGTACTTAATGTCCTTGTTCTTCTCGTCTTTGATGACGAGCGGCTTGTCGTCGGGTCCTACCAGTTCCACTTTCAGCTTGCGGTAGGTTCCATCCTGCTTGGCGTTGGTCGGCTTGTAGGTGATGGTGTACTGGTTGCGGATGGCCTGCGCTACCTCGCGGAAGATGTCGGGCATTTCGCCCAGGAAGCGCGGCGCGTACCAGCGGCCGCCGGTGAGCTGCGCGAAGGTCTTCATCTGGGTGTCCGCCATCACGTAGTCCATCATCGCGGCCGATACATCCGGATTGTTCCCATAGCGCGCATCAACAATCAGGCGCAACGCCATGCCGGTACTGATGGTGTAGATCGTGACGTTAGGCGTCGCCTTCACCTTCTTGATGATCTGGTCGTAGATCATGTGGCTCATGGTGTCCTTGCCACTGGCCACGATGACCAATTCCTTGTGGCCGGGAATGCGGTCGAGCCGGTCAAGCATGTCGAACATTGCGTCCCAGAGGTTGGTCTCGCTGAAGCCTGGGATTTGTAACCGGTTCAGGGCCCCGAAGATCGCCTGCTTATCCTGGGTGAAATCCACCAGAATGTGGTCCTTCATGTCGAACTCGACCACCGCCACCCAATCCTGCGGCTTAAGGCTCGAGGCGAAGACGTACGAGGCATTCAGCGCGTCGTACATGAAGTTGTAATTGGTCGAGGCAAACTCGACCAGCAGCACAGCCGTGATGGGCGCCTCACTCTGGGTGACAGTCTGTATCTGTTGCGGTACGCCATCCTCCAGCACGCGAAAGTGTTCCTTCGCCACGTTAACCGGCAAGGCCAGGGTGCGTCCGTCTTTGGTGACCACCCGGGCATCAACGGTCACTACGGGCACATCGACTCGGAGCGAGTATTCAGGGAGATTGTCGGACTTCTTGGGCTTGGGCGGCGGAGGCGCTTCGTCCTCCGAAGAGTCCTTCTTCTTGGGCACCGCCATGGGCCCAACATCGCCGGCCGGTCCTCCCGCCTCCGGGGGAACGTTGTCCGGCGGCTTCTGGCCGCTCTGCGACGCTTGCGATGAACTGGAAGTCTGCGACGACTGCGCCAGCGCGGGAGTCGCCAGAAACAGGCCTGCGGCCACGAGGATGGCCAATGCCAAACCTGCGCAACAACGACCCGCGGCAGTAATCGCTGCAACTCTATAGTATTTCCCGGAAGACATCAGGAAGCCTCTTTGGCCGAACTATCTGCTAGTATAAATGCACTTTCGTCCGCTTTGATTCGGTGCGACTGCGCTAAATCCTGCTGAAGTGGTTAGACGTAGATGCAGTCGGCTCCGTTACCCGAAGCCCTGGCTCCGGCTCTGCCAGACAGAGCATCACTGCTTCGGGTGGAAGCCGGATCAGCGTGGCTAAAAACTGCGGACATTCGCGGCATAGCCGTCGGATGGGATTCTGTGAGGTATGGGGATGTTCCGCCGCGTCATTTCGTTGTCTCTTTTGAGTTGTGCCGCTCTGGCTGCGCTGGCCGCTGAACCTGCGACCAAAATCCAAATCATGCCTGAGGACCAGGTAAAGCCCGGAATGCACGGCGTCGCTTACACCGTCTTCGAAGGGGTCACGCCTGTGTCCATGGACGTCGAAATCCTCGGGCTTCTGCGCAACATGGCGGGGCCGCAGTCCGACGTCATTCTCGCCCGTCTTCACGGCAAGGAGGTGGAATACACCGGGGTCGTTGCCGGTATGAGCGGAAGCCCCGTCTACATCGACGGCAAGCTGATCGGCGCCATTGCCTTTCGCATCGGCGAGTTCTCCAAGGAGCCGATTGCCGGCATCACGCCTGCCGCCTCCATGCTCGAGATCAACGAACTCGACAAGACCTCCGCCCAGGAAGTCGCGACCCCGGGTGGGCATGCGCGCCCGGAGGCCAGCCGCACCAGCGGGCCTGGAGCAGGGTCGCAAGACGATACCCTCGCCTCCGGATACGCCAACCTGCTTAAGCCCATCGAGACGCCGCTGGTGTTCACCGGCTTCCGCGAAGACACCCTGCAATTTTTCGCCAAGGATTTCGCGAGTGCCGGCATCCTGCCGGTCATGGGCGCCGGATCCGTGAGCAACGATAAGCAGCCCGAGCCGCTCGAGCCGGGATCGGCGGTCAGCGCCATCCTGGTGCGCGGGGACATGAATATCGCCGGCACCTGCACCGTCACCTACGTCGATCCCACGCGCCTGCTGGCTTGCGGCCATCCCCTTCTGCAGTCAGGCAACGTGAACATGCCAATGGCCAAGGCCCGCGTGCTGGCTACGCTTCCCTCGTCGGCCAATTCCTTCAAGATTGTCAACACCACGGAGACGGTCGGCGCATTCGTGCAGGACCGCCACACCGGCATCATGGGACGCTTCGATCGCGAGCCGCAGATGATCCCGGTCACCCTGACGGTTCATGGGGTCAGCCATCCCAAGCAGTTTCACTACGAAGTGCTGAACAACGCGAAGATCACACCGGCCGCGATGATGGCAACGGTGTTCAACGCGCTGCAGGGCATGAACGAATACGGCGAAGACACAACCTATAGCCTGCAGGGCAGCATCGACGTGCTGGGTTATCCGAAGCTCGCGGTGCGCAACATGTACGCCCCCGCCGATGGCAATGTGCCGACCGCCTACGGCATCGCGTTATCGATCGGCGAGCACTTCAGCCGCATCTTCGAGAACCCCTACCAGACGCCGAAGATCGAAGGCGTGGAATTGAACTTCGACCTGGTGCCCGACCGGCGCTCCGCGCGCCTGGAAACCGCGCGCACCGATGTCACCGAGGCGCGTCCCGGAGACGAGATCACCATCGAAACTCTGTTGCGGCCCTATCGCGGCGAGAGCATTGTGCGGCAGATCCCGGTGAAGATTCCGACTTCGACTCCCAAGGGCACGCTGCGCATCCTTATCAGCGACGGCGAAACCCTCGACAAGATGCGCCATATGTCGAAGGAGATGAGCCGGCGGCTCGACTTAGGTTCTACCATCGCGCTGCTCAACAAGGAGCACCCCAACTCGCAGGTCTACGTCTCGTTGCTGGAGGCCAACCCGCAAGCCATGGTGGACGACAAGGTGATGCCCACCCTGCCGCTCTCGGTGATGAACGTGATGGACGGCATGCGCGGCACGCAGGACATGGTGGTGGTGGGCGAGTCGTCGGTTACCGAGTCGTCCGCGCCGATGGACTATGCCGTGACTGGCTCGCAGGTCATTACCCTGACCATCAAGTAGCGGGGCAGTCAGCGGAAGGACCGTTCCCATATCATGTGGGGATGAAAGTCACGCTTTCTTTGGACGACCGACTGATCGAGAAGGTTCGCAAGATCGCCATTGAACAGGACACCTCGCTGACCGGCATGGTGCGCGACTACCTGGAGAAGTTGGCGGCAGGATGCCGCGGCCTCAGGCCGAAAGCGCCGCGAACGCGCAGACCTCGAAAAGAGCTTCGAGCGATTCCGGTTCAAAATCGGAAAGCGAACCTGGAAGCGGAAAGACCTCCATGTCCGCGCTTGACTTTCTTGATACGAATGATCTGCCGTGCAGCTACGATATCGGCAGTCCGCGAAAGATGGGTATCGTAAGGAACCTGATGAGGTGCGGACCCCGACGCTGATCCGTTCTCGTGTTACGCTCTTTCTATCCCTGTTAATTCGGCCACTTCAGGAACCATGATGAATCGTTTTCGCGCGGCAATCCTCTGTTTGCTGCTGTCTGGCTTGAGCCTTGCGGAGACCACCCGCACCTGGGTGCAAACCAAGTACGACGAATTTGAGAAAGGGACGACCCACGGCATTGCCATCAACAGCGCCGGCAGCCTCACCCTGGCGCCTGCTTTCAACGCGCTGACGACTACGCCATCGACCTATATCTGGGACCTTGCGGCCGACGCGGACGGCAATGTCTATGCCGCTGCCGGATCGCCCGCGCGGGTCTACAGGATCACTCCTGACGGGAAGACCAGCATCATTTTCGCTCCGCAGGAATTGCAGGTGCAGGCGCTGGTCGTCGACTCCGGCGGAGCGATCTATGCCGCTACCTCGCCCGATGGCAAGGTCTACAAGATCGTGCACGGCGGCCCCACTCCAGGCAAGTCTCCCGAAGGCACCCACACCACGGCGGAGGTAGCCGCCGCTCAGGAGGGCACGAAACCTCCGCCGCAAGGCGGGAAGCCTGTCACTTCCGTAGCGGTCGATGCCAGCTACAGCTCCAGCATTTTTTTCGATCCCAAGACGAAGTACATCTGGGCGCTTGCGGTCGACAAGCAAGGCCAACTGTACGTTGGGACCGGCGACCAGGGACAGATCTTTCGCGTCGATCGCAATGGAACGGGCGCACAGTTTTTTCAGAGCGATGAAGCGCAGATTCGCGCCCTCGCCTTCGACAGCACCGGCAACCTGATCGCCGGCACCGACGGCAGCGGACTCATCTACCGCATCTCGCCCCAGGGTGAGGGCTTCGTGCTCTACAGCGCGCCCAAGAAAGAAATCACCGCCCTCGCGACCGACGGCAACGGCAACATTTATGCCGCGGGAGTTGGCGAGAAACGCGGCCAGCCCGGTGCGCCTCTGCCTGCGCCTGCGGTTGGAGCGCCTACCCCAATTCCGGCTGTGATTTCGATTGTTCCCCAGGGGCCGCTTCTCTCCAATCCGGGACCTGCCGGCGTCTCACCTGCGCCCATACCGGTCATGGCGAATCTCGGCGGCTCCGAGGTCTATCGCATCTCTTCCAACGGCTCGCCCAAAACCATCTGGTCGTCCAAGGAAGACCTGGTCTACGGGTTCGCCTTCGATCAATCGGGACGGCTGCTCGCGGGGACCGGAAACAAAGGCAGAATCTACGTCATCGACGGACGCGATTACAGCCGACCTGATCAAGGCCAGCGCCGACCAGGTCACGGCATTCGCCCGCGCGCCGAAGGGTGGCCTGTACGCGGCCACGAGCAATCTCGGTAAAGTGTTTGTGCTTGGCCCAAATCCGGTCAGCGAAGGTACCTACGAGAGCGATGTCTTCGATGCCAAAATCTTTTCCCGCTGGGGACGCATGCAATTCCTCGGTAATGGCAACGTGCAACTGTTCGCCCGCAGCGGCAACGTCGATAATCCCGACCGCAACTGGAGTCCCTGGCGGCCCGTCGATCTGCAGAAGGAACTTCCTGTGGACGCCCCCTCGGCGCGCTACATCCAGTGGAAGGCGGTGCTGCGTCCCGGGAATCCTGCTCCCGTTATTGACAGCGTGACCCTGAACTACCTGCCCAAAAATGTGGCACCCGAGGTCGAAGACGTAACCGTTTCGGTAGGTGCGCGCGTTCCGGCGGGCACACCAAGCCACGCGAATAGTGCAGACTCCCCCAGTTACGAAACCCCGACCCCCACCGTTGCCGACAAAAACTCCATCGCCGTGCGCTGGAAGGCGCGCGACGCCAACGACGACGACCTGGTCTACAACGTCTACTATCGCGGCGACGGCGAGACCGATGGAAGCTTCTGCGCAACGATGTCGAGAACCGCTACGTCAATCTTGAGACCGACCTATTCCCCGATGGCGGTTACAGCATCCGCGTGGTCGCCTCCGATGCGCCTTCGCACTCACCGCAAGAGGCTCTGACCGGAGACGCCGTCAGCCCGCGCTTCGAAGTCGACAACACTCCGCCTCGCATCGAGGCGCTGAGCGCCCGCATGGAAGGCAACGATGTGCATATAGCTTTCCGGGCCGTGGATAGCTTCTCCAACATCAGCCACGCCGAGTACTCCATCGACGCAGACGACTGGCAGACGGCCGAACCTGTCGGCCAAATCTCCGACTACAAGGTCGAAAACTATGACTTCAAAGCGCCGCTGAGTTCTTCGTCCAGCGCGACTCGCGCCACCCGCGACCATGACGCCGCTTCCACAAAAGAAAACTCTGCCGATCCCGAAGAACACACCATCGTGGTGCGCGTGTACGACAAATTCGAAAATGTCGGCGTCAGCAAGACGGTGTTCAGGGGCACACCGGTTGCATCACACTAGTGGAAACCGGGATGTCGCTTCATAGCCTGCTCGATTTGGCGGCGGTCGCCATCAGTTCCGTCTACTGCACCATTCCCCTGTTCTGGCTGGTGACGCATGGCTTCCTGGCACGATGGCGCAGCGCCGGGCGCCGGGCCTATTTGGCACTGATGCCGCTTTGGGCGATCTTCGCTTTCGCCGCTTTCGCCCTGGCCTGGAAGCTCCGCCATGTTCACCTGTATCAGAGTTGGTTCTCCTGGATACCGGGCGTGCTGTTCATCCTGATGGGCTTCGCTCTGTACCAGTCAGCCCGCCAGGGCTTCAGTCGCGCCCATATCTCCGGGCTGGCCGAGTTGGAGCCTGACCGTCATCGCCAGGAACTGGTCATCACCGGAATTCGCACTCAGGTCCGGCATCCCATCTATCTCGGGCACTTCTGTGAAGTTTTCGGTTGGACGCTTGGCACCGGCTCGCTGGCGGTGCTGGCGCTGCTGGTATTCGGCGTGGTTACCGGGGCCATCATGATCAAGATGGAGGACGACGAACTCGAGGCGCGTTTCGGCGAAGCCTATCGCCGCTACCGCAAAACCGTTCCCTCCTTCCTGCCCAGGAACCGGCACGACTGAGACCGCCTCTCTCTTGTCTGAAGCGGAAGCACCCTTACTCCTGGCTGTTGTGGGGGCCGACGGAGGGGCTTCGTTTTCGTCCCTTACGGAGTACTTGCTGCGAGGCGGGCGTGATATCCCTTGCGGGCGTAGACCCGCAGACGTTTTCCGCCCTTTTCCGCGATGATGCTAATAGTGCGGTATTTTCCATTCGGCTCGAAATCGGCGGGCCTGTACGCGATCAGGTAGCGGCTGCGAATCTGGTCGCGCAGCTTGTCGAAAGACTTACCCAAAGAGCTCATGTCGCCAGGAAATAACGCCTCTCCTCCGCTACGCTCTGCCAGGGTTTGCAGCACCTTGTCGGCCTCGGTCTTGTCGCCGCCCTCTTTTGTGCTGATGGTGTAGACGGTTACGCCGGTCGCCTCCTCATCACGAATCGCCTGTCTCAGGCTAACGTGGCTGGCGTTGTCTTCTCCGTCGGTTACCACCACCAGGACCTTGCTACCCTCTCGCGCTCCGGATAGGCTGCGAGTTTCCAGCAACCATACGACACCGCGTCGAAGAGGGCGGTGCCACCTCCTCCGGTCAGCGCGTTGACACCATCGGCAAGCTTTTCGTGGTCTCCGGTGAAGTCTTGCGTCACGGTCGGCGTATCGGCGAAGCCCGCAACAAACCCGAGGTCGGAACTGTTGGTGAGCATTTGTTGCAGGAACTTCGCGGCAGCGTGCTTTTCAAACGAGAATCTGGATTGCACCGACCCGCTCGTATCAATCACCATACCCAGGCGCAGAGGCAGCTTCGATTGAGGCGTGAATTGCAGCACCTTTTCTGGAGGCTTGTTGTCATCGCGGACCGTGATGTCGCTCAAAGTGAGGTCGGTAACGGTGCGCCCGCCGCTGGTGACGCCGAAGAATACGGCCACTTCGTCGACAACTTTACGAATGGTCCATTGTCCAGCGGTGCTGGTTGCAGGATCCAGATCGGGGCCAGAGGTTGGGCTGGAGCTGGCTTCTGAGACGCTGGAAGTTGCGGCGCATTCAGAACAGCCATCGTCGGCAACCTCAGTTCCAGCACCGGATAGTTGGGCTCGCAACCGATCGGAATTGGCCAGGCTCTGCGGCGGCGTGGTCGTCACCGTAACAGGCTGCGAAGTGGCGGCGGCACCGGCCGTACGTCGCCGTTTCTGAAGAATGTCGAGGTTATAGCGGGCGGTCGGAGCCAGCGGATTGGTGGGGTCTTCCTGCAAAAAGAGGGCTAGCTCGCTTTCAGCGACCGCGTAATCGTTCAGGGCTACAGCTGCCGCTGTGGCAACATAATGCGCATTTCCCATTCCTTGATGTGGCTGGGCATGAACTCGTCTCACAGTCTGAATTGCCAGGCGATATTGATGATTGCCGTTTTGTGCATACGCCAGGGCGGTCAGGATGCCAGGGTTGGTGGGAACAAGGGCAGCAGCTTTCTCTAGATTTGATTCGGCGGCCGCGAAATCGTTCTGCGCCAGCGCCAGCCGGCCAAGATTCTGGAACGAACCGGCGAACTTGTCATCCAGATTCGCAGCGGTCTCGAATTCGCTCCGGGCGCGTTCGGGATCGTCCAGGTCCTGATAGGCCAGCCCGAGATAATTGTGGGCTGAAACGAACTTCGGATAGACTGCGACCGCTCTTTGCAGGTGTCCGATCGCCTCCTGAGAATGCTGGCCCCTCAACAGGGAAGTCGCCCGGTTGAATTCATTGACGGCCTTGGCAGGCGCCGCCAAATCGAGCTGCGAAAGTGCGCCAGAATCAACCAAACCCTTCTCATGCTCCCGCTCCTTCTCATTTGGCTTACGGTTCTGTTGTTCCAACATTTTCTGCGCGAAGTCGATGCTTTCGAATTGGGACTCCATCGGGCCGCCGCCCACGTTAACCAGCGGGATGGCTGGCGGCGGCGCCCCCGCGAAGGGGTTCCCTCTCTGACAGAAAGCGTAAGGACCGTAGGCGCACAATCCGATCAGAGCGCAGACTGCCCAACGCCAAAACAAGATCCCGGCCTCGAACTGAGGACGCCGGCAGCGCGGCAACATTCTGCTATCCCGCAACCCCGCATGATGGAAATACGTGATCACGGGAATAGTCTATTTCTGGTCCCCCACAATTGCTAGATCAACATGCCGTTCCGCGGAATATGAGCTGATCCTTATTTACAATGACCTTTCGTCCCTGGCATGCAATTTGAACTCTTCGTTGCCGCGCGGTATCTGCGAGCCAAGCGCCGTCAAGCGGTGATTGGCATCATCACGGTCATCTCGATTGTGGGGGTCGCTGCCGGGGTCGCTTCGCTCATCGTCGCGCTGGCCATCAACAATGGCTTCCGCCAGGACTTGCAGGACCGCCTGCTCGGGGCCATGGCCCAGGTCAACCTGCTGCGGGTCGAGAGCGACGGCATTCGCAACTGGCAAGACCTGCTGGCGCGGCTGGACAAGCAGCCGCACGTGCTTGCCGGAGCGCCCGCCATTTACGAGCAGGTACTCATCTCTCGCGGAGCCCACGCCCAGGGCGCGGTGCTGAAAGGAATCGTCCCTGCTGACGAGCGCAAGGTCAGCGACATCCTCGACTTCGTGAAATCCGGTTCGGCGGAGCCTCTCGGTCGCCCGCCGGACCAAGCCTCCGGTACCTCCCCGGGCGGCGAATCGAATCCGCTCTCCAATCGAGTCACCGCAGGACTTCCGCCCATTCTGCTCGGCAAAGACATGGCCGACCAACTGGGGGCGCAGGTGGGCTCGCTGGTCACGGTCACCAGCCCGCAGGGAGAGCTGACGCCTTTCGGCATCGTTCCCAAGTACGCGCGCTTCAAGGTGGTCGGGATCTTCAACTCCGGCTTCTACGACTCGGACAACTCGTGGGGCTATATCCGCCTGTCCGACGCCCAGCGCTTGTTCGACCTGGGCGATGTCGTCTCGGTACTGGAATTCAAGGTGGACGACATCTACAAGGCCGACGTCATCGGTCACCAGCTCGAAGCCGCTGCCGGCAAGGGCTTCATGGCGACCAACTGGATGGAGCAGAACAAAGCCCTGTTTCGCGCGCTCCGTCTGGAGCGCATGGTGACCTTCATCACCATCGGCCTGATCGTCTTCGTCGCCGCCCTCAACATCCTGATCTCGCTCATCATGATGGTAATGGAGAAGACCCGCGACATCGCCGTGCTGGTCTCGATGGGCGCCAAACGGCGGCAGATCCGCCGCATCTTCATGTATCAGGGACTCCTCATCGGGGTCATTGGCACTGTCATTGGTCTGATCGCCGGCTATACCATTTCCTGGGCGGCCGGGCATTATCACCTGGTGTCGCTCTCCGCCGAGGTGTACTCCATCGACTACGTGCCCTTCGCGCCCCGCCCCTTCGACGGCGTGCTGGTGGCCATCGTCGCCATCGGGATTTCCTTTATTGCCACGCTTTATCCGTCCTGGTCGGCGGCGAGCGTGCTTCCCGCCGAGGCTCTGCGTTATGAATAACTGCGGCCAATGTCGAACATGCGTGTTGTCACGCCATTCGCATGCTCTGAAAGTGGCAGCCAATCCCAGGACATCGTCACTGACGGACAAGCTGGCGGCATGCTTTAATTTGAGCACGGCTCAAAGCGTCCCGTTTCGGGAGCAGTCCGCGAATTGAGCGCTTTGGGGGGATTTTGGAGCGCGTAGGAGCACGTCTGCATCCAATGGTTCAGGACCCGATTCTACGAGCGGACAACCTCAAGAAGGAGTTCCGCTCAGGTCGCTCGGAATTAGTGCTCTTCGAAAATCTGTCGTTCGAGGTTCGAGGCGGCGAGATGGTCGCGATCGTGGGCGAGTCAGGTGCCGGAAAGAGTACCCTCCTCCACCTGCTCGGAGTTCTTGATCGGGCTTCCGCAGGTGACGTATACTTCGCCCAACTTGATTTGGGTAAGCTGTCGGAAGATGGTGCCGCAGAATTCCGTAGTCGCGAACTTGGCTTTGTCTGGCAGTTTCATTATTTGCTGCCCGAGTTCACCGCAGTCGAGAACGTTGCAATGCCGCTGCTGATGCGCGGCGTTGGGCGACGGGATGCAGAGCAGCAGGCCCTGCAGTGGTTGCAGGAGGTAGGTTTAACGGACCGGGCAAGTCACCGGTCCGGCGAGCTGTCTGGTGGAGAACAGCAGCGGGTAGCGCTGGCCCGCGCGCTGGTGACCAGACCGAAAATCCTGATGGCGGACGAGCCGACAGGAGACCTCGACAACCGGACAGCGGAGGCGGTTTTTGAATTGATCGCCAGGTTACATCGCGATTATCGCCTTACCTCGCTCATTGTTACCCACAATCTTGCGTTTGCGCGTCGTTGCGATCGTGTTCTGCAATTGCAGAAGGGACGTATGGCGGAGGTGTCACCCGAGTCGTTGCCCGGGTAGCAACGGATGATGATAAGGCGGGTTTGTAGTAGTACAAGGCCCGCGAGGGTCAGGATGAACGGTCCCGCAAGATGAAGCATCGAGGACCGGCGGTCAGGGACAGCTGTAAAGAAAAAGCTCGAGTCCGTCGTTTAAGTCGATAAGGGCAAGCGACCCTCAAAGCTTTGGAGAGGTTAAATGTTCGAACGGTACACGGAAAAGGCCCGACGCGTCATCTTCTTTGCGCGCTACGAAGCCAGCCAGTTCGGTTCCCCGTACATCGAGACGGAGCACCTGCTGCTGGGCCTCCTGCGCGAAGACAAGGCGCTCACCAATCGGTTCCTGCGGTCGCATGCGTCGGTGGAATCCATCCGCAAGCAGATCGAAGGCCATACCACCATCCGGGAAAAGGTATCTACTTCCGTGGACCTGCCCCTGAGCAACGAGTGCAAGCGCGTGCTGGCGTACGCCGCCGAAGAGGCCGAGCGCCTCTCCCACAAGCACATCGGCACCGAGCACCTGTTGCTGGGACTGCTGCGCGAAGAAAAATGCTTCGCCGCAGAAATTCTGCACGAGCGCGGATTGCGTCTGTCGTAATATCCGCGAAGAATTGGCCCGGACGTCCCAGGAGAAAGCGCAGCCCTCGCAGCGTTCTCGCGAGTCGTCGCTTCTGTCCGAGTTCTCCCGCGATCTTACCCAGTCCGCCATGGACAGCCAGCTCGATCCGCTGGTCGGCCGCGATGGCGAGCTGGAACGCGTCATTCAAATCCTCTGCCGCCGCACCAAGAACAACCCGGTGCTGATCGGCGAACCCGGTGTCGGCAAGACCGCCATCGTCGAAGGCCTGGCGCAGCGCATCGCCGACGGCGAAGTCCCCTCATTCCTCGCCGACAAACGCATTCTTGCACTCGATCTTTCTCTCATCGTTGCCGGAACCAAGTACCGCGGCCAGTTTGAAGAGCGTCTGAAGACCATCATGAAGGAGCTGATGGAGTCGCAGAATTCCATCATCTTCATCGACGAGTTGCACACCCTGGTGGGCGCAGGCTCGGCGGAAGGCTCACTCGACGCCGCCAACATCCTGAAGCCCGCCCTGTCGCGCGGCGAAATTCAGTGCATCGGCGCAACCACGCCGGCGGAATATCGCAAGTCGATCGAGAAGGACCGCTCGCTGGAGCGCCGCTTCCAGGCCGTCAAGGTCCCGCCGCCGAATGAGGTCGACGCAGTGAAGATCCTGTTCGGCATCAAGGAGCGCTACGAGAAGTTCCACGCCGTCAGCTACACCGACGACGCCATCAACTTCTCGGTGTCGCACTCGAACCGGTATCTGCCGGACCGCTTCCTGCCCGACAAGGCGATCGATCTGATCGATGAGGCCGGGGCCCGCGTGAAGCTGCGCCAGACTTCCCTGCCCGAGGACATCACTGAAGTCCAGAAGCGGATCAAGTTCATCGTGCACCGCATGGAGAACGCCATCGCGAACCACGAGTTCGAGAAGGCCCGCTTCTACTCCGACGAGGAGCGCAAAGAGCGCGAGAACCTGCGCGCTCTGCGCGAGAAGTATCACCTCGACGAGTCTTCCACCGGCGTTGTCGGCCGCGAAGATATCGAAGACGTGGTCTCCCGCTGGACCGGCGTGCCCATCGCTTCCATCAAGGAAGAAGAGAGCATGAAGCTCCTGCGCATCGAAGAGGAGCTGCACAAGCGCGTCATCTCGCAGGACCGTGCTATCTCTGCCCTGGCCCGCGCCATTCGGCGTTCGCGTGCCGGCCTGAAGAGTCCGAACCGTCCCATCGGCTCGTTCCTCTTCCTCGGCCCCACCGGCGTCGGCAAGACGGAAGTCGCGCGCACCCTGGCGCAGTTCATGTTCGGCAGCGAGAAAGCTCTGGTCCGCTTCGACATGTCCGAGTTCATGGAAAAGCACTCGGTCTCGAAGCTGATCGGCTCGCCTCCGGGATACGTGGGCTACGAAGAGGGTGGCCAGTTGACGGAGCGCGTCAAGCGCGCGCCGTATTCTGTCGTGCTGCTCGATGAGGTGGAGAAGGCGCACCCTGACCTGTTCAACATCATGTTGCAGGTGTTTGAGGACGGTCAGCTCACCGATGGTCTGGGCAATACGGTGGACTTCAAGAACACCATCATCATCATGACCTCGAACATCGGCGCCCGTCACTTGCAGAAGCGCACCGGCATGGGCTTCCAGACCGAGCAGGGAGAGATGGTCGAAACCAAGGTCGAAGACATGGTGAAGAACGAGGTGAAGCGCACCTTCAACCCCGAGTTCCTCAACCGTCTCGACGAGGTCATCATCTTCAACGCCCTGAGCGAGGCCGACCTCATCCAGATCGTCGAACTGATGGTGACCCAGCTGAACCAGAACCTGGCGCAGCGCTCCATCACGGTGACGGTCACCGAAGAGGCCCGCAAGTGGATCCTCAACAAGACGGTTGTCGATCGTACCTACGGTGCGCGTCCGCTGCGCCGCGCCCTGCAGAAGTACATCGAAGACCCGCTGTCGGAGGCGCTCATCCAGGGCACCTTCCAGCAGAAGCCCGCGTTCATCGAGGTCTACCTGGAGAACGATCAGCTCTTCTATCGCCCCGTCGGCGAAGAGAAGACGGATGGCGTGCTGCTGTACAGCAGCTAGTGCGGCGGTGCCCATCGATGGATCGGCTACAAACATTGGGGAGCGGAAACGCTCCCCATTTTGTTTCTCTCACGAAACTGGCACGACTGACACCGGTCATCCCGAAACCAATTTGACAGCCGCGCCCCCTTTTTCTAACCTTGCACAATTATAGTAAGGTTTTCCTGGCCGGAAAGACGGGACCCCATGTCGGATGATTCGCGCGACCGCGAACTGGGAATGCATCGCAACATCACCCGCCGTGACTTCCTCAACGGCGTCGCTGTCACCATCGGTGGCTCGCTGATCTCTCCCCCGGTCGAGGCCCTGGCCGCTTTCGAAACCTACGCCCCCGAGAAAAGTTCCACATACTATCCGCCGGCGCTCACTGGAATGCGCGGCAGCACTGACCCGACTTACAAGTACGCCCACGAGCTTCGCGATGGCGACTTCTGGGAATCGGCCGGCAAGCCTATCGCGTTATCCGAGACCTACGACCTGGTTGTCGTCGGGGGCGGCATCAGCGGACTCGCCGCCGCCTACTTTTATCGCAGACAGGCCGGTCCCCACGCGCGAGTGCTCATCCTCGATAATCACGACGATTTCGGCGGTCACGCCAAGCGCAACGAGTTCAGCGCCGGCAATCGTATGTTGCTCAGCTACGGAGGCACGCAGTCCATCGAGAGCCCTGACGACTACAGTGCGGTTGCTAAAGGCGTACTCGAAGACCTCGGCATCGACACCTCCCGCTTCTACAAGGCCTACGACCAGAAGCTCTACGCTCAACTCGGCACCGGCATGTTCTTCGATCGCGAAACCTTTGGCGAAGACAAGCTGCTTACCGGTTTAAACTCGACTCCCTGGCCGGAATTTCTCGCCAAGGCGCCACTCTCTAACGCAGCCCGTCGTGACATCGCCCGCGTCTACACCGAGAACGTTGACTACTTCCCTGGCCTCACCCGCGAACAGAAGCGCGCGCAAACTGGCCCACATCAGCTACGCCGACTTCCTCACCAAGACCTGTAACGTCACGCCCGAAGCGCTACCTTTTTTCCAGACCTACACGCACGATCTGTTCGGCGTCGGGATCGACGCGGTTGCGGCGCTCTCATGCTACGAAGCGGGCGACGACTACAACGCCATCACCTATGCCGGATTCGATGGCCTCGACCTCGGCCCGCGCGAAAAGGAGGAGCCCTACATCTTCCACTTCCCCGATGGCAACGCGTCGATTGCGCGGCTGCTGGTCCGCAAGCTCATTCCCGGCACCATTCCTGGCAGCACCATGGACGATGTGGTCACCGCCCGCGCCGATTACAGCCAACTCGACCAGGACGGCTCGCCCGTACGCATTCGCCTGAACAGCACTGCCGTCAAAGTGCACCACGACGGCGACCCCGCCTCAGCCAAGAGCATTCAAGTGTCGTATGTTCGCGGCGGCAAGCTTTACACCGTAGCCGGCAAGCAATGCGTGCTGGCCTGCTACAACATGATGATTCCGTATCTCTGTCCCGAACTGCCGCAGAAACAGAAAGAGGCGCTGGCTTACGGAGTCAAAGTCCCTCTGGTCTACACCCACGTCGCCATTCGCAACTGGATGCCCTTCGAAAAGCTCGGCATCCACCACATCGTCTCCACTGGCAGCTATCACTGCTACACTGCGCTCGATTTCCCCGTCAGCCTCGGGCAATACAAGTTCCCCAGCAACCCGGCCGACCCCATGGTGCTTTTCATGCTGCGCACGCCGTGCAAGCCGGGCCTGCCCGACCGCGATCAATATCGTTACGGCCGCGTGGAACTGATCGGCACTCCCTATGCAACCTTCGAGCGCAACATCCGCGACCAACTGGGACGCATGCTCGGCCCGTCGGGCTTCGACCCCGCACGTGACATCGACGCTATCACCGTCAATCGCTGGGCGCACGGCTATGCTTACGAATACAGCACGCTCTGGGATCCCGACTTCGCGCCTGACCAGCGCCCCTGCGTCATCGGACGCCAGCCCTTCGGCCGCATCACCATCGCCAACTCCGACGCCGGCGCCAAGGCCTACACCGACTCGGCCATCGACCAGGCCTATCGCGCGGTGCAGGAACTCAAGAACCTGCCTGCTTAGATCGGTTCTCTAGCGCAAGGCAAACGCCACAATGGTCTGGCCGGCGGGCGCTGATTGCAAAAGCTGTGACCGAAGATCTTCCGCTTCGTCGAGTTGTACCTCGCAGTCCGCGATCTGCTCATCCGTTGCCCCGTGGTAGCAAAGTTCGCACACGCCCAGCCCTTCTGCAGAGCGGAGAGGAGGACCAAAGACGCGGCAGGTGATCGGACGCGCCGCATAGAGATCGCACATCCCGGTAGTAGGGTCGAGCGCCGGGCAGGGTTCGTCATCGGCGAACGCTTCGAATTGCCGCTCGCCGTCTTCGCTGTCGTCAAGAATGCCGGTGATTGGATCGCCGGGAAATTCCTCGGCAAAGCGGGCCAGAAAATCCTGCGCCCGTCGCCGCACGCGTGCCGCCCGCTGCGGGTCAACCGGGTCTAGCTGCGACAGGCCTTCGCGCAAGCGCAGGGCATCGAGTTGGTCGATCGCGAATGGACCGATGCAGCACTGGGTGCATCCCGGCTTGCAGACCAGCCACCCGCCGCTGCGACCTGCCGCGACGGCCACGGCCGCGTCGACAATTTGCACCAGGCGGGAATCGCCGTGTCGCAGGTCCATGCTGGAAGCATAGCGCGGATGAGTCGAGGTCATCGGCATTTCATCTTTACGAACCGCAAAGAAAAGGCCACCGCAAACCGCGATGGCTGTCGTTCTTGAGGTTACAGCCGAAATACACGTGCGCTATTTCATGACCAGCTTCGCGATGGTCTGCAACTGCATGTTCGACGTGCCTTCATAGATCTTGCCGATCTTGGAATCGCGGAAATATTTCTCCACCGGGTAATCCTTGGTGAAGCCGTACCCGCCATAAATCTCCACGCACAGGGATGCGACGCGCTCGGCCACCTGTGAACAAAACAGCTTGGTCATGGCGGCTTCTTTGACGAAGTTCATACCGGCGTCTTTCATGCGGGCGCAGTTGTAGAGCAGCATGCGGGCGGCTTCGATTTCGGTGGCCATCTGCGCGATCTGGAACTGGATGCCCTGAAATTCGCCGATCGGCTTGCCGAACTGCTTGCGCTCCTGCGCGTACTTCACCGCGTACTCCCAGGCGCCGCGCGCTAGTCCCAGCATCTGGGCGCCGATGCCGATGCGCCCTTCGTTCAGCGTCTCGATCGCGATCTTGTAGCCCTTGCCGACTTCGCCAAGAACATTCGCTTTCGGCACTCGGCAGTCTTCCAGAATCAACTCGCAGGTGCTGGAAGCGCGAATGCCGAGTTTGTCTTCTTTCTTGCCAACGGTAAAGCCGGGGAATTCCTTCTCCACGATGAAGGCCGTAATGCCTTTGTAGCCGGCCGACGGATCGACGGTGGCCAGGAGGATAAAAACGCCTGCTTCTTTGGCGTTGGTAATCCAGAGCTTCTGCCCGTTCAGGATGTACTCGTCGCCTTTCAGTTCCGCGCGCGCCTGCAGCGCGAAGGCATCGGAACCCGATCCGGCTTCGCTGAGGGCGTAGGCTCCCACAGTGTCGGAGCACATGCGCGGCAGGTAGCGTTTCTTCTGCTCGTCGGTGGTCCAGCGCATCAGTGCGTTATTGACCAGCGTGTTTTGCACATCGACGACCACGCCCGCCGATGCATCGACGGCCGAAAGCTCCTCGACTGCCAGGATGGCCTCGAAGAACGAGCCGCCTCCCCCGCCGTACTGCTCGGGAACTTCAATGCCCATCAGGCCGAGCTCGAAGAACTGGCGGATGAGCGACGGCTCGAATACGCCCTTTTCGTCCATTTCTTTGACATGGGGCTGAACCGCCTCTCGGGCGAACTGGCGGACGGTGTCGCGGAACAGGGTTTCATCTTCGGTGAGACTGACTAGAGGTGCTGGAGCGGAAGTATGGGTAGCAATGCCAGACATAAGAACGTCCTTGGGATGGATTACGAAACTCTCGATTCTAGCACCGGCGGCGCCAACAGGATGAGACGTGGTTCGTCCAGAACGCTAATGCGACAGGCGGAGTAAGGAATCCGAGCGATGCCAAAAGAGAGGAAAAAGGAGGCCGACGACGAGGTTTCAGGCTTGGCGCTTGAAGACAATCTTCAGCTTGTCGCCTTCGAGAATCCGCGCGATCTGGTTGTTGGCGTGGACGGACCACGGGCCGGATCGATCAAGCTTGGTGTAGGTCTTCCAATGCATGAGCGCGCGACGGGGCTCGCCCAGACGCTCATAGGCGAGCGCCAGATTGTAATGCGCATCGGCATAGGTCGGGGCCAGCCGGATGGCGGTCTTGTAGGCCGTGACCGCATCCTCGAAGCGGCCGGTTTCGTCGAGCACGTTACCCAAGTCGAAGTATGCCAACGCGTAGCGCGGGTCGGCGGCCACCGCCAGTCGATAGTGCTTCTCGGCCGCTTCAAACTCCTGGCGGTTGTAGTACAGCGTGCCCAGGTTGATGTGCGCCGCCGCGTGGCTCGGGTCGATCTCCAACACGTGGAGGTAAATCTTGATGGCTTCGTCGTGGTTGCTGGGATGTTCTTCCAGCGAAACCCCGCGCGTGAACAGTTCGTTCACTGAATCGGTTTGCGCGATCGGCTTGACTTTGCCAGATGAACTCGCCGGACACGACCGCGCCGGCAGGGCCAAAATCCATCACGTATTGTCCGGCCAGCGGCTCGACGGAATGGCCGCTATGCCGGAAAGCGACGCGTCCCCCCACATTGAAGACGCTGGCTTCGAGCAGCGGATTCTCCATCCCCGCCACCTGGCGCTGCATGGCCTCGAGCGATTCGCGAATGACCGCGGATCGCACCCGCTTGGCGCGCAAGTCTCGCACTTTTTTGAGTTGAATGAGGTCGTGGAAGGAAAAGTATTCGGTAACCGGAGCCAAACCCGCCCGCTGCCAGCCAGACAACTGCTTGGCCGTGATGTGCAGGATCCGAAGTACGTCAGCTCGACAGAATCGATTCATGTAAGCTCGCAGTGGCGGCGAAGCTTCACTGAAGATTATCGGCCGTGGCCAGGCCTTCCGCAAGTGAAATTCTAGCTACCTCGGTGGAAAACCGCTGACTTACCGCCCTTTACGGCACACTTGTGCCAAATTAGAATAAGCGCAGGCCGACGTAGCTCAGTTGGTAGAGCAGTCGATTCGTAATCGACAGGTCATCGGTTCAAGTCCGATCGTCGGCTCCATTAAGTTTCTGCGCTTCATACACTTGGCCGCCGCTCTGGCGGCCATCACTTTCGTGTGTGTCGTAAATTGTGTCGTAACTGTGCCGTTGCGCAGTCACATCACCCTCTGATTTCGATGATCGATCGCATCCCGCAATGGTTCCAAGTCCGGATGCTGGTAGATCATCGTGGTGCGCAGATCAGCGTGACCCATAACGTCGCGAACGAGCGCTGGATTCTTTGTCTCTGCCATCGCGTACGTGCCGAACGCATGTCGAGCGTGGTACAGAACAATCTGCTTGGAAATCCCAGCTCTTGCTCGCGCCGCGCGGAACTGACCCGCAATGGTTGTGAGATGGCCTTCTGCAGCGCGCCGAGACGGAAACACCCATTCGCTTCCGTTGGAGGCACGAAGCCGGAGGACATCAAAGACCCGCTGACTCAACGGCACCCAGCGGCGAGCCTTACGCGACTTGCCGACGGGGTTGAAGTAGAGCCGGCTGTCCCAATGCACGTGCTCCCATCTCATCCGAAACACTTCTGCGGGCCGGAGGCCCATGTCACGCATGATGACAAGGACATCTCGCAACGGCTGTCTGGCCACGGCCAACAGCTTTTGTTCCGTGGCATCGTCCAGAATTCCGTCACGCCCGACCTCCTCCGCCAAGTGAATAAGCGGCGCTTGACGAATGAGGTTGTCCCTCACCGCCTTGCCCAGCATTACCCTCAGCGTACGCCGAGCCTGGTTCGCCCACGACGTCGATCCGGAGAATGGGATTGTGCTCACCAAATCAGTAGTAATGGCATCCAAGCGCATTCCTGCCAGCGGTGTGCTTTTCAGCCGTTTCCATCCGTAGCGGTAGTACCTACGGGTGTTGGGTTTGAGTCGATGGGTGTCGTCCACTTACTGGAAGAACCGCGCACTAAACTCGCGCAGTGTCGGAGCTTTCGCAGGTACGGCAGACGAGCCGCGCTCGCGGATATTGGCCATGAGCGTGGATTCGAATTGCCGGGCCTTGCTTTCGGTTGATTGTTTCGTTGAACAGCGGTACCGCTTCCCGCCAACCTAGAAGTGGCACCACCAGATACGTCCTCGTCTAAAGAGCGACACGGTTTGCTTCCTCCCTTGCCTCGGTTCGCACGGATGGAACAACGGTGTTGCTCTTGACGAAGTCTACTAGCTCCGCCTCCTCGTATAAAACTGTTTTTCCCATCTTCACGTAGCACGGCCCGGCGCCGACCGCACGCCAATAGCGCAATGTTCCGGCTGGCTTGTGCAGGAAGGCCGCGGCCTCGGCTGTGGTTAAGAGCTTCATGTTGGAATCAAGAAAACTGATTTCTCCTTCCCCAAGCGGCGACGAGAACTGGGCGCTGTTCGAACCATTTCGACTTCATGATGCGACCTTAGAGCCGATTGATAACGAACGCCCAGCTCTTCGAGAAGCACTGTGCATTCTGGGACTAAAACTGGCGTGGCCTGTCGGCTTCACCAGCTCAGGTGTGCGGGGTCGCAAAAGGAAAACGTCCTCCTTAAACCAATTCCTCTGACGGCTGCCTGAGGCAGCCAATGAGTCTTCACCGCAGTTGTGGATCCCTCATTCCTCTCCCAGGTCAGCATCGATGTCGGCAGTCGCCTGTGTGCTGTAACTGTGGAGGTGTACAATACTTACAACAGTTACACACGAGGTGAATGTAAATGAAGGCAACTCGTTCGACGGTTCTCAGCATGCGCCTGTCCGTGGAAAGCGGCAAGCGTCTGAAACGCATGGCGAATCGACACGGATGGACTCCGAGCGACGCCAGTGCGCGTCTGGTCGAGGAGGGATTGAGGCGTTCAGAATTTGCCTTTATCGACTTTCGCGATTCAGCGGCAGGCCGACAGGCCTGCATTCAAGGCAGTACGCTCGCAGTCTGGGAGATCATGTTGCTCGTCCGCAGCTACCAGGGAAATGTGCCGGCTGTAGCCAAGCACCTGAGGTGGCCCGAAACCAAAGTTCGGGCCGCCGTTCACTACGCGGAGGTGTTTCCGGAAGAGGTCGCGGAGGCCATGTCCGATAACGATTCAGCCGATTTCGCGACGCTGAAACGCATGCTGCCCCAGGCGACCGAATTCGTTTCCACCAAGCCGCCGCGCACCTGAGATGCTCAAGCTCCTTCTGGATGAACATATCTCGCCCGAAGTGGCGGATGGTCTCAGACGTCGGCAACGTTCGCTGGTCGTGCGTTGGATGGCGGAATGGGAGAATGGTAGCTTCCTGGGCCAGGAAGATTCCACTTGCTTGCTGCAAGCTGCCAACAGACGGTTGACGCTGGTTACCTACGACCGCAGGAGCATTCCTCCGCTGCTCAAGACGTGGGCGGAAGAAGGGCGAAAACATGGCGGCGTAATTTTCGTCGACGAAAAAACCATCTCTCCCGCGGACATTGGCGGCTTGGTCCGGGCGCTGTTCCACTTGTTCAAGCAGACCGGGCGCTGGCACTGGACGGATCGTGTCTACTTTCTGCGGCGGTGATCCTATGCGCCAGCCCGGTTTCGCCTTGCCGCACAGCGAGCCAATGAGTATCCACGTGCCGCTGTCGGACCGTTCTCATCAACGCGTCGACATGCGCAAGAGGTTCGAGGGGCTCGACGGCGATGGTCGAGCCGATCACCCGGCACTTTGTCGAATCGATTGAGCGCTACGTCCGAGATCGCGACATCCCCTGATCACGTTCGAGAAAGGTCAGCGTAAGACGATATCGCCAACCAACGGCGTGCTGTTTTTACGAAAGACGAAGGTGTCGTCTGCATGGGCAAAGCGCAAGAGAAGTGCACCGTCTATCGCACCGAGAAACGCCATAATGGGTCACCAGAAGCACACCGGGGCCGTTTCGTACGCGGGTGATCACCGACGGAGTTATTCCCTCACTGCCTATCGACTACAAAGGAACGCGCATCAAGCAGTATCACAAAGAAGGCCGTGCTCTGCGGACCGAAACCACGACCAACAATACCCGCGACTTTTATATCGGCAAGAGTTTGCGCAACTTGCCAGCTCTGCGGCAAATTGGCTTTCAGGCCAACCGTCGTTTGCTCCCGGCCATGCTTAGGCAAACGCCGAATTGGAGACATCGCAAGCTTGCGCCGGCAAACTCGGGCCTGGACCGTCGCATGAACCGCGACCGGCTCACCATCCAGTGGAAGTTCACACGCAAGCAGGCCCGACACAGGTTTCATTACATAATCAAGCGGTCGAAGCACTAGATATTAAAGGTGCTCACCAAAGACCCTAACCGAGGATTACGTGTTGTTAACGAACAAAACTCTTTCTTCCGCGCCTCAGAGGCAGGAGTTCGCCTGTGCCAAGGTTCTGCTCGCTAACATAGAGACCAGAAATTTTGTGCAGGCGACGCTATTCTGAAACCGCTCGTCGTTGTCCAGGGTCGAGGAGGAGATGTAGTACTCGGTCAACGCGAGGTGCCGGTTCTGGTCAATCAGCCAATCGCTCCAGGTCCGCAGCCGAGTGCTTTGCTTTTCGAGTTCCTGCAATGCCTGTTGATCGGAGTCGTTCGCGACGGAAAGAGCAGCCAGTTTCAGCGCATCGTCAACCTCGGCAAGATCGTTTTGAATCCAGAACTCGCCAAGCGGGAAACCTCTCCTGATGGAGTTTCCGATCTTTCGCTCAGTCAGCTCCATCTTGAACGCGGCGTTCAGGCCGGCTGCCGCAAATGCTGATGACACTTGGGCGGGCCCCAGTCCCTCGGGCCCGGATTTTGACCACACATTGACCACAATTGTGTGTTCGCCGTTGTCGCTGCTTCCTCGCTGCTGAGTCACAACAGTGTTCGTAGATTGTGCGGTCACGTCTTGCGCGACCGTCGAAATCACGAGCGCCCCAGCGATTAAGAACGCCAGCATCCAATGCCGTTTCACATCGACCTCCTCTATATCCCAAATGTCCATTTAGGTCGTAACCGGAAAATGTAGGTTGCGGAAGTTGCGTCGGCTGCAGGCGGCCTCGAACAAGAGTCTCTGAATGGTATGGGCTCTCGCTATTGAGGAGGCGCTAGTTTTCCTTCAGAGCTGAGAGTCTGGCGCAATAGTCCATCCACCTTTCGTTGCTGCTCGCTGGTCAGCGTGTTATAGAGCTTGGTCTCAAGCTGCGAATTCGCCACAATGAGCTGCTTGATAATCTGCGACTGTTCTGCCGCGAGAGCCTGAACCTCCCGGTCGTCAACTGTCCCATTCAGTTTCATCGCAAGCAGCTTGCTACGGCTCTTGTCGAGCCGGTCTACGAGTGGTTGTACCTGCTTGCACTGTTCGGTAACCTGCGCCTGAAGCGCCTGGATTTCTAGCGGCGTCAGCTGGAGATAGTCAATGAGCTGGTTGGGAATGTCAGGCGAGCAGACCACCGGAGGAATAACCAAGGCACTCCCGGAAATCTGGGGTGAAGTACTTGCCTGCGCGTAACTTTGTGGTGGATTGCTCTCCTGCGGCGCCTGGTACAGCGTACGTAGGAGCTGGAAGCGTGTCAGTGCAACGTAATAGCGTTCCAGGCTGAGGTAATCCGCTTGATCGCGGCTGATCTTGCCTTCACGAGCGGCCTGTGCAATTTCGCCTAACTCTGCCGACATCGCTCCCACAACCTCCTCCAACCGGTCCTGATAAGTCCCTGCATCCTGCGATCCTGCAGGTGCCTGTAGTTGCGTAGCAGGGCTGGTTGCGTCGCCCGAGTTTTGCTGCGCGAGGATTGCGATCGGGCCTTCCGCGCTTTGCACGCTGCTATTCTGTTGAGCATTGGCGGAAATCGCCAGCGCACACGTTAGTAGGAACCCGATGATCCACTGTGATTTCACTTTAAGTCTCCTCTTACTTGCCGGCCTTCGGCGGATAGTTCTTGAAAAGCTTGGCCATGGATTTTTGCAGAATACTGTAGTTCTTATCAGGATCTTTCTTAAGGTCAATGGTTTTGGTGCCGTCTCCGCGCCAGACCAGCTGCTTTCTTGCAGGGTCGTACAGGTCTACGAGCAGCGTTCCGACAGGGATAGTGGATGTTTGGCCGGTTACTGTACCGCTATTGAATCCGCCCCAACCGCCGCCCCATCCCCAGGGGCCGCCGCCGTCACCAAATGCCGACAAGTTGATGCCTTTTTCCTCCCTAATAATGGCGTGATAGCCGACGTGAAGATCCGCGTCCTTATCGACCCTGGTCAGACCTTTCTGCGCGAGTTGTTCGTCCACTGCACGCTTGATGGACTGATCGATCAACTGGTCCTGCACTGCCCCGCCCGGGCCCGGGAGATCGACCCATTGGTAAGTTTTGTAGGCTCCAAAATTCGCGCTGTGGTCGTAGTTGTAGTGAATATCCTGTGCATAGAGAGAAGTCATGCAAACGATGAACACGGGTAAGAATGACAGTCGTTGAATACACCTCATTGAACTCCTTTCCGCTAACATGCTCTGCTTCGCATGAAGCAGAATCCTGGATATGTACGGTGCACGTCGGATGCCAAAATGATCAGTGCGTCAACTACTGAGCAGCCTTAGGATTAGCGGCTGACACGGCGTAATTGTCTGCCCTGATACCGTCATTTACCCTTTCTTTGGCACTGGCACGCCTGCACATTCCAGATTTCGTTCGCATATCCGACGATGGTGCGGTCGCTGGTGAACTTTCCCGAGCCCGCCACATTCAAGATAGACTTGCGCGCCCGCTCGTCAGGGTTGGCGGACAAGGCACGCAGCCGCTCATCTGCCTCCAGGACTTGGCGATGAAGAGAATGGAAGGCCCATACCTGGCAAAGGTCTTCTTAGCCCTTCGGTTATGGGCGTCAGGGTCTCGCGTAAGACGGTGTATGAAATGCAAGACCCTGTCGCCCTGGTGCCGTCCCGCCTCGTACCACGGCCAGTCGGCTAGCACACAGGCAGTCACAGCGAGAACGAGCGCGACGACGAGGCCCATCTTCCCGGCGGCTGCGAGCGCGCCCGCGGCAATGAGAAAGAGTGGTCCCGGTACAGGCAAACCTAACTGGTGCGCGAATATAGCACCGAAGAGAACGGAGTAGCCATGCTTGGTAACGAAGTAGAGAACAGAGTGCATTTATCTCCTGCGAAATTCCGTGATATGGCAAACGCGGTGCATGGCTCTCGCCGTTGCGATTAAACGAACTACGTTGGTATTTGCAACGCGACTGCCATACAGCAGTGCTCGGAAGTCAGTGAAAACGCGGGATCGCTTACTACAACGGTCGGACGGGACACGGGCACTGACCGAATCTGGGCAGCAATTGTCGCCAGAGAAGGCGGTTAAATCGCAAAGTCTTACTGTTTATGTACGAATGCTGGGATCACGCAGGCCGGGAACTTGAATCGCAGTAGGCGGGGTAAATTCGTTGGAAGCGCGGAACCTGGCGAAGATCTGCTCTAGCTAGGGTTCGGGGTTCATGTACAGCGGAAATAAGCTGCACGCGATGAATTGCAGCCCGGCCTCCATCATATGCTTTCACGATTCTTGCGCGCACTCCTCCACGTTGGGGAATGCCACCGCTGCTCACGGCCTACGCTGCAGCCGTGTTCGTTGGCCAGCAGGATGAGATGCATACTGTGGCGTTTTACGTGGCATGACTACCTCCGTGAGGTGTCTATCGCCAAATCCATCCGCAGATGCAGCGGACTACTTCGAGGATGTGTTGCTTCCGTAACTCACCCTTACAGTGCGGGCACGATCTAATCCACATGACGACCTCCGTGATGTACCCCGTGAGGCGCAGCGTTGCACGCTGTGCGACTCCCGATGTGAGTGATGGCTTCTATTTAATCTCCCCGAGTCTCATTACCAGGCAATGCACTGCTGAGAATGAAACAAGGCTACCGTCGATAATGAGCCTCCGTGATGCCGAGGCGCCGAATTTTGTGTTGTAGGGTCGTTCGCTTCAATCCCAGCCGTTCGGCCGCTCCGCCATTGCCTGCTACACGTCCTGCTGCAGCGCTTAGAGCATTAATGATTACCTGACGTTCAGCCTCACGGAAGGTAGAGCCCGCGACAGAAACACTGCGAGGGCAAGACACGAGTGCTTCGCCCATGGGCACTTTCAGTTCTTCGCCGCGGGAAAGTATCACCGCGCGCTCGATGAAGTTCGCCAGTTCCCGAACATTGCCCCTCCATGAATTGTTCGTTAGAGCTTCCATGGTTGCTTTTGGTATGCACGTTATCTGCTTTCGCATCCGCCGCGAGAACTTCGACACAAAAAAGTTCACCAGGAGGGGGATGTCCTCGCGTCTTTCCCGGAGAGGCGGGATCTCGATCGGAAAAACATTGAGGCGGTAGAAAAGGTCCTCACGAAACTTCTCATCCCGAATCATGACGGAAAGGTCGCGATGGGTGGCGGCAATGATGCGCACATTGACGCTGATCGTGTTAGCGCTTCCCAGGCGTTCGAACTCCTGCTCCTGCACCGCGCGCAATAGTTTCGGCTGCAGCTCAAGGCTGATATCGCCGATTTCATCCAGAAACAGCGAGCCCTGGTCCGCCAGCTCGAATCTTCCCTTTTTCTGGTTGAGGGCCCCGGTGAAAGCCCCCTTCTCGTGACCGAACAGTTCGCTCTCCAGCAGTCCGGACGGAATGGCGGCACAGTTCATGCAAACGAAGTTGCGCCGGGCACGGGGACTCAGGTTGTGAATGGCGCGTGCAATCAGTTCTTTGCCTGTACCCGTCTCGCCGTGAAGCAGGACGGTGGCATCCGTAGGCGACACGATTGCGACTTGTTCCAGCACCTTCTTAATGGCCGGGCTCTGGCCGATGATGCCTTCGAAGCAGTAGTTACTCATTTCTGGTTCCGGAAGCAGCTGCTGGTCTTCGAGCCCCATCACATTGGGAAAACTTGCTCCTGCGAGCCCTCCCGGATTCGTGAAAGCAACACCCGCGTAGCCCATATGATCCTCCTACCTATCTGTCACTGGCGGTTAAGATATACAGCAAGAAAACCAGTTTTTCTTGATATATACCGATTACTAGTTAGTCCTCTAGTTTTACGTCTGCCAATCCCAACCGACTGCGGATCTCCATCAGCGCAGCCGTTAGGAAGTGGTCTATCTGACACGCGATGTCGTTTTTCTCGGAGATTGGCATCGCGAAGTATTCTCCATCCGGGATGCGCACGACGATGTCCTTCGCGTATAGCTTTGCCATACTGTTGCCTCCATTACTCCTTACAGGCTTACGCCGAGTCCGTGTGCCAACACGCAGTCATGCTGGTTGGCGGTTAACAGCTCGAATGCTTCTAAGGCAACATCCTCTTCCAGGAAGTTGCCTGGGCTGGCGAGTTCGAAACAACGCTCAGCCGAGTTCTTAAGGTTCTCTATCTCAGGCATGACGCCTCCTATCCCGGAACTCCAACCTCTTGTTCAATCCCACTGGCTTGAATCATGAACGAGAGCCTTTTGGTCCCGTTAATGAGCTGATTATCCACTAGGCTCCATTTGCGCACAGCCCCACATC
>CAWCTB010000035.1:0-48689 GCA_963798275.1 uncultured Acidobacteriaceae bacterium
TCGATCTTAGAAGCACCCGGTTCCGTCGCTGGCGAGGGCACCAGCAGTACAACACTCCCGGCTCCACTTTGTCTAGTGGGTCTGTTGCAGCTTGGCAATTAGTTTCTGCGCCAGATTGTCCTCTGACTCCGACCACAATACCCGCCCGGTGACGCCGCAATGTTTCTCGATGGCACTGGAGAAAGCGACCAGCTTGGCCACGTTGGTGCGGATGTTCTGCTCGATGGCCGGCGTAAGGCGAATGCCCTCGAACAGGAACGGCGTGTCGAGTCCGAAGTCCACCTGAATATGACCGTCGTCGGCGTAGATACCTTCGTCGAACTGCACGCCATGCACCAGAAACTTCACCGCTGTACGAGACGCTGCACCCAGGCGTCTCCGTGCTCGTCTTCGTTCGGCGTCCAGAGGTCCCAGAAGGCTTCGAAGACAAAAGCAAAGTCATCGTGCACGAATTCTTGCGCCATCTCCGCCGCCTCCTCCGGGGAAATACCCGGGTTGAAGCGCTGTTCCAGCACCGTCGGTTCGCTCCATGCGACCGGATGGACTGACAGGTAGGTCACCCCCTCGCGCAGGGAGGAGAAGAGAAACTGACGCAACACCGAGACAGCACGCGGCATCATGTCGCGCTCGGGAAAACTGGAGAACCACAAACTCAGATAGAGAGAATCGGCCATCGCCGGTATTTTACGCGAGTGCGCGGGTCGAGGAACCCGCAATTCTTAGTGATTTCGTAGCCTGGCTGCGAGCCATCTCACTTGCCGAAAACGGTGGATTAATCTGGCAACACAGCCCTTCGAATTGCATCGCACGGGCACGCGGAACATCGAACCGCAGTATGGATCTTCAACTCGAAGACAAACGCGCCCTGGTTACCGGCTCCACGGCCGGTATAGGATTCGCCATCGCCGAGGCACTCGCCCGCGAAGGCGCCGCCGTCATCGTGAATGGCCGCACCGAAGCACGCGTGAATCGGGCGATCGCCTGCATACGGCAGGCCGGAGCGCGCGGCCAACTGCTGCCCCTGGCCGCCGACCTGGGCAGCGCCGAAGGCGCGAAGAAGACGATCGCGGAGTTCCCCGAGGTCGACATCCTGGTCAACAATGTCGGCATTTTCGACTTCAAGCCTTTCGAGGAAATCACCGACCAGGAGTGGATGTATATCTTTGAGGTCAACGTCATGAGTGGGGTCCGCCTGAGCCGGCATTATCTGCGCGGCTTGAAACAACGCAACTGGGGACGGATCATCTTTATCTCCAGCGAATCAGCGGTGCAGATACCGGCTGACGGCATTCAGTACGGCATGAGCAAGACAGCACAGTTGGCGATTGCGCGGGGATTAGCCGAAACCACCGCGGGCACGGGCGTCACCGTAAACAGTGTCCTGGCTGGCCCGACGATGTCGGAGGGGGTCGAACGAATGTTGGCGCAATCTGGCCAGGGCGACCGAGCGGCGGTAGAGCGAGAATTCATACGAAGCGCTCGGCCGACCTCCCTGCTGAAACGCTTCGCCGACCCGAAGGAGGTCGCGGCTATGGTGGCTTTCCTGGCCAGCCCGCTCTCATCCGCTACCAATGGTGCAGCGGTGCGGGCCGACGGAGGAGTGGTCCGGTCGATACTCTAGGAAGGCTGTTGCCCGCAGCCAAGCTGTAAAATGATTTGGCTAAGCCTTTTCGCTCCAATAGCTTACATATAACTCATTGTATTGCAATGGTTTACCGCGATTTTTACCGCAAAAGACTCATTCTAAACGATCGACCTTTCGTTTTTTGCTGCGTCATTGCGTGTCAGCGAGACACTTCAGCCCTTGCCTTTGAACAAGTAAATCAGCTCGATCACCAGGATGATCACCACCATCAGTTCCAGCACGAAACCACGGCTTTGATTAAACTCGTCGATCAGAAAGCGGTAGAGGTTCTCGGCCGTCTTTAACTTCTCATTCACCAGGTTCTTATATTCGGGCACACCCGCCTTGGCGGCGGCCAGCCGATAGAGGCGCGCCGCGAACATGTCGCTCACGAACTTGATGGCATTGTCGGCCCGCTCCACCAGCTCCGTCACTTCGACCGTGACCGTGTTGAGGCGGGAGGCCTGACGGCGCATGAGCCAGCGCCGCAGTATCCCAGGCCGTTTTTTCAGCGAGGTGTAAACGCCGGCGAGTTCACGCGTGAGCAGCTCGTCGTAATGACGAAATTCCAATAGCTGCGAATTGACGTACTCTAGGATTTGAATAGCTGTGTCTGCGCCGGACGGCGTGTCGTAGATCAGCGCCGCATTCCATCCCACCACAACCAGGTCGTTCGGATAGTACGAGAGTCTGGCCTGCAGAACGTCATCGCGTTCACCCGGGGCCAGCTCCGAGGCTTCGCCCCGAACCACGCGCGCGATTTCGGCGCCGTGCTCCGCCACCACCTCCGAAGCCGGAGGATTGTTGTCGATCTGGGTCAGGTTGAAGATGAAGTAGTCTTCATCGAGCCAGTCGCTATATGGCCGCACAATGGCAGCAGCCACCCGCTCCAGACGGTCGCGGACGATCTGCTGTGCGTGGCGCTCCAGTTCCGCGCTCGGCACCCATCGCGACGCCAGCACCGCTAGCGATTCCCAGTGGCCCTCAAACGGCAATTCAAACACCACGCTGATGACGCCGTAGTCGTAATACTTGAGCTGGGTCCGAAGTTGTTCACCCGTGCTGAGCGTGGTTGGCGGAGCCGACTCGACTACCGGCGGTTTCTCGAAGCGCACGTACTCTGGAGTGGCGTGTTTGAAGCTCGGCTCGACGCGGCGCGCCCCCAATATGGTGCGCAGCTCTTCCAGGTGTATCTCCTCGGCGACGTCGTGCAGCAACATCGCGATGACCGAGCCCTTCAGCATCGCAGCCCCTTCGTGCCAGTCGCTTCGCGCATGAAAGCGCACCGCCTTACACAATTGTAGCTGGGGCTCGTCAGTCGCCGTCGCGTTCGCGCCGACTATTACAACCCGGTTAAACGTGCGCCTTCAGCCGCTCAGCGTATTTCTTGCGGATTTTCTGCACCTTGGGCGCAACCACGAACATGCAATAGGGCTGATAAGGATTCTTAGTGAGATAGTCCTGGTGGTAGTCCTCGGCAACATAGAAGGTCGAGGCGGGCTCAACCCCCGTGACAATCGGGCTGGAGAAGACCTTATCGCGGGTCAACTCGGCGATCACCTGTTCCGCCGTCTGTTTCTGCTGCTCGTCAAGATAGAAGATGACGGAGCGATACTGCTCGCCAACGTCGTTGCCCTGCCGGTTCGGCGTGGTGGGGTCGTGGGCGGTGAAGAAAACCTCCAGCAGATCGTGGAAGCTGAGCTTTGCGGGATCGAACGTGACCTCGGCAACCTCGACATGACCGGTGTTGCCGCGGCAAACCTGCTCGTAGGTGGGATTGGCCGTCCGGCCGCCCATGTAGCCGGAGCGCACCGACTCGACGCCTTCGATCTGATTCAAAGCGGCTTCGACGCACCAGAAGCATCCACCGCCCAGCACTGCTTTTTCGTATGCCATAGACATAGGATGCGCGAAGGTCTAATTGTATTCAGGCAACGTTCCGAGGGCTTCCCCCAACCGCATGCCGACCCGGTAAGCCGTTGCATATACTGATACGATCGGTCGTACGTTGAGTGCAAGCCTCACTTTGCTCCGGCACCCCCAGCCGGATTAGGTCATAATTAACGCCAAGATGCAGCCTCGGTTTCCCTTCTCTCGTGGTGTTCGCCGCAACCTGACCGTTCCACTTGCGGCTAGGCGAAGTCTGTGGGCAGTCGCCCTGGCCCTGCTTTTGGTCTGCGGTCTGCAATGCACCTCCGCGGCCCAGATAGGACTCGGGAAGGCCCTTCTGGGCGGCAATCCGCCAAAGAAGGACACCAAGACGAGCGGGACGCCAAACCCTGAGCCGGCGGCGGCGCAACCGGCGGAAACGCCACCCCCGAGTGTCATTCCTTTGCCCGATCTGGCCCTGCGGTCGCAGCAGCTCAGCCAAAGTTTGCGCGACATTGCCGCGACGCTGCCTACCCCGGAACAGCTCAGCGATGTGAGTGACGCTGTGACAGAGCGGCAGGCGGTCATTGCCGATAAGCAGAAGGAAGTCGACGCGCTGCTGGCCGGAACCCCCACCACGGTCGAGTTGCGTGAGCAAGAGAACTATTGGCGGGAGCTTCTAACCCAGAACCTCGCTTGGCGCAAACAGTTGCTGGATTGGGCCAATGCAGCCCAATCGGCGGTCAATCAGCTCGATATCCAGGAGCCGCAATGGAAAGCGACGCTTGAGGCGAACAAGGACCTGCCTGCCCTCGGCCCTGCGGCGCAACTTATCAAGGACAACGTCAATACGATTCATAAGATCCGCACCCAGACGAACAATGTCTTGCAGCAAGTCGTCAAAATGCAAATTGACAACAGCGCCGGAGAACAAGCAGCGACCGACACGCTGAACCGGCTCGTCCAGGCAAGGATTGCCTTCCAGGGGAAGTTGTTTCAGCGTGACAGCCTGCCTATCTGGCAACTCGCGCTCAGGCGGCAGGTGGGCGAAGCTCCGCCTCTGTTTAAGTCCGCCTCGGGCCGGTGGATCGCCATTAAGACGTTTGCGGCGCAGAGCCGGGGAATTCTCATCTTTCTGGTAATCCTCCTGGTCATATCCCTTTGGGTTTCCTACCATCTCAGCCGCATCACTCGCCATACGGTACCGGTGGATGAAGAACAGGCGGCCGTGCTGCGCATTTTGCGGCATTGGATTTCTCTCGGACTTCTGCCTGCACTTGTACTGGGATACGTTCTGACTCCTTCGGCACCCCTGACCTTCTTGGGTGTTGCGGTGCTGGCCTCGTTCGTTCCGGTGCTGCGTCTCTTGCCGCCCCTGATCGAACCTCGCTTTCGGGTCATGCTGTACGTAATGGGGGCGGCATACGCCTTCAATGTCGCGGTCAACTGGCTCTCGCTCTCTCCGGTCTGGACCCGCGAGCTGCTGTTCCTTAGCAACGGCACCGTCTTTCTATTATTCGTGTGGCTATTGCGGCCTTCCCGGATGTCGTTTCCTGAAAAGGGGCGGCGGTACGTGGTGCTGGCGCTTCGAATTGCCGTAGCCATTCTCGGACTTGGCCTGCTCTCCAATGCGCTGGGATACGTTAAGCTGGCCCAGTTCCTCTCGATCGGCTGTATTTGCAGCACGTTTATCGCCGTGGGCGCAGTTGCCGGTGTTCGAATTTTCACGCTGCTGTTGGCCGAAGGTGTCAATCATCCCCAGGCCGAGAGGTTGGCCATCATCCGCCTGCACCGGCAGGCCATCGTTCGCTGGGTGCCTCGTCTCATGCAATGGGGCGCATTTCTGCTGTGGCTGAGCTCAACGCTGGATTTGTTCAGCGTACGTGACGCGGTGAAGGGCGCAATCACAGGCTTCCTAAACTTCCCCATCGCCGGATCCGCCTCGGGCGTGACCTTAAGCGGGGTGTTCGGATTCTTTTTTACCCTGGTGGGTGGATACCTGTTAGCCAGCGGGGTGCGCTTCCTTTTGAGGGAGGAAGTGCTGGGCCGTTTCCACCTGGCTCGTGGCGTTCCCGAACTTATCGCCTCCACTGTCTATTACCTGCTGCTGCTGTTGATCTTCCTGGGAGCGGTGAACGCCGGCGGTGTGGAACTGAACAAGTTCACTGTTCTAACCGGAGCCTTGGGGGTCGGCGTGGGCTTCGGGCTGCAGAACATCGTCAACAATTTCGTTTCCGGACTGATCCTGCAATTCGAGCGGCCCATTCACCTCCAGGACGTGCTGGAAGTGGATGGGCAGACGGGCAAAGTGACGCGCATTGGCATCCGGTCCAGCACACTGACGACGTTTCAGGGCGCTGAGGTCATCATTCCCAACGCAAACCTGATCTCCGGCAAGGTCACCAACTGGACCCTGACTGAAGCCAAGCGGCGCGGTGAGCTTCCCGTCGGCGTCGCCTACGGCACCGATGCCGATGTTGTCATCAACTTGCTGCTCAAAGCTGCGAACGCCCATGAGACCGTTCTCACCAACCCGCCGCCGGCCGCGTATTTCGTCGGCTTCGGCGACAGCTCGCTCAACTACGAACTGCAGTTCTGGGTGATGCAGGACAGCAACTGGATCAAAGTGCGAAGCGAGATTGCCCTGGTGGTGATGAAGTCCTTTGAAGAAGCCGGAATCGAAATTCCCTTCCCACAGCGCGATCTGCACGTGCGCTCCATCGCCAGCTCCGCAGACACCCTCGATCCGCTGGGAGCGGAGGCCGCGGCCGGCGGCAATGGCCTGGAAGACGAGAATGAAGAGCGCGACCTCAGAACCAACCGCAGGTCCGTGGCGGATTGAGCCGCGGCGACGCAAACCCTGCTGATTTTTCTGCTTGGGCAACGTCCGGCCAGCGGCCCAGGTTTTTCCGCATCGCAACCGGTGGTTGTGCTCTCTAATGCCTTTAGTGTTTTTGCTCTACGCTCAGCAGAAGCGCGTAAGCCCGAAGCAGGCGTACGTCAGGCGTAGAATAACGAGCAGCAGCGCTGGCTCCGCCACGTGGGGTGGCGGCGCGACCCTGGAGGATTCCAGCCTTGAGCAACTACCCGCAATCCCTTGGCGAACTTCGTCGCAGCTCTCAGTTTTCGGAAGAGAAGGTCAAGACCCGGCGTGTCAAAGATGAGATGCGCGATAACCTGATCGCGAGGTTGCGGGATAGCGGGCCGATCTTTCCCGGGATCGTCGGTTATGACGATACGGTTGTGCCGCAACTGGTGAACGCGGTGCTTTCGCGCCATAACTTCATCCTGCTCGGACTTCGCGGGCAAGCCAAGAGCCGCATCCTGCGGGCGCTCACAACCTTGCTCGACCCTCAGATACCGTACCTGCTGGGCTGCGAAATCCACGACAATCCTTACGCTCCGTTGTGCCCGCGTTGCCGCAAGCTGCTCGCCGAAAATCCCGACGACGCACCCATCGGCTATCTCACTCCCGACCATCGCTACGTGGAGAAGCTGGCCACGCCCGACGTGACCATCGCTGACTTGATCGGCGATATCGATCCCATCAAGGCCGCCAAGGGAGGACATGAACTGGGAAGCGAGTTGACCGTGCACTACGGGTTGCTGCCTCGCGCCAACCGCGGCATATTCGCGGTGAACGAGCTGCCGGACCTAGCGGGGAAGATCCAGGTCGGGTTGTTCAACATCATGCAGGAAGGCGACGTGCAGATTAAGGGTTACCCGGTGCGCCTGCCGCTCGACATTGCGCTGGTATTCAGCGCCAATCCCGAGGACTATACCGCCCGCGGCAAGATCGTCACGCCGCTCAAAGACCGCATTGGATCGGAGATTCGCACCCACTACCCGGCAACGGTGCAGGAGGGATTGGCGATCACCTCACAGGAAGCCTGGATCGAGCGCAACGGACACCAGTTGCAGATTCCAGAGTTCGTGAGCGAAGTGATCGAACAGGTCGCCTTCGTAGCGCGCGAAGACAAGCGCATCGATAAGCGATCCGGTGTGAGCCAGCGGTTGCCCATCAGCGCGATGGAGAATGTCATCTCCAATGCGGAACGCCGGGCCATCCGTTCCGGCGAGAAGCTGGTGGTGCCGCGTATCGGCGACATCTACGCCGCACTCCCGTCCATTACGGGCAAGCTCGAACTGGAATACGAGGGAGAGCTGAAGGGCGCCGACACGGTAGCGCGAGAAATCATTCGCGTCGCCATTGCCCGCACCTACGACCGCTACTTTCATGGCAACAGCAACATGAACCAGGTGGTGCAGTGGTTCGACCTGGGCGGCGAAATCCAGATGCGCGATTCGGCGAGCGCGCAGGACATGCTGCATAAGCTGCGCGGCATTCAGGGACTGCTCGACAAGCTGAGCGCTCTCGGCCTCAGCGGAAAAGAGCCATCGGAACTGCTGGTATCGGCCGCGGAGTTCATCCTTGAGGGTCTGCACGCTCACAAGAAGATTGGCCGCAGCGAGGAGCGCATGTTCACCGCGGGCGAGAAACAGCCGAAGCGGGAGAAACAGAGTTTCCGCGAGGAAGAGGATGAGCGCGATTTTCGCCGGCAGCGAAGGCCGTTCAATTAGTGAATAGTGATTAGTGGATAGTGAATAGTCGTCAGACGAGTTTTCTACCGATGGCAGACTATCCACTGCCCACTGACAACTGCTTTATGAAATTCATCAAGTATAAAAAATACGTTCCCGAGCCCGCGTCGGAGATGAGCATGGAAGACCTGCTCAGCGCCCTCTCCGATCATCTGCTACAGAGCGGATTTCAGCAGCAGTACATGGATTACTACGATCTGCGGGACGGGCAGCAAACGCTGGAGGATTTGCGCAACGCCATCGCGGAGGCCCTGCTGAATAGCGATCAGCTCGACGACCAGATGCGCGAGCAGGTGGAAAACATGACTGCCGAGCAGTTCGAACAACTGATCGAGCAGTTGATCGAACGCATGCAGCAGGAAGAGTACATCAGCGTCGATCAGCCGCACGATCCTTCACGGCAATCCGGCGTTGGCGGGCAAGTCGGCGATTCGCAGGCCCAGGCAAAGTTCGAGATCACCGACAAGGGACTGGATTTCCTCGGCTATAAGGCTTTGCGCGACCTGCTGGGTTCTTTGGGTAAGTCGAGCTTTGGCCGTCACGAGACACGCGATACCGCCACCGGCATCGAGGCAAGCGGCGCTTCCAAGACCTACGAGTTTGGCGACACGCTGAACCTCGACATTACCGCCACACTGTCAAACGCAATCCAACGCGAAGGTCTGCACCTGCCACTGAACATCGAGTACAGCGACCTGCAGGTCCATCAGTGCGAGTACCAGTCTTCTTGCGCGACCGTGCTTATGCTCGACTGTTCGCACTCCATGATTCTGTATGGCGAGGATCGCTTCACCCCCGCTAAGAAAGTCGCTATGGCACTGTCGCACCTGATCCGGACACAGTACCCCGGCGACTCGCTATCGCTGGTGCTGTTTCACGATTCGGCAGAGGAACTTCCCTTGTCGCAACTGGCGCGGGTCAAAGTTGGCCCGTATTACACCAATACGCGCGAAGGCCTGCGCATGGCGCAGCGCATCCTGCAACGCCAGCGCAAGGACATGAAGCAGATCGTCATGATCACCGATGGGAAACCCTCGGCCCTGACGCTCGAGGATGGCCGCATCTACAAGAACGCCTTCGGCCTCGATCCGCTGGTGGTCAGCGAAACGCTGCAGGAAGTCTCAAAATGCAAGCGCGCCGGCGTACTGATCAACACCTTCATGCTGGCCTCCGACTATGGGCTGGTGCAGTTTGTGCAAAAGGTGTCGGAGATGTGCCGCGGCAAAGCGTACTTCACCACCCCGTACACTCTGGGGCAATACCTGCTGATGGACTACATGTCTCGCAAGACTAAGACGGTGCACTGAGGCCCTTCATCGTTCTCCCAAGGTACAGAGCCGCATTGCTACAGAGCCGCATTCAATTGCGCCACCACCGCTTACTCCCCGCAGCAAAGCAAAGGGACCGTCTGGGCAGTCCCGTGATCGAGGATTGCAGCTCTGCGGGAACCTATAGCGCGCCTTCTTCCTTCTTGACCGCCGCCTCGGCCGCCTGGAAGCCGAGCTTCGAGTGGGTCCCGTCGCAGAAGGGTTTGTTGACGGAACCGCCACACCGGCACAGAGAGAACGCCGGCTTTCCGGTGAGGTCGTAGGCATTGCCATCAGCATCCACCAGCTCCACGGATCCCTCAGGAGCCTCGACCCGATAGGGCCCGTTCTTGCGAACCGTAATCTTGACTTGCGCCATTGCCTTTCCTCCCAATCCCCAGCGCCATGCGCCGCGAGGTCAATTGTATCGGATGCAATATGGCGTGAGCCGCCCGCCACTCGCCAGGAAACGTGCCTGTCCGGAAGCGGACATTGGGTTCTGCTGACGAACATTGGTCTTGTGGGAGACATTTGTAAGCAATTGAAACAATGGTGCCTGAGGTGGCGAGCACGTTGCACTGTACAGCCTTAGATCCAGATACGGGGCTCCGGCCGCCCGGCAGTTGGGAGGGCCAGGTTCCGCCAAGACTATGCCAACTCTGCTGAAAGAACTTCGCTTCGCATTCCGCCAATTGCGGAAGTCGCCAGGATTCGCCGTGGTGGCCATCCTCACCCTCGGCTTGGGCATCGGCGCGAACACCGCCGTGTTTACCCTGCTCGATCAGGCGCTGTTGCGAAGTCTGCCGGTGGCGCATCCCGGGCAGTTGGTGAGGCTGCGTTTCGACGGCGCCAGCTCGGGTCACATCCACTCCTACGGAGGCGATGACAAGGACTATTTCTCATACCCGATGTACCGCGACCTTCGCGACAAGAACACGGTTTTCGACGGAGTGTTGGCCAGCGACCAGTGCGAGGCCGGCGTGCGCTGGAACAATCGTCCCGACCTCGCCGATTGCGAGTTGATTTCCGGGAACTATTTCCAGATGCTGGGAGTACAACCTGCCATGGGCAGGCTCACACTACCCTCCGACGACGTCGCCAACAGCAGCCCGGTCGTCGTGCTCAGCTTCAATTACTGGAAGACACATTTCGGCTCCGACCCTCACGTGATCAACCAGACGCTGGAGGTGAATGCGCAACCGTTCACCATCATCGGCGTCGCGGCACCGGGTTTTCACAGCGTGGTGGCGGGACAAACCCCGAAGCTATTTGTTCCCATCGTCACCAAGCCGATCGTTCAGCCCCGCTTCCAGGATCTTGAGGACCACAAGGCGCGCTGGCTCACTTTGGTGGCCCGCCTGAAACCGGGTGAGAGCATGGCCACCGCAGAGGCAGGCGCCAACCAGTTGTGGAGTTCGCTGCGCAAGGAAGAGTTTCCTCTCTTCAACAATACGACCGAGCGGTTCCGCAAGGCGTTCTTCGAAAAAGCCCACCTGTATCTGGTCGATGGATCGAAAGGATTCTCGCCCTTCCGCGACCAGGTTGGGGTGCCGCTCATGATCGTTGGCGGCATGGTCGGACTGGTGGTGCTGATGGCCTGTGTCAACATCTCCAGCCTGCTGCTGGTGCGTGCCTCGGCCCGCGCCCGGGAGATGTCAGTGCGCTATGCGATGGGCGCCAGCCGCTGGCAGATCACGCGGCAGTTGCTGACCGAGGGCCTGTTGCTCGGCTTGCTGGGGGGCACTCTTGGACTGATACTCGCGCCCATAGTGACGCGTGGCATCGTTCGCAGCGTTGTCGTGGGCAACGGATCGGAACTTCCCTTCTCTACCAGCCCCGACCTGCGCATCCTGGTGTTCAACTTCGCCGTCGCGTTCGTGGCCAGTGTGGCCTTCAGCCTCGCCCCTGCGCTTCGCTTCCTGCGCCCTGACCTGGTGAATTCCCTCAAGCAGCAGACCGGTACGTCGTCCGCGGCTCCGCTGCGCTTCCGCAGAGTTGCGGTGGGGCTGCAGATCGGATTGAGCCTGCTTTTGATTATCGGGGCGGGGCTGTTTGTGCGGACACTGCGCAATCTTCAGTCGGAGAATGTCGGGTTTTCCACCGACCATCTGATCACGTTCGCGATCAACCCTCAGTTGGCAGGCTACCGGCAGGACCAGGTATTTCCACTGCATCAGCGCATCCTGCAAACTTTGGCTGGCCTCCCCGGCATTCGGATTGCAGGAGGGACCGACGACCCCGAACTGACGGATGACGACACCGGCTCTACCCTTTCCATCGCCGGATACGACCCCAAGGACGAAGAAGACATGCAGATGGAAACCCCGTCGGTCACGCCCGACTTCTTCGCTGCGTTGCAGCTACCGTTGCTGGCGGGCAGGACGTTTACCGATCAGGACGTGGCCGGGAAGCCTCTGGTTGCGGTGGTGAACGCGACCTTCGCACGTAAGTATTTCGGCAATCCCCAACGTGCGATTGGACACTTCCTCGGCAATGGCCGGGGACCTGAGACCAAGAAGGACATCGAAGTCGTCGGGGTGGTGGGCGATGCCAAACACACCGGCGTGCGCGATCCGATTCGCCGCACCGTCTACCGGCCTTTCTACCAAAACGAAAGGCCCGGGCCGTTGCAGTACTACATCCGGACTTATCAACCACCCATGACTACGGAGTCCACGATTCGCTCGGCGATGCAGAATCTGGATTCCAAGCTGGTCATCGACGGCATGCGCACCATGGACGAACAGATCACCGACAACTTGATGACCGACCGCCTGATCACTTTGCTGGCTGTCGGCTTCGGCATACTGGCTACTCTGTTGGCGGCAATTGGATTGTACGGAGTGCTGGCTTATGCCACCGCGCAACGCACCCGCGAAATCGGCATACGGATGGCGATGGGAGCGCAGCGCATCAACGTCGTACGGTTGGTATTGGTGGACGTGCTCTGGATTGCCGGCATCAGCATTGCCTTGACTATACCGCTCGCTCTCGTACTCGCGCGGGCCCTGCGCAGCCAGTTGTATGGAATCACTTCGAGCGATCCCTTCACGCTTGGCGCGGGGATAGTGATGGTGGCAGCGGTGGTAATGCTGGCCGCGCTGCTGCCCGCGCGGCGCGCGGCTTCGGTCCAGCCCATGCAGGCCCTGCGGTCGGAATAACGAGTCAGCAACGAGGTTGACATGCAAACAGCCCTGCAGGAGATGCGTTACGCGCTGCGGCAACTGGTAAAGTCGCCAGGATTCGCCATGGTTTCGATTCTCACTCTGGCGCTTGGCATCGGCGCCAACATCGCAGTGTTCTCCGTCACCAATGCGGTGCTGCTCAACCCCAGCGGCATACCGCATTCGGGCAACCTGGTGGCCTTGCGAGCACGCTACGGTTCATTGTCGGACCTGCAGAATATCTCCATCTCACCGCCCGATTTTGGCGACGCCGCGGAGGGCAAAGACCACTTCGCCGCCGCGGCGATCATGCAAGGGTCGAATTTCAACTACAGCCGCGAGAACTCCTCGCCTGAACTGCTGAACGGAGTGCGCGTTTCCTCGGGCTTCTTCGATGTGTTCGAGGTCCGGCCAGCCATGGGACGCACCTTCACCGCAGAAGAGGACCAGCCTGGAGCCGGCCCCGTAGTCGTCCTCTCTCATCGCGTGTGGCAGAAGCGCTTCGGGTCGGACCCCAATATCGTGGGCCGCACTCTGATGTTGAACGACCAGCCAAACCGGGTGATCGGCGTCATGGGGGCGGAGTTCAACTGGCCGAACCAAGCGGAACTGTGGGCCCCCATCGCGCTGCCGCCAGCCCGGTACCACGACAAGAACTACCGCTACAACGAATACCTTTTCGGCGCAGCGCGGCTTCGTCCGGGAGTCACCCTGGCGCAGGCCAACTCCTATCTCGCCATGCGCGCCGAACAGAACATAGCCTCTGAAGGCAGCGGCAGTTACGGCCGCACCAGCGGATGGGGCATGTTTGCCATGCCGCTGGCTGAATTTATCGGAGGCAACTTGCGCAAGCCGCTGACCGTGTTGCTGGCCGCGGTCGCCATGGTGCTGCTCATCGCCTGCGCTAACATCGCAGGGCTGCAAATCGCGCGCGCCTCGGCGCGGCAGCGCGACATCGCATTGCGGGTTGCACTGGGCGCTTCCCGTTCTCGCCTGCTGCGACAAGCCCTGTGGGAAAGCATCCTGCTCACCGTCGGCGGACTTGTGCTCGGTTTTCTCGTGGCCGTGAGTATCGCTCCGCTTCTGCTGAAGGGGTTGCCACCTACACTGGGCGAGCAGTTGCAGCTCTCCTTCCGCGGACCTGTATTGTGGTTTGTTGTCGCCGTCGCCGTGCTCTGCTCGGTGCTGTGTGGAGTTGTACCTGCCTGGAACCGCACTCTGCCCGGATGGTTCAACGCCCTGCACGAGTCCGGGCGTTCTGGCACCGAGGGCCGCTCTGGCCAGCGCGCTCGCTCCACCCTGGTCGTGGTCCAGATCGCGCTCTCCCTCGTCCTCTTGGCAGGTGCTGGGCTTCTCATCAGCAGCCTGCAGATTCTCGAAAAGGTGGAGACCGGTTTTCAGCCTTTTAACCTGATCACGGCTCGCTTTTCACTGCCGCGAACTACCTATGACAAGGACGAGAAACAGGCGGCATTTCTGAACGCTGTGCAGGAGCGCCTCCGCAGCATCCCGGGCGTCAGTAGCGCAGCACTCGCAGACTCGCTGCCCTTCGACAACCAGGGGGGAAGCTCCAGCTTTGAGATCAAGGGACACCCCACGCCTCCGAATCAGAACCCGCCTCACGGCAACATCCGCTCGATCTCACCCGCATACTTCGCCACGCTGCATATCCCGCTTTTACGCGGGCGCGAATTCACCGATGACGATCGCCAGAATACGCAACTGGTTGCCGTAATCGATGAGGTACTGGCCCGGCAGAACTTCGGCGATCAGGATCCCATCGGGCAACAAATCGGTTTTAATTCAGCGAAGGGACCCTGGTACACCATCGTCGGTATCACCGGACATGCTCGTTACTCCTCGCTCGAAGCCGACACCAACGAAGGCTTCTACTACCTGCCCTTGTCCCAGTCGCCGAGCCCAACGGCCGCGCTGGTGGTGCGCAGTTCCCGTTCCCAGGAAAGTCTCGCCACCGATTTGGGGACTGCTGTAAGTGCAGTCGATGCCAGCATTCCCATCTATGACGTCAAGACGATGGAAGAGAGGGTCAACGACTCGCTGATTGGACGAAAGTTCGTGGTCATGCTGCTCGGGACCTTCGCCGGGCTCGCGCTGCTGCTTGCGGCGCTGGGCATCTATGGCGTGATCAGCTATTCGGTGCGCCTGCGCACCCGCGAGTTGGGCGTACGCATGGCCCTGGGAGCGCAGCGCGGCACAGTGCTGCGCCTGGTCTTGGCGCAGGGCATACGTCTCGCGGCCCTCGGAGTTGCCTGCGGCGCCGTGGCGGCGGCGGCGTTCAGCCGCATCTTCTCTGCTCTGTTATTCAAAGTGAGTGTGCTGAACGCCCTGCCATGGTTGATCGCCACCGGAATCCTGATCGCGACGGTCCTGGTTGCCAGCTTCTTGCCGGCCCGACGCGCCGCGTCCATCGAACCTATGAAGGCGCTTCGTACCGAGTAACCGGTTGCCTGAGCCGGACCATTAGCGGCGTTCATAACGAACACCCTGCGCTTCCAGTAGCCGAACGGCGTTAGTCTTCATGGGTCGGCTTGCGGACATACTCAGCAATGGTGATGGCGTGAAACATCGTTGTCCCCGCTGGAATGTAGCTCGCTAGCAGTTCCGTCTCCAGGGCGCGCGATTGTGAATCTTGCAGGTTGGCCGGATAGCGCACCAGCCAGATTCGTGCGGCATGGTCCATCTCCCGCCTCAGCTCCTGCTCGTCCCCTCCGGCCATGACCCCCTTCGGCCGTTCCACGTGTCCGCCCGGCAACCAGTCACGGTAGGTCTCCGTACCGAAAAAGGCGACCGGCTGGTAATACAGCACGCGGTCGTCTCGCCGGGCATGGCTGATCAGAAAGGTCACCGCGCCCTTCCAGTCCTCGCGCACCCGGCTGTAGGACACCACCACGCATACCAGCGACAAAACCACTACGCCCGCGGCCGCGAGCGTTCTTAATCGGAGATTACCGATCAGCTCGACCCCAATCGCCGCCATCAGCAACCATGCCGGAAGACAGATGATGAGGAAGCGATGGAAGAACACAGGCTTCACCATCGAAACCAGTAGTGAAATCACGACCGGAGTGAACAGTCCGCTCGCGACTAGCCCGTACTTCCAGAATTCCATGCTCTGCCGGTAGTTCGCCAGCGCCGCCAGCCGGCGCAGAAAAATCGCGATGAGCACCAGCTCAAGCGCCAGAAGAACAGGCCCGGCGCCTTTGCCGGTTTCGGCTGCAAGAAACACTCCAAGGTGATACAGCTCCAGCAGCGAAGGTTTCGCTACCCACTCGAGATGGGCGCTGTCCTGGATGTGAATCATCCAGCCCACCGGCGCTCCTAATATGGCGATGATGAGGACCGCCAGCGCGAGGTGTTTCCACGGAATTCGGCCCCGCGGCAGGGCCAGCAGAGAAGCGACGTGTGCCGCGATCGCCAGCGTCCCGAAGTAGTGGCAGTACAGAGTGAGCGCAGCGGCCACGCCATAGCCACAAGCCATTCCAATCGAGGGCTCCTCGATCAAGCAGACGAACAAGTAAGTCGACGCGGCCACCGCAAGCACCAGCAGGCTGTAGGCGCGGGCCTCCTGCGAATAAACAACGGCGCACGGGCTGACCGCCACCATCAGCGCCGCGAGCAAGCCGGTTCCCGCGGAGAACAATCGCTTGCCTAGCAGATACATCATGGGAATGGTGAGTACGCCTGGGATGACGGAGACAAAGCGCACCGTTCCCTCGCCCAAGCCGAGATGCAGCCACGGCCGCAGCAGCACGTAGTACAGCGCCATGTTGCCTTCGTGACGCCAAACCCATTCCCAGAAGGAGTTGCCCGGCCGGAGGCAGATGGCAATGCTGGCAATCTCGTCGAGCCAGAAGCTCTTGCCCCCCAGCGCGATCAGCCGAAGAGCGAATCCCAACAGGGTCAGAATCCCCAGCAGAAGGGGAGCACGCTGCACGATCCAGCCAAGCGGCGGACGTTTGGCCGCGGCCACAGCTTCTGGTTTGGAACGCATGCCCCGAATATAGCAGTGTGCTATGCGCCGCTCTGGATGTACAAGAATTGCAGCAGTTGGCCTGCGCAAGAACGCTCAGCGCCGGCTGGAAAGTATGCCGAGAATCTCCTGCAATCCCTGGCGTACCTTCTTAAGGCTGTCACTGCGAGCTCGCTGCGGAAACGGCAAGCCCGCCTGCACCTTGGCTTCTTTCGATTCCACCTTGAGCTGCTGGCGGGCCCCTGCAATGGTGAATCCTTCGTCGTAGAGGAGCTTCCTGATGCGAAGGACGTTCTCTACATCGCGCTGGCGATACATGCGCTGTCCACTGCTGCTCTTCACCGGCTTGAGCTGCGGAAACTCTGTCTCCCAGAAGCGCAGCACATAGGCGGGAAGGCGGCACAGGCGCGCGACCTCGCCGATGCGAAAGTACAACCGGTCGGGGATCACGGGATCCGGGGCGCTGCTCTTCTTGGCCGGCCTCTTTTTCCCAGAACTCATCACACCGCCCCACAGACCGTCAGACATGATTCCTAAAAGTAAGAAGTCTTCCCGGTTTTCAAAGCCCAGACACTGTTCTTCATCGAACAATTACGAAATGGTAAGGCTTAATCGGGTTTTCTTCCAGCACGAACCCACCCGGGCACACATCCTTCCACTGTGATTGGTCGATTCATCGCTGGGCCGTCCAGTTGGAATCTCCCGATCCAATCCCCGCGGATGTGCCCCGGTCTCGAGTTCGCAAATACTTGGCCGATGCGGCGTGCCGCGCCGTTCCAGCTCGCGGAAGCGTTTGGAGAATCGCCCGATCTGCCCCACCGATGCCCGACGGAAAAGGCCCCCGCAGGATTGCAGAGGCCTCTTGGGTTCACAAAAGAAAAACGAGGCCAAAGCCTCGTGGTTGATCGGAGCTACTTCTTTTTCTTTTTGGCGGCCTTCTTAGCTGCCTTCTTCTTTGTTGCCATGGGTAATTCCTCCTTTTGGACCTTCTCCCTGGAAGGTTGAGCGTTGGAGCCCAATATTCGCCATAGATGCCCTACAGATTGCACGAGCACTATGTCTAGCCCCATATGTTGCGGTTACAGATTGGGAATGTCAACAACTTTCTTCAAAAAAACTGTTGCGCCGTCTTCCCTTTGATGCTTCAGGCCTCAGTGCCCGCCTCCGGCCACGACAAGCCGCGCGTCACCGTTTACACTCGCAGCACATGGCGCGCGATCCCATTGAGCTGGAAGTTTTCAAGCACCTGTTCCATTCCATCGCGGAAGAAATGGGCGCGGCGCTGCGTCGCACGGCCTTTTCGCCCAACATCAAGGAGCGTCGCGATTATTCATGCGCGGTGTTCGACAGCGCTGGTGAAGTGTTGGCCATGGGCGATCACATGCCCGTGCACCTCGGCTCCATGCCCATGTCGGTGCGTGCGGCCATCGAACACTTGTCGCTGTTTCCGGGCGATGTCGCCATGCTGAACGATCCGTTTCGCGGCGGCACCCACCTGCCCGACATAACCCTGGTTGCGCCGGTTTTCTTAAGCGCCACAAAAAAGCGCGCCCCGGTTCCCGACTTCTACGTAGCCTCGCGCGCGCATCACGCCGACGTGGGCGGCACTCACGCAGGCTCCATGGGACCATGCAGCGAGATCTACCAGGAGGGCTTGCGCATTCCCCCGGTCAAGATCGTTCGCGGCGGCCATGTTGATTCCGATGTGCTTGCCCTGTTGCTGAACAACGTGCGCACTCCCGAGGAGCGCGAGGGTGACTTGCGCGCACAACTGGCGGCCTGCCACACCGGCGACACACGATTGCGTGCGTTGTGCAGCCGATACGGTTCTGCCCGGGTACAGCGCGCCGCAGGTGAATTGCTGCTGTATTCCGAAGAAATGATGCGCGCTTTCCTCGCCGAAGTTCCTCCCGGCAGTTACGCCGCCGAGGACTTCCTCGACGACGACGGCATTCAAGACCAACCCATACGAATTGCCGTGCGCATCGTCTTTCGTCGCCAGGCGAAAACCAAGCGCGGCAAGCCACTCCCGCTGGTCACCATCGATTTCACTGGCAGCTCGCCGCAGGTCGAAGGCAGCGTCAACGCGGTAGAGGCGATTACTTTTTCCGCTTGCTTCTATGTTTTCCGCTGTCTTTTGCGCGAAGACGTTCCCGCCACCGCCGGCTTGATGCGCCCGATCCATCTGATCGCCCCGCCGGGAACCATCGTCAACGCTGTTCCTCCGGCGGCCGTGGCCGGCGGCAATGTCGAAACCTCGCAGCGCATCGTTGACGTTCTCCTGCGCGCCCTGGCCCAGGCTCTTCCCGATCGCATCCCGGCGGCTTCGTCGGGAACTATGAACAACCTGACCATCGGCGGCACGGACGACCGCGGCGGCCCTCCTGCTCCGTTCGCTTATTACGAAACCATTGCCGGAGGATCAGGCGCGAGCGCAGCGCACGATGGCGTCTCGGGTGTGCACACGCATATGACAAATTCCCTTAACACTCCAGCCGAGGCGCTGGCGTATGCTTACCCTTTCCGCGTTACTCGGTACGCGCTGCGGCCCGCCAGCGGAGGAACCGGCCGGCATCGCGGCGGAGACGGCATCATCCGCGAACTGGAAGTGCTGACCGATGCCACCGTCACCCTCCTTTCCGACCGGCGCAGGCTCGCTCCCTATGGACTGGCCTCCGGTGGTCCCGGCGTTCCGGGTCGCACCACGGTACTGCGCAAGGATGGCTCGGAGGAGGTAATGGCGGCGAAAGGCAGCACCCGCCTGCAGCGCGGCGAGCGCATCCGCATCGAAACTCCTGGCGGCGGCGGCTGGGGCAGTATAGAAACGATCCAAGGAGAGTCTTAGTTGTCCGATCTTGGTGCGTTGTATATCGACGAAGCGTTCCGCTCAATGCGCGGCCACAAGCGGCTGGCCGACGACGCCATCGCGCAACTCAGCGATGAGCAGTTCTTCGCCGCTCCTGATGCCGAATCCAACAGCGTTGCCGTCATCGTGAAGCACATGGCGGGAAACATGCGCTCCCGCTTCACCGACTTTCTTACCACCGATGGTGAAAAGCCGGACCGCAACCGCGACCAGGAATTCGTGATGGCCGCGAGCGCCACCCGCGCAGAAATCCTCAAGACGTGGGAGCACCATTGGCAACTGGTCTTCGACACCTTGAACTCGCTGAGCCCGGACGACCTTGCAAAGACCGTCACCATTCGTGGCGAGCCGCATTCCGTGTTGCAGGCCATCAACCGCCAGGTCGCGCACTATGCCTATCATGTCGGGCAGATCGTCTTCCTGGCCAAGCACTGGAAGGGCGCGGAGTGGAAGACCCTCAGCGTTCCCAAAGGCCAGAGCGAGCAGGTCAACGCCAGGATGCAGGCGCAACGCAAGGCCAGGTGATCTGCCCGGCACATGCTAGAATTGTGAGTTTGCCCACCGCTTTCAATCTTTCTGGGCCGACGAATGGCCGCGATCCCCTGCGGCCCACGAGCGTTCCTCATGTCGAATACCATGCTTGCCGTCGTAAAGCCCGAGTCTGCTCCGGGCACCGAAATCCGCGAAGTTCCCAAACCGAAATTTGGCCCTGCGGAAGTTCTGGTGAAGGTCAAGGTCGCCTCTATTTGTGGCACCGACCTGCACATCTACAACTGGGACCAATGGGCGCAGCGCCGCATTCATCCTCCGCTCATTCCCGGCCACGAATTCTGCGGCGTGGTCGAGGCGGTCGGTGACGAAGTCACCAGCGTGCCGCGAAGGCGATTTCGTTTCCGCCGAGATGCACGTCGCCTGCGGCAAATGCCTGCAATGTCGCACCGGCGAAGCCCACATCTGCCAGCACGTGAAGATCATCGGCGTCGACGCCAACGGCGCCTTCGCCGAGTACGTCGTCATCCCCGAGAGCAATATCTGGAAGCTCGATCCGTCGATCCCGGTGGACTACGCCTCGATTCTCGATCCGCTGGGCAATGCGGTACACACCGTGCTGGCTGGCGACATCGCCGCCAAGAGCGTCGCCATCACCGGATGCGGTCCCATCGGACTGTTTTCCATCGCCGTCGCGCGTGCTTGCGGTGCTACCCAGATCTTCGCCGTCGAAACCAACGAACATCGCCGCAAAATTGCCGCCGAGATGAAGCCCGACTTCGTGCTCGATCCCGCCAAAGATGACGTTTACGGCGTGGTGATGGACAGCACCGGAGGCATCGGCGTCGACGTTGTGCTCGAAATGGCGGGACGCACCGAGGCGATCCGAACCGGACTGCGCATTCTGCGCCTCGGCGGCCGCATGTCGCTGCTCGGCATTCCGTCGAAGTCAGTGGAACTCAACCTCGCCGAAGAAGTCATCTTTAAGGGCGCAACCATTCAGGGCATCAATGGCCGCCGCATGTACCAGACGTGGTACCAGATGACCGCGCTGCTGAAGGCCGGCATGCTCAACCTGCATCCCGTCATCACGGACCGCATTGCCATGAAGGATTTCGCCAGAGGTATGGAGCGCCTGAAAACCGGTGAGGCCAGCAAGATCCTCATGTATCCCAACGGGGCAAAATAGGTCCGAGTACCGGTCAATTCCGCAAGCGGGTCCTTACCGCGCTTTTGCCATCCGGCGGACCATCGTTGCTGCAGTTGCCAGATAGTGCTGATCGAGCGCCTGGCGAATCAACGTCTTGATTACCGCTTGCCGGCTGATGTTCAGCTCCTCCGCTCTCCTGTCTAATTCTTCGAGCATGGGCGACGTGAAGTCCACATTCACCCTCTGAATTGGCGCCATCATGCGGCCGCGATTCGTGAAAAAGCGCGACACATCCTTGCCCTGTTCTGCCAGACGCGCGATACCTTCCGCGGAGATTGATTTCGTCGTTCTACGAGTGTTCTTCATAAAGTTGCTGCTCCTGCCTGGTCGCCTTCCAAAGAGTCACGAGGTGGCAGTACTCTCCTCCTTCGTCTTCCCGCACCTCAAAGATGACGGTGTAAAGCCGGTCTCCAACCCACCCAATGGCACGGTGCTGTTCGGGCAGATCCGACCGCTGATCGAGGTAGTGTGGATGAGAAAAAATCTCCTGCGCCTCTTCGAAGCCGATTCCACGCTGCGGATTTGCCCTCAGCCGCTTACTTTTACGCTCATCGAAGTGAAACCGCATAGTGGTATAACAGTTATACTACAGCCCCGGTCCCTGAGTCACCGATTCCGGGGAGCTGCGGCCGGATCTTGCCGCCAGGCAAAAGAGCGATAGAATGTTGGGGCACATCGGAGTAATTCATGGCTACGACTGTTGCCCGCACCAATCCGCTCTCCTTTCTCACCGATCAACTCGACGACCTCAAGCAGAAGGGCACCTACTTCCGCCTGCGCGTGCTCGACGACGAGCAGGCCCCGGTCTGCACCTTCGATGGCAAGAAGGTCATCAACCTGGCGTCGAACAACTACCTCGGCCTGACCACTCATCCCAAGCTGCGCGAAGCTGCGCTGGCTGCGACGAAAGAATTCGGCGTGGGATCGGGCGCGGTCCGCACCATCGCCGGAACCATGAAGATCCACATGGAACTGGAGGAGAAGATCGCGCGCTTCAAGAACGTCGAGGCCTGCGTCGTCTTCCAGTCGGGCTTTACCGCCAACGCCGGAACGGTGTCGGCGATCCTCGGCAAGGAGGACTGGATCGTCTCCGACGAGTTGAACCACGCCAGCATCATCGATGGCGCTCGCCTCTCTCGCGCCAAGATCAAAGTTTTCCGCCACAAAGACACGGCCCACGCTGAAGAGCTGCTGAACGAGATCAAGAACGAGCCCGGCCGCAAGTTGCTCATCACCGATGGCGTGTTCTCCATGGACGGCGACATCGGCCCGCTGCCCGCGCTTTGCGAGCTGGCGGAGAAATACGGCGCCATCATGATGGTCGACGACGCGCACGCCTCGGGTGTGCTGGGCCGCAATGGCCGCGGCACCGTCGACCACTTCGGCGTCCACGGCCGCGTCGACATTCAGGTCGGCACGCTCTCCAAGGCGATCGGTGCGCTGGGTGGCTACGTCTGCGGTACCCGCGACCTGATCGAGTTCCTCTATCACCGCGGCCGCCCGTTCCTGTTCTCCACCTCGCATCCGCCATCCGTAGCGGCGACCTGCATTGCAGCCTTCGACGTGCTTGAGCAGGAGCCCGAGCGCATGCAGCAGCTCTGGGAGAACACCCGCTACTGGAAGAAGGAACTTGGCGGACTCGGGTTCAACATCGGCGGCGTGAACACTCCCGCCAGCGAAACACCGATCACGCCGATCATCGTTGGCGACGGCAAGCTCACCATGGACTTCTCGCGCGAGCTCTTCAACGAAGGCGTGCTGGGCACGGGCATCGCCTTCCCGACCGTGCCCGAGGGCAAGGCCCGCATCCGCACCATCATGACTGCCACGCACACCCGCGAACAGCTAGACCAGGCGCTCGCCACGCTAAAGCGCGTCGGCAAGAGAATGGGAATCCTGTCGTAGGCGACGTCTCGAAAGAGTTGGTTGCCCCATCCTTTCGCTGTCTGTTGCGAAAGGGTGGGAGGAGAACGCTCTCGACCAAACAGTCCGTTTGGTCTCATCCCTCGTACACGATCTTCCCGCCCACAATCGTCGCCACCACCCGTCCCGCAAAGCTCCAGCCATCGAAGGGCGTGTTGCGCGATTTCGACTTCGATTGCGACGCGTCAAAGGTCCACTTCTTCTTCGGATCGAAGATGGTGACGTCAGCGTGCGCTCCCGCACTCAGGGTCCCGCGTCCTTTCAAACCGAAGATCTTCGCGGGATTCGACGACAGCAGCTCGACGATGCGCCACAGCGGCAGCTTGAAGTGCTGGTGCAGCACGGTGATCGCGAGCGGCAATGCAGTTTCGAGGCCGGTGATGCCGAAAGCCGCGCGCTCGAATTCCACCTGCTTTTCGTGGAAGGCATGCGGCGCGTGATCGGTGGCGATGGCGTCGATCGTTCCGTCCTGCAGTCCCTCGATCAGGGCGGCGCGGTCGGCGGCGGAGCGCAGTGGCGGATTCATCTTGTAGTTGGTATCGAACTCGCCGATGTTCTCGTCCATCAGCGTGAAGTGATGCGGCGTGACTTCCGCAGTCACGTTCAGCCCCGCCTTCTTGGCCGCGCGCACCGCCCCCAGCGCTTCGGCCGTCGACAGATGCGCGACGTGCACATGCGCCCTGGTCGCTCGCGCCAGCGCGATGTCGCGCTCCACGATACTCGACTCCGCCACATTCGGCATACCGCGCAGCCCCAGGCGAAACGATGTCGGCCCCAGGTTCATCGAACAGCCTGCCGTCAGGCGCGAGTCCTCGGCATGCTGCACCACAGGAATCTTCAGCCTCGCCGCCGCGCGCAGTGCGTCGTGCATGATGCGGTCTTCGAGGATCGGCTTGCCATCGTCACTCACCGCGACGGCGCCCGCTTTCTTCAGCGCCGCGAAGTCCGTCAGTTCTTCTCCCATGCTGCCCATCGTCGCAGCGGCAATGGGAAAAACGTTCACCAACGCGCCCCGTTCAGGAGCCTGCATCCAGCGCGTGATCTCGGCCGAGTCGTTCACCGGCACCGTATTGGGCATGGTGCAGACCGAGGTGAAGCCTCCGGCCGCGGCAGCCGCCGTGCCAGTCGCGATAGTCTCCTTGTGCGCCTGGCCGGGCTCGCGCAGATGCACGTGCAGGTCGATGAATCCCGGCGCAACGATCAGTCCCTTGGCCTTGAAGGTCGCGTCCGTTCTGCCACTGAGCGAGCCTGTTTCTCCGACCTCGGCCACGCGGCCATCACGCAGCAACACGTCCATCTCGCGATCGACACCCGCCGCAGGATCGACTACCCGTCCGCCAGTCGATGAGCAATGATTCCATGCTAGTGCGCCTTCCCCAGGACCGTTGCCAGGATCGCCATGCGCATCTTCACGCCGTTGGCTACCTGCTCGTGTACCAGCGACTGCGGCCCATCGGCCACTTCGCTGGTCATTTCCATGCCGCGGATGATCGGCCCGGGATGCATGAGAATCGCGTCCGGCTTCGCCAGTTTCATGCGGCGCGCGTCGATCTGGTAGTTCGCGATATACTCCTCCACCCCAAACTGCTTTCCCGCCAGTCGTTCTTTCTGCACCCGCAGCGACATCACCACATCGGCTCCCTGCAAAGCAACATCCAGGTCGTGGCACGGCGATCACGTTCTCGGCGATGGTGGCAGCAACATCGGGGACCAGGTCGGGCGGCCCGCAGAAGATCACATTCGCGCCCATCTTTGACAGCAGGTGTGCGTTCGAGCGCGCCACCCGGCTGTGAAACACGTCACCCACGATCACCACGCGCAAGCCCTTCAGCTTCTTCTTGTGATGGGTAATCGTCAGCGCATCGAGCAGCGCCTGCGAAGGATGCTGGTGCAGCCCGTCGCCTGCGTTGACGATCGGAACGGGGATGTAGCGCGACAGCAGGTACGGGGCTCCGCTGTTGGGATGCCGCATTACGATGGCATCCGCTGCCAACGACGTTACCGTCCATCCCGTGTCGATCAGCGATTCGCCCTTCTCGATGCTGGAAGATGTCGCGGTGATGAGAGTGGTGGTAGCACCTAGTGCCTTGGCGGCAAATTCGAACGACGTGCGGGTGCGCGTCGAAGGTTCGTAGAACAGCAGCACTACCCGCTTGCCGCGCAGCAGTTGCGGCGCGCGGCGCGGGTCCATGCGCTTGCCCAACTTCAAATAAGCCTCGATCTGTGCGGGAGTAAGTTGCTCGGTACCTAGCAGCGAACGCGCTTCTGGCTTCATTGCCCTTCGGAGACCCGCTCCGCCAACAGCACCTTCTCCATGCCGTCGGTCTCTTGCAGCTTGACCTCTACGATTTCGTCCTGCGTGGTTTCCACCTTGCGGCCCACGAATGCGGCTTCGACCGGCAATTCGCGATGGCCGCGGTCGATCAGGGCACAGAGCTGAATGCGGCGCGGCCGCCCATGATGAAACAGCGCATCCAGGGCCGCCCGCGTGGTGCGCCCGGTATACAGCACATCGTCAACCAGAATGATGTTCTTGTCCTGGATGTCGAACTCCATGTCGCTCACTCGCACCTCGGGACGATGGCCGACGGTGGAGAGATCGTCACGGTAATACGTGATATCCAACGTCCCCACCGGCACCTCGGTCTTCTCGATGCGGCCCAGGATCTTGGCCAGCCGATGGGCCAGCGGAACGCCGCGGCGCATGATGCCCACCAGTCCCAGGTTCTCTACGCCGTTGTTTTTTTCCACGATCTCGTGCGCCAGCCGGACCAGGGTGCGGTCGATCTCGGAAGCAGAAAGGATTTGCGCTTTTTCCCTGAGGTTATCAGGACGTGCGGCAGGTTTGGTCATCCGTCCCGCATGATACGGGAAGGCGGCATGGACGGGCAACTGCGTCCGCCGTCCGGGTGACGCATCCCACTGGCGTCAGTGATCTAGCGGAGACTGCCTTTCTGCCGCGACAACGACGCCCCGAGTGCGCCCCCAGCAGCCGCGAACAGTGCAAATAGCACGCCTAATACCAGTAGCAGTAGCACGAAAAACGTTGCCATGCCCTCCGGTGTGCTCAGGCGGGCCACGAATTCCTGCAGGATCTGTTGTGCCTTGGGATCGGGAGACTTTGCGATCGAAGCCTCGATCTGCTCCTGTAGCATCTTGCGCACGGTGTCACCTTCCACGGTAAACATCAGCGTGGTTCCGATCGCATTCAGCAGGAAGGCGAAGAATCCTGCCAAGGCTCCAATGCGGAGCCCCATGCCGGACGTGACCAGCGCTCCCGGAACCCGCCGCGCATACATCGACACCGCCAACCCTCCCGCGCCTAGCAGCCAGAGAAGGAAGCCATAGGACAGGTACGGCAAGTCACACAGAATTCCCGCGAGAATCCCGGCGAGCAGGGCTCCTCGCCAGGCAATGTTCCACTGGATCGGCGTGCTCGGCAGCGTGTAGGTAGGCCGGCCCTGCGTCCACACCGAACCCGGAGTCTCAATGCGCGCTGCGCCAGGCTCGTTGCTGGGCAGGGCAGAGATCGGGACAGAGCCGCCCTCGTCCTCCGGAGGCAGAACTCGAATTTGCGGCGCCCCGCAGTGCGGGCAAAACGGCAAGCCTTCTTCCACCGGCGATTGGCACTTGTAGCAGGGATGTTCCACCGCATTCGACGTTATCAGTACCGTCGCGATACCTGCAACTCGTCAACTGCGGTATACAGTTGCTTACACCGGGACCGTTTCTCGAGGTCGGGGTTGGCCCATTTGCCGTCTCCAGCCACCGTGCCGGGCTGTTGTAAAAACTGCCACAAGCGAAATGCCAAGGCTAATAGCGAACCGCAATCGCCCACGCTCAGGACAAATGGCGATCGCACCTTACAGGGTGCCTTCCTTCCCATGCATCTGCACCAGAACAGTCCCGAACCGCGTGCCCGAGCCGTCGGGTTGAATGGCCACGATATGCTGGTTGTCACGTGTGCCCACCTTCAACTCCCAGCCATCGCCGTGGGCGTCGCCGCATGCTAGCTTCTGGTCTCCATCGTGGTCGCCCCACTTCATGTTGGCCTCGCTGCCGGAGTGCCCTTTGCACTCCAGCACATCGCCAAACTTCTTCAGTTTGTCGGTATAGAAAGCTTTCACCTTCTCGGGCGAATCGTCGGTGACGTATTCCGCCGCGATCACCTTCAGCCCGAAATTCGCTCCCCCGATGTTGACGTTGGCGCGATGGCTGTCGCCGTCGCTCTTAGGCCGCGGCTTGGCCCCCGGATACACGGGTATGCCATTGTCGGTAGCCGCGGCGTCGGTATCCACCTTCAGGTTGGCGAACGGTGTCTGGATATCGACCTTCTTATTTTCCTTGTCTTTGTCGTCGACCTTCACGCTGCAGCCGGCTAGAACCACCACTGCTGCCAGCGTCCCAGTAGCCAACGCCATGTAGACTGCTGCCAACTTCTTCATTCCGATCCTCCACTGAATCGCTGCGCCGGGCTGGCGATGCCTGCGCCGCGGCTGGCAACGTTCGGAATCGTAACCGGGAGGTGGCCATTCATGGGAATCTCGCCAAACAAAGCCTTGGCCGCGCTCATCTCGGAAACATTGGTATTCGAATAGGTGCACACGTAGGTTTGAATCTCCGGGAAGCTACTGGCGATATACGGGTTGCCCATGGCAGCCACGACCGTCCTCTCCCCGGCTGCATGTAGTACGCTCCGTAGCAACGCCGCTGATGCGCTCTCAATCTCAGGGCTATTCGACGGGGCCGCAATCTCCCCTACCCCTCTTCCCGACACCGGCACCTCATACACGGCGGCGATGATCTTGGTTGCCGGTTGCACCGCATCCATCACCTGCTTCGTCATCTCCGGCGCACTGCGTTTATCCACATAGATCACCTTGGCATCGGGGATACGCTCGCGCACCTGCTCCTCCAGCAGCCGGCCGGATTCGCCCCGGATATCGTCCACGAAAATCAGCAACAGGACGTGCCTATGCATCTCCTCTGCTCCGTGATACGCGGAAATGGGATGAATGGTTCCCCCCGCCGCCCGCCGCAGCGGCAGCACCCGTTCGTTGTCGCGGACGAGGGTCACGGAACTGTCGGCCATCCTCTGCGCCTGCGCCAGGTTGTCAGGCTGGGCAATTATGCTGGTCAATGCATTCACATCCACGAAACGCGCTTTGTTCAGACCCACCGAGGCTTTGGCACGCAGAATCTTCAACACCGACTCATCGATGCGCGAGACTGGAATCTTCCCGGAACGCACAGCCTCGACGACTCCCTGGTAAGCGGCGTCCAGGTCGGAGGGAATCAGCAGCACATCGTTGCCCGCCACCACCGCATCCACGGCGGCATGCGCCGCAGCCGCCTTACCGCCCTCCGGATACAGCTTCATGAGCCCGTCCATTACCAAAGCATCTGTTACCACCAGGCCGTGAAATTTCATTTGCTGCTTGAGCAGCCCGGTCACGATTGGCTGCGAGATCGTGGCTACCTTATGAGGATCGGCATCGAGCGCCGGTACAGTCACGTGGGCCACCAGCACGGCATCCACACCGGCGTTGATGGCCGCCTGGAACGGCGGCAGCTCCACCGCATCGAGCCGCGCGCGGTCGGCGCTTACCTCCGGCACCGCAAGATGCGAGTCGGTAGACGTGTCGCCGTGACCGGGAAAATGTTTCGCCGTGGTGAGCATGCCGTACTCATGCGCGCCCTGGATGTAAGCTACCGCCATTCGTCCAACTTCACCTGGGTCTTCACCGAAGGAACGCGTGTTGATAACTGGGTTCTGCGGGTTCGAATTCACGTCAGTGTCGGGAAACCAGTTCCATTGCACCCCGATGGCGCGTGCCTCCCGCGCGGTAATGCGTCCCGACTCGCGGGCATACTCGGCGTTGCCAGTGGCCCCCAGCGCCATGGCGTGCGGAAACGTAGTGACGCCGTTCAACCGCATGCCCAATCCACGTTCGAAGTCCGCGGCAAAAATAAGCGGAAACTCCGAATCCTTCTGTAGTTGATTGGTAACCGTGGCGGCTTCCAGCGGCTCGTTCTTGTAGAGCAGGCCGTCATCGTAGCGCACCGTCAGCCCGAAGCCGCCAATATGATACTTACGCATCTGGCTGCGCAACGTCTTGTACTCCACGCCATTGATGTTCAGAAACTCGGCATGCGCCCAGATTACGAACATCTGCCCGACCTTCTGCTCCAGCGTCATCTTCTTCAACGACTGGCGCGCCCACTTTTCGCCGGCTTTGTCGAGGTGCACCGGGCCGGGTTTCTGGAATTGTTCTTTCGCAGGCGAGGGGGTTGGCAGACTAATGCAGCCGCAAAGCAGGATAGACAGAAGCAGCCATCGCGACATCACTTGACCATATCAAACACCGGAGAACTCTGTCAGGCGGATGTGTCCGCGGCCAGCACCGTCCCAATCAGTTCTGCGGCGCGGCTGGCTATCGCCGGATCGTCTCCGAAGCCAGAAAGCCAGTTCACCTCGGGCTCGCGCCGGAACCAGGTCATCTGCCGCTTGGCGTAGTTGCGATGCCCCTGCTGTGTGGCCGCGACCCCCTGCTCCCGCGTCAGCGCACCTCGCAACAACTGCCCCGCCTGCTTATAGCCCAGCGAGTTCAGCGCCGTGACATTCCCCTTATCGTGGTACTTCTCCAGTAACGCCTGCGTTTCCTCGACCAGTCCGCTCGCGAACATTTCCTGCGCCCGCCGGTTGATTCTCTCGTACAGCAGCTCACGTTCGGGATTTAGTCCGATCCGCAACACCTGGAATCCTTGCAGCGGATCGCGTCCCTGCTGCTGCCGGAGTTCGCTCATCGGCTGGCGCGCCGCCAGGCAGACTTCAATCGCACGAATCAGCTTCGGCGTGTCGTTGGCATGGATCTGCGCTGCTGCATCGCGGTCGAGGCGAAGTAGCAACTTGTGCAGGTACTGCGAACCACGCCTCGCCGCTTTTTCTCGCAGGCGCGCGCGCAGTTCTTCCGACCGCTCCGGTCCGGGGAACAGCCCTTCCAGCAACGCGCGCAGGTAAAGGCCAGTTCCACCCACCACGATCGGAAGGTTTCCGCGGCTGGCAATATCGCCTACCGCAGTTCGTGCCCGGCGTGCGTACTCCCCTGCCGTAAAGCACTCGCCGGGATCGGCTACATCGATGAGGTGGTGGCGCACCAGCGCACGTTCCGCCAGATTTGGCTTGGCTGTGCCAATCTCGAACTCCCGGTACACCGCGACCGAGTCGCAACTGACCACTTCGCCAGAGAAGCGTTGTGCCAGCGTGATCGCCAGTGACGATTTACCCGAGGCGGTCGGGCCGAGCAGGACGACTAGAGCGTGTTGCATAAAGCGTGTTGCATAAATGGTTGTTTGAAGGGGCGCGGCTGCAGCCGCGCCATCCCGGCCTCATAAAACCTGGGCTTTAGAGGCTGCGGAAAAATTGATTCTTGGGTAGAGCTGGCCTTCAGGCCAGCGTCTAAGCCCTTTATTTTTGTCATCCCACGCGGACTTTAGTCCGCGTGGGACCGGCTTTTCCGGTCCGCAGCCTGTTTAGCCTCTGAGGGAATTGTCCGGTTCGCGGCAGGTTCATTTTTGAAACCCGCTCCAGCAACGGTTCGCGGCTGGAAGGCGGGGCCGCGTCCATTCAACGCGCACCCCAGGGAATGGTCTTGCCAAATCGAACGAAGGCGAGAATCAAAATTAGCAGCGCAATCAGCAGCCCGCCGATCAGCTTTTGCCGCTCCCGCGCGTGCTGCCGGGCAATCCACTCCGACTGCTTTCGTTCCCTGCTGGAGCGCGTCTCGAGCTGCGGCTTCACGCCTTCATTCTACGCGTTGAACTGGGGAAGCCCTGAACATGCGAGGTTCGGGTAGAGCCGGCCTTCAGGCCGGCGTCGAAACTCCTCTAGCTGTTCCGGGGCTTCAGCCCCAGAAATACAAGATGCTGAGTTTTCAGATTTTCCGCACATGATATTGTACTTGACACAGGACGAGTGCTGGCGTATGTTGTTTGCATGAGCAACTTTGGAACTTGCCCTAAGTGCGATGCAATAGTTTCCCGAGCCACAGTAGAAAGCGTGAATATTCAGGGTCAACCGGGATCGACCTATCGTGGTGTGAGCTATCTGTGCCCTTCGTGTAATTGCGTGTTAGGCATCCAGATCGACCCGCTGGGTCTGAACGCCGATCTTGTACGGACACTCCGTAAGGGTTAAAGACCGACACCCCGTTTTTATTTCTGGTATCGATGTTTAGAAACCGCTCTGAGGTAGCCATATGAATCTCCATGATGTTGCTCAAGTATTCGCCACCGAAGATGAGGCGCACGATGCGCTTATTAAGACTCGCTGGACAGGTGGCATTAGGTGTCTATCCTGCGAGTCGAGCCGCATCTCGCGGATTACCAGCAAGGGCAAAACGGGCAAGGTCCGCCGCGTCCTAGAGTGCCTTGGGTGCGGCTACCAGTTCACCGCCACAAGTGGAACTCTGTTTCACGACTCCCACTTACCCCTCCGCAAGTGGTTTATGGCGATTGCTCTAATCTGTGAGGCCAAGAAAGGTATTTCCGCGCTACAACTATCCCGCCATCTTGGGGTCCAGCATAAGACCGCTTGGTACTTGAATCACCGCATTCGTGAAGCCATGCAAGAAACCGACCCTATGCCACTCGGCGGAGGTGGCGAGGTTGTCGAGATCGACGAAACCAACATAGGCGGAAAATCCCGCCATAAGGGCATCAAGTCGGGCAAGAACGCCAAGGTCAAGGTGCTTGGAATGGTCGAACGTAGTGGCCGTGTTCGCCTACAGGTCATTCCAAACGCCAAGATCAAGACGCTCAGACCAGCGATCGAAGCCAACGTTAGCCAGAACGCAACCATCGCTACCGATAGGGCCCCTGCCTACGAACTAATCATTCCCGCCGAACGCCACACCGTGGGAGTCCATAAGGACGAATTATGGAATCACGGAACCATCCGAGAAACCAGAACCGTAGAGGGTGCTTTTAGCCTCCTGAAGCGTGGACTGGTCGGGAGCTTCCACAAACTCTCCGGAGACCACCTCGAAGCCTACCTAAACGAATTCTGCTGGCGCTACAACAGACGCGAACAGCAGAAGGATATGTTTGACGCCCTGCTCAAAAACGTATCGGCGGGGAAGCCTCTTACATACAAAAAGCTCACGCGCGAGACGTTCTAGTGTCGCCGTACTAACCGCACCCCTCAGCGTAGGATTGGAGCGGGTTGAAGTCTGACCCGCGTCGGCGGATACGGCGCTAGATGGATTGACCCACTAAGCCGCCCGTCAAGGATGTTCCATGTTTATAGGCGTCTGGATGCCAGTCCAGAACCTTCCCTTGCTTGAGGTAGCCTTGGTTGCCTTGAGTGTAGTGCTCCAAGGAATCGAGACAGTGCTGACACTGCGCGATCACTTGAGGCGGTAACAACTCAACCCCGCCCGCCTTTGTTTCGACGGGCGGTCTTCTTTCTTACTGCCTTTTGCGGGATCGGCCCGCTTCTCAGCAACGCCTTGAGCATGGCGTCAAACTTTTGGGCATCGACGGCGGTATCCTCGCCAGCATCCGACACCTTTTTAATTAGGTACTTGCTCTTGCTTACCATGCCAGAACTGTATCACCTGCAACAACTTACGAGATTTCCTGTGTCAAATACGCCATTATTTTTCCGCAGACGGCAATCGACGGTTCTCGGCTAGTCCAGGTCGCCTTTGGCGGGGTTGTAATAGAAATGGAAGCGCAGTGCCAGATACGGCCCGTGGAATTCGCCGGGCAAAGGTGAGAACGGCGTCGAGGCGGTGATGCCTCCCCAGGCCGCGCGATCCAGGGAGATATCGCCCGACGGTCCGATGATCTTCATCCCGGCAACTCGCCCATCTTTCAAAATGACGAACTCGATGGACACCTTGCCGCGCTCGAGCATGGGCGCCCGCGCCGCCTCCGGAATGAGGTTGTACCAATTCATCCGCACCGCTTGCAGCACACGCGACAGATAAGGCCCGAAGTCCACGCCCTGCGTATCGCTCAGGACTTCCAGGTTGCCTTGCACGCGTGCGGCGGTACCGCCCCGGCCCGAGCCATAATCGCCGCCAACCGAGCCGCCGAAGCCCACACCCGGCGAAGTGCGGCTGTTGGCCACTTGCCGCGCTGCCTGGTCGATGCTCTGTCCCGGCGTCATCATGGCGCGGAAGTCCACCGCCGGCTTCTGTTGCGGCGAACCTTGTTGCGGCAGAGCGAGCTTGGGATCCTGTACCGGTTGCATGTTCTCCGCGGTCTGCTGCCCCTGGTTTGGCGGAGCCTGCTGCGATTCGCCGGGCGGCGTCGCCTGAGCCTGCGCTCCCGACGGAACCTGCGGCGCAGGCGGTCCAGCGCGACGCAACTCTTCCAGCGTCTTACGATCGACCGTGGGCGTGCGGCTCATCGCCTGCCGGTTCTTGTCCGACAAGATCTTCGTGTCCGGCGGAGGCGTCTTCGGCGGCTTCTGCATGTCGGGCGGCAAGTCCAGGTAGGTCAGGTTCTGGTTCTTCATCAGATCAGCCGCGGTGGGGATCAGAACCGGGCTCCAGCCCGGAAACAGCTTGGGAGAAGTCACCAGAAACAGTACGACCGCCAAGTGCACAACCACCGACAGCCACAGCGCTTCGCGCTTGCGCGAGCGCTCCAGAGAGTCCTCCAACTGCAGCAGCAGGTGCAGCGCCGGAACCTCCGGCGGGACGATCGCCAACCCGCGTGCAAACTGCCGCTCGTCTTCGGGTGGAGTTCCCACTGGATTCTGTGTCGGTGTAAGGATTGAAGCCATCCGCCTGGAACGAGTACGCCTGGAGCTTAATTACTGCCCGCCCGATACCCCTCGAAAGCGCAACACTTCCCCAGGGATGGCGTAACTGAATCAAACCCGCCAGCTAGTTCGTAGTTCCTCTTCTTATTCTCGCACACTCGTGCCCGATTGTTCTTCCCGTCTCCTCCCACAAAAGTTCCACGATCCTTTCTGTAAACTGTTCTTCATGAAGGCCGTTATCGTCGGTACAGCCGGTCACATCGACCATGGAAAGAGCGCCCTGGTTCGAGCTCTCACCGGCACCGATCCCGATCGCCTGGAAGAGGAGAAGCGCCGCGGCATCACCATCGACATCGGCTTTGCCAACCTCGATCTCCGCGCTCCCTCCGGCGAACCCATTCGCATCGGTTTTGTCGACGTTCCCGGCCACGAGCGCTTTGTCCGCAACATGCTGGCCGGGATCGGCGGCATCGACCTGGTTCTGCTCGTCATTGCAGCCGACGAATCCATCAAGCCGCAGACTCGCGAGCACTTCGACATCACCCGCCTCCTCTCCGTCCGCCGCGGCATCACCGTTCTCACCAAGTCCGATCTCGTCGATCCCGACACCCTCGCCGTCGTTCGCATGGAGGTCGCCGAGTACCTCGCAGGCTCTTTCCTCGACCCCGCCGCCTCGCCCATCGTCGCCATCAGCTCGAAGACTGGCGAAGGCCTGGACGAACTCAAGCGTGAGCTGGCTCGCCTCGCCCTCGAAGTTCCGGCCAAGGACGCCGGCGCGCCCCTGCGCCTGCCCATCGACCGCGTCTTCACCATGAAAGGCTTCGGCACGGTCATCACCGGCACGCTGATCTCGGGGACCGTCGCCAAGGACGACGAGTTGGAGGTTCATCCGGCCCTTCATCCCAACGGCAAGCGCCTGCGGGTTCGCGGCGTCCAGGTACACAGCCACGCCGCCGAACGCGCCATCGCCGGACAGCGCACCGCGCTCAATCTCGCCGGAGTCGAAGTCAGTGAGCTGGCCCGCGGCATGATGCTCACCGCGCCTGAGCTCTTCCATCCCGCCACGCAGATCACCGTCCGCCTCGATCTTCTGCCCTCAGCCAAACCGATGCGCGAGCGCCAGCGCGTGCATCTGCACGCTTTCACCGCCGAGACCATCGCCGAGGTGAGTTTGCTGGAAAGTAAGCAGCTCAAGCCAGGCCAATCTGGACTGGCACACCTCAAGCTTGATGCCCCCTTGCTGCTGCTTCCCGGCGACCGCTTCATCGTGCGCCAGTTCTCGCCCGTAATCACCATTGGCGGCGGACAGGTGCTCGACGCCTCCGAGCCCGTGCGGCGCAGCAAAGCCAACATTAAGGGCAAGTCCAAAGCTGCAGATCGTCTCGCCTTCATTCAGCAGATCGCCAACCCCACGCCGCCGGAAGTCCTACTGGCTCGCGTCGGACGCCATGGGACCTCAGGGCTGTCGCTGGCCGACGCCGTCGCTGAAACTGGATGGCTTCCCGCCCGCGTGCAGCAACTCGCCAGCGAGCTGCAGAAGGCCGGCAAGCTCGTGCTGTGCGACGGCCTGTTGATCGCCGCCGACCGCTTCGCCGCCTTGCGCCGGCAGGCGCTCGCCGCGGTCGAGCAGTTTCACCAGCAGAATCCGCTGGTCGCGGGCATCAATCAGGAACAGTTGCGCGAAAGTTTAAGTGTCCCTCCAGAAGTTTTCCGCAGCCTGCTCGACTCCCTCGTCCGCGACAAAAAGCTGGAAACCGCAGGCGAGCAGGTGCGCGCAGCTGGCCGTGGCGTGGTATTGCGCGACGACGAGGCCGAATCCAAGCAGACCATCGAGCAGGCCTTCGCCCGCGCCGGACTGCAGGTCCCGGCGCTCAAGGAGGTGCTGGCCTCGCTGCCCATCGACCAGGCCCGCGCCCAGAAGATCGTCACCCTGCTGCTGCGTGACCGCGTCCTGGTCAAGCTGGCCGACGACCTCGTCTTCCACCGCAGCGCCCTCCAAGCCCTGCGCCAGCAGGTCGTCGCGCAAAAGTCCAAGACCCCGAAGCTGAACGTGGCGACTTTCAAAGACCTCTTCGGCATCACCCGCAAGTACGCCATCCCCCTGCTCGAATACCTCGACCGCGAGCGCGTCACCAAACGCGTCGGAGATGAACGCGTGATCCTGTAGGCGGCTGCGGGAAAACTCGAATTCTGCCATGTTTTGAAAGGGCACGGCTTTCGCAGGCTGCGGAAAACCCCGGCTTTCGCCACGTTTTGAAAGGGCACACCTTCAGGTGTGCCGTATAAGGTCCTTATCTTTGTCATCCCACGCGGACTTCAGTCCGCGTGGGATCTGTTCTTCGGCTTTTTCCGCAGCCTGTTTCAGCCGTGCCGCTAAGCCCTTTTTTCTTGCCTTCCCGAGCCGACTTTAGTCGGCGAAACCTCTCGCTTTCGGACTTTTCCGCAGCCTGCTAAGCGGCCTTCGGCGGTTTTCACCGCTTTCCCGCTTACCTGTCACCCCAGTGGTACGTCTTGTCATCCAGCGAGGATGCCATGAATCGGTCCCGCCTCTTGTTCGTTGTTTGTCTCACCATCAGTTTTGCAGCCGCAGCCGCAGCGTTTCGTCCGGCTGGTTCCTCGGTGCCCCACCTGGGCACGGTCACACCCGCCGCACCGATGCTCGAGCCGCGTTCCGGACAAACCGCCACCCTCCTTCCCGACGGCAAGGTTCTCATCGCCGGAGGCATGCGGCGCAACCAGGACTTCTACAAATCTGCCGAACTCTACGATCCCGCTACCGGCACGTTTCAGCGGACCGGAGAAATGAGTATCGGGCGGGTGGGGCACGCCGCCGTGCTGCTGCGCTCGGGCAAGGTGCTCATCGCCGGAGGATGGATCGGCCACGGCACTACCGACTCCGCCGAACTGTATGACCCGGCCACGGGAAAGTTCACTGCGATCGCGAAAATGACCAGGCGGCGCGCACGTGAGAGCGCCACGCTGCTGGCTAACGGTGATGTGCTGCTGGTGGGCGGTGCCGATCATGACGGTCCAGACGGGGCGCTGGCCTCGGCTGAAATTTTCCGCGCCGCCACCTTGCGCTTCCAGCCCACCGGCTCTCTGCACCATGCCCGCTCTTCGCACACCGCCACCCTGCTCAACGACGGGCGCATCCTCATCGCCGGAGGCGGCGACGGAGGCCTGCAGGCAGTCGCTGAGTTGTATGACCCGAAAACTGGGACCTTCAGCCAGACCGGTAGTCTGATCACGCCCCGTTACAAGCACACCGCGGGCCTGCTTCCTGACGGGCGGGTCCTGATTGCCGGCGGCTCCGACGAGCGCGACTGGAACGGCGCCATGACCAGCGCGGAACTCTACGACCCGCACACCGGAAAATTCACTGCGACCTCCCCGCTCAACGACAGTCGCTTCAAGCTGCCCGATGAGGCGGTGCAGGTAGCCTCAGGCCGGCTCCTGGTTGGCGGCGGAAATAAACAGGTGGAACTCTATGATCCAGCGACGGGGAAGTTTCTGGTAGTCCCGGGCCAGATGAACGACAACTGGCACTTCATGACGGAAACCAGGCTGAAAGACGGCAGCGTGCTGCTGGCCGGCGGCTATCCCAACAACGACCAGGCCACCGCCCAGACCTGGCTCTACCGGCCATAAGGCCACGCGGCGTTTTCTCGCAAATGTGCAGGTAGTGGGCTGGGCGGCAGGCTATGCCTTCTTAGAGCCCGAAGGGAGTCATAATCGTAGCCCAGCACGTGAGTGCTGGGGAATCGTGTGTAATTGGTTAGCTTTGCCGAACAGGCAAAGATTGCTGCCCAGCTTACCGCGGAGATATTCGCGGGACGGAAACCGGCAGATCTCCCGATCGTGGCTGGATCCGGCGTATATATGTTTGATGCGAGACAGCTAAAGCGCTGGAACCTCAGCGAAGGCAGATTGCCTGCTCGCAGTGTTGTACTCAATCGCGAGCCCACTGTCTGGGAAAGAGCCAAGTGGATTTTGCTTTCCGGCCTGGCAGTCATACTCGGTTTAACCGCGCTTGCCGGCTACCTGCTTTACAAGCAGAAGCAACTGAATGTTGCCAAGCGGGAACAGACGAGGCTTAGCGGCATGCTGATTAACGCCCAAGAGGATGAGCGTCGCCGGCTGGCATCAGAGTTGCACGATGATTTCAGTCAGCGGCTGGCATTGCTGTCACTCGGACTGGAGACAGCCGCTGAATGCATTCCCGAATCGCCACAGGAAGCAAATCAACAACTCCAGGAGCTGATGAACTCCGCTGGCGAGATCGGGGCCGATCTTCACACTTTGTCACACCGTCTTCATTCCTCTACCCTCGAGCGGCTTGGCCTGGCAGCGGGAGTGGCATCCTTTTGCAAGGAATTCACCGCTCAGCAGGGAACGCAGGTTGCGTTCTCTCACCGGAACATACCTCGCTCCGTGGCGCCTGCGGTTGCGTTGTGTCTGTTTCGCATCGTCCAGGAAGCACTCCGGAATGTGAAGAAGCATAGCGGAGCAGCTAATGCACATGTGCGACTGGAAAGAGTCGGTGACAAACTTCACTTGTCCATCTCGGATGACGGTAAGGGATTCGATGTGAAACGCGCTTCCGATGGACACAGTCTTGGACTGTGGAGCATGCGGGAGAGGGTGCGTTTGGTAGGTGGCCGATTCGAGATTCATTCGGAAACCCCACAGGGAACCCGGATCGAAGTGTGGGCGCCGCTGAAGGATGAATCTGACAGGCCCGGGAGTGAATCGGCTGGCGAACCGGTCGGTGTGTCTGCGGTCACTGCACGACAGAGCTCCAGTTGACCCGACGGGTGTCGATTGCCCATCAGCGACATGGGGCTGAAATTGACGGAGATCGAAAAATGGAAGCCCGGCCACAAGTCCTGATTGCCGACGATCACATCATCTTTGCCGACGGCCTTCGGCTGCTTTTGGAGAAGCGTTACAACGTTATGGGCACGGTCGCCGACGGGCGCGCGCTGGTCGCCGAAGCTCTGCGGCTTAAGCCAGACGTGATCGTCGTAGATGTCGGCATGCCTCTTTTGAATGGACTGGATGCTGCCAGGCGAGTGCGCGAGCAACTTCCGAAAGTAAAGATCGTATTCCTGACCATGCAGGACAATCCCAATCTGGCGGCGGCTGCTCTGGAGTTGGGCTCGACCGGATTTGTCCTCAAGCATTCGGCAGGATCAGAGCTTTTGAAGGCGATGGAACAGGTGCTGTATGGCAAGTGCTATGTCACTCCTAAACTCAGGCCGGAAGACTGGGCTGTGCAAAAGACCCGGGCGCGGCAGTACTCCAGGCGCCTGACCCCCAGACAGCGTGACATTGTGCAGATGTGCGCCGAAGGGCGTCCCATCAAGGAGATCGCTGGACACTTGAACCTAAGTGAGAAGACGGTCGAGTTCCACAAGCATCAGATCATGGAAATCTTCAACCTGAAGAGCAACGCCGACCTCGTGCTTTTCGCCCTGAAAGAAAGTCTCATCTCTCTGGATGCCAGTCGATTGCAGCGAACCCGCTCTTCCTGATTTCTCCCGCCGCAGTGTCTTACCTCATTGACTAGGGTTTTCCCTAGTTGTTACGGTCTCGATCCAGAACCTAACATCGGCTTGTTGTTGTGAATGTGTCTTGGTGACGATCTGTTGTCCTCGGACGGGCCTATGTCAGAAGCCGGAATGCCTGAAGACTCAGGGAATCGTCGGCGTATCCTGCTGGCCGACGATCATCCTCTCGTGCTGGAGCGAGTGAGGTCGCTTCTGCAGCCGACCTTCGATGTGGTGGGAGTGGCGCGCGACGGTCTCGAGATGATCCGGGAGGCGATGCGGCTGCACCCGGACATAATTGTGGCGGACATATCGATGCCGGGGGTGGACGGAATTGAAGCGGCCCATCGACTTCGGGAATTGGGAACTACGGCCATGATCGTGTTCCTGACCATCCATGAAAGCCCTGAGTTTGTGGAGGCCTGTCTGGCGGAGGGAGCGCTGGGATTTGTAGTAAAGTCTCACATGAAGGCGGACTTGATTCCTGCCATCGAGGCGGCATTGTCGGGGCGCTGCTTCGTCTCGGCCACGCGCCGCACCAATACCTAAGGGGTTTCCCTAGTTGTCGCCACCAGCGCTGCAGTAGAAAGGCACTGAACGCCGACGGAAAGAGATGCCAGCGGTCAGGATTTCTGCGCGCGCAGAGGGCGTATAAGATCAACTCCTGTACTCGCGGGGACCAGGTCGAGAGGCAAATCGAGCAACGGAAGCAGTCATGGTATAAGAAGCACGGAGATGGTGGCTATGAATTCTAAGAACAATTTCACGAGCAGGATGATGCGCGCGGTCCGAGGACTCGCGGCGATCGTCTGCGTCGCGGCTATCGTGCCCGGTAACGCGGTGGCGGTGCAGACACAGCAGGCTGCAGCTCCGGCCGAGCAAGCGGCGGCGAAACTGCCGCCGGACCAACTGGACTCACTAGTGGCGCCGATCGCGCTCTACCCGGATCCTCTGCTCAGCCAGGTGCTGGTGGCCTCCACGTATCCCCTCGAGGTCATTCAGTTGCAGCAATGGCTGGCCCAGAACAAGGGGCTTAACGAAAAGGCGCTGGCCGATGCAGTAAAGAAGCAGGACTGGGACCCGAGCATCCAGGGACTAGCTGCCTTGCCCGAGGCCGTCAAGCTACTGGCCGAAAACATCAAGTGGACGACGGACCTGGGCAATGCGTTTCTTGCGCAGCAGAACGATGTGATGGACGCCGTGCAGCGTATGCGCAAGAAGGCCCAAGATGCCGGGAACCTGAAGTCTTCCGAGCAGCAAAAGGTCGAAACCAAGGTTGTCGAAAGCAAGCAAGTGATTGTGGTGGAGCAGGCCAGTCCGCAGGTCGTGTACGTGCCGAGCTACAACCCGACCGTGGTTTATGGCGCTCCGGTATATGCCTATCCCCCCATCGCCTATCCGCCGCCGGGTTATTACGCCGCGGGTATGGCGATCTCGTTTGGTGTGGGCGTCGCGATGGGAGCGATGTGGGGCGGCGGATGGGGTTACAACGCCGGATGGGGCGGCAACAACAACATCACCATCAACAACAACAACAACTTCGTCAACAACAGCAACCGCGTCAATGGCGGCAACCGCACAAACAGCGGCAATCGGGGCAACAGCAATTGGCAACACAACCCGCAGCACCGGGGCGGAGCTCCTTATGGCGACCGAAACACCGCCAACAAGTACGGTGGCACGGCACGCGGGGACTCCATGCAGAACCGGCAAGCGAATGCCCGCCAGAACCAGGCGCGGCAGGCGGCAGCAGGCTGCGGGCGGCAATCGCGGGCGGGACGGGGCGCAGCCGCCAGGCGCCAGTGATCGCGGCGGCGGCACGCCGGCGACGCTGGAAACCGTGGTGCAAGCGCAGGCAACATGAGCGGCAATCGAGGAACCGGTCCCAGACCGTGTCGGCAATCAGCAGGTTCGGAATACTCCCAGTTCCACGAATCGAAGCGCCTTCGGTGGAGCCGGCAGCGGCTCGAGCGGCAGCCAGGCGCGCGCCAGCAGTTCACGTGGTTCGTCCAGCATGGGCGGGTCTCAGGGGCGGTGGCGGTGGCTCCCGTGGCGGTGGCGGGCGGAAGGCGCAGATAGGAAGGCAAATCATGATGAGCGAGGGACTTATGAACTCAGAAATATTGATTGCGAGAAAGCCGTTTACGAAGATCGTCCTCGTCCTGGTTGGCCTATGCTGTGTGTTGCCGGTTCTGACCATGGCGCAAACCCAAACCGCGGCCAAGACCGCGGCAGTCAGCCAGAAGGGCTTCGATACTCCTCAACAGGCAGCTGACGCGCTGATCAAGGCAGCGGGGACTTTCGACGTGCCGGAGCTGCTGGCGATCCTTGGCCCCGACGGCCAGGATGTGGTTGCGTCTGACGATCCCGTACAGGACAAGAACAACGCCCAGGCTTTTGCTAAAGAGGCCGCAGCCAAGAACTCGATCCAGTTGGCCAAGTCTAATCCGAACCGCGCCACCATCATCGTGGGCGACGAAGAGTGGCCATTGCCGATTCCTCTGGTGAAGAAGAGTGGTAAGTGGTATTTCAACACCAAAGAAGGCCGGCAGGAAATTCTCTACCGCCGCATCGGTGAGAACGAACTTAACGCCATCACCGTTTGCCGCGGCTACGTGTCAGCGCAAAAGGAATACGCCTCGGAAATTCACGATGACTCCGGCATAAACCAGTACGCGCAGAAGATCATCAGCACACCCGGCAAGCAGGACGGCTTGTTCTGGAAGAATGCTGACGGCACTCCAGACGGTCCGATTGGCGACGCGGTGGCCAAGGCGCTGGAGGAAGGCTACACGTCCGGCAAGGGCGGATTCCACGGCTATTACTTCAAGATCCTGAAGGGCCAAGGCCCGGCCGCCCCTAACGGCGCCATCAACTACGTCATCGAAGGGGTCATGATCGGCGGCTTCGCTCTCGTCGCTGTGCCCGCCGAGTATCGCGTGACCGGCGTAAAGACCTTCATCGTGAACTATGACGGCATCGTCTACCAGAAGGACTTGGGGCCCGATTCTCTGAAAATCGCGAAGGAAATGGAGCTATACAACCCGGACAAGACCTGGCATCCGACAGATGATGAGTGGCCGCAGAACGTGGCTGCGGTCAACCCATGAACAACTGTTAGGGAACGAAATGCCAGAAACGCTCCAATGGGACAGACCTTCCCTGCTCCACGCGTAGCCGCATGGTGGAACGGTTGCAGGAATTCTTAACTATGAACACATGCCGTAGCCGCACGAATGAAGCAGCCGCGCGTGTCGTTATTGCCGACACCTATAAACTCTTTGCCGAGGCATGCAAACATCTTCTGGAACCTGAGTTTAAGGTCATAGCCATCGTTACGAACGGAGCGGAAGGTGCAGAGGTAGCTGCCAGACTTTCACCCGAGTTGATTGTCGCGGATGCCGAGATGCCCCGCATTAACGCGCTGGCCTCCTTTAAGAAGCTTCTGCTTGCATCGTCGCAACTTCCGAGGCTGGTGATGCTGACCAGCCGGTTCGGTTCTGAAACGGCAATCGGTGAGTTCCGGCGCGGTGCTTCTGCTGTGGTCTCCAAGCGGGGTGGCGCTCAAGAGCTGTTGACAGCGATTCGATCAGTGCTGGCTGGAGAGTATTACGTATCGAAAGCGATCACTCAGGCCTCAGTCGAGTCCCTTCTCAAAGAGGCAAGCGAGCGCAGAGGTCAACGAGAGATTACCGACCGTCAGCGCCAGATTCTCAGACTCCTGGCACAAGGGATGGCGGTGAAAGAGGTGGCTGATTTTCTTGGTGTCTCTGCCGGAACTGCCTATTTCCATAAGTACCGGGCTATGTCGGTCCTGAACATCCGATCGAACGCTGAACTATTCCGTTACGTGATGCAGCACGAAGCCGCCGGTTAAGAACCGCGCAGCGGGACTCATTCAGAAGGTGCCGAAATGTCTAGCTGGGCTCGTTATCCGACGTTGTATGAGATCAACACATGGGTGTGGCTCGCGGAACTGAGCGCGAAGGCGGGAAAACCCGTTCACCTGGACTCGGTGCCATCTGCCGAATGGGACGCCATCGCGGCTTTGGGCTTCGATGCGGTGTGGCTGATGGGCGTCTGGGAGCGCAGTCCGGCCGGTATCGCGATCGCGAACCGAAACCCCGGTCTGCTGGAGGATTTCCGGAGGGCCCTGCCCGATTTTCGTCCCGAGGACAATGTGGGATCACCGTATTGCGTGCGCGGCTACGAGGTCGACGCGCACCTCGGCGGGCTTAGAGGCCTTTCCCATGCCCGCAAAGAACTCGCGAACCGAGGCCTGCGCCTGATTCTCGACTTCGTCCCTAACCACGTGGCGCCGGATCACCCATGGGTGACCATGCACCCTGAGCACTTCATTCAGGGGAGTGCTGAGGACGCCGTAAGAGATCCCGCGTCATACATCAACCTGAACGGAACGGTGTTTGCCTGCGGCAAGGACCCGTTCTTCCCGGCGTGGCCTGACGTCTTGCAGCTCAATGCCTTTCAACCGGGACTCCGGCAAGCGGTGACGGTAACTCTTTCGAACATCGCCAACCAGTGCGACGGGGTGCGTTGTGACATGGCGATGCTCGTGCTGAACTCGATTTTCGAACGCACCTGGGGCCACCGTGCGGGAGCGAGGCCGGCAACCGAGTATTGGGTTGACGTAATCTCGGCCATCAAGCGAGAGCATCCGGATTTCCTCTTTATCGCGGAGGCCTACTGGGACCTGGAATGGGAGTTGCAACAGCAGGGATTCGATTACTGCTACGACAAGAGGCTGTATGACCGCCTGGAGCGTGAGCACGCGGAAAGCGTTCGCCTCCATCTGTGCGCAGACGTGGCATATCAGAACAAGCTGCTGCGTTTCCTCGAAAACCACGACGAGCCGCGCGCAGCCGCAACCTTCCATCCGGCAAAGGAACGGGCGGCTGCGGTAACGACGTCGACTCTAGCGGGCGCGAGACTTTTCCACGAAGGGCAATTCGAGGGCCGCAAGGTGAGGCTGCCGGTGTTTCTGGGAAGGCGTCCCGAGGAGCCTGTCGACCAGCAGTTGCAGGCGTTCTACAGGAAGCTGCTTGCAGCCATTGACACCCCGGTCTTTCGCGGTGGCGAGTGGAAACTGTGCGAGCGCACCGGCTGGGAAGGTAACGCGAGCTTCGAGAACGTTGTGGCCTGGAGCTGGAGCGGAGACGGAGAGCGTTACCTGATGGTTGTCAATCTGAGTGACGATGCCGCTCAGGCGCGTGTGAAGGTCGCATGGGACGATCTCAAAGCAAGCCAGTGTCGCCTGACCGACCTGATTTCGGATGCGAATTACGAGCGCGACGGCGCTGAAATGCTGTCGCCGGGTCTATACGTGGATTTGCAACCGTGGGACTATCACTTCTTACGGGTGCGTGGCAACTGAGGTGACGAGGCAGGCAGTTGAATAGATTCTTTGCGAGAGAAGGCATATATGAGCAAGAAATCCAAGAAGAACAACAAAGACGCCCGCGGTTCTGCAGTGGAGAACAAGAAACAGCAGAGCCGGGATGAGGAAGCAAACCCGAAGCTTGGGAAAAAAGAGTACGAAGCCGAGCTTTTCGAACTGCAAGTCGAGCTGGTGAAGCTGCAGGAGTGGGTGAAGAAGACCGGAGCGCGCATCGTCATCATCTTCGAGGGTCGGGACGCGGCCGGCAAGGGCGGCATCATCAAGCGCATCCTGGAGCGGGTGAGCCCGCGTGTGTTCCGGCTGGTCGCTTTGCCGGCCCCAACCGAATCGCCAAAAGACGCAGATCTACGCCCAGCGATACATCGAGCAACTGCCGGCGGGCGGAGAAATCGTCATCTTCGACCGGAGCTGGTACAACCGCGCTGGGGTCGAGCATGTTATGGGATTCTGCACCGAGGGGGAATACAAGCAGTTTCTCAAAGGCTGTCCCATCTTCGAAAACTTCCTGATCAACAACGGCATAATCCTGCTGAAGTACTGGCTCGATGTTTCGGAAAAAGAGCAGCATAAGCGCTTTCTCGCGCGCATCGAGGATCCATCGAAGCGCTGGAAGCTGAGCCCCATGGACCTCGAGTCGCATCGCCGCTGGTACGACTATTCGCGAGCGCGTGACGCCATGCTCGCCGCCACCGATACGGCTACGACTCCCTGGTACTTAGTGCCTTCGGACGACAAGAAGCGCGCCCGCCTTAACTGCATCGCCGACATTCTCGCCCGCATTCCGTACGAAGAAGTTCCGTACACGCCTCCAAAGCTGCCCGGACGCCAGAAGGCCAAGGGCTACCAGGAGCCCAAGCTGAAGCACCAGGTGGTACCCCAGCGCTGGTAAGGCAGCGATAGATAATGGGGAGAGAAAGGAGAGAGCCATGACCGCCTCCCAGAAGAGTTCATCTCCACTGTCCTACGTTGAGGTCACCGAGCAGAAGCGGTTGAACGAAGCGCGTGAGAAAGGCATCCCGTGGAAGAAATGGGGCCCCTATCTGAGCGAGAGGCAGTGGGGAACGGTCCGCGAGGACTACAGCGCCGATGGTAATGCCTGGGGCTACTTCTCCCATGACCAGGCGCGATCGCGCGCCTACCGATGGGGTGAAGACGGGCTGGCCGGAATTTCTGACGACAAGCAACAGCTTTGCTTTGCGTTGGCTCTGTGGAACGGTCGAGACCCCATTCTGAAAGAGCGTCTATTCGGCCTGACCAACAGCGAAGGCAATCACGGCGAAGACGTCAAGGAATACTACTTCTATCTCGACAGCACACCCACGCACTCGTACATGAAGTACCTGTACAAGTATCCGCAGAAAGCATTTCCGTATGGCGATCTGGTGGATACCAACCGGCAGCGCTCACGCGAAGAGATGGAGTATGAACTCCTCGACACCGGCATCTTTAATGATGATCGTTACTTCGATGTCTTCGTGGAATTCGCCAAAGCTGATCCGGAAGACATTCTGATTCGCATCTCGGTGCATAACCGGGGTCCGGAAACCGCGCAGATTCACCTGCTCCCGACGTTGTGGTTCCGCAATACGTGGTCCTGGGGAGAGGGCGAAGGCAAGCCCGCTCTGCGTCAGGCCGGCAACACCAGCATCGTGGCCTCCTACCCGCAGCTGGGCGACCGCACTCTGCAGTGCGAAGGTGCGACGGAACTGCTGTTCACGGAAAACGAAACGAACGCCAGTCGACTCTGGGGCCAGCCAAACCCTTCGCCCTACGTGAAGGATGCCTTCCATCGCTACCTGATCGCGGGGGAGAGGGAGGCGGTCAATCCCGCGAAATCTGGCACAAAGGCGGCTGCACATTATGTTCTCGACGTGCCGGCGGGGGGATCGAAGGTGGTTCGCTTGCGCCTAAGTGCGAAGCCAGCCGCAGACGGATTCGCGAAGTTTGACGAGATCTTTGCAGCCCGCCTCGCCGATGCTGACGAGTTCTACGAGAGAATCACTCCGAAATCTCTAAGCGAAGACGAGAAGCGGGTACACCGGCAGGCGCTGGCGGGCATGTTGTGGTCCAAGCAGTATTACTATTTCGACCTCGACCGATGGCTGATCGAACATGAATCCCACCCCCTCATGGGATCCGGCAAAGGAGGCGCACGCAACGCTGAGTGGTTCCACATGCTGAACAGCGATGTCATCTCCATGCCCGACAAATGGGAGTATCCCTGGTACGCGGCGTGGGACCTGGCGTTCCACACCATTTCGCTGTCTCTTGTGGACTTTGACTTTGCCAAAGAGCAGCTCCTGCTGATGCTGCGAAACCTGTATGCCCATCCCAACGGACAGATCCCGGCGTACGAGTGGAACTTCAGCGATGTGAATCCGCCCGTGCATGCCTGGGCGACTTTGTTTCTTTACCGAATCGAAATGGAACTGGGACGAGCCGACCTGCGCTTCCTGGAACGCTCCTTCCAGGGACTGATGCTCAATTTCAACTGGTGGGTCAACCGCAAAGATCCGGAAGGACGCAACGTATTTGCCGGCGGCTTCCTCGGGCTCGACAACATCGGTGTCTTCGATCGCAGCTCGCCTCTGCCCACCGGCGGACACCTGGACCAGGCCGACGGCACGGCATGGATGGCGTTTTACTGCCTGTGCATGCTGGAGATCGCGCTCATTCTGACCGAGTACGACTCGTCCATGTATGAGGAGATCGCTTTCCGATTTCTCGAGCATTTCGTCTGGATCACCTACGCCATGGACCGCATCGGCGAGCACCACGACGAGATGTGGGATACGGAGGAAGGGTTCTTCTACGATCTGCTCCATCTCCCAAACGGCGCTGCCATGCGACTGAAGATCCGCTCCATGGTGGGACTGCTGCCCTTGTGTGCCGCAACCGTCTTCGAGCCGGATACCTTTGCCCATCATCCCAGAATTATCGAACTGATCGAGCTATTCCGTAAGCGGCATCCGGAGGTGGTGAAACAGATCGCAGTAGCCGATGACGGCTTCATCGGATACGGACACCGCAGGCTGACGTCGGTCTGCAACAAAGAAAAACTGCAGCGCATACTGGCCTACCTGCTCGACGAAAACGAGTTCCTCAGCCCCTACGGCATACGGTCGCTGTCGAAATATCACCTCGATCATCCTTTCGTGTTTCACCTGGAAGGACAGGAATACCGAGTCCAATACCTTCCCGCTGAGTCGAACAGCGGCATGTTTGGCGGCAACTCCAACTGGCGGGGACCGATCTGGATGCCGGTCAATGCGCTGATCATTCGGGGCTTGCTGCTGATGTATCCGTTCTATGGCGACGACTTCAAAGTCGAATGTCCGACCGGTTCGGGGAATTACATGACATTGTTTGAAGTAGCGAAGGAAATCGGCCGCCGCCTGTCGAATATTTTTCTACGCGACGCGAATGGCCAACGGCCAGTCTACGGAGGCACAAAGAAGTTCCAGGATGATCCGCACTGGCGCGATTACATCCTGTTCTACGAATACTTCCACGGCGATAACGGCGCCGGACTCGGAGCCAGCCATCAGACCGGGTGGACGGGTCTCATCGCCCGCGTTCTTGATTTGTTCGCACGTCTGGGCCCGGAAGATGTGCTGAGAGAACCCAAGGGAGCCCCCGGTCGGATTACGCGAGAACAAGTGGCGGGAGAGTGACTTGGGCGCATCGAAGTGTCAGAACGTCAGCTGGCGTTGGTGAGCCCAGGCAAGAAAGACCACCGGGAGAACGCTTCGGCGCGGTGCTGGAAAACGTTATGCTCGAAGATGATCGCAGCGTCGATTTCGCCGATACCAAGATCACCGAGAATACGCGCGGCGCCTATCCCATCAACTTCATTCAGAACGCTCGCATTCCCTGTGTTGCCGGTCATCCCACGGATATCATCT
>CAWCTB010000036.1:0-42374 GCA_963798275.1 uncultured Acidobacteriaceae bacterium
TGATATAGGCGATCTGTTTCTTCTTCTCGAATTTAATGTTTTGGAAGTTGGTCATGAGCCCTCAGTTATTAGTTGGAATCCACTTTACTCGTCGTCGCAAGTGCCGATCGAGGGCAATTGTACCTTGTTCAGTCACGGGGAATGAGCCTATTCGGGACACATATTTCCGTCTTTGAACCACATCATGGCAAAGAATTGGTGCTCCCAAACGGTGCGAGTACTATCTAGGTACTTGGAACTGCCTAAAGCAATCCTTAATCTCTCGATTGAGGACTCAAACTCGGGCTCGTGCACACCCGTTGCGAGCCAGATTCGGGCGAGCGCGTATACGACAAGGGTGTGGTAGAGAGTGATCCTTGTGGCTTTCTGTGGGTCGTAGAGCCTGGGCCCAGTTTCGATGATCCCTGTACGCGCATCGCCTTCTATGTAGAGCAGCCTTTCTTGCCACTGCGCCAAGTCGGAGGAGTAATGGGCATATGGCTGAATCGCCCCGCATAACTTAGTCATGAACTCCGCCCAAGGTTCTGACCAAAGCCCGCGACCATAACGGAACCAGACGTTGGCCTCCAGCCACTTCCTCAACGCACCTGACGACTCCGATCTTTCGTTCCACTTTTGCAACACTTCCGCAGACCCATCCACCCCACTAAGGCCGATCTCGATTATTGAAATAGCTTCAAGGCACTGACGTGTAATGGCAAGTGCGTTCGCGTGCATCCCCGCTCTATTCGCGGTGTTTGCAAGATATACGGAATCGCAGAGAAACCAGAAGGCTTGCTGCGGGAAGTTCCGCACTGCAATTGGCAACGGCAAGTTTTCAAGAGACCGTGCTAAGCGTCGCATTATTTGCGGCGACAACTCTTCCGATAATATGAACCACTCTGGAGTCTTGTTAGTAGTCATGGTTCGACACTTGCAAGCTGTTCGGATCCTGATCCTGATTGAATTCGAAGCGCGCCTTGCAGACTGTGCACTCGTAGGTGTGAGTGTGTGCTGAAACCGTTCCATCCCGACGCTTGTATCCCCTCGTCTTCATCTCACCGCGTGGGATATTGCGTAGCTCTGCCTTGCAAATCGGGCAGAACTTCACGTCTGGCTGAGGACCGGGAAGATTAGCTATTTGTCACAACCTCCTTGCTAGTCCTTTTACACAAACTTTCCCGGCACCGGATTATTCGGGTCGGCGTAATCGTAAAATCCCTTCCCCGACTTGCGGCCGAACCAGCCGGCCAGCACCAGCCGCTTCAGCAGAGGCGGCGAGGCAAAGCGTCGCTCCTTGAACTCGTCGTACATGACATGCGTGATGTAGTACGTCGTGTCCAGTCCGACGAAATCCAGCAGCGTGAACGGCCCCATCGGGTATCCACAACCTAGCTTCATGGCTTCGTCGATGTCTGTGATGGAGCCCACACCTTCTTCGTACGCGCGAATCGCATCCAGCAAATACGGCACCAGCAGTCGGTTGACGATGAATCCCGTCTTGTCGCTGGTGCGCACCGGAACCTTGCCCAGCTTCCTGCCGAACTCGACCGCCGTATCGAAGACCTCGGGCGCGGTGGCGATGGTCTTCACCACTTCGACCAGCTTCATCATCGGCACGGGATTGAAGAAGTGCAGCCCGATAAAGCGCTCGGGCCGTTTAGTGGCAGTCATCAACTCAGTAACCGAAATAGAAGAGGTATTCGTTGCGAAGACCCCATCGTGCTTCACGATGGCGTCGAGCTCGGCGTAGGTCCTACGCTTTTCCCCCACGTTCTCGATGATCGCCTCGATCACAATGTCGCAATCGGCTAGGTCTTTAGGATTGGTCGTGCCCTTCAGTCGCGCTTGCGCTTCGGTCTTCTGTTCAGGAGTGAGGCCGCCTTTCGCCGGTCCGCGGTCCACCAAGCGGCTCAGAGATTTCTCGATTCCGGCAAAGCCTTTGTCGAGGAACTTCTGCTCCTGCTCCAGAACGGTTACCTCAAATCCAGCCGTAGCCGCGACCTGCGCGATGCCGGAACCCATCAGCCCGCAACCCAGTACGCCAACTTTCTTGATATCCATCATTGCCTCGTAAAAGCCAGTTTCAAGTTTTCGGTTTCAAGGCCCTGACATAAAGCCGTGCCTTATCACAAACGAATCACTTCATCGGCGTATCGCCTTTGTACGGATGGGCCTGCGCCAGCGTGTCCGCCAGCGTCGGCACCGCGGTAGAAGTCACCAGCGTGTTTTGAAACGCCGCGATCTGCCAGCGTCCGTTCGGCTTTCTGTCCGCCACCAGCGTCGGACGCGCCTGAAGGTGCTGCTCGGCGCCGTTCAGGTACCACGCCAGGTTGGCGAAGATAAACACTACCGCCACATCCGGACGCACGAAGCGGACGTTTTCCACCTTGAAATTGTTGCGGCTGCCTTTGTAGATGGTGTCAAAAATCACGCGATGTCCATGCTCGATCTCTCCGCGTCCGTGGAAGTGCCCGCCCAGCACGTGAATGAAGTCGGCGTCCTCGGCAAACAGCGTTGCCCATGCCATGCTGTCGCTGTTGTTCCATGCAGCTTCCAACGTTTCGACGATTTCATATAGAGGACGTTCTTCTGATGTCATTACTTCAGACCTCCTGCGTCATAGTTGTTCGCTAATGAAACGGCTCAAACTCAGCCGCCGATTTCACAACTGGCGCCCAATTGTCTGCGGCATGATCAACTATCTCTGCACGTTCTCCACGATCATCGCGATCCCCTGTCCTCCGCCAATGCACGCCGTCGAGAGCCCATACTTCGCTTTGCGCCGCCTCAGTTCGTACAGCACCGTCAAAACGATGCGCGTGCCGGTTGCGCCCAGCGGATGACCCAGCGCGATAGCGCCGCCATTGACGTTCACCTTCTCGCGATCCAGCCCGAGTTCCTTTTCCACCGCGAGGTATTGCGCCGCGAAGGCTTCGTTCACTTCGATCAGGTCAATGTCGTCGAGCGAAAGCCCCGCCTTCTTCAACGCGATACGGCTGGCCGGCACCGGGCCCGAACCCATGATCTTGGGATCGACTCCCGCGATGCCCCAGCTCACAATTCGGCCCAGCGGCTTCAGCCCACGCTTCTCCGCCTCGTTCAGTGGCATGACCACCACCGCCGCGCCCCCATCCACAATCCCACTGGCATTGCCGGCGGTTACCGTGCCGTTCTTGCCGAACGACGCTTTTAGTTTTTTCAGGCCCTCCATCGTGGTCTCGGGACGGCGATGGTCGTCTTCGGTAAACATCTCGCCGGTAGGTTCACCTTTGCGATTGCGCAGCGGGACCGGCGTCAGTTCTTCCTGAATGCGTCCCTCCTTGTACGCCTCATCGGCGCATTTCTGCGAGCGCAATGCGAACTCGTCCTGCATCTCGCGGGTAATGCCTTGCGGCTCCGCGTAGAGTTCGGCGGTGTTGGCCATTTGCAGGCCACAGTAGCTGTCGAACAGCGCCACCATGAGCGAATCTTCCAGCTTGCCTTCGCCCAGGCCCACCCCCCAGCGCATGCCGTGAATCACGTGCGGCGCCTGCGACATCGACTCCATGCCGCCGGCCAGCGCGATCTTCGACTCGCCCAGCTGGATCATCTGCGCGGCGCTGACAATCGACTGCATGCCCGATCCGCACAGGCGGTTTACCGTCAACGCCGGCGTTTCGATGGGCACTCCGGCTTTCAGTGCGACGTGGCGCGCGCCGTACAGGGCGTCCCCCGAAGTCTGCTGCGCGTTGCCGATGACGCAGTGATCGATCTCCGCGGGCTCGACTCCCGCGCGCTGCATGGCTTCTTTGGCGGCAATGGCGGCAAGTTCCATGGCGGTGAAGTCACGCAGTTTGCCGCAATAGCGGCCCATGGGCGTGCGAGCGCCATTTACGATTGCGATATCAATTGAGGAATTCGACATGGTTTAGCTGGAGAGTTGGCAGTGGCCCGAGCAAACCCACAAGTCTACCAGCGCCCCAAGCAGCGCCGCAAATGCACCCGGCTTTTCACTCAACCAGAAACTAGAAACGTGACGCGTCTGGTCTGCTCTGTTCTGTTCTGGTGCCCCACAATTGCCTGCCGTTTGTCCGTTGGCAATTGTGGGGCATCAAGGAATAGACTCTCTACTCGCTGCGTGCAAGCACTCGGATAGGGCCACACCCATGCGGGTGCCCATCCAACCTTCCGTTGTTTGGGGTGGGGATTTTGACTTTTCCTCGTCACCGCAGCGGGAGTTGTCATCGACGGCCGTTGGGGCTATCTTGCGATCCGTGGCATGGTCCCTCGAACGTAGTGTAGCGCCGCCCTCTTCAAGGTGTGTTCGCGCGCCAGCCGAAACGAAAGCCGGAGCTTGGTGGCTCCGGCCTTCGAGTCGAGCATTTTGCTGGCGCACTTCAGGTACTACGAGTGAACCTAGAGAAACAATTTGCGGCGCAGAACTCCTGCCACGGCAAGAATCCCCGAGCCGAACATCACCAGGCTGGCGGGTTCGGGCGTGACCACTTGGCCGTTGCGAACCTGCCAGAGCCAGCATCCAGGCATGCCCATATTGGAACCAGCGGTCAGGGAATCGGGACCGCCGTCGATCAGCGCACCATTGATAGCCGATCCTGGCAACTCGAGCGCATAGTTGAGGCCATTGCTGAAGCCCGCCCGCGCCGAGAAGCCACCCAGGCCGCCACTGCCACCGCTGGCGTCTCCGGTTTCCCACTGCAGTTGCTGGTAGTAAAACAAAATGTCGAAATTACCGGCTCCGGTGTCGGAGCGGTCGACCAGGAGGACTTGAAACGTATTGAGTTTGTCTTCGTGTGCGGCGTAATAACCCACCTGCTCCCAGGTGACGCCAAACGCCTGGTGGCCACCATACGTCCCCGTTCCCCATGCGGCTACGCCAACCGGAGGAGGGTTGGGCGCACCACGAGAGTCTACGTCCGCGAAGTACGGAGCAATGATCGGGGTACCGGTGGTAATAAGATTGAACGGGGTATAGGTGGATAAGGGTTGGAGAAACGTAATATTCCCGTTGTTGTTGACGTAGATCTGGCTGAGGGTAAAGCCCTGGAAATTTAAGTTGTTTGCAAATCCCAGGCTGCTCAGGGGAAGCGCTGTATCGAGGTAGCAATCGTCACAGCGGCCGAAGTTATCGGCGGGGGCACCGCTGGCTATGTTTAACGCCGTGTTTGTGGCATTGAAGTTTGAGGTATTAAACCCCGACTGAATGGAGCCGGCATACAAACCGATTGGCGTCAGAAACAGCACTAACGCCGACAACCCAACGAAAAGCTTTTTCATAACACCCTCCTTTGCGTGTGAACTGAGAATGGGAAAGCCCCTGGATCGGCCCTTTAGTGGTCACAACCTGGCCTGGTTGTGGTAGGAGAAAATAGTGCACCTACTTCTCTTGGCTGTCAATAACTTTTAGCAGGAATTGAAAGAAAGTTTGCGGCGCAGCATGTGGTCTCGGTTTCTAGCATCGAATGATTTGTAGCACCAAGGTGTAGTTTGAATAGTTACGCTGGAGCGCCATCGGAAAAACGCCGCGTGAAACTCGCCCTTCTCCCGCGGTTCGGCGCGCTCAAGTAGCTTGTGACTTCAGATACTCGGGTGGGGATTTTGACTTTTCTCGTCACACCATATTCCCCGGGGACAGCGGTACTGACAAACGGCGTGTGACCAGGGCGGCATTAGCCCAGCGTGCAGCGAAGTGGAACTCTGGGTAGCCGTAATAAACTAGCCCTGAGCCCCGCAGGGGCGGCACATGCGAAAAGGCGCATTGCCACAACGATTACGGTCCACTGAATCAAAATCCCACCACAACGGACCTACCGGAGGAGACATGCCTGATGACTGCATCCTGGCTTATAGAGAAAGTGATGGTTTGCCGATTTGTCGAACCCATAACTGTCTTTTGCTTGAACTTGAAAAAGAAGTACAAAAAGATGTGGGACGGAAACTGTCACTCTCGACCGGAGTGCAGGTGTCAGCCACAAGGGTTACGGTTAGGATCTGTTCGATAACCCGCCGGCCGGTCAGAGATCCCAATCCAGACGGATCGTGAGAAGGCTGGTGGCCCACATTTGCCTGTCGTTGGAAATGTGGGGCAAGAGGAAAGCCCCTCAGGCGAATATCCCCTCGGTGCCCCACTCCCTCGCGGTTTTCGAATCAGTGGGAAATCCGCCCACGGCCCGGCGGGTGGCCCGGGCAAGCAGCTCGGTGAGTGAATACGTACGAGGGTGCCCCATCCAACCTTCTTTTGTGTTCAGTCCCATGACATCCTTTACAAAACGTCCCGGGACATCCTTTACACTCCCACGCGAGCGTAAGCGAGCGAGGGAGTGTAAAGCGGAATGCCTTGGGAGACCATGGATGTACGAGAACAGCGGGTGCAGTTTGTGGTAGCAGCGACGCGGCGGGAAAAATCCTTAACCGCGCTGTGTGAGGAGTTCGGGATATCGCGTCCGACCGGCAACGTATGGCTGCAGCGTTACCGGGAGCAAGGCCTGGCGGGCATTGCCGAACGCAGCCGGCGTCCTTGGCACAGCCCGCGACATACGGCCGAGGATTTGGAAGAGCAGGTCGTTGGGTTGCGGCGGCGTTATCCCGACTGGGGAGCGCGCAAGCTGCAGGTGCTGTTGCAGCGCGAGGGTGTGACCGGAAGCTGACCTCAGAGCTGTACGTTGGTTTCTCAGAGGGCCGGGTTCGATGAGGGCAGAGCAAGCGTAGAATCGAGGCCGAATATGCAAGCAACTCTGACACGCGTTTACGAGTTCGGCCCGTTCAGGCTTTATCCAGAACAGAAGCTACTATTCCGGCTCGATGAAAGGCTTGACGTTGACCGCAGAGCGTTAGCCGTTCTGGAGCTATTCATCAGGAACAAGGGGCTGCTGGTTAAAGGAACGACTGTTAAATGAGGTGTGGGCCGATGTCACCGTGGAGGAAGGGAATATTGGAGTGCAGGTCTCGAAGATCAGAAAGGTTCTCGGCGACGAGAGGAGGCCTGCTCAGTACATTGAGACGATACATGGGGAGGGGTACCGCTTTATCGCCAATGTCGTGGAAAAAGAGCAGGAATTGTACCCGGAAGAACAAAAACGAACCCATTTTCCGGCCTTGGTTGTCGTACTGCTGTTGATCGTGGGTGCGATCACGATGTGGGTGATAAGAGTCGAGAGGCGAAGAACCAAAGCTATAAGTGAGTCGACTCTTTCCACGACAATTGCCGATGCGCGTGCAAGATATGAGCTAGCGCTGAAATACGAATCTGAGGGCGACGATGAACAGGCGTTAGGGGCCTTGGACGAGGCCGCTGCCATCGATAAAGATTTTGCAGATGCGTATATAAAGGCCGCTTTTATCTCGAACCAAATAGGGGAAGAAGACCAAGCAGTTAAGTATCTCACCCGAGCGAGGGACTGCGGCGGCACCCGGAACGAGCACCAGCGTCTCCAAATGGATGCCCTGGATGCCGAGTTGTCGGCGGCTTACCAAGAAGCCATCGGGAAGTACCGGCTGCTCGTGGACGCCTATCCCAATGATGTTTCAGCCCAGTACTACTTCGCTGACCTCGCGATGCAGAGCCGGAGAGGTTTTGCGGATGCAAGTGAAGCACTGGAGCGGTGTCTTCGCCTAGACCCGGCAAATCGGTATTGCAATTTTGATCGTATGACTCTTTACGTCCTCAACAACGAGTTCGACAAGGCTATAGACCTATACAACAGCCTGAGGGCGAGTGACCCTTATCCCTGGTTCGACCAGCCTTTTGGGCTGGCGCTATACGGGAAGGGGGAGATGGGCAAAGCACGGGAAGTGCTCCGCAATTTTTCTCGGGGAACAAGGGTGCATGGACTAAGCAGATTTACCAGCGGAAGAGAGTGGCTTGCGGATATTGATTTCTTTGAAGGCAGAGCGAGTGAGGCAAGCAGCGAAATCAAAGTTCTTCTGGCGTCCGACAGTCAGTATGCTGCGAGCTCGCACTACCTTTACTTGGCAAAGGTGAATGCCATGCTCTCGTTCCCAGCCGAGGCTAGTAGCCTGGCCCTCAAAGCTGTTTCGCAACTCGACGACCGAGATACGCGTGTGGAGGCAGCTTCGATCCTCGCGTGTGCGGGGCATCTGAAAGATGCTGATCGGTTGTTGCATTTGGCAAAAGGGGAGGCCATCAACGATCTCGTCCCAGAGACACAAACATACATCAACGGCTGCAGAGCCCTGAACACCGGTGACTATAAAAGCGCGGTTCGAGAATTACAGGCGTCTTATGACATTGATGACGATTTGGACACCCAGTTCTTTTTGGCAAAGGCGTATGTGGCCAATCGTCAATGGGAGAAAGCAACAACAATTCTCAGGGATCTAGAAGCCTCCAAGGGAAGAATTATCGCCGACCAGTATTGCCCGCCAGTTATATGGGCACTCACCCATTATTATTTGGCAGTGGTATTCGAGGAAACTGGACAAAAAGACGAAGCCATAAACTATTATTCCAAGTTTCTCGATATTTGGAGAGGTGCGGACGGCAATTTGAGGCCCGTCTCAGATGCAAGGGCCCGCCTCAGAGCGATACAGCGTTCGAGACCACACACGTAAGGATCCTCCAGAGCGGACGCATTCCAATGACCCCGATTCCACCGCTGCGAGGGTCTGCTCCTTCATGCCACTTGGAAGGCCGCTCATCATGTCGAACTTGCGAAGCAGCGCGGCGCGTCCCGAAGCGTGGGATCCCGCCGTCGTGCCCTTCGAGTAATCCTTCAGCGCCCCATAGAGCGGCAGCCCGTCATTGAGGCGCGACGTAGCGAAAGGCTTTATGGCGGGTTGCCCCCTTTGCCCTGTCGTTGGCAAATGCAGCGAGGATAGACTTAACTATGTGTCCGGTGGGCTCCATCGGTTTCAGCATTCGCGCTAGTCGCATTTCATCACCTTCACTTAGGTCCGCTGGCAGCGTGGAGATCGAATCTTGGAGAAGGAGTACAGGGACTTTGAATCCCATAATTGCCAACTGAAGGCAATTATGGGCCACCCACCCGGTGAGCACCCTCGCTATTACGATTTCAACGAGGGCTAGGGGCGGCACATTCGTATCGGCTCATCCCGATCGGTCGCGAGAATGTCACCTTACTCCCGTGTGTAGTCGCGGATCAGGTCTGACGCCGTGGGATATTGGGTGATGAGCTGATCGCGGACTCCGGGCTCGTAGTCGGCGTAGTCGAACCCCGGAGACATGGTGGTGCCCATCAGCGCCCACTGGCCGCCGGGCGCGAGCTTGCAACCCATCCAGGTATGACCGCGTACGGCGATCTGTGGCTGCTCTCCCTCGGCCAGGCGGTTGCCCAGGGTGAGGGTGCGGTGCGAGCCGTCGGCCTGCAACTGCAGCATGATGACCGGGTCGCCGGCGTAGAAATGAAAGATCTCGGTACCCGGCACGCGGTGCAGCCGGGAATACGATTGCGGCGTAATCATGAAATAAATCGCGGTACCGATGGAGCGCGAGCCGCGCATGCCCTCGGGCAGGTACTCCTCCGATACCTTCCAGCGCGAACGGTAGGTCTCGCGAAAAAATCCGCCTTCCATGCGCAAGGGCTCGAGCTGGAGTAACTGTTTTACCTCGTCGGCTGTCATGGCTGTACAGCCTAACACCGAACCGCGGACGATCCCAAACCGTGCAGCGATTTCCGCGAAACGCCGGAACCAAACGTGAAAGGACGGTTACATCCGATGCGAATCGCGAGATTCAAGGGACGAATTGCACGCAGGCCCGATCGAACGGCAGTACGAGATATTGGGAACAACTTCGTGCGCCTTTTCACTCCGTGGGAGATTGGCGCAGGTATTCTGTCCGTTCGTGGACAAGTAATCGTGATTCCGGACGGACGGTTTGCCGACCTGGAGCAAGCTCGTTCTCGTAACTGCCAGTCCGGTGGACATTTACGAAGGCAGTGGCGAATGGTCATCAACCTGTAAGTAAGTTTGGAGACGTGGAAAGAATGATTGGCTGACGCGAAAAAGTTTCCTAACCATCCACGTGGCAGAGCGTCAGATTGCAACAGGGAGGGACTATGGAGCGCAGATACTTAACGGCAACCGTGGCCATGGTCGTGGCCTTCGTCTTTGCCTCGCACGCGTTTCGCTCGGAGAATGTTTCCCTCCTCTTGCATCCGCGCACGGCCCTGGTGGCAGAGCTGAAGTGTGCTACGAAGACGATTAGCAACAAGCTGGCCTCCAAGATGCCGTCGGTATTGCGGGCGGGCGATCCGGAAGAGGCGCAGTTGCTGGCTGAGATGAACCTCCCTGCGACCGTGGCGCAGGCGAAGATCGATGCGGCGCAGGCGACGCTGGAGGCGCAGAAGGCGAAGCTCGACGCGATCCGGGCGAAGTTTGACGCCGTGCCGACGCCGGCAGCCGTCAAAGTGTCCGACTCGGATTGCCCGCAAGTACGGCGCGCGCGCCAGGCTGCAGAACAGGCGCAGCGTGCCGCGGAACGCGTCCGCGTGAAGATGGAAAACGAGAAGATGTCGTACGTCACGATCGAAGGCGTTCCGCCGGCGGTTGACGTCGAGGTCAGCCTGCCCGCTGGATTCGAGCAGCGCGCAGCCGCGCGTGCCATCGCATTGCAAAGCCGTCTGGCGGCCCAGGCCATCCAGTTGCAGGTTCGGGCCGATGCGATGCAGAGGCTCCAAACGAGGCTTGCCAACATCAAGATGAAAGAAATTCAGTACAAGGTGATTTCAACCCAGAGCGTCACAGGGGTGAGCGCTAGCTCTGCGCGCTGCGCTTCGCAGCCTGGCGCGCGCCTGGATAATCTCAGGAATGACGTGATGAAGAAGCTTACCGTAGCTGTCGATAGCAGCTCCCATAGCCTGTAGCAGGAGAAGGCAATTTTCTTTTCACCACGGTGCAACCGGCGAGTTGCACCGTTTTTGTTTGCGCTGATCGCGACGTCGCCGCCACGTCGATCCCGAAACGGAACCGCCGTCGGCGGTTCGCTGTAAAACCGTTGCCTCCGCGGTGCTACACTCCGACCGTCATATTTCTGCGTAATCCAAGGTGAGTCATGGAGACAAGCGCTATTTATGCCAAGGTTCGCGAATCAGCAGGCCGCTTTCCCGATCGCGCCGCTCTGATTGCGGGAGACGAACAGGTTTCCTACGCGGAACTCGACCGCCGCATTCGTTCCGCCGCCGCGATCATTGCCCAAACTGCTCCCGGCGACAGCGTGGGCGTTCTGCTTCCCAATTCCACCCAGTTTTCGCCCTACGTTTTGGGCGCGTTGGTCGCCGGCAAGACCGTGGCGGTAATGCCGACTCTGGCGCCGCCACCTCTGCTGGCATTCATGTTCGGTGAAGCGCGACTGACGACTGTTTTCACGTCACCGGAGCTAGCGTCGCGCCTGGCCGAAGCGGGAGTTCCGCATGTGATCGTCGACAGCTCGTACCGTGACGCTGCCGGCTTTGCTCCGCGGCCTCGGGCGCAGGCGGCGGCGATCCTGCTGTACACCTCCGGCACTACCGGCCGGCCGAAAACGGTTGCGCTGAGCGAATACGCCATTCTCAGCAATGCGCAGGCACTTCGCGAGGCGACGGGATTCGATGATAAGCAGGTCATGCTCGCGATTCTGCCGCTGTTTCACGCCTATGGTCTGACGGTCACGATACTTCTGCCGCTTATGACAGGAGCGACCGTGGTCATCCTGGACCGCTTCGTACCGCGGACGGTGCTCACGACCATCGAACAACATCGGGTGACTTGCCTGGTTGCCGTACCCAGCCAGTATCGCCTGCTGGCGATGGATCCGACCGAATGCGACGCGAGTTCTCTGTGGCTCTGCATCGCCGGGGCGGAGCGTCTACCTGACACCACCGAGCGCGAATTCACTGCCCGCTTCGGACATCCCGTCCTGCCGGGATATGGGGCGACGGAGCTTGCGCCCGTGGTGTCGCTCAACATTCCGGAAACGAATCGCCCCGCCAGCGTGGGAAAGCCGTTACCTAACTTGAAGGTCACCATTCGCGACGACAATGATGGCATCTGTCCGGTGGGCGAGATCGGAGAAGTGTGCGTCGAAGGGCCCAGCCTGATGCTGGGATATTTGAACGATCCTGACGCGACCGCACGCAAGCTTCGCAACGGCGTATTGCACACGGGAGACAAGGGATTCCTGGACCGCGATGGTTACCTTTATCTCTCGGGCCGCGCCGACGAGATGGTGAAAATCCTGGGGGAAAAGGTCTATCCGGCGGAAGTGGAAAACGCGCTTGAACGGATCGACGGAGTCGAAGAGGTCGCCGTAATCGCCCTGCCTGACCAGCGGCAAGGCTGGCGATTACACGCCTTTGTGGAGCGCAAGCCGGGGGCAGTGCTGGACGAAGCTGGCCTGCGGGCTTGCTGCCGCGATTTCCTGGAGCCGCAAAAGATTCCGCGAACGTTTATCTTTGTCGATAGTTTGCCGCGTACAATAACCGGCAAGACCGACAAGCGGACCCTAGCCACATCGGCCGCGCCATGAGGACCCGGTATGAAGCAGCGTGAAGCGCCACAATGCCCCAGATGCAATCGCAAGGACGATGTGAAGAAGATCGCCTATGGGCTGATTGCGCCCGACCCTACAGCCAAACTTGAGCGCGACGGCTACGCGCTCGGAGGATGCTGCATTCGTCCCGACAATCCCGAGTGGTACTGCGACGCCTGCGAAGAGAGCTTTGGCGCTTCTCGCGAGCACTGGGGCAAGCCGCTCAGCGACCGCGTCCAATAACAAGCTGCATGCCCGACATCGCCCGCTGAACACACTCCGTGGTGGTGTGCCCTCTGCACGAATCCGAACAGCTGGTTTCTGAAACGAACACCGGCACCGCTTCGCTGTGCCGGGTCAGGCAGTGCAACTGGCTTGGCAGCAACTGCTTGCGGGAAGATCGCTGGCGGAACTCCGTTTGCTTGCGAATAAAGGGTACTAGTCTGAATGAGAGGTGCTTAATGGCCGACGTTGAGCGCATTCGCGAGGCGGTATCGGGCCCAGTTTCAACGGAAGACCTGCAGCGGCGGATTTCTGAAGGCTGGAAGCTGGTGGCCATTGAGTGGGAGCGCGAAGGTGCCGCCCAGGCAGCCGCCATGCCGGCTCCCACCGGGGAGACGCGCCAGCCAAGCGCGGAGGTACCGTTTGGTCTGAAGGTGTCGGGTGATTGTGCCCATCTGGAAGAAGATCCGGGGGAGCGCGAGGTGCTGCTAGCCATGATGGAACTGACCATCCAGGACGGACCCTATTCGGGCATCGCCGACGAACTCAATCGGCGCGGCTTCCGCACTCGTGAGGGAGCCCGCTGGACGCCAGTATCGGTCTTCCAGATGCTGCCGCGGTTGATCGAAGCCGGGCCCAGGATCTTCCATAGCTCCGATTGGGAAGAGCGTCGCCGACGGATATTGAAGATGCAGCCGCACTAGCGATACTTTGTAACCCAACGAACCGCGAGCACCGGACACTTTCTGTATTACGGATCAGAATTACGGATCAGAATTGTCAATCCGGGACGGTTGGTCCACAATGCGCGGTACGCAGGCCCGAGGCTGCCCACGTGCTGCTGCACACTCTACTGACGATCGCGCTGCTGATCGCCACGGACATCGACGCGCCGCCCATATACAAAGCCTGGATTCAAGACCACGAGGTCTGGATGCAGACCGACGCAGGCCCGCGTCGAGTCATCTACGACGCGCTGGCCGAGGAGCCGGTGGCGGTATCGCCCAGCGGAGATCGGGTGGTGTACGGCGTCGCCAACCCCGATTTTGACGCCGAGCACGGCGCTAACCCGCCCCGGCAATACATTGATTTGGCTAGCACATCGGGCCAGTTCCAGCGAAAAATCAGCCTCGAGGACGCGCTCCAGAGTTTTGACCGTTTCGATTGGATTGACAGCCACCGCATTGGGGCCATGGTCTGCGGGCACGCCAATTGTATCTACTGGATTCTCGACGCTGATACCGGCAAGACGCTGCAAAAAATGATGGGCGGCTTCGATTTTCTCTGGTCACATGATCGCCATTGGGTTGCTCATCGGCACGTCGCGGTGACTGCAGACGATGGGGACGCATTAATGTTGAATGACGACAAAATCGTCTACCCGCTGCGCGACCCAGGGACTGGAACGCTCCCCAAGCGGGACATAGGTGAACTGGCCTGGTCGCCCGACGATAAGTGGGTTTCGTTCTGCGAAACCGAATACCCGAGCCACGATGGCTATGTCGTACTGTACAGCCCACAAGGGAATTTCTTGCGGACGCTTCTGCCCGAAGGAGTGCAGTACAGCGGCAAGATCGAGTGGACCGATTCGTCCCATTTCCAGATCAACACCTTCGGCAAAGGATTGGGCCATGTTCTCATCTACAAGTTCGTGGTCGATGGCGGGTCGCTGCAGCAGATCGCTGAACCGGCGAAGTAGCGGTATGGGAAATTTGAGGCGCGGGGTTCATTCTGGCCATAGGGGTCCCTCGACTGGGTTCGGCTGACACCTCGCTTTGCCCGGGATGATCAGCGGAAGGCGCCCAGCGCTCTTACGATCACGCGCGAGAAAAACGGCGAGCGTTACAGCAGTTTCGGCAAAGGGTAGACCGAGGCCTCAGGGGCTGAAGCCCCGCGGAAAGAGAAAAATAAAGAGCCTTAGGGAAGGTCTGATTAAGTCAATGGACGGCCCCTCCGCGGCTATTGTGTCCTGCATAAGTAATGTCCTATTGTAGGCGCAGAAAAAGAGGACTATGTCGGATGAAGGAACGCAGCAGTGCTTCCTTCCGTTGCAGGGAGCGGGTGCAGTTGCGGGTGACGACCGCCAGTTCGGAGACTTCATGGACGGTGCGATTGGCTAAGGGATTCATCTTGCAATAGCCCCAAAGATATTCCACCGGATTGAGTTCAGGAGCGTATGGGGGAAAGAAGAAAGTGCGCAGGCGAGGCACGGTCTCCAGGTGGGCCGTGGTCTTTTTGGCGCGATGCGCATTCAGCCGATCCCACAGCAGAAGCCAAGGCGCCTGCAGTTCCTGATCGAGGGCCTTCAGAAAGGCAATGGCCCGCGTGGCATCGACCTCTTGCCCGGGATACAAGCGAAAATACAGCTGCACCTGGTCACGCTGAGGAGAGACACACAGAGCAGCAATGGCAGAGACCTTCTTGTGGTGGCGACCCCGCTGATGGAGCACCGGGGTCTGGCCGCAGGGAGCCCAAGTACGGCGCACCAGCGGGGCTAACAGAAAACCGCTTTCGTCCAGAAACACCAGCCACGCCCTCAGCCGGCGCGCTTTTTTTTAACCGCGGGCCAAACCTGCTTGATCCACTGCCGAATTCCGTCTTCGTCCCGCTCGACGGCTTTGCGTGCGGGTTTCTGCGGGCTCCAGTTCATGGCGTGCAACAGTCGACCAATGTGATCCACGTGATAGCGCACACCGAAGCTGCGCTGGATGTGCTCGGCGATCCGCGGACAGGTCCACAAATCGGTGCCGAATCCCGCCGCCTGCGCACCTCGCAACAACTGCTTCTCCAGTTGTTGGCGCTGCTTCGGCGTCAGTTTCGGCGGTCGTCCGCTGGCTGGAACGGCTCGGAGAGCAGCTTTGCCAGCGCTGCGCTGGGCACGCTTCCAACGGCGGACGCTGCGCGGGTCAACCTCGAGGATGCGGGCGATTTCAGCTTGCGTCAGGCCCTGCTTGAGCAAATCGACGGCGCGCTCACGTTTGCGCTGCAACTCTTCCGGACTGCCTTGCGGTCGGATAGGTCACCTCCCCACCACCAGAGCAGTATAGGACATTATTTATGCAGGAATCAATAAAGCCGCGTTCATTTTGCGGCTTTTACGGACGGCCTGAAGGCCGTCCCCTTCAAGAGATTGGGCTTAATCAGAGATTCCTTAGACACTGGCCCTTCGACTCCGCTCAGGGCAGGCTCTAAAGGCCAGCTCTACCCAAAGACCGATATTTCCGCAGCCGGTGAAGCCCGACTTCGCCAGAGGCGCTACCGGCACAGCTGAAAGCCGTGCCCTTTCAAGGCGACGGTAGCCGATGCTGACGCCTCGCACCTGACGCCCGACACCCTTCCCCATTTACACTATCCACCGGCCACTAATCACTGACCGCGCTCCATGCAGATCCGCTCCTTCGCAAAGATCAATCTCGGGCTGAAGATCGGCGCAGCGCGCGCTGACGGCTTTCACGAGCTGCGCACCATCTATCAGACCATCGCGCTGCATGACGTCGTGCGGGTCGAGGTGGAGAGCGGCGCGGGCATCGAGATTCGCTGTGCGGACCCGCGCGTTCCGACCGACGGGAGCAATACCTGCTGCAGGGTGGCTGAGCGCGTGATGCGGTCGGTCGAAGCGGGCGGCCGGGTGGTCATCACGATCGAGAAACGGTTGCCGGTGCAGGGTGGCATGGGAGCGGCTTCGTCCAACGCAGTGGCGACGCTGATCGCGCTGGAGCACGAGCTTCACACGGCGATTCCCCCGCAGGAAAAGCTTCGCATCGCCGCCGAAGTGGGCAGCGACCTGCCGCTGTTTCTAATAGGCGGGACGGTGCTGGGGGTCGATCACGGGCAGGAAGTTTATGCCCTGCAAGACCTTCCGGCAATGCACCTGGTGGTGGTGACGCCGCCGGTCGGGGTCTCGACGCCGAAGGCTTTCGCGCAGTGGGACGCGCTGGTCGCGCAGGAAACGAGCCGCGAAGGCGGGCGAGAAGCTGAATTGACCCATGTCAGCGCGGCAGGTACAATTACACCATTCAGTCAAGCTGTGTTCGCGTGGCTGGAGAAGAGTTTCCCCATGCAGGGTCAGCCTGCATCCGGTGTTCCCGCAGGTGGCGGGGACCGGGCCGAGACGCCGCTTCTCGACCTCGTCCGAACCGGGATCGAAAACGACTTTGAACGAGTCGTCTTCCCTGAGCATCCCGAACTTCGTGAGGTCAAACGTCGGTTAGAGCGCGCAGGCGCGCGATACGCGTCGTTGTCTGGATCTGGCTCGACGCTGTATGGATTGTTCGCATCGGCCGCCGAAGCAGAGTCCGTCGCCGGGCGCATGAGCGCCGCGGGACATGCGGCGGTGGCAACGACGACGTTGACGCGGGAAGAGTACTGGAAGGCAGTTGTCAGCGGATAGTGGCGGGTGGATAGTTTTAGGTTTCGAGTTTCAAGTTTCAAGTTTCAAGTAAGAACCCTCGGCTGACAATCGGCAAGTGAAAGCGAAGAGGGAGTGCTCGCAGCGAAACCGGACCCGGGACTTCGCTCGTGATGGCGATGCGACAGGCTCCGGAGCCGGAAGGAATGAGCTGATAGCTGACGGCCGATAGCTGACAGCTTGTTGTTGGGCGGTCGACTAATGGTAGGTCAAGTGCCTTTGGAGCACTTTGTCTAGGTTCGAATCCTAGCCGCCCAGCCAGAGTTTAGTGGATAGTAGTAGTGGATAGTTTCGAGTTTCAGGTTTCGAGTTTCAAGTCGGAAGAAGTGGCTGAGAGCTGACGGCTGGTAGCTGGCGGCTCAAGTGTATAGGTTTCGAGAAACAAGCAGTGGCTGACGGCTGAAAACTGGCGGCTCCTGCAGTTCAAGACCCAGCAGATAACTCAACCAGGTGAAGCGGGGTATTTGACACGATGGAAGCAGCAGCGAAGACCAGTATCGCTCCTCCGGCGACGGCAGCAGGCGAAACCGCCTCTGTGGTCGCGCAGCCATCCGACAAGAAGTCGAACCAGCCGGCTCCCGAAGCCAAGGGCGAGAAGAAGCCGGTGCGGGCGCGGCACGACGATAAGTGGAGGATTTTTTCCGGCAGCGCCAACAATCCGCTGGCGCAAGAGATTTGCGACTATCTCGGGCTGCCGCTGGGACAGGCGCACATCTCCAAGTTTTCCGACGGCGAGACGTATGTGCAGATCCTGGAGAACGTGCGGGGCGGCGATGTTTTCATGGTGCAGCCGACCTGCGATCCGGTGGATGAGCACCTGATGCAGTTGCTGCTGCTAATCGATGCGCTGAAGCGGGCTTCGGCACGCCGCATCACGGTGGTGATTCCGTATTTCGGCTACGCCCGGCAGGACCGCAAGGACAAGCCGCGGGTGCCGATTTCGTCGAAGCTGGTAGCGGACCTGCTGACGACGGCGGGCGCGGACCGCGCGCTGGTGGTGGACTTGCACGCGCCGCAGATCCAGGGATTTTTCAATATCCCGGTGGACCACCTGTTCGCGTCGCCGGTGCTGGTGAGTTACTTTCGCGAGTTGCAGCTTCCGGACCTGACGGTGGTTTCTCCGGATGCCGGCGGTGTGGAGCGAGCGCGCTTCTTCGCCAAGAAAATGGATTCGGCGCTGGCCATCGTCGACAAGCGCCGGGTGGAAATGGATGTGACCGAAGTGATGCACGTCATTGGTGACGTGACGGATCGCAGTTGTCTCATCCTGGACGACATTATCGACACCGCCGGCACCCTGGTGAAGACCTGCCAGGCGCTGCTCGAAGCGGGAGCGCGGCAGGTGTATGCCTGCGCGACGCATCCCGTGTTGTCGGGTCCGGCGATCGAGAGGATTTCCAAATCGGGGTTGGTCGAATGTGTTGTGACCAACACCATACCGCTGACCGCGGCAGGCAAGGCCGAGCCCAAGATCAAGCAGTTAACGATTGCCGGGCTGATTGGCCGCGCCATTCAATCGATTCATGAAGAGACGTCGGTCAGCAGACTGTTTTTGTAAAGGAACGAGATTATGGCTACAGCAACCGCAGATAACAACGTAGAAGCCAAGGTGCGGCAGACCGGGGGCAAGAACGACGCCCGCCGGCTGCGCAAGAGCGGCCTGATTCCGGGCGTGATGTATGGCGCCGGCCAGGATCCCAAGCCGGTGGCGCTGGATCCCAAGCAGATTTCCCGCATCCTGCGCTCGGAGCAGGGGCACAACTCGATTTTCGATCTCAGCCTCGACGGCTCGTCAGCCAAGGTGATGATCGTCGACTGGCAGTACGAGCCGATCAAGGGCATGCTGCTGCACGTCGACCTGAAGCGCATCGCCATGGACAAAGTGCTGCAGGTCAGCGTGCCGATCACGCTGAAGGGCGAAGCCCCGGGGGTGAAGCTGCAGGGCGGAATCCTGGAGCAGATGCTGCGCGAGGTGGAGATCGAGTGCCTGCCCGCCGACATTCCGGGACACATCGACGCCGATGTGAGCGAGATGGTGTTCGGGCAAACGCTGCGGGTTGCCGACCTGCCGCATAGCGACAAGATCAAGTTCGTTACCGACGAGAACCAGGCCGTCGCACACGTCACGGCGGTGAAGGAAGTGGTCGCTGCGGCTCCTGTCGAGGGCGCCGAAGCCGAGGCGGTTACTGCCGAGCCCGAGGTCATCAAGAAGGGCAAGCAGGAGGCCGAAGGCGAAGCCGCCGCAGGTGGCGAGAAGGCCGAGAAGGCCGAGAAGCCAGAGAAGAAGAAGTAAGCGTTGTGAAGCTGATCGTCGGGCTCGGCAATCCGGGCATCGAATACCAGTTCACGCCGCATAACATGGGTTTCCTGGCGGTGGACCGCATTGCCGAACAGCTCGGGGTGCGGGTCAACAACCGTAACTGCCACGCGCAAACCGCGCGGGCGGTGCTGGAAGGGCACGAGGTGGTGCTGGCCAAGCCGGAAACCTACATGAACCTGAGCGGCACTTCGGTACGCGAACTGGTGGAGCGGCACGAAGTGCAGCCGGAGCGGGACCTGATCGTGATTTACGACGAACTGGATTTACCGTTCGGTTCGTTGCGGGTCCGGCCCCGGGGCAGCTCGGCAGGCCACAATGGAATTGCCTCGGTGATCGGGGCGCTGGGTACGCAGGAAGTCATGCGCATCCGGCTGGGCGTCGGGCCCGATCATGCGGTGAGCGATGGCGCGCGGTTTGTGCTGTCGCAGTTCAAGAAGGCGCAGTATCCGGTGCTCGATCAGGTGCTGGACGCGGCCGCCGAGGCGGTGCGGGTCATGCTGAAAGACGGGGTGCAGGCGGCGATGAACCGCTTCAACCGAAAAGCGGAGAGCGCCACGGCAGAAGAGTAAGGGCACAGCCGGTCTTCAGGCCGGCGTAAGCGTAGGTTTCGTAAAAGACGCGGCTTCAGCCGCGGCAACACGTGGGGGCTGAAGCCGCCAAGGAAGATTCGAAGGGCTGGACGCGGACCTGAAGGTCGGCTCTACCCGGCGAGTCCAAAAGTTCAGGGGCTGGACGCGGACCTGAAGGTCCGCTCTACCACCCGGGAGAAAAACAATGCAACGTACTTATGAGTTGATGTTTATCGTGCGGCCTGACATGACGGAAGAAGATCAGGACAAGCTGGTCTCCAATCTGGAGACCCAGGTGCAGAACGCAGGCGGCACGGTGAAGAGCGTGGAACGCATGGGGAAGCGCCGCCTGGCCTATGCTGTCCGCAATTTCCAGGAGGGGATTTACGTCCTGCTGGTGCTGGAAGGCGACGGCGCAATGGTGAAGGAAGTGGAGCGCCGGCTGCGCGTGAATGAGCCGGTGATCAAGTTCCTTACGGTGCGCATTGACGAAGAGCAGAAGCGGCTGGCCAAGGTCAAGGCGCTACGCGACAGCAAGGTTCGGGGCAGGGGCACGCGCGCGGCGGCGGCGGCTGAGGCGGCTGCCAATGCGGCTGCGGCGGAAGCGGTTGCGGCCCCGGCAACTCCGGTTGCCGAAGCTGCGACGGAGGCTCCGGCCACCACGTAGTTTTTTACCCGGGGTGGGGTCGTTGCGGCCATAGGGGTGCTTCGACTGCGCTCGGTCGCCCAGGCGACCTTGCTCCGCTCAGGATGACAACAGAGATTGATTGGGCCAGTCGTGGCCGAAGGAGAATCATGGCAGACGAAACGACGAATACGGCGGCTCCGGTAAGCGGCGCTGCGGCTGAGGGCGGAAGTAGTCCGCGGCCGGAAGGCGGATCGCGTCCCGATGGACCTCGTGGTCCGCGCGGCGCAGGGCGTCCGGGCACAGGGCCGGGAGGACAGCGCGAAGGCGGACGGAAATTCTTCCGCCGCAAGAAGGTTTGCAAGTTTTGCGTCGAGAAGATCGACAGCATCAATTACAAGGACGTGCGGCTGCTGGGGCAGTTCGTGGCCGAAGCGGGCAAGATCGTGCCGCGCCGCCTGACTGGGGTGTGCACCCCGCATCAGCGCCGCCTGGCCGACGCCATTAAGCAGGCCCGCAACATCGCGCTGCTGCCGTTCTCGAACCGGTAGATGCCAGTGGTTAGTGGATGGTGGCTGGTGGATAGTTTCCGGCTTCGAGTTTCGAGCCGGAGCTGGGAGCTGGTGGCTGATAGCTGGCAGCTTCCTTCAAGATCGATACGGAGTTTCTAAATATGGAAGTCATTCTGAAAGAAGACGTAGCCAAACTCGGCACGCGCGGTGACGTGATCAAAGTGGCCGAGGGCTATGGACGCAACTACCTCATCCCAAAAAAGCTGGCGATCGAAGCGACGCCCGCCAACCGCGCCGTCATCGACCAGATGAAGGCCGCCGCCGTGCGCCGGGTGGCGCGCGAGAAGGGCGATGCCGAGACGCTGGGGCAGCAGTTTGCTGGAGTCGTGCTGGAGTTTACCCGCAAGTCGGGCGAGCATGACCAGCTCTTCGGTTCGGTTACTTCGGCCGACATTGCGCACGAGCTCGAGGGCAAGGGCATTAAGATCGATCGCCGCAAGATCCAGCTCGGCGAACCGCTGAAGACGGTGGGCGAGTTTAACGTGCCGGTGAAGCTGCACCGCGACGTGACGGTGCAGGTAAAGGTGGTCGTCCGCAAGGAAGCTGCCGAAGCGCCGGTCGCTGAAGCCGAAGAAGCCAGCGCCGAAGGCTAAGGACTCGCGGAGGCGCCGCCACCAGAGTGACTACGCATAAATCGCGTGCGTTCTTGGGGAACGGCGCCCCCCGTCACTCGCAAATCGCTTACATAGGTCCGGCCCGTTTGCGCCCGCAGGCGGGTCGGATTCTTTTCGCCGGGAACACCGAGTCGCCGGTGCGGTCAGCTTGAGGAAGCGAGCACCGTCGAGAAGAGCCCGTCATTCAGGAGCAATCCTGATCGACGCCGATTTTGCACCCGAGTCAGTGCTCGGTGGTTGCTTTGGCGGGTTGAAATTCTGGATCGCCCGACTGCCAGAGGACAAAGCTGAATTGATCGGCTAAGAGACGCTCGCGTTGCGGGCGACTTGAACCAAGTCCATGTCCCTCGTCGAAATCCACCCGCAGGAGGATGGGGCGTCCGCTGGTGCTGGCGGTTTGCAGACGTGCGGCCATCTTTGCCACCACCCAGGATGGCACGCGCGGATCGTTGGCGCCGGTGATCGCCAGCACGGCTGGGTACGGGGTTCCGTCAACTACATGGTGATAAGGACTGACGGAGTAGAGATACTTGAATCCCTGAGCGTCGGTGACGTCGCCGAACTCGGGAATATTAGCCGCGCCACCTTGCGTGTTCTGGAAGCGCAGCAGGTCAGTCATGCCAACATTGTCGATAGCGGCAACGAACAGCTCCGGATGCTGCACGATGGCGCCGCCGACTGCGATGCCGCCGGCGCTGGTGCCGCGTACCGCGAGATGTCCGGGCGACGTATAGCGTTGTTGGATGAGGTACTGTGCGGCCGAAACCATGTCGTCGATGGTGTGTTGCTTGGTCTCCTTTCGTCCGGCATTGTGCCAGGATTCACCGAACTCTCCGCCTCCACGGGAGTGCACGATGGCGAACACCCCCCCTCTCTCGATCCATGCCAGAGTGCGGGGATCGAAGTACGGATCAAAGGAAATTCCGTAAGCGCCATAGCCTTCGTAAAGGGCAGGATGCGAGCCATCCAGGGTTAAGCCTTTCTTGCACAGTATCGAGAGAGGAATTTTGGTTCCATCAGCACTGGTTGCTTCGACCTCGCGCGCCTCGAACCCGGAGAAGTCCGCCGGATACTTCTGGATGAGCGCTGTATTCGACACCTGATTGGAGGATGGATCGTAGGCAAACGCCTGGTCTGACGAGGTCCATGATTCAAGGCGAAAGATGACTCCCGGCAAAAGGACATTGGCGTCAACCGTTGAGATGGTACCGTTATATGGCAGCGGAATTTTCTCCCATTTCAATTGCGATCCATAGGGGGAGCGTTGCAGTTCAAAGTTGACGCCGCGCTTCGATTCGAGATAGAGCCCATCCTTGGCGGCGTACACGCCGACCAAAACGGCATCGCTGGCGGGAACGAGAACTGTGGCATGGGCCACATCCGGACGATCCAGATCGATCGAGATGAGCTTCCGGTTCGGTGCATCCCTCTCCACGAGCAGGTACAAAGTCGAGTCGTGTAGAGTTGCCGGGTTGTCGGCCACGGCCGCGACCCTGTCTTGCGCTGAAACGACCTTGCGCCAGGGCATGCTCGCTCCCTGGGTGTCCGTGGGTGCGATATACAAGCTGGGAGGATCCGTAGTACCCGCGGAATAATACCCCAGAACGTAGTTTGATCCTGGCGTGAAGCTTGCGCCCACGAAGCCGGCCTTGGGGATGTTTGGCGACGATGGAACTCCGGGGCCGAATACCTCGACATCTTTCTCCGCATCCGTGCCAACAACATGCAGGTAAACGCGCTCGTTTTCATAAACGGCGGCGGGGGGAGCGCCGGGAGGGAGTTTCTGCAGACGAGCGTAATAGAAGGAGTGCGAATCGAGGCGCCATGACGGTCCAGCATACTGGGTGCGGGTGATGGCGTCGGCCAACATGCGGCCCGTGGCGGTTTCGATGACGTGGATCGTGCTGTTCTCCGAGCCCCCGAGCGAAACGCCGGCGATCACATAGCGACCGTCCCACGAGGGCACGAAATAGTCGATGGCGGCGTGTTGCCCTCCCTCCTCAAGCGATACCGGATCCAGCAGCTTGCGTGATTTGCCCCCGGCGTCACGCACTAACAAGGATGCGGTCTTAGCGCCGGGTGGGGTCTCCAGGTAAAAGAGGCTGGCGCCGCCACGCTGCCACGAGCGCACGGTGGGAACGGCATTATCCAGTTGCTCAATACGTGCCAGCATCGCTGCGCGTCCCTTGAGTGAGTCCAATACCGCTCGCGCATGTGCATTCTGTGCCTTGAGGAACTCCATAAACTGCGGATCGGTGGTTCCCGCTTCCATCCAGCGGTACGGATCGGAAACCTTAGCGCCAAAGTAATCGGTCACTACGTTTTCGACTTTGGCGGGCTGCGGCTTCGGCGGATCTGCCAAAGCTTTACTGTCCTGACCGCACAAATCGGCTGAGGAACCACATAAGGCGAGGAGAAGGAGGAGGCTCAAATGAACGTGACGAAACATGGAAATCCTCCAGACATCAGGCTGAACTAGATGTTTAAGCGCCCCGGGCAATTGCGGCACATCATACCCGAATCCGGCTTGAAGCTGACGCCCCACGATGGGAAATTCGATACATAAGGCTGGCGGGTAAAAGTGGCCGCGTCGCGGCATCGGGGATTCGAGGCACCCCGATAACTCCTCGGATTGCCGGCTCGGAAAGAGAACACGACCGATCTTCCAGACTGACCGATTTCCGGCGTGAACCGACTTGACAGCCGGCCGTTCTTAACATAACTTATCGGTTATGAAACCTCAAGGTTATGGGACAATGGCTCCCGATCACCTGGACGCAACCTTCGCGGCGCTTGCCGATCCCACGCGGCGGGCGATCCTGGCGCGGCTGGCGTCGGGGGAGGCGTCGGTGACGGAGCTGGCCGAGCCATTCGCCATGAGCCAGCCGGCGATCTCCAAGCACCTCAAAGTGCTGGAGCGGGCCGGCTTGATTTCGCGCGGCCAGGACGCACAGCGACGGCCACGGCGGCTTGAGGCCAAGCCGCTGGCGGAAGCCAACCAATGGCTCGAGGGCTACCGCCAGTTCTGGGAGCAAAGCTTCCAACGTCTCGATGCCCTGCTGGAAGAGCTGAAAACGGAGGAAAAGAAGCCTGGGCACATTAAAGAAAAAAGGAGAAGAAGATGAAAAACACTGGAACCTTGCAGGTAACGACGCCGACGGAGCGGGAAATCCTATTCACCCGCGTCTTCGATGCTCCCCGCAACCTCGTCTTCGAGGCAATGACCAACCCCGAATTGCTCAAGCGCTGGTTCGGTCCCCGTGGCCATTCGCTGGTCGTCTGCGAGGTCGATTTCCGAGTAGGCGGTGCGTGGCGTTTTGTTTTGCGCACTCCCAGCGGCAGGGAGGTAGGGATGAGCGGGGTTTATCGCGAGATCGTGCCGCCCGAGCGAACCGTCCACACCGAGTCGTTCGACGATTACCCAGGCGATTGCCAGATCACCACCGTCCTTTCCGAACAGGCGGGCAAGACCACGCTCACGGCCACGGCGCTCTACGAGTCCAAGGAGATCCGCGATGCGGTAATCAAGTCCGGCATGGAAGACGGCGCGGCCGAAACCTACGACCGGCTCGCGGAATTGCTGCCATCGCTGGCGGCGCGAGAGCGGGAAAGCGCGAGGCCGGCATGAACGAACCACAGCATACGCGGCAGATTGGCCGAAGCATCGGCGCGGTGCTCGCGGGGATGGTGGTGGGCATCGCTCTCGCTCTGGGCACCGACCTGGCGCTGCACGCAGCCGGCGTCTTTCCCGCACTGGGCCAGCCGATGTCGAGCCCGCTCCTGCTGCTGGCGACGATCTATCGCACGGTGTACGGCGTCGTGGCCAGCTACATCACGGCACGTCTGGCGCCCTATCGGCCCATGCTGCACGCTCTGGTGGGCGGCTTCATCGGCCTGGTCGTGAGCATTGTGGGTGCGGTGGTGACCTGGAACGCGGGACCAGCCTTCGGGCCGAAATGGTATCCTCTGGCGCTGATCGTGCTGGCGATGCCGTCGGCCTGGGCAGGTGGCCAACTCCGCTGCATGCAGTTGCGGGCACGCGGTGAGGCCTGATCAAAGCAAGAAAAGCAACTTACGAAACCAGAGGAGGATGACCGATGACGGATGCCGGGACATTGAAAGTAACTCTGCCCAGCGATCGCGAGATCGCAATGACGCGCGTCTTCGACGCGCCACGCCAACTGGTGTTCGAGGCGTTGACGAAGCCGGAACTGCTCAAACGGTGGCTGCTGGGACCGCCGGGCTGGACGATGGTGGTCTGCGAGATGGATTTGCGGGTGGGCGGCGCATATCGCTTTGTGTGGCGTCGCGAGGATGGAACCGAGATGGGGATGGGCGGCGTGTGTCGCGAGTTCGTGCCACCTGAGCGCATGGTCAGCACGGAGAAGTTCGACCAGTCCTGGTACCCGGGTGAAGCGGTGGTATCGAACGTCCTGGTGGAAGAGGACGGCAAAACCACCCTCACGCTCACGGTGCGCTATGAATCACAGGAGGCGCGAGATATCGCTCTGAAGTCTCCCATGGAGCAGGGCGTGGCTGCAGGCTATGACCGGCTGGCAGAGATGTTGCCAACGATGGTGTGACCCGCGGACAAGAGATGGCTTGCCAAGACTAGTTGACTCGAAATGGCTCAAGCCCCTGATTAGGAGCAGAATATAAAATTAGGAAACATTTCGGGGGTAAACCTATGAGTTCTGCATCGGCTCCGGCTCGATTTTTCAGCCAGATGGCTGACCTGCAACAAGCTGCGCTGGCGGCAGCACCACCAGTTTCGCCCGACCCCGGCTGGAGTCCGGCGCGCAAGGCCGTGGCCGGAACCTACAACCGACTGGGTGGCCTGATGCAGAAGTTGGCGACCCTGATCAACGTGCCGCTGCCACCCACGCTGGGGGTGTTTTATGTCGAGAGCGGAGGCAAGGGGCTGACACCGGGGCAGGCGATCATTCGCTTCGAGGTGCACCATTTCTGGGCAGAGTGGGGCGCAGGCGAATGTCGGCGACGTTTGACGCGCACTTCCAGTTTGGCGGCCACAACGGAGTTCCGGGGAAGACCTGGGAAGGGCATGCCTTCAGGGTTGCCACGAGCGGCCCCTTCTCTCCGGTTCACACTGGTGCGCAGTCGGCGGAGTACGCCGCCTTCGGGTTGGCGACGCAACTGGGCGGGATGGAAGCCGCGGCGAGGTGCATCAGCATGGGCGGCTGCCAGATCATGGGCTCGGCCTTCGGGATGCTGGGATATGGCAACGCCACCGCGATGTTCAACGCGTTCCAGGCCAATGAAAATGCGCATGTGCTGGGGTTCTTCGATTTCTGCGCGCACCAGCCGGCGCCCCGGCCAGGGTCGCTGCTGACCTATCTGCAGCACGGCGACTTCAGCTCGTTCGCGCGCTTCTACAATGGCGCCGGGCAGGTCGGGGTCTATGCGCGCCGCCTGCAGGATGCGGCGGCCAACGCGGCAGCGGTGATTGCCGGAGGGTAGAGGTTGAACGGATGGTCAGCAGCGCGCTTACGAATCTGCCTGCGTGAGGTCGGCGATCTCCAGCGCCACCTCGGCCAGAGCGACTTCAGCTTCGCCGCTGGGTTGGATTGCGAGTGGTTTCGCATCCCTAGGGCGGAGTTGCCTTCCGTCGAGCCAAGGCACGACCTTCCAGGGGCAGGGTTCGATCAGCAGGGGATAGATGCGCATCCCATTTTGCTTATGCCGTTCAAGGATTTCTGGGACCTCTTTCTGGCGAACGAAGTCCGATGTCAGAAAGGCTGCAGAGACGAGCAGGACGGCAATCTTGGCGCTCAGCAATTGCGCGTCTAACTCGGTGCGCCATTCAGCGCCCGCGGCCAGCTTGCGATCGGTCCACACATCCACCAGACCTTCCTTTTCCAACACGCCCAATTGGGTGACGAGCCGCTCGCACCAGGCGTCGTCTTTGTGACTGTAGCTGATGAACACTTTGGTTCGGGACATCGCAGTAGCCTCCCCCATGCCCGCAATTTGCAGCAAACCCGACGAGTAGGGTTCTGCAGAGACGGGCTCGTTGGGCTGGAACTATAGCGCAGGTACCAGACACATGGGCAAGTGAAATTCGCGGAGGGCGGGTCACGGTAAGGTCCAGCCAAGGTCCGGAAACAGTTGTAAACTCAAGGCGATGTCCGGAATGGGCGCGGTCTCCGGCAAGGGACCGCGTTTTTGTGTGCGCTCTGTCTCGGGAAAGGGCGGAGCGACTGGTCACAAAGCCGCTCACGGTTATGCCAGGGCCCCGTCTATGTAATTGCAGGCAAGAGAATTGACCCTGTAAATGCATACGGATAGGGACCGGCATGGCGGCTGATGCGGTATCGATTCCCCTGACGATTGCCCCGGCTTTTGGAGCTCCGGCGAGGTCGCGGGAAGCGCAGGAAACATGTTCCTCCGCAGTTTCGTATAAACGAAGTGCGGAACAAGCCCAGAGCCGAATGAACGACGCGGAGCTGATCCGGGAAGCCCAACGCGGCAACCATGCTGCGTTCGAGGAGTTGGTGCGCCAATACGACGGCGCAGTGCTTCGCCTCGCCTATCACCTGACGCGTTCCGAGCAGGACGCGCAGGACATTTACCAGGAAGCCTTCCTCAAGGCCTATCGGAACATCAACAACTTCCGGTTCGAGTGCTCGTTTTATACCTGGATTTACCGGATCGTGACCAACCTATGCCTCGATCTGCTGCGCAAGCGGCAGGTACGTAAGGAGGATTCCGGAGTCGCGGTGGATTCGGAGGGTGACGCATATGACATGCTGGACCAGGTGGCCGACCAGCGCTCGGGCGCGAGTCCGGAAAAAGACCTGATGCGCCGCGAACTGGGCGGGCGCATTGCGAAGGCGCTGCAGAAGCTGACGCCGCGCGAGCGCATGGTCTTCGAGATGAAGCATTACCAGGGATTGAAGCTGAGAACGATTGGCGAGATTTTGAATACGACAGAAGAAACAGCGAAGAATACGCTGTTCCGCGGCACGCAGAAATTGCGCGCCGCACTGAAAGACATGCGGTCCTGAACAGTGCAATGCGCCGTGAGTTGCGGGGAGAAACAGCCCCGGCGGTGAAGAGGTTAGCGAGTATGAATTGCGAGTGGGTACAAGAGAATATCGCGCTCTATCTGTATGGCGAACTGGCTGACGATGCGCGACATGAGCTGGAACAGCACGTGGCACGCTGCCCGGCGTGTGCGACTGAACTAGCGGAGCAGAAAGAATTCCAGGCGGCGATGAACGCGCTGCCGGTGGAAGAGATTTCGCCGAGCTTCCTGGCGGCGTCGCGCATGCGGCTGCAGGAATCGCTGGAGCATATCGAGCCGACCCGGGCGTGGTATCAGCGTTTCACCTTCGATCCGGCGGCATGGTTGCGGCAGGTGCGCTTTTCACCGGCGCTGGCGACGGTCATCTTCATGGTAGGGTTTGGCGGCGGGCTGGGCACGATGTACAAATCGATGAGCGGCCCGACACTCCAACGGCCAGTCACTAACGAGACCGCCCCAGTCGAATCTTCTATTAGCGGCATCACCTCCATCGAACGCGATCCCAACAGCGACCAGGTCAAAGTGCAGTATGAGAAGCTGACGCCGGAGTCGGCACAAGGTTCGGTGACCGATCCGAAGATTCAGAGCTTGCTGCGGTACGCGGCGAAGACTCCGGAGAACACCGGGGTACGGCTGAATTCGATCGATGCGCTCAAGAGCAAGACAGACGATCCCCTGGTGCGCGAGACGCTGACCTATTCGCTACGGTATGACAGCAATCCCGGGGTGCGGTTGCAGGCGCTGGACGGACTGGCGCCGTACGTGAAGCAGGACATCCGGGTGCGCAACGCGGTGCTGGAGTCATTGCTGAACGACAGCAATCCGGGCGTGCGCAGCGGCGCGTTGCGGTCGCTGGAGCCGGTGCGGGCCGACAGCAGCGTGCGCATGGCGCTGCAGCAGTTAGCGAAGGAAGATCCCAGCGAGTACATTCGCAACGAGTCGCAGCACATCCTGGCCTCGATGCCGGACATGTACTGAAGATGCACGAGCGGCGAACGGGCTCCATGATGACTGAGCAAGGATCGAAGTTCTCCCGTATATTTTTTGCCTCCCTGCGCACCCGACAGGCTTACATGCGCTTGCCGGGATTCCAAGAAGGTGGAGGAATAGCCGGTTGAAGCAGGGTTTCGAGTCAGGGGCACCAGAAAACGTGCGATCTGCGACCGGGGGAACAACACCAGCGATCCGAACGGCCGCAGGCAGGGACGCGCTTACCGGAAGCAATCGATGGCGCCTGGCGGTGGCGCTGGTTTGCGTGGCCGCGGCCATTCCGCTGGTCGCACAACAGACGCGGGTCTACAAGGACGGCAATGCGTGGGTGGAAGAGACCACCGGCACGATGCCATCGGCACGCGAGCTGCGGGTGAACACCGACCTGGGCTCGATCGAGGTGCAGGGCAACACGACGCGGTTCAGCTACGTGATCCGCAAGCGGTCGTATGCGGGCACCAAGGAAGAAGCGCTGCGACAGTTCCAGATGATGAAGGTATCGACTGGCAGCGTTGGCGAGGCGGCGTTGCTGGAAGGGCGAATGCTGCACCGGAACATGAACCGGTTTGCCGCGGAGATCACGATGGAGGTGCCGCGGGACCTGCAGAAACTGCGGCTGGACACGGGCGCAGGCGCGATGGCGGTGCGTTCCATTGGGGCAATGCTGATCGGCAAGACCGGGGCGGGGGCGGTGAAGCTGGATGATATCGGCGGGCCGGTGACGATTACCACCACCGGCGGCGACGTCAGTGCCGGGAATCTGGGCTCCGATGTTTCGATCATCGACGGCGGCGGCGCGGTACATGTCGACAAGGTTGGGGGATTCATGAAGATCCATAACGGCGGCGGAAAGGTTTTCGTAGGGTCGGCCAAAGGACTGATGGTGGACACGGGAGCGGGCAACATTGAAGTGCAGAAGTGCGGCGGCGACCTGAAGGCCAGCACCGGCGGCGGCAGTCTTTATCTGGGTGACGTTTTGGGCACGGTGCGCGTCGATTCCAGCGGAGGCAGCGTGAGACTGGCCAGCGCCAAGGGACGGGTGCAGGTAAGCACGGGCGGTGGCAATGTGGAACTATTCAAACTGTCGCGAGGCGCCCAAGTCGATACCGGGGCCGGAGCGATTACGGTCGAGTTCATTGGGGGAAAAGACAGTTTCTCGGAATCGTCGTTACGCACCGCAGCCGGCGACATTACCGTAACGCTGCCTAGCAGCCTGGCAGTCACGGTACACGCTTCGTCGGATCTCGCGCCCGGGTACGGCATTCGTTCGGCGTTTAAGGAGCTGCGGATTACCAGCGAAGGCAGCGGAGTGGGTCCGCATTCCATGTGGGCGGAGGGCAATTTGAACGGCGGCGGCCCGCTGCTGCGGGTTCGCACCACGATCGGGCACATCGATTTCCAGCGGGGCAGTAGAGTCAGACAGGAAGATCAGTCATGCGAATACATGCAAGAACAAATACGATGGCAGTGGTGGCATTGGCCGGCTTCGCGCTGTTGGCCGCGGCGAATGCAGTGGCCGGAGATCCGCACTCGGGAGCGTATCTCGGGGTGCATGTGGGCGACCTTACGCCGGCGAAAGTATCGGAACTGAAGTTGACGGATGCCAACGGCGCACTGGTAGTGGGCCTGGACCAGGATGGTCCTGCCTGCAAGGCTGGGTTGAAAGAGAACGACGTTATCGTTGCCCTCGACGGCAAGAAGGTCGAGGACCCCGAACAGTTGGTAGAGCTGATTTCGAACATGCCGGGGGGCAAGCCGGCCACGGTGACGGTGTGGCGCGGTGGGCGATCGCAAGACATCAAGGTTGTTCTAGGCAGCCGACGGCAATGGATGGCACTGCCTCCGGTTCATTATGGCAACGCTTTTGCGGGACCAGTACCTCCGGTTCCACCCGTTCCGCCCATAGCGATGCCTGACGTAGAGATCCAGACGTTTACCCCGACTGCGGCACGCCACGGTTTGATGGTGGAGTCGCTCAGCCCGCAGTTGGCGGAGTTCTTCGGCGTGGCCCAGGGCCAGGGCGTCCTGGTGCGCACGGTGCAGAAGGGCAGCCCGGCGGCGATTGCGGGGGTGAAGGCAGGGGACGTCATCATGAAAGTGAACGGCGAAGTGGTGCACGACATCGCGGACTGGCGCCGCAGCATGAAGTCGCACAGCGGCAAGGTATCGCTGAGCGTCATGCGCGATAGGCGCGAGCAGACGCTGGAGATGAACCTGCCCGGGCCGACCGGCATGGAGATGAAGCCGGAAGACTGGAACGACTTTCAGAATGATATGGACGCCTTCAGGCTGGAGATGGAGCAGTTGCGGCCTGAACTGGAGCAGCAGATGCAGGAAGTCCAGCAAGCGCAGATGTTGAACCAGGATGAGCTGGAGCAGATGCAGCGCGACCTCGAGAAATCGATGAAGCAGATGGAGCCGCAACTCCAGAAGCAGTCGAAAGAAATCCAGAAACAGATGAAGAAGATGCAGCCGCAAATAGAGCGGCAGGCCAGGGAACTCCAGATGCAGATGGAAGCGATGCGACCTGAGATAGCCCGGCAGGCGACGGAAATGGCCAGGACGATGACGCTGAAACAGGAAGACGTGGAGAAGATGCGTCACGAGATCGAAGACTCGATGAAAGAGCTCCAGCCGCAATTACAGAAGCAAATGGACGAACTGAAGCGGCAGATGGAGCAGCACAAGTTCGACATGCAGAAGCTGATGAACGGGTGGGACAAGGACAATCCGGAGCCCGACCAGTTCTAAGGTATTTTGCGGACGGCCTGAAGGCCGTCCCCTTCAACATGCAACTGAGAAGGATCGCAGGTAAACGGGCCGATCCGGACGCTGGAACCACTCACGCGCGCATCGGCGCCCGCTGCGGCACATTCTGGGAGCTGCGGCCCAGTTTGATGTCCGGAGGCTCGAGAACGCGCACGGCCTCGGCGGGATTCTCGACCGCCCAAGCCAAGGTCTTCACCATTTGCTCACGAGTCACTAGCGCCAGCCGCTCGGCGCCGTCACGCGTCGCCGGAATCAACCGCGCGAAAGCGTACATGGGGAGCAGAACCAGCGGCCAACGCCGCCCCGGACCCAGCACATACCAAGGGCGCACGAAGGTCGCCGCCATACCCGCGTCTTGAATCAACTGTTCGCCCTGGGCCCGTACCGCCTGGTACTCGCGCATGATGGGAGCGGGCCGGGCGACGCTGAGATACACGAAATGCCGCACGCCTGCCTGCTTCGCGACGCCGACCGCTTCGGTGATGGAGCGGAGATCGATGGCACGGAATTCGGCCGCCTTGCTTGGACTGGGATGAGCTACGCCCACCAGGTGCACGAATGTTTCCGAGGGCGAAACCCGCGAGGCATAGGTCTCAGCGCGCAGAGCATCACCGGGAATGGCTTCGCATCCGACCGGTAGGCGGGCTTCCGATCCCGGCCTTGCCAGGGCGCGGACGCGGTGCCCGCGGCGCAACAACTCTGCTGCCAGGCTGCTACCGATGAATCCCGTTCCACCGGTCAGAAATACATCGCGTGGCTGTGCCATCCGGACCTCCGTTGGGAGAAGAACCCTACCCTGCCGCGCCCGCCTTGGGCTGTGAAACGAGCGCGGCAAAGGTTTGCGACTTGCATTGCCGTAGGTACGTTGACCGGGCGGAGACGGATTGTGCCACAGGAGGATTGTCAATGGCCAGAAAATCAGGGTAGGGGAGGGAGTTTTGGGACGGTCTTCGGGCGGCGCGCAGGTCATACCTGGCTTGAAACCCCTACCACTTCCGTCCAAAAGCCGGCCATTCGGACTTGACGCCAGCCCCGGCGGGAACATAAAGTCGCACCTTCATTTCCTCGTCTACGTCTGGAAAGCGGGCTTTATGAACCTACTCAAATTATGCGGAAGGCACACCTCCACCGTTCCCATCCTCGCTACGGTGGCGGATGCGGTCAACCTGATGATCGAAAACAATGTCGGAGCGGTGGCCGTCATCGACGATGAAGGCATCGTCGCCGGGATGTTTACCGAGCGTGATGTGCTGGAGAAGTTTGCCTTAAGCGGGCGTGACCCGAAGACCACTCCGGTGCGTGAACTCATGAGCCCCATGGTGGAGATGGCAACGCAGGAAACCACTCCGGCGGAGGCCTTGCGGGTGATGCTGGAGCGGCATTACCGCCACATGCCGGTGGTCGACGAGCAGGGCAGAGTGCTGGGCATTCTCTCGATCCGGCACATTCTTGAGGCCAAGATCGACAATCTAGTGGCGCGGTTGGAGGCCAACGCTCCTTCGGCAGGCAGCAAACACTAGCATTTGCAGGCGGACGGGCGGGGGCTGGCGGGGGAGAGGGAAGGGCAGCGCCGCGCACGCAAGCTCAGGGGCGCAAAGTTGAGTCACTTACACTCAACTTTGGGCACCTGGCCTTATCCCCTGCTATAATCAGGCTTATACATGCCACGTCAGCGTTTGATCCGCTCTACTACTGTTCTTTGCGTTCGGCGAGATGGCAAGGTTGTCATGGCCGGGGACGGCCAGGTCACCCTCGGAGAAGGGGTAATTAAGCACACCGCCCGCAAGATTCGCCGCCTGTACCAGGACAAGATCCTGGCCGGGTTTGCCGGGTCGACCGCCGACGCATTTTCGCTGTTCTCCCGGTTCGAGTCGAAGCTGGAGCAGTATCACGGCAACATCGGCCGCGCCGCGGTTGAGCTGGGCAAAGACTGGCGGACCGACAAGATGCTGCGCCAGTTGGAGGCGCTGCTGCTGGTGGCTGATCAGGGCCAGACGTTCCTGATCAGCGGACAGGGCGACGTGATCGAGCCCGATTCCGGCATTGCCGCCATCGGCAGCGGAGGCCCGTACGCCACCGCCGCCGCCACTGCCCTGATGGAACATACCGACCTTCCCGCCCGCAGGATCGCTGAAGAAGCAATGAAGATTGCGGGCAAGATCTGCATCTATACCAACGACTGGATTACCATCGAAGAGCTTTAAGAGCAGTTTCGAGTTTCCGGTTTCAAGTTTCGAGAGTTGCAAGTTGAGAGTTTCAAGTTTCAAAGGAGCGAATCGACGGAGCCGGAGGAGTTTGTTTAAGAGGTGGTGGATCGCGCCTGGAGGTTTGGCTTCGCCATTCAGCTTGAAACTTGAAACTCGAAACTTGAAACTGTCTTTTCCGCATTGAGGTATCGCATTGGCCATTTATCTACCCGCAACTGCCGACGAAGAACACGTCGCGCTGGATGAACTCACGCCGCGCGAAATTGTGCGCGAGCTCGACAAGTACGTAGTCGGACAACACGAAGCCAAGCGCGCCGTCGCCATCGCGCTGCGCAACCGCATGCGCCGCCAGAAGCTGACGCCCGAACTGGCCGAAGAAGTTATCCCCAAGAACATCATCATGATGGGGCCCACCGGAGTGGGCAAGACCGAGATTGCGCGCCGGCTGGCGAAGCTCGCCAACTCGCCGTTCCTCAAAGTCGAGGCCTCCAAGTTCACCGAGGTTGGCTACGTGGGGCGGGATGTAGAGTCCATGGTCCGTGACCTGATTGAGATCGCCATCGACATGGTGCGCGAAGAAAAGCTGGAAGACGTCGCGGATAAGGCAGAACTCAACGCCGAGGAACGCCTGCTCGATTTGCTGTTGCCCTCGATGCCCAGCCAGGTGCCGCCGCGCCAACCCGCTGCGGACGGGCAGATCGGTTTCAACATTGGCAACGAACCCTTGCTTGCCGGAGAGCCCGGGTCGCGCACTCGCGAAAAACTTCGCCAGCAACTGCGTGAGGGCAAGCTCGACGAGCGCATGGTCGAACTCGACGTGCGCGAGAAATCCATGCCCGCCTTCGAAATCATCACCAACCAGGGCGTGGAGGAGATGGACGTCAACATGAAAGACATGTTGCCCAACATCTTCGGGCAGCGCACGAAGAAGCGGAAGATGAAGGTCAGCGAGGCGTTCGAATACCTCATCCAGGAAGAGGAACACCGCCTGGTCGATATGGACCAGGTGCAGCGCATCGCGGTCGAACGGGTGGAGAATTCCGGCATCATCTTTCTCGACGAGATCGACAAAATCGCCGGTCGCGAGGGCGGCCATGGCCCCGATGTGTCGCGGGAGGGCGTGCAGCGCGACATCCTTCCCATCGTGGAAGGGACAACCGTCAACACTCGCTACGGCATGGTGCGCACTGACCACGTGCTGTTTATTGCGGCGGGGGCGTTCCACGTCTCCAAGCCGAGCGACCTGATTCCGGAACTGCAGGGACGTTTCCCGATTCGCGTTGAGTTGCAGTCGCTCACGGTGGAGGACTTCATCAAGATCCTCACCGAGCCCAAGTCTTCGCTGACCAAGCAGTACATCGCGCTGCTGGAGACGGAAGGCGTGAAGCTGGAGTTTACCGAAGAGGCGCTGCAGGAAATGGCGAACTTCGCGTTTCGCGTCAACGAGGGCACCGAGAACATCGGCGCGCGGCGCCTGCACACCATCATGGAGCGGGTGCTCGACAAGATCAGCTTCGAGGCGCCCGATCTCAAGGAGAAGGACGTCACCGTCGATGCGGATTACGTAAGGAACACGCTGAGCGACATCGTCAAGGACCAGGACCTGTCACGCTACATTCTGTAGCCGCAGTGCCCAGCCACCCTTTGCTTTTCGCGCTCGACCGGAGCGCACAGGCAGCCGGTACTGGCGTCACAGCAAAGCTCCTGCTGTCTCAGCTAAGGTGGCGGGGTATTCTGTTGTGGCATGGTCCGCGCCACAATCGTTGGCTGAGGTCGCCGCGTGCACAGGTTCCCGCAGTGCTGGAGAGTTTCCTTGCTGTGCCTATGGGCGCTGTCGGCGGGCGCGGCCGCAGCCGAGCATCCCGTACCGCTCGACAAGAACTTCGATCCTGCGAAATGCGTCGAGTGCCATGCCGATAAGACGCAGGGCAAGTTCGTACACACCGCGATGGAGATGGGCTGCACTGCCTGCCATGTCATCGCCAACGAGCAGGGCACGACCTCGGTAAGCCTGATGGCGCCGGCGAACCAGCTCTGCTTCAACTGCCACGACAAGTCTGACGATCCAGTACAGCATCTCCCTTACGCTGAAGGCGCATGCACCGTCTGCCATTCGCCCCATGCCAGTGCCTTTCCCGCGCATACCCTGGTCAGCCATCAGGAACTGTGCATGGGCTGCCACGTTCGCGGGCTGCCGAAAGTGGACGATGCGAAGAAAACCGTCACGGTGCCCTGGGGCCGGAGCCTGACCTTTCAGCAGATGAATGGCTGGCGGTACATCGACCTGAACCAATCGCACACGGCGAATCACCCGATTGCGGGCCATCCTGTCAGCGGCGACAATAGGGCGCTCGGCAAAGGAGAGGTGACGTGCCTCTCGTGCCACCAGCCACATCATTCCAAGCTGCCCAATCTGCTGCCTGCCAATGTGAAAAGTCAGGAAGCTTTGTGCGTGAGCTGCCATACGAACTTCTAAGCCGAGATCACCACGTAACGTTCCGCGGTCGCTGTGCCAGCCGGCAAAGAATACCCTTGATGTCAGCGTACGTTGCCGGATGGACGCTGGCCTGAAGGCCAGCTCTACCAGAAGGTCGAATTTTTCCGCGGCCTGCTAGGGCGCCGCACCACCCGTGCCGTCACCGGACGATGACAGTTCGGAAGCCAGCAGCTTCTGCTTGCGTTTCATCCCCCAGCGATATCCCGCCAAGCCGCCATCGCTGCGAATTACGCGATGGCACGGCACGGCGACGGCTACCGGGTTCGAGGCGCAGGCACGAGCCACGGCACGAACCGCTGCAGGTGCGCCGATTTCGCGGGCGATGTCAGCATAGGAGCGAGTCTCGCCTCGGGGTATCTGGCGCAAGACGTCCCATACCCGGCGCTGGAAGGCGGTAGCGCGGATTTCCAGAGGCAAATCCAGCGAAGTCTTGTCGCCACGAATGGCGGCTACGATCATGTCGACGTAGCCACGCAAACCCGAATCGTTGCGGCTTAGCTCAGCAGCATGGAACTCCTGGCGGAGCTCGCGCTCCAGTTCTTGGGCGCTCTCGCCGAAGCGAATAGCGCACACGCCCCGCGGCGTTGCCGCCACGAGCAGGTGCCCGAGGGGCGATGAAGCGATGGCGAAGGCGATCGCGGTCTTTGCTCCACCGGCACGGTAAGCGCCGGGCGTCATCCCAAGCTGGCGGGCAGAACTCTCATAGAGGCGGCTGGGAGAGCTGAATCCCGCTTCGTACAACGCCGTTGTTACATCACTTCCTTGCCGCAGCTGCTGCTTCACCTGTTGGGTTCGGAGAGCGGACTGGTACTCGCGCGGGCTGAGCCCTGTCGCCCGTTTGAACAAGCGTTGCAGATGAAATGGACTGAGACCGATCCGCTTGCTCAGTTGCGAGAGGGTCAGCACTCCTTCAGCGTTATCCAGCAGTTGGCGGGCCTTCAGCACGTACTGTGCCTGCTCGGATACTTGCGTGGGTTTACAGCGGAGGCAGGCGCGATAGCCGGCGCGTTCGGCCTCTTGCGGCGTGGCGAAGAACTCCACCGAGTCGCGCCGCGGGCGGCGGCTCGGACACGATGGCCGGCAATACACGCCAGTGGTCCGAACCGCAAAAACGAACCGGCCATCCTGCCGGGCGTCGCGGGACATAACTTTTTGCCATTGCAGTTCAGTTTGCATGTTTCAAAATTACTGCCGCTTTGGGGGATCGCCTATCCGTAGCTTGCGCTTAAAACATATATTCAGACAAGGGGTATAGCATCCCAAAGAGGCAAGCATGACAGAGAACAACCAGCAGGGTCTGATTCACCTTCGAAGCAGCCACTCGGTCGAGGATACGTTGCAGCGGTTGGAGTCGCTCCTGACGGAAAAGGGAATCAAAATCTTCACGGTCGTCGACCATAGCGGAGAAGCCGCCAAAGCAGGGTTGCAGATGCGACCAACCAAGCTCGTGATCTTCGGCAATCCCAAGGGTGGAACGCCGCTGATGCAGGCATCGCTGACGGTTGCCATTGACCTGCCCCTGAAGGCGCTGGTGTGGGAAGATGCTGAGGGGAAGGTTTGGTTTACGTACAACGACCCTGCGTATCTGCAGGCGCGCCACAATCTGCCCGCCGAGTTGCTGCCGGCAATCGCAGGAGTGAGTGGCTTGCTGAAAAAAGCGGTGGAATAGCCAAGGCTACACCGACTTCAGCAATACGAAGGTCACGTCGTCGTGCTGGGGAGCGTTGCCGACAAAGGCGTCAATGCTGGCCAATAGCGATTGCAGCAGGGTAGCCGGGGTCAGGTTTGCGCCGGCGTGCAAGCCGTAGAGGAAGCGATCTTCGCCGAATTCCTCCTGCTGGTCATTCTCCGCCTCGATGACCCCATCGGTGAAAATCGCGAGCCAGTCGTCCGGAGCCAAGGTCACGGAAGCGGAGAGGTAGGGTGTGGCCTCGAGAATGCCGAGCGGTATGCCGCCGGTTTCCAGCCGCTCGATCGCGCCCGACTTGCGACGAAGAATAGGCGCGTTGTGGCCAGCGTTAACGTAGGTCAGGGTGCGGCGATCCGGATCGTATTCCGCGAGGAAGGCTGTCGTGAACCGGCGCCCGTTCTGGCTGTTGCTGCAGGCATACTGATTGATCTTCGCGACCAGCTCCGCGAGCGTCAGCGGGGTTGGCGCCAGGCTCTTCAAGCTTGCCTGGATAGTGGCCATCAGCAGGGCCGCCGGAATGCTCTTGCCAGCAACATCCGCTACCGCGATCAGAAAGCGGGGCGCGGTTGAGTCGCCGTTCACGCGGGCGAACACATCGTAGTAGTCGCCGGCGACCGTGTTGGCGGGACGAGTTGCGAAGGCGACCTCAAGCCCGGGAATGTACGGCGGGCTCGATGGTAAGAGCCAGGTTTGTATCTCCTTGGCAATCTGCAGGTCGCGCTTCATCACCACGCGATCGCCGACCTCCAGGATCAGCAAGGCGAACATGAGCAGGCCGCCATAGAAGTGAAAATCCAGGGCGTAAGTTTTGATGTCTCCGGAAGCGGAGTGAAAGGTCCACTCGCCGCCGGGAACGATGACGAACACCAGCGCGATCAGAAGCAGCAAGCGCCGCGCCGGGGTAAGCTTCTCCATCACCGCCCACAAGAACTGCACCACCAGATTCAGGAAATGCTTCCAACGGGGAACCCTGCGGTCCCAGGTGGAGTCCACCTCCTTGGAATAAAGCCGGTAACTGGCGCGCGCGTCGGCCTCGAACTGCTTCCACAGTTGCTCGATCTTCATGCCCTCGGTTACCCGCAGCCAGAAGGCCTCCATGCGGGTCATGATGGGCTCAACTTTTGGGGTGAAGGGATCCTGGGGCGGTCGCTGCGGCCCGCGGCTTGTGGCGTTAGAGTGCATTGGGGGACGCCTAATTATAGGCGAGTTCCAGGGTGGGAAAACCCGCCGCAATGCCGGGTGGTTTCTTTAGTTACTCGATGAAGGCCACGGACTGAACGCCGGAGACTTCAAATCGCTTGCGGCATCGCGGATTCTTGCACGCCACCAGGTCATCGCGACGAACCATGTAGGAGCGCGCTTTGGCGAACTTGGCACGATCGCGCTCATCGGCCCGCGGCGGGAGCTGCCGCTTCTTGGTGCGAACAAACCAGCCCAGGTCGTATTCCGCGGCCTGATGACAGTGGGGACAGTTCAAGGTTGCTTTTTTCATTTCCTGCTTCTCGTCGTAGAACTCACGCTCGTCCACAGTGTCCTCCAGCACCCTGCCCAACGTCGATGATTGCCTCAGAGCATTAGAACACAGGCGTTTGCCGGTTGCCTCGTGCAATCACGGATAGCGGTCACGGCGCGACCCAAAGAAACACCAAGGCCCAGCGGGAGCGTGCGCCGCTGGGCCGGCTGTAACCAACGCGTGAAAGCCCTGATGCAGGAGAGCCTCGGAGGAAAAGTCTGCCTGCAATCCGGCTCCTTGTTATTTGCCGGAAGGACCAGCGTTGCGTTAGCGAAATATTCCCATCGCCGTGCGTATTGCCCTATCCCCTGATCGACGTACTTCCACTGCATCTTTCGTGGCATCCTGTTCGGCCGCAAGAATTCGTTCAGACTGCTGTCTATCCCATTTTGCGCTCGCCTCGCCCGCAAGGGTGCTAACATTCGCCGTTAAGGAAGGTTGTTATGGGTGCACTTGTAGTCTTGTCGCTTCTGATGTTGGCACCTGCGGATCAAGCTTTGCTGCAGGCACCGCCACAGACCGGCGAGGTTGAGTTGGCCTCCGCACCCAACGGCAAGCCGGGGGTGAGCCCGGACAGCCAGGCGGCGATTATTGATCCTGAAATGCTTCTGGATGTAACGTCCGGTGTGCCTGAGAACGACGCGGACAATATCTGCTACAAGATTCGCGCGTTCATCTTCGAGCGCGACGATGATCACGCGCCGAAGCTGGTTCGCGAAACGACTTGTGTCAGGGCCAGGCCGCGCGCCAAATCGGTGGAAGGATTCGTCCCCAGGCTGGTTCCGGCAACTGGCCCTCGCTAGCTGCGGCGGTCGTTCGCGGGAACAAGAAATGTGCGCGCCGTTGCACGCACTCGCGCTCTGTCTGAATCTGCCGAATGGCTACTCCCCGCCCGCTACTTTCGCGGCATAGGGATTGTCGTCGAGTACCTGCCATACGGTGTCGAGCACGGTGCCATCCACCCACTTCACAACTGCGACGGGATTGCTGCTGAGCCGAGGCTTGGCTGGCTTTCCGCCGCAAATGCGTTCCACTTCCGCCTGGATTTCATGAATCGAGCGAATGGGCAGGTTCTTACCTCTTACTGAATCGAGCAAGTCCTGCCGCTTGGGATTAATAGCAATGCCGCGCTCGGTGATGATGACGTCAATCATCTCGCCGGGGCCGGTAATCGTAGTGACTTCGTCAACAATCACGGGGATGCGGTCGCGGAACGACGGTAACGCAAGGATGGAGCATCCCGCGAAGAGGCAATTCTGCCAGCCGCCAATGCCGTGCAGCAGGCGGCCGTCGGAGTGGGTGACCACGTTGGCGTTGAAGTTGACGTCGACTTCGGTTGCGCCCAGAACGGCGGCATCCACCATCGAGGCGAAGTTGCCCTTGCCGTGGTAGTTGTAGGAAGTGAAGGGCGAAGTCGCTAAGTGTCGCGGATCGCTGGCGATGGACTGCACCGCGTCGAGATCGAACGTCTGCCCGTCAAGGATGTATCCGATCAGACCTTCCCTGAGCAGATCGACCAGGTATTTGGTCGAGCCGCCGCGAACGAAGCTGGCTTTGATTCCGCTGTCGCTCATCATGCGGGCAAGAGATCGACGAACGCCAGAGCAATGCCGCCGGCTCCAGCCTGAAACGAAAAGCCATCGCGCATGATCCCTGTGTCGCGCAGGAAGCGGGCTACCAGCTGTGCAATGCGCAGCCGGTCGGGACTGCGGGTGATCCTGCGTGGTGCCGCTGACGATCTTGGTGGGATCGCCGATGGAGTCAACCTGGACCACGTAGTCGACATTATTCCCCTGGAATCTGCCAGGGCACGCAGGGAAATGGAACGAGGTTATCGGTGACTACGATTACCCGGTCGGCGTAGATG
>CAWCTB010000037.1:0-47429 GCA_963798275.1 uncultured Acidobacteriaceae bacterium
TCAGTGCACCGTCTTGGTCTTGCGCGACATGTAGTCCATCAGCAGGTATTGTCCCAGGGTGTAAGGCGTCGTGAAGTACGCCTTGCCGCGGCACATCTCCGTCACTTTCTGCACGAACTGTATCAAGCCGTGGTCGGAGGCCAACATAAAGGTGTTGATGAGCACGCCCGCGCGCTTGCACTTGGAGACTTCCTTCAGCGTCTCGCTCACCACCAGCGGATCGAGTCCAAACGCGTTCTTGTAGATGCGGCCGTCTTCCAGGGTGAGCGCCGACGGCTTGCCGTCGGTGATCATGACGATCTGCTTCATGTCTTTGCGCTGGCGTTGCAGGATGCGCTGCGCCAGGCGCAGGCCCTCGCGCGTGTTGGTGTAATACGGGCCCACCTTGACGCGCGCCAATTGCGACAGCGGCAGCTCTTCCGCGGAATCATGAAACAGCACCAGCGAAAGCGAGTCGCCTGGGTATTGCGTGCGGATCAGGTGCGACAACGCCATCGCGACTTTCTTCGCCGGGGTGAAGCGGTCCTCGCCGTACAGGATCATCGAGTGCGAGCAGTCGAGCATGAGCACGGTCGCGCACGACGATTGGTATTCGCACTGATGCACCTGCAGGTCGCTGTACTCGATGTTCAGCGGCAGGTGCAGGCCTTCGCGCTGGATGGCGCTGGACAGCGTGGCCGTGATGTCGAGGTTCAGCGTGTCGCCGAATTCGTAGGTCTTGGACGCGCCGCTGGCCTCGATGCCCGTGGCCATATCGCGGGTGTCGTGACGGCCGAAGTTCGACTTGCCCAACGATCCCAGCAGGTCACGCAACGCCTTGAAGCCGAGGAAGTCCAGCCCCTTGTCGGTGATCTCGAATTTCGCCTGCGCCTGCGAGTCGCCCACCTGCCCGCCCACGCTCGATTGCCGCGCCGGATCGTGCGGCTGGTCGATGCTGATGTACTCTTCCTGCTGCATGCGCTCGATCAGCTGCTCGATGAGTTGCTCCATCTGCTCGGCAGCTCATGTTTTCGACCTGCTCGCGCATCTGCTCGTCGAGCAGATCGCTGTTCAGCAGCGCCTCGGCGATGGCCTGCTTCAGGTCTTCCAGCGACTGCTGCCCGTCGTTCAGGTCGTAGTAGTCCATGTACTGCTGCTGGAAGCCGCTCTGCAGCAGGTAGTCGGAGAGCGCGCTGAGCAGGTCCTCCAGGCTCATCTCCGACGCGGGCTCGGGAACGTATTTTTTGTACTTGATGAATTTCATAAAGCAGTTGCAGTGGGCAGTGGATAGTCTGCCATCGGTAGTGAACTCGTCTGACGACTATTCACTACCTACTAATTACTATTCACTAATTGAACGGCCTTCTCTGCCTGCGAAAGTCCCGCTCGTCGTCCTCCTCGCGGAAGCTCTGTTTCTCCGGCGCGGCTGCTTCTCGCCCGCGGTGAACATGCGCTCCTCGCTGCGGCCAATCTTCTTGTGAGCGTGCAGACCCTCCAGGATGAACTCCGCGGCCGACACCAGCAGTTCCGATGGCTCTTTTCCGCTGAGGCCCAGCGCGCTCAGCTTGTCGAGCAGTCCCTGAATGCCGCGCAGCTTATGCAGCATGTCCTGCGCGCTCGCCGAATCGCGCATCTGGATTTCGCCGCCCAGGTCGAACCACTGCACCACCTGGTTCATGTTGCTGTTGCCATGGAAGTAGCGGTCGTAGGTGCGGGCAATGGCGACGCGAATGATTTCTCGCGCTACCGTGTCGGCGCCCTTCAGCTCTCCCTCGTATTCCAGTTCGAGCTTGCCGGTAATGGACGGGAGTGCGGCGTAGATGTCGCCGATACGCGGCACCACCAGCTTCTCGCCGGAACGGATGGCCCGGCGTTCCGCATTGGAGATGACATTCTCCATCGCGCTGATGGGCAACCGCTGGCTCACACCGGATCGCTTATCGATGCGCTTGTCTTCGCGCGCGACGAAGGCGACCTGTTCGATCACTTCGCTCACAAACTCGGGAATCTGCAACTGGTGCCCATTACGCTCGATCCAGGCTTCCTGAGCCGTGATCGCCAATCCCTCCTGCACCGTTGCCGGGTAGTGGGTGCGAATCTCCGATCCAATGCGGTCTTTGAGCGGCGTGACGATCTTGCCGCGGGCGGTATAGTCCTCGGGATTGGCGCTAAATACCAGCGCAATGTCCAGCGGCAGCCGCACCGGGTAACCCTTAATCTGCACGTCGCCTTCCTGCATGATATTGAACAACCCGACCTGGATCTTCCCCGCTAGGTCCGGCAGCTCGTTCACCGCGAATATGCCGCGGTTGGCGCGAGGCAGCAACCCGTAGTGCACGGTCAACTCGCTTCCCAGTTCATGTCCTCCCTTGGCGGCCTTGATGGGATCGATATCGCCGATCAAGTCAGCGATGGTCACGTCGGGCGTGGCCAGCTTCTCCACGTAGCGATGGTCGGGAGTGAGATAGCCGATGGGTGCGTCGTCGGGATTTTCGGCGAGCAGCTTGCGGCAACGCGGGCACAACGGAGCGTAAGGATTGTCGTGGATTTCGCAGCCGAGCAGGTACGGTATCTGAGGGTCGAGCAAGGTTGTGAGCGCCCGCAGGATGCGGCTCTTGGCTTGCCCGCGAAGTCCGAGCAGGATGAAGTTATGGCGCGAAAGCACCGCGTTCACCAGTTGCGGCACAACCGTGTCGTCATAACCGACGATCCCGGGAAAGATCGGCCCGCTGTCCCGCAACCTCGCGATCAGGTTATCGCGCATCTCATCTTTGACACGCCGGGTCTTGACCTTCTCTTCCGAAAACTGAGAGCTGCGACGAAGTTCGCCAAGGGATTGCGGGTAGTTGCTCAAGGCTGGAATCCTCCAGGGTCGCGCCGCCACCCCACGTGGCGGAGCCAGCGCTGCTGCTCGTTATTCTACGCCTGACGTACGCCTGCTTCGGGCTTACGCGCTTCTGCTGAGCGTAGAGCAAAAACACTAAAGGCATTAGAGAGCACAACCACCGGTTGCGATGCGGAAAAACCTGGGCCGCTGGCCGGACGTTGCCCAAGCAGAAAAATCAGCAGGGTTTGCGTCGCCGCGGCTCAATCCGCCACGGACCTGCGGTTGGTTCTGAGGTCGCGCTCTTCATTCTCGTCTTCCAGGCCATTGCCGCCGGCCGCGGCCTCCGCTCCCAGCGGATCGAGGGTGTCTGCGGAGCTGGCGATGGAGCGCACGTGCAGATCGCGCTGTGGGAAGGGAATTTCGATTCCGGCTTCTTCAAAGGACTTCATCACCACCAGGGCAATCTCGCTTCGCACTTTGATCCAGTTGCTGTCCTGCATCACCCAGAACTGCAGTTCGTAGTTGAGCGAGCTGTCGCCGAAGCCGACGAAATACGCGGCCGGCGGCGGGTTGGTGAGAACGGTCTCATGGGCGTTCGCAGCTTTGAGCAGCAAGTTGATGACAACATCGGCATCGGTGCCGTAGGCGACGCCGACGGGAAGCTCACCGCGCCGCTTGGCTTCAGTCAGGGTCCAGTTGGTGACCTTGCCGGAGATCAGGTTTGCGTTGGGAATGATGACCTCAGCGCCCTGAAACGTCGTCAGTGTGCTGGACCGGATGCCAATGCGCGTCACTTTGCCCGTCTGCCCATCCACTTCCAGCACGTCCTGGAGGTGAATGGGCCGCTCGAATTGCAGGATCAGTCCGGAAACGAAATTGTTGACGATGTTCTGCAGCCCGAAGCCCACGCCGACCCCCAAGGCTCCCGTTAGAACAGTGAACTTGTTCAGTTCCACACCGCCGGCGTTCACCGCTCCCAGGAAGATCAACAGCAGCAGCAGGTAATAGACAGTGGAGGCGATAAGTTCGGGAACGCCACGAGCCAGGTGGAAACGGCCCAGCACTTCCTCCCTCAAAAGGAAGCGCACCCCGCTGGCTAACAGGTATCCACCCACCAGGGTAAAAAAGAATCCGAACACCCCGCTTAAGGTCACGCCCGAGGCGGATCCGGCGATGGGGAAGTTTAGGAAGCCTGTGATTGCGCCCTTCACCGCGTCACGTACGCTGAACAAATCCAGCGTTGAGCTCAGCCACAGCAGAAATGCGCCCCATTGCATGAGACGAGGCACCCAGCGAACGATGGCCTGCCGGTGCAGGCGGATGATGGCCAACCTCTCGGCCTGGGGATGATTGACACCTTCGGCCAACAGCAGCGTGAAAACTCGAACACCGGCAACTGCGCCCACGGCGATAAACGTGCTGCAAATACAGCCGATCGAGAGGAACTGGGCCAGCTTAACGTATCCCAGCGCATTGGAGAGCAGGCCAAGTCCGAGAATGGCTACGGCAATTCGAAGCGCCAGCACCACGTACCGCCGCCCCTTTTCAGGAAACGACATCCGGGAAGGCCGCAATAGCCACACGAATAATAGAAAGACGGTGCCGTTGCTAAGGAACAGCAGCTCGCGGGTCCAGACCGGAGAGAGCGAGAGCCAGTTGACCGCGACATTGAAGGCGTATGCCGCCCCCATTACGTACAGCATGACCCGAAAGCGAGGTTCGATCAGGGGCGGCAAGAGACGCAGCACCGGAACGAACGAGGCCAGCACCGCAACACCCAAGAAGGTCAGGGGTGCCGAAGGAGTCAGAACGTATCCCAGTACAAGTGCAGGCAGAAGTCCGAGAGAAATCCAATGCCGCAAAATGCGCAGCACGGCCGCCTGTTCTTCATCCACCGGTACCGTATGGCGAGTGATGCGGCTGAGATGGTAGGAAACCCAAAGGGATATGACCAGGAGGATTACCAGAAAGATGAGAATTCCCCGGCTCTGCGCCGCAAACGTCTTAATGGCGATCCACCGGCCCGAGGCGGACTTAAACAGAGGCGGAGCTTCGCCCATCTGCCGCCTGAGCGCGAGTTGCCAGATAGGCAGGCTGTCACGCTGAAACAACTTCCCCTGGAAGGCAATCCTTGCCTGGACGAGCCGGTTCAGCGTATCGGTCGCTGCTTGTTCTCCGGCGCTGTTGTCAATTTGCATCTTGACGACCTGCTGCAGCACATTGTTCGTCTGGGTGCGGATCTTGCGAATCGTATTGACGTTGTCCTTGATAAGTCCCGCCGCAGGGCCGAGGGCAGGCAGGTCCTTGTTCGCCTCAAGCGTCGCTTTCCATTGCGGCTCCTGGATATCGAGCTGATTGACCGCCGATTGGGCTGCATTTGCCCAATCCAGCAACTGTTTGCGCCAAGCGAGGTTCTGGGTTAGAAGCTCCCGCCAATAGTTCTCTTGCTCACGCAACTCGACCGTGGTGGGGGTTCCGGCCAGCAGCGCGTCGACTTCCTTCTGCTTATCGGCAATGACCGCCTGCCGCTCTGTCACAGCGTCACTCACATCGCTGAGCTGTTCCGGGGTAGGCAGCGTCGCGGCAATGTCACGCAAACTTTGGCTGAGCTGCTGCGACCGCAGGGCCAGATCGGGCAAAGGAATGACACTCGGGGGTGGCGTTTCCGCCGGTTGCGACGCCGCCGGCTCAGGGTTTGGCGTCCCGCTCGTCTTGGTGTCCTTCTTTGGCGCATTGCCGCCCAGCAGGGCCTTCCCGAGTCCTATCTGGGCCTCGGAGGTGCATTGCAGACCGCAGACCAAAAGCAGGGCCAGGGCGACTGCCCACAGACTTCGCCTAGCCGCAAGTGGAACGGTCAGGTTGCGGCGAAGACCACGCGAGAAGGGAAACCGAGGCTGCATCTTGGCGTTAATTATGACCTAATCCGGCTGGGGGTGCCGGAGCAAAGTGAGGCTTGCACTCAACGTACGAGCGATACCATCAGTATGTGCAACGTTTACCGGGTCGGCATGCGGTTGGGGGAAAGCCCTCGGAACGTTGCCTGAATACAATTAGACCTTCGCGCATCCTATGTCTATGGCATACGAAAAAGCAGTGCTGGGCGGTGGATGTTTCTGGTGCGTCGAAGCCGCCTTGAATCAGATCGAAGGCGTCGAGTCGGTGCGCTCCGGCTACATGGGCGGCCGGACGGCCAATCCCACCTACGAGCAGGTTTGCCGCGGCAACACCGGTCATGTCGAGGTTGCCGAGGTCACATTCGATCCCGCCAAGCTCGGCTTCCATGATTTGCTGGAGGTTTTCTTCACCGCCCACGACCCCACCACGCCGAACCGTCAAGGCAGCGACGTTGGCGAGCAGTACCGTTCCGTCATCTTCTACCTTGACGAGCAGCAGAAACAGACGGCAGAACAGGTGATCGCCGAGTTGACCCGCGATCAGGTCTTCTCCAGCCCGATTGTCACGGGGGTTGAGCCCGCCTCGACCTTCTATGTTGCCGAGGACTACCACCAGGACTATCTCACGAAGAATCCTTATCAGCCCTATTGCATGTTCGTGGTCGCGCCCAAGGTGCAGAAGATCCGCAAGAAATACGCGGAGCGGCTGAAGGCGCACGTTTAACCGGGTTGTAATAGCCGGCGCGAAGGCAACGGCGGCCGCCGGGCCCCAGCTACAATTGTGTAACACGGCGCGCTGTCACGCGCAAAGCGCGACTGGCACGAAGGGGCTGCGATGCTGAGGGGCTCGGTTATCGCGATGTTGCTGCACGACGTCGCCGAAGAGATACACCTGGAAGAGCTGCGCACCATATTAGGGGCGCGCCGCGTTGAGCCGAGCTTCAAACACGCCACGCCAGAGTACGTGCGCTTCGAGAAACCGCCGGTAGTCGAGTCGGCTCCGCCAACCACGCTCAGCACCGGTGAACAACTTCGGACCCAGCTCAAGTATTACGACTACGGCGTCATCAGCGTGGTGTTTGAATTGCCGTTTGAGGGCGACTGGGAATCGCTGGCGGTGCTGGCGTCGCGATGGGTGCCGAGCGCGGAACTGGAGCGCCAAGCACAGCAGATCGTCCGCGACCGTCTGGGGCGGAGTGGCTTCTGCCATTGTGCGGCCATATAGCGACTGGCTCGATGAAGACTACTTCATCTTCAACCTGACCCAGATCGACAACAATCCTCCGGCTTCGGAGGTGGTGGCGGAGCACGGCGCCGAAATCGCGCGCGTGGTTCGGGGCGAAGCCTCGGAGCTGGCCCCGGGTGAACGAGATGACGTTCTGCAGGCCAGACTCTCGTACTATCCGAATGACCTGGTTGTGGTGGGATGGAATGCGGCGCTGATCTACGACACTCCGTCCGGCGCAGACACAGCTATTCAAATTCTGGAGTACGTCAATTCGCAGCTATTGGAATTTCGTCATTACGACGAGCTGCTCACGCGTGAACTTGCCGGCGTTTACACTTCGCTGAAGAAACGGCCTGGGATACTGCGGCGCTGGCTCATGCGCCGTCAGGCCTCCCGCCTCAACACGGTCACGGTCGAAGTGACGGAACTGGTGGAGCGGGCCGACAATGCCATCAAGTTCGTGAGCGACATGTTCGCGGCGCGCCTCTATCGGCTGGCCGCCGCCAAGGCGGGTGTGCCCGAGTACAAGAACCTGGTGAATGAGAAGTTAAAGACGGCCGAGAACCTCTACCGCTTTCTGATCGACGAGTTTAATCAAAGCCGTGGTTTCGTGCTGGAACTGATGGTGGTGATCATCCTGGTGATCGAGCTGATCTACTTGTTCAAAGGCAAGGGCTGAAGTGTCTCGCTGACACGCAATGACGCAGCAAAAGACGAAAGGTCGATCGTTTAGAATGAGTCTTTGGCGGAAAAAATCGCGGCAAACCATTGCAAGACAATGAGTTATATGTAAGCTATTGGAGTGAAAAGGCCTAGCCAAATCATTTTACAGATTGGCCGCCGGCAACAGCCTTCCTAGAGTATCGACCGGACCACTCCTCCGTCGGCCCGCACGGCTGCACCATTGGTAGCGGACGAGAGCGGGCTGGCCAGGAAAGCCACCATAGCCGCGACTTCCTTCGGGTCTGCGAAGCGTTTGAGCAGGGAGGTCGGCCGAGCGCTTCGTATGAATTCTCGCTCTACCGCCGCCCGGTCGCCCTGGCCAGATTGCGCCAACATTCGTTCGACCCCCTCCGACATCGTCGGGCCAGCCAGGACACTGTTTACGGTGACGCCCGTGCCCGCGGTGGTTTCGGCTAATCCCCGCGCAATCGCCAACTGTGCTGTCTTGCTCATGCCGTACTGAATGCCGTCAGCCGGTATCTGCACCGCTGATTCGCTGGAGATAAAGATGATCCGTCCCCAGTTGCGTTGTTTCAAGCCGCGCAGATAATGCCGGCTCAGGCGGACCCCACTCATGACGTTAACCTCAAAGATATACATCCACTCCTGGTCGGTGATTTCCTCGAAAGGCTTGAAGTCGAAAATGCCGACATTGTTGACCAGGATGTCGACCTCGGGGAACTCCGCGATGGTCTTCTTCGCGCCTTCGGCGCTGCCCAGGTCGGCGGCCAGTGGCAGCAGTTGGCCGCGCGCTCCGGCCTGCCGTATGCTGGCGATCGCCCGAATCACGCGTGCTTCGGTGCGGCCATTCACGATGACGGCGGCGCCTTCGCGGGCGAGTGCTTCGGCGATGGCGAATCCGATACCGGCCGTGGAGCCGGTGACCAGGGCGCGTTTGTCTTCGAGTTGCAGATCCATACTGCGGTTCGATGTTCCGCGTGCCCGTGCGATGCAATTCGAAGGGCTGTGTTGCCGGATTAATCCACCGTTTTCGGCAAGTGAGATGGCTCGCAGCCAGGCTACGAAATCACTAAGAATTGCGGGTTCCTCGACCCGCGCACTCGCGTAAAATATCGGCGATGGCCGATTCTCTCTACCTGAGTTTGTGGTTCGCCAGTTTTCCCGAGCGCGACATGATGCCGCGTGCTGTCTCGGTGTTGCGTCAGTTTCTCTTCTCCTCCCTGCGCGAGGGGGTGACCTACCTGTCAGTCCATCCGGTCGCATGGAGCGAACCGACGGTGCTGGAACAGCGCTTCAACCCGGGTATTTCTCCTGAGGAGGCTGCGGAGATTGCGCAAGAATTCGTGCATGATGACTTTGCTTTTGTCTTCGAAGCATTCTGGGACCTCTGGACGCCGAACGAAGACGAGCACGGAGACGCCTGGGTGCAGCGTCCTACAGCGGTGAAGTTTCTGGTGCATGGCGTGCAGTTCGACGAAGGTATCTACGCCGACGACGGTCATATTCAGGTGGACTTCGGACTCGACACGCCGTTCCTGTTCGAGGGCATCCGCCTTACGCCGGCCATCGAGCAGAACATCCGTACCAACGTGGCCAAGCTGGTCGCTTTCTCCAGTGCCATCGAGAAACATTGCGGCGTCACCGGGCGGGTGTTGTGGTCGGAGTCAGAGGACAATCTGGCGCAGAAACTAATTCCCAAGCTGCAACAGACCCACTAGACAAAGTGGAGCCGGCAGTGTTGTACTGCTGGTGCCCTCGCCAGCGACGGAACCGGGTGCTTCTAAGATCGATTTTATAAAGCACTTACTGCTGTTATGAATGGTTTTTGCCGGCAAACATTCGAGTGGTTGGGAAGTTTGATTGCGGCCAACCTTCCATTGCATCTACCCGTGGTGGTAGGTGGCAGGCTCCCCTGAGCTGGGCGTTGGCCGCGTTGTGAGCCGAAACCGATCGCAGATCGGATGGATAAAGGGTATGTGTTTCAGGCCCGTATGCAGTGGTTCGTCAACGAAATTTGTTGCTGTCAGAGTGAATTTGGGCTTAAAAGGCCCCTAGATGGAGGAAGAAATGAAGAAGTCCCGGTCGTTTTTCGTACTGGCAGGTTTGCTGGTTGTGATGTCAGTCGTTCCGGCCATCGCGCAGTCTACGATGACCGGTGGATCAACTAATGTGCAGCTCACTTTCACGTCTCCGAATGCGTTCTATATCCAGAACACGAAGTTGCCCGCCGGAGCGTACACCATCTCACAGGGCGGAATTGGACAGAGCAACATGCTGCTGGTGCGCAGCGTGAAGCCCGGCCACGAGATGTTCGTCGAGGTTACGCAGATCACCTCACCCGAGCATCCGCCGTCACATACGCAGGTGGTCTTCAACAAATATGGCGACAACGATTTCCTGGGCGAGATCTGGATCAAGGACAAAGGTGCGAACACAGCCGCGGGGTGGCAGGTAATGCCATCCGCGAACGAGAAGGCGCAGAGCGGAAGCCCCACCAAACACGCGGCCGCCGCCAAGTAGACCATTGGCGGGCTTGCAAGACACGGTCCACTGGATTGTCGGTGGACCGTTGCTTTTTTGAGGGTTATTGGTTCGCCGGCGTACGTAGGTTGGCCAGTCCCAAAGTAGCCGCGATCTCCCGCGCAACGTCTGCGGCCTCCCGGCCGTCGGTGCGTATGGTCAGGTCGGCTCCCCGGTAGAGCGGCAGGCGCTCTTCATAGAGCCGCTGGAAGGCCTGCCGGTCGGAGGCCAGAGGACGCAGGTTGGCGAACTCTGGTTCGGCCGGGTTGCAGCAACGCTGCAGCATCGTTTCCACCGAGGTTTCGAGGAAGACCACCTCCACCGCACGGCTGTGCAACAGTGCTGCATTGCCCGGTTGGGCAAACGTGCCACCCCCTAGCGCCAAAACCAACGTGGCGGAGGCGGTGAAGGCGCCCTCCAACAATTCAGCCAGCGTGGCGGATTCGATTTCGCGGAAACGCGCCTCGCCGCTCAGCAGGAAAATGTCGCGAATATTCCGGCCTTCGCGGCGTTCGATCTCTGCATCGAGGTCGCGGAATGTCCATCCCAGATGCTCGCCCAGCACCGCGCCCACGCTGCTCTTTCCGGCTCCCATGAAGCCGGTCAATGCGACCACACGGGCAGACCTCGGCGGAAGAGCGGATGGGATGGGGGTGCTCACGAATCTGCGCGAATTCTAACATCCGGCCAGGGCCGTTCTTGTCGCGCCGTGCGAACCCGGGTTGCGATCGGCGCCACGACCCTGCCCCCTGCCGTTGCACTTATGTCGTAGAGCCTTGTGACCAAGAGGGGATGACACCCAATTTGGCCCGAATTAAATTGCTGGGCGTGCAACAACTGGTGCAGATCGGCGAATCCCCCAAGAAGACAATCCTGCAGTTTGTCCAGGAGATGGCCACCCGGCAACTGCCGGAGATCGAGCAACTGAAGCGCTCGGTTCTGGAACGAGAGAATCGTCGCCGCCGGTCCTCACGAGTGCGTTGCGAAGCCAGAGTCGTCAGCCAGCAACCCCACGCCTCCTAGCATGCTTGCCACCCGTCGTTGACTTAACCGCGAACGACGGGTGGCGATGGGTTTCTATTCCAGCCTGACAGTCGATCGGGTGTAAGGCTGCGAGTCAGACCCTGGTCCCGCGTATCACGACGTTGTTCGAGACGGGATATCACTTTCTTCGGGATTTCATGCGGGATGCTTTGCACTCCGCAATCTCTCCCAGTAGAATCAAAACTTGTGATGCAGGAGCGGACCGCTCTGTAGGTGTCTTTCGGCAACTCTGAGGCGCCTTCCCGCCCGACCGGCACAATCAGGCTGGACAACCATGCCACTCAAGCAGTCGGAAGCGATTGTTCTGCGAACCTATCCGCTGCGCGAGGCCGACCTGCTGGTGACGCTGTTTACCCGTGCCGAGGGCAAGGTGAAGGGTGTGGCGCGGGCGGCCAAGAAGTCGCAGCGCCGTTTTGGCGGAGCGCTGGAGCCGATGACGCTGGTTCGGGCCTACTACGACGACCGGGAAGGGCAAGAACTGGTCAGGCTCGACTCGTGCGACATCCTCGACTCGCCGCTCTCGACGGCCGTGGATTACGCGAGGGTGGTGGCCCTGGAGCATGTAGCTGAGACGCTGGACGAGTTGCTGCCGGACCGCGAGGCCAATGACGCGATTTTCCGTCTGGCTACGTCGGTGTTGCGGACCTTGCGCAGTGGCCCGATCTGGATGCCGCTGACCTACTTCCAGCTTTGGCTGGTGCGGTTGGTCGGTTTTCTGCCGGAGTTGGGCGAATGCGTGGTCTGCGGAGCGTCGCTGAATGGCGGCCGGGCTTATTACCACGCATTGGCCGATGGCATGACGTGCCAGCAGCACAAGCGGCTAGCGTCGTCGGAGTTGACAGCCCAGTCGCGAGCGCTGGCGGCGCAGATGTTTCGCTCTCCCGTCGAGAGCTTTTCGGCTGCGGCGAACGGCAGCGATTCGGCCGGGCAGGGTACGAACAGCGACCTGAGGCGTTTCCTGGTGCGCATCCTCGAGCGCCACATTGAGAAGAAGCTGGTCACGGCCAGCATGCTGGACAAGCTGTAACGGCAATTCAAATCCCGGCCTTGAAGCCGGAGTCACAGGAAGAACTCGTTGGCTTCCGCACAAAACCCGCTTACGTTTCAGGAACTCATCCTCCGTCTGCAGAATTTCTGGGCCGAACATGGCTGCGTGTTGCAGCAACCTTACGATGTCGAGGTCGGCGCCGGAACCATGGCTCCTGAGACCTTTCTGCGCGTGCTCGGCCCCAAGCCCTATCGCGTGGGCTACGTACAGCCGTCGCGCCGGCCGGCCGACGGGCGTTACGGCGAGAATCCCAACCGACTCTTCAAGCACATGCAGTACCAGGTAATCCTGAAGCCGCCTCCGCCCGACGTACAGGAGCTGTACCTGGAGTCGCTGAAGGCGATCGGCATTGACCTGCGCAAGCACGACATTAAGTTCGAGGAAGACAATTGGGAGTCGCCCACCCTGGGCGCATGGGGCATTGGCTGGCAGGTGATGCTCGACGGACTGGAGATCACTCAGTTCACCTATTTCCAGCAGTGCGGCGGCATCGATCTCGATCCCATCTCGGCGGAGCTGACGTATGGTCTGGAGCGCATCGCGGCGTTCCTGCAGGATGTCGACAGCATTTACGACATTACGTGGGTGATTGGTCCGGATGGGCAGCCGGTGAAGTATGGCCAGATTCGCCTGCACGACGAGCTGCAGTTCTCCGTCTACAACTTCGAGAAAGCGGACGTCGAAAAGGCGTGGCAGCACCTGCAGCTTTACGAAGCCGAGTGCCGGACCTTGCTGGACGAATACGCCGCGGGAACCGCCAAGCCGAAGGGGACGAAGGGCAAGGATGACGGGAAGGAAACTGCGGCTCCGCGATTTAGCGCTGTCGAGCGCCAACGCTTTCCCGTGCTGGGGGCTTTCGATCTGTGCCTGAAGTGCTCGCACCTGTTCAACATCCTCGACGCGCGCGGTGCAATCAGCGTAACGGAACGAGTTGGCGTCATCGCACGTATCCGGGCGCTAGCGGTAGGAGTGGCGAAAGCATACGTGGATCAACAGCAGACAGAAGAAACCTCCAGTACGGAGGCAGAGAGCAAGGTTGAGCAGTTAGCGGCTACGCAGTAGGAATTGCCAGCGCTCTGCTAAGAGCTGACGGCTGAAAGCTGGTAGCTGGGCTGAGCGCGAGAGAATAGGACATCGTTGAATGCCTGACTTTCTCCTGGAAATCGGAACGGAAGAAATTCCCGCCCGCATGATCGACGGCGCCCGCGAAGAGCTGGCGCGCCGCGTCGGCGACCTGCTGCAGCGCGAGCGGCTGGCGGAATCGCCGGTCGTACAGGCCTATTCGACGCCGCGCCGGCTGGCTATCTTGGCCGAGCGGATCTCGGCGTCTCAAGCTGATGTGAGCGAGCAGCTCACCGGTCCCTCGATCAAGGTTGCGTATAAGGATGGTGTGCCGACTCCGGCGGCGGAGGCGTTCGCCCGCAAGGCAGGCGTCGAAGTCAGCGCGCTGGAGAAGATGACAACCGCGAAAGGCGAATACCTCGCGGCCACGGTGAAGAAAAAAGGCCGCAATGCGTCCGAAATTCTCGCCGAGGCTTTGCCCAAAGAGATTGCCGGAATCTACTGGGCGAAGAACATGTACTGGCGCGGCAAGTCGGCCGAGCGTTTCGTTCGCCCAGTACGCTGGATGGTGTCGCTGCTGGACAGCGAAGTGGTTCCCCTGGAGTTTGCCGGAATTCGCGCCGGCAAGAACAGCGAAGGTCATCGCATCCTTTCGGCCGGCTCGCTCAGCATCGATCGTCCGGCAGCCTACGTCGATGCGCTCGCGAAGGGTTCCGTTGTTGCCGACGGCGCGGAGCGCGAGCATCGCATTCGCAAAGCGCTCGACGCCGCGACGCGAGCCATTCCCAGCGCGCGCTGGCGCGAAGACAAGCCGCTGCTGGATAACGTCGTCAATCTCACCGAGTTCCCCTCGGTGATTCTCGGCAGCTTCGATCCCGAATTTCTCACCCTTCCCGCTGAAGTGCTGGTTACGGTGATGCGCGATCACCAGAAGTACTTCGCGCTGGAAGACGCCGCTGGCAAGCTGCTGCCACACTTTCTAGCCGTGCTGAATACCGACGGCGATCCCGATGGGCTGATCCGGCATGGCAACGAGCGCGTGCTGCGCGCCCGCTTCAACGATGCCCGCTTCTTCTGGCAGACCGACCAGAAAATCTCGCTGCGTGATCGCGTCAATCTCCTGAAGGCCGTGACCTTCCAGAAGGACCTGGGCAGCTACTACGAAAAGACCTGCCGGGTGCAAAAGCTGGGCAGCCTGATCTCCGAGATCGTCCGCGAAGCGGGAGTGACGATTCGCCCGGGAGTCGTCTACAAAGCGGCCTTGCTGGCCAAGGCCGACCTCACTACCGAACTGGTGAAAGAGTTCACCGAGTTGCAAGGCATTGTCGGTGGCCTCTACGCGAAGGTGCAGCAGCTCGATCCGTTGCTTCCGCAGGCCACGGCGGAGGCCATTGGCGATGCAATTTACGACCAGTACAAGCCTGAGTCGATGGACGACGAGGTTCCGCGCAGCGTCGAAGGCGCGGTGCTGTCCATTGCTGACAAGGCCGACAGCATCGCGGGCATGTTTGCGTTGGGTTGGCAGCCGACCGGATCGAAAGACCCCTTCGCGCTCCGCAGGGCGGCGAACGGCATTGTGAAGATCATCGCCGAGCACAAGCTGCCGCTGCCCATCGCCAAGCTGTTTGCCGACGCGCGCGCCGAGTACGCCGGGTCCAGCGCCGAGCAGCGTTTCGATACGAAAGTAAATTTTGCAGAGTCCGTCGCCGGCTTTATGCGCGAGCGCCTGGAGTTCTACCTGCGCGATGCCCGCGGCTTCGCCTATGACGTCGTTAACGCCGTCCTCGCCGCCGGCAGCGACGATGTAGTGGACGCTATTGCGCGGGCCGAAGCCGTGAGTGCGGTTCGCGGTTCGGAAGACTTCGCGTCTATATCGGTAGCGTTTAAGCGAATCAAGAACATCCTGCGGCAGGCGCACGAAACCAATAAGGCCATTGCGCCGCAACTCGACGCAGCAGCCCTGACAGACGAAACCGAGAAATCGCTGGCTGCCCAAATTCCAGAAGTCGCGCGCACCGTCCATGAATTTCGCGAGCAGAAGAATTACGCCGGGGCATTGACGGCAATCAGCCGGCTGCGCAAACCGGTTGACGCCTTTTTCGACAGGGTCATGGTAATGGTGGATGACGAGCGCGTGCGCGCCAATCGTCTTGCGCTGTTACGGGCCTTACTCAATGAATTTTCGACCATCGCTGATTTCAGCGAGATCGTAACTGAAACCAAGTCTTCCTAACGTTTGTTAGCCAGTAAAGGAACTGATCATGAGCACTCACACAGTAGAGATGGACAAGACAGCGACCACAGACAAAAAAGCATTGAAATATGTTTACTTCTTCGGCGGTGGCCACGCCGAAGGTCACGGCAAAATGAAGGACGACCTGGGGGGCAAAGGCGCCGGCCTCGCCGAGATGACCAACGCCGGCCTGCCCGTACCCCCCGGCTTCACCATTCAGACCGAGGCCTGCCGCGAGTACATGCGCGGCGGCAAGACATCAACCGAAGTCGACAAGCAGATGGACGAAGCCCTGGAGCGGCTGGAAAAGTTGCAGGGCCAGAAGCTCGGCGGCGCCGACAATCCACTGCTGGTGAGTGTGCGCTCAGGCGCGAAATTCTCTATGCCCGGCATGATGGACACCATCCTGAACCTCGGCTTGAACGATAAGTCGGTCGAGGGACTGGCCAAGCGCAGCAGCAACGCCCGCTTTGCCTACGACTCCTATCGCCGCTTGATCCAGATGTTCGGCAGCGTGGTGCTCGACATTCCCAAGCATGCCTTTGAAGCAGTTTTCGACGGCAAGAAGAAGCAGAAGAAAGCCAAGCTCGACACCGACCTCGACGCCAAGGCGCTGCAGGAAGTGATCGCCGAGTACAAGAAGGTCGTCAAGCAGCACACCAAGCGCGACTTCCCGCAGGATCCCCATGAGCAGCTGGTGATGGCCCGCGATGCCGTGTTCCGTTCGTGGCAGAACGATCGCGCCAAGCACTATCGCCGCATCAACAACATCGACGACATGCTCGGCACCGCGGTCAATGTGCAGGCCATGGTATTCGGCAACCTGGGCGATACCAGCGGCACGGGCGTGGGCTTTACCCGAAATCCGGCAACCGGTGCCAAGGAGTTTTACGGCGAGTTCCTGATGAATGCGCAGGGCGAAGACGTGGTGGCCGGCATTCGCACGCCAATACACATCTCGGAGCTGGAGAAGATTCAGCCCGACACCTACAACCAGTTGCGCGAGATCACCACGCGGCTGGAGAAGCACTATCGCGACCTGCAGGACTTCGAGTTCACCATCCAGGACGGCCGCCTCTACATGCTGCAGACCCGCAACGGCAAACGCACCGGGCGCGCCGCGGTTCGCGTGGCCATTCAGATGGTGGAGGAGGGGCTGATCACTAAGGATGAGGCGATCTTCCGCGTCGAGCCCAACCAACTGTACGACTTCCTGGTGCCGCGTCTCGATGAGAAGCACGCTAAGGTCGAAGTGCTGGCGACTGGCTTGCCGGCATCCCCCGGCGCAGCCGTCGGACAGATCGTGTTCACCGCCGACGAAGCGGTGGAGAAGTTCCAGAAGGACAGCAAGGCGAAGCTGATTCTGGTTCGTGCCGAGACCACGCCGGAAGACATTCACGGCATGGAAGTCGCAGCGGGCATTCTGACCTCACGCGGCGGCATGACCAGCCACGCGGCTGTCGTCACTCGCGGCATGGGTAAGTGCTGCGTCGCCGGCGCTGGCGACATCGATGTCGACGAGAAAGCTCGCGAAGTGCGCGTGAAAGGCAAGGTGCTCAAGGGCGGCGATTGGATTTCGCTCGATGGCACCACCGGCCGCGTGATCAACGGCCAGCTCAAGACGGTCGCGGCATCGCCCGACGATCCTGAGCTGACCAAGATCATGGGCTGGGCCGAGCCATTCCGCCGCATGGGGGTGCGCGCCAATGCCGACATTCCGCGCGATGCCCTGCAGGCACGCGCCTTCGGAGCGGAAGGCATCGGCCTGTGCCGCACCGAGCACATGTTCTTCGCCGAGGACCGTCTGCCGCACATGCGGTCGATGATTCTCGCCAACAACGAGAAGGACCGCCGCGTCGCGCTGCGCAAGCTGTTGCCTATGCAGCGCAACGATTTCATCGGCGTCTTCCGTGCCATGGACGGCTTCCCGGTCACCATCCGCACTCTCGATCCGCCGCTGCACGAGTTCCTGCCGCGCCGCGAAGACCTGATGGTCGAGATCGCCAAGCTGGAAATCACCAAGCCGAAGTCGCCCAAGCTGAAAGAACTGCGCACGCTGCTCAACCGCGTGGAGCAGTTGCACGAAGTCAACCCCATGCTCGGCCTGCGCGGTTGCCGCCTCGGCATCACCTACCCCGAGATCACCGAGATGCAGGCGCGCGCCATCTTCGAAGCGGCCGTCAAGGTTTCGAAGGAGGGCGTGAAGGTAAAGCCGGAAGTCATGATTCCGCTTACCACCGGGCTGAAGGAGATGGCCAATCAGGCGGCCATCGTTCGCCGCGTCGCCGAGGAGGTCTTCGCCGAGAAGGAGACCAGGGTCGAGTACCTGGTGGGCACCATGATCGAGTTGCCGCGCGCTGCCCTGGTGGCCGATGAGATCGCCAAGGAGGCCGAGTTCTTCAGCTTCGGCACCAACGACCTCACCCAGACCACCTTCGGCTTCTCGCGCGACGACGTGGGCAGGATCCTGTCCGCGTACCTTGCCGAGGGCATCTTAAAGCAGGATCCGTTTGCCACGCTCGATCGCGAAGGCGTGGGCCAGTTGATCAAGATCGCGGTGGAGAAGGGTCGTGAGACCCGTCCCACCATCAAGATCGGCATCTGCGGCGAACACGGCGGCGATCCGTCGTCGGTCGAGTTCTGCGCGCAGAACGGCTTCAACTACGTTTCCTGCTCACCCTTCCGCGTGCTGACGGCTCGTCTGGCCGCAGCGCAGGCCGGCGCGAGTGCGGAGTTGAAGATCGAGGGGGGAAGAACCAAGTAAGCGATCAGAACAGAGTGGTTCAGTGAGGCCCGGTGAATAGCCGGGCCTTTCCTTCTTCCTTCGCCGGTAATAACCAGCGACGGCAAGCGAGGGCAGCTCGTGTATGCTTTTTCAGCTCTCCAACGACCAGGATTGTGCGAAAGGTGGCACTATGGGCTCTACTCTCAAGCCGAGTCTCCTCCCTGTACGACCCAGCATCGAGGTGGACGGACGAGCGAATGTATCGCTCACAGATGGTCTCCTTCGTATGACAATCTCCGAAAACATGTACGGCCTCGCCCGATGTGAGGCAAGCTTCGGGAACATCGGACCGAAAGGCGGCCAGGTCGGCTTCCTCTACTTCGATCGCGATGTTCTCGAATTCGGGAAGTCCTTCGTGGTGAAGCTTGGAACCGCCAAGCTGATGGAAGGAGCCATTACCGCCATCGCAGCAGGGTTTCCGCAGGCAACTCCGCCCGACGTGAGCGTGGTTGTCGAGGATCAGCTCCGAGACCTCAGGATGAACCGTCGTACGCGAGCGTTCACTGACCTCTCGGATGCCGATGTATTCCAGCGGATCGCCAACGAACATGGTTTGACGCCAAATGTGAATGTTTCTGGGCCAACCCACAAAGTGTTGGTGCAGAAGAACCAGAGCGACTTGGAGTTCCTGCGCGCCCGTGCCCGCTCCACCAACACCGTGTTGTGGGTCGACAATCGAACGCTCAACGTAACCACGCGTGGCAGTCAGCCGGGGCAGACCATAGCCCTGCGGTATGGAGCCCAGCTACGAGAGTTCTCCGTCGTGGCCGATTTGTCACCCCAGCCCACCAAGGTTGTGGTTAGCGGATGGGATCCAGAGAGCAAATCGGCGGTTAGCTTTCAGGCGACCGATGCCGCGATCTCTGGCGAGTTGCATGGGGGTGTCAGTGGAGCCAGCCTCGCCGCTTCCAGATTTGGCGAACGCACCGATTCGGTGCTGAGCGACATGCCGGTGAGCGCAGCAGAGGCGGAGGCTGCGGCCGAAGGCCGCTTCCGCAGGGCAGCCCGCCGATTGTTGGTCGGCCGGGGAGTTGCGGAAACCGATCCGAGGTTAAGGGTCGGCGCCAGTGTAACCCTGTCCGGCATCGGACCGCTCTTCAGCGGCATTTACTACCTCTCCCAGGTGCAACACGTCTTTGACGGTGCGGTAGGGCTAAGAACGAACTTTATGGCCGAATCTCCCAGCTTGGGGCAAACCATATGACCGATACGCTGCAAAATCAACCACTCGCTGCAATATCCTCTAAACGCGACTCCCATTACAGCGCAGATCGTTGGTATGGTGTATACCCTGCCCTAGTCACTGACGTGAAGGACCCGGATGGGCAAGGACGGGTCAAGATCACGCTGCCTTGGGCGCCGGATCTGGGCCAGGGACAATATGAAGTATGGGCGCGCCTCGCAACCCTGATGGCGGGCAACAACCGTGGCACATGGTTTATCCCCGATGTCGACGACGAAGTGCTCGTGTCGTTCCAGGGTGGCGATCCCAGACTTCCCTACGTGATTGGAGCCTTGTGGAACGGCCAGGATACACCGCCCGAGTCCATGGACGGTGCAGGGGAGAACACTCGCAAAGTGATTCGCTCGCGGGGAATAAAAATCACGCTCGACGATACGCAGGGGAATGAGCAGTTTGTTGTGGAGACGGCTGGTGGCCAGAAGCTGACACTTAGGGATGATGGTCCGGCGGTGATCGTCGAGGACTCGAGCGGCGATTCCATTCGATTGCAGGCTGGCAATATCGAGATTCAGGCGTCGGCCCGGGTCTCGATCCAGTGCAGTCAGGCGGACATATCGACGGCAATGCTCACCGTCAATACAGGACTGGCGAAATTCAGTGGCGTGGTGCAGGCTGACACCATCATTGCCAATAGCGTGGTAAGCCAGTCGTACACGAATGGAGCCGGAAATGTGTGGTGACAGGACGAACGAGGCTTTAACGGGCTGGAAACCCTTACCTGCGTGGGTCCTGCCTCCCATGGCACAATAGAGACAGGGCCAACCAGTAGGGCACCCTCAAATAGGTATCTACACAGCATGTTTGAGAATCTTACCGACAAACTGCAGCGCGCCTTCAAGAACCTGCGCGGGCAAGGCACGTTAACCGAAGAGAACATCGGCGATGCGCTGAAAGAAATCCGCATGGCGCTGCTCGAAGCCGATGTGAACTTCCAGGTCGTCAAGGAACTGATCGAGCACATCCGCGAGAAGGCGCTGGGCCAGGAGGTCATGACCTCGCTCTCGCCCGCCGAGCAGGTGGTCAAGATCGTTCGCGACGAGTTGATCAACATCCTCGGCAAAGACACCGCCAAGATGAAGTTCGCCTCGCAGCCGCCCACAGTGGTGCTGATGGCTGGTCTGCAGGGTTCCGGCAAAACCACCACCTCGGGCAAGCTGGCGCACTGGCTCAAGCAGGGCGGGCACCGTCCCATGCTGGTCTCCGTCGACGTCTATCGTCCCGCGGCACGCGAGCAGCTCAAAATCGTCGCCCAGTCCATCAAAGCGCATCTTTACGAGGGCAAAGTCGAGGAAGCCAATACCGCAACCGTCGAACGGCTGGTGAAAGAAGCGCGGCGCGAGGCCATCAACTCCGCCTGCGACGTACTCATTGTCGATACCGCCGGCCGTCTCCACATCGACGAGCAGTTGATGGACGAGATGCAGTCGCTCAAGAAGCTGCTGAATCCCCAGGAAATTCTGTTCGTCGCCGACTCCATGACCGGACAAGACGCGGTGCGCTCGGCGGACGAGTTCCACAAGAAGCTGACCCTCACCGGCGTGGTGCTGACCAAGATGGACGGCGACGCCCGCGGTGGCGCGGCGTTGTCCATCCGCAACGTCACCGGGCAACCGATCAAGTTCATCGGCGTCGGCGAAAAGTACGATGCGCTCGAACCCTTCCATCCCGACCGCATCGTGGGACGCATTCTCGGCATGGGCGACATCATGTCGCTCATCGAGAAGGCCGAGTCCAAGCTCGACAAAAAGAAGACGGAAGAGTTTGCCCGCAAGGCGCTCAGCAGCGACGGCTTCTCGCTCGAGGACTTCCGCGACCAGTTGCGCCAGGTCAAGAAACTTGGCTCGCTGCAGAGCATCATGGGCATGATGCCCAAGATCGGGCCCTTCGCCAACCTGCACCAGGCCGCGGACAAGGTCGACGAGAGGCAACTGAACCGGGTCGAAGCTATCATTAACTCCATGACGGCATGGGAGCGCGAACATCATGAAGCCATCAACGGCAGCCGCCGCAAACGTATTGCCCGCGGATCAGGCACCAGCGTGCAGGAGATCAATCAGTTGTTGCGGCAGTACGCCCAGATGCGCAAGATGTTCAAGAGCATGGGCAAGCCCAGCTTCGCCCGCCGCATGGCCGGCATGAAGCTGCCGGGGATGTGAGAAGCTGGCAGCCGTCAGCTATCAGTTTCGGTTAAGGCAACAAGAGACCGCACTCGTGAGGGTGCGGTTTTCCTATTGCAGCCGTGATGACCTGAAAACAAGCCGCAATCACGCTACCTCAGAGAGGAAGGAACACTTGATTCTGTGTGGTGAATCGCATGATCTAACAATGCCTCGCGGATCAGGAGAGGATGGCATCGGGCACGGGAGTCTGCAGGTCGATCCGGCGAAAGGCTCGCTTGAGGAGGAATGGAGTCGCGAAGGTGGTTACGACCGCCATGAGGACGAGTATGGTGAACAGGCGCTGGCCGATGAAGCCATTGGAGCGGGCGACATTGGCGATAACGAGTTCCATCACGCCACGACCGTTCAGGCCGACGCCGAGCGCCCAGCTTTCATCATTGCGCAGGCGAGCGAGCTTGCCGCCGATGAAGCCTCCAAAAATCTTCCCGGCAAACGAAACGACGAGAATGGCGATGACCAGCTTCCAATTACGCAGGCTAGATGCGTCGAATTGCAGTCCAATGGCGGCGAAGAAGACCGGGCCGAGGAAGCCCATGGTGAGGTTGGAGGCGGTCTTTTGGATTTCCTCGAAATTGATGCGACCTAGGATTTGGTGACTGAGGAGCATGGAGCCGAAGAAAGCGCCGACCACGAAGTCGAGTCCGAGGGCTTCGGAGAAACTGGCGAAGGCGATGACGAAGACGAGGACGACTGCGAAGATGGACTCCTTGCCCTTGACCTTGACGAGGAGGCGGTCGAAAGTGTCTCGCGATCGGGTGAACCGGCCGGCGGTGTAGCGCTTGGCGAGCCGGGCAGCGATCACGATGACGCCCATGAACAGGAGCGCTTTGCAGAGCGCCCAGCCCATGGAGATGAAGAAACTGGCCTGAGTGCCGCTGCCGCCCTTGACGTCCAGAATAATGCCGAGGGCGAGCAAGGATGCGACGTCGTTGGCCACCGCGGCGGAGATGATCTTTTGCCCGACATTGGTGCGGAGTTTGTCGAGGTCCATCAAAATGCGAATGCTGACGGGAAGAGCGGTGATGGCAATACACAGGCCAAGGAAGATGGTGCGGGTCTGATCGAGACCGAAGGCCCGGCCGAGAAGAATGCCGAGGCCGAGAGGAACCACGAAGCCACCGGCACTAACCCAAGCGCCACGGCCGCGGAAGGAGGCCCATAGGGCGTCCATGTCCATCTCCATACCGACGAGGAAAGCGAGCAGGAGAACGCCGAGATCAGCAATGGCGCGAATTTCCGGGGTATAGTGAACGTAGCCGAGAAAAGAAGGGCCGAGGAGCACGCCGGCGGCGATCTCGCCGATCATGGCCGGCTGTCCGAAGCGCGCAGCGATCTCCCCCAGGACCCGGGACAAGACCAAAGCAGCAGTAGTGCCTCGATCAGTGGCATGGAATTCCTTGCGAGGGGCCTGGGCCAGTGTCGAGGACCAGTGTAAAGGCGTGGATGCGGCGACGTCGAATGCGGGGGCGGGTGCCCCACCCTCTTCTTTGCAATCCAGCAAACCATGAAGTGGGTGCCCCATCCCTTCGACTGCGCTCAGGGCAGGCTCTTTCGCCTCTTTCGCGAAAGGGTGGGAACATCTGAAAATCTTGCACCTCGCATTTTCTTCCCCGAGATTTTCTCTCCCACCCTACTGTCCTTCGGGGATTTTGACTTCCTCCACTCCGGCAGGGGGCGCTGGCTTTAGAAGCGCTCCAGCCTTTTGTCGCGAGTTCAAGACACGCAACGATGTGGGTCGGTGGCGGCCTCCGTGTACGATGTGAAGTGATCTCCCACTGATTCCAAAACCGCCAATGCGGGGAGCACTCGCCCACGTGCCAAAGATGATTCGCCGAAGTGGCGCTGGAGGGACAGATTGAAGAAACGAACTTTGCTGCTCGCGGTCCTTTTGGCCGGAGCAACGGTTGCCAATGGCAAGTCCACCAAGCTGGTGGCGAGCTGGAAGAATCCCGAATACTCGGGACCGGCCTTCCACCGGATTCTCGTGCTCGGCATGAGCGCCAAGCCGGGCGTTCGCGCCGACTTTGAAGATGCCTTGTCGAAACTGGTGGCGCGTGACGGCGTCGAAGCCATCCCCGGCAACACGATCCTGTTACGCCCCGAAGGCACCAAGCTCGATCTCGGCTATCTGAAGACCCAGATCAAGGAGTTCAAAATCGATGCCGTCATCGTCTCACGCCTGGTCAAGGTCGACAAAAGTGTCACTTACATCCCCGGACAGCCCTACATGCCCTATCCCTACTACCGGTCGTTCTACGGGTACTACGGTGCCGTGTATCCCGTGGTTTACTCACCCGACTACCTGCGCGAAGACACAACCGTGCGCGTCGAAACCAACGTGTACGCTGCAACGGAACCCGAGGGAGAGTTGGTTTGGACTGGCGTCAGCGATACGTTTAATCCCAGCTCGGCAGACAAGGTAATCGACGGCCTCTCGAAACTCATCGTGCAGGAACTGCAAAAAGCGGCGATCCTCTAGGCTGTTTCTGTTCTTTGCGAACGACCCATTCCAGTTGCCATCGCGCGACCGCCCGCCAGGACGATTGGCGATAAACCGTGTCATACGCGCGAACCGAGGGCGGAGTCGGGTTGGGCGTGATGTGGCCTATTCACGCCAATCGAGATCCAGCTTCTGGAATAGTCATACGCGCCGGAATCGAATCGTGGCTCGGCAAACCTCCCGCAAGAGGACTCCCAAGGCGCCTCCCTCAAATTCTCACCCTGGCGCGCAATGTGTCCCGCAAGCCCAGACTAAGAACTCGGGCGTTGACGAAAACGGTCGTGGGTGTAAACTCGCCGGAATCTCTAATTGTCGTGGCACGGTTCGGGCGGTTGAGTGACTCCGAGGCGAACTTTTATGACGATCCGATGCAAGAGTTTAATTTCGTTATTGGCGGCCGCCGCCCTAACGATCTCAATGAGTGGTTGCGGCCAATTGCAAGCCGTGTTCGCCAACCGGCCCAGCGAAAACATGCCGCCGTACAAGCCGGTTGAAGTCGCGTTTCTAAAGCAGAATTGGTCCCCGGATCAGCGGGAATGGTTCTATCACACCGCGCAGGGGACGGAGTTGATCCCGTACAAATGGTTTCTCGCACTGGAGCAACCCAGGATCAAGGTCTTCGGAACAGTTCCGAAGTTTGCTGATACTGCCTACCTGGCGCGGTTCGGTTTCTTGCCCGATTCCGCAAGTTCGCAGAATCCCAGCGGGCTGCCAGTTGGCTTCGCCAGCGACACAGTAATCGACCCCAAGAGCGGGGAGCGCGTGGAGGTCCTCGGGCTAAGCTGCGCAGCGTGCCACACCGGCCAGTTGGAATACCGGGGCAAGGGAGCTCGCATCGACGGCGGGTCCTCCACGGTGGACCTGGCGTCCTTCCAGACTGAGCTTGGCTACGCGGTGGCCTTTACCGACAAGGTGCCGTTCCGCTTCGATCGTTTTGCCCGGGCTGTTCTTGGTGATAACGCATCCGATGATGCCAAGACGAAGCTGCGGCAGGAATTCGAAGCTTTCCTGAACGCGGGCCTGGCGGAGAAAAATGAGGCGGATGCGCGAAAACTTTACGAAGCTGCCGGAGGGTTCGGACGCACTGACGCGCTCGGCCGCATCGGCAACTACGTATTCGGCACTGAGTTGGACAACTCGAACCTGCGGGTCGCCGATGCCCCGGCGAATTTTCCGCCCCTCTGGTACACAAGCTGGTTCGCCTGGGTGCAATACAACGCCTCGATTCAGCAGCCTACGGTGAGAAACATAGGCGAGGCGCTGGGAGTTCGCGCCCGGGTCAATCTCACGGATCCATCCAACCTCTATCGTTCGACGGTAAATGTGAAGAATCAGTGGCAGATGGAAAGCCTGCTCGCCGGCCCAGCCGCATTTACCGGCCTGACAGCCCCTGCCTGGCCGGAGGAAATCCTCGGGCCAATCGACCGAGCTAAGGCACAGAGAGGTGCGGAGCTCTACAAGCAACAATGTCAGCATTGCCACCTACCGCCCCTGGATTCGCCGGAGATTCAGGATCCCAAATACTGGGAGGCAGGATTAAACGGCAAATCCTTCTTGAAGCTGAACGTCATCCCCCTGGATGAGATCGGCACCGATCCCAGAGAAGCCAGTGACTGGGCGCAGCGGACGGCAGTGACGGGAGTTCTGGGTTTGGGGACGGTGTCTGCCGCTGACGGACTGCGCGCGGTCACCGGCAAAATTCGCGACATGAATTATGCCGCGTTAGGCTTGTCCGCAGAACAGAGAAGCGAGTGGAATGGCTTTCGCGCCGATGGCGTAGTGGCGCCGCTGGCCTACGGTGCCCGGCCTCTGGGCGGCCTCTGGGCTACGCCACCCTTCTTGCACAACGGATCAGTGCCGAACTTGTATCAGATGCTGCTTCCAGCGGACCAGAGAGACAAGACTTTCTATGTTGGCAGCCGCGAGTTCGATCCCAAGAATGTCGGCTACAGCACGGCAAAATTCGACGGCGCCTTTGAATTCCGGACCGATCAACCCAAGGATCCGCATCCGGGCAACTCGAATGCGGGCCACGAATTCCGAAACACGCCGGGCAAAGGTGTCATTGGCCGAGAGCTCAGCGACGAAGAACGCTGGGCGATAATCGAGTATCTCAAAACACTCTAAATAGAGTGGTGGTGGTGCTGTAGAGTGGCGTTGCGTGCCCTTCCGCGCCCAAGTCTCGCGTCAGGCGGGCTTGGGGAAGTTGCGACGCGCCGGCATGCCGGCCTCGCTACAATGTCAGCAATCCACGAAAGCGAGGAATCGGATTCCCATGGACTACTTGCTGAAAACTGAGCCGACGGTCTACTCCTTTGCCGATCTGCTGCGGGAAGGCACAACGATCTGGGATGGGGTTACCAATCCGGCGGCGGTCAGGCATCTGCGCGAAATGAAGCCGGGCGACAGGCTGGTCATCTACCACACAGGCGACGAGAAGAGCGCCGTCGGGACGGCCACGGTCATTTCCGTCGATCCGAGCGATGCGAAGACTCCGGTGGTAAAGATCAAAGCCGGAAAGCCTTTACCGAAGCCGGTGTCACTGGCCGAGATCAAAGCCAGCAAGCTGTTCGCCGACTCGCCGCTGGTGCGGCAGGGAAGGCTGTCGGTCGTGCCCTTGACCCCGGCGCAGTACAAAGCACTTGCCGGCGATTAGCTATGCGCTGCTGTCAAATTGTTCGGTTGCGGACAGGCGGTTTGGCGCGCGGACACGCGCCTCCCGCCAAGCTGGGGGTAATGTACTGAGCCGAAAGCGATAGTTCCTGGCCCGCCACTTGCAACACTGGACTTCGTACCAGTGTTGATGGTGAGGAGAGGCCATGCTCGGAGATCTACGGTTCGCGCTGCGTCAGTTGAGGAAGTCTCCCCTGTTCGCCATCGTCACCATCGCGACGCTCGCGCTGGGAATCGGGGCGAACACCGCGATCTTCAGCGTGGTGAAGGCGGTGCTGCTCGATCAGTTGCCGTATCGCGATCCCGGCCGGCTGGTTAAGGTTGCGGAGGCCGATCCGGACACGCCCGTCCCCGAGACTATCGACTTCACTACCACCTACGACCTGCGAGCGCGCAGCCACTCGTTCGAGAGCCTCTCGCTGTTTCGCGACGGTGGCGGGGCCTTCGTGGAGCAGGGCCAGTCCGAACTGTTGCAGGGCATGCGCGTCGGCTACGACTACTTCGATACCCTGGGCGTGAAGATGCAACTGGGGCGCGCCTTCCTACCGGACGAAGATCATCCCGAGACTCGTTATGAGGCCATCCTGACGCACGGCCTGTGGCTGCGCCGTTTTGGCGGAAACCCCGCCGTCATCGGACAGACGATTCGCTTGAGTGGCCGATCGTTCACGGTGGTTGGAGTGTTGCCGGCAAGTTTTTATGCCTTCACTCGCTCCGACCAATCCGTTCTGCCCGAGGTCTATACGCCTTTAGGTTACGACCTGAAGCAGCCGTCGGCGTGCCGCGGTTGTCAGCACTTGCAGTTGATCGGGCGGTTGAAGCCCGGGGTCTCGATCGCACAGGCGCGGGCCGAGTTGAACACGATCCTGCGCGACATCGTGGGTGAGCATCCGAGGGATTACGACGAGCGCACGGTCATCGCGGTTATGCCGCTGCGCGACTACCTGGTGGGACGAGTCAGCACAGCGCTATGGATTCTGCTGGGCGCGGTTGGTTTCGTGCTGCTGATCGCCTGTGCCAACGTAGCTCACCTGGCGCTGGCGCGCGCCGCCGGCCGTACCCGGGAGATTGCAGTCCGCGTTGCATTGGGCGCAGGCCGGACGCGGCTGGTGCGCCAACTCCTTTCGGAGAACCTGTTGCTCTCGCTGATAGGTGGCGCTGCCGGATTGCTGCTGGCGTATTGGGGCATGGCCGCGCTGACCGGTCTCGGTCCCAAGGAACTGCCGCGGGCCGAGGAGATTCGCCTCGACACCCCGGTGCTGCTGTTCGCCCTGGTGGTAAGCATTCTTACCGGGTTACTGTTTGGAGTAGTTCCCGCGCTACGAGCCTCACGCGTCGCCCTCAACGAGGCACTGAAAGATGCCGGCAGGGCGACCGAAGCGCACGGGCACCATGGCTATCGCGACGTGCTGGTCACGGGTGAGCTCGCACTAGCGTTCGCGCTGGTGATGGGGGCGGGTTTGTTGGGGAAGAGCCTGCTGCATTTGTTGAACGTCGATCCCGGATACGATCCGCACCACGTGTTAACTGCGGGAGTCTACGTGTACGGCGAACGCTACAAGAAGCCGGAAGCGGAGCTCGCCTTCTATGACCAGGTCATGCAGCGGCTGCGGGCCACGCCTGGCATCGAGAGCGTTGCCATGGTCAGCACGCTGCCGCTGGCGAGCGTCGATCGCAGGGGGCTCCACATCCAGGACCGTCCCCTGACGAATGAGTCCGAGGCCCCTTCGCCCGACACTTATTCCGTTTCGCCCGGTTACTTCGATGTCATGCGCATTCCGTTGAAGCGGGGTCGCCTGTTTACCGACGCGGACCGGCTCGGCGCGCCGAAGGTAGCGCTCATCAGCGAGTCGTGCGCCCGCTCGGTATTTCCCGGCGAAGATCCCATCGGCAAGCACATCCAGCTAGGCGGCCGCGACGACAAGAAGGAGTGGATGACTATTGTTGGTGTCGTCGGCGACGTGCGTCAGTATGGACTGGACCGGCCTTCGCTGATGGAAGCCTACGTCGCACAGGCGCAAGACATCAACTTCGGCTTCAACCTGGTGGCTCGCACCACCGGAGATCCGCGACTGCGCGAAGGCGATCTACGGAAGGCCTTACAGTCGGTTGACGCGACCCAGCCCGTCTATCTCGTGCAACCGCTCGAAACCTATGTTGCGGAGTCGCTGGCGGCGCGCCGGTACACCTTGTGCTGCTGGGACTTTTCGGAGGACTCGCGATTGTGCTCGCGGCGGTGGGCATCTACGGCGTCGTCTCCTATAGCATCAGCCTGCGAACCCGCGAGCTGGGAATCCGCATGGCGTTGGGGGCGGCGCGCGCCGACGTAATGCGGCTGGTGTTGTGGCAAGGAGTTACCCTGATCGCTATTGGTCTGCTGGCAGGACTTGCGATTTCGTTGGCGGTCACCCGCTTTCTCTCGTCCTTGCTATTCCACGTGCGCCCTACGGACCTGGCAACCGCTATCGCCGTCTCTATTACCTTGGCTGCGGTTGCCCTGCTGGCCAACTTCCTGCCCGCGCGCCGCGCTGCGCGCGTAGATCCCATGGTGGCGTTGCGATATGAGTAGCGTTCAGCGACACGCCAGCCGGCACATTCACAGCGTCAGTCACTCGTACGAGATGATGTTCCGCTTGGCGCGCCTCGCGATCGACGCGCCATGCCGGCACTGGCCGCCACAATCGTCCTCAAACCAACTTCAAATACGGCAGCCCTTGATGAAGCGTGTGTTATAACACTGCCGACCGAAATGGGCGGTTGCAGGTGGTGTGGTACGAGCGATTCTTGGGGGTGCTACGTGGCGAAACAGGAGAAAGTTGCGCAGCTTTCGCAACTCCCGGGCTATCCCATCGCCGAGTTTCGCGAAACCATGCCGGGCCAGACCCTCGAAGGCCTGATCAAGCAGTCCGGCGCAGGCTCCGTGTTATGGGTTTCCGAGCCGAAGGAGATCAACCGGCTGCAGCACGTTGCCGTCGAGCAGTCGCGTCTGCACATCCCGATTCTCTTCGGTCTCGACGTGATCCGCGGCTACCACACCATTTTTCCCGCACCTCTCGCGATGGCTTCGTCATGGGACCCAAAGATGGTGGAGCAGGTGCAGGCCATCGCCGCGGAGGAATCCCGTGCCGCCGGCATTCAATGGACCTTTGCTCCCATGGTCGACATTGCGCGCGATGCGCGCTGGGGCCGCATGATCGAAGGTGCGGGCGAAGATCCGCATCTCGGCGCCGCCATGGCGCGCGCCCAGGTTCGCGGATTTCAGGGTGAACGACTCGGCGCGCCCGATCGCGTGCTGGCGTGTGTAAAGCACTTCGCGGGATATGGCGCCGCCGACGGAGGCCGCGATTATGACTCTTCCTACATCCCGGAAGAATTGATGTGGAACGTGTACCTGCCGCCGTTCAAGGCTGCGCTGGATGCCGGAGTTGGCAGCGTGATGAGCGCCTACATGGACCTGAACGACGTGCCCGCAAGCGGCAACCAGTGGCTGCTCACCGATGTGTTGCGCCACTCCTGGAACTTCAAGGGTTTCGTAGTGAGCGATGCGGTCGCCGTGCACAGCCTGGTGACGCATGGCTACGCTCGCGATCCTGAGGACGCCGCCTACAAAGCGTTCACCGCCGGACTCGACATGGACATGGCCAGCGGAACTTACTGGAAATATCTGCCGGCGTTGGTCCAGCAGGGGCGAATCTCCGTGCAGCAGATCGACAACGCGGTGCGCTCCATACTCGAAATCAAGGTTCGCATGGGACTCTTCGAGCACCCGTATTTTGACGAGACACGCATCGATCAGGTGCTGAACGATCCGCAACACCAGCAGATGGCGCGTACCGCCGCGCAACGTTCGGTGGTGCTGCTGCGTAATGAGAAGAGCCTGCTGCCGCTCGATAAGAGCAATTTCAAGTCAATCGCCGTGATCGGCCCGCTGGCCGATGCCGAGACCGACCTGCTGAGCATGTGGGGTGCGATAACCAAGCCTGGACCGACCGTGAGTGTGCTGCAGGGTATCCGGGAGAAAGTTGGCTCCGCGGTGCACGTAGAGTATGCGCACGGCCCGAACATCGCACGCGATATTCCTTCGCCATTCGAGAACCTTTCCAACTCGCCCATGAAGGAGCAGCCACAGCAAACTCCGGCGGAAGCCCGCAAGGCCTTTGACGAAGCCGTCGCATTGGCCAAGCAAAGCGACGTCGTGGTGCTGGTGCTGGGCGAGATCGATCTGATGAGCGCAGAGTCGGCATCACGCTCGTCGTTGCGGCTCTCCGGTGAGCAGGAGGAATTGCTGGAGGCTGTCACCGCAACCGGCAAGCCCGTCGTGCTGGTGCTGGTGAATGGCCGTCCGCTGGACATCTCGTGGGCGTCCGGGCACGTGCCCGCAATTCTGGAAGCTTGGTATCCCGGCAGCCAGGGCGGTAACGCCATCGCCGATGTGCTCTTCGGCGATGCCTCTCCTGCCGGACATTTGCCGGTGAGCTGGCCGCGCAGCACCGGGCAGGTTCCCATCTACTACAACCACAATCTGACCCAATTGCCCGAGACGGCGGCCGATTTCAAGTCCCGCTACTGGGACATACTCAGCACGCCGCTGTATGCCTTCGGCTATGGCCTCAGTTACACCAGGTTCTCGTTCGACAACCTGAAACTGGCGCAGACCGAGGCGAAGGTCGGCGGAACCATCGAAGTCGCGGCAGAAGTCACCAACACCGGCAGTCGCGTCGGCGATACCGTGGTGCAACTCTACATTCATCAGCGCGCGGGCAGCGCTTCCCGTCCAGTGCGGCAGTTGAAGGGCTTCGAGCGCATCACTCTACAGCCCGGTGAAAAACGAACCGTGCATTTCAAGCTTGGTCCGGAGGAGCTGCAATTCTGGAGTCCCACAAAAAAGCAGTGGGTGGTGGAGCCGGAGCAATTCGACGTGTGGGTAGGCGAAGACTCGGCCGCAAAGCTGCACGGCGAATTTCGCCTGACGCACTGAAGCCGTACGTTCTTAAGGCTGCATGACGCTGTAGCGGGGATACAGACGAATGCCGTGCCTGGTCCGTCGGGCCCCGCTGTGGCCTCATTCACCTCTTGCAGCAATGTGTTTTTCTCTCGAGCGAAGCATGGCTCGTCTTCGCTTCGTCACGCTGAAGCGTTCCCCGGCTTCGCTGCATCTACTTCTTTCATATTGCACGCATCTCGCGGAATAGAGTCCTTCATGTCAGAACAACCGCAGGCACTTCCTCCTCTCAGTGCGCTCGACGAACGTACGCAGGCATTTCCGGTGTTGACGCCGTCGCAGATCGAGCGGGCCCGGCAATTCGGGAAAGTGCGGCCTGTCAAGGCGGGCGATATTTTGTTTGAGCCGGGAGATACCCATGTCCCCCTGTTCGTAATGCTCTCGGGCAAGATGGAGATCGTGCAGCCGGATGGCGACCGCGAACAGCCCGTGGCCGCTCACGTCGCGGGCGAGTTCACCGGCGAGCTCGCCATGATATCGGGGCGCGGCTGCCTGGTGCGGGGTCGCGTCACTGAGCCGGGTGAGTTCATCGAGATCAGTCCCGAGGGCTTCCGCTCGCTGGTGGCCAAGGATGCCGAATTGAGCGAGGTCTTGATGCGCGCCTTTATCCTGCGGCGCCTGCTGCTCATCGCCCACGGCCGCGGAGGAGTGGTGCTGCTGGGCTCACGTCACTCCGCCGGCACGTTGGGGATGCGCGAATTTCTCGGCCGCAACGGTCATCCGTATATCTATGTCGACCTCGACACGGACGCCCAGGCCCAGGAGTTGCTGGACCGCTTCAACGTGAGTACCAAGGATGTTCCGATCCTCATCTGCGGCGGCTCCTACGTCATGCGCAATCCAACTGTGCAGCAGGTGGCCCAGTGCCTGGGTTTGAACCCCGCGGTTGACGAAAAACAGATACGTGACGTGGTCGTGGTGGGGGCTGGGCCCGCCGGGCTGGCGGCCGCGGTTTATGCGGCTTCGGAGGGCCTGGATGTACTGGTGCTGGAAACCAGCGCGCCCGGCGGACAGGCCGGTTCGAGTTCCAAGATTGAAAACTACCTGGGATTTCCCACCGGCATTTCAGGACTGGAGCTGGCGACACGGGCGCTGAGCCAGGCGCAGAAATTTGGAGCGGAAATGCTGGTGGCGGAGAGCGCCGTACGGCTTGACTGCGCCCGCACTCCTTATCAACTGGAGCTCGATGATGGAAAGAAATTACACGCGCGCGCCATCGTGATCGCCACCGGAGCGCAATACAACAAGCCGAACATTCCCAACCTGATGAGGTTTGAAGGCATCGGCGTTTACTATGGTGCGACCTTCATCGAGTCGCAATTGTGCGGGCAGGAAGACGTTATCGTAGTGGGCGGCGGCAACTCCGCGGGACAAGCGGCGGTCTATCTTTCGCAGACCGCGCGCAAGGTCTACATGCTGGTGCGCTCGGGAAAATTGGCCGACACCATGTCGCGATATCTCATCCAGCGCATTGAAGAAAATCCCGGCATCGAGCTTCACATGAACACCGAGATTGTTGCCCTGGAAGGGGAGACCCACGTGGAGTGCGTGCAGTGGCGAAACAACCAAACCGGCGAAGTGGAGACGAAAGCTATGCGGCACGTGTTCCTGATGACGGGAGCCGCTCCTAATACCGCTTGGCTCAAAGGCTGCCTCGCGCTCGATAGCAAGGGCTTCATCCTGACCGGCCGTGAGCTCGATCCCGAGACTCTTCGGGAAGCACGCTGGAAGTCGCCACGCGCTCCGCATCTGCTGGAAACCAGCTTGCCGGGGGTGTTTGCCGTTGGAGACGTACGTTCGGGAAACGTGAAGCGCGTCGCTTCCGCCGTGGGGGAAGGCTCCATCGCGATCCACCTGGTGCATCGCGTGCTGGCGGGCGTGTAGTTGGCGAATGCGGGAGTGATCCGGGATTTACTGCATTACTTGCGCCAGCGGGCGAGGGCCATCCGCGCAGCGTGGTAGCCGCACATGCCGTGCACCCCCGCTCCCGGCGGAGTGGACGATGAGCAAATGTAAATATTGGGAGCAGAGGTGGCGTACTGCCGCCGGGTTGGGCGGAACAGAAATTGCTTCAGGTCGGACGCACCTCCGGCAATGTCGCCGCCGATGAGGTTGCCGTTGATTTGTTGAAGATCGGATGTGGTGAAAATCCGCCGCGCCAGCACACAGTCGCGGAAGCCGGGAGCGAAGCGCTCAATCTGTGACTCGAGCCGAGGCAGCATGTCAAAGTTCGACCCGTTCGGCACATGGCAGTAGGCCCAGGCGATATGTTTGCCCGCCGGAGCGCGCGTCGGGTCGAACAGGGTGGGTTGCGAGAGCAGTACGAACGGCCGCTCGGCATGCTGGCCACGCGCCATGGCGGATTCCGATGCCGCAATCTGCTGCATGGTGCCGCCAATATGGACTGTGGCGGCTTGCAGACATTCCGCCGCTCTCCACGGAATCGGGGCAGACAGCGCGTAATCGACTTTGAAGACTCCCGGTCCGTAGCGATACGCTTGGAGGCTTGCTCGATAAGCCGGACTCAGGCGGTCCGCAGCCATGGCTTCAAGCTGGCGTGGCGTCACATCGCAAAGTGTCAGTTCGCATGGGGGAAGCTCAGCCAGCTTCGAGATGGGCTGTGAAGTATGTACGCTGCCGCCGAGACTGTGCAGATACGCGCACAAGGCTTCGGTGATGGACTGCGCGCCGCCCCGCGGGATCGGCCATCCCACAGCGTGGCATGTCACACCCAGTAAGACTCCGAATGCCGCGCTGAGCGGTGCGTCGAGAGCCAGGAAGGAATGGGCGGCTAGGCCGGCAAACAGAGCCTTCGTCCGCTCCCTGCGAAATTGCCGGTTGGCAAGGGCGATGGCCGAGGAAAGCGCGATCAGACCCAGCCGCGCCATCAGCCATGGGGTGCGCGGAATCAGGTGTACCGGACGCAGCACCTCCGGCGCGAAGCGGACCCAATTCGCGGCGTACGGTCCCATGAGCCGACGCCAGGCCTTGCCGTCCTTGCCAAGCTGTCGTTCTGCGATGGACAGATCACGGTCCAGCACTACGGCCGGGCCGTCGTCCAGGGGATGCGCGAGCGTGGCGGGTGAGTGAATCCACTCCAACCCATACTGACTCAGCGGTAGAGAGGAGAAGAATGGCGATCCCACAGCAAGTGGGTGGACTGCCGAGCCGACATCGTGGCGAAAACCGGGCAGCGTCAAGTCCAGCGTGCGCGCGCCGCCTCCTGCCTGCGGCTGGGCTTCGAACACTTCCACCTGCAGCCCTGCCTGGGCAAGCACGATCGCCGCCGCCAGCCCATTGGGTCCGGCGCCAACTACGCAAGCTCGTCCATTCCGTTGTCTTGGATTGGGTGACATTATTTCTCTGAGCCGGTGACCTAAGAGAGCTGCCTCAGTACCTCCATTGAATGCCGAGCATACTCCCTCCGAGGCGGCGGACAAGAAACCGCGCTATCCCGGTCAATCTCCCGCGACACCGTCAGTGATCGTCGTCACAAGTAGATAATCTCTTCCCAGCCGCATTTTTCGCGGCTGCACGGCACTTCGCGGGTGCTAAAATTTTCTGTTATGCCGTTCCCCATCGATCGTCCCCGCCGCCTCCGCCGCAGCGAAGCCATGCGCTCGTTCGTTCGCGAAACCCGTTTGTCGCCGGAAGGGTTTGTCTATCCGCTCTTCGTCTGTCCCGGCGAAGGCGTGCGCAAGGAAGTGCGCTCCATGCCGGGCGTGTTCAATCTGTCGGTGGATGAAGCGGTTAAGGAATGCGCCGAGGTCAAGTCGCTGGGCATACCCGGCGTCATCCTGTTCGGCCTGCCGGAAACGAAAGACGAGATCGCAACGGGCGCCTGGGCCGAGGATGGAATCGTGCAGCAGGCTACGCGCGCCATCAAGCGGGAAGTCCCGGGTTTGCTCCTGATGGGAGATGTCTGCCTCTGCGAATACATGTCGCACGGACACTGCGGCATCGTGGACACGTCGGGCGCTTATTCCCGCATGCACCGCGAAGCTTCGAGCCTGATGCGTGACCTCGAGGCTCAGGGAAAAACCGCGGTCAAGGTGAGCGTCGGCTCCACCACGGCGACGCAAGCCGCAGCCGCCGTCTCCGCCGAAGACTACGAAATCTTGAATGATGCCTCGCTCGAACTGCTGGCTAAGACTGCCGTCTCGCAAGCCCAGGCTGGCATGGACATCATCGCTCCGAGCGACATGATGGACGGACGCGTCGAGGCTATTCGAAGCGCGCTCGACGCTGCCGGGTATGAGACCATTCCAATTCTTTCCTATGCCGCGAAGTTTGCCAGCGGCTTTTATGGCCCCTTCCGCGAGGCAGCCGATTCGGCGCCGCAATTTGGGGACCGCCGCTCCTACCAGATGGATCCCGCCAATTTGCGTGAAGCCATGCGCGAGATCGAACTCGACCTCGACGAAGGGGCTGACATGATCATGGTCAAGCCGGCGATGCCTTACTTGGACGTAATTCGCGAAGCTCGCTTGCGCTTCGATGTGCCTCTCTCCGCTTACCAGGTCAGCGGCGAGTACGCAATGATCAAGGCCGCGGCCCTGAATGGTTGGATCGATTACGATCGGGTGATGATGGAGTCACTGCTGTGCATTCAACGCGCGGGCGCATCGATCACGCTGACCTATTTTGCCAAAGAGGCGGCGCGGCTGCTGACGTAACGCCATTGCGGCCGAACCTTGCCGCGCAAAATACATCGGGTGACAGGTGGGTTGAAGCGGGGTGTTGGTTACGGTGGAGTTAGGTTAGCGGATGTGGGGGCCGCGGCTGTGCAGACGTGGCCGTCATCCCACCTGGCGGGGGCGGATGTCATACTGCCTGATCTTGTAGAGCAGCGCCTTGTAGCTGATATTCAGCTTCATGGCAGCGCGCTTGCGGTTCCACGCCGTCTCTTCCAGCGCCAGCGCGATGGCTTCCATCTCCGCGCCATTCTTCAGGCTGCGCACCATCTGTTTCAGACCCGGCTGGTGAGGCTCCATGCGCACCACGGCTGCCGACTCCGATCGGGCGGCGCCGTTCGCCAGCTCGGCGACGGCGGCATCTTCGTCGCCTAACACCAGATAGCGCTTCACGAAATTCTCCAACTCGCGAATGTTGCCCGGCCACGAGTAGTTCTCGCAGGCGGCCACCAGGCGGGGAGTGATCGGCAGCATAGGGCAGGCATAGCGATCTGCCAGACGCATCATGAAGTGGCGCAGCATCATGGGAATTTCCTCACGCCGGTCCCGCAGGGAGGGCATACGTAGCGTGAAGCTGTTCAACCGGTAATACAAGTCGTCGCGGAAGGTCTTGTTGGCAATCGCCTCCTCGATGTGAATGTTGGTAGCCGCCAAAACCCGGACATCGACTTTGACGGTGTGGCGTCCGCCCAGCCGGGAGAACTGACCATCCTGCAGCACCTGCAGGAGTTTTGCCTGCAGCGCCGACGACATCTCTCCAATCTCGTCGAGCAGGATCGTACCCTTGTTGCACAGTTCGAATTTGCCCGGCTTGGACCGGGTCGCGCCGGTGAATGCGCCGGGTTCGTAGCCAAACAGTTCGCTCTCCAGCAGTTCGCTGGGCACGGCGGCGCAGTTCACCTTAAGGAAGGTGCGATGCGCCCGGTCGGAATACTTATGGATTAATTGCGCGAGCACTTCCTTGCCAGTGCCACTCTCGCCCAGCAGCAGAACTGGAAAATCATACCGTGCCACCTGAATCGCTTTCGCCCGCAGGTCGCGCATCTGTGGGGTCGCCGAAAAGAAAAAAACACCGCCTCCCACGTCGATGGCTTCGGCACTGCCCGCAACCGCCGGCGCCGAATTCTCGATGCAGAAGCGCAGCACCTCGTCCATTTCTTCCTTTTGCACCGGCTTGGAGAGATAGTCCTGGGCACCCAGCCGCATTGCCAGCGCCACCTTGCGGGTATCGCGCACACAAGAAAGCATTACGACCTTGGTGGCGGGCCGGCTTTCGCGGATGCGCTTCAAGGTTTGCAGCCCGTCCTGCCCCGGCATGACCACGTCGAGCAGAACTACATCCGGTTCCAGGCGCTGCACTTTTTCCAGGGCCTCTTCGCCGTTCGCGGCGGTGGTTACCAGGTAGGAGTCGAGCTGCAGCACGGTTTGCAAGTAGCGGCGCATGCTGGGCTCGTCATCCACTACCAGGATGTGTCCCGCGCTCATGGCTCCTCCCCCGCGTATTTTCTGGTCGGGCTGAACAGCACCAGGAATGAGAACTTGCTGCCGCTTCCCGGCTCGCTCTCCACCCAAATCTTGCCCCCGGCGGATTGCACCAGACGGCGCGCAATGGCCAATCCCAGCCCGTGCCCGTCGACCCGGGTATCCTCCCGCCGCAGCCGAAAGTACTCGTCGAAGATCTCCTGTTGATACTCGGGCGCAATGCCGGGCCCGGTGTCCGCTACCGAGACCCGGCAGCAGTTGGGTGCGGTGACACGGCGCCTGCGGCGTTCCAGCAGGGGCTTGCGCTGGACCGCCCGGCGCTCCCAAAAGTATGGTTCAACATGCAGCCAAACCGTGCCCGAGGGCGGGGTGTACTTCATCGCATTATCGAGCAGGTTCGAAACCACGTGCTGCACCTTGTACCAATCGAAGGGGAACGGCTCGATGTAATCCGCCGGCAGGAAATAAAAAGCGATCGCCCTGTCGTGAAAGCGCTGCGCCCACACCTCGGCGATCTCCTTGACGCAGGCGTTCATGTCGCCCACTTCATATTGCATCTCGAAGCGATCGACTTTTAGCGTGGCATAGCTCAACAGGTTTTGGATGAAGTTGGACAGGCGTGCGCCGTTGTCCTGCATCTCGGTCAGGACATCCAGTTGCTGCTGGGTCAACGGTCCAAGCTTTTGCGTGAGAAGCAGTTGCAGATACCCCCCCATGATCGCCAAAGGGGTCTTCAGCTCGTGGGCAGCGGAAGCCAAAGCGTCCCGGCATGCCGAACAGTGGTTGTCCTCCCCGAACAGAGCAACTGTTTCTTTGGCAGGCACTGTCTTCGCTGACTGCATGGCAAGCTCCGTCACTTCGATATCCTGGCTATCGACCCCTGAGCTTCGGACACTCACTTCAAGTTCGGTCTACAGCCATTATCTCGACAAAAACCAGCCCCGGGTTTACGACGTTTTAGGCCTCGGGTCGGGAAATAGGGAGCGGATGTTGTTTTACGACCAACGGGTTCGGGAATACCTAAAATACCCCAAAACAGCGCGTTGTCAACTTTAATCGAAAATTGAGTGTCAAAAGAGTGAAAAAAAAGTTCATTTTATGGAAAATTATTTCACTGTAAAGCGGTATTAATATTCTCTTGAAGCGCAATATATTGCAACTTTCTGCCGTTTTCGTTCTTCCACTGTATGTTGAAAAGTTGGACTAAGAATATTGCCTTCAGTCATTTGGGAGGATAGCGACGATTGGTCATTGATATGCTCCTTACTCTGTGAGGTGGTTTAGGAGTGCGTCGAACCGCGTCCATCGGCGAACGTCGGGGTTGGGATCGCCTGCCAATCTCAATTCCGTTCTTCATCCGCGGAACCAAGAACACCGGGGAGGAGTTTCTGGAGTTTGCCACGGCACTGAACCTCTCGGCCGGGGGTGTGCTTCTGGCCACCAAGCGCTATCTCGACCCCGGCACTGAAATCAGTCTGGAGGTGCCCGTCGCGCTGGTGAACAAGGCCCAGTTGCCCCGTTCCGTCTCTCTCTTACACGCTACCGTCCTGCGCTGTACACCTGATCGACAGTACTTCCTGCTGGGGCTTAAGTTCCAAGAACCGCTGTTGAGTGACGCCCCCAGCCAGGAACCCGAGGAACCCTGAGGCAGGGGAAGGTCCTTACCATAAAGTGAAATTCTTTGCACATCCGGTACTGCAATTCTTTTCTCTTTTAACTTTTCCGCAATCTCATGCGGCCTCGCCTGTGCTAAAGTAAACGACTCAAGATCAGCTGGTTACGTTCCTATCGCTGGCGTATTGTCCAAGCCAGTCGAGATGGCCTCAGTAATGCAAACAGTTGGTACAGAGCTATACTGCTCATTTGAGGAATTCGCTATGCCTGTCGGGGGCACAATCAATGAAAGCGCAGTCACGGCGCAGCAATTACCGCCGGACTCCGTCCTGTTCGGGCAAACTTCCGCCATGCGCGACGTCAAGCAGAAGTTGGAGCGCGTAGCGGGGGCAAACATCTCGGTTCTGGTCTCCGGAGAGAGCGGCACTGGCAAAGACATCATTGCCCGGCTTCTGCATTTGTATTCTCCTTGGGCGAATGGGCCATTCGTGAAGGTCAATTGCCCGGCCATTCCTGGAACCCTGCTGGAGAGCGAACTGTTCGGTTACGAAAAAGGGGCGTTCACCGGTGCCTATGGGGCAAAACCGGGGCGGGTTGAGATGGCGCACCGCGGGACCTTGTTTCTCGACGAAATCTCGGAACTGGACGCAATGTTGCAGGCCAAGCTGTTGCAATTGCTGCAGGACGGGCAATTCAGCCGCATCGGTGCCCAGGAAGACAAGAAAGTTGAAGTGCGCGTGGTGTGCGCCACCAATCGCGACCTGCGACACGAGATCGATCATGGCAATTTCCGCCACGACCTGTTTTACCGGATCGCGGCCATGACCATTCACCTGCCTCCGCTACGGGAACGGGCTGTTGATTTACCAGTTATTTGTGAGTACCTTTTGAAGTACTACAATGATAAGCTCAATGGACGAGCTCCGATGCTGCGCCCAGCCCTGCTAGGCAAAATGCAGCGCTATTCATGGCCCGGCAACATCCGTCAGTTGGAAAACCTGATCAAGCGCTACGTAGTAATGGGTGTCGATGACGTGATCCTGAGTGAGTTGCTGCAGCCGCACGACCATGAGGGATTCGGCGAGTTCACGTTTGAGGGTCCGGTTTCGTTGAAGAAGCTGACCCGGCAGACGGTGCGAAAAGTCGAGGCGAAAATCATCCTGAGCGCGCTGCACGCCAACAACTGGAATCGTAAAAAGGCGGCGCGCTCCCTGGATATCAGTTATCGAGCATTGCTGTACAAGTTGAAGGAAGTGGGGATTCCACAGCGAAGATCGAATTCCTCCCCTCCAAAAAACGCGAACGACAAGGCAGATTGATCCCGGCCAGGAAAGGTAACGAATGCAACTTCGCAAAGCTGTTTTTGGGAACCAGATCGTATTCATACTCGCTCTATTGCTGGTAGTTGCCATGTACGCCCGCCCGGCGCGGGCACAGGATGCCGCCGCCGCTGCCGCCGGAACCGCCCCGTCCCAGGCACCCGACTCGGGAAAGGCCGCGGACACCGCTAAGGCACAGCCGGGCAGTGCGGGCACGGGCACGGACACGCAACCCCCGCGTGCCGCGGACGTGCGTCCCGAATCGTACGTTATCGGGGCCGAGGACCAATTGATAATCAACGTCTGGAAGGAGCCGGAGATGTCGCGTGCCGTTCCAGTCCGTCCCGACGGCATGATTTCGCTGCCACTGCTCGGCGATATCCGGGCGGCTGGTTACACGCCCCTACAGCTCCAGGACCAGATCACCGCCGAGTTGAAGAAGCTGATATCCGACCCGCAGGTAACCGTTATTGTTACCGAAGTGCGGAGTCTGACCTTCAACGTGGTTGGCCAGGTGATGAAGCCCGGCTATTATCCGCTTACCCGTAAAATGACGGTATTGGACGCGATTGCCCTGGCGGGCGGGTTCCGCGATTTTGCCAAGACGAAGAAAATCTATGTATTGCGCACCGCGGCTGACGGTAAGCAGGAGCGACTGCCCTTCAATTATAAGGATGTGATCAAGGGCACGAACCCGCAGGAGAATATCGATCTGCAGCCGCGCGACACGGTAGTGGTCCCGTAGGGCGTGAAAGGAGGCGTCGTGAAACGAGGTTTCAAGCTCCTACTCGCAGTGAGCTTCGCGATGGCGCTGACGTCGTGGGGACAGACCCCTGACGATACGGGTACAACTGCGACTCCACAGGTGGGGCCGACGCCGCAATATACCCACCCGGACCAATTGCCATCGCTCAATTTTCTGGGGGAGGCGGTAGCGAGTTCAACCCTGACCCTGGGGGTAAGAGGCGGCTATAACTATCAGTCCTACCAAACGGCGGGCTACTCGGGATTGAATCGCATTTTTATTGGCGGTAACGCCGGAATTATCAGTATCCACCCCAAGTGGGACTTTACGTTCAGTTATTCGGGTAGTATGAACATAGAACCCCAGCAAACCGACTACAACTATTTCGGGCAAAATGCTGGCGTCGATATCCTGTATCAGCTTTCGCCACATTGGCAGATCCACGCCAGTGACCGGTACCTATATACTTCGGATCCGTTTGAGAGCTACTTCATCTACTCCGGGCCCCCTCTGCCCAATCAACCCAATCCGGTATTCTACTATCCGACGCTGCAGACCCAGCAGAATACCGGGACTTTGGAGTTGGCTGACCAGCTCACACGCGTTGATTCGATCACATTAACGGGCGGTATTGGCTCCAATCACTATGGCAATTACTCTCCATCGCTGGTTACCGGTTCGCTGTATAACGTGCAGTCTTACAGCGGCGGCGCAAACTATACGCATCAATTTTCCCCCAGGTTAACGCTAGGCGGAGGATATTCCTTCACCAGTCTGGACTTTAGTCACGGTTTCCAGCGTACCGGCATTAGCCAGATACAGTTTATTGCGGACTACAAACTGTCGCCATCGATTTTGATATCCGGCTATGTTGGCCCTGAATATGTCAGCGCTAAGGATACGATCAATTTTTTTGGGTTCCTGTTTACCGTGCACCAGTCCTCCTGGACGCCCGCGTTTGGAGCGAACTTTAGCTGGAGAGGCTTGCGAAATTCGCTGACCGCCGGGTTTGCCCGACAGACCTCCAGTGGCGGAGGACTGCTCGCTACAACCTACATCAACTCGGTGAGGGCGGCCTATACGCGCCAACTTACCGCGAAGTGGACCGCCACGGTCAGTGGGCAATATGGCAACAACCAGTCATTCACTACCAATCAATCGCAGTTGCCCAACCGCGGTTACACGACGGCGGGTTTTCTGGTCGCGGCCTCGCGCAGGATTTCCCAGTCGATGGGCTTGAGCCTGAACTACGGATTTGTGCATCAGAGTTATACCAATATCTACGCGCTGGGAACATCGACCTTCAATTACAGTGCGGCCGGAATTTCGCTCGACTACAACTGGAAACATCCCCTGGGACGGTAAAGCATATGGAAGAATTTGATGATCAGAAACCACTGCGAGGAATAGATGATTACTGGGCCATTGTGGCCCGCCGGAAATGGTGGATCATTGGACCGCTGTTTATCGGATGGCTTCTGGTGTTTCTGTCGGCGTGGGTCATACCCGCGAAGTACACCTCGGAGGCGGTGATCCTGGTCGAGCAACCCAAGGTTCCCGAGCACTATGTCCTGCCAAATGTGCAGGTGGATCTGGGCGAGCGCCTGCAAGCGATCACCCAGCAGGTCTTGAGCCGCACCCGTCTGCTGGCGATCATCAACAACCTGCATCTGTATCAGAGTTTTCTGACGCCAACCCCCGACGATCAGGTCACGGCCATGCGTAAGGACATTAAGATCGACTTGGTGGAAACGCCGAGCTCGCGGCCCGGGGCGCAGGAATTGACTGCGTTCAAGGTCTCCTACACCTCCAGCCGGCCCGTGATCGCGCAGCAAGTCAACACCCAACTGGCTTCGTTCTTCGTCGATGAGAACATCCGCGCCAGCCAGCAGCAATCCGAGAGCACCACTCAATTTCTGGATTCCCAGCTGAAGGCAGCCGCCGCCTCCCTGGTGGAGCAGGAAGCCAAACTCAGCGAGTTTCAGAAGAAGCACATGGGTGTGCTGCCGCAAGACGCGCAGACGAACATCCAGGTGTTGGCCGGCACCGAGGCGCAACTCCAGGCCGCCGTCGACGCCCGCAACCGCGCCCTGCAACAACAGACTTACCTGACGTCGTTAGCTGCTCAATACGACGCAGTGGGTGTCGATGCGATTGGAGGAGCCGGCGATCCATGTCGATCGATCAGCAAATTGAATCCGCACGGGCCCAGCTTGCCGATCTGCAGTCAAAATACACCAACGATCATCCCGATATTCGCAAGCTGAAGGAGTCGATCGCCAACCTCGAGGCCCTCAAGGAAAAGCAGGACAAGGAAGCGAAAGAGGCCCTCGGTCAGGCGAACGCGTCGGACAAGGACACTGACGCCGACACCAAACCGACCACCAGTCCCGCTCAGTTTAAGGCGATGGCTCCAGTCATGCAGGTTCAAAGCGAAATCAAGGCCAACAAGATCGAGATTCAGACGCGTGATGCCGAGATCAGGCGTTTGCAGGAAAAAGCGGCTTTGTACCAGGCCCGGCTCAACATGTCGCCCACGGTTGAGGCGGAGATGAATCAGTTGAACCGCGATTATGACCAGAGCAAAAAGGGTTATGACGATCTCCTGGAAAAGCGAGATGCCTCAGGCCTGGCCACAAATCTGGAAGGCAACAATATGGCGAACAGTTTCGGGTAATCGATCCGCCTAACTTGCCGGAAAAGGCTTCCTTTCCTGATCGCTTTAAGTTCTCCCTCGCCGGACTGGGGCTGGGAATGGTACTGGCAGTTCTGCTGGGGGGCGGACTCGGATTTTGGATTATCGTATTGCGGCGAATAGGACTGGGCGGAGGCGAGTCCGCTTCCCGTTCTGGCCGAAGTTCCTCCGTCGCCAACAGAAAGGGAGCTGGCCGCGGCCCGATGGAAGCCATGGATCGCCCTGACCGCCGCGATCCTGCATTCATCATCATTCCTTCGGGAATCGTGTAGGCATTTTATGGGGGTTAGTTTAGTGTATAAGTAATTCTTTGGATTTACTCGAAATCCGTTTGAGATCAGCCCTGACCCATTTTTCTATGACCCAACGCCGCGGCACAAGACCTCAGGCCCTGGCGAACCTCCACTATGGAGTGGGTCGCAAAAGGGCTTCATTGTTATCACCGGGGAAGTTGGCACGGGCAAGACATTGTTGGTGCGCTGCCTGCTCGCTGAACTGCGCAAGAACAATATCGCTTTTGGCGATGCGTCGACCCGCTGCTGACCAGCGTGGAATTCTTCCAGTACATCATGGCTGACTTGGGCCTGCCTTATGCTGGCCAAAGCAAGACGGAAATGCTGCTTGACCTGAATCGATTTCTATCAGCGGCATGCTCGTGGCCTGATTACCGCGCTGGTGATCGACGAAGCCCAGTCGCTGCGTCCCGACCTGCTGCAAGAAATCCAGTTGCTGACGAACCTTGAAACCTCGCAGCAGAAGTTGCTGCAGATCGTTTTGATGGGGCAGCCGGAATTGGAAATGCAGTTGGATTCTGCGGAACTGCGCCAGTTGCAGCGGGTGGCGCTGCGTTGCCAGCTGCTTCCGCTGGATCAGGAACAGACCCGGGCTCAACGTGCTGGGCCGGCTGGAGTGGGCTGGAGCTCCTGCCGAATCGAGCTTGTTCTCGGAAGAGTCGCTCGCGCAGGTGTTCGAGTTTTCCCGGGGTATCCCGCGCATCATCAATAACCTTTGCGAGAACGCACTGGTGAGTGCCTTCGCTCGTCAGCAGCGCGTTATCAGTGGCGATATTATCGCCGAGATTGCAGCCGATTTCCGGCTGGTTCCGGCCTCATCGGTTCCGGAAGCAACCACAGCCAACAATCCAACGCGGGAAGAAAACAACGAGGAGCCTGCTGCGTTCCTTGTTCCGCGCCTTGCGTAGCATGGGATGCCCAGACCCTGGAAGAGAAACCGATGCAGTCAGTTGCCGGGAGCTGACATCAGCCCAAAGATCGATGCGTCTGCAGCTGTTCGCAAGGAGACAATCCTAACCCCTCTCCTCTCTGACCACACCCGCTCAGCCATCAGCCCCTCAAGGAAATCGCCGTGGCTGCCCAAAGCGATGTGATGGAAGCCCCTCCCCATGGCGGAGGACGTTTGGTGCTCACCAGTTGCCCAGCTGCTTGAGACGCTGGCACTGAGACCGGGTTCCCCACTCCCCGAGGAGAGGCTGTCACGGTCTCCAGCCTCAGGTTTGGTGGGATGTTTGTGCTTGCAGATGGCTTGTGCAGGCGGCCAGCCCTGAGCAGCTGTTGGCTGTCAGCCGGCCGGCTGTTAGGAAGGAAGGCTGGTGTGGTGGTGCCTGCCGTTGTTTGCACAGCGCACTCTGCTGAATCGTGTTCCTGCTGGATGGGAGAGTGACTGCGGGTGTCATGGCAGTGAGTCGCTGTCGCCTGCTCCCTGTCCGGGATTGCGCATGGCAGGAAGGGAAGCTGGCGATTGAAAACGGACTTATAAGCCGGAAGGCCGCCTCTCTGGTCCCTGTCCGCCGGCCGCGGTATCACCGAACCTCTGCCTTTGCTGGAGTCGGTTGGGTTCGCCAGCATGCTGCAGAACATTTCCCTGAACTTCGACTGGGTGGTTCTCGATTGCACCCCCATGCTGCCCATGGCCGATGCTTTTTCCTGGCCCGACTCTCCGATGGCGTACTGGTGGTCGTTCGCGAGGGTCACACTCGCCGTAAGGTGCTGAACAAGGCACTCGAATCCGTGGAACGAAATAAGCTCCTCGGAGTCGTGTTCAACGAAGTGTCAGCCCAGCAGGTCAGCTACGACCGCTATTACGGCCAGTACGGTTACTACGGATACGGCAAATCGAATGGCCGCAAATCGGACACGGAAAAGGGTAAAGCGGCTTCTGCATGATTCGGCTGTTCAATGCCTATTTTCCCACCAGGACGTTGCTGCTCACTCTGACCGAGGCCATCCTCGTCACCTTGGGCTTCGTCTTGGCGGTGGTTCTTTGGGCGGGAACACCCCTCGACGCAAACGTATACCTGATGTACGAAAATGGAATCGGGAGGATCGCAATTGTGGTTGCGGTCTTCCTGATCCTCATGTACTACTTCGACTTATATAACTCCTTCGGTCTCACCAATCGTCGCGAAGTGCTTACCCGGCTGGTTGGGGTTCTGGGTTGCACTTTCGTCGCTCTTGCCGTCCTGTACTATACCTTCCCCGACGCCAGCCTCGGCGGCAGCGTCCTGTGGATCGGAATTGCCATCGTCGCCATCACGGTCCCGCTCTGGCGCAGCGTTTTCTTTATCCTGAACCGGTCACCACGCTTCGCTGAGCGTGCCGTTATCTTCGGCGACGGGCCTTTGGCGGGGCCCCTCATCGAGGAAATCGGTCGCCGCAAGGAACTTGGCATCAGGGTCGCCGGCTTCGTCGGCAAGTCGTGTCCGGTAGAGGGGCTGCCATGCGTCGATACCGACTCGCTTTCCGAGTTGTCCGGGCGCGAGGGTGTTCGCAGGATCGTGGTCACCATGGCCGATCGCCGGGCAAGCTTCCGGTCGAAGCTCTGCTCAAACTGAAAGCCAGTGGCGTGCACATCCAGGACGGCCCCGAATACTACGAGACGGTTACGGGCAGGATTCCCCTGGAGTCGCTGCGTCTCAGCTGGCTGTTGTTTTCCCCCGGATTCCACGTGCCTGCGGCGCT
>CAWCTB010000038.1:0-218369 GCA_963798275.1 uncultured Acidobacteriaceae bacterium
AGTCCTGCACTGCCCACCAAATTCTTCATCCGGTACAGTACAACGGAAGCGGAGTTGCTATCGTGCCGATTTCCATCTTTCTTGGCTGCGCCTGCGAACTCCCCAAGGTACTTCCAGGCGCCTTACCAAGTTAGTTTGGGCCCCCCTCACCCTCACGTGGAATCAACGACTTAGGCAAATAATCCTTCGCACCTAATAGAGCCGTAAGGACTTGCAGGTAGATAATAGATCCGCAAGGACTTAGCAGTACATCTTCCAGGAGGGCCAGGCTTGCTTCGTGCGTGATGTTGCGAATACGGATGGACACCCCTCCCCCTCCTCTGGTTCTTTAGAATCATAAGATTGGAGAGATTTCGCCTGTAAAATATTGAACCAAAATAGCTTAAGGGCATAATATTGATTCGCAAAGGTTTACGACGGGTACGTCCCCGTCGTTAGCCTTGACCGATAACCGGTTATGGCCTGTCTGCTGCATGTCAAAGAACATTCCCAGCCTGCACAGTGAGTGCGATCGTCAGACCTGATGAGTGCAGGAAGACGTTCTAAGGGGGTCGCCGTTCGCTATTCGCCATTCACTTACGTCTTGCTAAATCCGGCTAGAGGCAGGCCACCTAAACAAACGCAGTGAGGTGAAAAAGCGTTACAGGTTTTTTTGTAAAGAATTTGATATGGATTTCCCAAAATGGGAACGAGTCCGTAATGAGCGACTGGACGCGGCCAAATCCGTATGTAGAAAAACGACGAGGACTTAGCGCGAACCGAGGGCAAGACTGACTTCCAGCGTTCGCGCAGATGCGGGATGCGGACCTCGACGACTCCGATATTCCGAAGCTGGGTAAATCGTGCTGGAAGGCCGCGAAGCTCACCATGCCGGAGCCAAAGGACCGCCTGACCGCTGGAGCTCACCGGTGACTAGCTATCCCACCCAACCAGAAGAAGGTTGGGTGGGGCACCCTGCAGGCCGAAAGACAACGCCTCAGGCACTCACCTAGAGACTTGCATGAGGGCTACCTGTCTCCATAGTGAGATTCCTGTGGCGCCAACCCTCAGCTGTCGCCAGCGAATACAAGTCATGAATCTGACCGGTGATGTCGGTATACACCACGTGCATAGTCTCAGGCGATATATATCCCGTTCCTGCGACGAATCCCGCTCCTGCGACGAATTCCGGTGACTCGATTGGTGTCATTAGGCGTGTAATGCCAGGGTCCCTGATCACCGTAAGGCGGCCCACCTAGCCAAGGGGCAGATGAGACACCACCAGATAAGCCAGCAAATAAAGCGTGGAGATAGCCATCTGTACCAAGGTAAATGACCCTCTTTACCGGGTATACCCCTTCCCACGCAAGCCCGCATACGAGACGGGCTGCTTGCGGCACTCCTCCCTCCTCGGTGACCTGCATGAGATCCGTGTGCTGCCAGCGAGTATCGCAAGACAACTCATGAATGTGGCCATCCGCCACGAAATAGACTTGCTTCTTTCGACCTGACTCCCAGGCAAAAGCGAGAAGCTCGGGATCGAGGGACCGGTCTCCCAGTTCGTCACGACTCGCAGGCGGCCTAATCAAGGGCACCGAAGGAGCGCCCGTGCCTGCGTCAAGTCCCCATATAACCATCCCGCGCCATCTTGGACTACGTACAATTCGTATATGTGTCCGTCGTCGCTGACATAGGCAACTTGTTTGGACCTTCCAAACCCCCATCCATACGCTGAAACCTTGGTCCCGACCGGCGTTTTCCGACAGCTCGACGAAAAGCTAGGTCCGCGTGCAACCATTCGCCGCCCGCAATGCGATAGAGTTCATGTACGTGACCGTCCCTCGACAGATAGGTAACCTGCTGGGAATGGCTCCACTCATAAGCGCTAATCGTCGGATAAGATACGGGAGGTGCGGGAGAAGCAGTTCGGCGAGAATCCAACATCAAGTTAGTGCTCCGCCATTGCTCCCCAACACCCACTGACAACTCGTGAACACCGTTGTCGTCTGCCACGTAGACAACCTGCTTCCTTCCACCCTCCTGCGAGTATCCAAAGACATTTGATCCGGCGCGCCTTAACGGAGGGCCGCCTGTCGTCCGCGAAAATACTCCAGATCCTGATGCCATCGGCATTCTGGCCTGTCACCATGAGGATACTCTGGTACCGGACTCATCGAGGTGGGTTTCGCAGGCCGCGATGACCGGAACTTGCCGTCAGATGCCATCGACGAGCTTGGAGTTTTTTTTCAATCCGCATTTCTGCATGTTCATCGCGGCCTTAACATCTGCGAGTACCTTGCCCTGACCTGCTCGCCGGAGCATACCCAAGCGGTGACAGGGGCGGGGGCGACGTGGCATGGAAAGGCAAGCGATGGCGGACCACCTTACCTACTAGGTGCTTCGCGACTGGATGCCCCGAGACTGCGCGGAACTTTGCTGAGCATGCTTTTTGGGTACTATCCGCCAAAGTTGTACCTGGGTGAACATTACCAGGACTTTCTGGCTCTGGCTTTGTCGGGAGTTTCAGACGACGCGATCTCCCGCCAGCTTGGGGTTTCCGCGGCTGCCATTAAGAAACGCTGGCGCACTCTGTTCGATCTTGTGGAAGACCGCTTTCCTTCGTTGCTGCCCGACGGCGGATTGGATGGGGTTAGGGGTCCTGAAAAGAGAACGGCATTGATTGAATACGTCCGCGCGCATCCCGAGGAACTGCAGCCGTGTCAACGTCCAGCGCAATCCTCAGGGCGCGAAACCCACCGTCCTCAATCACCGTAATGTGGGGCTGCCGCGTCTGGATGACACGAGCGACGGACTCCCAGCCTCTCGACCGCGTCGCTCACGCAGTCGCAGAGCGCGCGGCGACTGCTCACCAGGGCGGAGAAGTGTCCGGCGGAGACCCAGCGCCCCTACCAACCATGGACAGTTGGGTAGCGCACCTGGCGTCAGGGACGCGAATTCTCGCCTAAGGTTTTATGCTACGATTCACGGCCAGCCCCATGCCATCATCCGTCGTAGTTACAGGCCTCGCCAAAGACCCGCCTTTAACGGGCGGCGTGTCTTTTGAGCGACGCGTGTTCCCGGTTCTGGGGTTTATAGCCCTGGGGTATGCTCTCCTGGCGGGGCTGAGGACCGCACAGGATTTCGACCTGGGCTGGCAGTTGGCGACTGGGCGGTGGGTGATTCAGCACCATCACGTCCCATCGGTCGACGTATTGTCGTACACCGTGCAGGGGCAACCGTGGATTTATCCGGTCGGCGCTGGAATCATTTTCTACGGTGCCTTTCTGCTGGGAGGCTACGGGCTGATCTCATGGATCGGGGCCGCCGCCTGCGTCACCACCGTTGCCTTGCTGCTGCGGCGCGGCTCCGCTGCCGGTGCAGCCATCGCAATTCTAGCCGTGCCGTTGATCGCCGCTCGGACCACTCCGCGCGCCGACATGTTTAGCGTCGTGTTCTTCGCGGCCTTCCTCTCGCTCTTGTGGGAGAACTACCAGACTGGAGGCGCTCGTCTTTGGTTGTTGCCGCTGCTGATGGTGGCATGGGTCAATCTTCACTTTGGTTTTGCCGCCGGTCTGGGGCTGGTGCTGGGATATGTCTGCGCAGAATTATCGCAAACGGTTTTCGGTGCTGGGGCCCGTCGCGCTGCCCTGCAACGATTGCGTCGTGCCTCTGGGTGGCTGTTGTGCACGGCGCTGTTTACCCTACTAAATCCCTGGGGCTGGGGCATCTACCGGGCCCTCATGCTGCAACAGCGCTCCAATGCGCAGCAGCAGCTATGGATCAGCGAGTGGGCAGGCGTTCCCCTGAATTGGGCCACTCTCAGGAGCTCTCTCTTGCTGCGGCAAACCGGGGGCACAATTTACCTGCTGCTGGGCATCGCCGTTGTCGCGGCCGCCGTGGCGCTGCTTCGTGGCCATTGGGTGCCGGCCATCCTTTTGCTGGGCGCCATGTACCCAGCGGTGCGCGCTGTCCGCATGGGAGCGATATTTGCCTGCGTGGTGGTGGTGATGGGCGGACCAGAGCTGTCTGCGGGGCTGGCCAGCCTCGGCGCGCGGATTCAGCCGTCACGCCTGCGCCGGCTGCTCGCTGGAGTCGCGGTAGCAACCCTCGCGGCGTTCGCCTCCCTGCGCTGCTTCGACCTGGTAACCAACCGCCAGTACTTTTCGGTCGCCGATGAAGCTACGTTCGGCGCTGGATTGTCCGCAGGGTTTCCTCAGCGAGCGGCCGAATTCATCGAGCGCCAGAAGTTGCCGGGGGAGATCTTCGACACCTACGCCGCGGGAGGCTACCTCGCCTTTAGACTTGGCCCCGAGCGCCGGGTGTACATTGACGGCCGAGACACGCTCTACGGAGCATCGCGACTGGCGCGCCACAGCCAGCTGTTGTTCAGTCCGCCGGATTCTGCCATATGGCAGGAAGAGGCGGGCCGCTACAACATCAATACCGTCCTCCTCGCGCTCTCGCGCTATGACGCTTTCCGACCGGCCCTGCTGCATGATTTTTGCAAGAGTACTTTGTGGCGTCCGGTCTACCTGGACGAAATTTCGGCTGTCTTTGTGCGCCGCTCACCGCAAAACGAAGAATTGATCGAGCGCTTCCCGGTGGATTGCGCTACGGCGCCTCTGCCCTCGCCATCGCCGGGCAGCAAGCGTGGGGAAGAGTTCAACGTGTGGGCGAATACAGCTCTCACACTCGCCGCCCTCGGTCGCAATTCGGAGGCGCTACTCGCTTACCAGAAAGCGTTCTCCATGTTTCCTGACAGCGCTTTCCTGCGCTGGAATTACGGGGACCTGCTGTTCGCGATGGGCCGGCTGGACGAATCGGAACGGGAATATCTTGCCGCGGTTGCTCTGGAACCGAGCGCCGCCACCTGGGCTGCGCTGGCCCGCTCCTACAGGAAGCGCGGCCGCATGTCGGCGGCGGCGGACGCAATGCAACACGAGGCCCAATTCTCCTCCAGGCCGTACTTGACGCTGGTTGACTTGGGATACTTGGATCTCTCCATCGGGCGGCCGGAGAATGCGCTGAAAGCTTTTGATGAAGCTGCACGACGCGTCCCGAAGAGCTCTGAAGGAAGCAGACAATGGGTTCTTCGAGTTTAGAGTGGCACAAGGTCGCTCTGCGGCATGGGATGCGCTGGGCGATCTGAAGCAGGCAACGGCTTACCAGGAGGAGGCGGCTCGTCTTAAGCCTGATGTTCCCCAGCCGTGGCGGCGGCTAGCCAAGTTCTACCAAGAGGAGGGCCGGGTGGACGATGCCAACCGTGCTAAAGATCACGCTGCCGCACTCGAGGAAAAGAGCCGTCCCTGAGGTTGCAGCGGTTAGAGATCGAGACTCTCTGGACGGGCAGAAAACGTGAGCACATGGGACTCGTGCCGCGCGTTAAGACCACGAGGCCTACAACCTGTGGCGTTTAAACCGCGGGAGCCGACCTCACAGCTTCTCGACCGCGTCGGCGACGCAGTCGCACAGCGCGCGGCGGCTGCTGACCAGGGCGGAGAAGTGGCCGGCGGAGATCCAGCGCAGAGTGCTTCCCGGCCAGTGCTGGTGGAGGCGCTCGGTCTCGCTGCGCAGCACGTAGCCATCGCGCTTGCAGCCGGCAATGACGGCGGCGTCGGCGCGCATCGGGGCAGGGAAGCAGGTGACGTCGGCCACGGAGAAGAGTTGCTGGAGGCGTGCCTGGGCTGCCGCACGCTGCGTCGCTCCGCCGCCTAAGGCGCTGAAGTCCACGCTCCACGACAGCAGTCCGCGAGTGTAAACGGCGCTGCCGGAGGCGCCGGCGGCCATCGCGGCACAGGCCAGCGGGAAGGGCGACACGGCGGCGGTGATCGCGGCCATGTGTCCGCCCATGCTGTAGCCGGCCACAGCAACCTTCGGATAATCGTTGCGCAGATGCTCCAGCAGGGCGCGCGCCTCCCACACCATGCCCAGCACCATCAAGCCGTGATCGCTGACCGTGATGAGCGATGGGCCTCCATGGGTGCGGCGCAGACCGTAGAACGGGTTCTCCATGAAGTAGGTGTCGATGCCGCGCGCGGTGAGCGGGCCGAAGACGCGCTCGCGCACCTGGTAACCCTCGTCGCGCGAGGCTGCCAGGATGACGACCGCGGCGCGGTTGCCTTCGCGCGTCCAGGCGCGGACATGGGCCGTGCTCGCCTCTTTGGGGAGCAACGCCAGCGGCGAGGCGAATGCGCCGTCGCGGCGAACGATGCCTCGGCGCTCGCGGGCGGCGCGCCAGGCGACGGAAATGGAGGAAGGCGGATCGGCGTAGGAGACGCGGGTGGAAAGCGTGGTCAGCAGCGACTCGTCTCCCCAGCCGTGGGAGAACAGCTTGGACCAGCGCGACATTACAGCGATCAACAGGTCGAGGGGGTGGGCCGCGGCGGCGGAGCCGACAATCCCGACTGAGCGATTGGCAGTCTCTGGTGGCACGGGGATTTCTGTATCTATCGTACACAGGAAATCGGAGAGAGATGAGGGAAATCGTGCGGAGAAACCGTGCGTCACCGATGCCTGTCGAAGCATCATTCACCAACGAGCACTGCAGAACAGCAGGTCCCTCGACTCGGACTGAAGTCCTCGCTCGGGATGACAAGCTGAGCATGCGGGATGACAGCGCTCCAGCTCGGGATGACAGCGCATCAAGTGACATGCACGCATGACGGGCGTTCGCCGAAGAAATCATTTGCATACTTCGTCCCTTTAGGGAGACAATGTGCGGACTTGGGCCATAGTGGGGAGGCGGCTACTGACCTCATAGCAGCCGCCGTGGGGAATCATGGAAGCTTCGTCGCACGACGTTCTTCTGGTAGGAGGTGGTGGCGCAGGACTGCGCGCCGCGATTGCCGCCGCCGAGGTCAATCCCAAACTCAGCATCGCCGTTGTGTCCAAGGTCTATCCCATGCGCAGCCACACGGTTTCCGCCGAGGGCGGCGCGGCCGGCGTGGCCAAACCTGACGACAGTCTGGACGAGCACGCCTACGACACCATCTCCGGCGGCGACTGGCTGAGCGATCAGGATGCGGTCGAGGCGTTTGTCAAGGAAGCGCCGCAGGAGCTGTTGCAACTGGAGCGCTGGGGCTGTCCGTGGAACCGCGAGCCGGACGGACACATTGCGGTGCGCGCCTTCGGCGGCATGAAGAAGCGGCGCACCTGGTTTGCCGCCGACAAGACCGGCTTCCACATGCTGCACACGCTGTTTCAGACCAGCATGAAGTATCCGCCCATCACTCGCTACGACGAATGGTTCGTCACCAAGCTGCTGGTGGACGATGGCCGCGTGCAGGGCGTGGTCGCCATCGAGCTGATGTCGGGCAAGGTGCAGGCGATCCTGGCGAAGGCGGTCATCCTGTGCACCGGCGGCTGCGGCCGCGTCTTTCCGTTCACCACCAATGCCGCCATCAAGAACGGCGATGGCATGGCGCTGGCCTATCGCGCCGGCGCTCCGCTGAAGGACATGGAGTTCGTGCAGTACCATCCCACCGGTCTGCCGTTCACCGGCATTCTGATCACGGAAGCCGCGCGCGCCGAAGGCGGCTACATGCTGAACAAGGACGGCTACCGTTATCTGCAGGACTACAATCTCGGGACTCCGGAGCCCAAGCCGGTGTTGCGCTCGATGGAGTTGGGACCGCGCGATCGGCTGTCGCAAGCCTTCGTGAAGGAATACCAGAAGGGGCGCACGATCGAGACGCCGCACGGGCACGTCGTGCACCTCGACCTGCGGCATCTGGGCGAGAAGCTGATCAACGCGCGGCTGCCGTTCGTGCGCGAGCTCTGCCTGAAGTATCAGAACATCGATCCTGTCAAGGAGCTGGTCCCGGTGCGTCCGGTGGTGCATTACATGATGGGCGGCGTCAGCACGGACATCAACGGAGCGACGCCGCTGCGGGGCCTGCTGGCCGCGGGCGAAGTGGCGTGCGTGAGCATCAACGGCGCGAACCGTCTAGGTTCGAATTCGCTGCCTGAGTGCCTGGTGTTTGGCGCGCGCGCGGGAAGAGTGGCTGCGGAGTTTGCGTCCGAGCAGAAGCCCGCCAGCGGAGCGGTTCTGGCCCAGGCGCACGACGAAGAGAGAAGGCTGGAGTCGCAATATCTGCGCAAGACGGGCGGGCGGGAGCGCATTGCCACGATTCGCGTCGAGATGCAGACCGCGATGGAAACGTGCGCGGGCATCTATCGCGACGAGCGGTTGCTGGCGGAAGGAGCGGCCAAGCTGCGCGAGCTGCAGGAGCGATACGCGGACATCAATCTGGATGACCGCAGCCGCACCTTCAACACCGAGTTGGAGTCGGCGCTGGAGCTCGGCTACATGCTGGACGTGGCGGAGTCGATGGTGCAGTGTGCGCTGCATCGCACGGAGTCGCGCGGCGCGCATCAGCGCACCGACTATCCCGAGCGCGACGACGCGAAATTTCTGGCGCATTCGTTGGTTTATCGCAACCCGGATGGCACCTCGCGAGTGGAATATCTGCCGGTGACGATCACGCGATGGCCGCCGGGAGAACGGGTTTACGGCCAGCAAACGAAGACGACAGTGAGTCAATGACGGCAAAACGGACCAGGTGATGGCTGACAAGATTACCCTCGAGATCGCGCGCTACTCTCCCGAGCAGGACCAGGAACCGCACTTCGAGAGCTTCGAGGTGCCGGTTTACAAGGAATGGGTCGTGCTCGACGCGCTCAACCATATCAAGGATACGGTGGACGGGACGCTCACCTATCGCTGGTCGTGCCGCATGGGTATCTGCGGCAGTTGCGGCATGATGGTGAACGGCGAGCCCAAGCTGACCTGCGCCACGTTCCTCTCCAGCTACGCGAAAACCGGAAACAAGATTCGGGTTGAGCCGCTGCGCTATTTCCCGATTGTGCGCGACCTGGTCACGGAGTTGAGCGACTTCCTGGTCAAGCTGAAGAAAGTGAAGCCGTGGCTGATGCCCAAGGAGCAACCGCCGCTCTCGCAGGGCGAGTTCCTGCAAACTCCGGAGCAAGTGGACCGCTACAAGCAGTTCAGCATGTGCATCAACTGCACGTTGTGCTACGCGGCGTGTCCGGTGGTGGGATTGGACCCGGTGTTCGTCGGGCCGGCAGCGATCGCGCTGGCGCAGCGCTACAACATGGATTCGCGCGACCAGGGCGCGCCGGAACGAACCGCGATATTGGCCCATCCCGATGGCGTCTGGGGCTGCACGTTTGTCGGCGAGTGCACGCGCGTCTGCCCCAAGCACGTGGATCCGGCGGGCGCGATCCAGCAGTACAAGATCGCGGCCGTGTTGGACTGGCTGACATCGTTTGTGAAGCCGAGAGGTCACAGTGAATCAGGAAACGACTAAAGGAGCGGCGAGCTACACGCCCTTCCATCCGCGCTGGTACCGGCCACAGGTGTCGGTGTACTGGTGGATGGGCGAGTGGCACTACCTCAAGTTCATTTTGCGCGAGCTGAGCAGCGTCTTTGTCGCGGTCTTCGTGATCGAGACGCTTCTCGATGTTGAACGCGCTGCGCAACGGGCCGGAGGCGTATGCGCATTTTCAGGAGTGCATGCGCAATCCTCTGGTGATCCTGCTCAACGTCGTGAGTTTTTTCTTTGTCGTGTTCCACACCATCACCTGGTTCAACCTGGCGCCCAGCGCGATGCCGGTGCGGGTCGGTGGAAAGAGGCTTCCTGACGTTCTGGTGGCCGCGCCCAGCTACGTCGCGTGGGTGGTGGTGTCAGCATTCGTGTGCTGGGTGGTATTGCGTTAATTGAGGCAAGGTATGGCGAAGCCATCGAACGAAGCTTTCTTCTGGATGCTGTTCAGCGCCGGCGGAGTGGTCGCGGCGCTGCTGATACCGGTGCAGCTGTTCCTGTTCTTCATCGCGTTTCCGCTGGGGTGGTTGCAGGCGCCGAGCTACGATCCGTTGTTGTCGCTGGTGCGGATGCCTTTGGTGCGGCTTTATCTATTCGTCTTGTGCTCGCTTCCGTTGTTTCACTGGGCGCACCGTTTTCGCTATACGCTGTATGACGGTCTCAAAGTAAAGCATCTTACCGGGCTGATCTTCGTTCTATGTTATGGAGGAGCCGTGCTGGGAACGGCAATCGCGGCATACTTGCTGTGGACGATCTGAGGTCAGGAGGCCCACGTGGAACTCAAGCTGAAGACCATTTCGCAGGATGGGATTGCGGAGGCCATCTCGAAGGCGGAACGCTATCGCTTCTTGAATGAGCCCGAGGAGTCCGAGTCGATTTGCCACGACATCCTGGCCATCGATCCGGAAAACCAGACGGCGCTGCGGATCCTGGGCCTGGCCATCACCGATGAATTTACCGGCGAGTCTTCCGACCGCTACTCCGAGGCGGAAAGCGTTTTCCTGCGCCTGACCGATGCTTACGAACAACATTACTGCATGGGTCTGCTGTGCGAGCGTCAGGCCAAGGCGCAGATGCGCGCCCGGCGTCCGTCGCACGCGGTGACGGTGCTGTTTCAGGAGGCGATGCAGCACTTTGAAGCGGCGGAAAGAATTCATCCGCCTAAGAACGATGACGCCATCCTGCGATGGAACCGTTGTGCGCGGTTGCTGGAGAAGTTTCCCAAGATCGAGTGGCCCGAGCCGCAAGGGGCTTTCGAGGACCACGATACAGCTCCTGTGCCAGCGTCCCCTTGGACGGCCAAGTCATCGAGATGAGCTGCAGATTAGCGATAGGTTCAGCTTTAGTGTGTGGGGTGGAGCTTCAGCGCTGCATTTGGCGATCGCGCGGGAATCCGGCTTGAGCCGCTGAGGTGATTGAATCCCGTGCGCCCCAGGCGCTAAAGCGCCAATCAGATATTGCAGCCCGCGATGTACGCCTGAAGGCGTACCCCACCCGTCGCCATTGACAAATCAAAAGTGGAACGGCTCTAAGCTACCGCGCCCGATCGGTACCCATTACGAACCGTACTGTGAACGCACTTCACGCCAGGCGCTGACGCTGCGCCGCTCGGCTTCCTCGGCGAATCCCTCCCCCAGCTTCTGTAGGGTGGCGAAGATCTGCATGCCCTTTTGCAGGTAGTCTGGGGCGCTCTCCCACACTCCTTCAAACTTCTCGGGATACTCGGAGGCCAGCACGGCCAGACCGCCGGCGGCCAACGCCATTCCGACCGGACGGCGACCCGCAATGATGAGCATGGCGCCTGCTCCGATGGACCCGAATATGACTGCCTTCTTCCAGCTTTGCATTTTCACCTCACGATGCGAATGCGGGCAGGCCCGCAAAATAGTTTAGAGCCGTTCCGACATTCTACCGTTGTATGGTGCCTGGTCGAAACGTGCAAGGAAGATTCTGAGGAGTCCATCCAACCTGTCTCATGAATCGCTCTGTAATCAAGGCATGGCTTCAGGCGTGCCGCAGCGCGATCAGCCAATCCTAGGGCTCTAGTCCTCGATGGATTTTATTGGTGCGGGGGCTAAAGCCCTGACCGTTTTTTGTGCCCCTGTGCGGCACGACTAGAAGTCGTGCCCTGATAGGAATCGTAAAGATTATGAGACGAGCTGAAACCCGGTGCGTGACAGTGGGAGACTTTCGAGCGTTGCAACTACATGCTGGTCGCCGATGCCTTGGACGTGCCGACAATACTCGCCACGGACCCGATCAGAGCATCGAAGCCAGGATGTGGGCTTGCCCCTCGCCAATCCACGAGGCTGGCGGATTGTATGCGCCGAAACTCCAGCGGAATCGTCACCTCTTCAATCAAGGCGGGAATGAGGATCCTTCGCTTCGCGGCATCGGCCGCCTCCACTTTGACCCAGTCCGAGGCGACGGAGGCCTTGGACCAGAGAACGATGACGCACTTCGCAGCGCTCAATGCTGCTTCAATCACTTCGTCAAAACTCTTGCCCGGCGGGATGGTGCGGTCCCACCAGACGGACCATCCCTCTTTCATCAGTGCGTTCGCGAGGGCCTCAGCGGTTGGCCTGTCGGGCGATGCGTAGCTGATGAAGATGTTCCCGCCTGCTGAATGGCTTGGGGTCGACCGATCAGTCGGGCTCGCGTGATTCTCGGCGGGTTGTACGTCACCCGACCGCACAGGCGAGTTCGGCTTCTGCTCACTGCGGAGGGCTCTTTGCCTGGTAACCCGGTTGACGAAGACGGTCAAGGTCACGGCTCCGGCCGCGGCTGCGACCACGACTAAGGTTATGCTACCCGCCTTCCGAACACTTGCTGAAGGTGCAGCCCGTCGATGAATGCCAGCCATGAGTATGGAGCCGCCCACGGCACCGAGGATTCCCACGACAATGTCGACCCAGACCATACGGTTCGAGCCCCTCATGCGTCGTCCGGTGAATCCCGCCGATAAGCCCGCTGATGATCAAGGAAAGTACTAGTATCAAAGAAAAGGCCATGTGGCTCTCCGCTGGAGCACCTCGCTGACGATTGATGGCTGCTAAAGTACCACTCAACAGAATAAATGGGGAAGAGACCCGCCTGACCGCATGTATAATTTTAAGAGCGCGCCCGTAGCTCAGCTGGATAGAGCGATTGCCTCCGGAGCAATAGGTCGGGAGTTCGAATCTCTCCGGGCGCGCCAGCAATGCCGAGGGTCTAGTCGAGCCAGATCCTTCGTTGCACTCAGGATTTCGCCTGCGGGCTCCCGCTACGCTCACGCCCGCAAAACGGCTCAAGTTCGAATCTCTCCGGGCGCGCCAGCGATGCCGAGGGTTCGGTCGAGCCAGATTTCGCCTGCGGGCTGCGCTCACGCCCGCAAAACGGCTCAAGTTCGAATCTCTCCGGGCGCGCCAGAGTTCTTCTTGCCCGTCAGCACCAGCTCAGTGAGCACAAAGCGCTACAGTTCATCATCATCCACCATCTGCCGCAGCACGGATGAAGTGCGTTTATTTGCATTCGCCTGGCTCTAACGCTACGGACTGCCAACAAAAAAGCTTCAATGGCTACACAAACCGGAGTAAGCTGCTACCCATGTCACCCGCAACCGACTTCCGTGCGATGCCTGAGCAGGACGTTCTGGAGCTTGCCAACCGAATCCTGCGAGGGCAACAGACTGATCAGCTAAGAATCTACAAGCTAGCCCGTGTTCTCAAGAATCGCTGGAAACGCTTCGGCCGTGCCCGGCAGCTCTTATGGTTGGCTCGTTCTGATTCGAAGACCGTGCTAAACCGGAATCCAGAGGTCAGGTTCAATACCAAGCTGCGCCAGCAACATGCCTTGTGTACCTATAAGGACAACGATCTTCCCGCCGACGTTCGCTTTGAGCGCGCTCTTGGCATCCTGAACCAGTGTCAGGACCTGGCAAGCAGCACCGATCAGGAAACGCTGGGTCTGGCCGGCGCGATCTTCAAAGTTCAATGGGAGGTCTTCGGACAAGTCCAGCATCTTGAGCGTTCGTTGTTGTACTACGAAAAAGGGTGGATGCAAGGAACATCCGACGATGGTTATACCGGCATCAACACAGCATACCTTCTCGATCTGATCGCCTATCAGGAGGAACTGCAGGCGATGAAGTCGAGTATGCAGTCGGCAAGCGCGGCCCAACGCCGCGAATCTGCCAAACAGATACGGCAGAAGCTGGTGGAGGCTCTTCCGCAAGTTGCCAGCAGTGTATCCAAACAGGTCGAGCAGCCGTATGACGATCCCGACAAAAGGGAGGATGATATCGACCGGCTGTATTGGATCTACGTTACGCTGGGCGAGGCTTACCTGGGCCTGGGTTTGGAGGAAAACAAGAACTTTGAGGCGGGAAAGGACTACCTGGCGAAGGCCGCGGAATTGGACCGCTACGACTGGATGGTTGAAAGCTCAGCGCGGCAACTGGCCTCGCTCACTCGACTCCTGTCTCCCGCTAAACAGAATACAGACGCTGGAAGCCGTCCCTGGCTTCTTCTCGAAGCTCTATTAAAGGGTCAGGCTCAAGGTGTGCGCACAGCGTTCATTGGCAAGGTGGGCTTGGCGTTGTCAGGAGGTGGTTTTCGGGCATCGTTATTCCACATCGGGGTGCTGGCACGGCTCGCCGAAATGGACGTTCTGCGGCATGTCGAGTACCTATCATGCGTCTCCGGGGGGTCCATCATTGGCATGTATTACTACCTGGAGATCCAGGAACTGTTACAGCGCGCGAGCGACAGCGAGATCAAGCGAGAGGACTACATAGAGATCGTCAAGAGAATAGAGCGCGAATTTCTGGCAGGGGTTCAGCAGAACATACGCGTACAAAGCCTCAACAGCTTCAAGACCAATTTTCAGCACGACCTTACCACCGGGGTGCTCCCGACCGAACGTACGGCTCAACTGTATAGCGATCTGCTGTTTTCACGAATCAAGCATAAGAACGACGCACCCCGCCACATGGATGAGCTGATCGTCAAGCCGGGACTCTACGCCGAGGGCGCCTCTGCCGAGGAACGGAAAGAGTTTCGACCCAAAGATGAGAACTGGCGGCGCGTCAACAAGGTGCCGATCCTGATCCTGAACTGCACAACTCTGAACACGGGCCATAACTGGCAGTTCACGGCGACGTGGATGGGGGAGCCGCCTGCGACCATAAATAATGAGGTCGATGCCAATAAGCGACTCCGTCGCATGTATTACAGCGAGGCTCCCAAGCCGCATGACAAGTTCCCGCTCAGCCGGGCGGTGGCCGCTTCCGCCAGTGTGCCGGCCTTGTTCGCACCGCTCGCTCTGTCTGATCTCTATCCTGAGATGACGGTGCGGCTTGCGGACGGCGGAGTACACGACAATCAAGGAGTCGCTTCCTTGTTGGAGCAGGGATGCACTGTGCTGTTGGTCAGCGATGCCAGCGGCCAGCTTCCAGACGAGAGCGATCCAGGCAGGCTTGCCCCGCAAATCGCGCTTCGCTCAGACGACATTTCTCAGGAGCGTGTGCGGGTATCGCAGTACCAGGATTTGGAGTCCCGGCTGCGCTCTTCCCTGTTGCGCAGCCTGATGTTTCTCCACTTGAAGAAGGGACTCGATTCCGACCCTCTGGACTGGATCGGCTGTTTGGACCCCTACGACGCTTCCGACGAGGCGCGGCCGGCGGCGCAGAAGGGTGTGCTAACGCCCTACGGGATTCACAAGAATGTCCAAGCGCGACTTGCGGCGATTCGCACGGATTTGGACTCGTTCCATGACGCCGAGGCCTATGCCTTGATGACCAGCGGATACAAAATGGCCGATTTCCATTTTCCTGCGAATCTCGTGGAAGCCAGATGCCCGGACGATGTGCGGGAAAATTGGAGCTTCTTGCGTCTGGAGCAAGAGATGACAAAGGGCGAGAGCCGGCTGGTGCAGCTCTTGACCTTATCGAGGCAGAGGCTATTCAAGGTGTGGGAGCTGGTTCCGTGGTTGAAGACGGCTAAGAAGACTTTGAAGATCGTGCTGGCTCTGGCGGCGATCGCGCTGACAGTTCTCTTGCTGTTGATACCCTCAAGAGCGCTGGTCACGGTGCGGAGCGACTGGCTGGCAAAGACGATCCTGGTTCTTGTCCTGGCGGCCATACTTGGCAAGGTCGTGGCTTGGATCTTGAGCCCGAGGAGTCAATTGGAAAAATTGGCAATTCGGTTCGTATTATCGATCACGACCGCCTTTCTTGCCTGGATCCACCTTCGATTCTTTAATCGGTGGTATTTGCGACAAGGCGAACTCAGGAATGTTCTACCGGGCGGAGCGGGAAAGCCGGCGACCGCGGCACCCGGTATTTCGGAGATTGATTAGCTAGGGAAACTTTCTGATCAACCCACTGTTCGTTAAAGGGTAGTGATTCGAAGAGGGATTTCCTGGCAACTCGTCCATTTCTTCACTTATTGCTTGCAGTCCGCATTGGCGGTCGCCAAGCCGCCGCGCAGCGATAAGCGCTTCTTTTAGAGAGAGGAACTGGGTATCGATAGAACCCGACGTATTTGGTTGTCCTACGTCCAACTCTTGATTAGCGCAGCCGGAGAGGGTTGTAGAATAGGCTCGGAAAAACCAGGTGGAGGATAGTAACGTGCAGTCGTTCAAAAATAAGGTTTGGCTGGGTGCAAGAATCGCGATGTTCTCCGCTTGCATGTTGTCCAACGCTGTTGCCCAGCCAGCAAATGCGATTCCAGGAGGAGAGTTGCCGGCGCAGTACGCGGCGACTGCTATCGGTCAGGCTGGCGCGGCCTCTGGCAAGAGCTTTGGGGTCACGATTTACGTCACGGGTTTGACCAGCGACGCGGAAGCGCAGGAGTTCGCCGCTACGCTGAAGAGCAAGGGCCAGAGCGGATTGGTCAGCGCCCTGGAAAACGCCAAAGATGTAGGCCGGGTCGCTCCGACAGGCTCGGTGGGCAGCGGCTTCCGCATTGTCCGTGTCCATCCCGGCAAGGACGGCGGAGCCACCATCGTGATGGTGACGAACCGGCCAATTTCTTTTGGTGAGCTCTATAAGGGCACTCGCTCGACGGACTATCCCTTCGGTATTGTGACCCTTAATTTGGATAAGGACGGTAAAGGAGCCGGTACCCTGGCTCCCATGTGCAAGGTCCGGTTCAACAAGAAGGGTGAACTGGAAATCGAACACTACGGCCAAAAGCCGTTCCGCCTCGCCAATGTCCGTCGGGAGAAATAGCAGCTAATAAGCTAGGGCTTTACAGACTGCTGAAACACTCCGAAACGCAGATTCCTCGCGGGCTGAAGCCCGCTCCCAATGACAAGAGTAGAGAACTGGTACGGGGCCCCGTCTGAAGGCGGGAATACCGGCCGTTTTCCACCCCTTGCGAGACGCAGCCTTTGTGTTTGCATAACGGAATGGATAGTGGGCAGTATCCATCCGGATAGTCCGCGTCGGGCAAAACGAACCAGCGCTCCATCTGAAATTGGTGTACGGCGCTGTATGTCATTGGAAATGCGCGCAGATGGAACGACCTCTTTCCTCGTCCTTATTTGGCAGACGTTGTGCACTATCGGATTGCGTCGCTGCCAGGCTCCGCGGCCAAAGAAGGGTTAACGGACCTTCCCGGCGACTAAACCAAGACAAAGAGGAGCTATACATCATGGCACAACTAAACGAAGGCGACTGGGTCGAAGGCGAACCCCAATGGTGGTGGAAATACGTGTTCCCGGCGCGCGAGAAGTTCTGGCTCGCAGTTCTTAGCGCAAACCTCGGTCCCCAACCCGAGCCTTGGCGTCAGGGATTGGTTGGGAAGGTCCTGGAAGGTGTGGCGATGCTTCAGGCATCTGAGCGAGTGAGCGATAAGGCCATCGGGGCGCGACTCAAGACCGAAGGATTAAAGCAAGTGGGTGAGGCCATGGAGTCTCTGTCGAGGTGACGCCAACAGATCCCGGAGCCAGGCCGGATGCAACCACAGCCGGCGAGCAACTCTGCGCTCGGGCCATACGGTGTGCCCCTTCGTACGGAAAGCGAGGGGGCATTCCGGGTTTGTCTTGCGGCGATCGTCAGGGCTACTGCGGCGGAAGCCTCTCGGCATTGTGCTATCATTACGCCCCCAAACGAAAAATGTCAGCGAGACAAGCAGGAGGTAGGAAGCTATGTCGCGAAGCAAATTGATCGTAGTCCTTTTGTTGTTGTTCGGGCTTTCGGGCCTGGCCGTGGATTTTGCGAGACCTCGCGTCGCCAGTGGATGCTACGCCGACGAGTGCGGGAATGGTCCGAGGGACAAGAAATGTCCTGACGGTTATGTGTGCAAGGACGGCAGGTGCGTGAAGAAATAAAGCTCGGCGCGTCCATTACACAGCTTTGGACGAGCCGAGGGGAGTTCGGGTCCAAGGGATATGCCGTACCTTCCGCAGTTTCAATGCGATGTCTTCCTCAGCTACGGTCACCTCGATAACGAGGGTCCGGGCGAGACCGAGCAGCGTTGGATCTCCCGCTTCGACGCCGATCTGGAGCGCCGCGTCAGCCAGTTATTGGGAACCAAGATCACAATCTGGAGGGACAATCAGCTCGGGGGAAACACCGATTTTCCCGAGGAAATCCAGCGCAACCTGGCCGGTGCAGCCGTCTGGATTCCAGTCCTCTCTCCCCGCTTTCTAACTTCGGATTGGTGTCAGCGCGAACTGGGAATCTTTCTTAAGTCGGTGGAGCAAACCGGCGGGGTCAAGGTCGGAACTCAGACACGCATTTTCAAAGTCGTCAAGACCGTGTTCGATCAGGCGGAACAACCGGAAACGGTCCGGCAGGTGATGAAAGATCTCCTGGGCTACGAATTCTACCGTCTCGATGAGAACAATCGTCCCGCGGGAGTTCCCGGACTTGGATCCGGCGCCGGATGCCGAAAAGAAATACCTGGTTAAGCTGGACGATCTTGCCCAAGACTTAGTGCCCCTGCTCAAGGAATTGAAGAAAAAGAAGACGAATGGTTCCGGAATGCCCTCCAAGGGAAGTATCTATCTGGCCGAAACTACCCGAGAACTTTCGGACAGCCGGGACCAGATTCGCCGTGAGTTGCTGGCGCAAGGCTACCAGGTATTGCCTGACCGGCCGCTCCCGCTCGAAGTGAACGAATTAACCTCGCTGGTGAGCAGCCAGCTCGCGACCTGCCGCCTTTCCCTTCACCTCATCGGCGGGCATTACGGTATGGTGCCGGAAAATGAGGAGAAGCGCTCTGTGGTGTGGCTGCAACAGGAACTCGCAGTTCAACGCCCCGCCAGCGGAAGCTTCCATTGCCTGCTTTGGGTTCCTCCGGGAACAGAGGTGGCCGAGGAGCGCCAAAAGCAATACCTAGGGCACCTTCAGGAGCAACTACGCGTGCGAAACGACTTCGAGCTTCTAAAAACCCCGCTCGAAGGCCTGAAGAATTACATGTTTGACAAGCTGGCCGAGCGTCCGCAGCCCCCGCCTCGGGTTGAAAAGCGTACCCGCATCTATCTGATTTGCGAAGCAAGGGACTTGGAAGCGATCCGTCCTATTAAGGATTTCCTGACGAAGCAACCAGTTTGGCGTTGATCTACCCTTGCAGGAAGGGGACCAGACTGAGATACGCCAGGACCATGAAGCGACACTGCAGGATTGCGACGGAGTGCTTCTCTATCATGGCGCGGGCAGCGAGGCATGGCTGCGGGAGAAGATTCGCGATCTGCGGCGCGCTCGAGGTTTGGGCCGGCAACGGCCATTCCTGCCGCAAGCCATCTACGTTGGCCCCGAGCCATCGGAGAGCAAGAAAGGTTACTCCAATGACGAATTTATTATTATTCGCGAGTTCGGGAGTTTTTCCCCGGATTCGATGCAGCCTTTATTGAGTGCCTGTGATGACCTTAGTGGCTCCTTCCAGAATAAAAAACCCCTATCCGGGGCTACGACCGTTTGAAGCGGACGAGAGCGATCTGTTCTTCGGCCGCGAGACGCAGACCGACGAACTCCTGCGGCGCCTCGGGCGCTCTCGTTTCGTAGCCGTGGTTGGCACTTCGGGGAGCGGTAAGTCCTCCCTTGTCCGCGCAGGCCTGCTGCCGGCTCTCAGAGGCGGATTTCTGGTGGCTTCGGGCTCGCACTGGCGGATCGCCGTGTTTCGGCCGGGCGGCGCCCCCATCGAGTCGTTGGCATCCGCGCTTCATGTCGCGCTCTATCCCGAGGCTGGCGAGGACCACTTCGTGGGAGAGATGCTGGAGGTCACGCTGCGGCGGAGCTCTCTCGGGCTCGTGGAAGCCACTCGTCAGGCGCGTCTCGAAGCCCAGGAGAACCTGTTGATCGTGGTCGATCAATTCGAAGAGTTGTTCCGCTTCGGGCAGGCTTGGGCGCAATCCCCTACACAGAACCCAGCGGCGGCACTTGTGCATCTTCTGCTGGAAGCCGTCCGGCAGAGCGAAATCCCGGTGCACGTAATGATTACGATGCGCTCCGATTTTCTGGGCGACTGCGCCCAATTCCGCGACCTCTCTGAGGCAATCAACGACGGACTGTACCTGATCCCTCGCATGACCCGGGACCAGCTCCGGCTGGCGATCACCGCGCCGGCGGCAGTGTGTGGCACCGCCATGACCCCGAGGCTCGTCCAGGAGCTTCTGAATGACGTGAATGACGATCCTGATCAATTGCCGGTCCTGCAGCATGCCTTGATGCGCACGTGGAACAAATGGCAAAACAAAGTTGGCGATTCCGACACCATTGACGTGGAAGACTATGAAGCGACGGGCGGTATGGCCGAAGCCCTTTCACGCCATGCCAATGAAATCTGGGAAGAACTATCCGACGATCCCGGAGGAGCGAATAAGGAACTCACCAAAAGGATGTTTCAGTGCTTGACGGAAAAGGGCCCCGATAGCCGTGAAGTTCGCCGCCCGACGCCGTTTCGTAATCTCTGCCGTGTTCTCGCAGCCGATAACAGCGTGGTTAAGAGCGTCATCGAACATTACCGCGACGAAGACCGCGCGTTCCTGATGCCGCCGCGGCTAACGCCTCTCGAGGAAAGCAGCGTCATTGACATCTCGCACGAAAGCTTCATCCGAAAATGGGACAAACTTCGTGGTTGGGTTGAGGAAGAAGCCCAATCTGCCGTCATGTATAGGCGCATCGCCGAAGCGGCCAGGCTGGAAAAGCGCGGCGAGGCAGGCCTCTGGCGCAATCCCCAGCTGCAACGGGCCCTGGACTGGCGCACGAGGACGAAACCCACTGCGGCCTGGGCGGAGCGGTACGATCCTGATTTCGAAGTCGCCATGGATTTTCTCGATCGGAGCGTCGAGGAGCACAAGGCGGAGGTCGAAAAGGAGGAGGAAGCCCACAGGAGAGAGGAGAGCTGCCTGAAAAAACCCGCAAGAGGATTTCATGTCTTCCTGGTGGCAGTTGTCAGTCGTACTTGCGGGTCTTTGCGTGTGCTTCTCATGAAGAACCGGAATTTGCTGCGTGAAAGCGTCGCACGCGGTCTGGCTACCCATGCCACCCTGCTTAACGGGCAGAATGATGCCGCCGTCGCGCATAGCCTCCTGCTTGCCTACAGAATCGATGCGGCGTGTTTCGTCGTTGGAGAACGAAGAGGCTTTGCGGCTTGACCTTGCGCTCTTGCCCAGGGAGATTTCACGCTCCGCGGCCAAGGTCACGTCAATGCCCTTACTTTCAGTCCCGATGGCCGATATGTGGCTACAGCAAGCGATGACGGTACAGTACGTGTGAGTCGAGGCAGGCTACAGGTAAGGAGGTCTCGCATCTGAAGCCGGAAGGCGAGGTCAAGGCAATCGCCCTTAGTCCCGATGGCCGGTATCTGGCTATGGCGACCGACGACGGCACAGTGCTTGTAGTGGAGGTGGATACAGGTAAAGAAGTTCTCGCGTATCAGCCACGAAGGCAAGGTCAACGCGATCGCCTTCAATCGCGATGGCCGGTATTTGGCCACCGCGAGCGGAGACGGTACAGCAAGCACAGCTATTGTGATCGAGGCAGCTACGGGCAAGGAGGTCTCGCGTCTGAAGCAGGAAGGCAAGGTCGACGCCATCGCCTTCAGCCCCGATGGGCGCTGGGTGGCCGTTGGCGGGGGCGCTGGTGGGGACGCTGCAGACGGCACTGGCTTCGCCAGCGTGCTGAGTTTGGTGGTGGAAGGTCTATGTTCCGCACTTTGCAGCCACGCAGCATCACCGCGGTGGCGTTCAGTCCCGATGGCGGGTCGATCGCCACTGGGCGGCACGGACTACACCACGCGCGTCTGTTTCGTTTGGATAGCGGCGCTGAAGCAATGGCGGTTTATGCACCAGGCTAGCGGTGAACGCAATTGCCTTCAGTGAGGATGGTCGTCATTTGGCGACGGGTAGTGCAGACAATACGGCCAGGGTTATCGAAGTCGCAACCGGCAAAGAGATCGCACGGCTGCCCAATGAGGATGTGGTCACTTCCGTTGCGTTTAGCCCGAACGGTCGGTGGCTGGCCACCGGCAGTCGGGGACGGGACGGTGCGGATCGTGGAATCGAGCGCTAACAAGGAACTGCTGCATGTGCCGCGAGGAAAACAGTTCTATCAGCTGGGCTCGAAAACGTTCTCTGCTGCGGCGTTCAGCCCGGATCGTCACTATGTGGCCACCGCAGATAACGCCGGCGTGGTGCGGGTGACCGAGATCAGGCACCGGCAACGGGCGTGGGAATGTTCCAACTCGGTGATAAGAGATGTATGCTCTCGCCTTCAGTCCGAACGGAAGACAGTTGGCGACGGCGGGGCCGACAAGACGGTTCGCTTAGTCGACTTGGCGTCGGACCATCGAGATTTGGGAGTCGGAAGGACTATCGGAGAAGGTTTATGCCGTGCGATTTCAGCCACGACGGACGGGCTGTAATCGTCGGTGGCTCGGATGGAAAAGTGCGGTTTATCGATCTGCACAGTGGGACGGAGACCAGCAACATTTCCTTGAGCAAAGGGGAGCAGATTTTGTTCTGGCCGCCAGTCCCAGCGGAGATCGAATCGCAATCGCCAGCAGCAGAGAACGGCGAGAACCTGGTCCACGTCGTCAGACCTCACAGGAAGGGAAGTGTTACCCGGCGTTGCAGAATGACCAGCAGATTAATGCGCTGGTCTTCAGTCCTAAGGACGGTCGCTATCTCGCCATCGCCGGTGCTGAGACAGTGCGTGTAATTGAGGCCGGCACGGGCATGGAGATCTTCCGCCATTCGTATCCGAAACAATGGATCTATTCCGCTGCCTTTAGCGGGGATGGACAATTGGTTGCGATAGGGCGAGAAGACGGCACAGTGCGAGTGATTGACGTTCGCACCGGCGAGGAGCTTCACGGCCTTGCACATGGCGAACCGGTTTACGATCTTGCGTTTAGCACGGACAACGGCCGAGAGTCTCTGCTTGTGTTCGCCGGCGAGACGGGGTACGAGGACTTGTTGCGCCGTCGCGACTTGATTGATGAAGCTTGCGTGCGCCTTTCGCCCAACTTGACCGAGGAGCAAGAGAGCTACTACAAGAAAACGGAAGATGTGGACTACAGCAAAACCTGTCCACTGAATAAGCTTTCCACTGCTGGGGTGAGCAAGTAAGTAGCCATCAGGCGGCGAACGGAGAACTTCCTGGTTTATTGGTGGCGGAAGCTTCGAGCCGATAGCCTAAGGTTTGGGTGGCGAGTCTCATCCGGCGCCCCAGAGTTCCAAAACGGTTCAGAGTCCCGCCATTTTTGCCTGCCCACTAGCCACTACCCCATTTAGAGACGTAAAGTAAGAGACCGATGGAACTACGCAAAGATCCCATCACGCGTTCGTGGGTCATCTGTGGTGACGAGCCCGAGAGAGGCTCCTCGCCCGACTACTTCTGCCCCTTTTGTCCGGAGTCGGGCCAGCCGCTGCAGGTGATCGCGACGTCGCCGACGGTGAACGGCAGTCCGTGGTCGGCGCGCGCCGTGGTTCATCCTCATCCTCTTTATGGCATTGATGGCGAGCCGGGCCGCTCGGGCAACGGCCTGTACGACACCATGCAGCCGGTTGGCGCGCACGAGGTAATCGTGGAGAACGCGCGCCACGACCGCCATCTGTGGAACGCCGACGATCGCGAGATCGAGGAATATCTGGCGCTGTGCGGCCAGCGTATCCAGGACCTGAAGGGCGACATTCGCTTCAAGTACATCAGCGTCTTCAAGAATTTCGGCAGCATGTCGGGGCAGGAGTTCGACCATCCGACCTCGGAGATCGTGGCCACGACGTTCGTTCCGCGGCGCGTGCTCTACGAGCTGCGGGCGGCGCGGACAACACTACCAGGTGAAGGAGCGCTGCGTCTTTTGCGACATCCTGAAGCAGGAGCAGGACCAGAAGGTGCGTGTGGTCGAAGTGCGCGGCGATTACATCGCATGTTGCCCGTATGCCCCGCGTGTGCCGTACGAAACCTGGATCGCGCCGCGCAGCCACGAGGCTTATTTCGAGCGCATGGCGCTGAAGTCGGGTGCGATGCGCGACCTCGCCGCGCTGCTGCGGCGCACGCTGTACCGCATTCGCACCATCGCCGACGGCTTTCACATGGTGCTGCACACCTCGCCGAACACCATGCACCGTTCTGAGACGCTCGGCTTCTGGAAGACCATTGAGGACGACTACCACTGGCACATCGAGATCCTGCCCATCCTCGGCGCCAAGGCGAAGTCGTACACCTTCAAAGAGGTGTACTACTCGCCGGTCAGCTCGGAGACGGCGGCGGCCATCCTGCGCGAGAGGCCGACGGAGCGGTAGCCGCATGACCGTTCGCCGCATTAAGACCTACACCGGCCAAACTGGATACGTTTACCAGTACTACTTCGTCGGCAAGCGACCGGCACTCGACGGTGACCCCGAAGCGCCCTCCACCGAGTTCATCTTCGACGTGACCTCGGACCGCAAGACCACCTTTGCGGTCAGCGTCTTCCTTCGCTCGGAGGCGCTGGATGCCTGGGCCGCCAGCCGCGGCCGCACACTTAGCGAACCCGAGCAGTACGCCGGCGTGAAGCTGCGCCTGATGCAGGCTTTCGACGAAATCCCCGACATGCGGAACCATGGCCGCCGTTTGCGGCTGGAGGCCGACACTCTGTTGGCGCTGCTGCGAGTCCATCGGCGTGGAATAAGAAAGACTCGGCTCACCGGCTCACTGCCTTCCGTCCAATCTGCAGCCTGAAGTGTGGGATCATAGGTACAGCGAGTGGGGTGAAGAGAGGCGATGTTCAGCGGATTGCAGCAACAGGGAGCAAGCGATGGAACCGCTCTCTGCTCGCGTCGTTCGGGCTTCACTGCGCAGTCTTGCTATTTCTGATTCATCGCGCAGCTCCCGTCTTCGTGATGCCGTCTGACGTGGATCACGGAATAGCCGGGATCGTCAGGCTCACTCTCCATCGTGTATCTGGCGCCCGTCGGACCTGAGCAGACGAATTCCGCCGCAGAAGAGCCGCATCCGTCGTTGCGCGCATCGCTGGCCCCGACGCCAAAGCCGCCCAAAGCGAAATCCAAACCTTCCAAAACGGATCAACCGACTCAGCAGAATGCGCCAGAGCAGACGGCGCGCGGTGGTTCTCCCTGGGGACGAGCGCCCGGTTCTCCCATCACCGGCGATGAGGTTGTGCCTGCACTGCCGGAGGTTTTTCCCGATCCTCCGGTGTCGCGCGCCGATTTGCCGGCCGGCGTGGAAGGGGACGTGATCGTCGAGGTCACCATCGACGCGCAGGGCAATGTTGTCGAAACCAAGCTGCTTCAGGGCATCGGCTACGGCGTCGAGCAGAAGGTTCTCGCGGTCTTGCAACGCTGGCACTTCCGTCCCGCCATGCGCGATGGAGTGACCATCTGCGTCGCAGCACATCGTGCACTTCCACTACCCGGCCTAGGGCAAGGACTTGTCACACGGCCCTGTGCGCTGCGTCCTTGCAAATTGCTATGTACCAGAGCTCGTGTGACGCAGGTCACATGCCCGCGTGACAATCAAACTGCGCCCATTCTGCCCCGCCGTTATACTAGGCAGTAGCGGAACTGGAGAGAATTCAAGCCGTGGGTTTTGTGGGGTTTATGCCTCTAGTCTGGCTCCGAGTTGCGGTGGCTTTCTACAGCGTGGGACTGCGTCTACTCGCTGCTCCTGCTCAGCAAGCAAGGCAATGTCCTGGGGAAGATCGTCGAGCCGGCGGTTGGACTGGGCCTCATCTTCCATTTTGTCTCGCTGGTGGAGTCGACCGTCCTTATCGGGCATCTGTCGTGGGCCTCCATCCACTATTCCGAATCGATTCTCGCCTTCGTGGCGATGGTCGTGTTCTTCATTTTCTTTGTTGCCTATCGGACAGTCTCGCCCGGAGTCGTCATTTTCCCCATTGTTTTCGTGCTGACGTTTGCGTCGGCCGTCGGGCAGAAGCCGATCACGCTGACCTCACCGCTCCTGCGCAGCGGATGGATTTTCGTCCACGTCGTGCTCATCTTTACCGGCTATGCCGGACTGTTCCTGAGCTTTGGCGCGAGCCTGCTCTATCTGGTGCAGGAGCGGGCGCTGAAGTCGAAGCGTTCGAATTCACTGCTCGGCTGGCTGCCTCCGTTGCAGACCATTGACGAGATCTGCTATCGCTCGCTGCTTTTTGGGTTCCCCTTTATGACGCTGGGCCTGGTGGCCGGTTCGGTGCTGGCCATCGAGAAGTATGGGCCGCTGTTCTTCTACGATCCCAAGATTCTGCTCTCGTTCATCATGTGGGCGGTGTACATGCTGTTGCTGTACACCCGCTGGAGTTCGGGATGGCGCGGCCGCCGCGCGGCGTTTCTGGCGACCTTCGCTTTCGTCGTCGCCTTGGGCGTCTGGGCGGCGAATTGCTTTAGCCGCACGCACAGGTTTATCGTCTCATGAACTTCATCGTCATCGGCGTGAACCACCAGACTGCACCGGTCGAAGTGCGCGAGCAGTTCGCCATTCCGGAAGCGCGGCTGCCGGAGGCGACCAAGTGCCTGGCCACCTATCCCGGCATTGAGGAGGCAATGATCGTCTCCACCTGCAACCGGGTGGAGCTGCTGGCCCGCACGGTGAATGGCAACGCCGATGTGCAGGGCTTCATGCGCCAGTTCTACGGCTTCGATCCCGCGCCATATCGCAAGTATCTTTACGAACATCGCGAGCGCGATGCGGTGCGGCACGTCTTCCGCGTGGCTTCCAGCCTTGACTCGATGATCGTCGGCGAGCCGCAGATTCTGGGACAGGTGAAGGAAGCTTATGCCACCGCGCGCGCCGTCGGAGCGGTCAATTCGCAACTCGACGCGCTGCTGACTCGGGCCTTCGCGGTCGCCAAGCGCGTGCGCAACGAGACCGCCATCGCAACTTCGGCGGTGTCGGTCGCCTCGGTCGCGGTCGACCTGGCAAAGAAGATCTTCGGCAACCTGCAGGGCAAGAGCGTTTACCTGGTCGGGGCGGGCAAGATGTGCGAACTTTCTGCGCGTCACCTGGTGGCGCATGGAGCCACACAGATTTACGTCGCCAACCGAACCTATGAGCGCGCCGTCGCGCTGGCCAAGAAGTTCAACGGCCAGGCCGTCCCGTTCGAGCAGCTTTACGACACGGTCCCGAATGCCGACATTGTTATCAGCTCCACCGGCGCGCCGCACACGATCTTCGGCAAGGAGCACGGCGAGAAGTTCCTGAGCCGCCGCAAGAACCGTCCCATGTTCTTCATCGATATCGCGGTCCCGCGCGACATCGATCCCGCGATGAACAAGCTGGACGGCATCTTCGTTTACGACATCGACGACTTGCAGCAGGTGGTTTCGTCGCACATCGCCGATCGCAGGACCGAGGCCGACCGCGCCGAAGCCATCGTGCAGCTCGAGGTCGATAAGTTCCAATCGCGCCTGCAGACGCTCGATGTGGTGCCGACCATCGTCTCCCTGCAGGAGCATCTGGAGACCGTTCGCCAGGCTGAGATTGATCGCGTGCGCGGACGGCTGGGCGCAATGACGCCCGAGCAGGAGCTGGCCGTCGAAGCGCTGACGCGAGGCATCATCAACAAAATCATGCACACACCCATTACCACGCTTAAGACCGCGGCGCGCGAATCGAGCGAGGCGACCACGGTGATTGACCTCGTCCGCAAGCTCTTCGGATTACGTGACGCGAGCAAGGCTGCAGCCGCTCAGAACAACAGCGGGCAACGGGAAGCCGGGGGCGCAGAACTGATGGCGCGCCTCAGAATCGGTTCTCGCGGATCGCAACTCGCTCTCTGGCAAGCCAACCATATCTCGGCGCTGCTGCGCGAACGCGGCCATGAAGTCGAGATCGAGATCATCAAGACCACCGGCGACAAGATCACCGACGTTGCCTTGGCGAAGGTGGGCACCAAGGGCATGTTCACCAAAGAGATTGAAGAGGCGCTGGCCGAAGGCCGAGTGGATCTCGCGGTGCACAGCCTGAAAGACCTGCCGACCGAGCTGCCGCCAGGATTCGAGCTGGTTGCGGTCACCACACGGGTCAATCCGCGCGACGTGTTCCTGTCGGTGAAGTACGACAGCATCAAGGCCCTGCCGCAAGGGGCGCGGGTGGGCACCAGCAGCCTGCGTCGGCAGGCGCAGTTGAAGGCTGTGCGGCCCGACCTGGTGATCCATCCGCTGCGCGGCAATGTTGACACTCGCGTGCGCAAGCTGGAGGAAGGCGAGTACGACGCCATCATCCTGGCCGCGGCTGGCCTGACCCGGCTGGGCAAGACGCAGTGGATAAGGGAGGTGCTGGCGGAGAGTTTCATGTGTCCCGCAGCAGGACAGGGCGCCCTCGGCATCGAGATCCGCAAAGGGCGACGTTGCCATGCGCGAGCATCTGGCATTCCTCAACGACGCTGCGGCCCGCGCCGCGACGACTTGCGAGCGAGCGTTGCTGAACAAGCTTGGGGGCGGATGCCAGGTCCCTATCGGAGCGTTTGCCGAAATGAGTGATGGCGTGCTGCGGTTGACTGCAATCGTGGCGCGACCGGATGGCTCGGAAGTTCTGCGCGAACAGCAGAGCGGCAGCGACCCGGTGGCTCTTGGCGAACAGGTGGGCGATGCGTTGCTGCGCCGGGGCGCAACCGAGATCCTGGAGCACGTTTATGGAGCGGCCGCAGCGGCGCCGCAACAGCCATAGCTATGACGAACGAGCTTCCGCTTGCCGGCTGCCGCGTGCTGGTTTCGCGCGCCAAGGAGCAGGCAGGTGCACTGTCCTCGGCGCTGCGCGAGTTAGGCTGCGAGGTCGTCGAGATCCCCTTCATCGAGATTCGTAAGCCCAGCTCCTACCAACCGCTGGATTCCGCGTTGCGAAATCTTGCCACCTACGACTGGCTCATTCTTACCAGTGTCAACGGAGTGAATGCTCTCTTCCAGCGCATGGCGAAGCGGGGGCTGGATGTGTCATCGCTCGCCCATCTCAAGATCGCGGCTATTGGTCCGGCCACCAGGAAGGCCATTGAGCAGCACGGCTTGCAGGTGACGGTCACGCCGAAGGAGTACGTGGCCGAGTCGGTGGTCGCGGCTCTGCACCGCCGGGTAAAAGGCAAGCGCGTGCTGCTGGTGCGCGCCAAAGTTGCCCGCGACGTGATTCCGCGCGAATTGCGCAAAGCAGGCGCAATGGTTGACGTAGTGGAAGCGTACGAAACCGTCGCTCCGAAGTCCTCGGCGAAGCGGCTGCGCGCCGTTCTCGCCGGCGCGAGGAAACCCCATGCGATCACCTTCACCAGTTCTTCGACGGTGCGGAATTTCGTGCAGCTGCTGGGCTTGCGCAGCGCGCGCGCCACGCTCAAGAGGTTGGCGCCAGATCGTGGCGTGCACACGGCATCGATCGGACCCGTGACGTCAGCGACGCTGCGCGAGTTTGGTCTGCCGGTGGACATCGAGGCCCGTGAGTACACGATTCCGGGGCTGGTGGCGGCGATTGTGGCGAAGCGTGAGCGCATTCGAGGGCCCGAAAGGCCAGACCGAGTAGAGGCCCGCAAGTAGGCAGAATCTACGGTTTGGCGACCGTCGGCAAAGCTGCTACGCTCTTCGAGCGGGCTCCGATGTAGCTCAGTGGCAGGAACATCCAAGGCAGTTCCGTTCCCATGAACCTACACGACGTTATCCGAAATTGCATGATTGTGCTGAGCGCGATGCTCTTGCTGAGCACGACCGCACCCGCGCAGAACCACAACTCGAGCCCTTCTTCCACGATGAACATCCCGAAGCCACCCGAAACCAAGCAGCAGCCCGTGACCGACGACTACTTTGGCCAGAAGGTTGTCGATCCCTACCGCTGGCTGGAGGATGGCAGCACGCCCGAGACACAGCAGTGGGTCTCCGGACAGTTGGCGTACACGCGCAGCATCCTCGACAAGCTGCCCGGCCGCGAGAAGCTGCATGATCGCATCGAGCAATTGCTGGAGATTGGCAACCTCGGCGAGACGCAGGTCGGCGGCGATTATTACTTCCACACCCGCCGCGACGGCAAGCAGAACCAACCCGTGCTCTACGTGCGCAAAGGCGTAGATGGCAAGGACGAAGTGCTGGTGGACGCCAATCAGCTTTCCAAGGACGGCACCACGGCGCTCGACTGGTGGCGTGTGTCGCACGACGGAAAGTATGTCGCGTACGGAACGTCGGAGAGTGGCTCCGAGATGAGCACGCTGCACGTCATCGAGACCGCGACCCGCAAGCTGCTGCCCGACGTCATTGAACGCACGCGTGCGGCCAGCATCGCGTGGAAGCCTGACGACAGCGGCTTCTACTACACGCGCTATCCGAAGAAGGGCGACGTGGCCGAAGGCCAGGAGATGTACAACCGGCACGTCTTCTATCACGCGCTGGGGAGCGAACCGGCGAAGGATCCGCTCATCTTCGGGGAAGGCCGCGATCCACAGGATTGGCCAGGCATTGTTCTTTCGAATGACGGGCGCTGGCTCGCCATCATGGTTGAGCAAGGCTGGTCGAAAAACGAAGTCTACCTCAAGGATGTGCAGACGAACGGGCCCGTCATTCCGGTCGCAACCGGTAAGAATTTTCTTTACTTCGCCCAACCCTACAACGGCGACCTCTATATCCTGACCAATGAAGATAGTCCGCGCTATCGCCTCTTCAAGACCCCGGTGACGACGCCGACGCGCGAGCATTGGCGCGAAATCATTCCGCAATCGGATGCCGTGCTAACTTCAGTGAACATCATTGGCGGACAGTTGTTCGCCCGGTACGAAAAGAACGCGCACTCTGCTGCTGAAGCGCTTCACCACCGACGGCAAGCCTCTAGGCGAAATCGAGCTACCGACCCTCGGCACAATTACGGACATCGGCGGGGAGTACGACAGCACCAGCGCGTTTTACCTGTTCAGCTCGTTCACCGTGCCGACGACCATCTACCGCTTCGACATTCAGTCGCAGAAGAGCTCGTTGTGGGACTCGGTGCAGACCAGCTTCGACGCCAGCAAGTACGAGACCAAGCAGGTGTGGTACGCGTCGAAGGACGGCACGCGCGTGCCCATGTTCCTGGTCATGCGCAAGGGGCTGAAGCTGACCGGACACAACCCGGTGCTGTTGACGGCCTACGGCGGCTTCAATGTGAGCCTCACGCCGGAGTTCAGCAAGACCATCTTTCCCTGGCTCGATCATGACGGCATCTTCGCGATGGCGAACTTGCGCGGCGGCTCCGAGTTCGGCGAAGACTGGCACCGCGCGGGCATGCTCGACAAGAAGCAGAACGTGTTCGACGATTTCATCGCCGCCGCCGAGTATCTGCAGAAAGAGGGCTACACCGACCGGCAGCATCTCGCGATTCGCGGCGGCAGCAACGGCGGACTGCTGATGGGCGCGGCGATTACGCAACGGCCAGACCTCTTCCGCGCCGTCGTCTGCCAGGTGCCGCTGCTCGACATGCTGCGCTACCAGAACTTCCAGATCGCCAAGCTGTGGATTCCGGAGTACGGCTCGTCGGCAAGATCCGAAGCAGTTCCAGTGGCTCTACGCCTACTCGCCGTATCACCATGTGAAGAAGGGAACCGACTATCCGGCGATCTTGTTCATGACGGCCGATAGCGACACGCGCGTCGATCCCATGCACGCCAAGAAGATGACGGCCCTGCTTCAGGCGGACAACGGCGGGCCGAACCCAATCTTGCTGCGCATCGAACCCAAAGCCGGCCACGGGGTGGGAAAGCCCATCTCCAAGCTGGTGGAAGAGTGGACGGACATCTATTCGTTCCTGTTCTGGCAGTTAGGGATTGAGCCATAAGCTGCACAGAATTATGGGCACTCAAGCGCGACAAGGTGAGACAATGAGGGTATGACTTACTACCGAGTTGAGTTTCTGACCGAAAGCGCCACCACTCACCAGCCCAAGCGGTTCCGCACCGAAGAGAAGGCGAAGAAACACGCAAAGAAAGTTCTGGGTATTACGGATGAGAATGGCTTGGCATCCAAGGCCACGATTCTTCCCGTGAATCGGAATGGGATGCCCGTCTAATGACCTGCCCCTCATGTCAAGGTGAGCTGTCGAAAATATGGCAACCGCAACGCTCTTCCAGCACGTTGCCGATCCCGCATGTGCAGTGGGGCTGCGGAATCTGCGGCCAGACGTTCTCCCGGGAGCAATTGCGGCCGCCGAAGCGGCACGTCAACGCCGAGCCGGCGCGCCCCGTTCTTCTCTGAGGAAGTGACGCGGAGTCATCACGCGAGGATTATTCGGCGCAATCTCGCCTCGTAACGGATGTGTGATTGACCCCGCTTCCCCCGAAATGTTATAAAGACTCGCCTTTTGTGCTGCGCCCGTTGTGTGCGCCTATGTGCACACAAACTGGTGCAAGTGTTCCCGACGCGGCCAAGCCTCAAACACTTCTGTCTGAAGTGGAAGCGCGTTTCCGGGATTCCAGCAGGTCCATGCATGGTTTCGACTGGCGGTCTGCGAAGACGCAAGCTAGAGCCTTGTACGCGCCCGACCAGCTGGGCGGTCATCGATCTCATGGAAACGCTACCGGCGGAGATTCGCCGGAGAGCGGAACAACCTAACGTCATATTCATGGGTGCGCTCCCATCGCGGTGCGTCCCATCGGAGGAATCATATGCACACCTGGCTCGCCGACCTGCGGCGGCTGTCATCCGTAAGAAGCTCGGCCAAGTTGGTCACGGCCGCGCTGACATTGTTCCTGCTGAATGCTGCCACTGCCTTCGCCCAGCCGAGCGAAGCGGGCGGCGAGGCCACACTGCAGCTGCCCGATCTCTCGTCGGTCAGCTTCCTCGGCATGACCGGCCACAATCTCCTGCTGATCGGCCTGCTCTTCTGCGCTTTCGGACTGCTATTCGGACTGGCGATCTACATCCAGCTGAAGAACCTGCCGGTACACCGCTCCATGCGCGAGATCTCCGAGCTGATCTACGAGACCTGCAAGACCTACGTGGTCACGCAGGGCAAGTTCCTGATGGTGCTGTGGGCGTTCATCGCCGTGGTCATCGTGGCTTACTTCGGATGGCTGGCTCCGGTTCCCGGCAAGCCAGTGGGGGTGACGCTGCCGGTCATTCTGGCGTTCAGCATTGTCGGCATTTGCGGCAGCTATGGTGTGGCGTGGTTCGGCATCCGCGTGAACACCTTCGCCAACTCGCGCACCGCCTTTGCCGGACTGCGCGGCAAGCCGTATCCGATCTATGCCATTCCGCTGAAGGCGGGCATGAGCATCGGCATGATGCTGATCTCGGTCGAACTGCTCATCATGCTTTGCATTCTGCTGTTTGTTCCGGCTGATTACGCCGGCCAGTGCTTCATCGGCTTCGCCATCGGCGAATCGCTGGGCGCGGCCGCGCTGCGTATCGCCGGCGGCATCTTCACCAAGATTGCCGACATCGGCTCCGACCTGATGAAGATCGTCTTCAAGATCAAGGAAGACGACGCGCGCAACCCGGGCGTGATTGCCGATTGCACGGGCGACAACGCGGGCGACTCGGTTGGCCCCAGCGCCGACGGCTTCGAAACCTACGGCGTGACCGGCGTGGCGCTGATCACCTTCATCCTGCTGGGCGTCAAGGATCCCAAGGTGCAGGTCCAACTGCTGGTGTGGATCTTCGTCATGCGCATCATGATGCTGGTCTCCAGCACGGTGGCCTACTTCCTGAACGAAGCGGTGGCCAAGGCGCGATACGGCAACGCCAACGAGATGAACTTCGAGAGCGCCGCTCACCTCGCTGGTCTGGCTGACTTCGATCATCTCCATCGTGCTGACCTACATCGTTTCGTACCTCATCATTCCTGTGCTGGGCGGCGACGACCACGCAATGGTGGAAGCTGGCCACGATCATCTCCTGCGGAACCCTGGCGGGCGCGATCATTCCTGAGCTGGTGAAGGTGTTCACCTCCACCAATTCGGGGCACGTGAAAGAAGTGGTGACCTCGGCGGAGGAAGGCGGCGCGTCGCTCGACATCCTGTCGGGCTTGGTGGCCGGCAATTTCTCCTGCTACTACCTGGGCTTCACCATGGTCGTGCTGATGACTATTGGCTACTACGTCAGCACTTACGGTCTGGGCGCGCTGATGCTGGCGCCTGCCGTGTTCGCCTTCGGCCTGGTGGCTTTCGGATTCCTGGGCATGGGCCCGGTGACCATCGCGGTCGACTCCTACGGTCCGGTGACGGACAATGCGCAGTCGGTGTACGAGCTGTCGCTGATTGAGCAGGTGCCGAACATCGAGAGCGAGTTGAAGCACGACTACAACATCGACGTGAACTTCGAGCGCGCCAAGCACATGCTGGAAGAGAACGACGGCGCGGGCAACACCTTCAAGGCCACCGCCAAGCCGGTGCTGATCGGCACCGCGGTGGTCGGCGCGACCACCATGATTTTCTCCATCATCATGGCGCTCACCCACGGGCTGACGGAGAACGTGGGCAAGCTGTCGCTGCTGCACGCTCCGTTCGTGCTCGGCCTGATCAGCGGCGGCGCCATCATCTACTGGTTCACCGGCGCTTCCACGCAGGCGGTGACCACCGGCGCTTATCGCGCGGTGGAGTTCATCAAGGCCAACATCAAGCTGGAAGGCGTGGAGAAGGCTTCGGTCGAGGACAGCAAGAAGGTGGTGCGAGATCTGCACCGAAGTACGCGCAGAAGGGCATGTTCAACATCTTCCTCGCGGTGTTCTTCGTGACTCTGGCGTTCGCGTTCGTGGAGCCGTTCTTCTTTATCGGCTACCTGATCTCGATCGCCATTTTCGGCTTGTACCAGGCGATGTTCATGGCCAACGCCGGCGGCGCGTGGGACAACGCCAAGAAGATCGTCGAGGTCGAGCTGAAGCAGAAGGGCACCGCGCTGCACGACGCCACGGTCGTCGGCGACACGGTGGGCGATCCGTTCAAGGACACGTCTTCGGTGGCGATGAACCCGATCATCAAGTTCACCACGCTGTTCGGATTGCTGGCGGTGGAACTGGCGGTCAGCTTGACCGCGAGCAAGGGAGCGGCCTTCAGCCACGTGCTGGCGGTCATCTTCTTCGCGATCTCGTTTGTCTTCGTGTACAAGTCGTTCTACGGCATGCGGATCGTCAAAGCCGCGGCCTGATACAGAGCGCATCAACAGAAAAAAACGCCATCCCGCGAGGGATGGCGTTTTCTGTTTGGGGCCAACAGGTACGGGCTTATCTGCCGTGCCTGCGGTGATGCTTCTTCGGCGGCTTCGGTGACGGCGGCGGTGGCGGCGGCGGTGGCGGCGGCGGTGGCGGTGGCGGCGGCGGCGGCGGTGGTGGCGGCGGCGGCGGTGGCGGCGGCGGTGGCGGCGGCGGCTGTGGCGGCGGCGGCGGTGGCGGTGGCGGCGGTGGCGGCGGCGGTGGCGGCGGCGGTGGTGGCGGCGGTGGCGGCGGCGGTGGCGGCGGTGGTGGCGGTGGTGGTGGCGGCTGCGGCGGCGGCGGCGGCGGTGGTGGCGGCGGTGGCTGTGGCGGCTTGGCGGCGGTGTCGGCGGCGGCGGTGGCGGCGGTGGCGGCGGTGGTGGCGTGTCGGTGTCGGCGGCGGTGGCGGCGGCGGTGGAGGGGGCGGTGGCGGCGGTGGTGGCGGTGCGGCGGTGGTGGCGGCGGCGGCGGTGGTGGCGGCGGTGGTGGTGGTGCCGCTACGCCCGACAGCGCCTGCAGGAGCGTTGCCGTTGGGACTGCCCCAGCCGCTGCAGGGGTCCCATCCCTGGCGGCCCTGTAAGTCGCCGTTATTACCCGGAGGTGATGTCACGAAATGTTCCCGGCTTGGCCGGCGAGACTTTGGTAAAGGTTCGGATTCAGATATCCCACCGGCGTTACCTAGCGACTGATTGAAGAGCGCAATCAAGCCCGCCCACAGTGGCGCCACGGCGCTGGTGCCTCCCACAGTGAAACTCGATCCGTCCACCTGGACCTGGTAGCCGGTTGCCGGATCGGCATCGCCGGCAACGTCGGGCAAGCCGCGGCCTTTGAAGTTGCCCGGATTATTGGAGGGCGGCACATTGGCATTGGCCTGGTACGAGGGGATGGGGAAAGTATCGCTGACGCCGCCGCCGGTTGCGCCGCCGTTAGGCAGGCCGTTCCATACTACTTCGCTGGAAATCGAACTGCCGCTGAGATTGAGTGTGGTGCCGCCGCAGGCCAGCGAGTAGGGACTGGAGGAGGGAAAGTCGACGTGGTCGCGGCCGTCGCCCACACCGTCGTCGAGCCGTTGTCGCCGGAGGCCACGCAAACCGTCACGCCCAGCGGCGGCTGCCGCTTGCAGGGCGCTGTTGTAGGTCTGCAGCGATTGTGCCGTCCAACTCGACTCCGGTCCTCCCCAACTGATCGAGATCACCGAAGGAGCGTTGACCTTGTCCATCGCTGCCTGGTTGATGGCATCGAGGAAGCCGGCATCGGTGTTGGGAGCAAAGTAAACGACGATTCTTGCACCGGGCGCAACGGCGCCCGACCACCTCAATGTCGAGCATGACCTCGGTGTCGGGACCGTTGGTGTCGCCAGTGGGCTGGTTCTGCGCGCCGTCCACCGACACCGCCACGACGGTCGGCGCGGGAGAGATTCCCAGGCCGCTGAAATAGGTGTTGAGATCGGACTGGGTGAAGCCACCTCCGAGCTCAATGATGCCAATCGTCTGGCCCTTGCCGTTGACTGTGGTGGGGAAATTGTAGGCTTTCGCGATCTGCAGCGAGGTGAAGGAAGCGGCCGGCAACGGCGACGGATGGGCGTTGTGGGCAGTCGCAACGCCGGAAGTGGGTCTTCGCCTGCGGCCGGTTGTCGAGGCCGTGGACGCTGCTAACGATGCCATTCAACTCTGCCGGAATGCTGACCGCCCCGGTGCGCCCGCGATACGAGCAGCCCTGATGTTCGTATCTCGCGAGCTGCACCTGAAAGGCCTTCTCGAAATCGGCACACTTGCCAGTCAGGACGACGCTTCTGGCAGCCAGGTTCACCTGCGACACCGCGAGGCCATGAGCGCCGGCAAACACCTCCACTTGCTGCACGTCCGCCGGATCGGCGCCGTACTTGCGCCTCATACTCGTCGCGCGAAAGGCGCTGGCCGCTGGCGATGAGTTCGTCCAGAGGAGACCTGCTTCGGTCCCGAAGCCCTGGGTCGAAGCGTCAACGTGACCTGCATTACTTCGTTGGGATCTACGGAACCCGTTTGGGTCGCGCCCGGCATCGGCTGGCGCTCGCTGCCCTTTACCTTGACGTATTTGTCGAAAGCCATAATGTTGTGCCTCGTGAGCCGCTATTTTACTGTTTATAAAGCCGGACCATCTTCCTCGGTCTTTTCTCCCGTTTCGGGATTCCATTATTGCCTTCCTATCTACCCCTCCCCCTCCCGGTGCGGCCTGGAATCAACAACTTAGACAAGAATTCCCGGCAAATGATAGAGTCCCAATGACTTACACGTTGATGATTGAGCCACAAGCACTTAGCCTTAGTTCCTCTAGGCGCAGGCAGCTCAAGGGCAGTGCACCCGTCTTACTCCCCAATCAACGGAGTTCTCAAAGCCGATTCACCTAGGAGGCTAAACTCCATTCCAACACCAATCCCTTAGCCTCAGCGCCAGTGTACGCCCCGGCAAGCGACTGTCAAGATTACGGAAGTACATGTATATAAGGTCCGGCAGCTGGCCTCTGATACGTTGCGCTACGGCGTGATCTCCCAGACGACGCCGCAGCCGTTGAAACAGCTCCCGGTACCGCCGTTCGCAGTGGTGCCATAGAGATTGCCGTGCGCGTCGATCACCAGGGAGCCATTGGGGTTTCTCCCTCCGTTTCCTCCTGTAAAATCGTGGAGATCGGTATAGACCCATCCGCCGCCCGAGGGCGCAAGCTTGAAGACCGAACAGGTTGTCGTGCCGTAGAGATTATTCGCATTATCCATAACCAAGGGACCCGTAGCGCCGCAGCCATAACCCCCTGGCAACGGTGCAAGCGCAGTAAACGTCCAGTTACCGTTCGAGGGGCTCAGTTCGAACACCGTGCCGCTGCCATACGGGCCGTCCTGACTGGTAGCACCATAAAGATTCCCGGCGCTATCAGCGATTACGCCGACAGGATATCTGCCTTCGGTCGCAGGTAGGAAAGCGTGAATCACAGTCTCCGTCCAATCCGACGCTGAGGGCAGCAACTGGTACACCACGCCACCGTTGTACGAACCACCATCCGGAGTCGTGCCATACAAATTTCCGCCAGACCCGAAGACCACGCCGTTTAACGGCCATTCGCCGTCGTTTCCTCCGGCGAAGCTGTAAAGAACCCTTTCGATCCAGCTGCCGTTCGACGGCGTTAATTCGTAAATCGTGCCTTTGGATTGCACACCCCCGGCCCCGGTAACGCCGAAGAGGTTGCCAGCTTGGTCGAAAACGAGGTCACCAAGAGGACTCAGTCCGTCAGCGGGAAAATCGAGACGAAACGAATGGAGCACAGATTCCGACCAGGGACAGAGCGCTTTGCTGCATGCTCTGGCTGGCGGCCTCAGGTTGAAAACTGTGCCGCAACCTCCAACACAATCGTTCGCCCCTCCTCCCCGGTATGTGCTGCCGTAAAGAGTCCCGTCTGGACTAATGGTTACCCGGCCTTCTGGAATAGCCCCATCATTGCCTCCAGCAAAGCTGTAGAGCGGCGCAAATATCCATCCACTCCCTGCGTGTTTTAGCTTGAAGACGGTGCCGTAACCGCTGCCGCCGGTGGCGGAGGTTCCATAGAGATTTCCCGCTGCGTCCATGGTCAAGCCAGCCGCGGGATTTGCGCCGTCCGTGCCCCCGGTGAAGTTGTGAAGCACCGTGTAAGTCTGAGCCTGGGCTGCTGGATTTGCGACCATGCTCAGCACCAACATTATCCCGAGCGTGTCAATCCACCGGCGCCAGCTCATGCCAAAAATGAGATTGTGAAGTTGTCTTGAGCCCATGACCGGATTTCTCCTCTGCATGAAGTAGTTTGCCGACAGCTCACTGACCCTTCATCTTCTCTTTCACGGTATGGGCAAGTTTTTCGATCTCCTCCGCCTTCTTAATGACGCTGACCGAAAGCGTCTGCTCGTTCGTCTTATCCACATATTGCTTAAGCTCGGTGGCCAGTTGCAGCAACTTATCGGTGTCCTTCTGGATATCGAGCTGGCGCTGTTCATTCAGTTTCTTCTGCGCGTTCAGTTTTTGCTTGTTGTCCCACTCTATCTCCGCTGGGGAACGCTGGCCCGGGCCAGTCTGGGCATGCGCCATGTCTGTAATCCAAAAAGGAAACAGAACATCAGCAGGAAAGTTAGGGCGGGTTGCCGAAGGGCTTGTACGCGGTCGGTTTGGCACGTCATAGAGGTAAAACGATTATATTCTGGTCGGGCTCATCAGCTTGGTAAGGACGCTTCGCTGTTGCAACGGGCCCATCCGCGACTTTCAGACTGGGTTGCTATAATCCGCGACATGTTGGTTTCCCAGCTCACTCGATTGCAGGCTTGGGTCCTGCTTCCCGACGGCGGCAAACATAACCTGCTGCAGTTGCTCGACGACTGGGGCGATGACGCCTTCGAATTCCTGCGCGTCCGGGTGCCAAGAATCGTCGCTGTTCTCATCATCGCCTTCATTCTGGCGCGGCTGCTGCGCAAGCTTTCCCGGCATCTGAGCGAGCTCAGCAATCGCCAGGGACTGCCCACCGCGCGTTGCGCTCGCAACAGTTGCGCACCTTGTCCAGCGTCATTTACAGCGTTGGTTTCGGCGCCATCCTGTTTCTGGCGGCCATGCAGATCCTGCCGTTGCTGGGCATCAACATGGGACCGCTGCTGGCCAGCGCCGGAATCGTGGGACTGGCCATTGGCTTCGGCGCGCAAACGCTGGTGCGCGACTTCATCAACGGCTTCTTGATTCTGGTGGAGAACCAGTACGACATCGGCGACACCGTAAAGATTGCCGGTGTCCAGGGCGCGGTGGAGGCGATGACGCTGCGCCGGACGGTTCTGCGTGACGACAACGGAACCCTGCATACCGTTCCCAGCAGCGAGATCAAGGTGGTCAGCAACCTGACGCGCGACTGGACGCAGTTGCCGATCCATGTTTCCGTGGCCTACGGCGCCGATAGCGATCGCGTCATTCAGTTGCTGAACGAAGTCGGCGAGGAGCTGGCGAACGATCCCAAGTACGCGGACAAAATCGTCGCCAAGCCCGAGGTTCCCGGGATTGATAAGGTGAGCGGCGGCGAAGTGGATTACTTAATGGTGGTGAAGACCAAGCCGGGGTCGCAATACGCGGTCGGCCGCGAGTTACGGCGCCGCATCAAGGCCTGTTTCGAAAAGAACAAGATCGAGCCGGGAAACCCGAACCGGGTGTATGTGGTCGGATGCGCCGAAGCAGAGCTAGGGAGGCCGACGTGCCAAGACGTTACTTCGACTGGCCGCCCAGTCCTGCCCACCTCTCCAGCAACTTGAGCGTCGCTGCGAAGTCGAGATCGTCCCAGCCTTCCTCGCTCGACAGCTCATAAATCTCGTCCACGGTTTCCAGTGCCGGCAGCTTGACGCGGTTCTCCTTGGCGGCATCCAGCATAAGGTGGATGTCTTTGTGCATCAGGCGCAGCGGGAAATTGGGCGAGTAATCGCGGCGCAGCACGAAGGGCGCTTTGTAATCCACCACGCCCGAGCGCACCATGGAAGCCTGGATCAGCTCGATCAGTTTGTGCGGATCGACGCCCAGCTTTTGCCCCAGCGTGTAGGCCTCGGCAAAGCCCTCGTAGATGAGCGCAATCATCAGGTTCATACAGAGCTTGGCCGACTGCCCCTTGCCGGTTTCGCCGACGTGGATGACCAGCTTGCCCATGGCCTTGAAGAGCGGCTGCAGATATTCCACCGGCTCGTTGGCCCCGCCAACGATGAAGATAAGTTGCGCGTTCTCGGCGCCGATTTTCGAGCCGGTAACCGGAGCGTCCACCCAATGCACACCGCTGGCGTTTACCCGCTCGGCGAATCGCAGCGTGGCTGCAGGTGCGATCGTGCTGGAGTCAACGATGATCATGCCTTCGCGCAGCGACTGCGCGGCGCCGTCTTCGGCGAACAGCACCCGCTCGACGGCCGCGGTGTCGGCAACACAGATCCAGACTACGTCGGCATCCTTCGCCGCATCGGCCGGAGAGACGGCTGTGGTGCGCGCCATCAACATGCTGGCGGGCCGTACGGTTCCAGACGAAAACTTCATGTCCTGCTTTAACTAGGTTGGCGGCCATCGGCCGTCCCATGATGCCCAAACCGAGATAGGCAATTCGCATCGCTGCTCCTTGTGGTGCGCAGGTTGCCAACGAGCCGCAAAATGGCGCTTGCTGGGTAGGTTGACTCCACGTTTGATTTAAGCTGAGTGGCGGAGATAGGTCAAGCAAGTTGATGTGTCGGCGTCGCTTGCGAATCTCGCGTCTGATTGAGGGATTTGAACCGGGAGTGGTAGAGCAGCGCTTCAGCGCTGCGTTAAGGCTCCAAAGTCGTATTTTCTCTGAAGCCGGGATTGATAACGTCGATGGACGCGGGCCTCAAGGCCCGCTCTACCATTCCGCGGTCCTGGCCTCCTGAGTTCTGGCAGAAGCGTCGAGACCGGCGCGGCGCATCGCCAAGCGCCGCATCAGCGTCTAATATTCAGACTTCTATGTTAGGCATCACAGTTCGGCGCAAAGCAAGGCAATTTGGTACGCTGATTCGTCACTCGGCCATGACACCTCGGACCGGCATCACTCGCAAGCCGGTGCTGGCCCGACGCGGCCAACTAGGCGTAACCTTCATCGGACATTCGAGCTTCTTCCTGCAAATTGGCGGGAAGAACATCCTGGTTGACCCGAACTTTGCCCGCTGGATCTTCGTGCTCAAGCGGCTGCGTCGCCCGGGATTGAGGCTGGGCGATCTGCCGCCGATCGACGCGGTGCTGGTTTCGCACGCTCACTTCGACCACCTGCATCGGCCGTCGTTGCGGGCCATCGCGCGGCTGTCACGGCGCAAGTCGGGCAAGCGCCCGGCGATCATCGTGCCGCGGAATGTTCGCGACATCGTCAGCGATCTGGGCTACGGGCCCATTGTGGAGCTGGAGTGGTGGCAGAGTTTTCAGCTCGGCAATGTGGAGATCACGCACGTTCCGTCCCGCCATTGGGGCGCGCGCATGGTGCGTGACATGCATCGCGGCTTCGGCGGATTCGTCCTGCGCGCAGGCCAACATTCGCTTTATCACGCCGGCGACACTGCTTATTTGAAGGCTTCCGCGAGATCGGCCAGCGGCTGCGGCCCGAGGTTGCGCTGTTACCCATTGGGGCTTATCATCCGGATTCGTTTCGCCGAGTACATACCAGCCCGGAAGACGCGGTGCAGGCATTCCTCGACTTGGGAGCGCGCTGGATGGTGCCCATGCATTACGGGACGTTCCGTCTTTCCTACGAGCCGGTGGACGAGCCGGTTGAGCGGCTGAAGGCCGACGCGAAGCGGCGCGGCATCGAAAAGAAAATCCGCGTGCTGGAAGAGGGCGTGACCACGTTTCTTGAGTAGGACTCGGGTGAGGCATACAGCATCCAACTTCGAGGTGTCCTGAGTGTCGCATGGAACCCGGGATACATTCATCGAGATGAAAGTTAACCACGGAGGCACTGAGATCACGGAGAAAACCTGTGGAAACCAAATCTCCGTGTTCCCCGTGTCTCCGTGGTGAATAATTCTTGCCGCAATCGGGCAGGGTTCCGAGGAGATCTTGTGAGAAAAATTGCTCTTCGCTCTCTTGTTCACTTTATTGCTGGCACCCTTGCGATAGCCGCCGACACGTACCAGACCGGCAAGATTGTGAAGTGGGACAACGGCAACTATCCCGACGGAAAGAAAACCAAGGCCTGGATCGTGTACCAGGTGCAGGGCGACAACCTGCTCTACTCCATCGCCCGCCACAAGGAAACCAAGCCCCAGATGGAACCCGGAGAGCAGATTCAATATCACGTCAAGGGCAACCAGATGGACGGTGGTCAACGCCAAAGGGAAGAAAAACAACTACCAGATCGTCGGACAGTCGCAAGCGCCGCGCCACCGCAGTGAGCGTTCGCGCGTGCTCAAAGAGCCGGACTCGAATTGGCTGGTCACCAGGTGCTCGGCAATGAATCGCTGAGTTCGGTCGTCAGGGCCCACTCGATCGTTCTCTGCTGCTCACGCGTCAGTTTCATCCCGCTTCGCGTCAAGTAAAAAACGTCATGGGCGACGGCGCCTTCGGTGTCAATCAGCGCCACTTCGATGCTGCAATTCTCGCTGGCCAGGGTCGAGCTGATGGTGTGCAGCAGGCCCGGACGGTCTTGCGTGATCACTTCCAGCAGCGTGCTGCCGGGAGAGGATTCGTCGTCGTATCGCAGCCGCGTCTCGACCTTGAGCTTCGCCGGTTTGGTGTCGGCCTTCAGTCGCGACTCCAGCAGCGGATCGAGCGGCGCTTCGTGCATCAGGATTTCAATGACTGACTTCTTGAAGCGCTCGCGTTCCGGCGGATTCAGTTCCAGGGTGTGGAACCGGTCTTTGAAGTAGAAGCTGTCAACGATCACCCCGGCGCGATTGGAGAAGGCGCTGGCCTTGGTGATGTCCATGCCCCATCCGTAGAGAATTCCGGCCAGCGTCGAGAACAAGCCGGGGCGATCGGCGGTGACGACCGTGAGTTCGTGCTGCCCGCTGACCCGCCGCACTCCGAGTTGCACCGGTTCTTTGCGCAGGTGGCTCGGCCATTTCGAAGTGCAGGATCACCTGGTCGGGCGAATGCGACATCAGGTAGCGCTGCGGCAGGCCGTCGAGGAACTTCAACAGTTGCGACCGGCGTTTGGGCAGCAGCGCCGCAACCCGCTCCACCTGTTCGGTGCAGACGTCGGCGTGGAAGCGCTCTTCGTCCACGCTGTGATCGAAATAGGTGGCCGTGCCGGCGTACAAGCGCCACAAGTTCTCGGCCTTCCACGGCGTGAGCGCTTCGGGGTTCACGGACTTGATGTCGGCGAGCGTCAGCAGGGTCAGCATCTTCAGCCGCTCGGGTGTGCCGATCTTGCCGGCCAGCTCGCGAACGGTTTCCGGATCGTAGATGTCACGGCGGCGCATGGTGGACGACATCTCCAGATGGGTCGCAATCAAGAAGCAGACGGTCTGCACGTCTTCGACCGGAAGGCCCATACGCTCTACCGCTGCTGCCGCCAGTTGCAGGCTGTTGTGGACGTGGTCGGTGCCCGCGAGTCCCTTGCCGGTGTCATGCAGCAGCAGCGCCAGGAAGAGCAGCTCGGGGCGCTCCAATTCGGACAACAACTCACCAAACGGTTGCAGCCATTCGACATCGTTGTTCTTCAAGTGATGCAGCACTTCGATGGCGACAAAACTGTGCTCGTCCACGGTGTAGCGATGGTAGAGATCGCGCAGCACCAGCGAATCGATGGTCTCGAACTCGGGAATGGCACGCGTCAGCAGATTGAGGGAATGCATCGCCGCGCAGCGCTTCAGCCGCGTGGGGCTGCAGCAGCAACTCGCGCAGGTGCTCCCAGAGACGCGTGTCCTGTGGCATCGCATCGGCCAGGGCGCGATAAGCGTTCTTGATCCGACGCTCGGTCTCAACACTCAGGGCGACTCCGTGCCGGGCGCTAAAGGTGAATAGGCGCAGCACAACCATCGGGTCGCGCGCTCCGGCGGACTGCTGCAGATAGACCCGGCCGTCCACCACGGAAAAGTCTTCGTTGGAGACGCGTGACCGCCAGTGCTGGAACGAACGGTATAGCGAGGAGCGGGCGCGCGGGACCTGCTCCAACAACTGGTTGGCGTTGCGGAAGATGGCGCGCGCGTGGCGGAAGTACAGCCGCATCCATTCGGCCGACGGCAAGGCTCCCGACTTGGTGGCAATGCCACGGGCGGCCAGCTCATCTTGCGCTTCCCAGGTGACGACGTTGTCGTCACGCTTGCCGCGGTAGTGCAGGTAGCAGCGAGTCGCGGAGAGAAACTCCATCGCGTCCAGCAGGTCGTCGCCGTCAGGCCCCTGCTGCAGGCCGAGCGATTCGGGCCATCTGCGTCCGGAATCGAGTGTCGCGATGGCGCCGAACCATTGCGCGACGTGGGTGTCGCGCAGTCCACCCGGACCGTCCTTAAGGTTGGGCTCGAGATGGAAGATGGTGTTGCCAAAGCGGAGGTGGCGGGTGCGGGTCACTTCGGCCAGTCGCTGTACCAGCTCGTCGGACTCGCGCGCCACCAGCTGCGGCAGGATTTTTTGGCGCAACCGCTCGAACAGCGCCGCCTCGCCGGTCAGGAAGCGGCAGTCGAGCAGCGAGATGGTGAACTCGACGTTGTCCCGGTCGAAGCGCGCGCAGTCGTCGAGCGTGCGCGTGGTCGGACTGACGCGCAGGCCGATGTCCCACATCTCCTGGCAGATGCTGCGGATCGGCTCCTTCATGCTGCCGCGGAGCGCCTCGTTCTGGGTCAGGAAGAGCAGGTCAACATCGGAATGAGGGAACAGCGCGCGGCGGCCGAATCCGCCCAACGCGACCAGCGCAAGCCCGGAGCCGGCACGCGTGGAAACGTTCTGCTCCCATAGCTGAATTGCGAGCTTGTCGACCACCGCGGTGCGATCCCGCACCGTGGCTGCGCCCGAGCCGTTGGCCTCGAACTCCCCGCGCAGCCGCTCGAATTCCTGCCGGTAATGTGTGCGCAGTGTGGAGTCGGCCGCCGGGCTGGGCATGGTTCTCCTGAACAGAATTCAGGCAGATGCAGTCATAATGCGGTTTCGCCGCGCTCGTCGTTGCGGATGCGGATGGCATCGTCGATGCGCGACAGGAAAATCTTGCCGTCGCCGATCTTCCCGGTGCGGGCGGCGTTGGTAATCGCCTGGATCGCCGAATCCACCAGGCGATCGGGAAGCACCGTCTCAATCTTCACCTTGGGCAGAACGTCCACGGTGTACTCGCGTCCGCGATAGAACTCGGTGTGGCCCTTTTGCCGCCCGTGCCCCCGAACTTCCGTTACCGTCATGCCCTCCACTCCGATCTCGAGCAGGGCATCTTTCACGGCTTCGAACTTCGAGGGTTGAATTACTGTTTCCAGCTTGGTCATAAATTCGCCTTAATAAATCGTGATGATCTTCCAATTGATGAAAGGAATAACTGTTGTTCTAAATTCCTCGGCGAGCAACGCGCTCGGCGCGGCTGAAACCGTCGTACCGAGACGGTCAAGCGCCGTAGGCGCGAAAGAGAATAGCCCCGCCCTTCAGGGCGGGGCAGCTCAACGGGAATGGAGTCCCGTAGGGACGATACTGAGTTCTCGCTGATCGGGACTTCTTGAGCCGTGCCTACGGCACTCGTGTCGCAAACAACGCCCCACCCAGCGCTGAAGCGCTGGGCTAAGATGTTTCGTCCCGCAAGCGGGACTCGATCTCTGCTGATGCACGCTTTGAACGCGAGCACGCCCATTTGCGGTGATCCAAACTCACGCCTGACGCAACCGACGCGTCGCCCGCTGCGCCCGTTCATGGCAGCGAGACCTCCCAGTAATAGCCTTCTTCGCCGTGCTGGGTCAGGTCGAGCCCCTGCACCTCGTGCTCGGCCGGTACACGAACACCGATCACGAAGTCCACAATCCTGAGGATGATGTAGGTGCCAACGACTGCCAGCCCAATGGCGATAGCCACGCCGACAGCCTGGTTCAGGATCTGGTGGTAGTTGCCGTCGATCATCCCTGACGGCAGCGGCGTTGCCTTGCGGGTCCTTGAAGATGGGGTTGACGAGCTTGGTTGCGAAGACCCCGGTCAGCAGCGCGCCGATGGTGCCGCCCACGCCGTGCACGCCGAAGGCATCGAGCGAATCGTCATAGCCCAAGGCAGCTTTCACCCTTGCGACCATCAGGTAGCAACCGACTCCCGCGACCAGGCCGATGAGCAGCGCCGGCATCGGGCCGACAAATCCCGAAGCCGGAGTGATCGCGACCAGCCCAGCGACGCAGCCGGAGATCGCACCCAGAGCGCTGGGCTTGCCGTTGCGAATCCACTCCGCGACCGCCCAGCCGATTGCGGCGGTGGCAGCCGCGAAGTGCGTGGCGACGAATGCGCTGGTCGCCAGCGAACCGGCGCTCAAGGCGCTACCGGCGTTGAATCCGAACCAGCCCACCCACAGCAGACAGGCCCCAATAAAACTCAGCACCACGCTGTGCGGCATCATCGGTTCTTTGGGATAGCCGAGTCGCCGCCCAAGATACGTCGCGCAAACCAGCGCCGAGACGCCCGAGGTGATGTGGACCACGGTGCCGCCGGCGAAATCGAGGGTAGGGAAGCGCCCGCCGAGGCTGGCATTCAGGATTCCTCCCTTGCCCCACACCATGTGCGCCATGGGCGCATAGACGAACAGCGACCACAGCCCCATGAACAGCAGCATGGCGCTGAACTTCATCCGCTCAGCAAAGGCCCCGCTGATCAGCGCCGGAGTAATGATGGCGAACATCAACTGGTAGATCATGAAGGTCTGCAGCGGAATGGTGGCGGCGTAATCGGGGTCGGGCTGCGCCCCCACACCGCGCAGGAATGCATGGCTAATCCCACCGATGAAACTGTTTCCCGATGCAAAGCAAAGGCTGTACACCACAATGGCCCACAACACGGTAATGAGCGCCATCATGGCGAAGCTCTGCATCATGGTGGAGAGCACATTCTTCTTACGCACCAGGCCGCCGTAAAAAAGCGCCAGGCCGGGGCCCGTCATCATCAGCACCAGCGCCGAGCTGACCAGCATCCAGGCGTTGTCGGCCGAGCCTTTGGCGTCGGCGACCTGCTGCTGCAATTGCGCGATTTGCGCCGCCGTATCAGGGGCAGCCTGCGGCGATTGCGCCACCAGCGAGCCGGCCAAAAGAATCAGAAAGAAGAATGGCAAGAATCTTCGAACCAACCGCATGAAGTACTCCCATTAGAGCGAGATCAATCGAACTGCAACGGCCTGAAGGAGCATTTCTCGGGCGCGATGAAACTCATTCCGGCCCGCGAAAAAGGGCGAGCTAAAGCTCTTTGCCAGCCCATCAGCCTTTGCCGATCTTGGCGTCTAACCCTGGTAAGTTGAATATCTGGTTTGGCAGGGAATGAGAAATTCAAACTATTTATGGGCGGTATTAGTTACGGTTATCGCGGGAACATTGCAAGATCGTTACTTCAGTTTTCCGTAGCTGGCTGAGCGAGACTGTGGCCGGTTTGACGCCTGGCCACGTACTGACGGTCACCTGGTCCGGCGAGGTCACCGAGAAGTGTTCGCCGGCAGTGTAGTTGGTCAGTTGATAGAGACGATTGGCCTTTCGGGACCAGAACACGACCGGAGAGTACATCGGGGAGTGGCCACCTGAATTGCTCATCTGAAAGACGAAGAATTGCAAATCGGGCGTCCATTGCGCCACACCCACACCGTATCCGTGCTGACCGTCTGATGACGAAAAATCATGCTCACACAGCAGCGTACCGTCTCTACGGCGGACCTCAACCCGGCTCTCATATTCTTCGTAGTTTTTCTCTTTACCCGTGGGAAAGACTACGGCCGTGAGCGCGCCATCCGGCAAAGCGAACCGCTTCGGAGCAGCGAAACCCGGCACAGCGGATTGTGGAATCGCTGCACGGCTGAAGAGGAGAACCAGGACAACAACTAGGATGGCTTTCAGCTTTGGCGGCTTTGATCCGCTGCGAAGCAGTGCGTTTGGGAATCTCACAACTGATATCCTAGGCCAGTAAAGCTGAGCATCCAAGTGACGGCGGTTCCCGGGGACTCTTCCGGGCCCATTTTGGAACAGCCGGCATCGGGTTTTCCCCGATGTTCACACGTCACAAAAGGCTGTGACTTTAGTCGTTGCCGTGGGGCGGGAAAGAGTTAGAATAGAGTTGGAATTGAAAATGATTTTCAACTTCATATTCGGCCGTCATAAGAAAGAGCGTCATCGCAAGGCCAGCGCGCTGGCCGACCTCCATGTCGGCGAGAGCGCCATCCTCTCCGAACTGCAACTGTCTCCGCCGGTGGCGGAGCACCTCATGAATCTCGGTTTCGTTCCCGGTCTGGAAGTCACGGTCGCGCGCAGCGGCCCCGGCGGCGATCCTCGGGTGTACCGCGTCGAGGGGACCGAAATCGCCATGCGCCGCGATGTATCGCGCCACATTCATGTGGAGCTGCTCGGGGCGCCGGCCTTTGGAGACTGACGCATGGGAGCGACGATGAGCTGCCATGCGGTGGCGTCGCCCCGGGACGAAACTGCCGGCACCGCCTATCGCACGATTGCCGTCGTCGGTCCTCCTAATTCCGGCAAGACCACGCTTTTCAACCGGCTTACCCGCCTGCGCCAGAAGGTCGGCAATTTTCCCGGCGTCACCGTCGAACATCACACCGGCTACGTGCGCGACTCCGAAGGGCAGGAGATTGCGCTCATCGATCTTCCCGGCGTGTACAGCCTCACGCCTAAGTCTGAAGACGAAAAGGTCGCGGTGGATGTGCTGACCGGGCAAATGCCGGGCACACCGCAGCCTGACGCCATCATCCTGGTCCTGAATTCCACCAACCTGCACAGCCACCTGGTGCTGGCGGCGCGCGTCATCGCGCTGGGCACGCCGACGCTGGTGCTGCTGAACATGGCCGACGAGCTGCATAAGCAGGGCGGCCACGTGGACGTGCTTTCCCTGGCGCGCCAACTGGGCACGCCGGTTGCGCTGGTCAGCGCCACGACGGGCGAGGGAATTGTGGCGGTCCAGAATTTTCTCGACTCCGCGGTCGCCAGCCCGGAGCCACTGGGGTTGCCGGTGGTGGGCAGCACCCGTGGCTATCGCGAATGGGCGGTGCGCGTGGGCGAGAACGCAAAGTATCGCCGCCCCGCCACTCCAATTTGGACGCAGCGTCTCGACTCCCTGTTCCTGCATCGCATCTGGGGATCGGTGATCTTCGCTGTCGTGGTGATCGCGGTATTCCAGACGATTTTCGCTGTCGGCCAGCCGCTGTCGAATTTGCTGCAGCGATTTCTCGACGTTAGCGGCGCGCAAATCGCGACTCATTTGCCACAGGGCATGTTCAGCTCGCTCATCATCAACGGCGTGTGGAAGGGAACTGGCTCGGTGCTGGTTTTCCTGCCGCAGATTCTTTTGCTGTTCCTGGTGATTGGAATTCTGGAAGATTCCGGATACCTGTCGCGCGCGGCGGTGATTGCCGATCGCACCATGTCGCGGGTGGGACTGAATGGCAAGAGCTTTATCCCGCTGCTGTCGGCGTATGCCTGCGCGGTGCCGGCGATCATGGCGACGCGCACCATCGAGAACAAGCGTGACCGCATCGCGACCATCCTCATCGCGCCCTTCATGACCTGCTCGGCACGGCTGCCGGTGTACACCATGGTGATTGCGGCGTTCCTGCCGAACCGCCCGCTGCTGGGCGTGTTCCTGGGGACGCGCGCGGTGGCGATGCTGGGGCTGTACGTGCTGGGCTTCCTCATGGCCGTGCTGACCGCGCGCCTGCTGAAGTCCACCATCCTGAGAAGCAAGGATGCGCCGTTCATTCTCGAAATGCCGCCCTACCGCTGGCCCACGATCTCGTCGCTGGGATTGCGGCTGGTCGATCGCGGCAAGGCGTTCCTCTATCGCGCGGGCACAGTGATCATGCTGGTCACGCTGCTGCTGTGGGCGGCGACCAACTTCCCCATGCATCATGGCCAGCCGCCTGAGATCCAGAACAGCGTTGTCGCCCGGATGGGGCAGACGATTGAGCCGGTGATTCGTCCGCTGGGCTTCGACTGGAAGATCGGCGTCGGGCTGGTGACCTCGCTGGCGGCGCGCGAGGTGATCATCGCGACCCTGGGTACGCTGAATGGAGTCGATCCCGAATCACACGCCACCGACCTGCAGGCCGCTTTGCGACACGAACTCACGCCCGCCGCTGCCGTCGCGCTGCTGGTGTTCTTCGCCTTCGCGATGCAATGTATGTCCACGCTCGCCGTAGTGCGTCGCGAGACCAACGGATGGAAGTGGCCTGCGCTGCAGTTCAGCTACATGACCGTGGTTGCCTATATCTCGGCCTTCGCGGCCTACAATATAGTTGGGCATTTCGTCCACTAGGCTGGGCAGGAGGGAAAGTGGAATCCGATCTCACGCAAGAACGCCAACAGAGCTCACGCGTTACTCGACAGGCTCCCCGCCGAGAAGCTGAACGCCGTGCGTGTGTTACTCGAAGCAATGGTAGAACCGCTGGAGCGCTCTCTGGCATCTGTTCCGGCGGATGAGGAAGAGATCACATCGGACACCGCGGCGGCGCTGGAACGCGGCTCGCGCATCGCTCGCCAGCGGAGAAAGTATTCCCCACTCCGAGATCTTGCGTGAGTTCGGCTTGACGAAATGACCGACGAGGCCGCTGCGCACCGGATAGCGGTCATCTGGTCTGCAGAAGCCCGTTCCGATCCCGCGCAATTGACCGCGAGACCGCGATGCAGATTCTTCACTGCCTCGATCGTTATCTGGTTGGCCGCGCTGGCGACGTCAAGAGGCTTAAGCCTCCTCTGAGCGGCTTTCGGCTGCGCTGTGGCGACTACCGCTTGTTTTTCGACCAGAAGGACGAAAATACCATCGCCATGCTTGGCGTCCGCAACCGCCGCGAGGCCTACCGCTGAACTGGCGCGCGGCCTCCTCCTGATTCACCTCCGCGCGCCGCAAATTTCCTTTACCAGGCCAGGCAGCACCTCTCCCGCCTTGCCGGTTAGCACCTCATCGAAGAACTTGCTGTTCGCCGGCTCTTCAGGGCCGATGTAAATCGCTTTGGCATGATTCATGCGTGCCATGCGGACGAAGCTGGCCGCCGGCTCAACCACTCCCGAGCTGCCGATGGTGAGCAGCACGGTGCAGATTTTCAGCTCTTCGAAGATGCGGTCCATGCCGAAAGGCACCTCGCCGAACCAGCAAATGTGCGGCCGCAACAGCGCTCCGCACTTCGGGCAGGTCGGGATTTCCGCTCTTGGTGAGATACAGGCGCTCATCCTCGAAAGGAGCGGTGCGGCAACCCGCACGTGAGCAGCGGGTCTGCATCAGGCGCCCGTGCATGTGCATGATGCGCTGTGAGCCGGCCTGCTCGTGCAGCGAGTCCACGTTCTGCGTGCACAGAAAGAAGCGGTCGCCCAGCGCACGCTCCAGCTCGGCCAAGGCGCGATGGGCAGAATTAGGCATGACGCTGGCATGACGTTTACGGCGCTCGGAATAAAACTGCCACACCAGTTCGGGGTTGGCGTGAAACGCCTGCGGCGTGGCCACGTCTTCCACGCGGTTGCCGCGCCATAGCCCGTCGGCGCCGCGAAAGGTGGGCAGTCCGCTCTCGGCGCTGATTCCAGCCCCGGTGAGCACGAACACCCGATCGAGCGGCGACAACGGTTTCATCACTGACCAGCCGGTACGCCTGTCGGCGAGGCGGCGTCACCCTTCAAGTACTTGTCGAACCACTGCACGGTGCGGCGAATGGAATCAATCTGGTTTTCGCGCTTGGAGAATCCATGGCCTTCCGCGGGATAGTAGTGCGCGTCCACGGTCCGGCCTTCCTTCTTCAAGATCGCCACCACCTGCTCCGCTTCTTCCTTGGGCACGCGAATGTCGTTCTCGCCTTGCAGCACCAGCAGGGGCGCTTTTTCGTTGCGGATGTATTTGATCGGCGAGGTGTTGTCGTAAACGGTTTTGTCCTTTACCGGATCGCCGAGCAATGTTTTTTCATATTGCTGCAGGAAGGGATCTTCGTGTTGCAGCATGGTGTACCAGCTGATGATGCCGTACATCTCGACCGCGGCGGCCCAGATGTCGGGCGTCTTGCCAATGGCCATCAGGGTCATGAATCCGCCGTAGGAGCCGCCGGTGATGCCGATCTTCTTCGGGTCCACGTAGCCGGTATCGACCAGGAACTTGGTGGCATAGACCTCGTCCTGCAAGTCGCCTCCGCCAAGGTCCTGAAAGTTCGCCTTCTGGAAGGCCATGCCGTAGCCGGTTGAGCCGCGGACGTTGGGCGCGATGCAGATGTATCCGCGTGAGGAGAGAGCGGCGGCGATCGAGTTGAAATAGTCCACCGTTTGTCCGGTGGGCCCGCCGTGGGGCAGCACCACCGCCGGGTTGGAGCCATCGCGCTTGAGGTTGAAGGGTACCCAGACGAAAGCGCTGATCATCTTCCCGTCGAAGCTCTTGTAGTGGACGAGTTGTGCCGCCGGCAGGTCGCTGGGGATCAGGCTTGCAACCGCGGAATAGGTCAACTGGCGCGGCTTTTGCGCCGCCAGATCATAGACCCAAAAGTCCGAGGGCCGTTGCGAACTCTGATGACTGAGCAGCAGCGACTTGCTGTCAGGCGAGAACCCATTGGGATTTCCGGCGACGCTGGTCAATCCGTCCGGCATCGCAACGGCGTGGCCTTTCCCCGCCGCGAGGTCGTAAAGGTAAACAGTGTTCAAGCCGTCAGCGTTCACCTCGTACGTCGCGTACTTTCCATCCGGCGAGAAATTTCCGCTCGAAGCCTCCCACTGTGTGTCGGTAATCCACTTCAATTGTTTGCTTGCGATATCCAGCAACGCAGCGTTTTGATATCCACCCTTCTGATTCGACGTGACCAGTACCGTCTTGCCGTCCGGCGAAATTGCGCTGGCGGTGAACAGCACGTCGCCCTTGTGGGGAGTGAGTTCCTCCGTCTTGCCGCTGGAGACCTCGATTCGGTAAACGCTGGCATCGGTAAAGCCGGCATTCACCCGGCTGGCGATGATGTATTTGCCGTCGCTGCTCCAGTCTGCTGGTTGCCACAGTGTGGTCTTGGGTTTGCTCGTTGGTGAGCTTCTTCACCTGCCGCGATTTCCAATCGAGCAGCGCGATGTCCACCGTGGGGGATGTCTTCGGTTTGTACGAGAAGGCGACGGTCTTGCCATCGGGCGAGAACAGCGGACCGTCCTCAGAGATGTCCGGTGTGTTCGTCAGATTAACCGGGACGCCGCCGGCATCGCTGATGGCGAACAGGTCATAGTATTCGCTGCCACCGAAATCCTGGCCGTACACAATTCCTTTGCCGTCGGGCGACCAGGTGGCGCCGAACTGCCGGTCGTCGGAGACCGTGAGTTGCAGCGGCCATCCGCCGTTCACGCTCACCTTCCACAGATTCATGCGGCCGGTGAAATTGGTGCTGAACACAATCTCCTTGCCGTCGGGTGACCACGCCGGCGAAGTAACTCGTCGGCTATAGAACAGGTCGTCGATAGGCTACCGGATGCGCGGACGGATTCGCGGGCGAGCTAATCGATTTAGGATCGGTAGGCTGGCGATCGTTGGGAGAATCGGCAGCAAACAACGCCAGCGTCGAGGCCAGCAGAGCGGAGACAATCGCAAAGGATGCGCGCAGTGGCGCTACTGTTTCTGGGCATGACATACCTCCTGCAGAGCTGCATCGAGTTCCCCGGTCGCCTGAGGCAGAGTGCTCTCAGGCGTTGCTGCGAAGTGAGCTGCTCCCCGGCTGCATGATGCCACTGCGTTTCGATATACTGAACCATTCGGTGGCCGGTAGTTCTTGCCTCCGGAGACCGTGGCGGCATCCGTCGGGCCGGTAGGGAATCTATAACTATTGTCAGTGTTTAAGCAAACGCCGTCGCCCGAAAGTCGAGGCCACGGCCGGAGTTAGTCATCCTTGTCCACAGTAATGATGAACGTTGACAGCGAGAAGCAGGAGCGCACGATGGACGCGTTCCGTCGCTGGGGCTATCTGCAGGCCAATCTCGATCCCCTGGGGCACTTCGCTCCGCTCCCTCATCCCGAACTCGACATGGACGGCGATGCGGCCGACGCGGCCCGTCGCATTTATTCCGGCAGCATCGGTGTCGAGTTCATGCACATTCCCGATCCCGAGAGCCGCCAGTGGATCCAGGAGCGTATGGAATCGGCGGCGCAGGAGCCGGTTGACCGTTCGCGAGTACTCGATCAACTGGTCCGTGCCGACATCTTCGAGCAGACCATTCACTCCCGCTACATCGGAACCAAGCGCTACTCGCTGGAAGGAAATACGGCGCTGATCCCGCTGCTGGATGAGATTCTTACGTCCGCTTCCGACAATGGTGCGGAGCAGGCAGTGCTGGCGATGAGCCATCGCGGACGCCTTAACGTCATCATTAATATTGTGAGCCGGCCCGCGGCAGAAATTTTCGCCGGGTTCGAGGATGTTGACCCGCGCAGCGTGCTCGGCGGCGGCGACGTGAAGTATCACATCGGCGCTACCGGATTGTTTACGGGCGCGAACGGCAAGCAGGTTCGCATTCATCTGGTGTCGAATCCCAGCCACCTGGAGGCGGTCGATCCGGTGGCGCTGGGCCGCACGCGCGCCAAGCAGACCCGAGTAGGGCGCGACGGCAAGTTCAAGGTTCTGCCCGTTCTCATGCACGGCGATTCCGCCTTTGCGGGGCAGGGAATCACGGCCGAGACGCTGAATCTCGCTAACTTGCGCGGCTATACCGTCGGCGGCACGGTGCACATCATCGTCAACAACCTAATCGGATTTACGACCAACCCGACCGACGCCTACTCGGGGCGCTTCTCGTCCGATCTCGCCAAGCGTCTGCCGATTCCCATCTTTCACGTCAACGGCGAAGATGCCGATGCGGTGGTCCGGGCCGGCCGCATGGCGCTCGAGTATCGCTACGAATTCGGTACTGACGTGGTGGTCGATCTCATCGGCTTCCGGCGTCATGGTCACTCCGAGGTGGACGATCCGACCATCACCCAGCCCATCCTCTATCGCAAGATCAAAGACCACCCCATGCTGTACCAGATCTACGCCAAGAACGTGGGTCTCGATGCGCAGCCGTACGTGGAGAAGTTCCAGGCCGAGCTTGACGCGGCCGAGAAGGCCGGCAAAAGCATGGTCAAGAAGCCGCCCATGCGCCAGTTGCCCAGCTACTGGGCGCCCTTTCATGGCGGTCCCTACAATCCGGCGGATGAGGTGGACACCGGGCTGACGGCCGAGAAGTTGCACCAGATCACCGACGGCCTGGTGAAGTATCCCGAAGACTTCCACATCCATCCCAAGGTGCAAAAGCTGCTGGAGCAGCGCCGCGAGATGGGCTATGGCAAGCGGCCGCTCGACTTTGGCATGGCCGAGGCGCTGGCGTTCGGTTCGCTCGCGCTGCAGGGCACGCCGATTCGGCTCAGCGGCCAGGACAGCCGCCGCGGCACGTTCAATCAGCGGCACTCGGTGTTGATCGACGTCGAGGACGAGAAGGAATACGTGCCTTTGTGCCATCTGGCGCCCAATCAGGCACGCGTCGAAATTTACAACTCCGAGCTCTCCGAAGCCGCGGTCATGGGCTTCGAGTACGGATACACCCGCGACTATCCCGAAGCGCTGGTCATGTGGGAGGCGCAATTCGGCGACTTTGCCAATGGCGCGCAGATCATCATCGACCAGTTCATCGTCGCCGGGGAAGACAAGTGGGACCTGCTGACCGGACTGGTGCTTGCTGTTGCCGCACGGCCATGAGGGCCAGGGACCAGAGCATTCCAGCGCCCGCATCGAGCGCTATTTGCAGCTCTGTGCGCGCGACAACATGCAGGTCGTCCAGCCGTCGACGGCGGGACAGTATTTCCATTTGCTGCGCCGGCAGGCGCTGCGCAAGTGGCGCAAGCCGCTCATCTGCTTTACCCCGAAGAGCATGTTGCGCCATCCCGAAGCGCTGTCACCGCTTTCGGAGCTTGGAGCGTCCGCGTTTCCTGACTATCATTCCGGACGAGGGTGCACTGGACGCCAAGCGCGTTCTGCTTTGCACCGGCAAGATTGCGCACGAACTGCGGATGGAGCGCAAGCAACTCAAACTTACCGCGCCGGCCATCGTTTCGCTGGAGCAGATGTACCCCTGGCCCGAAGACGACATTCGTGCCGTCCTGGGCCGCTACAAGAACGCAAGCCAGTTTATCTGGGTGCAGGAAGAGCCTGCGAACATGGGCGCGCTCTCGTTCGTGACGCCTCGGCTAAAGCGGATCCTCGGCTCCAAGCTTCGCACCATCAAGCGCGCTGCGAACTCGACGCCAGCCACCGGTTCGGCGAAAGCCCACGAACTGGAGCAGAAGACGCTGATTACCCTGGCCTTGGGTAAGACTGCATAAGGCCCCTTCGCACGAGCTGTTGCTCTTCACCACTAAAGTCTGGCTACCAATCGAACTGAAGATGGCCTTTTTCGCCTGATATCGGCTGCGAAGTGTGTGCTTTTCATGGCGACTTCGCCAAGCGACCCGCTCCCGACAAATCTACGGATTTTGGAAGACCAAAGGTTGCGCTGCTATTAAAAGAAATAGCCACGCGAACCCGACATACGCAATGGTCGATGTAACTCTACTGATTTCATGTCACTTTTCTGTGGCTTAATTTGGCTATTCAAATGCACTTACGACTGCGGGATGTATTTCTCAGACAGTTTTTCTTGGGCGTAGATCGGACACATGTAGGCCGAAATTCTGTCTCGAGGTTGTACACGACCACTTTGGAGGGGGAGCAGAATGCGAAACGTATTAAAGAGTTTTCTGTTACTCGCGTTGATATCGCTATTGCCAGTCGCGCTCATGGGACAGGCGATCAGCGGCAACGTCAACGGAGTAGTAAAGGACGCCACCGGTGCGGTCGTGCCCGGGGCGACCGTTGACGCCACAAATCTGGCCACCAACTTTAAGAACAGCGTCACGACCAATTCCAACGGCGAGTATCACTTCATCGATCTGCCGGCTGGGCACTACAAGATCGAGGCGACGTCGGGCGGCCTGAAGGGCGGCGTCGCGGACGTCATTGTATCGCTGAACGAAACCAAGACCATCAATATCACCGCCACGGTTGCCGGCACGGCGACCACGGTTGAAGTCAGCGGGCAGGCGGTAGCCGTTAATACCACGAACGCTGACATTCAGAATACTTTCACCACGAAGCAACTTGAGGACCTGCCGATCACTTCGACAGGCAGCGGCGTGCTGAACCTCTCGCTGCTGAACGCCGGTGTCGCCTCCTCCGGCGGCATCGCTGCAGGCGCGGGTCCTTCCGTTTCCGGTCAGCGCCCCCGCAACAACAACTTCACAGTTGAGGGCGTGGACAATAACAACAAGGCCGTTACCGGGCCTTTGATGACGATTCCCAACGACGCAGTCGAGAGCTTTACGGTTCTGCAGAACCAGTTCTCGCCTGAGTTCGGTCACTCTTCCGGCGGACAGTTCAACCAGACCATCAAGAGCGGTACCAACACTTGGCACGGCAGCGCCTGGGAATACTTCCAGAACCGGAACCTGAACGCAATCGATTCTCAGGTCGCCGCGGGCGAAGTTGCCAACGGAACGCCGATCAAGAATACCCGTTTCGACGACAACCGGTTCGGTGGTGCGGTCGGCGGACCCATCATTAAGAACAAGCTGTTCTTTTATTTCATGTGGCAATACGAGCCGGTGGGCTATGCCGCGCAACCCGTCAACCGCCTGCGCTCCTACGGCTGCCGGCTACTCTACCTTGCAGGGCTTGTTCCCCAATTCCAGCAACCTGTCGGTTTTGCAGAAGTACCTGCCGGCGGGCGGAGCGCCGGATGCCAATTCGGCTTGCGGCGCGACCACGACCAGTGTCCTTGGGCAGGATATCCCTATCGGCCCGGTCGGCTTCGTGGGTCCCAGCTACCAGAACTACAACACCAACGTAGACTCAGCGGATTGGAACATTTCGGAGAAGGACTCGCTGCGTGTCCGCTATGCCTTCGAGAACCAGACCGGCATTGACACGGCAGCGCAGATTTCGTCCTTCTGGGTTTCGACTGCCAATCAAGTACAACCTGTTTACGCTCGGCGAGTACCACAACTTCAACGCCAATGTGAACAACGAGTTCCGCTTTGGCTTCAACCGCTTCAACCAGCCGTTGCCGGTGGGAAGCCAAACCTTCCCCGGGCTCAACGTCTTCCCCAACCTGACGATTGATGATCTCGGCGGTGTCAACATTGGTCCCGATCCCAACGCGCCGCAGTTTACGATCCAGAACACCTACCAGGCGGTGGACAACGTGAACTGGGTCAAGGGCAAGCACAGCTTCAAGTTCGGCGGCGAGTATCGCCAGTCCATCAGCCCGCAGAGCTTCACCCAACGCGCGCGTGGCGATTACCAGTGGTCCGGACTGGAAGGCTATCTGCTTGACATCGCACCTGACAACTTTGCCGAGCGGTCAGAGGGCCAACTTCATCTACTACGGCAACCAGCAGGCGTTTTATTTCTTCGGCAACGACGACTGGAAGGTCAGGCCGAACCTGACCCTGAACCTCGGCTTGCGTTACGAGTTGACGACCGTGCCTCTGGCCCAGAACGTACAGGCGCAGAACGCGATCGCCAGCGTACCCGGCCTGGTCACCTTCGCCGCGCCGAAGAAGCAAACCACCAACTTCCTGCCGAAAGTCGGCTTCTCCTGGAATCCCAACGGAGACGGTAACACCGTGATTCGCGGTGGCTTCTCGATGGCCGTGGACGTGTTGTACGACAACCTCGGCATTCTTTCCATGCCGCCGGAAGTGCAGCAGACTTGCGACGTCGGACAGGTGCCGTAACGCTGCCTGCTTCTGGAGCGATACGGCCTTCCTGGCGAAGGGCGGCTTGCCCTCGCTGCAACCCCTTCCGTTCACCAACCCCGCCGATGCCCGTGCCCAGACTGCGGCCTTCATACCCAATCAGTCGCTGCCGTACTCGGAAACCTGGACGGCTGGTGTGCAACACCAGTTTGCCGGTAAGTACGTCCTCGATGTACGGTACGTGGGAACCAGGGGCATCCACCTGCCGGTCCAGGCCCGCCTGAATCGGGTGACCAAAAACAGTGCCACCCAATTCCTGCCGACGTACGTGAACAATCCTGGCCAGGCGGTGCTGGATTCGCTCAGCACCACACTCGCGCAAATCAACGCCAACAGCAGCTACCGTGGAGACTGGGCTGCGGGGGGCTTTAACTCCGCCAGCGTGGTTGGATTCGAGAACTATGGCTACTCCAACTACAACGGTCTGCAGACGCAGTTGACCCGCAACTTCACCAACGGCTTGCAGTTCCAGGTGGCCTGGACCTGGAGCCATGCCAACGACAACTCGACGGCCGACGTTTTCTCCACCTATCTAACGCCACGCCGTCCGCAGGACTTCCAGTGCTTCTCGTGCGATTACAGCACGTCGGCCCTGGATCGCCGTCACCGCTTCACCGTGGAACTGCTGTACGACCTGCCGTTCTACAAGAACAGCGGCAACTGGTTCCTGAAGAACGTGGTCAGCAACTGGCAATTGGCGCCCATCTACACCTTTGAATCGCCGGAGTACGCGACGGTCCAGAGCAACACGGATGCCAACGGAAATGGCGATGCCGCGGGCGACCGCGCCATCTTCAACCCCTTCGGTGTCGCTAACACCGGCACGGGCGTAACGCCGCTGATACAACAGCGCGGGTGCGATCGTCGCCTATCAGGCCAACGATCCGACGGCCCAGTACATCCAGGCGGCCTCGGGTGCGCTGCCTAACATCCAGCGCAACACCATCGCTTTGCCCCGCATCAACAACTTCGACTTCAGCTTGTTGAAACGCCTGAACATCACGGAACGGCAATCGGTGCAGTTCCAGTTCCAGGCGGTCAACATCTTCAACCACGCGCAGTACGTTCCCGGGTACATCAGCGATATTCAGCCCGCGAACGGCGCCATTACCACCAGCGGAAACACGCACAACGCGCTGATCCCGCAGTCGGGTTCGTTCGCGAACTGGCAGAACGCGTTCTCCAGCCATCCGCGGGCGGTGGTTCTGGTGTTGAAGTACATCTTCTAGTCTGAATTTAGACCTGTAGTCCTCGGGGAGCCTTCGGGCTCCCCATTTTTGTTGAGTTTCCCCAACTCCCTGGCTGCCAGGCGAACAATCCTTCCGGGCGAAGGGCTCCGCGACGGAAAGACTGTGATACTTCGACCATCCTCCTGGCGCTTCTCAGGGCCAGCCACATTGGCTGCAAGCGTGTACTTGCATCGTTTCGGGAATCTTTCCCGTTTCTGAAGGGACGAGTGCCTGGTTAGGATCTTGGAATATGCAATTTCAAGCAAAGATTGTAACGGTCTCTCCTGATACGATTTTTCTTGACGTATCGCCGGCTTGCCCCGTATGCTTTTCGGCAATCGTCCGGTTCCAAACCAGAAACAAATCGCGCCAGTAAGAAGAAGTAGGCGCTTACTATCTTCGCCACATCCACACTGCGCCACCTGGCCGACGGAGAATTCGCTGAGGCTCTCTCGAAGGGGAGAGGTATCCCCGGTCCTGATCAGTGAATGGCTTTGGGGCGTCAAGTCGTCAGGAATCACCTCGCCAGCTAAGTGAGGGAGGCGAAGCCTTGTCTATGAGCGACTACCTAGCCACGGTGTCATCTCCGTGCCCGGAGGGGCAAGCTGAGGAGCCGGGGGCCGCACGAAATCAGTTGTCGAGGTGGTTTGCGGTCTATACCACCCCCCGGCACGAGAAAGCGGTCGCCAAGCAGTTCGAGGTTCGGCGCATCGAATCATTTCTGCCCCTTTATCGGTCAGTGCGGCGCTGGAAGAACGGTTGCAGGGTCGAGGTGGATCGGCCTCTGTTTCCCAACTACATTTTCGCCTCTCTTGAGCGGCACGAATACAGCCGGGTGCTGCAGACTCCCGGCGTGCTGTCGCTGGTCGGCTCCAGTCGCGAGCCTTCGCCGCTGGCGAGCTCGGATATCGAATCTCTTCGTTCCGGGCTTCCCCTCCGTGAATTCGAGCCTCATCCCTACCTGGTCGCCGGGGACCGGGTGCGCATCCATTCCGGGCCGTTGGCCGGAATGGTTGGGGTGCTCGTCCGCAGGAAGAACAATCTCCGGGTGGTTCTCACCCTCGATCTGATCATGCAAAGCGTGGCCGTGGAAATCGGCATGGATGAGGTAGAACCGGTCAGGATGTAGCGGCCGGCCTGCATCATTCCCACCTAAGGTGAACTCGTGAAAAAAACCGCGGAAAGAAGCGTGACCGAAGTGCGCCTGGTCGAAGCCGCCGTGCAATTGTTTTCGCGGCAGGGATTCAAGGGCACCAGTACGCGTGATATCGCCAATCTCGCCGGCGTCAATGAAGCTACCCTGTTCCGTTACTTTGCCAAGAAGGCTGATCTCTTCTGGGCGGCTGCTGAATCGCGGCTGAATCGCCTGAAATTTGGGCGTGAGCTGCAAAATGGCCTGGCAAAGGACCTGGATCCGGACGTCATCGTGCCCATGCTGGCGGCCTTCATGGTGGAGAACCTATCCGAACACCCGGAATTGGTCCGGCTTCTGTATGTGGCCCGCTTTGAGTTGCCGGGAGCTGACCGCGTGTTCCGCGAGCACCTGGGGCCCATCTTTGACGCCGTGCATGCGTACTTCAGCCGATGCGCAGCCAAAGGATTGATTAGCGATCTCGACCCGACGATCGCGACCCTCGGGCTCGCCGGCGCGGTGAGTGCGCACCTGAACTTGCACGAGTTGTTTAGCGAAAAAGATGCAGTGTGGGACGCCCAAGCCACGGCTCCCCTGTATGCGCAATTCTGGCTGAACGGACTGCAGCAGAGGCCGAAGCAAGGCTGATAACGACTCTTATCAGCAGAATGATCTGTATTCTGCACGCATGGCCCGCAGTGCGCTGTCCCAGTTACGACCCAGTTCGGGAGGAACATCGAGCGTGACGTATTTGCGATCCGGAATTACCAAGGAATTTCCGCCGGTAGTTTGTGAGGCAGCTCGACGACTGGAAGGGCGAGCTCTTCTTGCCCTCGTTCTCATCTTTTCGCAGGCGGCTTATGGGGTGCCGCAGAATCCGCTTGGGGCCATGAGTTCGGCAGCGGGCGCGTCGTCTTCGTCGGCGCAGCAGTCATCGGCAGCATCGCAGGCACCGGCTACAGCGCCCGCAGCAGCGCCGCTTCCAAACGCCGTGGTCCCGCCGGAGGAGGAACGTTCCGCGAAGGAGGCGAAGACGCTCAAGAATTCGCAGGCGACGGCTCCGCCTCTTGAGAAGAGTCTGGAATTGACCGATTTCCAGTTACTGGTGCAGTCGTCGTTGGGACAGGCACTCCCCATTTACGGGGCCAATCTTTTCGAGAATGTGCCCAGTACGTTCGCTCCTGTAGACCACATTCCGGTTACCGCCGATTACGTCATCGGTCCAGGGGACGAACTCATGATCCGGGCCTGGGGCCAGATTGATCTCGACGTTCACGCCCGAGTCGACCGGAACGGCAATATTTTTCTTCCCAAAGTCGGCAGCGTGAATGTCTCCGGACTAAAGTATGCGCAAATCGAAAATTTCCTGAAGTCGCACATCGGCCGCATCTATCAGAATTTTGATCTCAATGTGAACATGGGTGAGTTGCGCTCCGTTGACATCTACGTGGTGGGCCAGGTGTCTCGTCCCGGCCGGTATACCGTCAGCTCGCTGAGCACTCTGACGAACGCGATCTTTGCCTGCGGCGGCCCCTCGCCGCACGGCTCGATGCGGGAAATCCAGTTGAAGCGCGGAGGAAAGAGTCGTAACCACGTTCGACCTGTACGATCTCCTGCTCAACGGCGACAAGAGCAAAGACGTCGTTCTGCAGCCGGAGGACGTCATTTACGTTGCGCCAGTGGGGCCCCAGGTCGCCCTGGGCGGACAAGTCAATGTGCCGGCAGTGTACGAACTCAAGACCGAAGCCAAGCTTTCCGAGGTGATCCGGCTGGCCGGTGGACTTACCAATACCGCCTTCGGGGGCAAGGTCTATATCGAGCACATCGTGGACCACCGAGTGCACAATGTCGAGGAGGTTCGGCTGGACAGTGCCGGGCTGGCCCATCCCCTGGTGGACGGCGATATCGTGAATTTCACCGCGATATCCCCGAAGTTTGAGAATTCGGTCACGCTGCGGGGCAATGTGGCGGCGCCGGGACGATATCCCTGGCACTCGGGAATGCGCATCAGCGATCTCATTCCCAATCGCGAGTTTCTTATCACCCGCGAGTACTGGAAGCAGCAGAACGCGATTGTATTGGAGTCGGAGACCACTGGTGGCCATGTCAAGGGAACGACCGGGACGGTCAACTCGGTCAAGCGCAACGCGCCCGAGATTGATTGGAACTACGCGGTGGTGCAGCGCATGAGCTCCCAGGACCTGTCCACTCAACTGATTCCGTTCGATCTGGGCAAGGCCATCCTGGGCCAGGATGGCGCCAGCAACGTGACCCTGCAGTCGGGTGACATTATCACGATTTTCTCGCAGGCTGACCTTAAGGTGCCCGAGGGGCAGCAAACGAAGTTGATCCGGTTGGAGGGCGAGTTCGGATCGTCGGGAGTTTACCGCGTAATGGCGGGCGAGAAGCTTCGCGACATCGTCGAGAAAGCGGGGGGCCTGGCGCCGTCGGCGTACCTTTACGCGTCGGAATTTACTCGCGAGTCGGCGCGCGTCGAGCAGCAGGCCCGGCTCGACTTACTGATTGCGCAGGCCGAGCGGAACGTGGCCGCCAGCACAGCCAAGCGGGCACAAAGCGCTCAGACCGCCCAGGAAGTCTCGGCCGTGAATGCGAGTGTCGAGGCGGAGCGGGTTACGCTCGAAAAGTTGCGCCAGTTGAAGGCGACCGGCCGTATCGTCCTGAACCTCCACCCCGACGACCATACCGTGGATTCCATCCCCGACATTCCCCTGGAGGATGGCGACGAATTCTACGTACCGGCTCGGGGCATAGCGGTGAATGTGGTCGGCGACGTGTACAACCCCGGTTCTTTCGTCCAGCAACCCGGCAAGACGGTCAATGCGTATCTGAAGAATGCCGGCGGTCCAACCCGCGATGCGGACTCGGGAAGGACCTTTGTGGTGCGGGCGAATGGGGCGGTGGTGAGCAAGGACACAGCGCCAAAATTCTGGTCGGGCGGGTTCGACAGCATGGTGATGATGCCGGGCGATACCGTCGTGGTACCTCCAAATACCGACAAGGGCGCAGGTCTGCGCAATTTCAAAGATTGGTCGCAAATCCTGTTCAACTTTGGGTTGGCCGCTGCCGCTATCAACGTCTTAAAATAGCCCAGCAAGGAATGGAATCAGCGTGTTGAGATCAACATTCCTGCTGAAGCGGCGAGCACAAGCGTCCGCAGAACAGACCAATTCACGGTAGAAAGAGATCCGATGTATCAACCGCCAAAGCCATCTGAGGTGCACTCCGGGCTCGGTACTGCCCTTGAGAACGGCATCGCGTCGTCAGCGTCGCAACCCGAAACCGCGGGCCCGGAGGAAGCTGACATGGTCGAGCTTCTGCTGGTACTGGCTCGGGACAAGAAGCGGATTCTGCAGATCACGGTCGCGGTGGCGCTGCTGGCGATGATCGTGGCATTTCTCCTTCCCAAGATGTACACGGCCACGGCCACGCTTCTGCCGCCACAGCAGAAGCAGTCGGCTTTGAACCTGATGCTCGGTCAACTCGGGGCCCTGGCCAGTCTGGGCGGCGCCAGCGATCTCGGGTTGAAAAATCCAGCCGACCTGTTCGTGGCCATGCTGCAAAGCCGGACCATCGAAGACAATCTCATAAACCAATTCGACTTGCGCAAGGTTTACTGGGTCAAGCGCTACCAGGATGCCCGTAAGAAGCTGGAGAGCCACAGCGACATCGTTGCGACGAAAGAGGGTCTGATTTCGATTTCGGTCACCGATCGCGATCCCAGGCGTGCGGCCGACATCGCCAACGCGTATGTGGAGGAGCTTCACAACCTGAATCAAAACCTGGCGATCACGGAAGCCGCCCAGCGGCGGCTGTTCTATGACCAGCAGCTCAGGGCGGAAAGCGAAGAACTCTCGCGGGCCGAGTTGGCCCTGAAGCAGGTGGAGGAGAAGAGCGGACTGCTCCAGCCGGAGGCCCAGGGGAGGACGGTCATCGCCAGCGTGGCCGAGATGCGGGCGCAGATTGCAGCTCATGAAGTGCAGCTCCAAACCATGCGTTCCTACGCAACGCCAAACAACCCCGATCTGAAACGCGCCGAGACCGAACTGGCAGGGCTGCGAAGCCAGTTGGCCAAACTGGAGCGCAACAACGACGCTGCCGTGGGTGGTGGCAACATTGGGATTCCGGCACGCCAGATGCCGCAGGCGGAACTCGAATATCTACGCCGGGCACGCGAGGTTAAGTACCACGAAGCCCTCTATGAATTCTTGGGTAAACAACTGGAAGCGGCGCGAATCGACGAGGGCCAGAACGCTATCCTGGTGCAGGTCGTTGACACCGCCGTCGAACCCGAAAGAAAGTCCGGCCCGAGGCGGATGCTCATTGTGCTGGTATCTACGGTCACAGGATTCGTGCTGGCGTGCATAGGAGTGTTGATCATGGAAGCCCTCCGCCGTAAGCGACAAGACCCGAATCTGGGCGCTCGCTTGGGGCTTGTGTGGCACTCGTTGAAGTTCTCGTCCCGGTCATGAGCACGTTTACGCAAACTTTCACTGCCGTGGAACACGTCCCGCCGGCGGTACCCAGCGCCTCGTTTGAGGTGCTGGGCTATCTGGGAGTGGTCGGGGTAGCGACCTTATGTTTTCTGCTGGGCTGGCTTCAGCCGAAAGGCGCGGTTGTCCTGGTCACACTGCTACTCGTTTCCCTGGTAGTGCTGTCGTGGAAGCATTTCGATCAGGGCCGCCATCCATGTTTCCTGTTTCTTTCGATGCTGCTGCTGCTGCAGGGCGGAAGACTGCTGACTTACTGTCTGGGAAGCGAACCAGATCCCCTGCGGATACGCCTACAGACCCTCACCCCATTCGATCTGTCGCGCGACGAAGCCGGCATTGTGCTTCTCTGTCTGGCGCTGTCGACGATCTGTATTTACGCCCCATGTCGCTGGAACTATCGGCGCTTCGCACCTCCAAGCGACGCCAAGGTTCGCCAGTATCTGCCTTACCTTTACTTGCTGTTCTATGGCAGCCTGCCTGTGCAATTGTTCAAGAACTATAGCTATTACCAGTACGCGCAGGAGCATGGAGGTTACGTTTATTTCTGGGTGAACCACGGCGAGTTCGCCGCCAGCGTGCCGTTGTGGGTCCGCCTTATCTCGCTGATTACCCCCCCGGTGTTCGCCGCCATCTTTGTCTTCGAAACCAGGAAGAAATACGTTTACATCGCCACGGCCTGCTTCTTCGCGTCGTCTCTCCTGCTTCTTCTAATGGGAAGCCGGATGGGACCTTTCGGGATGATCGTTACGCTCTGGTATGTAGCCGGAATCAAGTCAAGGAAGAAGAGCCGGCTGGTTCCGATGCTTTCACTGGCGCTCGTCCTGCTACTCGTCGGCGGGGTCATCCAGGCGTTGCGGGAAGATTCCGATAGCGTTACGACCTACGCGTTCGACCCAGTGAAGTTTGTCAATCTCCAGGGCAACTCGTTCGATGTGACCGCAGTGGCGATCAAGTACCGTGGCATCTTTGCGCCCTACGCTGGTTCCTATCTGTGGCAGGAGCTGCAGAACGCATTTGTGCCGCATGATTATCAGCACTACTTTCGCGGCCGGGAACCCGGCCAGGATATCTCGGTGCTGCTCAATTCTGCTGCATTCGCGCAGGGCTACGGCACGGCTGGCTCGTATCTGGCGGACGAGTACATAATTGGCGGTGTAGCCGCAGTGCTGGTGATCTCGCTGTTGATCGGCGGCGGGCTTCATCTTTTATATCGCTTCAGCGACAGTGCACCGTCCTTGTTTGTGGTACTGATGATTCTGCCGGAAGTTCTGGGAATGCCACGAGGCAACTTGTTGGATTGGCTGTCCGTGCTACTGCGAACCGCCCTGTTAGTCAGTGTTCTCGGCTTGGGCTGGTTGCTCTATCGCACGCTGATCTGGCTGAAGCGGACACCACGGAGCGGGGACGTATCGTCAGCGCAAGCGGGTATCGCCTGATGAGTGGCGAGTACGATCAGTACCTGAGCAAGTATTACTCCCAGGATACCGCTCGCCTGGAGCGGAATGCGGCGACGGTACTCGATCACCACGGTGCGCATCTGCCCGCGAACAAGGATGCGGCCATCCTGGAGATCGGTCCGGGAACCGGTACGCTGATGGGATTTCTGCGAGATCATTGCGGCTACCTCGACATCCGGGCAGTGGACGTTTCTCCCGAGGTGGTGAGCGTTTGCAACACGATCCTGCCTGATAGTACGCGGCTGGTCAGCGATAGTGCGGCGTATTTGGAAAGCCAGCCAGAAGAGTTCGACTTCATCCTCATGCTTCACACCTTGGAACACGTGCCCAAGGAACAGGTGTTGCCTTTGCTGCGAGCGATTCGGGCCGCACTCAAGCCGGGAGGCAAGTTGGTTGTGGAGGTGCCGAACAGCGAGCACCCAGTCGTGGGAACGCGGAATCGCTACGCTGATTTCACGCACACGATCGGATTCACGGATCTAAGCCTGAAATTCGTGCTGCAGAATTCCGGCTTCGTCAACGTGTCTGTTTACGGTTGCAAAGTTCCGCGAAAGTCTCTGGCGCGGACGGTGCAGCGCGCGGGGCAAGACACGGTGGAGTTTTTTCTCGGCCTGATGGTTCGCCTGTACCGGCCCGGTGACCCGATGGTCCTGTCCAGCCTTCTGGGCGCGTGTGCAACCAAATAGGCCTGACCCTGCAGCGGTTACACGCCACGGATGATTCTTGATCTCACCGTCGGCCGTGTGCGGGTGGAAGTTTCGAGCGAAGAGTTTGGAGGATGGCATCGTTTTTCCGGCCAATGAAGGTCAGGGATGAGTAGCGGAAGAATCACTAAAATACTGTTCGCCAATCTCGTTCCCCGCTCGGTGTACTTGTTCGTCAACGCCCGCGTTGCCGCACGGGACATCGCGTCGGGACGTCGCTGGGTGCCCGAAATCGCGGCGCTGCCGCACTTTGTCCGCTCCGGGGACACGGTGCTCGACGTTGGCGGCAATCATGGTCTCTATACGTATCACCTCAGCCGACTGGTCGGGCCATCGGGACGAGTGCATACCTTCGAGCCTGTGCCCCTGAATCTCGGCATCCTGCGGTACACGGTCAACAGTCTGGGATTGAAGAACGTCACCGTGCATCCCGAAGGTTGCAGCGATGAACCGGGTTCGGCCATGTTCTGTGTCTTGCTGGACCATGGCATACCGGAGCTCGCCTGGCCCAGACGACAGGAGGCCGAAGGACTGAAGTTCAAGTGCGATCTCGTCCGGCTGGATGATGCGATTGATGCCAGGATCAGTTTCCTGAAGATCGACGTGGATGGCGCTGAGCTACTGGTTTTGCGCGGTGCTCAACGAATCTTGCGCGAATCCCAGCCAGTGATTCTGTTCGAAGCCGGCGACTACACCAGCGACTTTGGTTACGAACAACAGTCCCTGTTCGATTTCTTGTCGAGCTTCGGATATCGATTCTTTAGCGGGGGATTCTCGTCGAAACCTTTGGAACCGCGGGAAGGTTTCACGGTTGCCGAAGATTACTTCGCTTTGCCGCGCGATATGGCGCTGACTCTAGGCAAGGCAGCGGTGGAAGCCGGCAAAGCTGATCACTGACACGTGTTGCGACGGTGGAGTGCACCGCTGAAGCGACGATCCATCCGCGTTCCTCACGTTACATCTGAATAATGTGCCAGCGTCAATGGTATCCCTAATCGTAGCTACGCTGAACCGGGTCACCGAATTGGAGCGACTGCTCGCGAGCCTGGACCGGCAGTCCTATCGCGATTTCGAAGTTATCGTGGTCGACCAAAACGATGACGATCGGCTGGTTCCGGTCCTGGGCAAGCATGCAGGCCTCAGGATTCGTCATCTTCGTTCCGGCAAGGGACTTTCGCGGGCCCGCAACGTTGGCCTGCCCCACGCAAAGGGCGATATCATCGCCTTTCCCGACGACGATTGCTGGTATCCCGATGACCTGCTTGCGGCGGTGACGGATTGGTTTCAGGCCCATCCCGACTTCGGAGGGCTGTTCACCATTTTGCGCGATGCGGAGAACAGACCCGTGGGCCCGAAATGGCCGGCCGGACCTCGCACCTGCAACAAGAAGGACATCTGGCATTGCGGCATTTCGCCCGACGCCTTCTTTCGCCGCCAGGTGACCGATGCGGTTGGATTCTTCGATGAGAGGTTGGGAATTGGAGCCGCTACCCGGTACCAATCGGGAGAGGACTTGGATTACTTTGTTCGTCCCCTCGCACTCGGCTTCAAGTTATGGTATGAACCCGGGCTTACGGTTCACCATCCCACCTTTCATTCCCTCGACCGGCTGCTGGCGAGAAACTATTCTTACTCCCTGGGTGGAGCGTACGTGTTGCGCCTTCACGGTTTTTCGTGGCTGTACTTCTCGGGGCTCGTGATCCGCTCGTTGGGAGGCGCCGTCGTCAGCCTGGGTAAGGGCAACGTTCGTGGAGCGTATGCCTATCTCCTGCGTACCGCGGGCCAACTGCGCGGATATTTCCTGGGAGCGAGGGACCTTGGCAAGGTCGGGTTCCCAGCGCATTCCGTATCCATCGAGAACAATCGGTAACCGGGCACAGGATAGCGGAAAGATCAGCCCAGCCGCTGGAAACGTTAAATGTCGAGAATAAAGAACACTACCAAGAAAATGCTCGGTGCGGTCGGGCTCTTACGTCCGGTGCAAAGCGTGTGGTACTGGCACCTGAGAAGGGAAGGACGGCGTGACATTGCCAAGCTGTACTCTCAATTCATCGCGCCTGGCGATCTGTGTTTCGATGTCGGGGCCAATATAGGCGAAGTGTCGCAAGTGATGCTTGATCTGGGCGCCAGAGTGGTAGCCGTCGAGCCGCAGAGCGAAAGTGTCGAAGCCCTGCGCAAGAGATTTGCCGGAAACCAGAATTTTACGCTCGTCCCTAAGGCAGCAGGATCGGCGGCCGGAACAGGCCAGCTGATGGTGTGCGCCCTGAGTTACTGCTCGACGATGTCGTCGGAGTTTGTCGAGGCCGTGACCGAGTCGGGGCGACTTCCCAAGGATGACTTTCACTGGGATGAAGTGCGCGAGGTCTGCATTACCACCATCGATGAACTCATCGAGACCTACGGCGTCCCGGCCTTCACCAAAATTGACGTGGAAGGTCTTGAAGCCGAGGTCATCAAGGGCTGTTCCCACAAGTTGAAGGTGGTTTCGCTGGAATTCACGCCGGAACGATTGCAGCCGGCGCTGGATTGCGTGGAGATGCTGGAACAACTCGGCGAGGTCGAGTTTAACTTCTCGGTCGAAGCTGAATGGAAGCTGCGACTGCCAAAGTGGGTGAGCGGCCGTGAGCTTGCGCAAAAGCTCCAGACTACCCATTTTCGGATCGTGACCTCTCCCGCCGGAGACCTATACGGGCGGTTCAAGTAACAGCATGGCATGAGGGCTTCCCTACAACAAGTCCTGCGAAACATGTTGCGTCTCGGCTCCGGCGAGACTGTGGCGCGATTGTGCGGCATTGCCACGACCTTGTTTTTGGCTCACCGCTATGGGGTGGTTGTGCTGGGCGTCTATGCCTTGGCCCAAACCATGGTGCAGTACTCGCTGCCGTTTATCGACTTCGGCTTGCGTCATGTGGGAGCGCGGCTGGTAGCGCAGTATCCGCAAGCTGCGCAGGAAATCGTTGATCAGGTGCAGAGGCGCCGCTTGACGATGGCAGCCATCTTGTTGCCTTTTGTTCTGGTTTACGCTGTATCGGCAAAACTGCCGGTGGAATTGAAAGTCTTTCTCTTTGTCTTTGCGGTGACCGGTTCCCTATATTCGGTCTCGCTGGACTGGCTGGCCTGGGGCAAGGGGCAACTCCATCTCGTAGGTCTGGCGAAAAGCTTCGCTCCCGCCGGTATCCTGGCCTGCATCCTGATCGGAAGGAACTCGGATCGCATTCTCTGGTGGATCGTGCTGGGCAGCGCCATTGGCAATGGATTGCAGGGAACCATCTTCTGGATGTGGTGGAAGAAGCAGAAATCCGCCGCAGAGGAACCGGTCGCTCTATCGGTGATCCGGCAGTCCCTGGCGTGGCGGCGCACCAGCATCATGGGATTGGCAACGCTATGCAATCTGGCGTTCGTCACCATCGACATGCTGATGCTGGGGGTCCTGTCGAATCCCCAGCAGGTTGGCCTTTACAGCGCCGCTTATCGCGTTGTGAATCAGGTCCTATATACCTATTATTTGCTCACTCAAGTTCTCTATCCGCAACTGGCCCGGCAAGATCAGCCGCAGCGTATGCGAATGCTGAGGCCTCGAATTCTCCTTTTTCTTGTGGGTGCCGGGATTGCCATCGCTGCTGTATTAGCGGCTTTCCGCCGGCCTGTGCTGAGCATCCTGTTCGGCCCCCAATTCCTGCCGGCAACGTTGCTTCTTCTCTTGCTGGCCTGGGCCATACCGTTCGATTTCCTGACCTCGTACTTAAGCAACGCTTACATCGCATGGGGCATGGAGAAGAAGATCCTACTGTGTACCGTCATCGCCGCTGGCAGCAACGTCGTTCTGAACCTGATCTGGATTCCGGCCTATGGCGCGACTGCGGCGGCGGTGAATACTCTGATCTGTTACGTGATCTTCCTCACCGGCCTGGCGCTGGCAGGACGATTCGCAAAAGAGCTAACGTCTGAGGCAGAGCCGTTGCCTGAGTTGATCGCCTAGGGTTTTGGTGCGGATATTCTACGATCATCAGCTCTTCTCGCTGCAAAACGCAGGGGGTGCCTCCCGCTATTTCTACGAGGTCATGCGGTTTATGGCCACCGTGCCCGACGTGCAAACGGAGTTGCTAATGGGAATGAGCGGCTCGGTTTATCCGTTTCGAAGCTTACCGCGTTCGAAAGCGCGGGTGACGGAGCTTCCTGAATTGCTGCCACCCGGAACGTTGCGTTACGTAGCGAACGAAATTCTGGGTAATCTGGCGGCCGTCGCTCGCGGCACGGTGGACATTCACCATCTCACGTTGTTCATGCGCATGCCGATGGTTCGCGCGCGCCGCCTGGTTGCCACCCACCACGATTGTACCCATGAGCGCTTCCCGCATCTGTTTCACGACGTCAAGAGGGTGCTCTGGGCGAGAAAAAAGCTTTTCCCGAAATGGACGCGATCATTTGCGTATCCGAGTCGACCCGAAGAGATTTGGTGGATTTCTATGGTGTCGATCCGGCCAAGACGCGCGTCATCTATCACGGGGTCAGTCCCCTTGAGCGCAGTCCGGACGAGGCAAGAACGTTGCGCCAGCGATTACGGCGCCCTTACTTGATGTATATCGGCATGCGGGCCAGCTTCAAGAATTTCGACGGCCTATTGCGTGCGTTTTACGAGACGGGGCTGAAGAATTCGATGGACTTGCTGGTGCTCGGCGGCGGCCCGCTGACGGCGAACGAGAAAGAGATGATCGCCAATTGGAAAATGAGTGACAGCGTCATCAGTATGCCGCGGGTCTCCGATGGGTTGCTCGCGGAAGCCTATGCCGGAGCCACGCTGTTCGTTTATCCGTCGTGGAATGAAGGATTCGGCTTGCCTCCGTTGGAAGCCATGACGCTGGATTGCCCGGTGCTGGCTACCAATCGGGCCTCGATTCCGGAAATCTGTCATGACGCTCCCTTTTATTTCGATCCGGCGGACCAGGAGTCATTCAATGAGGCCTTGCTGCGGGCCGTCCATGATGAGGATGACCGTAAGCAGGCGGTCGAACGGGGCAGGCGAGTTGCCGCGGAATATAAGTGGGAAAAGTGTGGGGAACAGACGCTAGCCTTGTATCGCGAGTGCCAATAAGACAAATGGGACCGGAGGAGATCAGGTCACTTCCCCGACCTGCATGTTATCTCTGTGGACAACTCGGGACTCGTTTATACGAAGACTTGCCGGATCGTCAGTTCCATGGACCCGGACGTTGGAACATCCAGCGCTGTAACAATCCCCACTGTGGACTGTTGTGGCTCGATCCGTGCCCGTTGGAATCCGAGCTAGGCAAGTTGTACGAGTCTTACTACACGCACGAGGGGTCTCCGAAGCACACGCAAGGGCAAATGGATTGTTCGGCTCGGCTGCGATGGTTTGTGAAGTTCGGGTATTGGGACGCCGCCCGCGGCCAGCGGTACGAGCCAGGCATGGTTCTGAGGGCCTTGAGTCGCCTGACGAGCTTTGTCTTCCCGCCCTTACTCGCCAGTTTGCCATCGCGGAGGTCGGGCAGACTGCTGGATGTGGGATGCGGAGACGCCGATCTCGTCCGAGCTGCCCAGGACCAGGGATGGAATGCCGAGGGGGTTGACTTCGATCCCGCCGCCGTTGATTTTGCACGCCGTCGTGGATTGAAGGTCAGCCTCGGGTCGCTCGTTAGCCAGGGCTACGAAGCCAACCACTTCGATGCCATCGTGATGAGTCATGTGATTGAGCATGTCCCTGATCCGATTCTTGTGCTGAAGGAATGTCATCGCATTCTTAAGCCAGAGGGGCGTCTGGTCCTGGCGACGCCAAATGTCGACGGTTGGTTTCATCGGAAGTTCCGGCGGAATTGGGTCCACCTCGATCCTCCACGGCACCTGTATCTTTTCGGGATCGGCACGTTGACGGAGTCCGTTCGACGGTCCGGGTTCAACAAATCAGTGAAATGCTTTACGGAATTAGGGGCTCCATTTGCTTATGGCGCCAGTGAACTCATTCGCCGCAATGGAAAATTTGTCGTTCGCGGAGGTGCACCCATTGGCACTAACTTGATAGCAGGTTTGATGAATCTGGCAGAGCTGGTATGCCTGAGAACTGGAAGAGACGTGGGAGAGGAACTGCGACTGATTGCTGAAAAGTGATGGGAAGCGTCACGAACTACAATTGAGGTTAGAATGACAGACCGATTGCTTGATCTTACCGTTATCGTTCCCAGTTACAACACCCGGGGATTGTTGCGGAACTGTCTGGAATCTATCTATCAGCACACCCAGGGCATCACCTTCGAAGTCATCTGTGTTGACGACAATTCTCCCGATGCCAGCGCCGACATGGTGGCCGAGAGCTTTCCCCAGGTGATTCTCGTCAGGAACGCGGTCAACCTGTCCTATGCAAGGAACGGCAATCTGGGGATGCGCATGTCACGGGCACGCTATGCATGTCTGTTGGACAGCGACACGATACTGATCGGGAATGCCTTTCTGGCGCTGGTGCGCTTTATGGACGAACACCCGGAGGCGGCGGTTTGCGGCCCGAAGCTGCTGAATCCAGATCGCAGTGTGCAGCACCACATTCGCAGCTTCGCCGGCTTGGGCATCTTCTTTCTGCAGACCCTCAATTGGCACAAGCTGTTCCCCCGAAGCCGCCTGATGAACCGATATTACAACACCGACTTCGACTATTCCAAGGCTCAGCAGGTGGAGAGTGTCGGAACATCTGTATACGTCATTCGCCGCTCCACCTGGGAGCAGGCCGGAATGCTGGACGAGCGTTTTCGCTGGGCCATGCCTGACCTCGCTTACAATTACATGCTGAACCAGAAAGGGCTATAAGCTTTACTACACCCCGTGTGCGGAGGTGGTACATTTTGGCGGTCAAACCGCCAGCCAGGACGTTCTTCGAACCCTCCGCGAGCAGTGTCAGGCACTGATCGATTTCAACGAAGCCTATGACTATTTCGGTAAGGGTCGCCTTACCAAGACGATCGTGCGTTTGGGAATCCGGGCTCGGTACTATTCAAAGGTCGTCGGCTATTACATCAGTTCCGATAAGCGTGTGATCAAGGGGCCAGGCGCTCCTAACAAGGACGTGGCTGCGCAAGCGGCAGTCATGCAAAAGTCGGATTTGTTCTGCCAAAGCGCCGGTTTACCTGCCCGCGATGAAAGTAAGAGTGAGGGAACGCCGGTAGGTTACCGTGCCCGTTGTAGGTCTGAGGCCGATGTATGTCACAGCTAAAGCAGCTTCTGTACAGTGATCTGGCTCGCCAGTACGAATTGGAGGGAAAGGATGTGCGGCCCAACTTCTTTCGTTTTCTCGGCCGGCTACTGCATAACCGCTTTCTTCCTGTCGTCTTGTATCGTTCCAGCCGGGCAGCGCTGATCGCAGGCATACCGGTTCTGCCGAAGCTTCTCAGCTACGCGAATCAGGTGCTGTTCGGTCTGGAAATCACGCCGCGGTGCGAAGCTGGCCCAGGCCTCTTCATCGCCCATACAACCGGATGCGTCATCGGAGCACGGCGAATCGGCAGCAATGTAACGTTTTTCCAGGGGGTGAATGTGGGCGCGAAAGAGCTTGACATGAAGTTTGATCCGGCGCTCCGCCCTGAGGTTGGGGACAACGTCGTTTTTGGTGTAGGCTGCATGGTCTTCGGCCCGATTCAGATTGGCGACAATGCGGTAATCGGTGCTAATTCGGTGGTGATTGATTCCGTCGAAGCGAATACGACCGTGGCCGGCACGCCGGCACGGAAGATTGAGAACGCGAAGGCAATTCATCGATGAATCCGGGTAAAGTACTGATCACTGGAGGTCTCGGATTTATTGGACGGCACGTCGCCGAACTGCTCGTCGGGCAGGGGCGGCAAGTGCTGTTGTTCGACAACCTGAGTCCGCAAACCCACGGGGCGGTTCCCCGGATTGCGGCGGACGGGCTGGTCGGGCATCCCAGGGTCGAAATCTATCGCGGTGACGTCCGGCAACCCGCCGACTGGGAAAAGGTCCTGCCCGAGGTTCGCTACGTCATCCACATGGCGGCGGAGACCGGTACCGCGCAGTCGATGTGCGAAATTTCGCATTACACGGAAACGAATGTTGGCGGTACTGCGGCGCTGCTGAACTACCTGGCCAACCGTAAGCACGAAGTAGCTAAGATCATTCTCGGGTCCTCTCGCGCGGTGTATGGTGAGGGTGCCTATCGCTGCGCCCATTGCGGACTTGTGTATCCGCCGATGCGCCGCGAGGACAGGCTCGGCTTCGAACAGTGGGACCCCCTGTGTCCCCGATGCGGCGATCGTATTGAAGCCGCCGCCACCCCCGAGGACGCCAAGCTTGCTCCAGCCTCCATCTACGCAGCTACCAAGCTGGCACAAGAGGACTTGGTGCGCATCGCGACCAGCGCGCTGGGAATCCCTGCGGTGATTCTCCGGATGCAGAACGTTTACGGGGAAGGGCAGTCGCTGAAGAACCCATACACTGGCATTCTCTCCATCTTCTCCAATCAACTACGACTGGGCAAGACGCTAAACCTTTACGAGGATGGTCAGGAGAGCCGGGACTTTGTGCACGTATCTGATGTCGCACGTGCTGTGGTTCTCAGCTTTAAGTACGGTGGCAGCCGATGGATGCACGCTGAATGTGGGCTCTGGCTGCGCGACTACGATTGCAGAGGTTGCATCGCTGTTAAGCGAGCGCTTCGGAAGCAAGGCAGAACCTGTCATCTCAAATCAGTACCGGCTGGGCGACATTCGCCACGCAATTGCGGACCTCACCCTGATTCAATCGCGGCTCGGGTTCGCGCCCTTGCTGTCGCTTGAGAAAGGTCTGGATCGCTTTACGGAATGGGTGAAGACGCAACCTGTTGAACCTGACCAGCTCGCCAGGGCCACCCGGGAATTGCTGGAGCGCGGCCTTATCCCAGAAGGCGTGCCGCATGTTGCCCGGGGTGTGCCTTCCGACTGAACTGTCTGGGGCTCTCTGAGTCCGCACCTTTTCCATCCCAAAGGGCAAAAAGGGTGAGTGAGCCGATGCTCGACCTGACCATCATCATCCCCAGCTATAACACCCGTGATCTGCTGCGCGCCTGCATTCAGTCGATTTACCAGCACACCAAAGACATCACTTTCGAGATCATCTGCCTGGACGACAACTCTCCTGATGGAAGCGCGGACATGGTGGCAGAAGCTTTTCCCGAGGTGATTCTCGTCAGAAATAAAGTCAACCAGTATTATGCCAAGAACAACAATCTCGGCATGCGCATGTCACGCGCGCGCTATGCCTGCCTGCTGAATAGCGACACCATGCTGATTGACAATGCTTTCCAGGCCCTGATCAGATTTATGGACGAACACCCGGAGGCCGCCGTCTGCAGTCCGAAGCTACTGAATCCCGATGGCAGCGTGCAGCACCACATTCGCGGCTTCGCCGGTTGGGAAACATTTCTGCTTCAGACCCTCAATTGGCACAAGCTGTTCCCGAGGAGCCGGTTGATGAATCGGTACTACCACACCGATTTCGACTATTCCAGAGCACAACAGGCGGAGAGTGTAGGCACAACTGCGTACGTCATTCGCCGTTCCACCTGGGAGCAGGCCGGAATGCTAGACGAGCGGTTTCAGCACTACATGCCTGATCTCGCATACAACTACATGCTGAACCAGAAAGGCTATAAGCTTTACTATAGCCCTTCTGCGGAGGTGGTCCACTTTGGTAGTCAGAGTATCAACCAGATGGGACTCAGGGCTCTCCGCCAGCAGTGTCAGGGGCTGATCGAGTTTAGCGAAGCCTACGATTACTTTGGAAAAAGCAGGGTCACGAAAACCATCGTCCGCCTCGGAATTAAATTCCGGTATTACACCAGGGTTGCTGGATATTACTTGAGCTCGGACAAGCGGATTATCAAGGGCCCCGGAGCTCCCAAGGAGGAATTGGCGGCGCAATCAAGTCCTGTGCGAAGCCTGAAGTAGATGCCACACTAGCGCTGGCGGCCTTCCTGCCCTCAGATGTTGATAACTGTCGTCGTGCTAAGGCTGGAGTGATGAAATCGGAGTAGAGTTCTTCTGCCAAAAGGGCTGGCGTACCCAACGTCTTATTCTGCGGAACACATGAACAAACGGGCGCGACGCCAGCCATGCTATAGAACCTTCACGTAGCAGCCGCCTAAGTCCCGTGCCTGCGGTGGACGTATTCCGTAATTCTTCCAAAGCCAGTCCCGTGGCGTTCGTACGGCGACGGTAGGCGGCAATCCGCGGATCAATACAGTCTGCTCGTTGATCGATCATTACGAGAGCTTCCTGATATACCTTTTTTCTGTTTTCCCGCCACATGTTGCTGCCGTGCATGCGGTACCAGCAGACGACTTCCTGCACCGCACGGGCCGGGTATCGCCGCGCAAGGGCGACATAAAGGCAGTAGTCGGGAGTCATTTCAACCCAATCCGGAATGCCGCCGACCTCTGTCACCGCCGAGCGGCGAAGCACCGCCGAACTCATGGCGATGAAGCACGCACTCCGGAAGAGTTCGCTGAAGATATCGCCTTCGGGCAGGGGTCGAAACTCGTGCGCCTGGTCGTAATCGCGCTTCCGGCCGCCGGGCCAGAAAAGTACGGTTCGACCATAGATGATGCCGGCGCGGTCGTCGGCAAGCGCCATCTGCTTTTCCAACTTCGTGGTGGTCCACAGATCATCCTGGTCCAGGAAGGCGAGCCATTGGCCGGTTGCTTGCCGAATGGCGTTCGCTCTGGCCTCGCCCAGCGGAGTTTCCTGCGGCGATAGGAAATAGCGGACGCGCGGGTCCTTATACTCGGCAACGATTCGAGCGCTGTCGTCGGTGGAACAGTCGTCCCAGGCAATCAGCTCCCAATCCGTGAAGGTTTGCGACATCACGCAGTCGAGGGCTTCCCTTAAGTAGGCAGACCCGTTACGAATGTTTACGATGACGCTGACCAGGGGCATGGGAAGGGATGTGTCTGCGGTGCTGGCTGTGTACCCGATTCCGCAGTATAGCTGAATGGTAGGGACTGGCGGCGCTTGCAGCGTCATGGGTCGCGATGAAAGTCGGCAACGTCTTCCTCTCATTCGTTCGACTGGCGACGGGCGAGGTCTTCGGACGAATCGCGACGTTTGTCTTGTTCGCGTACATATCCCGCTATTTTGGGGTACAAGTCCTCGGGATCATTGCTTTGGGGCAGACCGTCGCCTCGTATGTGATGGAGATTTCCGATCAGGGCTTGAAACTGATCGGAGCGCGAGTTCTGGCGCGCGACCATGAATTGGTTTCGTACCTGGTGCCGCTCATCGTGAAGCGCCGCGCCGCGCTGACTGCAGCAGCCGTGGCCCTGGGCGTTCTTTATGCTGTCTTCGGGCCGGTCCCGGCGGAGGCGCGAGTGTGTGTACTCGCCTTCGACTTCGCTGTGGTTCCTTACGCCTTCGCGCTCGACTGGGTCGCTTGGGGGCTCGGCCATTTCGGAGTGCTTTCGCTCTGGCGAAGCGGCGTGAGCATCGTATATGTGGGACTGGCAATCGTCGCTATGCACTTTGCCATTCCTCCCATCGCTTCGATCTCTGGCGCCAATATTCTGAGCGCACTGCTGGGAGCCGCCTTTCTGTGGGTTGTGTGGAAGCGGCGATGGAGCCGGCCGCGCGGGCAACTGCTGCCGGATTCAAGTCTGGCCGCTGCAGGCGAGGACCTGCGCCCTAAACGAGTCTTTGCCCTTGGCCTGTCGAACCTGCTGAACCTGGTGTTCATGAACGCTGACGTTTTGTTGCTGGGCGCGATGACAACCACGCATGAGGTAGGAAGATACAGCGCAGCGTGCAAGCCGCTGTACGTCATTTTTACGGGATTCTGGCTATTGACTGACGCTCTGTATCCCCACCTGGCCAAGCTGGAAGCTGGGGCACACGCACACACTGCTCTGCTGCTGGCGTTGGTGGTGCTGGCCGCTGCCGCTTCGGCTGCCGCCGTGGTACTCGGGCTGCTTGCTCCGCGGATCCTCACTTTGATCTACGGTTCGACCCTCGGCGCGGCCGGACTGTTCCGAATTCTGTTGATCGCTTTGCCGCTGGACTTTTGCTTTTCACTGCTGTGGACCGTTCTTGTAAGCCGGGGTTACGACCGCGCCGTGCTGTACTCTGTGGCGACCGCCGCAAGCCTGAACGTGTTACTAAACCTGGTATTCATCCCCCGGTTCCAAGCCGAGGCCGCGGCCTGGGCGACTGTCGCCTCCTATGCATTGCTGTTTCTTGCCGTGCTCATTTTCGTCTTGCGCAAAAAGGTCCTCGCCGGCACGGAAAAAAACGACCAGCTTCCGGCGCCGGTGTGGGCCTGATCGCATTTCAATCTTCACGGCTGGTGGAAAGAGCATGGGCGCCGACAGCCTGCGTTGCAGCGATACCACCGCCCAACTTTTTCCAGTAAGGAGCGAGAACATTTCTTCGCACGAGGTGAAATGGGAACAGGAAAGGCCGCTTCAGCTGCGAAGCGACAGAGCCTTCCGAGAGCAGGCGAAATATCCCGTGGACCGCGGTCCCTGGACTTCGCATCTCCTCCAGCGCAATCGCGGTACAGTGCCGCTTGCGGCACCGCGCTACCGTGTTGGGGCCAAGAGAATCGGCCCAATGGTTCACCAGCCACAACGCCTCCTGGTGCATGGCAATGGCGGTCAAGCGCGACATATTGCTCTCGTGCATCCGGTATCGGCAGACGACCTGCTGTACGGCCCGCGTTGGATAGCGGCGGGCCACGGCCGAATAGAGGTAGTAATCCGGAATGATCGAAATCTCCGCCGGTATTCCGCCGATTTCCTCGATCGCCGAACGACGGAAGACCGCGGAACTCATGGCGATGAAGCAGCCTGCGGTGAAAAGTTGCGAGAAGATGTCGCCCTCGGGTAACAGTTCGTACTCGTGCGTTTGATCGTAGTCGCGTACCGTTCCGCTGGGATAGAACCTGACGGTTCGGCCATAGATGATACCCACAGGCGCCCCACCCAAGCCGTTCTTGCCGGAATGAGCGTCTGCGAGCGCCATCTGCGTTTCCAGCTTGCGCGGCATCCAGACATCATCCTGATCGAGGAAGGCAACCCACTCGCCGCGCGCCTCGCGTATGGCTGCGTCGCGGGCTTTGCCAAGCGAGGTTTCGTCCGGTGACAGGAAATAGCGAATTCTTGGATTGGAATATTCGGCGACGATCTTCGCGCTGTCGTCGGTGGAGCGGTCGTCCCAGACAATCAGCTCCCAGTCTGTGAACGTTTGCCCCATTACGCTGTCGAGGGCCTCGCGCAGGGTGGAAGCCCCATTACGGACGTTCATGATGACGCTGACCAGGGGCATGCTTCGCAGCTTATATCACACGGAACGGAGCCGGCTGCCGGCATATTGACGGGACGTTGCCAGAAGGCAATAAGCGAGGAGCTCCCAAAACGCAGTGGCGATGGCGGTGACTCCAAAATTCAGCATGAACCAATCCCAGTTGTGAATGGTTCTCGGCATCTCGCCAATGAGAAGCCATGCACGCATCAGTCCCATCCCGACCGCGATTGCAAACATAATGACCGCCAGCGAGACGCGAGACCTCACGGGCGATTGCAAAGCCATACCCCGGTCCGGTTCCGTCGTGCGATACCACAGGAAAAACCAAATTACCAGGGCAAGCAGTCCAAGCAATGTGCTGGCGTATTGCAGGACCATGTACGTTGGAGCTAATCCCGCAACCGGAAGATCGACCCACGACTGCAGGAATGGTAAATGGTGCCAGGGCCACGTGTACGTGTGAGTAAAGGAGTCCCACACCAGGTGGGTTGCGATCCCGAGAATGATGGAGAAAGTTATGGCCAACATTCGCCGTGACCCCGCCGAACTTGAAGTCCTCAAGTTGGCCACCTAGTCTCTGTTGCACGCCGACCGGTAACAATCCTGCAACGGGTTTCTTAATGGCGAAGTGAAAAAACCAGAGCACCACGAACGAGATTGGCAGTGTAAAAAGCACCACGCCGGGGAAGTGGTGGCCTAGGGCCCGGTACCTTACCGAGCCAATCACATAGGGAAAGTCAGGCGCCATGCTGCCGATAACAAAGGCAGACCAAATAAGGTTCCATCTCCTGAAAGGCAGCGCAGCGGCTACGTGAGCAACAGTGAAGGGCATAGGTAAAGAAGGTATTCTCGACGGGTAAAATCCTGTTTGCAGTATAGCTCAGCAAATCGCGCGCAATCTTGCCAACAGCTCTGCCGCTGCGTTCCACGTGCAAAGCGCCCGATCAGTTACAATCAGCACACATTCCAACTTTGACAAAAACATTCGAATGAGACGCGCTCCCCGCTCGGGCGACAAAACAGCACTCTATCAGGACACCAATGGTCTGCCGGCAATCGCCGGCGGGATCCCGCTACGTTCGCGCGCAAACCGGTTGATTTTTGGCGCACCCGTGCTGGGAGAAGAGGAGGTCGCCTCGGTCGCCGAATGTATTCGCAGCCAATGGATCGGCTTGGGTGCCCGGGTTGAGCGCTTCGAACAGGAGTTCGCACAATACAAGGGCGCGCCTTACGCACTCGCCGTGAGCAGCGGCACTGCCGCCATTCATCTGGCGCTCGCCGCTCTGGGAATCGGGGCTGGCGACGAGGTGATCGCTCCGGCCATGACCTTCTGCTCCACCGTCCATTCCATTGTGCATACCGGCGCAAGGCCGGTCCTGGTGGACTGCTGCCGTGACACCTTCAATCTCGATCCCGACCAAGTTGAAAGCGCAATCACGCCAGCCACGAAGGCGATTCTGGTGGTCCACATGTGTGGCCGTTGTTGCGACATGGATCCCATCCTTGACATCGCCCGCCGCCATGGGCTGCGCGTCATAGAAGATTGCGCGCACGCCATCGAATCCACCTACCGCGGGAAGGCGGCCGGGTTGCTGGGCGACGTCGGCTGCTTCAGCTTTTATCCGACGAAGAGCATCACCACCGGCGACGGTGGCATGGTCATAACCCGCGAGTCCGAACTGTTTCAGCGGGCCAAGGTGTTCTCATTGCATGGCATGACCGCCGACGCGTGGAGCCGTTTCGTAGGCGGCCCCAGCGGCTACGAAGTTATCGAGGCTGGATTCAAGTACAACATGACCGACTTGGCGGCAGCGCTCGGACTTCCGCAACTGGCGAAAATTGACGACCACTGGCGGCAAAGGGAACATGTCTGGTCACAATACAACGAGCAACTGAAGGACCTGCCGCTCCAGCTTCCGGGCAGCGACGCAGAGTCGCGGCATGCGTATCATCTCTATACTCCGCTGCTCGTGCTGGAGGAGTTGCGCGTCGGGCGGACGGAAATCATTGCCGCCATCGAGGCCGAAAACATCGGAGTTGGCATTCATTACCTGCCGGTGCATCAGCAGCCCTACTATCGGCAGCAGTTTGGATTTGAGGACTCCGACTTTCCCAATGCCACGTTCGTCGGCGAACGCACGTTGTCATTGCCTCTCTCGCCCGCCATGTCGCAGCAGGATGTCTCCGACGTGGTTGCTGCGCTCACTCGCATCTGCCGCTACTACGCCGCTACTGCTGCTTGAAGCAGCCAGCGGAGCTCTTGTTCTCAATTCCCCACGATGTATAGGCTCGAGCTGACAACCGGACGCCAGGAGGCGACCCTCAGGACCCGGCTTCTGACAGTTCTGTCCTGCCTGGTCTTAGCTTCGCTACTGAGCATTTCGTGCCGCCGCGCAACAGCCTTTGCCGCAAGCGCCTTCCACCCAGGCTGGCAGTCCCGCTCCCGCCAACCCGGCGCCGGACCCGTTCTACGCGCCCGTCACCCACCCCAACGAGTCCAAGTTTGTTCTGCATTTGGCGGAAGACCAGAAGAACATCTGGACTAGCCCCTTCCACCTGCAGTCAGGGGATTTCAAGTGGCTGGTACCGGCCGCTGGTATCACGACGGGGTTGATGGTCACGGACCCCGACAGTTCCTTTGCGATGAGCCTGGGTGACCTTAGCGCGTGGAAGAAGGCGTCCGATGTAGGCGTCGCATCGGCGATGGGAATGACGGGGGCGGCATACGTCTGGGGACGCATTACGCACGACGAGCGCATGCGCGAAACCGGAGTGCTGGCCACCGAGGCCATGATCAACGCTCTCGGCGTGGATTACGCGATGAAGTACACCTTCGGGCGTCTGCGTCCCTATCAATCCAACTACCAGAACATATTTTTTCAGGGAGGCACCTCGTTCCCGCCAGCCACGCAGCCGTGACGTGGGCGTTCGCTTCCATTGTTGCCCGCGAGTATCCCAACCCTTACGCCGTATTCGGCGCTTACGGATTGGCCTTGGGCACCAGCATCGCGCGGGCAGCTTCAGAACAGCATTTTCTGTCCGATGTTTTCGTCGGCAGCGTGCTGGGTTACCAGATCGGACGGCAGATCTACAAGCAAAGGCACAACAAGAATCTGGACGACGACTTGAAGATCGTGGCTGAACAGACCTCGGCGATTCTTCCCGGCACGTTGGCCAGCACCTATATTCCACTGGACAGCTGGATCTATCCCGCGATGGAGCAGTTGATCGGCCAGGGATACATCAACACCGCTTTCATGGGCCTGCGGCCGTGGAACCGGTTGTCGTGCGCTCGCATGATGGTCGAGATGCATGAAAACGTCGAGGGACACACCGACTTGCCGCCACGGATTCTGCAACTGCAGAAATACCTTGATGCGGAGTTTGCCGAGGAACTGGAGGCCCTGGAGGGAAGGCCGACTGAATCCATTCAACTGGACACGCTCTACACTCGCACGCTTGGATATCGCCGGCAAGCCCATCAACGATAGCTATCACTTTGGGCAATCGCTGATCAACGATGAGGGCAGGCCCTATCAGCAAGGCGTGAATAACGTCACTGGATTCAGCGCACGTGCCGAGGACAGAAGGTTTGCGTTTTACGTGTCGGGAGAATACCAGCACACGCCTTCTGCCCCGGCATACTCCCTTTTGCAACGGTCCGTCATCGCCGAGGTGGACTTGAATCCCGTGCAGCCGGCCACCCCGTTTGCCACCATCAACCGCTTCCAGTTGCTCGATACCTACGTTGCCATGAAGTACGCGGGATTCGATGTGGTCAGTCGGCAAGCAGAGCCTGTGGTGGGGGCCGGGCGAAGGCGGAGTGCTGCTGATGAGCAATAACGCCACTCCACTTTGGATGGCTACAGCTCAAACACAACTCGCCGCTTTACATTCCGGGTGTGTCCAAGGTATTGGGCCCCATCGAGACGGACAGCTTCTTCGGTTCGCTTGCCCAGCATCAATTTCCGCCCGGACCGTACATGTTCGGCCAGAAATTCAGTTGCAAACCGCTCCCCGACCTGGAGGTGAGCATCAGCCGCACCGTGGTGTTTGCCGGTCAAGGCCATGTGCCCCTGACCTTCGGCTCCTTCTGGAACAGCTTCACCAGCTTCGCCAACGTGCCCGTGGACGTTAAGTTCTCGCGCAACGATCCCGGCGCCCGCCACGCCCAGTTTGATTTTTCCTGGCGGCTGCCCTGGATTGCAGCGCTGGCTAACGCTGTACAGCGGTTCGGTTGTGCACGATAACGTCTCTCCCTTGCCGCGCGCTCGCGCCGGACTCAATCCCGGAATTTACCTGTCGCACTTTCCAAAAATTCCCAAGCTCGATTTCCGGGCCGAGGCGGCTGATACCGACCCGCCAAACGCGACCATTAACAAGGGCCAATTCCTCTACTGGGAGGCTGTTTACCATGATTTGTACATCAATAATGGCTACTTAATGGGAAGCTGGATTGGTCGCCAGGGCACGGGTTATCAGGCATGGAGCACCTATACGATCAGTCCCCAAAGCAACATCCAGGCGAGTTTTCGTTATGGCAAGATCTCCAAGGACTTCATCCCTGGTGGAAGCACCCAGTGGGAGGCGGCCATTTCTGCCATGCTCAGAATTCGCAAGGACCTCCAGCTCAAGGCTTTTGCGCAGTATGAATCGTGGCTGGAACCCGTGCTGGCCCCAACGCGCCAGCAAGATTTCACAACTTCCGTGGAGTTTACCTGGTGGCCCGCCGTGGCCGCGAAACGTCCAGCTTTCTGCCCCTTAGATTCTTCATCCGGACCAGATAGGCATCTTTTTCGCCCGCCTTTTGGGCGCCGAGGCAACGGAGGTGGGCGCTTCCTGCATCGAACCTTCTCACAACAGCTTAGGCCGCATATATTGACAATCGCGAAGAAAATACTGGCAGGCGGCATTACGGAGCAGGAAGCCATCGACCGCGCCAAACAAGGCGATGCCGAAAGCTTCGAAGCCCTCTACCTTCTGCACAAGCGGCGCGTGTACTCGCTCTGTCTGCGCATGACGGGGAACACGGCGTCTGCCGAAGACCTTACGCAAGAGGCCTTTCTGCAGCTTTACCGCAAGATCGGGACCTTCCGCGGCGAGTCCGCATTTTCCACCTGGCTGCACCGGCTGTCGGTCAACGTGGTGCTTATGCATCTGCGCAAAAAGAGTTTGCCCGAGGTTTCGCTGGAGGAGAGCTTGGAGCCGCAGCAGGAAGATGGCCCGCGGAAGGACGTCGGCACCCGCGACAACGTGCTTGCCGGCTCCATTGATCGCCTCAACTTGCAGCGCGCCATCGAGAGTTTGCCTCCTGGATACCGCGTCATATTTGTATTGCATGACGTGGAAGGTTATGAACACAATGAGATTGCCGAGATGATGGGTTGTTCCATCGGCAACAGCAAGTCGCAGCTCCACAAAGCGCGAATGAAGCTGCGCGAACTTCTCAAGCTGAGCAAGGCCGAGAAGGCCGCCGGGCGATAGAGGAGGAAGGGAGAAGGAAACATCTCGCGAGACGAGGTGAGGGAGATCGGCGAACGTCAACTTGCGAAGGATCGGGTCGCGCCGGATTTCCCGGAGAGAGAACCATGACGTGTGCGGAGTTTCAAAAGGTCCTGCCTTACATCATTGACGGGGGCGGCAGCCAGGACGAACAGCAGCACCTTGCGACCTGCGAGGTCTGCACCGATCTGGTCGCCGATTTGCGTTACATCGCCGAGTGCGCCAAGCTGCTGGTGCCCATGGAGGATCCCAGCCCGCGAGTCTGGGACGACATACAACGCTGCCTGGAGGAAGAAGGGCTGATTAAGACCGGCCGCAGGGAACCCTAGCGAACAGGTTCTGCCGCACGTTTGTACGGACATTCGAACTTCTACACGGCGCTCCCTTGGGAGCGCCGTTCTTGTTTTTGGCTGAGTTCTGTTCTCGCTGGCCGGGATGCGGCGTGTAGTTCATACCAGGCGCAACGCGGGCTGCGATCATTTGACAGCCACAATTCTCAACACTGTGACCTGACGGACCCATCGTGCCGCCCTCTTGTCGCCCGGAGCCACGATTCGCAACGGACCTTCTTTCGCGTCTAGCGGCTTCCCGTCCCGCTTATCGGCGAGGATGATTTCGCGGGTGGCGAATGCCGGATCGACTTCCGCGAGCGCAAAGGCAACTTTATAGCCGTCGGCTGCCTCCACCAGCAGCACTTCGGTCAGTCGTTGTCCACGCAGTTTGTCGCCCAGTTGAACGCCTGCGGTTGTCAGCAGCGCAGCCAGCGGCACTCCATCAAACGTTGCCGGTGTGTCGTGGTCCTTCACGTTCACCGTCACGTGCGGCGCGCTGGCGATTTGCGCCGCGGTTAGGTTAGTGGTGTGACCCGCCGCGTCGACCACCTGCAAGCTTTGCGCCCACAGTGCAGGCCCGAAGAACAGGAAGCAGCAAGCTACACCCAAGAAGCCGATATTGCAGTCGATTCAATGGTTTCTCCCGCCGGCGAAATTGGAATTGCACATCACGTCACAACGCGGCTATTCTCTACCTGAACAGCCATCCTCCATGCCAAAGCTCTACACCCCCCGCGACGCCGCTCAAGTGCTCGGAATTAGCTATGCGTCCCTGAAGCAGTGGATTTACCAGGGCAAACTGAAGAGCGTTCAAACCCTGGGCGGCCATCATCGCATACCTGAATCGGAGATCGACCGCCTGCTGCCTCGCGTCGCGGTCACCGGAGCTCCCGAGAAGCGGCGCCGCATGTTCCGTCGCGTCAGTGGACGAAACCAATTAATCGGGCGGGTCACCGACATCAAAATCAGCGGCCTGCTCGCGCAGGTCACGCTGTCGATCGGCGACCAGCACATCACCTCCATCATCACCGCCGATGCGGTGCGGGAACTACGGCTCAAGAAGGGCCAGCTCGCCGCCGCGCTGATTAAGTCCACCGAAGTGATGATCATCCTACCAGACTAAATCCGTTTGACATTAACGGTTAGATTCGATTAAATCGTAGCGCACCGCAACCCGGAGTTGATGGTGTGCGGGCCTGCGTGCTCGAATCCAGTCTTTTCCGTTTAGGGGGAGGATCATGTCTGGTCGCCGTCGACTCTGGGTTGCGGTTCTGTTGCTTTCATGCCTTCTGCTCTCTGGCGGCCAGGGCGCAGGTGTCGGCCAGCTTGTCGGGCCGGGTGACGGACCAAACCGGCGCCGTAGTTTCCGGCGCTACCGTCACCGCCGACAACCTGGACACCGGCATGTCCCGCTCGACGGTCACCGACCAGGCCGGGCGATACGAACTGATTGCTCTTCCCATCGGCCAGTATGACGTGAGGGCCCGGAAGCCCGGTTTTGCCGAACGGGTCCGCACCGGTCTCTCGCTGGTCGTGGGTCAGGACGCTACCGTCGATTTGAGTCTGCCGGTCGGCAACGTGAGCGAACAGGTGAAGGTGGTGGCGGACGTTCCCATCGTGAATGCCACCACGCAGGACATCTCCGGCCTGGTGGGGGAGAAGGAAGTGAAAGAGCTTCCTCTCAACGGGCGGAGCTATGACTTGCTGCTCTCCCTCAATCCCGGAATCGTCAACTTCACCTGGGAGAAGACCGGTGGCATCGGCGTCTCCAACTCAACCACAGGTAACAATTTCTCGGCGTCGGGCAATCGGCCTCAGCAAAATCTGTTTCTACTGAACGGCGTGGAGTTCACCGGCGCTGCGGAGAACAACATGCAGCCGGGCGGTCCGAGCTCGAACTTGATTGGCGTCGAAGCGGTGCGCGAGTTCAATGTCCTGCGGGACTCCTATGGCGCCGAATACGGCAAGCGGCCGGGCGCTCAAGTAACCATCGTGACCCAGTCGGGAACCAATCAGTTGCACGGATCGGTCTATGAGTTCCTGCGCAACAATGCGCTCGATGCTCCCAACTATTTCGACGACGGATCCGCGCCACCTTTTCAGCGCAATCAGTTCGGCGGCGCCGTAGGAGGGCCGATCCAGAAAGACAAGACCTTCTTCTTCGCAAACTTTGAGGCATTCATTCAAAACCTGCATCAGACTTCGGTCGCGTTCGTTCCCGATCTGGCCTCGCGCGCAAAAGCAGTACCGAGTGTTAAACCGCTGCTGAACTTGTGGCCCACACCCACGCCCAGCGACCCTGACTTTAGCGGAATAGCACAGGTTTCGAGCAGCCCCTTACAAACCATTCGCGAGTACTTCGGTACCGCTCGCGTTCGACCACACCTTCTCTGCGAACGACACGTTCTCGGCGGTGTACACCATCGACGACGGCGCGGACGTCACAGCCGACCTACTTCAATCCTTACAGCACCGACATTCTCAATCTGCGGGAGCAGGTCGCCACCCTGGAAGAGACGCACGTTTTCTCGCCCACCCTGTTGAATACCGCTCGTTTCGGTTTTTCGCGGGCAGGCTACTTCTTTACGGGCGAACCTACGCCGGGCACACCGGCAGCCACCGTTCCGGGCTTTCTGGTGGGACATCCCGTGGGCGCGGTGGTGGTTGGCGGAAGCGCGGCGTCGAATCCGCAGGCGCAGATTGGCTTGGCCGGAAGCAACAACGGCAGCAATCTGACGATGGCCCGCAACCTGTACACCTATGAAGACCGTGTAGCCTGGACCCACGGAGCGCACCAGTTCAGTTTCGGGGCATGGTTCCAGCAGTTCCAATCGAACGAGACCATAGCGCTCAGCCAGTACGGACAGGCGACGTTCACCAGCCTGCAGACGTTTCTCACCGGAGTTACCAGCAGCTTCCTGTACGATCCTGCACCCACGGAGATGAACTGGCGCTCACTGTTTGGCGCGCTGTACGCCCAAGACACGATTCGCGTCAGTCCTAGCCTGACGCTGAGCCTCGGATTCCGTGGCGAGTTCTCGACCGGGTGGAATGAGGCCCACGGACGCGCTGCCAATTACACCTTCACCGATGGCGTGATCTCCAGCCAGCCGCGCATCGCCAGCAGCGCCTTCACCGTGAACAACGCAAAATTCCTGCCGGAACCGCGCATCGGCTTCGCCTGGAGTCCCTACGTCGGCAAGACCGTCGTGCGCGCCGGTTTTGGCATGTACAACGAGCTCCAGGACGCTCTGGGCTATCGCATGGATCAGAACGCGCCCTTCAACCCGACTTACAGCATCGCCGCGCTGCCGGTTTCCCAACTCCCGATCAACCCCCAGCTCCCTACGCCAGCCAAGGCGTTGCTGGTTCCCGGAGGAGTTCAACCTAACCTGAAGATGCCGACCCTGATCTCCTATTCCGTGAGAGTCGAGCAGGAGATCACCCCGAATACTTCGCTGACGATCGGCTACATCGGTTCTCACGGCTACCATGAAATCGTTGGCCTCGATGCCAACACGCCGTTCCCAACCATCTGCCCGGCGTCGCCGTGTCCGGCCGTCTATCCGGCCAACTTTCCGGCGGGATTGGCGGGCACGCCGGTGCCGGCTGGGTCCTACTACATTAAAGCTGGTACGCCGAAGGCGAACCCCACCCTGGCCAATACCTGGACCTGGTTTTCCGTCGGCGACAGCAGTTACAACGCCCTGCAGGTTGATCTGAACCATCGTTTCAGCCACGGCTTTTCGCTGCGCGGCGTTTATACCTGGTCGAAGGCGCTGGACGATGGGGATTCACTCAACGGCACCACCGCAGGGAATGCGCCGGGCTTGGTGTCCAACCCATACGACGTAGCTGCGGATTGGGGCCTGGCGACCTATGATGTGCGGAACGTGGGCGTAATCAGCGTGGTCTATGACCTGCCGTTCGGAAAGGGGCAAGCGTTCGCGAACGGGCTGAGCGGCTTCGCCGATGGATTGGTGAGCGGCTGGTCAGTGAACAGCATCGTCCTGCTTCAAGCCGGGTTCCCGTTCACCCCACAGCTCAGCTACAACCCCTCGAACAACGGAGACACCCGCAATCCGGTGAGGCCATTCTGCGAATCCGGACTTCACCGGTTCGGCCATCATCGGCAGTCCGAATCAGTGGTTCAACTCCAACGCCTTTCTACAGCCACCGCCCAACAGCGGATTCTATGGCAACCTCGGCAGGGATAACCTGATCGGCCCGGGCTTGGCGACCTGGGATTTTTCCGCGATCAAGGACACCCGCATTCACGAGCGGCTTTCCCTGCAGTTTCGAGCCGAGATCTTCAACCTGCTGAACCGGGCCAATTTCAACACTCCCAGCTTGATCGTCTTTACTCCCTCGGGACTTTCCGGCACAGGGGGAGTAATCACCAGCACTTCCACCACCGCGCGCCAGGTGCAATTCGGCTTGAAACTTCTCTGGTAACGGAAAAGTTTGGCTTGTTGGTCTGGCCGGTATGCAAGAACGGGCCCAAGAATCTTGGGTCGGAAAAACGCCCGAGTCCTCTCGTTAGTCCAGCCCCGCAGGGGCGACTCAATTTAGAGCGATTTCGCAGTGGCTGTATCCGCTTTGAAGGGGCACGCCTTCAGGCGTGCCGGAACGCTGGCCCGGAAGAGATCGGCTTTAGCCGCTGAGGGAGCTTCCCTCAGGGCCTAAAGGCCGAGCTCGTGTAGCGCCGCTCGGCGCGGCTTAAGCCGCGCCCTTTCAAGGCGGTTACAGCAACCCAGAAACTGCTATAGCCCAGCACGGAGCCGCAGGCGGAGTGCTGGGTAAAGTGGAAAATTGACCCGAGCCCCGTAGGGGCGGCACCAGGCAGAGGAGCGAATCCCTGCCCGGCGCCGCCACGGCGACGCTGTCAATCTTTCTGCAGCATCACTTCGGTTGACTTGATGACGACCTTGACGGCGTCGCCTTTTTTGAGCGCCATCTCCTCGGCGCTTCTTCGGGTGATCACGCTCTCGACCAGGTTCTCACCAACACGCACCACGACGTGGGCCATTACGCCGCCGAGTTGAATCTCCTCGACGGTTCCTTTGAGCTGATTACGGGCAGAAAGTGTCATGCCACAAGCTTAATTCAAACGCCATGAAGGACCCAAATTGAGCGGTATCTCAGTCTGGGTTTTACGGAACGCTCGAACGGTAGAGCGGGCCTTCAGGCCCGCGTTAGCAAGCCTCCTTAACAATTCTGGGGGGCTTTAGCCCCACGGATCGAGGTCGCAGGTGCCGCCGGGTTGAAACCCGGCTCACCTCTCGGAAGGTTTCGCTGGGACGCGGCGCTGAAGCACCGCTCTACCCGTGCTATAGAACCTCTGGGGCCTTAGCTGCGCGACTGGGGCACTCCGAATCAGGGCCGAATCAGTCTGCCTTCATTCCGGCAGCTACCGGCCTCACCTCGGCCAGGATGCCGTCGGTGTCGGCCTGGGCCAGGGCATCGAAGCGCTGTAGCACGTCACGGACAATCCCGGCGTCAGAGGTCAGCGCACGCGCGGCTTTGTATGCGGCCTTCGCAGCAGGAATCTGCGCGGGGTCTCCGCACAAGGCCAGCCCGCAGAGGGCAGAGTCCCTTAGCGTCGAGCGCCTCGTACCGATCGGCAGTCAAGGCGAGTCAGTTGGCTGGCCTGGTTAACAGCGGCGGTGAAGGCCTCTTTGGCGGTGTTCAGGTCTCCCTGGCGCAAGGCCACGACGCCCAGCATCGCTGAGGTGCGATGGTTGCTCAAACGGACATCGTATTTCCGGGCAGCCTCCACCATGTCTCGCGCTACGGCTAGGTTGTTCTGGTAGACGTTGACCAAGGCAAGGCTGCTCCCTCGCATGCCTGAGAAAATTGGAGTGCTCCCGATGTCGTCGGCGATTTCGATCGCCTGTTCGAGTTCTCGGGCTGCTTCAACCCAGTTGTCTTGGGAAACGTGCAAATCGCCCATGTGCGCATGCAATACCGCCTCAATAAAGCGATAGCCGATGTCGCGCGCGATGGCGAGCGCTTCGGTAAAGCACCGCGAGTGCCTCGTCATGACGGCCCAGTTTTCTGTAACAAACACCCAGGCAGTCCAAAACTCCCGACTTCACCTTCCCGACTCCTCTATCTCGCGGTCGATAAGCAAAGCCTGCTCGCCGTAACTCGACGGCCCGGGCTGTTCTGACCGATCTCTGAATAAATCTACTCCCGAGGTTGCCTAGGTCCGTTGCCTCGCCCTCTTCGATCGCCGACTTCACGGCTGATTGCCAAGGCTTGTTCGTAATACTCGATGGCTCGCGCTATTCTGCCCCAGAGCGGAGAAGCAGCTTGCGAGGTTGCTCAAGCCACGTACCCTCGCCCCACCGGTCGTTGCGCTCCCGTGCCAGGCGCAGAGCCTGCTCGTGAAGAGCTGATCGCCCTCTCAATCTGCCCCATCCGGTGATAGGCCGAGCCCAGGTTGCCTGTGCTGTTTTGCGCGAGCGAAGGATCGGCGATCTTTCCCTGGAGACGTTCGTGAAGCTCGCTCATCAATCGGTAATGTCCCCACAAGATACAGATAGTCGAAATCGAATTCCAGCAGCACTGCCGCCGCAGTGTCGTAGTCGTCACCCTCGCAGCGCAGCTCAAACTCAGAGAGTTGCGCCGCGAGATCATCCAGCGTTTTCCACGCCTCGCGGGGTTTGCGAGTCAGCTTGAACCACTCGGCCGCCCGATGTCGAAGGGCAAAGCGAGTCAGGGGAGGGACCTCCGCGTCGCGGTCACCGGGATCGCCTTCTGCGATGCGACTCAGGGCATAATCGCGGTCAACCTGATGGAGGTAGTACCGTCCCGCATCCCGGCGCGCGAACTGCATGTTCACCAACCGGCCCAACACCCGGCCGCTGTCGATGCCGGGTACGTACGGCTGCAGCAGGTAATCCACGCCAGCCGGGGGGACCGGATAGCGGTAGATGGCGAGCGCCTGCATGACCCGTTGCGCGGTCAGATCGAGGCGGCTGAAGGCCTCGCCCGCAAGCACCTCCACCACCTTCTCCGGCAGGAACTTCTCGGTGTTGTCCAGTATCTCTTGCAGCGATGTATTGCGGTCGGCCGAGAGGATGCCAAACAGGAGCTCGAGTGCGCGAGGATATCCCAGGGTCCGTTCCCGGGCTTTGGCAAGGAGAGCCTCTGGCGCGTCCTGCAAGCCGACTTTACCGTCGCGTCCATGGCCCTGAGGATGTTTTCGGCAAACGGGTACTCCAGTCCCGCGTCGAGGTCGAGGCGCTGCTGCAGGCCCGGTTGCACCAGCACTAAGTTCGCCCGGCGCGACCCGGGTGGTGATGATGATCTTGAGGCCGTGCGGCGGAAGCTCCAACAGGGCGCGCAGTGCCTCGTCCAGCTCCGCATCCTTGATTGCGCCGGTCTCGACCGCCAGCATGTCTTCGAAGTTGTCCAACAGCACCACCGTTCGTCCGCGCGGAAAGGCCTGCACCAATGCCTCCATGGTTGCGCGGGTGGTGCTCTGCGGGTTCTTGTAGACCGACTCGAGCTGCTTGACGGTTTCGTCGGGCAGCAGCTGGGTGAGGCCGGCATACAGGTCGGGGACATTGGTTCGGTGGAACGAACGTGCGGCACTGAGATAGACAATGCCATCGACCGTCAACGGCCCGCCGTCGTCGGGAAGCTGGCCACCCTCCAGCGAGCGCAACAGGCGGCAGACCATGGCGGTCTTGCCGACGCCGCCGCGCCCCACTACGGTCATCAGTCGCAGCGATTCGTCCTTGAGAAACTCGCCGATCTGCTGGCTCTCAAAGTGGCGGTCCTGAAAATAGGTGGGGGCGATCATCGGAGGCGGGTTAATGAACTTGCCCGTCGCGATCCCGCCGACCGGCTTGGCGGGCTTGCGCTCGCCTTCCAAACCCGCATCGATACTCTTCTGAACCCGCTCCTCCGCGGCTTCGGGGTTGTCGATGATCTTCTGCTGCTGCGCGATCTGTCGCTCTAACTCGTCGATGTCGTCCCGAATGCGCGTCTGCTGCTCCGGTTCGGCACGCGGCAGCTCGCGCTCGGCATCCGCCAGACGGTGCTTGAGGGCCTGGAGTTGCCCCTCGGGCGAGTCCATCCAGGCCAGGTGCTGCCGCAGCCGGGCCACTGCTGGGTCAAAAGGACCGCTAAAGTTGATGTATTCCCGAGATCCGAGACGGAACGGCAATTCGGCATCTGGATGCAGGAGAAGGGGGATCGACCGGCTTCTTGTACTTAAGGGCCCGTACCCACTCGTTCTTGCATTCCGAGTTCGGGCGTACGCTGTCCGCCGACATCACGAAAATCATTCCCTTGCACGTCCTGATCGCTTCCACGAGTTGTTCGTCCCAGTCCTCACCCGGACGAAGCTTGCGCACATCCAGCCAGACAGGAATCGGGGGCGGACCTGCCGCGAGGTCAAGCTCCAACTTCATCGCGAAGTCTTTGCCATCCTGTCGTGAGTAGCTGATGAAGAAGAAGTCTGACATTCGTCATCTCCCCGCCTCGTTGTTGATGGTTCGAAACAGTTGTATCACTTCTGGCTTTTAAGGGGACCATCATTTTGTGGCCGCTCGGAGAGAGTGCGTGTGAGAACTGCGCTTTGTTTGCGGCGGAACGGGTGCCGAGCAAAAAGCTAGGTTTCCCCCGGCATTCCCATTCCGCAACCTGCTTTCCGCCAGTCTGCAACGTTCGTGGTGGTACATGTACTTTCGTAACTTGACATCGGCGGAAAAGGCGATAGACTCGCCATAAGGGGCCTAGTGTCTCTCCCGCCCGGCCGGGGCAGGGAAAGGTCCGAGGGACCGACATCTTTGACAAACAGTCGCCGGTAGCCGGTTGTCAGTCGCCGGTTGTCGTTTCGTGTTGCCGTGGCGGCGGCAAGTTGGTTAACTATCCTCGAACTCCCCATCCCTCACCCCGGCATCTGGAGCCGCTCAGACGAGTTGGAAATGCCGCTAAGCTGCTGTTAAATAAGAAGATACGTATAAACCATTTGCCTTCAATGATTTGCCGGGAAAAGGTTCGTAATCTGCTGATTCTAAACAACAGAAGAAGGAGAGGGGGAGTAACTAGGCTGTTACTAGTCCATCCCGAAACGGGAATTGCGGGTATTAGTAACTAGCTATAACTGAGTGGTAAACATGGGATAAGCCTAACCGCTAACCGTCAACCGCAGGGCACGGCTTACAGTCTCTTCACTGTCTTCTCGTACAGGTCCTTGAAGCAGCGCCCGGGATCGTACTTGTTCTTCAGCGCTTCATACGCAGGCCGATTGTAGATCTGCCAGAAGGTTTCCTCGTCGTAGTAAGCGGTGGAGTAGAGTCCTTTCTTGCCCTGCAGCGCGAGCGCCTTCGCCTCTATTTTCTTGTTGTAGTGTCCTTCCGGATGCGTGCTCGGCACCGTGTCCCAGAAGCCGAAGTTGACGTAAAGCTTTCTGGGATCGAAGCCGCACAGATCGTAGGTGACGCTCGGATCGTAGCTGCGAAACGGGCAGATCCAAATGGGAAGAACGCCGATCTCGCGCAGCAGGAAATCCAGGAACTCGACGGTGTGCTCGATGGGAATGTCCACGTCCTGAATTACGGACTCGGTCGCGGACTCAGGCAATAGCTTGTGCGAGAGCCGCATGATGCGCTGGTAGGTCTTTGAGTTCAGCAGCCGCCTGGTCGCCAGCAGTCGCACCGGCGCGTGCTGCACATAGAAGTGCTTCGAGCACCAGAACCAGTCCGTGTCCCAGCGCCAGATGTAGTCCCTGGCAGTGAGGTAATCCACTTCGCGCTGCCGAATGGACTGGTAGAACACCTTCATATAGGTGTAGTCGCTGACGAATGGCGCATCATCGGTGAACTCGCCGGCGACGATGTACATCTCGCCGCGGTCAAAGACCACGCCGTCGATGTAGTCGAATCGCGACGCCGCGCACAGGCTTTCGATCTCCGCGAAGAACTTCGCCGGCTCGGTGAATTTGGTATGCGTAAGCTTGACAAAGCGCTTGGCCGGGATGAGCTTTACCTTCAGCCGCAGCACGTAGCCGAGCGTGCCGTAGGAGTTCGGGAAGCCGTAAAAGAGGTCCGGATTCTGCGTTGGCGAACAGACGATGGTGCTGCCGTCGCCCAGCAGGATCTCCATCTCCTCGACGGTTTCGTGCACCAGTCCGTACTTGAACGATGACGATTCGATGCCCAGACCGCTGACGGCGCCGCCAATGGTGATGGTCTTGAGTTGCGGCACAACCGTGGGAAGCAGGCCGAACTTCAGCGTCTCATCCGCCAGCTCTTCGTAGGTCGTCATGCCTTCGACGTCGGCGATGCGGCTGCTGGCATCGACGTTGAGCACATGGTGGAACGAGCGCACATCAATGCGCTTGGTGTTTTGCTGCACTGCGATGGCGGAAGAGATTTGAGGTGGTTTTGGCGAGGCCGACGCTGGCGCCGTTCGCTCGGGCGGCTGCAAGGTCGTGGATCAGCCGCTCGCGCCTTTGCTCGTAAGCCTGGATGTCCGCTGAAGAATTCACCTCAACGGCTGAAGCCGACTTCATACAGAGGATCCAAAACGCAGCGCCCGACCGCTGCTGCTCTTCATACAACAGCCTGTAAGCGCCCTTCACCTGACAGGCACGTAGCCTTCGGGGTTCCCCTTGCTCAGCACGATCTGCCAGAGCTGCAGCCGGCGCGCCCGGAACGCGCCCGCCGACATCAGCAGGTAGAGCTTCCACATCCGGTAAAAACGCTTGTCATACTTTTGTTTGTCCAGGGTGCAATAGCGGCTATCGAAGTTCTTCCACCACGCCATCAGCGTCCTGTCGTAGTCCGGGCCGAAGTTGTGCCAGTCTTCCATGACCCAGAGCTCTTCCATCGCCGCTGCGAACTGAGGAATGGACGGTATCACGGCGCCGGAGAAAATGTACTTGTCGCACCACGGGTCGGTGTGGGTCGAGCGTCTTGCTGTTGCCGATGGTGTGCACCAGGAACAAGCCTCCGTCCTTCAGCTTGCTGTGCGCCAGCTCCAGGAACGTGCGATGGTTCTTGGGTCCGATGTGCTCGAACAGTCCCACCGCAACCACGCGATCGAACTGCGATTCATGGACGGCCTCACGGTAGTCCTTTTCCTCGAAGCGAACCGGAAGCCCGTCGCAGAACTCGCGGGCGAACTTCAGTTGCTCGCGCGAGATGTTGTAGCTCACCACCTCGCAGCCATACTCCTTGGCCATGAAGCGCGCCAGCCCGCCGAAGCCGCAGCCCAGCTCCAGCACCCTCATGCCCGGCTTCAGGTAGAGCTTGCGGCAGATCAGGTGGAGCTTGTTCTCCTGCGCCTCGTCCAGGGTCTTGGCGTCCTGCCAGTAGGCGCAGGTGTACTGCATGTTCTTGTCGAGCATCGCCTGGAAGAGTTCGTTGCCCAGATCGTAGTGTTGGTGCGCCACCTGCTTCGAACTCCACTTGGTCTGGCGGTTGAGCAGCCGGCCCTGGGCCGCGAGCCACACCACGGAGAATGTCTTCACCTTGTTGTGCAGACCGGCTTTCTGGATTTTGCAGAAGAACTCGTCGAGCTGCGGAACGTCCCACCAGCCGTCCATGTAGGACTTCGCCCAGCCCCATCGAGCCATGGCTTAGCGCCCGCTGATAGAACCGCTCATCGTGGATCTGGATGTCCCACGGATCGGGCCCGTCCAGCTCGACGTCTGCAAGCGCGAGGATTTCTCGTATCTTCTCTTTCGCTTTCATACGCCTCTGCGCATAGATGCAATCCGAAAGCTCCGAACATGAAGTTTTACAGGAAGAATGTTCTTACGACAATACGAGGGAAGGGAATCAGCGCTTCTGCCAAGAGATCAGCGGAAGCCGGAAGACCCTCTGGCTGGCCGCTTTAGCCCGGTCTCGGATAGGGTCCGCGATAGCCAATCTGGTGCGAGATTCGCCGCGCCGCCTCCTTCACCACCTCCGCCAGGCGCGGCACCGCCTCGCGCGGCACCGCCGTGATCGTTCCGGTGGATCCCAGGCTGGCCTCCACCTGCCCCTGGCTGTTGAAGATGGGAGCGCCCACGCAGCGCGCGCCCAGGCTGTTCTCCTCGTCATCCACCGAATAGCCCAACTGCCGGACGCGTTCGAACTCCTTCATCAGCTTGGCCACGCTGGTGATGGTGTAGGGCGTCAGCTTCTTCAACCCGCGATGGCGGAGGATCGTCTCCCGCTCCTCGGCATCGAGATACGCCAGCAGCGCCTTGCCAACCGCCGTCGAATGCACTTCCATTCGGCGCCCGATCCAGGTGTCCATCTTGATGAAGCTCGGCGCCTCCACCTTCTCCACGTACACCGCTTCCTCGTGGTCCAGGATCGCCAGGTGCGTCGTGAGGTGGATCTGATCGACCAGGTGCCGCATGATGGGCAGCGCGACCTCGCGAATGTCCACGCCGCTGAGCGCCGCCCGCGACAGGCTCAGCACCTTCATGCCCAGCCGGTACTTGCCATCGTCGCGATCGCGACGCAGATACGCGTGCTGCTCCAGCGTGCGCAGGATGTAGCTGGCTGAGCTTTTCGGGATCTTCAGCTTACGGCTGAAGTCCGCATTCGACATGCCGCCTTCCCGCTGCGCCACCGCTTCCAGGATCAGCAGCGTGCGCTCCACCGCGGTGGACGGGTTTTCAACTTGGCGCGCCATAGGCAACCAGTTTAGCAGCAGTTGGTTCGTACAAAATGATGAATTGGCGTTCACATAGTCGAACGCTAATTAAGGAGGCTACGTCACAGACAGGAACCGCCTGGCGTGCTTAGGCTTGAGATGTCTGGTGAACGGTACGCATCCAGTCCCATTCTGGGAATCGGATGGGTGCCAAATAATGAATTAGTGTTCAGTATATTGAACAATCATATTGCCACGCTATTGGGGCGTCCGTTATCGTATGTGCACCATACAGAATGACTGTTCAGCATATTGAACATCATTCCGGAATGGCGGGCCCTACACAGTCCGCAATCAACCTTTAGCTGTTCCGACTCGAGAGGAGACACGAAAATGGCGGCTTACCAATCTGCTGCTGAACTTGCGAAATCATGGAAGTCCGATCCCCGCTGGAACGGGGTTACCCGTCCTTATACCGCGGAAGACGTGGTGCGTTTGCGCGGCACCCTGCATATCGAACACACGCTGGCGCGCCTCGGCGCTGAGCGCCTGTGGGAGTTGCTGCACAGCGAGAAGTACGTCAACGCCCTCGGCGCCATGAGCGGCAACCAGGCGGTGCAGATGGTCTCCGCCGGGCTGAAGGCCATTTACGTGAGCGGCTGGCAGGTCGCCGCCGACGCCAACAATGCCGGCCAGATGTATCCCGACCAGAGCCTCTATCCCGCCGACTCGGTGCCGAACCTGGTGCGCCGTCTGAACAACGCGCTGATTCGCGCCGACCAGATCCATCACTCCGAAGGCAAGAACGGCATGAGCTGGTTCGTCCCGCTCATCGCCGACGCCGAAGCCGGCTTCGGCGGCACGCTGAACGCCTTCGAGCTGATGAAGTCCATGATCGAAGCGGGCGCGGCCTGCGTGCACTTCGAAGATCAGTTGTCCTCGGCCAAGAAGTGCGGCCATCTCGGCGGCAAGGTATTGGTGCCGACCCAGGAAGCGGTGCAGAAGCTCGTCGCGGCTCGTCTCGCGGCCGACGTGCTGGGCGTGCCCGACGCTGGTGCTGGCCCGCACCGACGCCAACAGCGCGCATCTGCTGACCGCCGACATCGATCCCTACGACCGCATCTTCCTCAACGGCGAGCGGACGGTGGAAGGCTTCTACGGCATCCACGGCGGGCTCGATTCAGCCATCGCCCGCGGACTGGCCTACGCGCCGTACTCCGACTTGATCTGGTGCGAGACCTCCGAGCCGAACCTGAAGGAAGCCGAGCGCTTCGCCGACGCCATCCACGCGAAGTATCCCGGGCAAGCTGCTGGCCTACAACTGCTCGCCTTCGTTCAACTGGAAGAAGAAGCTGGACGACGCCACCATCGCGCGCTTCCAGCCGGCGCTGGCCGAGATGGGCTACAAGTTCCAGTTCATCACCCTGGCCGGCTTCCACGTGCTCAACCTCAGCATGTTCGAGCTGGCGCGCGCCTACCGCGACACCGGCATGACCGCCTACTCGCGCGTGCAGGAGAAGGAATTCGCCCGCGAGTTCAGCCACGGCTACTCCGCGGTGAAGCACCAGCGCTTCGTCGGCACCGGCTATTTCGACGAGGTCACGCAGGTCATCGCCAGCGGCAAGTCGTCGTTGTCGGCGCTGGAGCACTCGACCGAGGCCGAGCAGTTCGCCGAGGTCAAGGTTCCGGCTCAGATGATCGAGATTGGACAGGATCCGTCCTGCCGTCCGATCCTGGGCGAGTGTCCGCTGACCTGCGAGCACGAACACGAGCATGTGCGGGGCGGCAACGTCTCCGCCAACGATTAGGGTTTTTCCTGACTGCGAACGCTGAGCCTTCTCCAACAGGCACGGGTTTCTCTCTCCTTCCCGTGCCTGATTTTTTGCGCCTGGCTTTTCTCTGGACACGACTACGGGTATCCCGTAGTATCATGAAATTGGAATTTGAATGGCACGACGCGAAAGCCGAGGCCAACTTGCTAGCCCATGGCGTGAGCTTCGAGTTGGCGAAGACGGTGTTCAAAGACCCGTTTGCCGTCGAGCGCCTCGATGATCGTAAAGACTACGGCGAGCACCGTCTTGTCATTATCGGCATGGCCGAAGGCCACGTTGTGCTGTTTGTAGCGTATACCGAACGCGAAGAGCGCATTCGGATTATTTCCGCTCGGAGAGCAACCCAAAATGAGCAAGACGACTACTTCCGGCAAAACACCTAGTCCTCCCCGGTCGATGACCGCCGAGGCCATTGAGCGGGCCGCTCGCGCGGATCGCGACGCCCAGCCGCTTACCGAAACCGACCTTAAGCGGATGAAACGAACCCCACAGGCGAAAATCATCCGCCGGGCCTTGGAGCTGACGCAAGAGGAATTTGCGGCCCGCTATCATATCCCCCTGGGCACACTGCGGGATTGGGAACAGGGCCGGACGGAGCCTGATCAGCCCGCGCGGGCGTATCTCACACTGATCGCCCGCGATCCTGACCGTGTGAACCAGACCCTGAATCCAAAGCCACACTGACCCCGATCACCTCGTTCCGACGATCTGCCACTCCAGCGAAAGGAACCATCAGGTCCAGGCATCCGGCTAACCATGGCGCGCGATGTGCTTTGGCCGGGCGTCTACTGGAGGACGAAGCTGAGAAGCGCGCGATGTTTGAGGCCATGACCTCGCGATATTTCCCCGGCCGCACCGCCGGCCGCGATTACACCACCGCCTCGGCAGCGCACCTCGCTACCACCACCGTGATCGAAGTGCAGATCGAAGAGCTTACCGCCAAGATGCGCGAGGGCGGCCCCAGAGGTTCCAACGACGATGCAGAGGACGCCTTCGGCACCCGCGGAGTAGTAGATATGCGCCGCAATGGCGAGTAACTAGCGTGAGCTTGGACGGTTTGACACTCGTTAGTATGTTGCTCGGATAGCTTTCGGCACAAAGAGCGTCTCACTCACCCACCCGACCAACTGTAGTCCCGGTGGGAGCCGGCCTTCCACAAGGTTAAGACTGTCCTTCTGGACGAATAGTCGTGTCGGAACCCCGCTGGAGCTGGGAACTAGGATTTCTTGGCCTGTGAACCACTTGGGTATCAGGCATTCTTGTCCGAGCAGCCATTCAGGCACCAGCTTCGGACGGTGAGGTACTTTCGCGGCTATGGTCTTGGGGGATGTCACTGAAATCGGACATCCATCAGCAGAAAGCAACTCCAGTCCGGTTATGGCGAAGCCTGATGAATGGGCATTACTAATTGATGCCTCAATTACGAAGTATGCCTTGCTAACCCTGGAACCAAAATCTGCTTTGACTGTTTGGTCGGGCAATAGCAACAATGAGGCTTGTAGCCGTGGTTCCTTCGCTGCCGGAACAGCCCCGCCGTCCTGACAACTAGCCACACTTGGCCGGAGGGACGCTGGCGGCTGAGAGGTGCTAGTTTGACCAGGCGGCTTGGTTTGGCCTGGAACCTGAAAAGCCGATCCTGAATCGCGCCACGGTGCAGAAAAATGAATTTCCGGTAAAACCGCCGCCGCGAACGCAAGTGTTGCCACCGGCAGCAGCGCCCTAAGCACCGACGTAGTCACTAGACCGTACCGTTCAAATTGATAACCTGTTGCGTAAGAATCATCCCGTTCGCATCCTTCACTATTACCGTCATCGTCGCCGTATGTGGGCCGGCCGCTGGAGCCGTTGCTGGCGGCACCGCCTTCGGCGCGAACGTGACCGCAACCGTGCAGGTACCGTTGTTAACCAAAGAACCACAGGAGCCATCGGGCTTCGCGGTGAAGTCGGTACTAGACACTTGGGCGGTTATTGTTATAGGACTGGTCTTGAAATTGATGACTGTCAATTTCGCGGTAGGCGCTGCCGTCGTAAATGAGAGAGGGCCAGTCGTCGTGCTGAAGTACACAGTGTTCGAGGCCGCCCCACTCAGGGGGATTGAAAGCGGTGTGGAACCAGGACTATAAGAAACCTGGAGCGTCGCCGTCCGAGGATCCGCCCCCGCAGTTGGGGACGGCTCATATGTGACTGAGAGCGTGCAATGGTCAGTCTGAGTCAGAGGTGACGGGCACGTGCTCGGCTTGAAGGTAAAGTCCTTACTCGTGCCCAAGCTCGGAGTGACACCGGTCAGCGGCGTACTCCCATTGTTCGTAAGTGTTATCGTTTGCTCCGCTCCGTTGGTTACTCCATTGAAGCTTGCGAAATTCAGCCTTTGCGGAGTTGCGGTGAGGGGGCCGGACAGTGACGGTGACGCACCATTGCTCTGAATCTGAACCCTCTGAAGATACTCGATCTGGTTTCCTACGATGACAACTTTACCCAGAGCGAGTTTTACAAGCGAGGGCTTGAGCTTTCCCTTCGCGTTCATGAACGGAAAGTATTGATCAGGATTCTTTGAATTCTTGATGGTGTTTTGGAAGTCGCAGTTCACCTGGTCTAGCTGCGCCTTCGCAATATCCGAGGTCTTGCCGCCCTTACACGTAGTCCCCGAGCCAGCGAGCCGGATATACAGAGCCCGGAGTGGATCTGTAAGCGCCATTTTCTCGACGAAAACGGTTATCTGCGCCTGCGAATTGTTTGCGATTATTTTATTATCACGGAAGCTCTGGTCGTCCAAGTCTTTCAGCTGGTTGATGACTGCGTTAGGGGCGACTATGTTGAAAGCCGAGAGCACCGGTCCGGACACGATCGATGCTGCAGTTGTCCAATTAAGTCGGGCGTTGTTGACCGTGCCGGTGGGATGGCCCTTGGTAGGGGGATGCATCGTGCCGAAATAAGGAGTAAACCCCGCCATGAGCACGCCAGCCGCCTGGAGGGAGTTGTAGATAATATTACGCACGCTGGTCACATTCTGCTCAAGTAAGATGGCTCGGGTAGACATATAACTACTGTTTGAGGTGGCAATATCCGGCATCCCGTGAAAGAGCGCATCGAGGCTGCTGGAAAAGCCAATACCGGCAATTTGAATCGGGTACCCTGAATTGTTGCCAATTACGAGCTGTATGCAGTATTCACTCTGCCCAATGCGCCTGCCAAACACGTCCTTGCAGTTGTCTTCGCTCATGACCTCCCACATTACGTCTACCTGGGGCGTTAGGCCAGGAGGAATCGGGCCAGCCGAACTGTCCAATACCGCAAGTTCCGACGAAGCAACGAGTTTCTTGTCCTTGTTAACGAGCATGACCCTATAGGTCCCAGATGTAACCGAGGAGTCAATCGTGATCACTGACGTGACCGCGCACTTGCTTGGTGCTTGAGATGATGGTTTGAGGCCACCTCCCGTGATCTCGATAGAGTACGGTGCACCTCCACCTTGTGATAGGTCGATTCCGGTCTTGTCGTCACAATACTGTTCAAAGACTCCGAGGTTCACCGACGGCGGAAGTTTGCCGTTGGCGGGTTGAATCACCCGGGGACTCATCGTTATTGAGATTGTGGTGACCACGGTAAAGATAGCCGAAGGTGAGTGGTCGCCTCCCTTTACAACGATACTCGCCATCCCGGCGGCAACATTAGGGACCGTCACCTCGATGGATTTGTCGGACCACGACCTGATGTCGGCTGCCATGCCACCAAGGGTGACGGTGTCTCGGGTGCCGAAATTATTCCCTTTGATGGTTACCGGATCGCCCGGTAGTGCTGTCGGAGGTATCACTGATTCGATACACGGCTTTCCTGCGGCGCAGGCCACAGTGAAGTCTTGAGGGTTGCTGTCTGTACCTCCAACAGACACTACGATGTTAGCCGGCCCAGCGGGCATGATAGGGACGGCTACAGTGATCTTCGTGTCTGACCACGACCCAGGGGCAACGTTGGCAGTCATAAAGCCAAATCTAACGCTCCCCGGCTTCGTGCCGAAGTACATCCCCGTGATGGTTACCGAATCGCCCGGTGCCCCAGTGCTAGTCGAGCCTGTGCTCGTCAAGGCTGTCTGGATGGATGGAGGGGAAGTTTGTGCCGCCATTCCGTAGACGCTGCCAAACAACACAGCGACCAGAACCAGGGACGAGATACGCCCAGAAACCCGTGGACGAAAGGACATATGTTTCGAATCACTCACACTTCACCTTCCGGAAAGGCGATAGAACCTAGCCATGAGTTCCATATGGCCCTAACTTGAAATCGAAAATCTCCCAGGACCGGAAGGGTCGTTGCCAAACAGCGGCAGGCGGGCACCCAACCTACTCTGTACAACTGTCCTGGCGTCTTGCTATGAGGCCACACTACTATTAGCGGGGGCAGGCGGCATTAGACGAAGCGGCTCCTCCCGAGCACACTCTCTAGGAAGTGTGCGAACCCGATATTCCTACTTGCAGAAAGATAAAGATGAGCGACTGTACGACCAGCTTGACAGGAAAGCAATGGCTCTGAAGTGGTGTTCGACGCGGATGGGAGATTAATTATTTTTGTTGCGGGAATAGGTTCGAATAAATAACGGGCAATGGAGGCCACCTGCAAAGCGTCGCGCCCAGACCGCGGGCATTTCAGGAGACCGGCCGGGCGAGGGGGCGAATCAGCTCGGTTCCTAAGATGCTGGCATATCATACAAATGGCAATAGACATACTACTTAGACTAATCAAAGATATACCAATGCGAAAAGGGCCCATTTTGTTTCCTAAGTCCTTATTGCGGAATATTTTACGTCTAAGCTTCGTGGAATCAATATTTTGCGAGTGATTCGCGGCCTAAGTTGTTGATTCTACGTAAAACTCAGTAGGGGAGTCGCGTGTAGCAACAAAGACAATTCCTCGGCAAATCGTTACTCCGAAGCTGCCGCATTCTCCGCCAAATGCCAAGTGCTAAATGCTAACGACTAAGCGCAAACTTCCAGACCAAACAGGTCCCTCCGCTCGGACTAAAAGTCCTCGGTCGGGATGACAATTTTGGATGAGATGACAGCAGAACAAGCATCAGCAAAGTGCGAACAGCGAAGAGCGACTTACGGCTTTTGCGTCGGGCGCAGCAGGACCTCGCTGATGAACGACTGCGGCTCCTGCGTCAGCAGCATCGCGACGGCATGTGCGACGTCGCCCGGCTGAAGCATTTTACTGGTTTCTTTTCCCTGACGCCGTGGGCTGAAGTCGGTATTCACCGAGCCGGGACAAATCACGCTTACGCGGATGTTCTGCCCGCGCAGTTCCTCGGCAACGCCGTAAGTGAGCCCGTTCAACCCCCATTTGGAAGCGGAGTAGGCTGCGCCGCGCGGCAGTGGATTCTTGCCCGCAAGCGAAGAGATGTTGATGATGTGTCCCGCTCCGGTTGGAATCATCAGCGGCACGATGGCGCGCAGCATGTAGTACACGCCGCGGAGATTGGTGTCGAAGATGGCGTCCCAATCGGCGGGCGCAAGTTCGTGCAGCAGTCCGGACGGACCGCCGACTCCCGCATTGTTCACCAGGATGTCCACGCGGCCGTAGTCGCGGCGCAGACGCTCGCCCAGCGCTTCCACGCTGGCGAGGTTGGCGACATCGCATACGATGCCTGAGCAGCGATGTCCGCGCGCGGTTAATTCGCCGGCAACTCGCTGCAGGCGGGCTTCGTCGCGGCCGGTGATGACTACCGACGCGTTCATCTCGGCCAGCCTGCTGGCGACGGCCTGTCCAATGCCTCGAGCGCCTCCGGTTACGACCGCTACCTTTTCAGAAAGCGAAGCTGACGGATCTTGCTGCATGGATGCCTTTCTCCCTCGCGGCTGCGCTGCGCGCTGTCCCTGCAGGCCGCGTCTGGCGCGGGCAATATCGTGCGACCGCGACTGCTACAATGACTCTAACTTATCATCACAACTTCATACCCGTGGACTTGGGGACAAGAGGCCCAACAGGATTAGGTGCATTGATGGCGATGAAGCAGCCAGATTTGCCGCTCCAGTTTGTGCACGTGCCCAACTTGCGCACGTCGCATCTGATCGAATCCTACTGTGGCGTTTGTGGCCTGTTTGTCGCCGCCAGCACTCGGCTGGAGCTGATCAGGACCGCAGAGAAGGCCCACGCGTGCGCGTCGGCGATTCCCAGTCTGCCTGGCTGATGAACCGTGGGCAGCGCTAACGGTCTGGCGGCGAGATTGTCTAGCACGAGGAGTCGTTCTGGACCGGTGAACGGCCCGACCGCGATTGAGGCTTCCGGCGTTGTGGAGACGAGGGGATTGTGTAAAGTAGTAGCAACTTGCCTTTGACTGTGACGGATACTTATAATCCCGTCTCCGCTGGTTTTCGCGTTCCGGGGCAGGATTAAGGCTTGGAATGCGGAATGGTTTGCTGTAATCATGCAGCCCGGTATTTTGGGTGCAAGACCTGCGCATCAGTGGAGACGTGTGCGGGCTGACATCGTCATCAGGTCCTTAGGAACCAAGGAGCCAAACGAATGAAGAAGTCGCTAGTCACCATGTTGCTGGTGCTTGCCATCGGCGTGCTGGTCCAGCAGGCGGTCGCTCAGGCGGCCGCACAACCAGGGCAAGCAGCCCCTTCGTCGCAGAAGCAGATCAAAGATCCCGCTGAATACAACTCGTATGTCAACGCCATCCAGCAAAGCAATCCCGCACAAAAAGCGCAGGCGTTGGAAGCCTTCCTCCAGACCTATCCCAACAGTGTCATGAAGGAAGATGGCCTGGAGCAGTTGATGGCCGCCTACCAGCAGGCGGGAGACGCGCAGAAGGGCATCGACACCGCGAAGCGCATTTTGCAGGTGAACCCCAATAACGTTCGCGCTTTGGCACTGCTGGTGTATTACTATCGCGCCACAACGACGGCACAAAACCTCACGCAAAACCTCGATCTGGTACAGAAGTACGGCGAGCAGGGGGAACAGGCACTGCACAACATGACCAAGCCCGAAGGCATGAGCGACGCCGACTTCACCAAGTTCCACAACGAACTCAGCGCTATCTTCGAGGGTGGACTGGGATTCGTGGCGCTGCAAAAGAAGGACAACGCGACGGCCGTCCAAGGATTTTCGCGAAGCGGTTTCGGAGGAGAGTCAGCCCAACATCGCCGATATTTATCCGCTGGCGCAGGCCGACCTTGAGTCCAAGCCGATGAACCCGGAAGGCTTCTGGTTCATCGTCAAGGCATCGCAGTTGGCGCAGGGAGCCGGGACAGCAGCAGATCCTGGAATATGGTCGCAAGAAATACATTCGTTATCATGGCAAGGAAGACGGGTGGACGGATCTGGTCAACCAGGCCAAGGCCTCGTCGAGCGTCATGCCTCCCGCGGGCTTTACCGTGGCTGCGGCGCCGCCACCACCGTCTCCCGCCGAGCAGGCAGCGGATCTGGTGAAGAGCAAAGATCCCAAGCAGATGAGCTTTGCGGAATGGGAACTGGTGCTTTCCTCGGGCAATCAGCAGGCTGCTGACACGGTGTGGAACACAATCAAGGACAAAGCCGTGAAGTTGGGCGCTAATGTAATCAGCGCGACGGCAACGAAGGTCATGTTGGCGGGCAGCGATGACGACATCGAAGCCAAAAAGGCCGACATTGACTTGACCATGGGGAAGGCGTTGCCCGCAAAGCTGGTGCCAGCGGCGGGGACGCTGATGACCTTCCAGGGTACAGTGTCAAGTTATACGCCGAATCCCTTCATGATGACCATGACCGACGGCATCCTGCTGGACAAGAACGGGAACCCGGTATCAACCGCCGCGCCAGTGCACCATGCGCCGGCCCACAAGAAGCCTGCACAATAATTCGCGGATAGGCAGAAGAATGGGAGCAGCTGAGGCTGCTCCTTTTTCTTGGTGGCCTGAGGGGAAACGGACCGGCGCAGCAGCCAGCTAGCGTACGGCTTTCTTCTCGATGGTTACCGTGTGAGCGCTGCGCGGTGGACGGCGCGTTCCCGTGCGGAGTTCTTTGGCGTTGAGCTTGAGTTCGGCGATGGTGCGGCTGAGGGTGTTGCGGTGCATGCCCAGTTGGCGCGCAGCCTTGCACTGATTTCCCTTGCTGTCCTGCAGTACGGTAAGAATGAATTTCTTCTTGAATTCGCAGACGGCTTCTGAATAAGTGATGCCGCTCTTGTACATCTGCATGATTAAAGCTTCCAGTTGGTCTTTCACAGCGCCTCTCTTTTCTTGCTTCACCGCCCAGGTGAAATGAAACTCAAGGTTTTCCGCCATTGTCATGCTCAGAAACACGGTCCGGTACGGTTCGCAGCAAGTTCCAGCCGTCTCGGAAACGCTGTCGCAAGTCCGCCGGTGCTGCCCAGATCAAAGCGCGACCTGAAACCAGCAAGAATGGCGCGACTCGTGACTGCTGAAGCCATCCCCATTGTGGAGCGAAAGCCGCTAATGCCAGCACCACCACTGTGCTAAGAGCGACGCCTCGCACGAACCCGAACAATCCGCCTAAGAGCCGGTCAAACCAGCGCAGCCCCACGCCGTGAACAGCCCAGCGAGTGATCCGCCCGATAATTCCTGCGAGCAGCACGACAACGACAAATATGGTAAAGAACCCCGCGATGTCCGCCGCCCACTGAGAGTTCATGTGCTGCGCGTACCACACGGCCAACCGCGGATACTCCCAAGCGGCCACTAGATATCCGACGATCACGCCCGCCAACGAAAAGAATTCGTAAAAGAACCCCTGCGCAATCGCTTGCAACACGGACAGCAAAACCACAAGCACGATCGCCCAGTCGAAAATGGATAGGCCCATCATCCGGCTTCCTACGCCGGCAAAGCATGCCCGGTCAATTGGGTGTAGGCCTCAACATACTTTTCGCTTGTTCTAGCCGCTACTTCCGGAGGTAGCGCCGGAGCCGGCGGCTGTTTATTCCACTTGATAGCCTCCAGGTAGTCACGCACGTACTGCTTATCAAACGAGTCCTGCGGACTGCCCGGTTGATACCTGTCTCTTGGCCAGAAGCGAGACGAATCCGGCGTCAGCACTTCATCGGCCAGCAGGAGTCCGGCCCCTGTCTGACCAAACTCAAACTTGGTGTCGGCAATGATGATGCCGCGGGTCTCCGCATAATCCGCTGCGGTCTGGTAAACCCTGATACTCAAATCACGCAACGTTTCACTTAGTTCCGCACCGGCCAGCGTAACCATGTGGTCGAAGGAAATGTTTTCATCATGACCACTGGCCGCCTTCGTCGCCGGCGTGAATATAGGCTCTGGCAGTTTGTCGGACTCGCGCAAGCCCGCGGGTAGCTTGATGCCGCATACCGAGCCATTGGCCTTGTATTCCTTCCAACCGGACCCCGAGAGATAGCCACGCACCACGCACTCGACGGCAATCATGTCCGCGCGCACCACCAGCATGGAGCGGCCACGCAGACGGCTGGAGTACTGCCGTAGCTCGGGCGGATATTTGTTTACATCGGCGGTTGTCAGATGGTTGGGCACGATGTCCTTCAGGAAATCAAACCAAAAGAGGGAGAGTTGGGTCAGCACCCGGCCCTTTTGCGGGATGCCGGTAGCCAACACGTAATCGAACGCCGATATCCGGTCCGTAGCCACGAACAGCAGATGGTCGTCATCGACCTGATAAAGGTCGCGGACCTTGCCGCTGGCATAGAGCTTGAGGTCAGGAAAATCGGTGTTCAGCAGAACGTCGGAGGTTGTGGTCAGATTAGTCACAGTCATGCAAATCGATTCGGAGAAGTCGTCGGGTATTGTAATTTTCCGGCCCGGTTTGTCAACGGAGCAAGAAAATCAAAGTTAGGTGGCGACCAAATTTTTTGCCGCAAACTTCTTGACAGAGTGCCATGCTCCGCGAAACACGCATGGGTAAGGGCTTCTGAGCGAATGCACGTTATTGCGCCGGCCCGCCGACCGTGCGCGCACTCCGAATCGGGCGAGTGCGATTTGGAGCGCAAAACCCGCCCTCGTGTCAATAGTTTTGCCAAAAAAATCTGGACCGTTCCTGCTCCCGTGCTAGTCGGCGGCGGTGCGGCGGATGGCACGTACATCTTCGATGTATTGCACGTCGGGCGTGCCCACCACTCCGGCCTGTTGCATTCGGCTCCGCAGTTCGTCGGAACTCATGAACCGGCGGGCGTGCTCGACGCTGTCCCAATCCAGCAGCAGGGTCACGTCCCGCGGGTCGTCTACGCCTTGAAACAGGCGGAATGCCAGCTCTCCTGCATGCATCCGGGTATTGAGGTGGGAATCAAAGGATTCTTTCCAGCGGTTGAAGTCCGACACCTTGTGGCGGATCAATACGTGAACCATGAGAATGCCTCCCGAAACCTTTTGCGTCCCTTCCAAGATACGAAATCCCGGGCAGAATGTGAACCGTGAAATGCCTGCCGGGCCTATGACGTATCGCACTGACAGTGCTGAAGCAACAGTGATGCGAGTGGGCGGTGGACGAATTCCTGGCGGCGATACGCTATACTGCCAGCACCTTTTTCGCGGAGCCCTGCTTCTTGCTGAACCTCATCATACGGTCATCCGACATACACGCCGCGGGTTGTTTCACTCTGGAAAGAATTCCCAAAGGGACACGCGTTCTGGAATACACGGGAGAACGCATCACCAAAGCGGAGGGCGATAACCGATACGAAGGTCGGCCGTTTACGTATCTGTTCGGAGTCGGCGATGGGGAAGTGATCATCGACGGGCATGGAATGGCCATGTTCGTAAATCACTCTTGCGATCCGAACTGTGAGACGGATGAGGAAGGCGACCGTGTGTACATTATTACGCTGCGCGATGTTGCCGCCGGGGAGGAACTGACTTACGATTACTGGCTTTACGATGGCGACGACGATGCTCCTTGCTATTGCGGCAGCAAGAGCTGTCGCGGCAGCATGTATTCTCCTGAGGAGCTAAAGAGGCAAGCGCGTGCCAAGGCCAAGAAAAAGAAGAAGCAGTCCGGGCGCAGGGTGAAGAAACCTTTGCCCCAGCCAGCCTGATCCAGCCCCGCAACCCTATTTGCAAACGCGCTCTCGTGGAGTCCAGTTCCCCCCTACAAGCTTCCGTGTCCCGGGCCGATGTGGATGCTCCCATTTACGTTGCTGAGCTCGATCCGCGTCCCGCCGCTGCCCAGTGTGCCGTTAACATTGTGGCCGACAAAACTGCCCTGCACGGTAAGCGGGAAATCCGATTTGATACCGCCGTTAACGGTTGAGGCTTTGACGTCGGCGTTCGGAGATGCGGGCAGCCCCAGTTCGACGCTTCCATTAACGGACTTGAGCCGAATCTCACGCACGTTGCTCAACGAAGCATAGTTGGCCTCAATGCTGCCGTTAACGCTAGAAATGCTTGCTTCTCCGCTAAGGTCGCTGATGTGGGCCTTGCCATTTACCAGGCTGGCATCCACTCCGCCTACGACTTTTTGCACGGTGAGCGCCCCATTCACCAGGCTAATGCGGTCGAGACGGGCATTCTGTGGCACATGCAGAGTGTAATGAACGGAAGCCGGATTGTTGTTGGTGTGGTTGTGGGGGTATTGTGTGTGGACCTTCACGTAATCGCTTCCGGCTTCGACCTCGATCTGGGCCTCGTCGAGCTTTGGTTGATCGCGTGCCTTTTTCACCGCATCAATTTGGACTTCGTTGCGGTCCCATCCAGTGATTTCGACGTCGCCGTTGACGTTGTCCAGCGAGACCCGACCGTTGGAGGGAAGAGAAACGGTACGGTGGAACTCTTGCGATACCTGTCCGTTGGCCGAGACCACCAGAAACAGGGCCAGCAGACCTCCCAGAAATGCTGCACCCAAACTGTCATACCTACGAGTCATAGCGCCTCCTGTCGCCCGTTAGACGCGAGGCGAGCCAAAAAGGTTATGGTTTTTCGCTAGTCGCGCCGCGGCAAGGAGGCCATATATAATCGCAGTCACTGCTCCGAAACGACCCTCTTCATTGCGATGCAGAAGTCAGCACCACCCATTGACGGCATGTGGACGAGGAAAGCGGGCGATCTTGACACCCGCCACCGAACGCGCTCGTCAGCCGTCAGCGTAACCGCGACCGTGCTCAACGAGGTGGACGACATTGATCGCCTGGTCGTCGGCCTTATGGAGCAAACTCTTCGCCCCGCCGAAGTCGTGATCGTAGACGGCGGTTCAACCGACGGGACGTGGGAACATCTGCAAGCTGCGGGCTTGCGGTACCCGAACCTTATTGCCATCCGGGACGAAAGTTGCAGCCTGAAAGCTTCGCCCGGACCAATTGGCCGAGGCCGCAACACGGCTGTGGCTCGGGCGTCGTCCGAGATCATCGCTTGTGCAGACGCTGGATGCAGCTACGAGCCGCAGTGGCTGGCACAACTTACCGGCCCCATTCTGGGCAACCAAGCTGAATACGCCGTTGGCGGGTCTTGCATCGATCCCCAAGACCGAACAACCTGGGACATTGCATCGGCGCCGTTCTTCGGAATCAAGCTGGGCGCGGATGAGCCAACCAAGTCTTGCACTGGCCGCTCCATGGCCTTTCGCAAACAAGTATGGCAGCAAGTAGGAGGCTTCCCTGAGGACACTTTCCTCGGCGAAGATACCATTTTCGATCTGCGAGCGCGCAAAACTGCGACCACGGCTTTCGTGGACCGGGCCAAGGCACATTACCGGCCGAAGCATACTTTCCGGTCGGCAATCCGGCAGATTGCCAGCTACGCAGAAACGGACGGCGTGCTGGGAACGCGACGCGCACGCCTGTTTCGAAACCTTGCCCGCTGCTTGGCTGAGGTCTTGGCGCTTGCGCTCCTTCCACTAACGGTGATCCCATTGCTTTGCATCCTCGCGCTCGAGACGTACTTCGCGTTCCGGCTGGACTGGCGAACCTTCCCTGGAAAATCCTCATTCCGGCTGCTCGGCGCGAGGCTGCTGTTCTCGCTTGCTGTTCCGTGGGTGGTCACGTGGAACCAGATCAACGGCATGCTCACGAAGACCAACAAGCCGAACCGGCAAAACGTGGCCTGAACTAGATTCCTTAAGTTGCCTCCAGACTCGTCCGCTCGCCCGGAAAGGCACTGCTTGCGAACGCCAATGCTCAATCCTTAAACCTGTACCACAGCAGGTGGTAAACGGCGATGACGCCATCGGTCCAGCTGATCTTCTTGCCTTCCGCGTAAGTCCGGCCGTGATAGACGATAGGCACCTCGTAGATGCGGGCGCCGAGCCTGGCGAGTTTGACCGTGATCTCGGTTTCAATGCTGAAGCGGTCGGAGCGAATGTGCATCCGCGCGAACAGTTCGCGGCGGAAGACCTTGTAGCAGGCGGTGACGTCGTGAATGCTCAGGCCGGTGAGCATGTTGCACAGCAGCGAGAAACAGCGATTCAGCAGGTAGCGCCAATATCGCGGCACGCGATGCGGCCCATCGTGGAAGCGGTTTCCGAACACCGCATCGGCGTGGCCTTCGAGAATCGGCGTAATCAGCAGCGGATAATCGCGAGGATCGTATTCCAAATCTGCATCCTGGATGAGCACCAGCTCGCCAGTTGCATGCTCCAGTCCGCTGCGAACGCCGGCGCCTTTGCCGCGGTTTTTCTCGTGCACCACCAGCTTGACTGTGTTCGCGCCGTCGCCACCGAGGAGCTTTGGCAAATCGGCTTGTTGCAACATGTCCCGGGTTCCGTCGGTGGAACAGTCGTCCACAATGATGAGCTCTTTGTGCAGGCTGAGCGGTTGCCGCGCAACCTGCTGCAACAACTTCATCACCGTTTTGCGCTCGTTGTAAACCGGAATGATGACGGAGAGCGTGTGGCACTGCGGCAGAATTTCGTCTTCCGAGGCATCGGGCAGTTCTCCGGCGCGGTCGCGCGACTTGCCGCGAGTTTCAGCCTGAGAAATCAAATAGACCCCCAGCATCAGCAATTCCGGATCGATAGGATGCCGATAGCGAGGCTCCGGAAAGCAAATATAGTAAACCAGCGGAAAGAAGGCCAGCAGACTGGCGAACAGAAAAACGCCGTGAACGCGGCGCTTCAAGGCCAGCAGCAATCCCCAGATGCCGAATACCGAAACCAACAGGAAGTGAGTGTTCTTGGTTTCGGCCAGCCACTGAATTTTGGATAGCCTCGGTATGCCGTTCCAGAAATAATAAAAGCGCCGCACGCTGATCGCCGCGAATTTTCCGGGATGCTGCGCGATCCACTCCCGGGCCAGGCGTCCCTGCTCCGAGCAAAAGGCCGGCTCGCCCATTTGCTTGTACTTGGCATACAAAAGCGCGTTGTTGCTGGGATGATAGTCCAGCACGTACATGCCCTCGGCCAGAGGGTTGTTGCCAATGCGCAGCTCGTTGCCGAAGTTGTCACGCAGGAATACGAACCTCCCAAATACTTCGTAGTTGCGAACCAGCCAGGGCATGATGGTCATCCAGAACACGACCGCGCTCAGCACAACGGGCACGACGAACCGTTTTCCGCGGCGATGCAACTGGTACACCAGCCAGCATCCGGCGAAGGGCAGGAATGAAAGTGCCGCCGGATTGGTCAATGCCGCAACTCCCCACAGCAGGCCGTAACCCAGCCAGGAAGACGATCGCTCGTCGCCTTCCATCTCCAAGGTGAGCATGAACAGCAGGCTCAGCAGAAACGCCGACAGGCTGGTCTCCCAAATCCATTTCACGGACCAGAAGATGGTGTCGGGATACAGCGCCCAAACCCATCCCGACCAAACCGCAACGGTCTCTCCGAAGACGCGGCGCGCTATGCGATACACGGTCCAACTGGTCAGCGCGGCAAAGACGCTGTTGAATAGCAACATTGCGAACGCGGCCGCGTGCGAGTAGCTGCCGAACATCCGGAAGGCCACAGACAGGATCCACGGATAAATCGGCGGATTCCAGGCCGAAGGTCCAGTGTCGCCGCCGAAGGGCGAACTGAATCCGTGGCCGTTGGCCAGCGAGTAGGCCAGGCGGCCGATCTCGAAGCCAAACCCGAAGTTGGCCTCGCTGGTACGGAAGCGATAAGTATGCGCGAAGGCAATCCACAGAACGCGGACGGCGAAGGCGACCAGCACCATCCATGCCGGAGAATGCCAGATCGTCGCCCAACGGGACCGCGGCGGATCGCTGGCGGCGGGCGCGAGCGGCCTCGCTGGCGCGGGCTGTGTCGTCAAGGACATACAGGTCAAGGCCGATTCTACCGTAGGACCGCCTTTCATTTTCGCGGCTAGCGCGTTGCCTGGCTGTCATTCTGACCAAGCGCTCGGGCGTGCGAGCGAACCGACTGCCGCCCGCGGTCGCGCTCTCTTGCGTTCCCCAATTTGGGAGCCACTGGCCCACTAGCCCCCCCCGCTTTCATTAGAATCAGAAGTTTACGCAGTTTTTCACGGCAAATGATAGAGCCGTAAGGCTTTATACGTAGATGATTGAACCGCAATGACTTACGGCAACAGATTAAGCCCTGCAAAGGGGTACTTGAGGCTCGAACACATCGCCCATTGGCCAACAGCCACCCGGTCTGACCAGGCACGGGTAACTACCAGGCAACTGTTTTCAAAGATCGTTCTTAGCCAGCGCACTGGGCGCAGTGGTCGAAGACACAAACCCGTCCTCCTCACAACCGTTGATACCGCCATGGAACCGGAGTCCGCAAGTACGCCGGTCACGCCGGCACGTGACGCGGCAAGCCGATCTAATCCCACCGGACAATGGGATTCTGTGCGCCCACTCGGCACCACCCAAGGTCTCAAGCCTGCCATCATCGCCACGCTGCACGCCCGGGCAACCTGGGAGAACGTGCAAAGACGCTTCGGTTAGGGCGTGATCTCCCAGACGACGCCACCACCATAAGCTCCTCCCCGGTACGCCGTGCCGTAGAGGTTGCCGTTGGTGTCGAATACGACATTGCTATATGGAAACCCTCCGTCAGCAGCGCCGGTAAAGTCGTGCAGCGAGGTATAGGTCCAGCTTCCGTCCAGTTGACGAGTCAGCTTGAAAACCGATCCGTTACCACTGGCACCGTCATTCCTAGTCGTGCCATAGAGACTGCCAGACGCGTCCATAACGAGGCTTCCGTAGGGACCCGGTTGGCTGGATCCGTTGAATCCGATAAGTCCGTAAAGGGTGACAAACGTCCAGTTGCCGCCGGACGGCATCATCTCGAAAAGCGTTCCGCCGCCGCCCGTCCCAAAGGAAGTAGTGGCGCCATAGAGATTGCCCTGCTGATCGATGATCAGGCCCGCATTGGGCTCACCGCCGTCGTTTCCGCCTTGAAAGGTGTAAAGAGTGCTCTCCGCCCAGCCCGATCCGGAGGGCATCAATTCGTAAACCGTGCCATAAGGCGCGTAGATACCATCAAAGTAGCCAGAGGTCGTACCATAGAGGTTGCCGGCATTGTCGGAGATCAAGCCGCCAACCGGGAAAGCCCCGTCATCGCCTAAACTGAAGCTGTACAAAACGCGTTCCGTCCAGCCGCTGGCAGCAGAGAGCGTTAACTGGTAAACCACGCCGCAGCCTCGAAAGTAACAATCTGGACCGCCCAGCACAGTCGTGCCGTAGAGATTGCCCGTTTGGTCGAAGATAAGCTCGCCATCAGGATCTCCCCCATCGCCTCCCCCGCTAAAGCGATAGAGCACAGCTTCCATCCACGGGCAGAGTGCGGTGGTACAAGCTCTTGGTGATGGTTTTAGATTGAAAACCACGCCGCAGCCAGTGCCATTGCACCCCTGACCGGCTCCTGCAGCGGTGGTGCCATACAGAGTGCCGTCGGGGCCGAAGATTACTCTTGCATGGGGCTGGCCCCCGTCATTGCCTCCAGAAAAGCTGTAAAGCGGAGTCGTAGTCCAGTTGGAGTTCTTATACACCAGCCGGAAGACCGTTCCGTAGCCCGTGCCGCCGGCCGAAGCGGTTCCGTATAGGTTTCCGGCCTGGGTCAATAGTCAACCCTGCAAAGGGATTCGATCCGTCGGGACCGCCGGTGAAATTGTGAAGGACGTTGAAGCTTTGCGCCTGAGCCGGTTCAGTTGCGGCGGCGGCTGTCAGCAGAAATAGCATTGCCAGTGCCAGTGCGATCCCCAAACACCGCCGAGGCTGTGCTGGTTGGAGTGGCTGCGCGGCGGTGGATGTCAGGTCAGCGTCAAGAATGCGAGTGCCGTGCCGTCGTCGGCTCGCCATAATCTTCTCCTTTCGAGAGTGAACATTATCATCATCATCTATCGAGGTGTCTCATCCCAATTCCTAATTTCTGGGAGAACGCCGGCATTCCAACAGAAGATGCCAGCGTTGTCTCGTTTCGCTGACCGCGTCTGAAGTTCGCATGGCATAAGCGCCCGGAGGAGATTTATTGCGGCGTGATCTCGAAGATGACGCCATTGCCATACGGGCCGCCTGGCGACACTGACGAGGCGGTCCCATAGACATTGCCGTTCCCGTCGACAATCACATTTTGGAATAGGAGCCAGGCCCGGCTGCTCTTTGTAAGGCAATCGGCGAGCCATCGGCTATACAGCTCGAATTTCGCAATGGAATCAATCTTTTACTAGCGGTGGAAACTGCGGAGCAGGGCGGGACGGATCACACAAACGGTTGAAACACTATCCGATTGGTTAGGCCTCGGGGACGGGATGTCGCAATGTTGCGCTGAACAGCTCTATGGTGTCCGCGACCTGAACTTCAGCACCGGACGCCCCACCCTTCGCCTGCCTCTCGCGAAGGCTGAAACCAGATTCTGCTGGAACCGGGCAGCGGCGGCAGCGCATTGAGCCCGGGCGGATTGCGGAGTCCACGGCACGCGCCGCCTTTGCGCGTGTTGGAGTGCGAGCAAGCCCGGGGTCAACTGGGAAAATAGTCGAGCCGCGCAGCGGCGGCACCAACTATGACACAGACTGATAAGGAGCTGCTGTGGGTGCCCCGTTCCAGCCCGGTTTTGACCAAGGCGGGGCAATCACGTTACACCCTATGTTGGGCCGTCGTCAGTCTCTAAGCTATGCCGCCTGTCGCTCTGTATCCACGACGAATGGATCGCTAATCGCCCGGCTAAGTTCGCCGAACTGAAGAGCGATCTGACGGGTTGAATCCGCCTTGATTCTTAGCAGGCGGGCGATTCGGCTACTCGCTTTCGTGGACAACAACTGGGCAAGCATAGCGCCGGCTTCTTCGGTGAATGCTCTCTCTTTTGCTTCGGTCAGATGATGGGCGATTACTTCGAGCATGACATCTGCACCGCGCGGAATTGCTGGCTTGGAACCATCGGCTGCACTCACTTGAGACGGCGGGATGAACTGGATTGTTATCCGGTTCCGTTCCTCAGGTTGAAGGTGAAATGAGCGCAACGTAATCTCGATAAGCCTTTGGGCTATGACACGCTTCTTCTCTATTGGTAAATCTCGCGAATACAGGCGTAGGTAGGGCATCGGAGCACCTCCAACGACGTTCAATGGAGTAGAGGCATTTTTCGTACCAAGAGGTTGGCCAGTAGACTTTTGGAAGAAACAAACGAGTTACCCGCACGGTCGATTCCGACATGTGAAGAAGAGTCGACCGCGACCTGTAATTTCTTCCAGTAAGAGCCCAGCTTTGACAAGCCCAACCGAGAGCAGCTTTCCCCTTGTGCTTGTTAGGCGGTGCTCAACGACTGCAAACTGGTCACCACCAAAGATGCCGGCGGCGTCCACTTCCTGGAGCTGAACAAGAAGGGTTGGGACCGGGCAACGATTCAGTCGCGCCGAATAAATGGACCGGCCTTTCACAGTTGGAAAGCCGGTCCACCGCCGCGCTCACGTTGCCGTGAAGGAGGAGGATTCAGTTCACCGTGAGCGCGACTTGCACCGAATGCTTGATCGAGCCGGAAGTACCCGTCACCAGCAAGTTGGCGGGTGCATTGTTGGTCATGTGGTTGGTCATGCCTGAGCTGCAACCAGCTTCAATCAGTAGCAGCACGGCGACCAGCAGCACAACACCTAGAATGGCGGCCCGTTTCAGCAGCTTCCGCTTCGACTTCGTGTCCGTTGCGGGAGTTGCGAACACCAGGCCGAAAAGTCCGATTCCCGAAAACGGCAACCAGACCATCGCGGCCACGGGAGTGTAGCCTTGCGATACAGACAGGGTCAGGGCCGCCGTGACCGCGCTGCCTCCCGGCGTAATGACGTTCGGCGAAAAGACGCAACTTACACCGCCGAGGCCCGAGCACGACAAGGTGATCGGACTGCTAAAGCCGCCGGTGGGGCTGGCCATTACGGAAAGCGTGACCGCTCCACCACGCGATACGGTGGCGCTGGTGGGCGAGACCGCGAGCGAGAAGTCACCGCTGCTCACGGCCTGCGCCGCCACCAGCGTGGCGAACAGCCCCTGGGTTTGATCCGCGCCACCAGCGGTGAAGTAAAGCGTGTTCGCATCCGCGGAAGTCTGACCAAACAGCAACTCCCAGAGCCCGGGATTCACCAGGACATTCCCACCGGCGTCGGTGACCTGCCCCAGGGCGTTGCCGGCGGTGTCGAAGGCATTGATGGTGCCATCGCCGAAATTACCGACCAGGATTGCATTGGAGAACTGGCCGAAGTTGGATGGGGCAATGGCGACTCCCCAGGGAGAGTTCAGGTTTCCGGCGGACGTGAATCGTTTCACGAAGTTTCCGTTGACGTCGAAGATATCAACCACGCCACTCCCCGCGCCGTTTACCGGGTCATGCTTGGCGGCGTCCTGCATGGCATAGGCTACATAGACCTGGTTGCCGATGCACGTGTACTCCATGCGGCGCGAACCCGGCGGGCAGATTGGGGTCGGTAAAGGTCCCGGCAAGGGATACGGGTTTGAAGGTCCGATCGAAGACGTCAATCTTCGCGCTGCGGAAAGTTCGCCGCCAGCAAAAAGTTGCCGGAGCCGTTGTTCAGCGGGGCCAGCCCCTTATAGACAGCGCCCGCGGGGGAGTTGTCGACGACGGTGACGCCCACGGTGCCCTGGCTCCAGGCGACCAGAATGCCGTCTTCAGTATCGAACAGAAACTGCGCGCCTCCGAAATCGGCGCCTGAGGAATTGGCTACGGTTCCGGTCGGGACATCCGGGATTGCACGGATTCACCGAGGCCGAGGGTATCTGCACCACCAGCGAGTTCTTGTTGCCGCTCGCATCGTAGAGCGTGGACGTTCCGCCGTTGTTGTTGGCAATCCAGAAGGGTTGTCCGGGCAAGAAAGAGATGCCCCAGGGATTCGACAGTTGAGGGTCGGTGTGAGCGGCGATTCCCGCCACATTAGCTACGAGATTGGTTTGTTTATAGCCGGTCTGAGCCTGCGCGAAGCTGGCAACCAGACCAAGCAGCAGCGACAGTAGAAGCTTTTTCATCTCATTCCTCCGATTTTCGGGATCTAGGGGAATAGACGCAATTGCGGGATGCTCTCGTGTAAACAAGATGTCGTTTGTTTGTCACGAGCGGCGACACAAAAAAGCAGCGTTGAAGATCTACTGCCTGTAGAAGAGTCCGCGCTTGAATGTGCCGCCCATCGGGCCTAGACTCGGCATGTTGGCAACTGTGATGTTCATCACAGCCCGCTGGTCGTGGTATCGGCGAAGATAGTGGGGAAAAGCAAAAGCAGGTCGTGTGTACGTCCGGGGCTAAAGCCCCTGAGTAATTACGACGGTTGGGACGCAGGCCTAAAGGCCTGCTCTACCCGACACTGCTGGGATCGAGAGAAGGTACTGCATGGGTTGGATTGAGAACAGCTTCGAGAAGAACTTTCTGGTCACCACGGTCGATTATGTTTTTAACTGGGCGCGGAAGTCCGCCATCTGGCCCATGACGTTTGGCCTGGCCTGCTGCGCGATCGAGATGATCGCCGCTTCCACCTCGCGCTTCGACATCGCACGCTTCGGCTCGGAGGTGTTTCGCCCCAGCCCTCGCCAGAGCGACCTGATGATTGTGGCCGGCACGGTCACGCTCAAGATGGCGCCGGTGGTGAAGCGCATTTATGACCAGATGCCCGACCCCAAGTGGTGCATCTCGATGGGCGCCTGCTCGTCGGTGGGTGGCCCGTTCAATACCTACGCCGTGCTGCAGGGCGTGGACCGCATCGTGCCGGTGGATGTGTATATCGTTGGCTGCCCGCCGCGGCCGGAGAACCTCTTCTACGGACTGCTGCGCCTGCAGGACAAGATTGACAAGATGAGCATCGCCAAGAAGCCCACCGAAGTTCGGCTGCACGAAGGCATGGTGGACGACTTCAAGCAGCAGATCCGCATCGCGCAGGCCAACTTCGCCAATCCCGAGCAACTGGTGCAGCCGGTGGAGAACGGCGTGGTCGCGGGGAGGTAGATCCACGGCAAGAGACAAAGGGCTCGCGTTAACGCAAATAGCCCTGTCATGCTGAGCGGAGCCTGCCCAGCCTTTGGGCAGGCGGAGTCGAAGCACCCCTATTCAAACTAAGAAGTGTGCCCGGAATAGGGGCCCACTTCGACAAGCTCAGGGCAGGCTTTCGACTCGCGGCAAATCCGCCGCTTGCTCAGGGTGACAGACGACGATTTACTTTCGATCCAGCGCAAATTGGCGATCACCGGGACGGTATCCTGGCCGTCTAACCAGCGCCCACGGAACGGAGTCGCTCGTATTCCCGTATCATCAATCGAGGTGGGGAGAGCACCGTCACGTCGGATTGACCCCGGAGAAAACCCTGTTTGGATTCCGCCGATTTAGGAGATTACATGCGCCCTGTCGCACTGGTTCTTTGCCTGTTCTATGCTATGCAGATGTTCGCCGCACCCGCTGATGTCGCGACCCGCCAGAAACAATTGAACGCGCTGATTTCCGAGCTCTGGGAATGGAACCTGCAACAGAACCCGGTTTACGCCTCGATCCTGGGCGATAAGCGCTACAACGACCAGCTCGGCAGCACTTCCGAGAAGACCATCCTGGAGCAGCAGGCGAAGGAGAAGGAATTTCTCAAGCGCTTCGAGGCCATCGACGCCACCGGTTTGCCGCATCAGGACGTGCTCAATCGCGAGTTGGAGATTCGTTCGCTCAAGGAAGACATCGAGGGCACCGATCTGAAGTTGTGGCAGATGCCGGTCAATCAGATGAACGGCATCCACATTGACGCGCCGCAGCTGGTGACCGTGCTCTCGTTCCAGACGGTCAAGGATTATGACGATTACATTGCCCGTCTGAAGCAACTGCCGCGCGTCTTCGACGAAGACACCGCCAACATGCGCAAGGGCATGGCCAATGGGCTGATGCCGCCGAAGTTCCTGCTGGAGAAGGTGGTGGACCAGATCAACGGAATTGCCACGCTCGCGCCCGACCAGACGCCGTTTGCGCAGCCCTTCAAGGAGTTTCCGGCAAGCTTCTCCGAGGCCGACAAGACCCGCCTGAAAGCTGCCGGTCTGGCGGCCATCAAGGACGACGTCCTGCCCGCGTACGCGAAGTTCGCGACCTTTGTGAAGGATGAATACGTTCCCAAGGGAAGGACCGAGGTGGGCGTGTGGTCGCTGCCCAACGGCGACGCGATTTATGCCTTCGAGGTGCGGCAGTCCACGACCACGGACAAGACGCCGGAAGAGATTCACCAGATCGGCTTGCAGCAGGTTGCCGACATCGAGAAGCAGCAGTTGGAGATTGCCAATCGTCTCGGCTTCAAGGACCTGAAGTCCTTCCGCGAGTCGGTCAAGGCGAACCCCAAGTTGTATGCGCAATCGCGCGAGCAGATTCTCGATCTCTATCGCAAATACACCGCGCAGATGAAACCGCAGCTGCCCAAGCTGTTCGGCCGCTTGCCGAATGCCGACTTGATCGTCATGCCGGTCGAATCGTTCCGTGAGAAGGACGCTCCGGGAGCGCAGTACGTTCCCGGGCACACCTGATGGTTCGCGCCCCGGGCATGTCGAGGTGAATACCAGCGAGCCGGAGAAGCGCATGATCATCAGCATCGAATCAACCACCTATCATGAGGGCATTCCCGGCCACCATTTGCAGGGCACCATCGCACAGGAGGTCAAAGGCCTGCCGCCGTTCCGGCAGCACGCGTGGTATGGCGCCTATGGCGAAGGCTGGGCGCTGTATTCGGAGCGCCTGGGCAAAGAGGTCGGATTCTATCAGGACCCGTACAGCGATTTCGGCCGGCTGGAGGACGAGATGCTGCGCGCCATTCGACTGGTGGTCGATACCGGGCTGCACTACAAGCACTGGACGCGCGAGCAGGTGGTGCAATATTTCCACGACCACTCGGCGATTGACGAGCCCAACGTGCAGTCGGAAACCAACCGCTACATCGCCTGGCCGGCGCAGGCGCTGTCGTACAAGATGGGCCAGTTAAAGATACTGGAGTTGCGGGCCCGGGCGCAGCAACAGCTCGGTGGGCAGTTCGATATTCGCGAGTTCCACGACGAGGTGGTCGATTCAGGCGCGCTGCCGCTGGATGTGCTGGAGGAGCAGGTGAACTTGTGGATCGCGCAGAAGAAGGCAGTGGCGAAGGCTAACTAAGAGATTCATGCGCGCGGGATACCCGGGAGCAGTCGTCTGGTCCGTTCCGGTAGAGCGGGCCTTCAGGCCCGCGTCCGGGATGCCCTAATAAATGCCGGCTTGAGCGTCCACTGCAATGCAGTGGACGCTCAAGCGTAATAACGGAGCGGCGTCGACGCAGCGCTAAAGCGCCGCTCTACCTATGCTGATGAATACGGATCGAGAACCATGTGTAACGCTCCTGCCAACGATTAGGGCAAAATAGTCAGCATGGACATCTACTTCCTGCGTCATGCCAGCGCCAACCATTACGATCCCGCCGGGGACGACGACAAGCGGCCCATCGACAAGACAGGCGAGCAGCAGTCCCAAGATGTAGGACGGGCGCTCGCGGCGCTCAAGCTTAAGCTCGACGTTATGATCTCCAGTCCGCTGAAGCGCGCCCTGCAGACTGCGGAAATCGCCGCCTCGGAACTCGGACACAAGGACAAGATCGTCGTTGACGCAGCGCTGCGTCCGGAGGCGAGCTACGAGGACTTCGAAGCTCTTCTCGCGCGCTATGGCAAGAAGAAGGCGATCATGGTGGTGGGCCACAATCCCAGCATGACCGACTTCCTGACCCGGATGCTGTCCGGGGAATCGGCAGGGTTCATCGACTTCAAGAAAGGCGCGGTAGCGAAGGTTGAGCGGGACGGCCGCCAACCCGCGGTGCTGAAGTGGTGCCTGACCCCCAAGCTCGTGCGCGCGATTCAGCAGGCTTCGGCGAGCAGTTCACGGCCGAAGACGGTTTCGAAGTAATCCTTTTCCTGCTCCACCGCCCACAGCTCCAGCTCAACCCCTTCGGGCGGATTGGGCGTCAGCATCAGGCGGACGCGGCCGTCCTGATGAACCCGTACTTGCAACTCGCGCACCGCAGCCCGGCGTCCCTGGTCCAGAGCGCGAGCCAGGCGCAACAGGGCCACCGCCTTCGGGACATTGATCTGGTCAGGTGGCGGAAGCAAACGAATGACGCGGTCGGTAGGGGACGGCAGTGACTTGCCGACAAAACGGGCCACGGTCGCAATGATGCGGCGCTGCAGCGGCGTATATCCGAAGACTTCGGAGTGGGCGATAACGTAGTAGGTGTGCCGGCGCCGCCCCGAGCGATTGATGTAGGCGCCCACTTCATGCAGCATGGCCGCGGCTTCCAGCCAGTCGGCGTATTGCGGAGGCATCTGGTGCACCGATTGCAAACGGCGGAACAGCTGCATGGCGAGGTCGCGAATGCGCTGCGCAAACGGGCAGGTCGGCGCCATAATGTTTGGCCGAGGCGATCAGAGCATCGTGCCGCTCCGACTCCACGCGCTCGCGCATGACGGTGCTGCCGTTGTAGTCGGCCATCATCTGGGCCAGCAGGCCGTCACGCAGCCCCAGAGGCAGATAGCGGAAGCTGGACAGATTGCACAGCTGCATGAGTTCGGCAAAAACCATGCCGCCGGCGATGATGATTTCCGCGCGACGTGGTCCGATCCCCGGCAGCGCCTGCCGTTGCCCCAGGCTGAGCCGGCTTAATTCCTTCAGCCACTTCACTACCGCTTCCTGGGGTACGGTTTGTGGCTTGCTATCGTTGTAACCTCTGATCTTGGCAGCGTACAGGCTGGCGAGGGCGGCCGGCGTACCTGAGGTTGCGATGGCGATCTGAAGCCTGGAGTGCGTGATTCGCTTTCGAATCCGCGAGACTTCACGTTGAATAATCCCACGCATCTGCTCCAGCTCTTTTTTCTTGGGCGGATCATGGTGCAGGAAGGTTTGGGTGAGCCGCACCGCCCCGATGGGCAGGCTGATCATGTTGTCAATGTGCCCGTCGATGGAAAGCGTGAGCTCACAACTGCCGCCCCCCAGATCGATGAGCAACGCGCGGCTGTGCACGATGCGAGCGTTGGAGAGGATGCCAAGATGGATGAGGCGGCCCTCTTCCAGTCCGGAGATGATCTCTACCTTCCAGCCGGTAGCGGTGCGCACCCAATCCAGGAAGGCGCGGCTGTTTTTCGCGTCACGCAGGGCGCTGGTGGCCACCACGCGCACGCGGTCGGCAGCGTAGTCCTGGGCGGCCCGATGAAAGCGCCGCAGACTTGCATGGTCTGGGACATCGCCTGCGGGTCGAGCGTGCCGTTGGCGAAGACGCTCTGCCCGAGGCGCGTCACTTCGCGGTCTTCGTGCAGGGTTTCCAGGCGGCCGCGATTGGTCTTCGCGATCTTCAGCCGGACGGAATTCGAGCCAATGTCAACCGCCGCGAATGTTGGCATGTCAATTCACAGGAAGAATATCAGCTCGTAACCTGACATTCACAAACCCAGCGAGGAGAACCGGGGCAATCCCGACTGCTATATTCGAGACATGCCTTCCGGCACGACCTTCATGAGCCAAGCAGAGGCCAAACAGCCGACGGGAAAGGATCTGGCGGGTGCTCGCCGGGCGTCCTGGTGGCTCTGGGCAATCGTCGCTCTGGGAGCGGTGTTGCGGCTGATAGCGCTTGGCCACAAGAGTTTCTGGCTGGATGAAATTGCCAGCGTCGTCATCACGCGGCTGCCGACTCCGGCATTTTGGTCGATGCTGTGGCACGCCGAAGGCAACATGGCGCTGTATTACGTTCTGCTGCGCCCCTGGCTGTTCTTTGGAGTTGGCGAAGCCAGCGTCCGCGTGCTCTCGGCGGTGATTGGCATCGCTTCGATTCCGCTGATGTACGCGCTCGGCAAACGCCTGTTCGGCGAGACGACGGCTCGCATAGCCACCGTATTCTTCGCGCTCAATGCCTGTGCCATCTGGGTCTCACAGGAGGCCCGGGGGTACAGCCTGCTGGTGCTCGCGGTTGTGGCCTCGACGTATTTGTTTGTTCGCCTCATCGAGCGACCCACAATCGCACTGGCCTGCGCCTACGGAGTCGTGACCGGTCTGACCCTGTACTGCCATTACTTCGGGATGTTCGTTCCCGCTGCGCACGCGATTTCGCTGGCAGCTTTGCCGGACGGGGCGCCGCCCGTGGAAGCAGTTGGCAGTTGCGGGATCGTTCATCGCACTCGCGGGAGTCCCCGTCCTGTGGATGATTCACATCCAGGACATCGGTCACATCACCTGGGTGGAACGGCCGTCGTTGCTGGAGTTTTACCATCTGGGAGTTTATCTCGCGGCCGGCAGCGGCAAGGTCCTGGGCGCTTTGTTGCTGTTGCTGGATCTCGTACTGGTGGCCCTGTTTCTGCGCACCCTGAAAACCCTGTGGCGTGAACGCGGCGCCGAGGATTTGCGCTGTTGGCGATATGCACTGGTCGCCAGTTGTCTGTTCACTCCGGTCGTTCTTACCCTTGTTGGTTTCCGTGGTGCGGCCGATTTTCTATCACCGGTTCCTCATCATCGGCCTGCCGGCGTGGGTGTTCATGACCGCAGCAGGAGCGGAAGCAATTCGCAGCCGGACATGGCGGGCAGCGGCCGTTGTGGGAGTCTGCGCGCTATCGCTGGCGAGTGCGATTACCTCCTATTCGCGAGTGCAGGAAGACTGGCGCGGCGTGACCCGTTACCTGATCGCTGAGGCGCGTCCTGAGGACCGCGTGCTGTACTACCACGCGGAGGGCTCTTTCGCGGTGGAGAACTATCGCAACTGGCTGCCTGGGGGAAGTGCCCCGCGTCCGCAAGGTATCGCGGTGAGCGCGAGCAACGACGACTGGGCGAACCAGATCAACGGCGCCGAGCGAGTATGGCTGGTGCTGTATCGCGCCAAGCCGGATGATCCGCTGGCCCATGCGATCGACACAAACTTGCGCAAACGATACAGCGTGGAACAGGACGTACCATTTCGCGCGGTGACGATCCTTGAATACCGCCTGGACAGGTCAGAGCCGGTCGAGAAGCCGCCAGCATCAAACTGATTTCTATGGCCAAGAGGGTCGAAGAATCCGAACTTGAGACCCTGCGCTCAGTTTTGGAGGAGGAAAAGCAGGAGTTTGCGCGGCCAGCCTCGCGCGGTTCCCGCCTGGCCCTGGCGGTGCGCGCCCTGCGTCACCGGAACTTCCAACTTTTCTTCGCGGGCCAGCTCATCTCCCTGATCGGAACCTGGATGCAGACTGTGGCCCAGTCATGGCTGGTCTATCGCATGACCGGTTCGGCGCTATTGCTGGGTACTGTCGGATTCGCCAGCCAGATTCCGGTGTTCATCATGGCGCCCATCGGAGGCATCGTTGCGGACCGCCACAATCGCCGCAGGGTCGTGATCGGCACGCAGACGGCCTCTATGATCCTGGCTGCGATCCTCGCGCTGCTGACGCTGACGCGGCCGCGTACAGGTCTGGCAGATCATGGTGCTGGCTGCGGGACTGGGAGTGGTGAACGCCTTCGACATTCCTGCGCGGCAGGCGTTCCTCATCGACATGGTGGGCAGGGAAGACCTGCTGAATGCGATTGCGCTGAACTCTTCGATGTTCAACGGCGCGCGCATTATCGGACCTGCGATCGCGGGAATTCTGGTGGCGTCGATCGGTGAAGGCTGGTGCTTCTTTGCCAATGCGGTCAGCTACATTGCGGTGATTATCGGTCTGCTGCTGATGCGCATTCAGCATCCGGCCAACCTGGCGAATCAGGGTTCGCCGCTGGAGAACATCCTCGAAGGATTCGGCTTCGCGCGAAATACCGGTCCCATCCGCGCCATTCTGCTGCTGTTGGGTTTGGTGAGTTTCGTCGGCATGCCGTATGCCGTGCTGATGCCGGTGTTCGCCGACCAGATTCTGCACGGCGGCGCGCGCGGGCTGGGCATTCTGATGGGCGCTACCGGCGTGGGCGCTTTGCTGGGAGCGGCCAGCCTGGCGGCGCGGGTCGGGGTGAAGGGCCTTGGCAGGCTGATCGCCATTTGCGCCGGAGGATTCGGCGCGAGCCTTATTCTGTTTTCTTTCTCAAGGATGTTCTGGCTCTCCACCGTACTTCTGGTGCCCGTGGGATTCACCATGATGGTGCAGATGGCATCGTCCAACACGCTCATTCAGGCCATGACGCCCGACCGCCTGCGCGGCCGCATCATGTCGGTGTACTCCATGATGTTCATGGGACTGGCGCCGTTCGGAGCGCTGACCGCCGGCGCCGCCGCGCATCACCTGGGAGCGCCGTGGACGGTGGCGCTGGGCGGCGTGGCGTGCATCGCGGGCGCCATCGTTTTCGGAATGCATCTACCGTCGATTCGCGGCAGGGCCCGGGAACTGGTGCTGGAGCAGGGAATGACGGCTGGCGTTCCGGCGCAAGGGACGACCAGCACGGGATTATCGTAGGAGAAATCGAAACAGCAGGACTATTGCTGCGGTGGTGGCTTTTGCGCTGGCGGCTTGTGCACGGTGCCGCTGGTGGACGTGACACCTAAGCGACGAAGCCGGTCGCGCGCCTGGGACGCTTCGATCGAACGGGGATAGCGCGCGATGAGGCTGTTCAATTCGCGAACGCCGGCATCGCGCTGCCCGAGCTCCAGCAGGGCATAGCCTTTCTTCAATTGCGCCGCCGCCGCCTTGCTGCCCCCGGGAACTGCTCCAGCACCTTGTCGTAATCCTTGGCCGCCGCCTCAAAGTTGCCCTGACGATACTCAATGTCGGCAATATAGAACTGTGCGTTTCCGGCCAGGTCAGTATTCGAGTAATACTTTAAGTAATCTCCGAATTCGCCTGAAGCCAAATCATATTTTCCTGAGTTGTAATCGCGCAACGCATTGTTGTAAAGGGTGTCCGGAGGGGGCGCATTGGGGTTGGCCGCCGGCGCCGCCGGGGACGCCCGCCGGGGCGGGCGTCATACCGGGCTGGCCCGCGGCCAGGTTCTGGCCGCCCTGCTGCATGTCGTCGAGTTGCTTGCTCACCTTGGCCAGCCGCGACTTCAGCTCGTCCACCGAATCGTGCAGCGACTGGACCTGTCCCGAGAGCTGATCGAGGCGGCCATTGCTGTCGGTGATCTGGCCTTGCATCTTGGTTTGCAGCTCGTTGACCGCAGCGTTCATCTTGTTGACGCTGTCGGCACTCTGCTCGATGAGGTTGCGCATGGCGCCCATGTTCATGTCGATGGACTGCTGCATGCGAGAGACCTGGTCCTGCAGCGACTGGACCTGGGTTTGCAGTTGAATGATCTCTTTGCTGACCGCGAAGGCCGGGGTCGCCGTTGCCAGAATCAGCCCGGCTGCCAGCCAGGCTAGGTTGTTCCGAAGTCGCATAAAGTCGTGTCCTGTTCCTAAGATTGCCCTGATGAAGAGACTACACCACGGCGAGAAAGTTACCCGCTCAACGCATCATGAACAAAGGGCGGCACCCAGGCCGCCCCGGAAGATCGCCGCCCGCTACTGCTGATACACGAAGTGCCCGCGACGGTTTTGCTGCCAGCACGACTCGTTGCTTTCGGTGCAGAACGGCTTTTCCTTGCCGTAGCTGATGGTGCGGATACGGTCGCCGGAAATGCCCAACTGTATCAGGGCCTGCTTGGTGGCGTTCGCACGGTTGTCGCCCAGCGCCAGGTTGTATTCGGTGGAGCCGCGCTCGTCGCAGTGCCCCTCGATGGTGAACTTGATGCTGGGGGTGCTGCTGCAGGAAGCGCGCATCGGCCTGCAATACCTTCTGATATTGCGGCTCGATGTCATAGCTGTCGTAGGCGAAGAACACGTCCTGCATGTTTTGGGTGAACAACATCGCGTCACCCTGGTCTGAGGTCTGCGCCGGAGGCGGGGGCGGAGCCTGCACCACGGTCACGCGCGCGGTTGCTTCCTGGGTCCCCACTGCGTTCTTGGCGACCAGGTGATAGGTGGTGGACTGGCTGGGCTGCATGGTGCGAGAGCCGCTGGGATCAACCTTGCCCAGTTGGTCGATGGTGACGTCGGTGGCGTGTTCGGTGTTCCACGTCAGCGTGGTGGACTGGCCCGGAGAGATAGTGTTGGGATTGGCCGTCAACGAGGCGGTAGGCGCCAATTGCGGCGGTGGCGGCGGAGGTGGCGGTGTGGCAACCTTCTTCTTGCCGCAGGCACCCACAACCAGGACCACGGCCACTGCGATGATGACCCGCATCCATTGACTTCTTGTTAGCTTCAACTCTTCCTCCATTTACTTGCGAGAGCACCCGCATCAGTTCACAAGAGGGCCGAAGTGTGCTCCTTCCGGCGCCCTTTAAGACTACTTGAAACTCCAGTTGGGCTGCGTATTCTCGCCGCCCGAGGTCAGCTGCCGGAGCTCGCTTCCATCCGCGAGCATGCTGTAAATCTGCGTCCGTCCGCTTTCGGTTCGACTGAAACACGATGTGCCGTCCGTCCGGCGACCACGATGGGAAGTCATTGCGTCCGCCATCGTGCGTCAGTTGCGCCCATTGCTTGCTGGCAATGTCCATCACGTAAATGTCGCTGGCGCCGGGCTCGCCGGGCCCATAATGCCGGACCCAGGCGAAGGCCAGGAACTGTCCGTTGGGCGACCAGGAAGGCGAAACCGCATAGCCCTGATCGGTCACGCGCACAACGTTCGTTCCATCCGATGCCATGGTGTAGATCTGCGGCAGCCCGGTGCGCCCGCTTACCCACGCAATCTGCGCGTTGGTCTTCGGGTTCCAGGTCGGCGAAACATCCGGCCCTTTGCTCTCCGTCAGGCGACGGGGGTTTCCTCCTGCCGCGCCAACGGTGTAGATCTCGGTGTTCCCGCTGCGCGAGGAGGAGAAGGCGAGGCTCTGGCCGTCCGACGACCAGGCCGGGGAGTAGTTGTCGCCACCGAAATGCTCGAAGCTGACCAGCCTGCCGAGGTCCAGCGAGTACATCTGGATCTGCCAGCCTTCCTTGGTCACGCCGGAAAAGGCGACGCGAGAGCCGTCGGGCGAAACATGCGGCGAGAGCGCAATCGAGCCGGTGTGCGTGAGCTGCTTCGGATTGGCGCCGTCGTAATCCATCTGCCAGATTTCCTTCGAGCCGCTGCGGTTGCTGACGAAGTAAATCTTGGTCTCGGCGACTCCGGCGATGCCGCCGCCCAGGCGGAAGATGATCTCGTTGGCAAAGCGGTGGGCGATCAGGCGCGCATTGGTGTTGTTCGCGTCCTCGCGATATTGTTTGCCCAGCACCTGCGGCGATTGCACATTCTTGGCGTCGTACAACCAGCCCTGCACATTGAGCGATGCGCCCTGAATGCTGACGTTGCCGAACGCCAGCATGTTCGCGTTCGGGGGCGGACTGCTCCAGTCTGCCAGGTGCACATCCTGCGGTGCGCCCGGCATCGACACGGGATAGAAGCTCTTCGACACCATGTCGAAGATCCCGGCAAATTGCAGGTCGTTCCACAGAGTGGTGTTGAAGGTCGAGGCCAGCGCCTGGGTTTGAGGGTCGTTGGCGACCAGCTTGAAGTCGGGCACCGCGAGGCGGATCTTCTCCACGCCGAGACCGGTTCCGGTGCGAATCCAGTCCTGGGCAAGAATGTTGAAGGAAGAGAACAGTACCAGCGCGAACACCATTGCGACGAATCGTTTGGTCATCGGCAATTCCATGAGTGCGGACTAACGTTGATAGTCAAACCAGAACTCCACAGCAACATAATTTCCTGAGTACTCCGGCGGCAGCGGACCGAAAGTGTCAATGCGCTGCAACGCGCGCAGCGCCGACTGATCGAGCGATGGTATGCCGCTCGATTGCTCCACCCGGATGTTTACCGGCTGGCCGGAACGGGTCACTTCAAAATAGATGTACACGCGGCGCGCCGCGTCAATGCGCGGATCAATTTCATATTTCAGCCAGTTCTCCGAAACCTTGCGCCGCACCGCGTCCACATACCAGCCGAAACGGCTGCCAAAATCTCCCGTCCCACCCGTGAAACTCAGCCCGCCTTTGGTGCCACCGACGGCGAACGATCCGTACGGGCCGCTGACCGGGCCTCCCTGGCCGAACGGAATCTTGTTCTCTTCTACCTTAGCAACTTCCTTGGGAGGAGGCTTCTTCAGCGTGGACTCGCGCGGCCCTTTGTGCTTGGCCTCGCGCTCGGGAATCGGGATCGCCTTCGGTTCTTCCTTCGGAGTTTCCTTGGGCGGCGATTGCGTCAGCCCCTTCGATTCGTTGGCCAGTACGTTCTTGGTCTCGGTGGGAGGAACCGGCAACGGGATACTGCTGACCAGTGTGGCGCTCATCGCGCCGCCGCCTCCCGCCGTGCCTCCCCAACTCTCGCCGCGGGTGCTGGGGAGCAGATATCCGAATAGGGCCAGGGCGAACAGCGCAGCGTGAAGTGCCACCGAGCCGATGACGGGAGCGCGAAGATTGCCCCCTGTCGGGAAGATGTCAACGTCGGCTGCCATTCTTCTCCAGCGGTTGCGTCACGATGCTCACGTTGGTGATGCCGGACTGCTTCACGGCGTCCATGACGGTCGCAAATGCGCCAAACGGAACGTTTTCGTCGGCGCGAACAAACACGGATTGGCCTTCGGGGTCCCGAATCTTCTGATGCAGTTGAGCCCCAATCTGGTTGATGTTAATGGGCTCATTGTTCAGAAAAATGCGCTGCTGCCGGTCAATGGTGATGACCAACCGCTCTTCGGTAATCTCTTTCACGGTTTTGGTGTGCGGGATTGCGACCTCGATGCCCGACTGCAATACCGGCGCGGTCACCATGAAGATAATCAGCAGCACCAGCACCACGTCCACCAGCGGAGTGACGTTGATGTCGGAGAGCGACGTCTGCGTCCGTCCCTGTGCATTGGTGAATGCCATTACCGCCGCTCCACGCTCTCGACCGCACGGGGGGCCGTGCCGCTCTGGGCGCGCTCGACCTCGTTAATCAGCTCCAGGCTGAAGTCGTCCATGCGCGCGCCAAACTCGCGGATGTGCTGGGTAAACATGTTGTAGGCAATGACCGCCGGAATGGCGGCAAACAGACCGGCGGCAGTGGTGATCAGGGCTTCCGAGATACCCGGAGCAACCGCGCGCAGGGTGGCAGCGCCGGCGGTTCCCAGCCCGTGAAAGGCATCGATGATGCCCCACACCGTTCCGAATAGTCCGATGAAGGGCGTCACGGCGCCGGTGGTTGCCAGCCAGGGCAAGCGGCTTTCGAGGCTGCTCAATTCTTCCGAGGCGGCGATCTGGGTCGCGCGCTGCAGGGCCGTCATGCGTATGGGGTACGACGCCTGCTTGCGCAGTTCTCCGTATGCGCCTTCGAAGACGGCGACCAGCGGGCTGGGCTTGAATTGCTCGGCCACCGCCGCCACGTCCTGCAGTCGCTCCGACTTGCGAAACGCGCGGATGAAGCGATTGCTCTGCACCCGGGCGCGCCGGAACAGTCCCCATTTCGAGAAGATGATGGCCCAGGAAGCGAGGCTGAACAGCAGCAGGATGATGAGAACTGTCTTGGCGACGAGACCGCTGGTTTCGATGAGACTGGAGATTTCACCGCCGATGGCCGAGGCAAACAACGAACAGTACACAGTCATTTTGATTGCGGATCAGGCCCTTCCACTCCTTCGCATTATAAGCATTTAGACGCGACAACTGCGGTTTCGCGATGTGATGTTCCTCAGCAGTTAATGCCTTGTGATGCGAGTGCAGCAACAACGCGGTGGAAATCTCGCCGCACGCATCAGCGAGTTCTTATTGTTCGCCCAAGGCCACGCGCACATGTCCTTCGGCCTCTTGCAGCAGGCGTTCAGCCTCAAGTCGAGTAGCGCCGCGCTTCACCATGACGATCGCCACTGGAATGCTCTCACCTGCCCGTCGCAAAGCCTTGAGGCTGTCCTCGCGGTTCATACCAGTAGCTTGCTGCAGAATACGAATACCGCGTTCCAGCAACTTGCTGTTCTTTAGATGCAAATTGACCATCAGGTTGCCGTACACGTAGCCCAGCCGGGCCATCGCCGCGGTGGAGAGGATGTTCAGGATCATCTTCTCCGCGGTGGCGGCTTTCATGCGGGTTGATCCGGTGAGCGCTTCCGGGCCGACCTCGACCACGATAGGGATCTGCGATGCGCGCTCCAGTCGGGTGTTTCGATTGCAGGTAATGCTCACCGTCGTTGCACCGCGTGAGCGCGCGTACTGGATGGCGGCGACGGTGTAAGGCGTGCGGCCGCTTGCGGCGAGGCCCACCACCACGTCACGCTCCGTGGGCTTACGTTTGGCGATGTCAGCGCGCCCGCCTTCGCGCGAATCCTCGTCGGCTTCACCGGCAATCGCCAACGCCTTCCCGCCGCCAGCCATCACGAACTGTACGGTCTTGGGGTCGGTGTCAAAGGTCGGTGGACATTCGGCCGCATCGAGCGCGCCGATGCGTCCACTGGTCCCGGTTCCGACGTAGATAAGGCGGCCTCCCTTGGAGAGCGCAGCGGCAATGGCGTCCACCGCCCGCGCAATCTGCGGCAACGCTTTCTTGACGGCCGGCGCCACTTTGGCGTCTTCCGCGTTGATGATGCGCGCAATCTCCAGCGCAGACTGCCGATCCAGGTTCTGGGTGGCGCGATTTCGCCGTTCGGTGCCGAGCTTTGCGGTGTCGGTCGCGGGCTTGTGCTTCATGGTTCTTCCAACGCCTCGACAATAGCATCGTGCACCCGCGGACGCACTTGCCGAATTCGCTGGGACTCCCGGTTCGGCCAGGTGCGGTTGGTCAGAAGCGTCACCGAAAGCTGGCGGACGGGATCGATCCACAGCGAAGTTCCGGTGAAGCCCAGGTGTCCGAACGACGTCTGCGAGAAGTATGCGCCTGATGAGGATCCGTTGAGCGAGGGAGTATCCCAGCCGAGCGCGCGCGAGGTACCGGCGGGCGTCTCTTCGCGGTGGGTAAAGAGCTTGACCGTTGTAGGCTGGAAGAGGGGAGTCCCGCTCCGCAACATACATTCGGCGAAGCGGGCCACGTCAGTCGCTGGTGCGAAAACGCCGGCATGTCCTGCGACCCCTCCCATCACATAAGCGTTCTCGTCGTTCACCTCGCCTTGGACTACTCGCTTGCGGAAGGCGCGGTCGTCTTCGGTCGGGGGAATGCTGGCCTTCCATTCCTGCGGCGAGTTGAAGCGTGTACGCGCCATGCCCAACGGCGCAAAGATTTCCTGCTGGCCAACGAGATCCAAGGTCAGACCCGCTTCGCGCGCCAGCACCTCGCCGAGCAGGATGAATCCGATGTCGCTGTACTCGGCACGTGTGCCCGGCAGCACTGTCAGTGGCGTGGTGAGCGCTGCGCGCATGAGTTCTTCGCGAGATTGCGCGGACAGAAACAGCTTCTCGTAAGCTGGCAGCCCACTCGTATGCGCAAGCAGCATGCGAATCGTAACTGCCTCGCGCGTCGCCTGTTGCTGCCGTGGCGCAAGCGACACGAATTCAGGCAGGAAATTCGACAGCGGAGCGTCAAGCATCAACTGGTGGCGCTCGTAAAGCAGCATCGCCACGGCAGTGGTCGCGATCACTTTGGTGACGGAGGCGAGATCGAAAACTGTTTCGGCTTGGATCGGCGGAGCGCCTTCGTCGTAGGTGAAGTTGCCAAATCCGTGTGAAGCAATAAGCGATCCGCGGTGGGTGACGGCGAGCGCTGCACCGGGAAAAGCTCGTTGCTCAATTCCGTCGCGAATCACGGCGAAGGCCCGCGCAAACTGCTTTTCCTGTTCCGCGAAAGCGCGGTGGGGAGCGACGAATGGTTGTGATGCCTGGTTCAGAGAAACCCTCACCGATGTGCAACACGCGAGCGCCACTTATAATAGCTTGCTCCCCAAAACTCGACAGGTTCGTCGAAACTAGAAAGGGTTCACATCCATTGAGTCTTCGTCTCCGCGGGGCGGCCGTAGTCCTGCTTCCACTCATTTCCTTGTTGTTTTTCAGCGCCCCATCTGTGGCGCAGAACCCTGCTGCTACAGCCCCTGCTCCTGCGGCTTCCGCCGCCACCGACCAGAACCGCTTTGCGCCACTCGACGCGCTGTTGAAGGATGCCGTGGAGAAGGGAAATGCGCCCGGGGCCGTGTTGCTGGTCGGCCACAACGGGGCTGTGATTTATCGCAAGGCTTATGGCAATCGTGCGCTCGAGCCCTCGAAGGAGGCGATGACGCCCGACACCGTCTTCGACACGGCGTCGCTGACCAAGGTGCTGGCCACTACGACGTCGGTGATGCGCATGGTGCAGCTCGGACAGGTGAAGCTCAATGATCCGGTGGCGAAGTACATTCCCGAGTTCGCGCAGAACGGCAAGACCGACGTTACCGTCCGCCAGTTGATGACGCACTACTCGGGACTGCGTGCCGACCTCGACCTGAAACCGTATTGGCGAGGGGTGGATGAAGCTTATTCTCGGGCCAATGCCGAGAAGCCGGTGAATCCGCCCGGCGCGGTTTTCCTGTACAGCGATATCAACTTCATCGTGCTGGGCGAGCTGGTGCAGCGCGTGAGTGGCATCCCGCTCAATCAATACGCGCAAAACTTTATCTTCGGCCCGCTCGGCATGACCATGACGACGTTCAATCCGCCGGAGACCTGGACCCCGCGGATTGCTCCCACCGAGCACGACGAGCGCACCGGAGCCATGTTGCGGGGAATTGTGCATGATCCTACGGCGCGAGCCATGGGAGGAGTGGCCGGACACGCTGGAGTGTTCTCAACCGCTGACGACCTGGCGAAGTTCGCGCAGGCGATGCTGAACGGTGGTGCGCCTGTCCTGTCGTCGTGGATCGTGGAGAAGATGACCACACCGCAACAGCCACCCAACCTCACCAATGTCCGCGGCTTGGGCTGGGACATTGATTCGCCATTTTCTTCCAATCGCGGCGACCTGCTGCCCGTCGGTTCCTTCGGTCATACCGGGTTCACCGGGACCTCCCTATGGATCGATCCGACGACGAATACCTATGTCATCCTGCTGACCAATGCGGTGCATGTGAAGTACGGCAATGTGATTGCCTTGCGAACCGAGGTGGCCACGGCCGTGGCCGCAGCGCTGCAGCTCACACCCAGTGAAGAGCAGAAGATGCGGGTCTCGCGCATCACGGGTTACAACGAAGCTGCGGTCGCCAGCCGGCGCGTGGTTGTGCGCAATGGACGGGTGCTGACCGGCATCGACGTGCAGGAGCAACGCGACTTTGACGCACTCCGAATTCCCGGGATACCCGTGCCGCGAATCGGGCTGGTGACCAACCAGACCGGCGTGGACTCTCGAGGGCGGCGGACCATAGACGTACTGGCGCATACGCGAGGCTTGCAATTAGCTGCGATCTTCAGCCCGGAGCACGGCATCACGGGCGCGGCTGACACCACCGAGATCCCCAACTTCAAGGATGAAGCGACCGAAGTTGCGGTGTACAGCGTCTATGGAAGCACCGACGCCAAACGCCGTCCGTCCCTAGAGGTACTGAAGAACCTTGATGTATTGGTTTATGACATCCAAGATGTCGGTGCCCGCTTCTACACCTACGAGACGACCCTGGGATATTTCCTCGAGGCGGCTGCCAAAGCGGGCAAGCCGATCGTCGTGCTCGACCGACCTAATCCGCTCAACGGTGCCTATGTTCAGGGACCGCTGTCTGATGCCGGGCAGGAGAGCTTCGTCAATTACCAACCGGTTCCGCTGCGCCATGGGATGACTATCGGGGAGTTGGCGAAGCTGTACAACGCCGAGAGGCACATCAACGCCAACCTTACCGTGGTTCCCATGTCAGGCTGGTTGCGTGGGGACTGGTTCGACTCCACGGGACAGGTCTGGGTGAGTCCGTCGCCGAATCTGCGCAACCTGGAAGAAGCGACCCTTTATCCCGGAGTGGCCCTGATCGAGGGGACGAATCTGTCGGTTGGCCGCGGCACGGACTCACCGTTCGAGCTGGTGGGTGCTCCTTGGATCGACGGTCCGGAACTCGCCAGCTACCTCAACGGGCGCTACATTGCCGGAGTGCGGTTTGTGCCGACGAATTTCACTCCGCTCAGCGGCATGTATGCCCGCCAGCAATGCAGCGGCGTCCACATCGTCATAATCGATCGCGAGACGCTGGACGCACCCGAGTTGGGGATTGAGCTCGCGGCCGCTTTGCACAAACTATCGCCTTTAGGTTTTGACATGGAACGCATGAACACTTTGCTGGTGAACAAAGCGGTATTTGCAGCGTTGAGGGCGGGAGAAGATCCCCGCCGTATCGCCGACGATTGGCGTGACGCGCTCGATCAGTTCATGACGGTGCGGACCAAGTACCTGATCTATTGAGACGCCCGGTTGACCTTCGTCTGCTCGATGGTCAGACTGCGCTCCAGCACCATCTCGACGGAGTCGCCGACGCCGAGTTGAATTTCCGGACCGCGCGTAAGAAGAACCGTGGCCAGGCCGAGAGCGCCTCCGCTGGCCGCGCCAATGGCGGCGCCTTTACCTCCGCCCTGGTCGGAGATGGCGCCAATGCCCGCCCCGGGAATCGCGGTGCCGACGATCGTGCCCACATCTTTCCCTTTGCTGCTGTCACCTTCAATCGTTCCTTCTTTGTCCTTGACGCCGTTCGTCCCGGGATCCCCCGGCGTGCCATGCACGGCGCCCGGCAGCACGATGGTGTAGCCGTTGGGGAAGATCATGGACGTGAAGTTCATCAGCAACTCAGCGCGGCCTTTAACCCTACCCGGCCGTTGCACCCGCCGAATTTCCCCCTGAACGAAAGTCCCTGGCGGAATCACGATGTGGTCATTGGCCGTGATGGGAAATGATGTCTGGGCATACACCGGGTCGCCCACGCGCGCATTCTTAGTTGTAATCCCTTGCTTCAGGGTGAGCGGAATCTTGGTGCCCGCGGGAACAGTGATTGCCTCAGCAGAATTACCGTTGTCACGGGAAGCGGTGTTGGAGCCAGGGGTAAGTTGCGGTGCCGCCTGTTCAGCGGTGACGGCAGTCGGACCAACCCTGGCGCTGGCCTGCGGCTTCGGTGGAGTACGAGGCGTCAGCTGCGGCTCGTCCTGCGCGAATAGCGTCGCCGAGCCGAATGCTATTGCCGCCCAAACCAGAATCATTTTGAGCTTCATGTTCTTCTTGCCTTCTCCTCGCAGGGACAGATAGGTTGCTTTCCAGTTTCAAACGCCAGAACAAGACAAAAGTCGCGCGAGTCGTTACCTCAGCATATACAGCGCGTTCACATGCGCGGTTACGGTTATCTTCTGAGCTCCGAACTCGGCGGTGGGAGCGGGAGCGGCGGCAGCACCCATGGGCACGGCCTCTCTCGCCATCATCATCGGACGTATCGGCGTCGGCTCGAAGGTGTCCACCGACGCATAGGAGAGATCTCCCAGCGTGCGGCCGCTGGAGCGAGCCACTGCATCGGCTTCATCATGGGCCCGGCGTAGCGCGTCCTCCACCGCTTTGATCTTGGCGGCATCCATATTGTCCAGTTGGTAGCTAATTGACTGATTGCTGGTGACATCCATGTTTGCCAGACCCTCCGCTATCGGCCCCACCTTGGAGAAGTCCCTGACCTTTACGCTGATGTCCGTCTCGACCCGGTAGCCAACCAGCTTGCGTTTCGGGTTTTTGTAGTCATAAACCGGCTGCACCGCAAAACGGCCCAGTTGCGCATCTTTCGGGTCGATTCCATTGGCGCGCAGAAGCTGGCGGACCTGCTCCGCGGCCTGAGTGGCGCGCTGGTTGGCGTCCTGCAATTTCTCTTCCTGCGCCGAAATGTTGACCTGTACCAGCGCCGTGTCCGGCTCCGACTCGAACTTGCCGTCGGCGCCGATCCAGACGGTATTCGGTTGGGGCGTGACTGTGCGCTCCTGCGCCGCCAACGGTGCCAACACGATGAGTAATGCGACCGATAGGAGTGTGACAACCACTGACTTTCTTTTTCCCATGATGTCGTCTAGACGCCCTGTTTTTCGGGAGTGTAAACCGCACTGGATTCTAAGCAATTGTACCCCCCCTCGCAGAACATCGTGCTCGGCCCGCTTGAATCTACGGACAAGATGATTGGGTTCTTCTTGGCGAGTTTTCCCCAGAACCAAAGTCGACACGTTTTTCTTGCGGTAGTAGATCATTCAAGGGTTGAGAAAGGGCGTCGTAGGGAGGTAAGTTGCTATTGTGTTCCACGGGCGCGCCGTGTGAGGAGCAACCGATGCGCAGATGGTATGTGCCACTTGCTGTCTTAGGTATTGGCAGCCTTGGACTCGTCTTACTGAGTGAGCGTGCACGCCGCGTGTTGCGCTCGCTTTTTCAGAATCTCGACCAGGTTCCAAACCGGCTTCTGGAATGGAACGATAGTCTTCAGAATGAACTCGATCGTATACAAACGGTATTGGATCGAGTGGCCGAATCGGTGGATCCACGTCCAGAAATGGGTCACTAGAGCTTGTTTCAAGACCTGCTTCGATAAGGGCCGGGGCCGAAGCCCATTGCTAACTAGATTCTGAGGCCGTTGGCCCTTATGCGGCTACGGGGGAGCGATTTCGTTAATCTTGCCCGCCATGCGAACATCTCGCTGAGTGATCCCCCCGGAGTCGTGCGACACCAGCACCAGTGTCACTTTGTTATAGCTGATGTGAATATCGGGGTGATGGTTGACCGCCTCGGCGGCCTCGGCGATCTGGTTCACAAAGTCCATGGCATGCACGAAATTGCCGAATTGCAGATCGCGTTCGATGGCATTGCCGTTTCTTTTCCAGCCGGGAAGGTTCTGCAGCGCCTGCTGAATCTCGGAATCCGGTAGGACCGTGCTCATGAGCCGCCTCCTTTGAACTTGTAAGCGCTGCGGGTTGCGCCCCGGCGTCAGTTGCGTGCCATCTTACCAAGGCCGTAGCGCTTGACCCCTGATTGGGCCTCGATCTCACTGCGCAATTCCTGCCAAATCTGCTCGGAGACGGAGAGGAAGACCTTCACGATATCCGGATCGAACTGCTTGCCCGATTGGCGTTCAATCTCGCGTCTGCCTGAGGAGATTGACTGGGCGGCGCGATAAGGGCGGTCGGAAGTCACCGCGTCAAATGTGTCGGCGATGGCGAACACCCGAGCTCCGAGCGGGATTTGGTCGCCGCTCAGGCCTCGCGGATAGCCCGTGCCATCGAAACGCTCCTGGTGCGAATACACGATGTCGGCAGCCTCATGGAGGAAGGGAATCTTGCGCAACATCTGATATCCCAACTGGGCGTGCCGTTGCATGATCTCCTGCTCTTCGGCGCTGAGGCGTCCCGGCTTGCGCAGGATAGCGTCGGGAATCGCCATCTTGCCAACATCGTGGAGGAATGCCCCGCGCGCTATCACGCGGACCCGGTCCTGGGGAAGACCCATGGCCCGGGCGATGGCGATGGTAAAAGCGGTCACCCGCTTGGAGTGGCCTTCGGTCTCGGCGTCCTTCAGATCGAGCGCGTCGCCTAAGGCCTCGAGCGTGATGTCGTAGGACCGCTCCAGGTCAGTCAACGCTTGCCGAAGCATGTCCGTGCGGGCCGACACAAGCGATTCCAGTTTTGTCTGGTAGGCCAGGTTTTCCGACTTGAGACGCCGGTTCTCGACAGCCCGTCGCACGCTGGCAAGCAGTTGCTCACGCTCGAAAGGTTTCAGCAAGTAGTCGTAGGCTCCATTGCGGATGGCGGCCAGCGCGACGGAGATGTCGTGGACGGCCGTAACCATTACCACGGGCAGATCAGGATGATCGAGCCTGATCTTCGACAGCAGCGTCAGGCCATCCATGCCGTCCATGATTACGTCCGACACTACGGCCGAGTAGTTGCCGTCGGTACGAAGAACGGTCAGCGCCTCAGCGCCTGAGTTGACCGGATGGCATTCAAAGCCCGCCTCGTTCAAGACGTTGCAGATGATCTCCCGGATCAGTTCTTCGTCATCCACTACTAAGATATGCTCGTTGGCCATGGTACGAAGGGACTCAGCACGGCCAGAATGAAAGCTCACATAGCCGTTGCTGGCTAATTCTATCTACTTCAGCGCCAATGTGTGACAAGCAAATTTATTTTGCGGCTTCCCTCGCGAGCCGACAGCGGAACTGGGGCTGCGTAACAAAACTCCCCTCGGCATCGGAAAACTTACATACCGCCAAATTGTTGAGTTGGCATCTGGATGCCAAATCACGGTATATGGGCTCCGAGTCTGACCCTTTCTTGAGCTAAACGCCTGAACACCTCTTTTCGGGATGCGGTCGCACGTTCTCAGCTCACGCGTGGATTGACCTGTGTTTTCAACCGCTTCCAAGGTCAGACTGGGCGGCCACAGAAGCTCTCCGGCAAATCGGAACAGAGATTGCTCTCCTAGGGAGGTGTGGCTGCCTCGGTGCCGGGAGAGCGGCCCTGCGCTGGTGAAAGCCCAGCCAACGCAAACGACCCCCGGGCATGGTCCATGAAGGGGCCCATAACTTACAGGAGCAATCATGAGCACCTTGCAGCAATCGAATCTTCTCAGTTTTTCCGGATACATATCCGCCATCCCGCGACGCAGTGCCACGACTCACAAGCCAGTGTATGAGCAGAATAGGCATCGGGTTTATGCTCTGGCGTTCTGGATGACGGACAACGAACTGGCGGCGGAAGACTTGATGACGAATGCCTTCTGCCGCGCATTCGCGAAGAGCGAGGCACCTTCCCCCGAGGCGATAGATTGCGCCCTGATCGCGGAGGCGCGTCAGCACACGCCAGTGGGACGGCTGACTCTTGACTGCCCGCCGTGTGAGGTAGTCCTGTCAGTCCGTCGGAACACGTTGCGTATTGATCTGGAGCGAGCCGTGGTGCAATTGCCGGCGACCGAAAGAATGATCTTTCTCATGCACGATGCCGAGAACTACGACCATGCTCGTATTGCTCGGACTCTGGGACTTACCGCAGACGAGTCGCGCCGTGGACTCCATCAGGCGCGGCTGCGGATGCGTGAATTGCTTCACGAAGGCGAATTACTGGGGAATAGCCTTTATCTTCCAGCGGCTTGAGCTGTATCTCTCTCCTGAACTCTAAGCCCCTCAAAAGAGGGGCATTCTTGTGCGGGGGTGCGCGAGGCTTGCAGCGCGGCCTTTAGGTAGTAGGACTATTTGCTTGTCGGTCTTCCACTGTTAGCTTTTCGCTGCCGGTTCCTCGCCGAGATCCATCTCCTCTTCCTCCTCGCGCTTCAGTGGACGCAGCAGCGGGAACAGAATGACGTCACGGATCGAGCGGGAGTCGGTCAGCAGCATGGTCAGGCGATCGATGCCCACGCCTTCGCCAGCCGTCGGTGGCAATCCGTACGACAAAGCCCGGATGTAGTCCTCATCCATCTGGTGAGCTTCTTCGTCGCCGCGCGCGCGTTCGCTCAACTGCTGTTCGAAGCGGTGGCGCTGTTCCTCGGGATCATTCAACTCGCTGAAGGCATTACCGATCTCCAGGCCGCCGACAAAAATCTCGAAGCGCTCCACCCAGTCGGCGTTTTCTTCCGGCTCGCGCTTGTTCTTGGAGAGAGGCGAAATCGAGAGCGGGAAGTCGTAAATGAATGTTGGCTGAATAAGCTGGTCCTCCGCGAAAGTTTCAAACAGAGTTGCGATCGCCTTGCCAACATTCCGCTCTTTTTCCATCTCTATCCGTATCTGTTTGATCAACTCGAGCCGCACGCTTAGTCTCCACGGCGCATTCATCTCCGATTTCTGTTCTTTGGTCATGGATCCGCCGGTGCCATGCGGCAAACCCGGAGGCAGGCCTCGGGGCACGCCTTTCTCGCGCCACCCTGCGCCCGGAAGTGGCGGGGCTTGTACTGACGAGAGCAAACCGTGCAAAGCCTCATAACTCGAGAAGTCACTCCTCTGCGGCTTCTCGCCCGCATTTTCGGGCCAGAACTTGATGATCGCTTCGCGCATGGAGAGCCGCTGGAAGTTGCCAAAGTCGATTTCGTGCCCGTTGAAGTGTGCGACGGTTGTGCCGTTCACATCGCGCGCCACCTGCGCCAGCATTTCGGCAGTGAAGTCCATCATATCGCGATAGTCTGCGTAGGCCATGTAGAACTCCAGCATGGTGAACTCGGGGTTGTGCTGGGTCGAGATACCTTCGTTGCGGAAGTTACGGTTGATTTCGTACACGCGGTCCATGCCGCCCACGACCAGTCGCTTCAGGTACAACTCAGGGGCGATCCGCAGGTAGAGGTCGGTGTCGAGCGTGTTGTGATGCGTGATGAACGGCTTGGCCACCGCGCCACCGGCAACGGGATGCATCATCGGCGTCTCAACCTCGATGAATCCGTTGCTGTCGAGGAAGCGCCGCATGGACTGCACGACTTTCGCGCGTTTGATGAAAACCTCACGTACCTCCGGATTCATCGTTAGGTCAACGTACCGTCGGCGATACCGGGTCTCGACGTCCTGCAGGCCGTGCCACTTCTCCGGCAGGGGCAGCAAGTCCTTCACCAGAAAAGTGATATCTTCCACATGTACGGTGAGTTCGTTCGTCCGGGTGCGGAAAAGATATCCCCTCACCCCGATGTAGTCACCGATATCAAGCAGCTTGTATAGCTGAAAGCCTTTCTCGCCCACGTTGTCTAGCCGGACATAGATCTGCAATCGCCGGCCACCCTGCTGCAAATGCGCGAAGCCCGCTTTCCCTTGTACGCGAATCGACATGATGCGTCCGGCGACGCTAACGTTGATGCGTGGTGCTTCGAGTTCCGGACCGGTTTTGGCCAAGTACTCGTCGAGAATGGCGGGAATGGTGTGCGTCGTTTCGTAGCGGTAGGGATACGCAATCTGCCCAAGCGCCTCGATTTGCTTCAGCTTGTCTCTTCTCAGCTCGTAGATCTTCTGGTCGAGTGCCACAATCGTTTTCCTGGAATGAGGACTTTGTTGGCCGGGATTAATGAGTGCCTGCCGATGGATGACGGAAACGTCCGATTATATAGGGAGCCGTTCCAAGGCGTGGGCTGAGGTAATGAATGCGAAGTTTTTCGACGAAGTAAGTTGTGCCACTTCCTGCCCTAGGCCGCGGATTATTTGTGTTTCGGCCTGTCGATTCCGGAGGTTTCCTAACGTCGTACTGGTGAGGGGACAGATGCTGTGAAGGCCACGCAGCAAGACCTTTGGAGAGGAACCACGTACGAAGTATCAGACATCTGGACGCACACACTTGCAGGGGCGGTTGTTGAAGCACCGAAAATCCTCCCGGTGATGGCACGGACAAACGATCTTGGACACGGCCAAGATGCTACCTTCGCGCAGTGGGTAGATGCCGGACAGCGTGTAGTTCGCGAACTGGAAGACGTCCGGCGGGTGAGTGCCAGGCTGTTCCCGCGCAACCTGCCGCAGTTGGCAAGCCTTGCGTACGCAGGTGTTTGCGTCGAGGCCCGCCACGCCGGTGGAGATTTCTACGACTTCTTTGACCGCGGTTCGCATCGCCTCGGCTTCGTAGTCGGCGATGTCTCCGGGAAGGGAATGGCGTCGGCGATGGTAAGAGCGACGATCCAGGGTAGCCTCAGAACGCTATGCTCCGTGGGGATTCAGGACTTAGACCAGTCGCTTGCACTGGTGAACCGGGTGTTGTTCGACAGCACGCCGGAAGCGATGTACGCTACTCTGTTTTTGGCGGACTATGACGAGCGAACGCGGCGGCTGCGCTTCGTGAACTGCGGCCATCCCGCGCCTCTGCTCTGCGGTCAAAAGGGCGTCTCGCGACTGGAATCGACCTCGCGCGTGCTAGGACTGTTTAGCGATTGGAAGTGCTCGATCGGCGAGGTCCAGCTTGGCGCTGGTGACACGCTGCTCGTGTACACGGACGGCATCACCGAGGCTGCGGACGACGCAGGGGAGGAGTTTGGCGAGGACCGTCTGATCGCGATGTTGGAAGAGCAAAACCTACCCCTGTCCACCTTCCTTCGGCAGTGTGTGCAGGAAGTTTGCCAGTTTGGAGCAAGCGACCAGCGCGACGATCTCACCCTGGTGGCGCTGCGGGGCCTGGAAGGTTGAGACAAAATTATTCCGATGCGATTGTCGATTTCTCGCCGGTCGCACGTCGTAGGCATAGAGGAGGAGGAAACCAATGGAATACTTACTGCTGATTTACGCGGACGAGCGAGACTGGGCGGGGATGAGCGAAGCCACGCAGGGCGTCGAGATGGGGAAGTGCATCGCTTACGGCAAGGAGTATGCAGAGCGCATCAAGGGCAGCAACTCGCTCCAGCCGACCACTACCGCCACTACGGTGCGCCTGCGCAACGGGAAGCAACTGACCACCGACGGGCCCTTTGCCGAAACCAAAGAGCAGCTTGCCGGCTATTACCTGATCGAGGCGGCCAATCTCGACGAGGCGATCGCCATGGCGGCGAAGAACCCGGTGGCGCCTCACGGTTCTATCGAAGTGCGGCCCATCAGGAAGCTCGCGTAACCGCGGATTTTCTTTGACTGCGATTGTCGATTTCTTGCAGGTCAGACGTCGTACGCACAGGAGGATGAAACTCATGCAATATCTGCTACTGATTTACGAAGACGAGAAACGCTGGGCAACCATGAGCGAAGCCGCCATCGGCGCAGAAGTGGGAGAGTACCGGGCGTTCGGCCAGGAATTTCGCGACCATATCAAAGGCGGCAACGCGCTCCAGCCGACCGCGACTGCGACCACGTTACGCTTGCGCAATGGCAAGCGGCTCACCAGCGACGGCCCGTTTGCGGAAACCAAGGAGCACCTCGGGGGCTACTACCTGATGGAGGCGGCCAATCTTGACGAGGCCCTTGCCATAGCGGAAAAGATCCCGGGGGCGCGCTATGGCTCGATCGAGGTACGGCCCATCATGACGTTCTCGTAGCCGCGTTCACAGTGGATCGTTGACAACAATCGGGCGTTCGACCTCGCCGGAGTCGCAACGTTTGCTCCGGCGGGGAGCGAGCCACAATTCGACGAAGGAGTGACCATGCGTTACATGATGCTGATTTATACCAACGAAACGGACGCCGCATCGATCGAGCAAATGAAGGACGTCTCAGCGACCCACTGGGCGGTCATGGACGAGACGACGCAGCGCGGCATTCTCTGCGGTGCTGACCCGCTGGAGCCGACGTCTTCCGCAACCACCGTTCGGATGCAAAACGGCAAAGTGCTGGTGACCGACGGACCTTTCGCCGAGACCAAGGAGCAGCTCGCCGGGTACTACATTCTGGACTGCAAGGATCTGGACGAAGCGCTGGAATGGGCGGCGAAGATCCCGAGCGCCTGCGGTGGTGGCAACGGCTGCATCGAGGTGCGTCCCATCCATGAGATTCGCAAGCCGGTCCGGGCTTCGAATGTTTCCGAGTACGCTAAGGCGTAGATGGATGAACTGCGCAGCGCGGTCGATGGCATTTTTCGGCGAGAGTCGGGACGAATCATTGCGGGCCTGATCAGGATGTCGCAATCGTTTGACCTCGCCGAAGAGGCCATGCAGGATGCATTCGCAGCCGCGCTGACCCACTGGGTCAACGGGATTCCCGACAATCCGGCAGCCTGGATCACAGCGGCGGCCCGTCGCAAGCTTATTGACTACGCCCGGCGTGAACGTACCCGGCGCGACAAGCAAGACCAACTCTTGTATGAAACTGAGACGTCAACCAGTGAAGCAGATCCGATCGCAGATGCCGAAATGGATTTTCCCGACGATCGATTGCGCCTGATCTTTACCTGTTGTCACCCGGCCTTGAACATTGAAGCGCAGGTGGCCCTTACCCTGCGGACCCTGGGCGGGCTGACCACACCGGAAATCGCTCGGGCATTTCTGGTGCCTGAGGCGACACTGGCGCAACGGCTGGTCAGGGCGAAGCGCAAGATCCAAGACGCGCGAATTCCATACGAAGTTCCTCCGCCGCAAGAATTACCCGACCGTCTGACATCCGTCCAGGCAGTCATCTACCTTGTGTTCAACGAAGGCTACACCGCGACTGCTGGCGACAGTCTTATCCGCCGGGAACTGTGCGCTGAGGCGATCCGTCTGGCACGCACGCTGTGCGACTTGATCCCGAATCAGCCCGAGAGTCTTGGCCTGTTGGCGCTCATGCTGCTGCATGATTCGCGGCGCGATGCGCGCGTAAATGCCGCCGGAGAGCTGGTTTTGCTGGAAGAACAGGACAGGTCTTTGTGGCATCGTCAGCAAATTGACGAAGGCTTGCAGCTTGTCGAGCGGGCTCTGCGTCTGGGCAGAGTTGGACCCTATCAGCTGCAGGCGGCCATCGTCGCAGTACATGCTGAAGCCCGCACGGCAGGGGAGACCGACTGGCGGCAGATTGCCGCCCTCTACCGGGAATTGGCAAGAGCAGACGGCTCACCGGTCATTTCTCTCAATCATGCCGTCGCGGTTGCAATGAGCGAAGGGATGGGAAAAGGACTGGCGATGATAGACGAGCTCGGATCGTCAGGAGAATTGGACTCTTATCACTTGTATCATGCGGCCCGCGCCGAGCTTCTTCGGCGAGCGGGGAGCCGGGACGAAGCCTTGGAGGCCTACGAGCGGGCCCTTTCCCTCACCAGCAACGCGGTTGAGCGGCGCTACCTGCGCCGGCGCGTGGAGGAACTGCAAGACCAATTCGCATCCTGATGCCCCTTGGGTCGTATTCCCGTTTACAATCTCCACGACCATGACAAAGCGCAGCCGTGCGTCGCATCGGATTTTCCGCCCTTCGATTTCGAAATCAATTTTTGACAGCTTTCTTTTCGTCACTTGCCTGGTCGCCGCGCTTGCCGTCACGGATGCGCGCGGACAAGAGCCGCAAACTTCCGGTGGCGCGCCGGCGGTTCCTGGCGTCTACAATCCGGTCGCCGACCCAAAGGCGGTCGTCAGGGCTGGCAATGCCCGTTTCACCATTCTGACGCCGCAGCTCATTCGCATGGAATGGGCGGCCGACGGCAAGTTCGAAGATCACGCCTCGCTTGTCTTTCTGAATCGCAGACTACCGGTGCCGAACTTCGGCGCGGACAGGGACAATCTTGGAGCTGTGAGCATCAAGACCGAATCACTGGATTTGACCTATACCGGCCATGGCAAGTTCACCGCTGAAAATCTCACGATCACGTTCATGCTGAACGGCAAGAAGGTGACATGGCACCCCGGAATGCCGGATACAGGCAACCTGATGGGTACTACGCGCACTCTCGATGGGGCGTTGGGGGACAAGACGAAAGACCCGATCGAGCCGGGTTTGCTTTCGCGCGATGGCTGGACGCTGGTTGACGACTCTTCGCGCCCGCTCTTCGATTCCGCCGATTTCAGTTTCGTCAACGGGGAGGGCAGTCCGTGGCCCTGGGTGATGCAACGTCCCGCGGGCGACCGCCAGGACTGGTACTTCTTCGGCTACGGTCACGATTACAAACAGGCGCTCGGGGACTACACCTTGATCGCCGGTCGCATCCCGCTTCCACCGCGCTTCGCCTTTGGCGCGTGGTGGTCACGCTACTGGGCTTATAGCGATCAGGAACTTGACGACTTGGTCCGCGGGTTTCGTCAGAACGACGTTCCACTCGACGTCCTGGTGATTGACATGGATTGGCATCTGACCTTTGGCCCCAGCGGCGCGGGGGAGAAGCCGAAAGATCAGTCCGGCCACACCATGGGCTGGAGCGGCTACACCTGGAACAATCTGCTCTTTCCTGATCCCGCGCAGTTTCTGAAGCACATCCACGAAGAAGGCCTGAAAGCCACGCTGAACCTGCATCCCGCTTCCGGGGTGCAGCCGTGGGAGGATGCGTATCCGGCGATGGCGCGGGCAATGGGCATTGATCCGGCGACCAAGAGGTATGTGCCCTTCGACATCACCAACAAGAAATTTGCTACCAACTATCTCAACCTGCTGCATCATCCGCTGGAGAAACAGGGCATCGATTTCTGGTGGCTCGACTGGCAACAGGAGGACGACACGAAAACGCCTGGTGTGAACCCGACGTGGTGGCTCAATTACGTCCACTTCTCCGACCAGGCCCGCGAGGGCAAGCGGCCTTTGCTCTTCCACCGCTGGGGAGGTCTGGGCAATCATCGCTACCAGATTGGCTTTTCGGGCGACACGATTTCGGTGTGGGAGTCGCTGGCGTTTCAGCCCTGGTTTACAGCGACCGCAGCCAACGTCGGCTACGCTTACTGGAGCCACGATATCGGCGGACACATGCCGGGCGCGGTCGGGCCTGAGCTGTACACGCGCTGGCTGCAGTTTGGCGCTTTCAGCCCCATCCTGCGGACCCACACCACCAAGAACCCTGACGCGGAACGCCGCATCTGGGCCTATCCGGAGCCCTATTCCGACATCATGCGGGGGGTCTATCACCTGCGCTACGCGGTGCTCCCTTACATCTACACCGAAGGGCGCCGGACGTATGACACGGGTGTTGCCTTCCTGCATCCGCTGTACTACGACTGGCCCGAGGCTCCGGAAGCTTATTCGAATAAAGAGGAGTACGTGTTTGGGGTCAATATGATTGTCTCCCCAGTGGTTGCGCCCTGGCGACAAGATCACGGGTCTTGCGAGTAAGACCGTGTGGTTGCCCGCAGGGAGAGTGGGTCGAATGGCCGACGGGGACGCGGTTCACCGGGCCAGCCGCCGTCCAGCGGAATTTCTCCATCTCTCAGACTCCGGTTTACGTGCGTGGCGGGGCGATCGTGCCCGAGGCTCCCCCCATGCAGTACTCGAACCAGAAGCCGCTCGATCCGCTCATCGTAAGTGTGTTTCCACTGGCCGATGGGCAGAGCGCAACTTACATCCTTTACGAAGACGCGGGAGACTCGCGCGCCTATCAGCAGGGCGCGGACGCGCGCACGCAGATCAACGCGGTGGAGAAGGGAAGTGAGTTGACGGTGGAGATTGCCGCGGCGAAAGGCACATACGAGGGCATGCCGGTTGCGCGGGCCTACGAAATTCGCCTGTCTGCAGATTGGCCGCCCGCTTCGGTCACGGTCAACGGGAATACGGCGGCCTACGTCCCCGCCAAGGGAGCAGTCGGGTGGCGCTTCGAAGGCGACACGCTCACCACGGTGATCAGCGTACCCAGCAGTTCAGTGAGTCAGCCCGTGACAGTTCGGGTTACGCGATCCACGGAGATGTTTGCCCGCCGTCGCGAGCTCAATGGATTCGCCGGAGCGATGACCCGTCTCCGTGAGGCCTATGACGCTCTCAACCAGACATGGCCCATCGCGTGGTCCCCGGATGAACTGATTGACGCGATGCAAACGGGCGACCGGCTCGGCTATTTTCCGCAACAAGCGAGCGATCAGATTGCCCATTACCGGGAAGTGCTGCCCAAAGCGGTGGCAAAGGTGAAGGAATTTGACCGGCCACCAAGCCAGGCGCAGTTGGAGGCGCTGGCCAAGAAATTCAAGATCGATCCGAACTCTGAGATAGCGCAGAGAAAGGTAGCCGAGCTTAAGGAGATGGTGGCACGTGCCGAGGCGGCGCTGGCGGACCTTCCCAAACCGCAGTAAGCGGGACGAAGGCCGTAGAAAGCTGAATCGTACCCGACAACTATCGGGCAGCCTTTGGCGCAGGAACCAACAGTTTCCGGCGCACGAACTCCACCAGCTCCGGAGTGACGTACTGCGGCGGGCGGATGCGAAACGTCGGCTTGTCCGCCACCGGTTTGAGAGAAACATTGGTCCAGGCGACGTGGTCGGCGGCATCGTGCAGAACCACCGCATCGGCGCGATCGAGGAATTCTTGCGCTGAAGTTTTGAAGTCGGCGGTTGCGGCATCGAGCACCGTGATGTAAAGGTCAGGCCGCAGGAACCGCATCACGGAGTTGGACTCCAGGATGGCGTTCTCCGCGGCAGCCAGCTCCTGACGCAAACGCGGCATGGCTTCGGCCAACATTCCCTGACGGGTGCGTAGCCAGAGCGAACGCGCCGCTCCCGAGACGAGGAAGCGCGAGCTGTCACTCTCGCCGCTGCGATCGCGCTCTTCGGTGAGCGCCCAGGAGTGGTCGTCGGTGGCGCAGTCGCAGAGCTCTCCATTGGCGGAGCAGACTGCCGTGCCCGTACTGCGTGATCTTGACCGCGGTCCAATGGAAGTCCGGCAGAGCAGCGATGATGCCGGCGACGACGCTGGTCTTCCCAACGCTGCGAGAGTGTCCGCCGATGACAACGAGAGACATGAAATTCGTTGATGTGTCGCCGGCAGAAGCCGGCTCGGTCTCAATTGCAACTTACCCAGGGCTTGCTTGCACCCCGCAATCCGCCCTGGGCTAACGGCAACGCCGCCGCTTTGCGGCTCGTACTTCGATTGTCCGGCAGCGTCTCTTCCAAAAAATCTCCTGTAGATCACGACGGACCCGAAAGGCTATTATCGCTCGTCCTTGCGTGCCAGGCGCGCCAGCACTGCCAACCCACGCAGATACTCGCGAAGCGGACGCGCGGGCCTGCCCCAGAACACGACACCTTTGCCGCGTACGGTCTTGTGGGACAGAACGCCACTTCCTGAGCCGAGGATGACGCCCGGCTCGATGGTCGCATGATCGCCGAGACCGACCTGTCCACCGACCACGGCATCATCGCCGATCTTGGTGCTGCCGGAAACGCCGGTCTGGGCGGCGATCACGACGTTGGCGCCAACGCTGGTGTTGTGGCCGATGTGCACCAGGTTGTCGAGCTTCGTTCCCGGGCCAATGACGGTCTTCTCCAGCGCGCCGCGATCGATGGTGCAGTTGGCGCCGATCTCGACATAGTCGCCGATAACAAGCTCGCCGATCTGCGGAAACTTCTGATAGCGGCCGTGCACTTCGTCGCGCACAAAACCGAAGCCGTCCGAGCCGAGCACCGCGCCCGCATGCACGACCACGCGTCGCCCGAGCGTTGTGCCCGGATAGATGACGACGCGCGGATAGAGGTCGCAATCGTCGCCGATGACGACGCCCTCGCCAATGTAGCAGCCCGCCCCAATGTGCGCACGCCGTCCGATAACCGCGTTCGCTTCGATGACCGCGTAGGGATCAATGCTGACCGGGGTCGCCAATTTTGCTGAATAGTGAATGACCGCCGTCTCATGAATGCCGGGCGGATAAACTCTCGGGGGATGCAGCAACGCGGCGGCACGTGCGAAGGCCAGACGCGGATGCGCGGCGATCAAGAGCGGCTTGCGTCCGGATGAATCAGCGGCGAATTCGCCGGCGATTACCGCGCTTGCGCCCGACACCAGAGCCTGCTCCAGATGCTTCTCGTCCTGAACGAATACCAGATCGCCCGGTTGCGCTTGTCCAATGCTGGCGACGCGGGCGATTTCGATGCCGCCGTCGCCGATCAGGCGCGTGGCCGTGAACTCCGCCAGCGATTGCAGGGTTTGGGGCATGAGGGAGTTATAGCAGCGGATGGTGAACAGTGGGTAGTGGATAGTTTACGAACCTGCGGGCAAACACAGCCGAGTTCGTCGATTCCGGCCGCCAAATCCCTGAAATTCAACGTATCCCACTAACCACTATTCACTAGTACAACCCCGGCTCTCCTGCCGGCCGCGTCTTCCAGCGGCGATGCACCCACAGCCACTGATCGGGATAACGCCGCACGTATTGCTCGATGACCTTGGTGAAGAGTGCCGTGTTGGCCAGGGTGTCGGCTTCGTGGTCGCCTGTGCGCACCAGGTCCAGCGCGGGATCGAACTCCACCCGATACTTGCGCAGCACCGGGTCCCAGATGGTGAACGCCGGAACCACCGCCGCGCCGGTGTGCAGCGCCACGCGCGCCAGACCGCTGGCGGTGCAGGCAGGAATGCCGAAGAAATCCACGAAGACGCCTTGCGGCGGCGTCATGTTGGTGTCCATCAGAATGCCGACGGTGGCGTTGTCGCGCATGGCCGCGATCAGGCCGCGGGCAAATTCCTGCTTGCCGATCATGGTGTTGCCGTGCAGTCCGCGATAGCGCGCCACCAACGCGTCTACGTAGGGATTGTCGAGCGGCCGCACCACAATCTGCATGGGATGTCCCATCAGGGAGTGGAAGAACGAGCCGACTTCCCAGCCGCCGAAGTGGCCGGTGAGGAAGAGCACACCTTTGCCGAGCTTCTCCGCCGATTCAAAATTCTCGAAGCCCTGATACACCGCGACCTGCGAGGCATTCGCCAGCGGTGTAGCTGGGAAACAAGCACGCTTCGCCCAGTAAACGGCCAAGCGAAACGTACACCCCGCGCAGAATTTTGCGCCGTTCTTTCTTCGTTTTCTCCGGGAACGCAAGCTGAAGATTGCGCATCCCGACGCGCCGCAAGCGCAGGTGGAGGTGATAAACAACCCCGCCCATGAGAATACCGAATCCGCGGGCCAGCGGGCGCGGCAATGCGCCGATCAGGCGCACCATCAGCGCGACCGGCATGTACTGCAATCTGTAGCGCATCGGGAGCTAGGCTCGACGGTAGCACCGGGGAAAATTGCGGTCAAACGCTGAACGCCGAGCTTGCAACGGGGCCAGCGAACAGGCGTTACTTACGCGGGCCTCCGAACGCCACCGGGCCAAGGAATCGCAACTCCGGGACCTCTTTAATGAGGTCCAGTTCCTGTGCGTACTGCAGGAATAGCTGCAGCCCGGCATGGTTGTCACGGTCCAGATAATAGTGAATATTCTCCGTCAGGTACCGGCAAATGTCGTCGGGGTCCAAGCCGAGCCTCCGAGACCACTCTTTGGCGATGGTGGCAATGTTCTCCGGCTGAAGGCCATGATCACGCGAACTCTGAAACACCTTAGCCAGATCGGTCTCCTGCGCCTGCCGGTTGAGGGCATCGAGCCGAACTGCCCAGAACGCGAAGACGAACGGCTTGCCCGTCCGCCGGTGCCATTCGTGGGCCAGATCATAAAGAAGGTATCCGGAATCGGTTGGCACCTGCAGCGCGGCATCTCCGATGAGAAGGGCTGCGTCGTTTTCGCGCAGCATGGCCTCAAGTTGAGGGGCGTGCGGCGTGAGTTGGCGAGGCCCGCCGAAAAACTTCGCAAACAGGACCTGCAACAGCGCTACCGACGTCCGCGAACTGGAGTCGGTTGCAACCGTCTGCACCTCCTCGATGGGCCTCTTGCTGACCAGCAGGATGGAGCGCACCCGGTCCTTGGCCGCGATGGCGATGTTCGGCAGGATGACCAGACCGGGTATCTCGGCATAGGTGAAGGCCGGGATGATGCCGATATCGGCCTGATCTGCAGCCAGGGCGGCAGCGCAGGCGGACGGAATGGTGTATTCGATATCGAAGTTCCGACCGGCATCGCCGTGTTCGAAGTCCCACATCAACGGTGCCGTGTTCAGGAACGAGATAGCAGAGATTCGCAGGCCGGGCATGAATCATCGAGTCTAGCAGGCCGAGGCTTCGGCACAGGCCTTGGTGACGTAACTCCTTGACGGTAACCATCGGGCAGGTTACCCTCCGCTCATCGGAGCCTTAGTCCGCAGGAGTTGCCATGGAAATCGAAGCGACCGTACGCGCCCACGACTACGCTGTCACCCGCCAACTGCAATGGCTGGCATTGTCGCTGACGCCCGGCGTGGGAGCGGGTCGCGGGCGTCGGCTGGTAGAGAGCTTCGGGGGAGTTGATCAGTTGTTCACAGCTTCGCTGACGGCTTTGGAGGCGGCGGGCTTGTCTGCGGCGGCGGCGCAGAGCATTTCGCTCGGCAAGTCGCTTGAGCTGGCCGCGGCAGAACTGGATCGCACGAAAGAAGTAGGGGCCAGAGTGATCGTGCCGGGCGACGCAGAGTATCCGCGACGGTTGCTGGAGATCTACGATCCACCTCTCGTTCTTTACCTTAAGGGCAATGCGGAAATCATTGATAAACCAGGTATTGCAGTCGTCGGGAACACGGCATCCAACGCCTTACGGTACGGGCATGGCCGAGCGTCTTGCCTGCGATCTGGCGGCTCGCGGGCTCATCATATTTAGTGGCATGGCGCGTGGGGTCGATACTGCGGCACACCGCGGCGCGCTGAATGCGCACGGGCGCACGGTCGCCATCTGGGGCACCGGGATTGATGAGGTTTATCCGAAGGAGAACCGCAAAATCGCCGATCAGATTCTCGCCTGCGGGGGAGCCATCCTGACGGAGTTCCCGCTCGGCACGTTTCCGGCGCCGCAAAACTTTCCCATTCGCAACCGGATTATCAGCGGCATTGCCATTGGCGTGCTGGTGCTCGAGGCGGGAGAGTTCAGCGGTACACGAGTGACAGCCCGCTGCGCGTTGGAGCAGGGCCGCGAGGTATTTGCCGTTCCGGGCAATGTGACCAACAAACTCTCCTGGGGTCCTAACACATTGATAAAACAAGGTGCCGCCTTGGTCGCCACCTGGGAGGACGTGTGGGAGGCGTTGCCCGCGGACACCCGTCTGGCACTCACGCCGCCCGAGCAGCTCTGAATCGCAGGGCGCTGCTGCGGCATCACTGTTTGAGGCGGCAGACCTGCCTCCGGCGGAGAAGAAGGTCTTCGCGCTGTTGCGGTCGGATGAGTCCACCCACATCGACGAGTTGGTCGAGCGCCTGAGTTCGTATCTCTCCTCTTCGGAAATCTTCAGCGCATTGTTCGAGCTTGAGCTGAGCGGCCGGATCAGGCAGTTGCCGGGGAAGTACTATGTGCGGACGATGTAGCTGTCAGCCATCAGCCGTCAGCTAACCCTCGAAGGAAGGACGCATGCAGAGCTTTCGAAATTTGTCCGTATGGGAAAAGGCTCACCACCTTACGCTTGACGTCTACCGCATCACAGAGCGTTTTCCGCGAACCGAGATGTTCGGCCTAACAAGCCAGTTGCGACGGGCATCCTCGTCGATCGCCATTAACCTGGCAGAGGGTGCGGGCGTACGCAGCTGGAACTTCGCGAGATTTGTACAGATTGCGTTCGGGTCAGCCAGCGAAGTGGAGTATGAGCTTTTGCTGGCGCATGACCTGGCTTTTCTCAAACGATGACGCCTACGAGCGACTCAAGTCCGACGTGATCGAGATTAAGCGAATGCTGAATTCGTTACTGCGTACGATTCAGACCGACGCGCGTGGCTCTCAAACCGCCTCAGCGCAACTGTCTAAGCGACTGAGCGATGAGTTTTAGCTGACGGCTGACGGCTGATGGCTGACAGCTCGTTTCGCGCTTTCCACAAACCATGCTAGGTTCGTAATCATTGGCATTGAGGTTCCATTGTCCAAAGGTCTAGTCATCGTCGAATCGCCGACCAAGGCGAAGACGATCCAAAAATATCTGGGCGCGGGCTACGAGGTCGAGGCCTCGTTCGGCCATATCAAAGACTTGCCCAAGAAATCGCTCGGGGTCGATCTCGACAACGATTTCTCCACGGAGTACGTCGTAATCCCCGGCAAGGAGAAGGTCGTCGCCAAGCTGAAGAAGCTGGCCAAGTCGGCCGACACCATCTACCTGGCGCCTGATCCGGACCGCGAAGGCGAAGCCATCGCTGCTCACCTCGCCGAGGAACTCGGTGGCGAGAGCGTGGACGGCAAGAAGCGTAAGAAGTCGCCGGTCACTATCCGCCGGGTCACGTTTAACGAGATCACCAAGCGCGCCGTGCAGGATGCGTTCCAGCATCCCCGCGATATCGACCGCAATCTGGTGGACGCGCAGCAGACCCGCCGCGTGCTCGACCGTCTGGTTGGTTATCAGGTTTCTCCGCTGCTGTGGGACAAAGTACGCCGAGGGCTCTCCGCAGGCCGCGTGCAGACCGTGGCCCTGCGGCTGATCGTCGAGCGCGAACGCGACATCAAGGCGTTCGTCAAGGAAGAGTATTGGACCATCGACGCCCACTTGCAGGCTGCCAAGCCGCCCGCATTTACGGCGCGGTTTATCGGCATCGGTGACGAGAAGACGCCGATTCCGAATGGCGAGGAAGCGGACAAGCTCAAGGCCGCGTTGGAGGACGCCGACTGGAGCGTTCGCTCGGTTGACAAGCGCGAGCGACGCCGCAGTCCGGCAGCGCCATTCACCACCAGCAAGTTCCAACAGGATGCCTCACGCAAGCTGCGCTTCAGCGTGAAGCGCGCCATGATCCTGGCCCAACGACTCTACGAGGGCATTGAACTTGGCGACGAAGGCACGGTGGGACTCATTACGTACATGCGTACCGACTCGACCCGCGTCTCGAACGAGGCGCTGACCGAAGTGCGCGACGTGATTGCGAGCACCTACGGCCCGCAGTTCCTGCCCGAATCGCCCAACACGTACAAGTCGAAGAAGGACACGCAGGACGCGCACGAAGCCATTCGACCCAGCTCCGCGCTTCGTCATCCCGACGCGATCAAGCAGTATTTGCAGGATGACGAATACAAGGTTTACAAGCTCATCTGGCAGCGCTTTGTGGCCTCGCAGATGAACCCGGCTGTCTTCGATCAGACGACGGTGGACATTGACGCCAGGAATCGGCAACGACGTGATATATCGCTTCCGGGTCACAGGCTCGGTGCTGAAGTTCGAAGGCTTCCTCAAGGTTTACGAGGAATCGAAGGACAGCAAGGACGAAGAGGACGAGGCGCTCAAGCACAAACTGCCTGTACTGACCGAGGGCCAAAAGCTTGCACTGAAGGGCCTGGATGCCGAGCAGCATTTCACCGAGCCTCCGCCGCGCTACAACGAAGCATCGCTGGTGAAGGAGCTCGAGGAGCGCGGCATCGGCCGTCCCTCAACCTACGCGGCGATCATCGGGACCATCCAGGAGCGGCAGTACGTGCAAAAGGTCGGCGGAAAGTTCATCCCGACCGAAATCGGCTTCGTCGTCACCGACCTTCTGGTGGAGAACTTTAAAGACATCTTCGATTTTCAATACACAGCTCGACTGGAAGAAGAACTCGACGAAATCGAGGACGGCAAGGAGAGCTGGACCGACGCTCTTGCCGAGTTCTACAAGAAGTTCGAGAAGGACCTCCATTACGCCGAGAAGCACATGGAGAACGTGAAGCGGATGGAGAAGCCCACCGACGAGAAGTGCGAACGGTGCGGCTCGCCGCTGGTCATCAAATGGGGCAAACACGGCTCGTTCTACGCCTGCAGCGCGTACGACAAGACCGATCCCAACAGTTGCACCTTCACCAAGGAAAATCCGATTGATCTGCCGGACCTGGACTCTGCCGACCTCCAGGAGACGACGCAGGAAGAGTATTGCGAGAACTGCGGTCGGCCCATGGTGCTGAAGCGCGGACGATTTGGGCAGTTCATGGCTTGCACCGGATATCCCGATTGCAAAACCACACGCCGCCTGGACCAGGCCAAGAAGGTCCCCGATATTCCGCTTGACGAGAAGTGTCCGCAATGCGGGCGCAACTTGCTGCTGCGCCACGGCCGTTTCGGAGAATTCGTCTCCTGCAGCGGCTATCCGGAGTGCAAGTGGGTCAAGCAGAACTACATTGGCGTGAAGTGTCCGGAGTGCAAGACCGGTGACCTCGCGGAGAAAAAGGCGCGCCGGGGCAATTTCTTTTACGGTTGCTCCAATTATCCCAAGTGCCGGTTTACTTCGGCGTATAAGCCGATCGACGAGGCCTGCCCGGAGTGCGGCAGTCCGTATCTGCTGGAGAAGAACCTGAAATCCGGTACGTTCATCGTTTGTCCAAATAGCAAACGCACCGATCCGGACGAGCCGAAGAGCCGCGGAAAGAAGAAAGTCGGGGATGAAAGTACGGTTAAATGTGACTACTCGCGGGAGATAACGCCCGTGGCTGTTGCATAATAAACGGCGATTCCAGCGAACGACAGCCCGGCCCTCGCAGCCGGGCATTTCTTAGTGAAGGAGAATGACGATATGGCAGTGAAAGCAGTTCCTGAAGGTCTGCATACGATTACTCCGCACCTGGTCGTAAACGGCGCCGCCGAGGCGCTCGAATTCTACAAAAAGGCATTTGGCGCGCAGGTCGGAGGAGTCCACAAGACCCCGGACGGCAAAGTGATGCACGCGGATCTCAAGATCGGCGACTCAAAACTGTTTCTGGCGGACGAATTTCCAGGTATGGGCTGCCCATCGCCCAAGAGCGCGGGTGGCAGCTGCGTAGTGCTGAATCTGTACATGGACGGCATCGACAAAGTATTCGACCAGGCGGTAAGCGCGGGTGCGACCGTGACCATGCCGCTGGGGAATCAGTTCTGGGGCGACCGTTATGGTCAGATCAAGGATCCCTTTGGCCACATTTGGGCGCTGGGACAGCATGTTGAAGATGTTTCGCCCGAGGAGATGGAACGCCGTGCCAGCGAAGCCTTTGCTGCGATGGCGAAGGGCTGATAGCGTCCGTAACGTAACATCCAAGACTTACACCACCTCGCGCCGGGCACAACCCGTTTTTGGCGGAGGTGGTGTACCTTCCCACATCATCCTGTCAGGAGACCTCATGAGCAATCCGCAAGCCACACCAGCCGATGCTGAACTGATTCTGAAACTGTACGATCTTCGCCGGGAAACGCTGATGCGCGAGGCGCGCAATTTCATCTTCGGTTTTATGCCGCAGACCATCGATGACGTGATGGCGATCATTTCAGATTTCTCGTCGAAGGAAAATGCCTACTTGCGCCAGGTCGTCGGATATTGGAGTATGGCGGCCTCGCTGGTGCTGCGAGGCGCACTCAACGAGGACCTCGCCCGCGATAATTTTCAGGAACTGCTCTTCGTATATGCGCGGCTCGAGCCGTTCCTCGCCGAGGTGCGCCAGCGCACGCGGCATGGAAAACTTCGGCGCGCACATGCAGAAGTTCGTGGAAGGCTCGCCGGAAGCACAGGACCGGGTCAAACGCTTCCAGCAACGTTTCGCGGCGATGCAGGCCGAGACGGCTGCCCAGCACGCCTAACTCAGATATTCGCGAATGTAGGGGTCAGTGCAGCGCAGCAACTCCGCGGCGGTCCCTTCGAAGATGATCTTTCCGTCGCGGAGGATCAAGAACTTGGTGTGAAGGTCGCGGACATTGCCGTCCGCCACTGGCACCATCTTGTTCTGTTGGCGGTCGAAGTAATGACTCGCCATGGTGAAGGCGTCCTGCAGGCGATGCGTCACCAGCAGCGAACTGGTCTGATAGACGTCGCGCTGTTTCACCACCAGTTCGATGATGGTGTTCGAGGTGACGGGGTCGAGTCCGCCGGTGGGCGAATCGTACAACAGGACCTCAGGTTGAGTGATAATGGCGCGCGCGATGGCCACTCTTCGCCGCATGCCGCCTGACAGTTCCCCGGGAAAAAGATTGACCGTGTGCTCCAGTTCGACGAAGCGCAGCGCTTCGAGCACGCGCGCGTGGATCTCATCCGTGATCCTTCCTGTTTCCTCTATCAAGCGGTAGGCGACGTTCTCTTCCACGGTCAGCGAGTCGAACAGCGCGCTTTCCTGAAACACCATGCCGATATTGCGGCGGAGTTCGAACAGGTCCTGCTCGCGCATCCTGCGTGACTTCCTCGCCCAGGACCGTGATACGTCCGGCATCAGGCTTGATCAGCCCGAGCACCAGTTTCAGGATCAGCGTCTTGCCCGTGCCCGCCGTCCCCAGCAGGATCTTGGTTTCGCCCCGGGGAAGCTGAAACGAAATGCCCTCCAGCACCGGATGGTCAAAAGCGATCTCGACATCTTCGAAGGTGATGACCGGCTCGTCCGGGCGTGAGATGCGCGACTCGGGCTGCTCGACTTGGGGTGCGAGGCTCGACATGGTTAGTACTGGAAGAACCCCATGAGCAGCCGGGTGAGAAAGAAATCGCTGACGATGAGCAGCACCGAAGCGGCGACCATCGATTGTTTGGTGGCTTGGCCTACGCCCTGGGTGCCCCCTCTAGCCGACATGCCGTAGTAGCAGCCGATGCTCGCGATGATAAATCCGAATATTACGGGTTTGCACAAACCCATGAAGACGTCACCAAAGCGCAGCGCCTGGTAGGCGGTGGTCCAATACTGGTTGGCATCGAGTCCCAGCAGAAAGTAGGAGATGACAAAACCGCCAGCCAGTCCTACCAGATCGGAGATGATGCTGAGGAAGAACATCATCACCACGCTGGCCACCACGCGCGGCGTCACCAGCTTCTTAGTGGGGTCCACTCCCATGGCGCGCATGGCGTCAATCTGCTCGCTAACCTGCATGGAGCCCAGTTCACTGGCCATTCCGGTGGCGTTCCGTCCGGCGACCATGAGTCCAGTCAGCACCGGACCGAGTTCGCGCACCATGGAGAGCGACACCAGCTTGCCGGTCAGGGACAGGGAACCGAACTGCTGCAGAGTGCTGGAGGTCTGCAACGCCAGCACAGCGCCGGTGAAGAAACCGGTGAGGATCACGATGGGCAGGGAACCGACGCCGACGGAGTCGGCCTGTAACAACGTGTCGGCATAGTACCGAGGCTGCTCAAAGATGTTGGCGAGGGATCGGCCGGCGAGCAGGGAATAATCCTGCACCGCCGCGACTTTTTCTTTCGCGATTTCGGTCGGCGAAAAGATCGGCATTCGGTTCCGGAAAGCCTGAACGGAAAATATATCAGAGCAGCACCACGAAGCCCCATTTACGGCTGGATGAACCGCCAGACCGGACCTTGGCGAAGGCGCTCTGGCGCTCGTCACACGGGGTGTCTGGGGCGAGTCACGAGGGAACCGAGCCACCTTCAACCATGCACCGTGTGAGCGCGGTCACGTGCTCAGGTGATCCAGAACACGGCAGGGTGAGACCTGGTTCTTATATCTACCGAGTAGCTTGCATTGTTACCGCTATGAATAGATTCAAAGACGCGGAACACCTCTTCCGTCTGGCAGCCGTCTTTCTCGTCGGGTTCGTTCTGTTCCTGATTGTGCGTGGTTTGCTGGTGCCGAAGAGTTTTGGGCAGTACGGACATTATCGGGGCAAGGCGATCGCTGAGATCGCGGCGCTTCCGGTTTCCTACGCAGGACACCAGGTCTGCGAGGGCTGTCATACCGAGGTCTTCGACGTGAAGAGCAAGGGCGTCCACAAAGGCGTCGCCTGCGAGTCGTGCCACGGACCGCTGGCCGGTCATGCCGACGATCCCGCGTCGGTCCAGCCGGAGAAACTGGATACCGCCAAGCTCTGCGTTCGCTGCCATCAGGAGAACGTCGCCAAGCCCAGGAACTTCCCCCAGGTTGCGGCCGCGGAACACTCCGGTGGCGCCGCCTGCAATACCTGCCACCAACCGCACAGTCCGGCCATGACGGCGGGAGGCAGCCAATGAAAATCACTCGCCGTCAGTTGCTTATCCTCCTACCAGCTGCCGCCATTGCGTGGGAGCACATCCTCGCCGGGACACCAGAAACCTCACCCAACTACAACATGACCGAGCACTGGTGGGGCATGCTGATGGACATTACCAAGTGCATCGGCTGCGGTAGCTGCGTTCGTGCTTGCCAACTGGAGAACCACGTCCCCGACGGTTATTTTCGGACCTGGGTGGAGCGCTACCACGTCGCCGACTGGGCTGCCGAATATCCCCAGGTGGATTCGCCGGACGGCGGCAAGAGTGGATTTCCGCCCGCCAAGGAAGAGAGCGGCAAGAACTTCTTCGTTCCCAAGCTTTGTAACCACTGTGCGGATTCACCCTGCACCCAGGTGTGCCCGGTGGGCGCGACCTTCGTCAGTCCCGATGGCGTCGTCCTGGTGGACCAGAAATACTGTCTGGGTTGCCGCTACTGCGTGCAGGCGTGTCCGTATGGCTGCCGCTTTATCAACCCGACGACAGAAACCGCCAATAAGTGCACGCTCTGCTATCACAGAATCACGAAGGGACTCACAACCGCGTGTTGCGAGGTTTGTCCCACCGGTACCCGGCAGCTTGCAGATCTTAAGAATCCGAAGGACCCGATTCATGAGTTCCTGAGGACACACAGTGTCCAGGTGCTGAAACCCCATTTGGCGACGCGCGCCAAGGTGTTTTACTACGGCCTGGATGGATCGGTGCGATAAGGAGACTCCGGAGTGCAGATTCCCGTCGAAGGCTTCATGTATCCCAACGAAGTGGAACTCCAGTGGAGCGTGCTCATCGTGCTCTATCCGTTTCTCACCGGACTGGTGGCTGGGGCATTCATTCTGGCATCGCTGGAGCGGGTCTTTCGGGTTGACGCCGTGAAGCCCACCTATCGGTTGGCACTGCTGACCGCGCTGGCCTTCCTCATCATCGCGCCCTTGCCGTTGCAACTGCACCTGGGGCACCCGGAGCGCTCGTTCGAGATGTATCTCACGCCGCACACCTCTTCGGCCATGGCCATGTTCGGCTTCGTGTACCTGTGGTATCTGCTGGCGGTGCTGGTGCTCGAAATCTGGTTGGACTACCGGCGCGACATTGTCCTGATGTCGCAGTCCACCACCGGGTGGAAGCGCGTCGTCTATCGCGGGCTGACGCTGGGCTCCAGCAACATCAGCGACCGCGCCCTGCACATTGACGAGCGGGCGGGTTGGCTCATCACGGTTGTCGGCATTCCTTCGGCATTTCTGTTGCACGGATACGTTGGCTTTATCTTCGGCTCGGTGAAGGCGAACCCCTGGTGGTCCTCACCACTGATGCCGGTGGTGTTTCTGTTCTCGGCCATGGTGTCAGGTATCGCCATCGTGATGCTGCTCTACATGCTGATGTGCCGGGTGCGCCGCGAGCCGATTGACATGCGCTGCGTCGATACGGTGGCAAAGTATCTGTTCTACACGTTCATCATTGACTTCAGCCTGGAGATGCTCGACCTGATCCACCGCATCTACGAAGCCGACGAATCCTTTCGCAGCCTGGATTTCATGGTGCACACCCGGCTGTATCTGTCGCAGGTGGTCATTCAAATCCTGCTGGGGACCGTGGCCCCAATTGCGCTGCTGGGGTTGACCCAGGTGCTGAAACTGACCGAGGTGCAGCGCAAACGCATCTACGTCGTCGCAGGATGTTTGACCATGATCGGCATTTTCGCCATGCGCTGGAACGTGGTCATCGGCGGACAGCTCTTCTCCAAGAGCTTTCTGGGATACACCACCTACAAGATGGGCTTTGTTGCTCGCGAAGGGTTGCTGACGGCGATCATTCTGACGATTCTTCCCTTCGCCATCCTGTGGGTGTTGGTGAAGCTTCTGCCACCTTGGCCGGAGAAGCAACAGGTTGCCATGTCTTCCGCGGCTTCAGCCGACTAGCGGCTCCTGGTGGGCTGGAAGGCCAACACGAAATCCGCGCGGTGAACCCTGACAGCGCTCGACACTTGGCGGGCCGAGCCGCTTGGTTTAGTATGCTGTTCCTGACTGGCCGGTGGCCAGAGGTGCCGCTTATGTCGTTTCAAGTTGATCGCAGCCAATTCGATCCAGAGTCTGGGTTTGAGTACTATATCTGCTTCAAACCTCCGGTCGAGGTCGATGGCGACGAGGTGCGCTCGCGCATTTCCGTCGAAGCTGCGCTCTCCATCTCGGAGACGGGAGACGTGGCCGATCTAAGTTTCATGTTGCCGAAAGTGTGCCGCAACGATCATGCCCTTTCGTACCTCAAGCGTGATCCCAACGCGGCCTGCGTCGAAAACCGCGTGTTTATCGCGCTGCCCGGCCTGAGCGGCGATGCCGCGTTCAATGCTCCCGCCACCCTTGAGTTGGACCACGCAGGACGTATCGTGGCCATTGAAATCAACGGCTGTATTCCCAAAACCAGCACCTTCCACCCGGCTCGCGCATAGAGCGGCCGGACAAGCCAGCGAATCCGATTCAGGTATTATGTCGGCGTGGAGAATGTAACTGCATTTGTCCTGGCCGGCGGCCGCAGCTCACGCATGGGCGTTGACAAGGCCCTGCTCTCTTTTCGCGACCAGACGTTGCTGGCAAGGGCACTGGAGATCGCTGCGGCGGTGACCGGCAAGGTGATCATCGTCGGCCCGCGGGAGCGCTATGCGACCTACGGTAACGTCGTTGAAGATGTCTATCCTGGCTGCGGTCCGCTCGGCGGTATCCACGCAGCCCTGGGCGCAACGGAGACCGAACTCAACCTCGTCCTCTCGGTTGACATGCCGCTGATGACGCCTCAGTTTCTCCAGTGGTTGCTCGAACAGGCCCGCAACGCCAGTGAACTGATCGTTGTTCCCGATGCGCTGGGTGGGCAGCAGCCGCTGTGCGCGGTGTATCGCCGGCCGGTGCATGCACTGGCAGAGCAGGCGCTGAAAGACGGCGACTACAAGATTGGACATTTATTTTCACGCACTCCCACGCGGTATGTCGTCGGAAGAGAAGATCCGTGAAGCCGGCTTTTCGCCGGAAATTTTCCGCAACGTAAACACCGAGGAGGAGTACAAATCCTTGTTAAGGGATGAGCCTGTCGTGCTGACAAAAGGAAAGGACGGTCACCGGGGGAACGAGCCAGAAGCCTTACATCGACTTCCAGGATGTGCACAAAGCGTTTGGCAGCAATGTCGTTCTCAACGGCGTGAGCTTCAATGTGATGCCCGGCGAAACGGTCTGCATTCTGGGGCGAAGCGGCGTCGGAAAGTCGGTATCGCTGCACCTCATCATGGGCTTCCTCAAGGCCGATAGTGGCAGGGTTCACGTCGCGTACGAAGACATCACCGACTATGGCGAGGAAGACATGGAGCGCATCCGCAAGAAGGTGACCATGGTCTTCCAGAACGGCGCCCTGTTCGATTCGCTCACCGTCGGCGAGAACGTCGCATTTCCGTTGCGCGAGCGCGGCGGCCTTGAGGAGGAGCAGATTTACCAGATCATTGATGGACTGCTCGACATGGTGGGTGTGCGCGAGTTCCGCGATCTGCTGCCCTCGGACTTGTCCACCGGGATGAAACGCTCGGTCGCGATCGCCCGCGCCCTGGCGGCGCAACCCGACGCCGTGCTCTACGACGAGCCCACAACCATGGTCGATCCACTGATGGCACATCTGCTGGGCGACCTGATCAAGAAGCTCAAGCAGCAACTCAAGCTGACCAGCATTGTGGTCACCCACGACATGGCACTCGCCAAGAAGTTGGCCGACCGTGTGATGTTCCTGTACGAAGCCAGAGCCATCTTCTTCGGCACGTTTGCCGAAATGGCCCGTTGCAAGGAGCCAATCGTGCAGGAGTTCCTCGACCTCGATTCGATGGATTTCGAACGCTATTTCGGCTCTCAACGGCCGGCACACCAGCCACGAGTGTGATTGCCTAAAACCCCTGCGCCACCAGGCGTTCGACCGTCAGCGAGCCGGTCTGTTCGTCGCGGTGGGTCCACTTTTCCAGATACTTGGCTACGATGTCGGTCTCGATGTTGACGGGATCGCCCGGCTTTAGCGAACCCAGGTTCGTCATCTTGACGGTGTGCGGGAATGATGGCAATCGTGAGGCGGAGACCTTCCAGCTTGGCGACCGTGAGACTGATGCCCTCGATCGAGATCGATCCCTTGAACACGACGTATTTCTCCAGGTCCTCGGGAATGTCGATGTGCAGCCAGAAATCGTCGGCATTCGGAATCGGTTCCAGAGCAACCAGTCGGCCGATGCCGTCCACGTGTCCCTGCACCATGTGACCGCCCATGCGACCGTCAGCCTTCAGCGGCAATTCGAGATTGACCTGAGCGCCCGCCGTGATACGCGAGAACGAGGTGCGCGTCCAGGTTTCCGCCGCCAGATCGGCGCAGAAGGATTCTGGCTTGATGTCGAGCGCAGTCAGGCAGACACCGCTGACGGCTACGCTGTTACCTTGCTGCAACTCTTTGGCGCTGTTGGGCGCGTTGATGGTGATACGGTGATTGCCGCCGCGCTCCACGATGCTGGCGATGGTTCCCACTTCTTCAACAAGTCCAGTAAACATGATGATGGCCTCAGACTAATTTAAGAACTCTCTTCCGATGACGTGACCAGGTGAATGTCGTCATCGTACGGATCACGCAGGTATCCTTCGACGGCGAAGTCTTCCCCAAACCTGCGCAAGGTAAGCGCTTTGACGTAAGCCGCCTCGCTGATGTGCCGGTATCCCGCGCCCAGGGCGAACGGGATGGAACCCGTGCCGGCGAGGATCTTCGGCGCGTAGTAGAAGAAAATCTTGTCCACGATACCAGCCGCAAGCGCGGCCCAGTTGACCATGGCGCCGCCTTCGATGATCAGGCTCGTAATCTCGCGCGCGCCCAGGTTAGCCATCACTTGCTCGAGATCGGGCCGGCCATCGACCGCCGGCGTACCTCCAGGGAAAAGGATGGTGCCATCCTCAGGCGGTCGACGCATCGGTACCTGTTCCACCATGACGCCGAGTTTTTCCAGTTCCCGCTTCTTGTTTTCCTCGGCGAAGCAGCAGAAGACGATGAGGTCCTCTCGCGCGGTCTTGACCACACGCGAGTCCAGTGGCAGGCGAAGCTTCGAATCCAGAATGACGCGCAATAACGGCCGGCGGCGGGGAAGGCCGGTCCGGTCGGTCAGCAGCGGATCATCGGCAATGACCGTGCCCACACCCACCATGATGGCGTCGTTGGCGTGACGCATTTCGTGAACGTGGGCGCGCGCCTCTTCGCTCGTGATCCAGCCGCCGCTTGCCGCCGGCTCGCCCGGGAGGCCGGTTTCTCCCGGAGGAGGAGCGATCTTGCCATCCAGCGTCATTGCTGTCTTTAGGGTGACGAACGGAGTCTTGTGGCGAATGTACTTGGCGAACGCCTCGTTGAGTTTCTTCGCCTCGGTTTCGCAAAGACCTTCGTGCACTTCAATTCCGGCGGCGCGTAGCTTCGCCAGGCCGCGTCCGTAGACCAGCGGGTTGGGATCGCGCATAGCCACGCAGACGCGCTTCACGCCAGCGGCAATGACTGCGTCGGCGCAGGGCCCGGTGCGTCCAACATGCGTGCAAGGCTCGAGATTCAGATAGAGCGTCGCCCCACGCGCTCTTTTGCCGGCTTCTTCCAGCGCCAGCACTTCTGCATGCTTCCGCCCTTCGTAGGTGTGCGTGCCGCGACCGACGATCTCGCCATTTTCGGCGACCAGCACCGCGCCGACGCATGGATTGGGAGAGGCCAGCGCCACGCCTTGTCGGGCGAGTTCCAGCGCTTGCTGCATGAACTGTTGCTCGGTGGTTGCCTGCCGCGTAGTCATCTATTCAGTGAAGAACCAGGTCTTCAAATCAGCTTCCGGAATATAGCGCGAAGCCTGTCGAAAAAGCGCGTGAAGCATCCCGGGGCGCAATCTCTTGTGCAATGGTACCGTGAGTGTCTGATGCTCGCCGCCGACGAGAATGCGGCGAAGTTTAGCGTGGCTGCCGCGGATTGAGACGATTTGAAACCCGAAGCTGCCGAGCGCCTTGACAACCTCGCGCCCCGACAGTTGCCGCAGCTTTGTCATAGCGCGAGCGGTCTTTCAACAATCAACTGTACCTTCGGATGACTGGATAATCCCAAGGCGGCCAAATCCTCTCCTTCCAGATGGAGGCTAAGCGCTTCATCCAGGTTCCGAACCAAGTCGTCGAGGGTGTCGCCTTGCGTGACCACCGCAACTTCGAGGCATTCCACGAAGTATCCATCTTCGTCGGGGTGAACCACGGCGTGAATCACGTCGCGTAGAGATGGATGGTTGAGTTTCTCGCGCGGCGAACTCGCTCTCGACAGTCGTGCCCACCAGCTGGACTTCCCGCACTGCGAGCCCAGCGATACGGTACTTGGACAGCACTTCATATCGTCCGTGCCCAACGCGCCGAAAGTAGTCCCACGTGCGCAAATGGTTTCTGGGTGCATTGACACAGCAGCGGCTGACGATATCAGTGCGAACTGAGTTCTCCTTAAGCCCAGGAAGTGCCCGAACCACCTCATAAGGAGTGAAAGTCCAGTCACCACGCTGAGCTCGCAATTCGGTTCGCCGCCGCCAAGACTTCTTCGATGAACGTGCATGCTCACAGGAACCTCCGCAAGTCTAAGGATATTTGATAATCAACTTGATTGTCACTTGACAAAAGCCTCAGTCAAACAGCGAGTCCACGAAGTCCTGCGGATTAAAGGGCAAGCAGGTCGCCGGCCTTCTCGCCCACGCCGACATAGCGCACCGGCAAACCTAGTTCCTTGCAGATGGCAACGACTACACCGCCTTTGGCGGTGCCGTCCAGCTTGGTGAGCACGATGCCGGTGACGCCCGCCGACTGGGTGAACAACCGCGCCTGCTGCAGGCCGTTCTGCCCGGTCGTGGCGTCCATCACCAGCAGCGTTTCGTGTGGAGCGGTGGCGCTGAAGCGTTGCGCGGTGCGCCGCATCTTGGCCAGTTCGTCCATCAAGCTGGCTTTGGTGTGGAGACGGCCGGCCGTGTCCACGATGACATAGTCGGTCTTGCGCGCCTTGGCGGCCTGCAGCGCGTCGAACAGCACCGCCGCAGGATCGCTGCCCGGTTTGTTCTTGATCACCTCGGTTCCGGTGCGATCGCCCCAGACCTCCAGCTGTTCGATGGCGGCTGCGCGAAAGGTATCGGCCGCCGCCAGAAGCACGGTCTTGCCCTGAGCGCGTAGCGTATGCGCCAGCTTGCCGATGGTGGTCGTCTTGCCCGTGCCGTTGACACCGACGACGAGGATGACTTCCGGCTCGCCGTCAACTTTCTGCACCGGGTTCTTTTCGGCGGCGTCGAGGATGGCCAACAGTTCATCCTTCAGCACGCGCTTCAGCTCCTCGACGTCGCCGACCTGCTTGCGGTCCACTTTGTCTCGCAGCGATTGCAAAACGGTTGAGGTGGTTGCGGTGCCCAGGTCGGCCGCAAGCAACGTAGCTTCCAGATCGTCGAGGGTGTCCCGGTCAATCTCCTTGCGGATGGAAACGACGTCTTCGATCCGCTCGCTGAGGCTCTCACGCGTTCGCGTGACCGCCTCTTTCATGCGCTGTAGAAAACTGGGTTTTTCTTCGGTGCTGCCAAACAAGGTTTGAATCATGAATGAATCCGTCGCAAGGCTTCGAGCTGCGCGCCAGCAGAACGGTTCGCTGGCCGCAAGAATGAGGAATGCGTCGCGCAGACTCAATTATAGACAAGCAATCGCGCGTCAGCCGCGATCGCATCGCTGCGATGATCGAAGCTGAACGCACGAATCCGGCGTGCTCACGTCGTCATCCAAGCTCTTGTTCGTATCGGAGGATTCATGGCGAAGTGCGAGCATCTGAAGCAAGCGAACGCCAAGGTGAAGCCCAGCGGTGACGTGTGTCAGGGATGTGTGGAAGCGGGCCTGCGCTGGATGGAATTGCGCCAATGTCTGGTTTGCGGACATGTCGGCTGTTGCGACTCTTCACCCGGCCGCCACGCTCACAAACACTTCAAGGAGACTGGCCATCCGGTGATGCAGGCATTTGAGTCCGGCGACTGGAAGTGGTGCTACGTACACGAGTCGTACATGTAGTTGTTGACGGGCTCGTACGCACGCGCGCCCGGAATATCGCGTCACGCTCGGCGTTTTGTGTACTCTGTATTGGGCGTGAGGACTCCGATCTCTTTCTGACAAACAATGGCCTTTCCTAAACGCACCGAGCTGCGCCCAGTTGTTATCGCCCGGCTGTGCTTTCTGCTGACGCTCCTGTGCGCGGCGGCTTGCGCGCAGGTTCCGTCGCCCTGGGTTGATACCAAACCGCTTCCCATCGACACCGGCTCCACGGGGCTGAAGGAGATGCTGCGGCGCCTGCACACCACAGCGCGCCTGATGCACACCGTCGCCCATCCCGACGACGAAGACGGCGGCATGCTGACCCTGGAATCGCGCGGCCATGGTGTCAGCGTGTTGCAACTCACCCTCAATCGCGGTGAAGGCGGTCAAAACAAGGTCGGCAGTAATCTGCTCGATGAGCTGGGCATCATCCGCACCCTCGAACTGCTGGCCGCCGACCGGTACTACGGAGTCGATCAGCGTTTCACGCGGGTCGCCGATTTTGGGTTCTCCAAGACTCCCGAGGAGACGTTCCAGAAGTGGGGCGGCCATGACATCGCACTGGGCGACATGGTGCGGGTGATTCGCACCTTCCGCCCCGATGTCATCTGCACTCGCTTTCAAGGCAACCCCCGCGATGGCCACGGCCACCATCAGGCCTCAGGAATCCTGACGCGCGAGGCCTTCCGCGCCGCCGCCGATCCGGCGCGCTTTCCGGAGCAGATTCGCGAAGGCCTGCAGCCCTGGCAGGCCAAGAAGCTTTACATGGACAACGTCCGGGCCAACGAAGACTGGACCGTCCAGCTGGACACTTCGCAATCTGATCCGCTGCTCGGCGAAACCTACGTGCAGTTCGCCTGGAAAGGACTGAAGCACCAGCTCTCGCAGGGCGCCGGATCGTGGACGCTGCCGGAGGGACGTCGCACCAGCTACTACAAGCTGATCGACTCGGCCATGCCGAAGCCGCTGGCCGCCGAGGCTCACGAAAACGACTTCTTCGATGGAATCGACACATCGCTGCCTGGCCTGGCGTCACGCCTTGGCGCCGATGAAGCGAAGGTCCCGTGGCTGCGTCCGCAGCTCGAGGCGATCGCGAAGACGGTGGAGGAAGCCACGACGGCAGTGAGTAAGAACGACGCAGGCAGCAGGCAAGCCACTGCTGCTCGGCTTGAGTCTCACGCGCGCCCTGATCGCCAAAGTTGAGAGCTCCGGATTGTCCGCGGTTGAAAAGGCCGACCTGCTCGCCGATCTGCACACCAAGGAGGAGCAGTTCGAACAGGCTGCGAATCTCGCCCTGGGTCTCGAACTGGGCGTTGGGCCGGGCACTCCGGACGGACGCCCCATGGCCGAGACCTTCTCGACCGGCGATGGCGACGTGCTGGCAGCGGTCATCACCGCAGGCAAGTCCTTCCTGTTGATGGCGAAGTTGCATAACGGCGGCTCGGTTCCTGTGGACCTGAAGCAGTTCACGCTCGATGTTCCGCAAGGCTGGAAGTCCGAACTGTTCATGGACAACGTGCCGAAGCGACTGGCTCCCGGCGACGGATGCGCCCTGACCTTTCGGGTCACACCGCCCCTGGATGCGCAGCCCACCAAGGCTTACTTCCATCGCAACAATCCGGAAACCGACGCGATCTATCACATTGATGATCCGAACTACGTAACGCTGGCGTTGCCTCCGCCGCCGGTTGCAGCCCGCGTGGTGTATAGCGTCAATGGCGAAGAAGGCGTGATTCGCGCGTTCGCGCGTACTCCCATGCACGACACCAAAGGCGAGGTCTGGTCGATGCCCATGTCCGTCGTGCCGCCGTTCTCGGTTGAGGCCTCGCCGAGCACGCAGATCATTCCGGCCGGAGCCGATCCCTCGGCGGAGTTGAGTGTGGTGATTCGTTCGACCGAGGATCGCGCAACCGGAACGGTGCGTCCCGAAATTCCTTCGGGATGGAAAGTGGAGCCGCAGTCGGCGACGATCGAGTTCGGCAAGCCGGGCGAGCACGCCTCCGAATTCAAAGTGCTGCCCGACGGCGCGAAAGAGGCGCGATACAGCGTGCGCGCGCTGCTCGACGCGGGCGGACGCGACTACAGCGAGGGCTACAGCCTGGTCGCGCGGCCTGACATTGGCGGCTTCTTCTACTACCAACCGGCGCTGCAACGGGCCAGCGTCGTCGAAGTCAAGGTCCCGCCCGATCTCAAGGTCGGCTACATCATGGGAGCGGGCGACGACATTCCGGCCGTGCTGCGGCAGGTCGGCCTCGACGTCACTCTCCTGACTGCTGACGACCTCGCGCACGGCAATCTCAGTCGCTTCGGCACCATCGTCCTGGGCATTCGCGCCTACGACACGCGCGAGGACGTGAAGAAAAACAATCAGCGGCTGCTCGATTACGTTCGCGAAGGCGGAACGCTGGTGGTGCAGTACAACACTTCGCCGGGAGATTTCAACGCCGGGAAATACACCCCGTATGCGATGCAGCTCAGCCGCGATCGTGTCACTGTCGAGGAAACCCCGGTCACAATTCTCGATCCGCAGAATTCTGTCTTCCACTATCCCAACCAGATTACGCCGCACGATTTCGATGGCTGGGTGCAGGAGCGTGGCTTGTACTTCATGGACCAGTGGGACTCCCACGTTACGCCCCTGCTGGCATCGAACGATCCGGGCCAGGAGCCGCAGAAGGGCGGCTTGTTGCTGGCGCAATACGGCAAGGGCCACTACCTCTACACCGGATACGCGTTCTTCCGGCAATTACCGTTCGGCGTGCCAGGCGCCATTCGCCTCTACGTGAACCTGCTGAGCGTGGGACATGAGCCAAAGTAGTCCGGCGGAACAGCCGGAGTTGATCCGCGGTGTCGGACTGGCGAGCGCGACCACGCTGAACATGATTGACATGATCGGGGTGGGCCCGTTCATCACGATCCCGCTGATCGTGAGCGCCGCCGGCGGCCCGCAGGCCATGCTCGGCTGGATTGTCGGCGCCATTCTGGCCCTGTGCGACGGACTGGTTTGGGCGGAGTTGGGTGCGGCCATGCCCAGCGCGGGCGGATCGTATCGCTACCTGAAGGAAATCTACGGACCCAAGACGCTCGGACGGCTGCTGTCATTTCTCTTCATCTGGCAGCTGTCGTTCAGCGCTCCTCTTTCGGTTGCCTCGGGCTGCATCGGTCTGGCGCATTATGCGGGATATCTCTGGCCTGGTCTGGAAAAGATACTCGCAGCGAACACGCTGCACGTCGCGTTGCCTGTGGTCGGCATGCTGGAGGCGCGGGTGGTGGTCATGCCGGCAACGTTCGTCGCCATCGGCACCTGCGCCTGCGTTGTGTTCCTGCTCTATCGGCGGATCACCGCCATCGGCAAGCTGGCGGAGTTGCTATGGGTCGTGGTGATCGGGTCCGTTCTTTGGGTAATTGTGGCAGGACTGACGCACTTCAACCCGGCACTCGCCTTTGATTTTCCTGCGGGAGCGTTTCATCTCTCGCACCAGTTCTTCATCGGACTCGGCGCGGCCATGCTCATTGCGACTTACGACTATTGGGGCTACTACAACGTGTGTTTCATCGGCGGGGAAGTGAAGGATCCCGGCCGCACCATCCCGCGTGCTCTCATCCTCTCGATCGTTGCGGTGGCAGCCCTCTACATCGTCATGAATATCAGCGTGCTGGGCGTGGTTCCGTGGCGCGAGATGACCCAGTTCTCCAACGATCAGAACAACTACATCATCTCCGTCTTCATGCAGCGCATTTACGGCAACTGGGCCGGACGAGTTGCTGCGGGTCTGATTATGTGGACAGCCTTCGCGTCGGTGTTCTCGCTGCTGCTGGGCTACTCGCGCGTGCCCTATGCTGCGGCGCTTGACGGTAATTACTTTCGCGCGTTTGCGCGGGTCCATCCCCAGCACCGTTTTCCCACGGTATCGCTGCTCGCCCTGGGTGGAGTGGCGATGCTGTTCTGTTTCCTGCGCCTTGCCGATGTGATCGCCGCGCTGGTGGTCATCCGCATCTTGTTGCAGTTCATTGTGCAGGCCGTAGGAGTGATGGTGTTGCGCGTGCGGCGTCCGGACCTGCCGCGGCCCTTTCGCATGTGGCTGTATCCCGTGCCGGCGCTGCTGGCCATTGCCGGATTCACGTTCATCCTGGTGGAGCGAAGAAATTTCCTGCGCGAAATCCGCTACGCCGTGGTGCTTCTCGTGATCGGTTTGCTTATCTACTTCGTGCGCTCGTGGCGGCGGAGAGAATGGCCATTCTCTCCGGCAGCCTGCAATGGGGGCGGCAGGATGACCGTCATTCAGCGCAGCGCGCTTGGTCACGAATTGGCAGCGGCTCAGAACGCCCGCAGATGAATCCTGGGTAAACAGGCTTACCTTTGTCCGGCGAGGCGGTCTGACCTTCGATGGCCACGAGCGGAGCATGGCAGGACCCTCTTGCCCACCCCACCGAGGGCAAAATCGGCCCTCTGCGGGGGCCCCGGCTTGCGTCTGCGGTCGCCAATCCGGCGACAGACGAGGGGCCTGAGTCCATGTCGGAACTGGGCTCGATTCCCGAGCTTGCCCATCGCACCGCCGCGCCACAGCGTGCTTGGGCCGCTGCACGAGCCGCTGTTTCGGACGCTGTGGATCGCCGCCGTCGTCAGCTACACCGGCACCTGGATGCAGAACGTCGGCGCCGCGTGGCTGATGACCTCGCTCACCATGTCGCCCTTGATGGTGGGACTGGTGCAGGCGGCCGGCAGTATTGCCGTGTTCCTCGTGGTGCTGCCTGCGGGCGCCATCGCCGACGTGGTGGACCGCCGCAAGCTATTGCTCTTTACCCAGACCTGGATGGTTGTCGCCGCGGCAGGACTCGGCGTGCTCACGCTTGCGGGCCGGATTACGCCAACCCTGCTCTTGTTGTTTACGCTTGCTGATGGGTTTCGGCGCGGTGCTGAACGATCCCGCGTGGCAGGCCATTACGCCGGAGATCGTCTCGCATCGGAACTTTACGGCAGGCATTGCGCTCAATTCCGCGGGATTCAATGTCGCCCGCTCGATCGGTCCTGCGCTGGGCGGATTGGTCATTGCCGCGACCAGTTCCGGCATCGCGTTTCTGCTGAACGCCCTCTCGTTCTTTGGCGTCATTTATTTCCTGTATCAATGGAAGCGCAGGCCGGGACGGATCTCCCTGCGCGCCGATCACATGTTCAACGCGATGTTTGCCGGTTTCCGCCACATGCGGCGTTCCTCCGCGGTGAAGGCGGTGCTGGTCCGCAGTGCGGTCTTCAGCATTTCAGCCAGCGCGTTGCCGGCCTTGTTGCCGCTGCTGGCGCATCCCTTTGGCTCGCAAGGCTACGGCTTGCTGCTCGGCTTCTTCGGATCGGGCGCACTGCTGGGCGCTACGTTGATTCCGTTCTTCCGCCGCCTGGTTTCGGCGGATATGCTGGTCGCCATCTCGACCGCGGTTTTCGCCGTTTGCACGTTCGCGGGAGGGCGCTGGCAGGCTTTCGCGATACTGTCGCTGACCATGTTCGTCGCCGGCGTTGCCTGGATCCAGATTCTCGCCAGCTTGAACGTCTCGGCGCAAACCATGTGTCCGGGACACATGCGCGCCCGCGCCATCTCGATGTATCTGCTGGTCCTGCAGGGTGGGCTGGCCGGCGGCGCCGCGTTGTGGGGAGAGGTCGCCGAGCGGTTCGGGATGGCCCGCTCGCTGTCCTACGCGGCGCTGGGCTTGGTGGTCGGCATTCTGGCGACCTTGTGGTTTCGCCTGCATCCCGGACAAATCCAGCCCACTGCCGTCGGAATGGACTAAAATGCTCGAACGCCGTCCTTGGGTAGAGCTGGCCTTCAGGCCAGCGTACGCTGCTGTAAAACTAAGGGGCTCTTAGCCTGGACAAATATGAAGATCAGAACACATTCTCACCGGAGGCAGTTTTCATGAACAAGCAAGTTGCAATGGCAATTCTCATGCTTGCGATCGGCGCCGGAGGAACCACGGTCGCCAATGCGCAGGGCGCTATGCAAGCCAAACCCGACCAGAAGCCGACGTTCGCCATGGTCTTCGACCGCAATCTCAGCAACGTCGAGAAAGAAGTAGTTTCCGCTGCTGACGCCATGCCGGAGGACAAGTTCAACTTCGCTCCGACCCAGGGCGAATTCAAAGGCGTGCGCACCTTCGCGCCACAGGTCAAGCACATTGCTGTCGTCAACTACATGCTGGGCGCAGGCATTCTTGGCGAGAAGACCGCCGGTTGATTTGAAGAGGTGAAAACGGTCCCGACAACATCACCTCGAAGGCGGACGTCGTGAAGTTCCTTAAGGACTCATTCGCCTACGCTCACAAGGCGGCCAACAGCGTCACCGAGGCCAATGTGCTGGAAATGGTGCAAGCCCCGTTCGGGCCCAACAAGGTCACGCGGCTTAGCCTTACCATCATCATGCTTTCCCATCCCTTCGACCACTACGGCCAGATGGTCGAATACCTGCGCATGAACGGCATCATCCCGCCGGCCAGCCGGGGCGGTGGTATGTAGTCCTCGCCTCAGGCATCAGAAAAGGCGCGAGCAATCGCGCCTTTTTTACTGGCGAATCAGTGCGCGCTGCTGGCCTGCAGCACAAAGTCATCCACCTTGACGCCCATGTGGCGCAGGTGCTGCAGCATGTGATCAATGTAATCGTCGAAGACGAACTGCAGCGTCAGGGGCTTGGAGTCTGCGATGGTGCAGGTGCGCGACCAGGCCGAATCGGGCACGGCCTCGGCGGCGGCCAGAAGCTGGCGGTTCAGCGCCGCCCAGCGCTCGATCAGCGAATGCCAGTCGCGGTCGTGATAACGATGCAGCGCCACCCAGGCGTCGCCATCGTAGCCCGGCATGGCAGGCTTGTCCTCCAGTTGCGTGCGTACGATCCGCTGATGATTGTTGGCCGCCGAATCCAGCAGATGACCCAACTCTTCTTTCGCCGACCAGGCGTCCGGCGCGGGCTTGTGCTCAACTTTGTCAGACGGCAGGGCCTGCAGGCGCGCCGGGAGACGGTCGATCAGCTCTTGCATGACCATCAAGCTTTGCATTTTCAGTACTCCAAAATGTCGCCGACGATAGAGTTCTTTCCGCGCCAGTTCCTGCGGTTCACCGAGCCCGCGGGTTCTCCGCGCTGAAGAGCCCGTTGTAAATGACTCCGGCAATGGCAGCGCCCACGATCGGAGCCACCCAGAAGAGCCACAACTGCCCAAGCGCCCAGCCGCCCACAAAGATCGCCGGCCCCGTGCTGCGAGCCGGATTCACCGACGTGTTCGTGACCGGAATCGAAATGAGGTGAATCAGGGTGAGACACAGTCCAATCGCGATGGGAGCAAAGCCTTTGGGCGCGCGCTCGTCGGTAGAGCCCAGGATGACCAACAGGAAGAACATGGTGAGCACGACTTCTGCAACTATGCAGGCCAGCAGCGAATACCCACCGGGGGAGTGAGCCCCGTAACCATTGGAAGCAAATCCAGCCTCCAGGCTGAATCCCTCCTTCCCGCTGGCGATCACATAAAGCACGCTAGACGCCACGATTCCGCCCGCGACTTGAGCAATGATGTAGTGCGGCAGTTCTGATGCGGGAAACCGCTTTCCTACGACTAATCCAATGGAAACCGCGGGATTGATGTGACAGCCCGAAATAGGGCCAATCGTGAAAGCCATGGTGAGCAGGGTGAGACCGAAGGCGAAGGCGACTCCTAGAAAGCCAATGCCCAGGTGCCCGGCTCCGGGTTCGCCGGTGGGAAAGGCTGCGGCTAGCACGGCGCTCCCGCATCCCCCAAATACTAGCCAAAAGGTCCCAAAGAATTCTGCAGCGGCACGTTTCGTTAGCGACATACTAGCCTCCAATCAACAGCCGGAATTTTGATTTTCCAATTGCCTCAGAGAAACCTTGCCAGACTCCGCGTCTCCGGGGCAGTTCTGCATATTATGCTCTGGCGGTCATCCTTTGGAAGGGCGAATGAACAATTTTTGTTAGAAAATGATGGAAGCATGTTCCTCGCGGTCTGAGTCCTCTCAAGCAAGTACAAGGGCGGCTCTTGCCGGGCGCAATCGTCGCCCGCAACGATAAAAGATGAAGCGCCGAGGCGCAGGACGTAACCGTCCGCTCTACCCGGTATAATCGAATTTTCCTTCCATGAGTTACCAGGTTCTCGCGCGCAAATACCGGCCACAAAAATTCTCCGACGTCATCGGTCAGGAGCACGTCACTCGCACCCTGAAGAATGCCATCGAGCAGGGCCGAATTGCGCACGGCTACATCTTCAGCGGGCATCGCGGCATCGGCAAGACCACCATCGCACGTATCCTGGCGATGGCGCTGAATTGCCAGTCGCAGGACCATCCAGTGCCCGAACCCTGCGGCGTGTGCGACTCCTGCCGCGAGATTCGTGCCGGCAATGCAGTGGACGTGATCGAGATTGACGCCGCCACCAATCGCGGCATCGACGAAATCCGCGAGCTGCGCGAGGCGGCACGTTACCGTCCGGCGCGCGACCGTTTCAAAATCTACATTCTCGACGAGGCGCACCAGATCACCGACGCCGCCTTCAACGCTCTGCTCAAGACGCTGGAAGAGCCGCCGGGGCACATCGTCTTCATGATGGCGACCACGCAGCCCGAGGACATTCCGCAGACCATTCGCTCGCGCTGCCAGAACTTCAGCTTTCATGCCGTGCGCTTCGATGACATCGTGCAGCAACTTCGCGATATCGCCCGGCAGGAGGGAATCGAGGCCGCCGACAATGCGCTGGCTATGCTCGCCGAAGCCGGAGACGGCTCCATGCGCGATGCGCTCAGCATCATGGACCAGGCCATCGCCTCCTGCGGAACCACGCTCAGCACCGAGATCGTTCGCGGACTCGTCGGCTCGGTCCCGTCAGAGGTGCTGGAAGACGTGATGGACGCGGTGGCGCGCAACTCCAGTGAGGACGTGCTGCGCATGGTGGATCGTCTGCTGGTGGAGGGTCAGAGCGCGCAGCACTTCGCGCGGCAGATGTTGCGCTTCCTGCGCAATGCGATGGTGGCCAAGGTGGCGGGCAGCGATTCGCCGGTCCTGCAGATTTCGTCCGACGAACGTGCGCGCGTGGCGCGGGTGGCTGAGCGCTTCAGCGAGGAAGACCTGGCGCGCTTCATGCAGATCATGCTGCGCACCCACAGCGATCTGGGCTACAAGCAGGAGCAGCGCTTCCATCTGGAGCTTGGACTGCTGAAGCTGGTGCACGCCCAACGCCTGCTGCCGCTGGAAGAGTTGCTGAGTGGCGAGGCAGGGAAGACCAGCGCTCCGGCGTCGCCATCGCGCTCCGGATCGAGTGCTCCACGACCGGCTCCGGTTGCCGCGCGATCGGGTTCGCCTTCGCGATCGTCGAGCGAGGCCGAACCTTCGACGACCCGCTCTCCCGCTGCCTCGCCCTTCAGCAAGCCATCGCCGTTTGAGGCTGACCGGACTCGGAAGATCGGGCCGAAAGCTGAGACGCCTAGCTTGGACGGCGCCGATTCCACTTCACCGGGCTGCGGCGACTTCTTCTGCCGCGATGCAGGCGGGATCGGCAACGGCTCTTGCGCTCGACACCCCGGCCGATCCGCAGCCAGCGAATGGCGAGATTTCGGCCGAACTCGTGCGCAACGCCGTGCTGGCAGCGCTGGAAGATGCGGGACACGAGATGCTGGCGCACAATCTGGAAGAGGGCGAGTGGTCGCTGAACGGTTGGGAAGTGTCGGTAAAGGTCGCTATTTCACAGGTGCTGATTGACGTTGCGCTGGGACCGGAGCCGAAGCGCGTCATTCAAACTGCGCTGAACCAGGCCGCGGGCAAGCCGCTGAAGTTCAAGCTGGTGAGTGGCGGAAGTTCGGTGGCCGCGAAATCGGCAGCGCCGCGTCCCGCAAACGGCGTGGGCGCCCGCAGCCGAGCTCAGTCCGATCCCGTGGTGCAGCGCATGCAGGAAAAATTCGGCGCCGAGATTCGCACCGTGATCGACCAGAAGGACCGCAGGCTGAGGTGGTAGAGCGGGCCTTTAGGCCCGCGTCACGCTGACTGATTTGGAGAGGGCTTTAGCCCTTGAGGTAAGAGATGGGTGGATTCAATTTGCAGGAAATGCTGGCGCAGGCGCGTCAGCAGGCGGAAAAGCTGCAGGAGAAGATGCAGCAGATCACCATCGAAGCCTCCTCGGGCGGCGGCAGCGTCACCGTGCGCATGAGCGGCCAGAAGCAACTGCTCAGCGTGACCATCGAGCCCGAGGTGGTCAAGTCCGGCGACATCGAGATGCTCCAGGACCTGGTGATCGCTGCGGTCAACGAGGCCTCGCGCAAAGTGGACGAGGCGCTGAAGTCCAGCCTGGGTGGGATGCTCGGCGGCATGGGCCTGCCGGGCATGTGAGCGGAGAGGAAGCGACCGGATAGAGCGGATGTTCGCGTAGAGCGGACCTTCAGGTCCGCGTCAAAGCGCAACACAAATTTGAGGGGCTTCAGCCCCGAGGTCACATGTCCAGATTCGCCGAACCGATGGTTCGACTGATTGATGAACTGAAGAAGCTGCCCGGCGTGGGCAGCAAGAGCGCGCAGCGCCTGGCCTTCCACATCCTGCGCGCCAGCGACGAAGACGCCGACCTGCTCGCCGGCGCGATTCGCGAGGTCAAGGCCAGCCTGCGTCTGTGCTCGGTCTGCAACAACATCACCGACGTCGATCCCTGCACCTACTGCACCAGCGCCACCCGCAATCAGCGACTGGTGTGCGTGGTGGAGGAGCCCACCAACATCGCCGCCATCGAAAAGACGCGCCATTACAACGGCGTCTATCACGTGCTGCACGGCACGCTGTCGCCGCTGCACGGAGTCGGACCGGAGCAGTTGCGCATTGCCAATCTTGCGCGGCGCGTCGAGTCCGACAGCGTGGACGAACTCATCCTCGCCACCAATCCCACCGTCGAAGGCGAAGCCACCGCGACCTATCTTGCGAACCTGTTCAAATCATCGCCGGTGAAGGTGACGCGCATCGCCACCGGCGTTCCCGTCGGCAGCGACATCGAGTACGCCGACGAAGTCACCATGCAGAAGGCGATGGAGGGACGCAGGGAGTTATAAGCCGCTGTTCCTTGGTTTTGTCATCACGAGCGGGCTTTGGCCCGCGAGGGATCTGCTTTTCCGGGCCTCTTCTATTTCGCCGCTCTGCTCTTCGCGAAGTACGCATTCATCGCATCACCCCACTCCTTGCCGGCATTTTCGTCTCCCTTGGCGAAGTGCTGCACATGCTCGTTCGCCTCGGGAATCAGCGCGGTGCGTTCATAGACGACGGTGACCGCCGGTCTTCTGCGGGCCTTGGCGGGTCGCGTGAATATCAATGAGCGTGGCCATCGCATCATTCAGCACGTAGGCGTACTGGATGTGTCCTGCGGTCAGGTCGAGCGCCGTGTTGATCCACACGCTCGAGTTGTGTCCGTGCGCAACGGTGAAGACCATGCCCTGCTGGTCGCTCGCTGGATTGGGATAGACGAACTGCGGGTTCCAATCGTGCGCCCACTTGCGCTCCTCGTTCGCGCCGAACAGCGGCACGACCTGCTCGAAGGGCGCGTCCACCGTGAAAGCTGAACTCGTTGCGCGTGTGGGTTAGCGCTCGACGCCGGCTCCTGCGCGTGAGCGCAGACCGTTGCGAGCAAGGGAATCAACGCGGAAATGGCGGAGAGTACGAAGACAGTTCTCATCGGTGATGCTCCTTGAGTTTGTGGCTGTCGGTGGCCCGGAGAGTGAGGCCATAGATGTTGCGAAGCTGTTCGATTTCCTTCAGGGTTTCGGGAGAGAAGGGCGCCTTGCCTTCGAACGCATGCAGCACAATGCCCTCCAGCAGATCGCCCAGCGTCAGGTCCTTGAGCTCGGCCAATCCCTTGAGGACCTTGAGGAGCCGCTTCTCCATGCGCACTCCTGTCTGCACCCGTTCGACTTCGAGTTGTGAATCCTGATGTTCATTCATGTTATCTATGTACCATAGTACCTAGATACATACAAGATGGGCGCTTGCGTTTCCTCTATGCCATTGACTACAAGTGAGCTTAGCTAGAAACTGAGAATTCTTGCAAAATGGACTTGACAAATTATAAGTTGTTTGGCAATATACATTGCATTGCAAGGTACTACCTCATGGCACAGCTTAAGTTCAGCACTCCGGAAATCGAGACCAGCGACAAGTGGGAAGCCCAGATGCGCAAGGGCTGCCTGGAAATGGCGGTGCTCGCCAGCTTGTGGCATGGCCGCCTCTATGGGCTGGAGATTCTGCGGGTGCTGGAGCGTGACTCTCGCCTGGTGCTCGCGGAAGGGACGATCTATCCCATCCTCAACCGGCTTCGGGTGGAGGGCCTGGTGCAATCGCAATGGGTGGAAGCCGAGGCAGGGCACCCACGCAAGTATTACGAACTTACGCAGAACGGGCGCGAACGAGCGACCCGCATGGCGGAGACGTGGACGGAGTTTTCTGCCGGTCTCGGGCTTCTGATCGAGCCGGTTCTGAAAGACAAGGAAGTGGAGCGAGCCTTATGACAACGACCGACATGCAAATGAATGACTATCTGGCGCGGCTTCGCGCTGCACTCACGGGCATGACGCTGGCCGAGCGCGAGGACATCGTCGAGGAAATCCGGATGCACATCCGGGAACGATCCGGCGATCCACAGCACCAGCGTGGAGGAGATTCTCGCCGGACTCGGACCAGCCGACGAGCTGGCCCAGCAATACCGCACCGGCCTGCTGGTGCAAAAGGCACGGCACAGCATTTCGCCGCTGGTGATTCTGCGGGCCACGGTGCGCTGGGCGACCACCGGGGTCGAGGGTTGTCTGGTGTTCTTCATTGCGCTGTGGGGTTATGGAATGGGAGTCGCCTTTCTGCTGCTCGCGCTGCTCAAGCCATTCTTTCCCCAGTACACCGGACTGTGGGTCGGCCCGGGAGAATTCAATTTCAGCTTTCGCATGGGCGCTACCATGACCAATCCGGCATCGCCGGTTCATGAGCTCCTAGGATGGTGGCTGATTCCGGTTTGCCTCGTCATCGGCTCGCTGAGCCTTGCTGGCACGACGAAGCTCATCCAGTTTCTGTTGAGAAGTTTTCGCTGGAAGGTGCCCTTTATCACGGCGACGCAGGCGCGACCCGCAATGATGGCGATGTGAGCGGGCGTCGGCCGACCGGCTTGCTCTGGCGGAATCAGCCCTTCAACTTTGCCAGCAGATCGGCAGGATGGACGGGCTTGGCGAGGATTTCAAACTCATGGCCCTTGGGCGCGAGCGCTCTCCAGCAGATCGGCGGTGGCCGCCTGGCCGGAGAAGAGCAGTATCTTACAGTCGGGAAGAAATTCACGAATCCTGATCGCAGCCTCGATGCCGTTCATGTCGGGCATGATGACGTCGCTGATGATGAGGTCCGGCTGAGTGGCCCTGGCGGTCTCCACCGCCGACGTTCCGGTATAGACCGCCGCCGCGTCGTAGCCGTTAAGGTCGAGGATTTTGGCCAGCGTGTCGGCGATGATCTGCTCATCGTCCACCACCAGAACTTTGGGTTTCTTGCCTGCGTGCATTCAGGAACTCCTGGAATCGGCGAAGCTGAATTGCCGATTATAGCGAAGGATGCGGACCCAGCGGAAAACTCACCCATGATGACAGATTCCCCGTGCGGTTCGCGAAAGTTGACGCAGCCGCTGACCTGCACCGAAACCGGTGCGCCGCGAATTCCACAGGCCGCCTCTTATCCTGCGGCGCATTCCCTGATAGAATCTATAAAATCCACTCCCCGGAGAAGCAATGCAGGCAATCCTTGCGCTGGAAGATGGCCGGATCTTCCGCGGCAAAGGCTACGGTGCAAAAGGCGAATGTTACGGGGAAGTTGTTTTTAATACCTCCATCACCGGCTATCAGGAAATCTTTACCGATCCCTCTTACGCCGGGCAGATCGTAGTTCTCACCAACCCCGAAATCGGCAACTACGGCACCAACCCCGACGACAACGAGGCCGTCCGCCCCTACATTGAAGGGCTGATTGTGCGCGAGTTTTCCCGCGTCAGCTCCAACTGGCGCTCGCAGGAGGTTGCGGAAGAGTATCTGGAGCGCTACAAGATTCCAGTTCTCGCTGAAATCGACACCCGCGCCCTGGTGCGGCACCTGCGAACGAATGGCGTCATGCGCGGCGTGATCTCGATGCTGGAGACCGACACCGAAAAGCTGATCGCCAAGGCGCGCTCTATCCCCAAGATGGACGGCACCGATCTGGCGAAGGAAGTGACCACCCGCAGCGTATATGAGTGGGATGAAGGCGTACGCTCGCACGTGCCAACGGAAGTAGTAGGTGTAAAGGACGCTCCGCCGAACCATCACGTGGTCGCCTACGATTACGGAATCAAGCACAACATCCTGCGGCGTCTGGTGGGCGAGTGCTGCCGCGTGACGGTCGTACCGGCGACGACCAGCGCAGAAGACGTGCTTGCGCTGAAGCCGGACGGAGTTTTCCTGTCGAACGGTCCCGGCGATCCCGAGCCGGTGACGTATGCGCAAGACAGCATCCGCCAGATGATGGGCCGGGTGCCGATCTTCGGCATCTGCCTCGGCCATCAGTTGGTCGGCCTCGCGCTGGGCGGCAAGACTTACAAACTGAAGTTTGGGCATCACGGCGGCAACCATCCGGTAAAGCAGATGGCGACGGGCAAGGTCGAGATCACCGCCCATAACCATAATTTTGCGGTCGATCCCGACTCGCTGAAGCAGAGCGAAGTAGAACTGACGCACATCGACCTCAACGACAACACGCTCGAAGGCCTGCGTCACCGCTCTCTGCCTCTGTTCAGCGTGCAGTACCACCCCGAGGCCGCACCCGGCCCGCACGACTCGCACTACCTGTTCAAGGACTTTGTGAAGATGATGGAGGAGTGGAAGAAGTGACTTCTCGGGCAGCAACTCTGAGCTTGACGGCTAAAGTGAGTGGCGGAGTGTTTGAGGAATTTCTGCCTACAGAGTTGCCTCCCATCCATGATTTGCAAACTGCGATTCCGCGAATTGCGAAAAACGAGGAACTGGTAACAGCTATTGGAAGAGCGGTAAGGAGAATACCTACCAGACATCGGCTCATCCTTGGTGACGCTCGTGACATGGACCTGCCAGACAACAGCGTCCACTTGGTGCTCACGTCGCCGCCGTATTGGACACTCAAGGAATACCGGGATACTGCGGGTCAGATGGGCCATATTTCTCGATACGGAGAGTTCATCGATGAATTGGATCGCGTGTGGCAGTCTTGTTACCGGGCGCTGGTGCCGGGTGGGAGATTGGTATGTGTCGTTGGAGATGTATGCCTGTCTCGCAGAAAGAATGACGGTCGTCACACAGTCGTGCCGCTGCATGCATCAATTCAAGAGAGCTGTCGCAAGATTGGCTTCGATAATCTAGCGCCTATCATCTGGCACAAAATTGCGAATGCTGTCCATGAAGTAGAGAACGGAGGATCTGGATTCTTGGGGAAGCCGTATGAACCAAATGCGGTAATCAAGAACGATATCGAATTCATCCTCATGGAAAGAAAGTCGGGCGGATACAGGACTCCGGAGCCTGCGACGCGAATTCTAAGCATTATCGGCTCAGAAGATCACAAAGCCTGGTTTCAACAAATATGGACAGGGGTTACGGGTGCCTCGACGCGCCATCATCCTGCGCCCTACCCAGTCGAATTGGCCGATCGGCTGGTTCGCATGTTTAGCTTTGTGGGTGATACCGTCCTTGATCCGTTCCTCGGAACAGGAACGACCGCGGTCGCAGCAGCCTTTGCGGGACGTAACAGCATTGGAATCGAGATTGATCCACAATACCTCGCTGGAGCGACAAAGCGATTAAGCCAACAGACTTTATCTTTGTTTCACAAGATCAAAATTGATGCTGACGGGGACGCCGAGAATGGAATTTAGCTCCAATCTAGATCAGCGCCTTCGCTCAGCAATCAGAGCATTTTGGTCCACTCGTGAGACTCAGTCCGGTAAACAAGGCGAGAAGAGCGGCGTGCGGGATGCGGGCTCTCGTACGGCGGTAACCGGGGGAGCGCAGATGAACGGCTTCATTTCGGTGATACGCGATCTGCTGGAGGAAAGTGGGATCGACAAGCCGGTAATTTTTACTGAACGATCCGTGGAGCTTCCAGGGTGGTTTAGGCCTGAAAAGAAGTGGGACTTGCTCGTCGTCGTTGACGGTTGCCTAATCGCGGCGATCGAGTTTAAGTCGCAGGTCGGATCATTCGGAAACAACTACAACAACAGGACGGAGGAAGCCTTGGGTAGTGCAACCGACATTTGGGCGGCATATCGCGAGGGTGCGTTTAAGCCTTCGTCCCGCCCTTGGCTTGGCTATCTAATGTTGCTTGAGGAGGCTTCCGAGTCGATGCGTCCAGTGCGGGCGCAAGAGCCACATTTTGAGGTTTTTGAAGAGTTCAAGAATGCTTCCTACGCAAAGCGTTATGAAATCCTGCTGACGAAGGTCGTCCGAGAGCGCCTATACGACTCTGCGTGCTTTCTCATGTCAAACCGTGAAACTGGACCTTCAGGCGAATACCGCGAGCCTTCATCAGAACTTAGCTTCGGAAGCTTCATTAATTCACTGATGGCTCGAGCCATCGCGTGCAAGAAGAGTTCCTGACCCATGCCACGCCGCAACGACATCGCGAAAGTGCTCATCATCGGTTCCGGGCCGATCATCATCGGCCAGTCGGCCGAGTTCGACTACTCTGGCGCGCAGGCCTGCAAAGCTCTCAAGTCCGAAGGCTACGAGGTCGTGCTGGCCAATTCCAACCCGGCGACCATCATGACCGACCCTGAGATGGCCGACCGCACTTACATCGAGCCGCTTACCCGCACCTATCTGGAAGAGATCATCCGCGTGGAAGCTGAGCTGTTGGCTGCCAGCGGCAGGCCGGGTATCTTCGCGCTGCTGCCCACGGTCGGCGGGCAAACCGCGCTGAACCTTGCGGTCGAGTTGGCCGATGGCGGCGTGCTCGAGAAATACAACGTGCAGCTCATCGGCGCGCAATTGGGCGCCATCAAGAAGGCCGAAGACCGCCTGCTGTTCAAAGATGCGATGACGGCCATCGGTCTCGACGTGCCGAAATCGATGCTGGTGAACAATCTGAAAGACGGCCTGGATTTCAGCAGCAAAATCGGATTCCCCGTGGTCCTGCGCCCGTCGTTCACCCTCGGCGGCACTGGTGGCGGCATCGCGTACAACCGCGAAGAGCTGCTGGAATTGCTGGCGCGCGGCCTAGACCTTTCACCGGTGCATGAAGTCCTGCTGGAAGAGTCGGTGCTCGGCTGGAAGGAGTACGAGCTGGAGCTGATGCGCGACCTGGCCGACAACGTCATCGTCATCTGCTCCATCGAGAACTTCGATCCCATGGGCGTGCACACCGGCGACTCGATCACGGTCGCGCCTGCGCAAACGCTCACGGATCGCGAGTATCAAGCCATGCGTGATGCCGCCATCGCCGTCATTCGCGAGATCGGTGTGGAGACCGGCGGCTCCAACATTCAGTTCGCCGTCGATCCCCACAACGGACGCATGGTTGTCATCGAGATGAACCCGCGCGTGTCGCGCTCCTCGGCGCTGGCCTCGAAGGCAACCGGCTTCCCGATCGCGAAGATCGCGGCCAAGCTCGCCGTCGGATACACCCTCGACGAAATCACCAACGACATCACGCGCAAGACGCCCGCCTGCTTCGAGCCGACACTCGACTATGTCGTTGTCAAGATTCCCAAGTGGCAGTTCGAGAAGTTTCCCGGCGCGGACGAAGCACTCGGCCCGCAGATGAAGTCGGTCGGGGAAGCCATGTCTATCGGCCGCACCTTCAAACAGGCGCTGCTCAAGGGCGTGCGCTCGCTGGAGACGGGCAAGCGTGCCGGCGTGGAAGATATCGAGCCGCGCATCCTGACCAAGCGACTGGTGACGCCCAACCCCGAGCGGCTGGCCTACATTCGCTACGCTTTGGCGCAGGGCATGAGCGTGCGCGAGATCGCGCAGATGACCAACATCGATCCCTGGTTCCTGCACCAGCTTAAGGAAATCTCCGAAGAACAGACAAAGCTCGGCGAGGGCGAGGTGGATGCCGAGCGCCTGCAACATCTCAAGCGCATGGGCTTTTCTGACGCGCGGCTGGCGGCTTCATGGTTCAACGGCGACAAAGGCTCGTCGGGAAAAATGCACCAACTCCGCGGCCAGCACGGTGTTCAGCCGGTGTACAAGCGTGTGGACACTTGCGCCGCTGAATTCGAAAGCTACACGCCCTACCTCTACTCGACCTACGAAGAGGAGGACGAGGCCACGCCGACCGACCGCAAGAAGGTAATCATCCTGGGCAGCGGTCCCAACCGCATCGGGCAGGGAATTGAGTTCGATTACTGCTGCTGCCATGCCGCCTTCGCGCTGCGCGATGACGGCTACGAGACGATCATGATCAACTGCAATCCTGAGACCGTCTCGACCGATTACGACACCAGCGACCGCCTCTACTTCGAGCCGCTGACCTACGAAGACGTGATGGCGGTGTACGAGCACGAAGCTAAAAGCGGCGCTCCCATCGGCGTGATCGTGCAGTTCGGCGGACAGACGCCGCTAAACCTCGCTTTGCCGCTGAAGGCTGCGGGCGTGCCCATCATCGGTACCTCGCCGGAGAGCATCGATCTCGCCGAAGACCGCAAGCGCTTTGGCAAACTGCTGGAAGAGCTTTCCATTCCTCAGCCGCGCGGCGCAACCGCGGCCAGCGTTGAGGAAGCTGTGGTCAACGCCAACCGCATCCGCTATCCCGTGCTGGTGCGGCCTTCGTACGTGCTCGGCGGGCGCGCCATGGTCATTGCCTACGATGACGAGTCGGTCATTCACTACATGAAGGAGGCGGTTGAGTACTCGCAGGAGCGGCCGGTGCTGATCGACCACTTCCTCGAGTCGGCCACCGAGCTCGATGTGGACGCCCTTTCCGATGGCGAGGACGTGGTCATCGGCGGCATCATGCAGCACATCGAAGAGGCCGGCATCCATTCCGGCGATTCATCTTGTGTGCTGCCGACTGTCGACATTTCCCGCGCGCTGCTCAATACCGTCCGCGAATACACGTTTCAGCTGGCGCGCGCGCTCAAGGTTGTAGGGCTGATGAATGTGCAGTTTGCCATCCAGCGCAACCGGGTTTATGTCATCGAGGTGAACCCTCGCGCGTCGCGCACGGTGCCGTATGTGTCTAAGGCAACCGGGATTCCATTGGCCAAGATTGCCGCCCGTCTAATGACCGGTCGCAAGCTGCGCGAGTTCCTGCCGGAGAATGTCGAGCGCCGTACCGACCTTGACACCGGAAATTTCTACTTCGTGAAGTCGCCCGTCTTTCCCTGGGGCAAGTTCCCCGGCGTGGATACTGTGCTGGGTCCGGAGATGAAATCCACCGGCGAGGTCATGGGCGTTGCCGACAACTTCGGCGAGGCCTTCGCCAAAGCGCAGACCGCCGCCGGTCAGATGCTGCCGACCTCCGGTACCGTCTTCATCAGCGCCAACGATCGTGACAAGCCCTTCATGCCGGAGCTGGCGCAGCGCTTCGTTGAACTCGGCTTCAGCGTAGTTGCCACCCACGGCACGGCGGTGGTGCTGGAAGGCGCTGGTCTGCGCGTCGAGCGTGTGTACAAGGTGAAGGAAGGCCGTCCCAACGTGGTGGACCTCATCAAGGGCGAACGCATTCAGTTGATCATCAACACGCCCCACGGCGTCGAGCCCTGGTTTGACGAGAAGGCCATCCGACGCGCCGCCGTCATGGCCCGCATTCCCACCATCACCACGCTGTCGGCGGCTCGCGCCGCCTGCGAGGGTATCGCCGCCCTGCAACGCGGCGAGGCCAAGGTGTACGCCCTGCAACAGCTCCACTCTGAAAGAGTGGCTGCGACCAAGTAGCTGTGGTTGTGCCGCGGAACTCGTGCGACGTGGCCATAAGGCAGACAATTTTGCGCGCAAGTAAGTCGAACGGCGAAGATTGAAGAGCGACAGAGGTGCTTATGCCTGCTGAACGCCTGCAGAAGATCATTGCGGCCGCCGGAATCGCGTCGCGCCGTAAGGCGGAAGAGCTTATCACCCGCGGCCTGGTGTCGGTGAACGGGCAGACTGTGACCACGCTCGGCACCAAGGCCGACCCCGAGATCGATCACATCAAGGTCAATGGCAAGCCGCTGCGCGAACCTGAGCGCCACGTTTACGTCGTGCTCCACAAACCCAAGGGATATGTCACCACGGTCAGCGATCCCGAAAGACGCCCGACGGTGCTGGACCTGGTGCGCGGAGTTGGCGCGCGCGTGTATCCTGTCGGACGGCTCGATTACCTCAGCGAGGGACTGCTGCTGCTGACCAATGACGGCGAGTTGGCGCACAAACTGATGCACGCGTCCTCGCACGTGCCCAAAACGTATCTGGTAAAGATCAGCGGCAAGGCTTCGGATGCAGAGATTGACAAGCTGCGCGGCGGCATCAAGTTGCCAGCCGAGCGCTCACGGCTCAAAGCCCCACCACACGCAAAAGCGGCGCCTGGCGGGGACCCCGGCGTTCCAGAGGGCAAGTTGAACAAAACGGCCCGGAGGCGGCGCTCTGCGCCGGTACGGACGGCGCCTGTGCAGATCAAGCTGCTGCGCGAGGCCGCGAATCCGTGGTATGAAGTGACGCTGGTCGAGGGACGCAACCGGCAAATTCGCCGCATGTTCGAAGAGATCGGGCATCACGTGGAAAAAATCAAGCGCGTACGCTATGGTCCGCTGCATTTGGATGTGGAAGCGGGAAAATTCCGGTTTCTGACGGCGAAGGAAGTGGGGCAGATGAAGAGTGCGGCGGGGGCGAGAGTGATCACCACGGCACAGAAAAGCAGGTCTCTCCACTCGGACTAAAGTCCTCGGTCGGGATGACAATGTGCGGGAAGAGACGTCTTCAGTCGCAGTATAGGGGTTCTTCGACTCCGGCGGCCAAAATCGGGCCGCCTGCGCTCAGAATGACAGTGCAAAATGACACGGCGAATGGATTGGGATATGGTGCGACACTGGAGAGAGAATGACGGATTTTGGCAAGCTGGTTCCGGCGTGGGTACATACCTTAACCACTTATAAGCCGGGTAAGCCGGTGCGACAGGCGGAATTGGAGAGCGGCGTGCGTTGCATCAAGATGGCCTCGAACGAAAATCCTTTTGGGCCTTCGCCTTTGGCGATTGAGGCGATCAAGGCGGCGGCCTCCGAGGTGAACTATTACCCCGACAACAATGTTACTGAGCTTACGGCGCGCCTTGTGGAGTTGCACGAGCTCGAACGGGAACAGGTGCTGGTTACAGCAGGGTCGACCGGATTTCTGGACATTCTGGCGCGAACCCTGCTAGGACCCGGACTCAACGCCGTCACCAGCAAACAGTCGTTCATTTCCTATCCGATTATTACGCGAGCGACCGGCGCGCAGTTTATTGAAGTGCCCACGCTGCACGACGGGTACGATCTCGAGCGCATCCTCGAGGCCGTGGATGTTCGCACCCGCGTGGTTTACATCGCGAACCCCAATAATCCGACCGGCACGGTTTTGGATGCCACGGCGATCGACCGATTCCTCGACCGCCTTCCGTCGCATGTCATCACGGTGCTCGACGAGGCCTACTGCGATTACGCCAGCTACTTCGCCGCCGAGCGCGGTTTGGATTATTCGCACGCGCTGGACTATGTGCGGCAGGGTCGCCCGGTTGTCGTGCTGCGCACCTTCTCGAAGGCGCATGGGCTGGCGGGTTTGCGTGTCGGTTATGGATTGGGACCAACGGAGCTGATGGGCTATTTCGCGCGCATGAAGCCCGCATTCATGGTCTCGTCCATCGGCGAGTCAGCAGCGTTGGCCGCTCTAGCGGATACCGACCATATTCAGCGGGCCGTCGAAGCAAATGCCGCGGGCGCAAAGCTCTTGAGGGAAGGTCTCACGGAGGCGGGAATTCAGGTGACGCCAACGTGGGCGAATTTCCTGTTCTGCCGGGTGGGCGATGAGGCTGGCAGTCTGTGCCAGAAATTGCAGGGGCACGGAATCATTGTGCGCCACATGAGCGGCGGCTGGGGCGCGCCCGATGCGTTCCGCCTCACGGTCGGTACGCCTGAGCACAACGAGCAGTTTCTCGAAGCCTTGAAGCGAGTGCGCTCTCGCATTCCCGCTTGAACGGGATGAGCATGCCGCTCTCGCGAACGGCATGCATAGGTTTAGTTAGTGATTTTGTGGAGGCGGCGTGGTGGCCGGCGGTAGCGTGCTTGGTGGAGACACGGCAGGCCCCCGTGGCGGCGTGAAAGGCGCGATCGGCGAAGTCAATTCCTGCACGTTTGCCGGGACAACCCCTTTCACCGTCGGCAATTGCTTCACCTGGCCCGCCTCGGCATCAGCGATATCAATCCCCAGCTTGGCGAGCGTTTCGGCGGTGGACTTATCCAGTTGGACCTTGGATTTTTCGTAGTTGGCAGCAGCGTTAAGAACGTTCGATTCCGCTTGCGTCAGGTTGCTTGACGCCTGTAAGACGAGCGTCGGAGTGGAAGCGCCATAACCAAACTTCTTCTGCTCCGCTACCAGGCTCTCTTTCGCATAGTCGCGCGCTGCTATGGCCGCTTGCAGGGCCGCGTAGCCCTGCTGCACCGAGAACTGGGCGTTCCTCACTTCAATGGAGATTTGGTTCTCGAGCTGTTGTAAGCCCACCTGGGATTGCCGGTATTCCAGCACGGAGCGGACTTGTTCCGCCTGCGCGGCACGATTGCGAAGAACGATATTCAAGTTGACCCCGACGCCTTTATCCGGACCCGTGCTGTTAAAGAGGTCATGAAACGCATTAGGGTAGCCGCTGCGAGGAATCGTTCCTGGATCCAGGCAATTCTGCCCCGGAATCGCTCCCTCGAAGTTGCAAGGAGGAAGGAGGCCCGTCTGATCGCCGGCTACCGACGAAGCGCCATAAAACGCATACACATCAAGCGTGGGACGCAGAGCATTCTTAAGTGACTTGCGCGAGATCTCGTTTCTTGCCAGATTGATGCGCGCCGTTGCGATCTCGGGACGGGCCTGCAAAGCCTCCTGGATCAGGTCCTCGACCGGGCGCACCTCTTGCGGCTCGCTGATTTGCAGCGTGTCGGTCGGGATGACAGGAGCAATCGCTAATATCGGGTCGCCCATGTTCTTGGTAATGGCGTTCTTCATGAGCAGTTGTTGAAGCTGGAGCTGGGTTTGCGAAGTAATGAGGTTCTGCTGGGCGGTTGCTACTCCGCTTTGCGCCTGCGCCAAGGTGATCGGCGCCAGGGTGCCGATCCTGACCTGCTCCTGGTCGTCAGACAAGGTCTTCTGGGCCAGCTGCAGAGCGCGCTCGTTCACCCTCACTGCCTCGTATGCCGTCACCAGGTCCCAGTAGATATTTTCGACTTGCGAGACGGTCGCGATGATCTGCTGCCGAAACACGACGTCTCCGTTCTCGCGAGAAAGGCGGGCGATGCGAATCCAACGAAGATTGGGATCGAAGCCGAAGCCCTGCAGCAGGTGCTGGGTCAACTGAAACCTGAAGGCCGACCCTATCTGTGGATTCACCAGGTTGAAAGGCACATTGGTTGTGATGCGGTTGTTGTTAAAAGTAACGTTGGCGGTAGTACCGGTGGCAAACGCCTGCGTGTAGCCAAAGTTATAGGTATTCGTATTTTGTATGGTGGTCGGCAGGCCGCCGGTGAAGAAAACGTTCGACACCGGAGTAGCGGCGCGCTCGCCTTGGATGGTCCCCGTTATGACCGGGTCATAGCTGCTGAGCGGAGGACCGCCGCCAAGTGTGGACCCTACTAGGCCCCCAGCGCCCGCACCTGCTCCTCCAACTCCGATCTGCGTGCCGCCCGCGCCAGTCCCACTCGCTCCCGTGGAAGCACTACCCGTGCCTCCAGCAGATGGTCCGCCAGGCGTACCCTGCACCACGCCCTGAGGAACGCCAAGGGCGAACGATCCAGATTTGGTGAGCAATAAATCCGTATCTGCGATCGAAAGATTGTAACGTTGAAGAACGACATCCAGGTTGTTTTCCAGCGCCATCGCCACCGCGTCGTTGATCGATAGATATATCTTGCCGTCACGGAAGAGTTGGTCGGTTCGCGCAGAATTGATCAGGTTTGGCGGAGGCACCCTTTGCGCTCTGTACGGAGCCAGCACGTTAGGGAATGGAGATTGCGGCTTCGAGTAGTCCTGATCAGAATACAGATGAGCGTTGTTCTGCGGCGCCGGCGCCTGCGGCATCGGAGTCAGGGGCGGCATGCTCTGCTGAGCGCCCGGCGACGCTGCATTTTGGGCAAAACTCGCGGTGACAAGCAAACTCACGAACGCCAGTGAAACTGCCTTCCGGAACGCAACTTCGACGAAACGCGAAACGAACATTTCCTTATCTCCTGAAACTGACGCATGCATCAGTTGGTGTTCTCTGCTTTGGTTTGTTCCTGTGGCCTCTGAGTAATACGCACGAAAGTGCTTAAAGGTTCATGATGTTAGGGGTTATGTTGGCCATAAAAACGTATGCGGACCGAACCCATTCCTGCCCGTACATGGACTATCTGCTGCAAGAAACGTCAACCTGCAATTGTACGGAAACGCGATGGTTGGCAGCCGCATGAGGCCACGCGAGGTGGTTTCGGACCGGCAACATCAGATCTGCTGCTGTTTCCAGCGGCCGCGCTTGAATAATAGAATGCTGGCGACGGCGATTGACCCTTCGGCAATCACGATCGCAATGTAAACGCCGTTGGACCGCAAGCCGGCCGGAATCGCCAGCCAGTAAGCCAACGGGATTTCCAGCATCCAGAAGCCAAAGAAATACACGATGGTTGGAGTCACCGTGTCGCCCGCTCCGTTGAACGCCTGCAACGTCACCATCAGATACGCATATCCGATATTGCCGTAGCTGATAATGCGCAGACACGACGCGCCCAACCGCACCACTTCCGGGTCCGACGTAAAGCCGCGCACGATTGGCTCAGCGAAAAACACGAAGAACACGCCGATTACTCCAAGGAACAGCATGTTGTAGATGCCCGTCCTCCAGACAGACTTTTCGGCGCGTTCCGGCTGTTTGGCGCCGAGATTTTGTCCGACCAGCGTAGCAGCGGCATTGCTCAAGCCCCACGATGGCAACAGGACAAAGATCACCACGCGAATGGCGATGGTGTAGCCGGCGAGCGCCGCGGCCCCGAATGTGCTGACGATGCGAACCAGGCCGATCCAACTGGTGTGCGCGATGGCAAACTGCAGGATTCCGGTAGTTGACACGCGAGCCAGCCTCAGCAAAACCGGCAGGTTCGCGCGAATCTGCTGCCGAAGAATGCGAATGCGCTCGGTCCCGCGCAGCAGCCGATAGAACTGATAGACCATTCCGATGCTACGGCCGGTCAAGGTCGCGACCGCCGCTCCGGTCACGCCTAAGCGAGGAAACGGACCGAGTCCGAAGATCAGACACGGATCAAGCGCCAGGTTGATGATGTTCGAGACCCAGAGCAGACGCATGGCGATGGCGGCATCGCCAGCGCCGCGGAAGATGGCGTTGTTGAGAAAGAGCATGAGGACAACGCCGCTGCCTCCGAGCGCAATCCTGGCGTAATTGCTACCCAACGAGACGATCTCGGGCGTTGCGCCCATCAGCCGCAATAGGCGGGGCGCAAACAGGAAGCACGGAACGCCGATGGCGAGCGAAATCGCAAGTCCGAGAATGATTGCCTGCACTGCAGCAACGGCGGCGTCCGCCGGGTCCTTCTCTCCGATGCGGCGCGCGACCATGGCCGTGGTGGAGAGGCTCAATCCCATCGCGACGGCGAAGACCAGGCTCAGCATTGATTCCGTCAGCCCGACGGTGGCCACAGCGTCGGCCCCAAGATGTGCCACCCAGAAGACGTCCACCACCGCGAACAGCGACTCCAGGACCATTTCCAGGACCATCGGCACGGCCAGCAGGAAGATGGCGCGGTTCAGGCTTCCGGTCGTGAAGTCCTGGTGCGAACCGCGAAGCGCCTCGCGGAGCGAACCCCAGAAAGTGGGCTGCGATTGGGCCGTGGTTGTGGAGTCGTAGTCAAAGCGACCTGCAGTATTCTGTGCTCCGGCAAGCGTACGTAGGCTAAAGCGCTGTTGCGATTCTATGGAGAAAAGTCGTCCGCATCAGATTATTCGCTGCGCGCACCAGTGAGAAGGGCATGTTAGCCTTTGATCCAATGAGAGGCATTCGCTGCTTCCACGTCCCAGCATCGCGCGCTAGATCAGGTGCTGCCCCAGCAGGAACCGTCTCGCTACGACCGCTGCGTCTTTCTTCTCGCCGTCCACCGCGTAGTTCATCTTTCGCATGTCGTCAGCCGTGATGCGGCCAGCCAACCGCCCGAAAGCGGCTTGCGTCTGTGAATATTCTTCAAGAAGCTGCGGACGCACGATCGGCACCGCATCGTAAGGCGGAAAATAATGTTTGTCATCCTCCAGCACAACAAGTCCAAGCGCCGCGATCAGTCCATCCGTATTGCTTCCGGCGACCACGTCCACCGACTTGTTCTGCAATGCGCGATAAAGCAGCCCGAGGTCCATCACCCGCGGCGCTTCCGCGAACTTCAGCCCGTAGGTACTGACCAGTCCCTGGTAGCCGTCCTGTCGCTCAAGGAATTCGTATCCCACCCCAAGACGCATCTGCGGCGCAACCCTCGCCAGCTGCGACAGCGTGCTTACGCCCAGCCGGCGCGAGTCGTCACCGCGCATGACCATGGCAAAGCTGTTGTTGAAGCCGAGCGGCGGCATGACATCGAGACCAAACTTGCGGCGATAGTCTGCTTTCACCTGCTCGTACACCGCCTGCGAGTCCCCCGAAGCGTTCTGCTTCAGAATCGCTGCTAATGCCGTTCCCGTGTACTCGACGTACACGTCGATGCGGCCGGCCAGCAGCGCCTGCTGGCAAATGTAGGTGCCAGCAAGGTAGAAGCGCCGATCGACCGCAGTGCGGCAAACGCTCTGCAAGTACTGCGCCAACAGTTCGCCCAGAACAAGCTGCTCGGTGAAGTTCTTCGAGCCGACGGTGATGCTGCGCGCGCGGTTCGCGCACGCTGAGCAGAAGAGCAACAGTCCGGAGAGAAAACCGCGGCGATCCATATCAGTGGATCCTGTGCACCAGCAGCTTCTCAACTCCGCTCAGGCTGAGGTCAGCCGCCAGCGCCATCAACGCAGCCGGAATCGCACCTGCGAGAATGACGCCGTTGTCCACCATCGCAATGCCGCGGAAGATGAACTCGCCCAGTCCTCCGGCGCCAATTGCGGCCGCAATGGTTGCAACTCCGATGGTGATCACTGCGGCTACACGAATTCCGGATAACAGCACTGGCATCGCCAGCGGCAGCTCAACGCGCCACAAGAGCTGGGAAGAAGTGAGACCCATCGCGATGGCTGCTTCCCGCACCGGCGCGCTGATGCCGGCAATTCCAACATAGGTGTTGCGGACCACCGGTAGCAATGCGTAAAGCGCCAGGGCGACGATCGCCAGACGGTCGGCGCGCGCGCCCAGCCACGGCAGCGGCAGCAGCAAACCAAAGAGCGCGAGGCTGGGAATCGTCTGTACGACATTGGTGCTGCCGAGCACCAGTGCCTTCCATCGCGGCCTGCGCGTCAGAATTATCCCCAGCGGAACGCCGATCGCGATGGCCAGCAGCATGGAAATGCCGACCAGCCACAGATGCTCAGCGGTCAGAATTGCGACTTCGCGTTTATGGGTCAGTAGGAAATTCAAGCGTTAAACTCTTCAATGTTGAAACATTTGTTGTCCCGCCCGGAAGACATCCACATACGCCTTCACCGAATCATCCGCCGCCTGCAGGAATTCGCGGCTGCTGTAGATCCCGCGCAACCTGCCTTCCTCCATTAGTCCAATGCGGCTGCCCAGCAGCAGGGCCTCGCTGACGTCGTGGGTCACGAAGACGACGGTCTTGCCCAGTTTTTGCTGGAGCTTCTTGAATTCCATCTGGATCTCGGATCTGGTGATGGGGTCGAGCGCTCCGAAGGGCTCATCCATGAGGAGAATCGGCGGTTCGGCCGCCAGGGCCCGCGCCAGCCCCACCCGTTGCCGCTGTCCACCGGAAAGCTGATGGGGATAGCGCGCAGCAAATTCCCCTGCCGGCAATCCCACCAGAGTTAGCACCTCTTCCACGCGCGCGTCGATTCTGTCGGATTCCCACCGCTCCAGACGGGGCACCAGCGCCACATTTTCGCGGACGGAATAATGCGGAAACAACCCGACATCCTGAATGGCGTAGCCGATTCGCCGCCGCAATTTGATCACGTTCCACTGCGTCACCGGCGTTCCATCCACGCGAACTTCGCCCGCGCTCGGCGCATAGAGCCGGTTGATCATCTTGAGGCAGGTGGTTTTTCCGGACCCGCTGCGGCCCAGCAACATCAGCGTCTCACCTCGGCGCACGGAGAAGCTCACGCCGGACAGCAGCGTCCTGTCGTCCGAAACCCGGAAGGTCACGTTGGCAAACTCGATTGCATTGCTGGATGGCTCGCTCATCAAGGAGGCTCGCGCCGCTACAGCGTACCAGAAGTCCGTGGTCGAGCACGGCATGTTTGCCCGCAAAAACGAAAGCCGGAGCCCGTCATCAGACGATTAGCTCCGGCCAAATATCACGGGCCCGCGCCCATCAAGTTCTTAGGGGCGAGACGCTAGTAGCGTCCCCAACCGCCACCACCGCCGCCTCCCGAGCGGCCACGGCCTCCGCCGCCTCCGCCGCCGCGCCCATAGCCACCACGTCCGCCGCCACCACCGCCTTCACGGCGAGGCCGGTCGGCCTTCGGACGCGCTTCGTTGACCGTCAAGTTGCGGCCCCCGAGGTTGGTTCCATTCAGGGCTTCCATGGCTTTCAGTGCCGACTCGTCATCGTTCATTTCAACGAAGGCGAACCCGCGCGGCTGCCCGCTGTCGCGATCGGTGATAATGCTGACCTTTTCGACCGGGCCATAGGCCTCAAACAACGAGCGCACCTGGTCTTCAGTCGCGTCGAAGGTTAAGTTCCCAACGTAGATGTTCTTCATAGCTCCTCGCCTTTCGGGTGGGGCCGGCTGGCAAGCCAAACATCCATGCGTACCCGGCCTGGGTTGGGTTATTTACGACCAAAGACTCAGTTGACTGCTGGTGCGTGAAACAAAGAGGGCAGCAATACGCCGCCCTCCCTTGCTGAATCGAATTTACAGGACCTGAACGTTCTCAGCCTGCCATCCCTTGGCGCCGCGCTTCACTTCGAAGCTGACCGCCTGGCCTTCCTGCAACGAACGGAAGCCGTTCGACTGGATGGCCGAGAAATGAACGAAGACATCTTCGCCGTTCTGCCGTGAAATAAAGCCAAAACCCTTGGCATCGTTAAACCACTTTACTGTTCCTTGTTCCATTTGTTTCTTTGAATATCCTTGTTGTTGATGTTGCGCTGAAAGATCGGAAGGTTACCGGCAGAAATCGCTCGACATATAGAGAGGGATGGCTGCTAGACGCGCCGTTCGTACAAACGCACATGTATTATACCTTACTGGGACAAAGTTCCAGCATTTCTTTATGCGGTTTCCGCGTTCATGACTACGTCAGCAAGCTGTAAAGTTTCAAAGGAGACCGAAACGCCACCAACGTCGGGATGCGTAGTGGCCCTTACGAGCAAAAGCGCCTCCGCCTTCGTGGTGGCGTCGTTCCCGTGCAGATCACGCCAGATCAAAGAGCAGGAATTCAGCCTGACCGTTGCCGCTCGCGCTAGTCAGTCGCAGTTCGGATTCTGCGGTGATGGCCGCGCCGTCGCCCTTCATCAACTTCGTTCCGTTGATGTCAAGTTCTCCGCGCACCAACTGCACCCAGGCATGACGGCCGCGCCGCAACGCAAGTTCCAGCGACTTGCCGCTGTCGAGCAGCGAAGCGTACACGCTTGCGTCCTGATTGATCGTCGTTGATCCCTCTCGCCCATCATGCGAAGCGATCAGCCGCAACTGATTCAGTTTTTCTGCCGCCGTAAACGTGCGGTCCTCGTAGCTGGGCTTCAGACCCTCGGCCTCGGGCAGGAGCCAGATCTGCAACAAATGCACCGGCTGCCTTCGACTGGTTGACCTCGCTGTGCATCACGCCCGTGCCGGCCGACATACGCTGCACGTCGTTCTGCTTGATGGTGGCGCCGCGTCCCATGCTGTCGCGATGGCTCAACTCGCCTTCAATGATGTAGGTGAGGATCTCCATGTCGCGATGGGGATGCATTCCAAAGCCCTTGCCCGCGCTGACCCGGTCCTCGTTGATGACGCGCAGGTCGCGAAAGCCCATGTGCTTCGGATCGTAATAGTCCGAAAATGAAAAAGTGTAGTAGGTGTCGAGCCAGCCGTGGTTGGCATGGCCGCGCTCCTCTGATGGCCTGATGGTAATCATGCGCCCTCCTGAATCCACTCCATAAGATGCTTTAACGTTAAAGAAAGATTCAGAGGCCCTTCTAAGCCATTTGTCATCCTCAGCAACTAAGCTATCCCATTTCCTGTGCGCCCAGTTTCCGGCAGAGATCGCCCAGTTGCACTTGCTCCTCAGGGCTCAGCACGTTGAGAAATTCGACAATCGCGGCGGCGTGCCGTGGAAAGATCTGCCTTATCAACGCCTTGCCTTTGGCGGTCAGCACTACGATCAGTACCCGCCGGTCTTCGGGAGATCGCTGCCGCCTCGCCAGACCCTGCTTTTCCAGGTTGCCGACCACCATCGTCAGGTTTCCGCCGGTGGTAAGGACTTTCTGCGCGATGTCGGAGAGCGACATCGGGCCCAGGTGGTAAAGTGCTTCCAGGACCGCGAACTGGGTGAGCGTCAACTTCGTCCCGGCCAAACTTCGCGAGGCAAAGCTGCGGGCAGCGTTGGCGGCGCGCATCAGCTTGACATAGGTAACGAGCGAAAGGCGTTCCTGCGACCGGTCGGAATTGCGGGAAAGACATGCAATAGATACTACTACGTTAAATGATATCTTGTTGGCAGGACATGAGCGCCTCGGCGGTTGTCGCTGCCCTGGATTAGGCGGGGACGGAAAGCCCCCGAAAGCGCATACGACAGAAGCTCCTCTAGGGACGACACAAGTCACTCACACACTACTTCAGTCCGGCGTTCTCCGCCGCCAGTTTCGCCGTCGCGCTCCAGTCCATGTCCTCCATGCCGCGCGCGATGGCGGTCAGCATGTGGTCGCGGATCATGCTGGCCACCGGCAGCGGCGCATCCGCAGATTCCGCCGCCGCCAGCGCAAGCTTCATGTCCTTGAGTCCCAATCGCATCTTGAATCCCGCCGGCTGATATTTTTCGTCGGCGATGAGATTGCCATAGGTCTTGTAGACGGGCGCGGCAAACAGGCTGTTGGTGAGGAACTCCACGTACTGGTGCGGATCAATTCCGTACTTTCGCGTCAGCGCAATCGCTTCTCCCAAAGATTCGATCACCGACGCGATCAGGAAATTGCCGCTCAGCTTTACCACGTTGGCCATCTCCGGCTTGTCGCCCATGACAAACACCCGCTGGCCAAGCGCTTCCAGCAGCGGCCGGTGGCGCTCCACCGCGTCCTTGTCACCGGCGGCCACGATGAACAGCTTACCGGCTTCTGCCGCCTCCGGCCTCCCAAACACCGGAGCGGCAATGTACTTGTGCCCGCGCCTGGCGTGCTCTTCCGCCAGCTTCCGGGAGAGCGCCACGCTGATGGTGCTCATGGAAATGTGCGCCGCGTCTTGGCGGCAAGCTCTCCAGCGCGCCGCCGGGATGAAGCACCGCCGACTCGACCGCAGGGTCGTCCGCCAGCATGGTGATGACGGCTTCGGCGTCTTTCGCCGACTTCGCCCGGCGACTTCGCGACCTTCGCCCCTTGCGAGCGCAGCTCCTCTGCTTTGGAGAGCGTGCGATTCCACAGCGTCACGTCATGTCCGGCACGCTAACAAGTGCCGCGCCATGTGGCTTCCCATGTTGCCCAGTCCGATAAATGCAACCTTCACAGTGCTCCTCCTTGCGAATGCGACATGTAATTGAGATCACGGCTGCGGGTCTTCCTGTTTCGCAGGCGGATGCGGCTTGCCCCAATCGAAGCGCCGGCCAATGATCGCCTTAAACAGCATATGGTCGGTGACCCGCGTTACGCCAACCCCGAGACCGAAGTTGATCTCCCACTTGGGCGAGACATCCAGATCGAAGGCCGGAATAAACTGCTGTGCCTGATAAGGAAAGGGATCGACTCCTCCTACCGGCCCGAAGCCGCTGTAGTACTCCAGGCCGAAAGCCACGACCTTGGTGAAGTTCCACGAGATCTTGGCGTCGGGCGAGAACTCCCATCCTCGCCGGGACTCGGGGCCGGTCAAGGCCTTCTCCAGTGCGGGATTGATGGACCAGTACAGGCGGCCCTTCTGCTGGTCAACGATCGGCCTGATCTCAAGACTCCAAACGGAGCTCGAATAGATCGGTCGCGCGTACCCAAACTCGGTGGACAAGCTGACGCCGACCGGCCAGTGCCAGCTTGGCGGCACACGTACTCGCGGCCGGATGTGGTCCCCCACCCACTTCCAGCCCTGACCGTTGGGCACGGTTGTAAAGATATAGAAACCGGTCTCGAACCAGGGCGTGAAGCCCTGCGTAATCTCGACCGTCTCGTGCAGCGCATGTTCGGTCGGCAGAACGCCGTCCTCGGTGGTCTTCGATCCCTGGAAGATGAAGTTGCTGTGCAACTCCAGCATGGTCGTTTTGGGCGGGACGGTCTCCGACCCGTAGACCTGGATTTCGTAGTTGTCCTGCGCAAGCGCGGCAACATTGACGAGGAGCGCCACGAACATTGCCGCCAGCAAGAATGGGCGAGGCATCATCGCAACCGGGGAGAATTCGCACTTACTGCTTGAACACCACCATCGCCAGCGGCGGGAGATCGAGCAGCAGGGAATGTTCTTGCCCGTGGCAGGCGATCGGATCACTCGCCATGCCGCCATGATTCCCCTGGTCGGTGCCACCGTAAATCGCGGCATTGCTGTTCAGCACTTCACGCCAGTATCCCTCGTGCGGAACACCGACGCGGTATCCCAGCCGCGGCACGGGAGTGAAGTTACAGGCCACCACGACGGGATCGGTCTGGTCTTTGCGGAGACGCATGTAGGTGAGCACGCTGTCGTCGGAGTCGTCGGCGTCGATCCATCGCCAGCCGTCGGGGATGAAGTCGGTCTCGTACAGCGCGGGCTCGCCGCGGTAAAACGTGTTCAAGTCGCGCACCCAGCGCTGCGCTCCCTGGTGGAAGGCGAACTCGAGCACGTGCCAGTCAATGCTGCCGTCGTGGTTCCACTCGGCCCACTGCCCGAATTCGCCGCCCATGAACAGCAGCTTCTTGGCCGGCTGGGTGAACATGTAGCCGAACAGCAGACGCAGGTTGGCAAACTTCTGCCATTCGTCGCCCGCCATCTTGGCGATCAGCGATCCCTTGCCGTGCACCACCTCGTCGTGCGAAAGCGGAAGCACGAAATTCTCGGTGAAGGCGTACAGCCCGCGGAAGGTCAGCTTGTTGTGATGGTACTTGCGGTGAATGGGATTCTTCGTGAAGTAGAGCAGGGAGTCGTGCATCCATCCCATGTCCCACTTCATGCCGAAGCCGAGCCCGCCGATGTAGGTTGGCCGCGACACCATCGGCCATGCCGTGGATTCCTCCGCAATGGTCTGGATGTCGGGAAACTCCTGGTAGGCGTCCTGATTCAACTGCCGCAGGAACGACACGGCGGCCAGGTTTTCGCGGCCCCCGTACTGGTTGGGAATCCACTCGCCCTGCTTGCGCGAGTAGTCAAGATACAGCATGGACGCGATGGCATCCATGCGCAGGCCGTCGGCGTGGTAGCGGTCGAGCCAGAAGATCGCGTTGCTCAGCAGGAAGCCGCGAACTTCGTTGCGATTGTAGTTGAAGATGGCCGACTTCCAATCCGGATGAAAGCCCTGGCGCGGATCGGCGTGCTCGTAAAGATGCGTGCCGTCGAAGTAAGCCAGCCCGTGCTCATCGTTGGGAAAGTGCGACGGCACCCAGTCAAGATACACGCCGATCCCGCGCTGGTGCAGGTAGTCCATCAGGTACATGAAATCCTGCGGCGTGCCGAAGCGGGCGCTGGGCGCGTAGTAGCCGGTAACCTGGTAGCCCCACGAGCCAAAGAACGGATGCTCCATCACCGGCATGAACTCGACGTGCGTGAAGCCCATGTCGTTCACGTAGTCGGCAAGCTTGGGCGCCAGCTCGCGATAGCTCAGCGAGCGGTTGCCTTCCTCGGGCACGCGCATCCACGAGCCCAGATGCACTTCGTAAATCGAAATGGGCGCGTCGAACTTGTTGCGCTCATGGCGGGTGCGCATCCACTCGGCATCGTGCCATTCGTATTCCAGGTCCCATACGATGGACGCCGTTCGCGGCGGAACTTCGTTGTAGAAGCCGTAAGGGTCGGCCTTGCTCACCTCGTACATGTGATAGCGCGAACGGATGTGGTACTTGTAGGTTTCGCCTTTGCCCACTCCCGAAATGAAAGCCTCCCACACACCAGAGCTGCCGCGCGGATTCATGGGATGCGAGTCGGCATTCCACCCGTTGAAGTCCCCGACCACGGAGATGCGCTCGGCGTCCGGCGCCCAGACCGCGAAGTAGGTGCCCTGCTTTCCGTCAACCTCGGTCAGGTGCGCGCCGAACTTCTCGAACAGCCGGTTGTGGTTGCCTTCGTTGAACAGATGAAGATCGTAGCTGGTCAGCAGCGTGGATTCCTTCTCCTCAGACGCCGTGGGTGCCTTCATTCGTTCTCCTCTTGACTCGGACGGGCTTCGCGCAACGGGAACGGCGGGACCCTGGAAACCCGATTACCTGCCCCGGGGCCTTGCGCGCCTAACACTATACCCGTTTTACACACCAACACGCGCAAAAGCGGTGCGTGCCGCGGGCCCGCCGTCCCCCGCGCAATCGCACACGGCTTGGTGACGCACGTTACTGCCTGCGGGCTGCCGCCGGTGCTCTCATGAGGGTGGCGACGTGCGCTCCCGGATTCGCATTTCCGACAGACGATCTCTGCCGGCGCGTCGACCGCAAACTAAGGAGAACAACCACATGGCTGACAAGAAAGCGGACCTGGCTGGCCCCGGAATTGGCGACTACACACAGCTGGAGAAAGTCCTTCCGGCGGATTACAGCTCGCTGCTGTCACCCAAAGAAACGCAGAGGGCGATCTTCGAGGCAAAGAACTACATCGAAGAAAACCTCTGTCACGAATTGAACCTGCAGATGGTCACCGTCCCCCTTATCGTTGACGAGGAGAGCGGGGTAAACGACTATCTCGACCGCGACGGATCGCGCACTCCGATCCAGTTCCACATCTCCAACGATCGCGAGATACACCCCATCAATGCCCAGGTCGTGCAGGCCGCCACTAAATGGAAGCGGCTGGCACTGAAGCAGTTCGACTGCCAGCCCGGCGAAGGCATCTGCACCGACATGCGCGCCGTGCGCAAGGACTACTTCCTCGACCACGACCACAGCGCTTACGTGGACCAGTGGGACTGGGAGCGCGTCATCACCCCCGACCAGCGCAACCTGAGCTTCCTGAAAGGAGTGGTCAGCAAGATCTGGAAGGTCATCGTCGGCGCCGAGCGGCACGTGCAGGACATCTTCCCGCAACTGCGTGACCCGCGTTATCCCAACCTGCCCGAGCAGCTCACCTTCCTGCATGCCGAAGAGATTCTTGACATGTATCCCGAACTGCCGCGCAAGCAGCGCGAAACCGCAATCCTGCAAAAATATCCCGCCGTTTTCATCATTGGAATTGGTTGGACGTTAAAGGATGGCTACCCCCACGAAATGCGCGCTGCCGATTACGACGACTGGGTGACCGAGACCAAGGCCGATGATGGCCACGTTCGCCACGGGCTCAATGGCGACATCCTGGTTTGGAACCCGGTGACCCATCGGCGGCACGAGCTGACCTCAATGGGCATTCGGGTGAACGCCGAATCGCTCAAGAAGCAACTGGAGCTGACCGGACAGTTGGACTTCCTGAAGTTCCCCTACCACCAGGCGATCGTGAATCACCAGATTCCGCTCAGCATCGGTGGCGGCATCGGGCAGTCGCGGACGTTGATGCTGCTGCTGCGCAAAGCGCACCTCGGCGAAGTCAGCGTCACCGTATGGCCTAAAGTGCTGAAGGAGATGTGCGAGAAGAAGAACATTCACGTGTTGAACTAGTGGTCAGTAGCCAGTTGCCAGTTGTCGGTCGCCAGATCGGCAATTGGCAACTGGCTTGGCTGGGGGGCCCAATTTTGAGGTCCGGATTTGTGGGTGACACCGATTCGAGCTGCGAATACGGAGGTTAAGAAAGCCCGATAGGGCGTCATTTGTTTTAGCCGTAGGCGTCAGCCCGCAGTCGGCATTGGGATTTGATCTAAAGCGAAGGATCACCCGAGCCAATCTCGCGAGCCCGAGAGGGCGACATTTGTTTTAGCCGTGGGCATAAGCCCGCGGTCAGCATTCGAGATAAGATGAGCCGCGGAGCGGCGGCACAAAGATATGTCACGTTCTTACGTCCTGAACTTCGTCCATGTCGTCTTCGCTACTAAGGGGCGGGCGCAACTCATTCGCGAGCCGGAACCTCTGTGGGCCTATCTTCGCGGAATCGCGCGAAACTGTGGGTTCGATCTGCTGACGGTCGGCGGGACAAACAATCATGTGCACATCCTGCTCTCGCTTCCGCCGGGACACAACCTGGTTGACATCATCCGCGACCTCAAGGCCAATTCCTCGCGCTTTATGAAGACACAGGTCCCGGGCTTTAGCTGGCAGGATGGCTACTCCGCAATCAGCGTGAGCCCCTCGCAGATCAATACAGTGAAGAGGTATATTGCAAATCAAACAGAGCACCATCGACAGCGCACGTTTGATCATGAATATCTGTCGTTGCTCGACAAAGCTGGCGTGAAATACGAACGGGACTTCGTGTTGGGCTGATCAGGTGCCGCCGCTCAGCGGCTCGCATTCGTTGAGACATGCCTACCGCGGGCTCACGCCCACGGCTAACACAAATGGCGCCCTATCGGGCTCTTGAGGTTGGCTCCTGCCGATCCGTTCCTGATCAAATGGCGATGCTAACCGCAGGATGACACCCGCGGCTAACGCAAATGACGCCACTGCGCGCCGTTCGGCCGGAACTGACAACTGACTGCTGGCTACTTCTTCTTCGGCTTCATCACCTCCCATGCCGCATCGGGCATCCGGCGTCCGATCAGGCTGAAGGTACTGGCGCCTGCCAGCATCTCGCCGCCGTCCATGTACACCATTTCGCCGTTGATGTAGCCTGCCTGATCGCTGATGAGAAACGCGCCCAGGTTGGCAATCTCTTCCAGCGTTCCGAAGCGATGCAGAGGATTGTGCTCCAGCAGCTTCTCTCTCCAACTCCGGCGTGGGCAGCAACCGCGAGAACGCGCCCTCGGTGCGAATCGCGCCCGGGGCGATGGCGACAAAGCGAATCCCCCGTCCGCCCCACTCCACCGCCAGGCTGCGCATCAGCGCGGCCACGCCCGCCTTGGCCACCGCGCTCGGCACAACATAAGCCGAGCCAGTGTCCGCGTAGGTGGTCGCAATGCTGAGCACCACACCTTTATGTTTGCCGGCCAGCCAGCGGCGCCCGCAGGCCATAGTCATGTTGATGGTGCCCTTGAGCACGATGCCGATGACGGCGTCGAAGGCGTGCGACGAAAGCTCCTCGGTGCGTGCCAGAAAATTTCCCGCTGCATTGTTCACCAGCACATCGAGCGGGGCCTTCGCCCACAGTTGCTCGATGAGTGCCTCGACATCCTCGGGATAGCGCACGTCACAGGAAAAGCCCTCGATGGTTCCACCGGTGGAGGCCGAGAGTTCCGCGGCCGTCTTCTGCACCACCTCAACGCGCCGTCCGCAGATGAAAACGGTTGCGCCGAGTTGGAGAAAGCGCTCGGCCATGGCGCGGCCGATACCCGTGCCGCCGCCCGTAATCAGAATGCGTTTGTCCTGCAACAGATCGTTGGTGAACATAGGATTTGGTGGAAAGAACAACCGTAACACGGCGACGCTGCCGAACCAAAGCGGCCGTTGCGCTACACCACGTCTAGAATGCGAGCCGACTAACGGTGGAAGCGCCGGGCTTCAGCCCGGCGGCAAGTCACGCTGGGGCAGTCGGGCTTTCAGCCCGGCTACGAAACCAGGGCTGAAGCCCGATCATTGAGAAAGTCGATATTTCGCCGGGCTGAAGCCCGGCGCTTCCACCGATTTGCACCACCGTGGACGAGCAGAAAACCGATGTGACACGTTTGTAGATTTCTCTTTCCCACAGGGGTCGCTGGGGTCCGGCTTGTGGCATGATGTTCGCCATGTCACCCAAACTCAAGCGCGTTCTCGAAGCAATCTTCTGGTTTGTGCTCGGCCACCTTAGCTGCGCCGTCATGCACCACCTTCACATCTAGTGCCCGGTTGTGTAGGTTGTCGCTTGCGCGCATCGCAAAGCTACAGGCTAGAGTGGGCTCTGGAAACTGTGCCGCAGCTTTCTTCGCAAATCTGTGATGGAGCAACACCGCCGAATACCGCTTCGAGCCAGCCGCGTAGCGGCGGCACCAGTTGCAACATGGCTTCTTGAGACCCGCATTTAGGCTGGCTGCCTCCCAACCCCTCACATCGACACGGCCCGCCCTTCGAGCCGATTCTGTTGCGCCGGGGTGCACAGGCTTGCAACCACGGTGACCGCTACGTTCACACACAGCGCCGCAAAACCGGCATTCAGGCCGAGAAATGGATCGCGTTTGCTGAGTACCAAAACCAACACCAAACCGACTCCCACCACAATGCCGGCGAACACACCCGTCGAGGTTGCGCGTTTCCAGTAGAGACCGAAAATCACGCCGGGAAAGAACTGCGCGATTCCGTCATAGGCCAGCAGCAGCAAACCCACCAGCGTTGTCGAACTGTAGATCGCGAAATAGAGAGCAACGCCGGTGACCACCACCACCATCACCTTCGCCAGCCTGGCCACGTCGTCATCCTTCATCGAAGGGCGGAACAGCGGCCGGAAGAAATTCTTGGCGAACAAAGTGGCGGCGCACAAGATCATGACGGCCGCAGGAACCATGGCGGTCAGCGCCCCTGCGCCACCAACCAGGCCCAGAAACCACGGGGAGAAGGTTTGCCGCACCAGAGTCAAAAGGGCAAGGTCGCCATTCTTCAGCCCCGGGATCACCAGAATCGCCGTGAACCCCACAAAGAAGAGCAGCGGCAGGGTGATCCCATAGAGCGGCATGATCACGGCATTGCGGCGCAGCGTGTCACCGCTCTTCGCCGTAAACACAGAGCCGAAGCTATGCGGCCACATGTAAAAACCGCAGGCCGTGAGCAGAACCGTTGAGACAAACCAGGCGTGCCCCATGTTGGCGGTGCTTCCCGGCATGGTGAGGTGCGCCGCTTTGGTTTGGGTCAGGGCCGCGAACATGGGACGGATTCCACCGAAGTAGTGGTATGGAATTCCTATGCCGATACTGAACGCAGCAATCAGCATCAGAGAATCCTTCAAGACGCTGACCCATGCGACCGCCCGAATGCCGCTGGAAAAAACGAATCCCGCCACGATGACGAAAGCAATCAGCATCGCCAGCGGGCGGCTGATCGACTGGAAACTCGCCACCTCCACGATGATGCCCAGACCTGTCAGTTGCAACTGCAAATAGGGGACGATAAAGAGCACCCCGACAATCGCCACCAGTGAGGCGAGGTATTTGCTGCCGTAACATTGCTGGAAGAAGTCAGACTCGGTATGCAGGGAGAACTTGCGGCCTACCTCCCATATGTCCGGTAGGATGAAAAAGGAGATGACATAAGCCAAGACCAGGTAGGCAAGGATGTAAAGCGTCGGCCCACCCTTCGAATAAGCCCATCCGCTCGCCCCCAGAAAAGCGAACGTGGTGTAGATTTCGCCCGCCATCAACAGGCAGACGAAAACCAGGCCAAAACCGCGGCCTGCCACCGCCCACTGCTCCAGATTCATCTGCCGCCGCCGCCCAGCGTAGATACCCGTGACCGCGCCCACCAGAACGATTCCCAAGATGAACGCCATTGCGACAAGGCTGGGTTTCATTGTGCGCCGCCTGTTCCCTTGTTCCGGCTATGCAGAACGTAAGCACCCCACAAGCAAACGCTGGTCAGCGGTATCCAGCAGATCAGCCAGAACAGATTGAAGGGCAGGCCGAGCATCAACGGATAGACGCGGTCCCACAGCGGCACCGAGAAGCAGACCGCGACGAAGGGCACAAGCGCGAGCAGCAGCGCTCCGATGGCCGGTGTTTTCACGAGTGTGGGTCCCTCTTGCTGGCGTCGCGATGAGTCGGCCGAACGAGCGAAAGCCCAGTGGCCGAGGAACACCGCACCTCACACCCGAACGCGAAACGTGGGTTCATAAACATTCCCGTGTATTGGTCGCCTTTCTGGCTACGTTGCTGGGAGCGCCCGCCGCAGAAAAGTGCAAGGAAGATCTCAACCGTCTATTCGGATTGAACGCCGCTCGACCATGCTACGGCAGTGTTGGCCATTTGCGAAGGGCCGGAGCTGTTCTCCGCTCGTGCTGGACGTCTCCACAAGCCGGGTGTAAAGTTCCAACGTCAAAAGCGGCTACCGCCAGGCTCGCACCAATCATGGAGAACCCAGTGAACCTGCCACAGTGTTGCACATCAATCTTTCGCAACGGACTGCCGCGAACAAGCTTCGCTTTGACGCTGCTTGGTGCGCTGGCGATCGTCGCGCCGCCAGCGGCGCAGGCGCAAACCTTCAACGTAATTCACAACTTCAGCGGTGGGCAGGACGTCCTGCCCAAGCAAAAGCGGATTGGGTGAGGCGCCCTTCGAGGCGTTAGAACGTGCCGCGCGCCCAACCGTTGAGAACGATTCCTACCGCCTCATTTCCGGTGGATTTCCACCATAACCTGCGGCGTGGTGGCCACACTCCCGTCGATATTGCACGCAATCTGGGAGATGACGCGCAGAGTACCGTTCTTGTCCTCAAACACCAGACCACTCCCCGCAGACACTCCCTTGTATTTGCCCCATTCAAAGGGGATCACAACGGTACAAGGCTTGGGGAATTGTTGTTGTGCGTGAGCCTTCAACTGATAACCACTAATGGCAGACACCAAGACCAGCGTCACAACTGCGGCGATTCGATTCTAGTTCACACGATATGACTCCTTTCTTCAGGCCGACCGGTTTTGCGGCCCTTGTTGAGCATATCGAGATTTCCTTATCCCGGGAAAGACGGGTAGTCAACCAATAGGATTGATACGCGGACGAATAGCGGGCGTGAAATCGCCAACTCGCTCACGATACCCGATGAGTACCTCGTTTCGGGATTGGTTACGGCCTGGGCTGTTCTCCCCAATTGACGATCCCGCGTAAAACCCGCGCTGAGTTGTCGAGTTTGAAGGGTCACGGGATCCTATCGCGCCATTCGCCCGGTACAATACCGGCATCTGGCATACAAGGGATGCCTGTTCCCGATGAACTGGAACACCACCGGAGGATAGGGCGATGCGCATCGCAAGCGTGGGTCATGCGGTCTTTGCGGCGACCATGATCGCTCTCGGAATCCTGGGCCTGATCAAAGGCGATTACGCCGCGGTATGGCAGCCGATACCCCAGGGTGCGCCCGCACTGGCCTATCTCTGCGCCGTCGTCTCTCTGGTATCTGGCATAGGCCTGCTCTGGCAGCGCACAGCCGCCCCCGCTGCCCGCGTGCTGCTCGCCTATCTCCTGCTCTGGTTGCTGCTGTTGAGAGTGCCGGGCATCTTCCTCTCGCCCACTGTGGACTTTTGGTGGGCAGCCTGCCAGACCGCGGTGATGGCGGCGGCCGCCTGGGTACTGTATGTCTGGTTCGCCGCTGACTGGGACAGGCAGCGCCTCGGTTTCGCCACCGGCGACACGGGGTCTGCGCATCGCGAGGGTGCTCTACGGCCTGGCCTTGATCCCCTTCGGCGTGGCCCATTTCGTCTATCTCAAACAGACCGCCGCGCTGGTGCCTGGCTGGCTGCCATGGCATGTGGCCTGGGCGTATTTCACCGGCGGCGCCTTCATCGCGGCGGGCGTGGCGGTGCTCATCGGTGTGTATGCACGGCTGGCAGCCGCGCTCTCGGCGTTGCAGATCGGCATGTTCACGCTGCTGGTGTGGGTACCCATCGTGGCGGCAGGCTCCAAAGACGCCTTCCAATGGAGCGAGACCGTCGTCTCTGTGGCGCTGACGGCCGGCGCCTGGGTGGTGGCGGATTCCTACCGCGGCGTGCCGTGGCTCGCCGTGGACAAGCGTTATCTGGCTGAAGAATAACTTGTGACATCGCCAACTCACTCACGATCCAGGCTGAAGGTCCACTGCCGCGATAGGGAGTGAGTTGGCCTGTTATCGCCAACAATCTGGTAGGACCTCACCCCGAAGCGCGCGAGGATCCAAAAAGAGCCGCCGGTTTGAACCGACGGCTCAAGTTTTCGACAGGTTATCGAGTGTTAGAAGGTCACGCGCAGACCGAATTCCATCACTCGCGGTGAACCCAGACCTAATGCGCCGGTCCCGGGGCCAGTACGGTAGATCAGGCTCTCGGGGCCGAGCTCGCCGGGTTGGGCTGGCCCATGCACATACTCGGGGCAACGAATCCCGTTATCGGCCGAAGTGGACCAGTCCGAATCTCCGCAAAAACTGATTGCCAACATTCGCGGGCAAATCGGATTTCGGGCGCGTGGGTGCGACATCTGCGACCGACAAACCTATGGGTCCGTTTACGGGGTTGCCAGAAAGGCGTGGATGTTGCCCGCATCCGGCCCGCTGAGCACGATTGCCATGCCCGAGATTTGTCCGCGCTCGTTGATCTTGTTAGCCATGGTTGCGAAGAGGTTGGCACTGGCAGGAAACAGCGTGTTGAGGTCGGGAGAGGCAGTGATACGACACCCCTCCCTCCTCCAACCGGACATCCAGGTTTCCTGGGTCCCGCTGTCGCAGAATTAACCGTCAACTGGTGATGCCTGTTTACCCCAGAGCGGGCTTACGGAGTCCGCAGGAAGCCGTAATGCACATTGTTCGCGTCGACCCACTGTCCGGTGATTACCCCAAACACGTTGGGGGTCGCAGGCTCGGTGCCCTGGTTCGCGCCCGTTCCGATTCCCGGCACGTCGAACTTAGTGATGCCGCCCCAAGGAGTCCACACGAAGCCGTGATTTGCGCCGTTCGCGTCGACCCACATTCCAGCAACCAGGCCCAGAAGATTGATGCCTTCCGGTATGGTGCCTTGACCCGCGCCGGTGCCCGCGCCCGCAACGTCGAATTTGGTGATCTCGCCGGTCGGGCTCCGGACGAAGCCGTGATTCACGTTGTTCGAATCAATGTAGTTTCCCGCGACGACGCCCAGGTCGCTGATGCTGTCGCTTTCCGTGCCCTGGTTCGCTCCCGTGCCTGCGCCGGTGACGTTGAACTCGGTGAAGCTGCCGTTGGCATAGCGCAGGTAGCCATGGGCCTCGCCGTTGGCGTCAAAGTACGTGCCCGCGACCGTTCCTTCCAGGTTGAGGGAGGTAGCCACCGCAGTGAAGGTGTTCACCGAGCCCGGAGGATCGAATGAGGTGTAATTGCGGTAAGGCGGATAAGAGACGAAGCCGTGATTCACATTGTTAGCGTCGACCCAGTATCCGGCAATCTCTCCGCCGGGGTTGACGTTGCCCGCGAAGGTGCCCTGGTTGGCGCCTGTCCCGGCGCCGGGAACGTTCAAGCTCGTGAAATTCTTGAACGGATACTCCGTGGCAAAGCCGTGGGCCACGTTGTTGGCGTCGACATAGAACCCCACCGTCTCTCCGAAGAGGTTATTGCCGAACGTGATTGTGCCCTGGTTGGCGCCGGTGCCGGCGCCCGGAGCGTTGTATTCGCTGAACGTGTTGCACGGGGCAATGCACTGGAAGCCATGAAAGACGTTATTGTCATCATGGAACGATCCCACGACCGCCCCCTGCGGATTGATGTCGAAGCCACCGGTGCCCTGGTCGAAGCCTGTGCCTCCGCCCGGGGCACTAAACGAAGTGATGTGTTGAGCGGTGGCTGAGCCACCTGCAAGAAGTACGACACTTACTACCTTCCAAAGCTGCAGTCGATTCATAACTCCTCCTGATGTGTTTGAAGTGAGTGGTCATGGTGGAACCTACTCGGCGTTGTCCAACCGTTAATGTGCAATTCAGAGCAGAAGCGTGCGGTGTTCAGTCCATGGCGTGTACGAAGGCATGTGAGATGCCATCGGCTTCCTCTGCCAGCCCTGTAACGTCTGCTTTCGTTACGGCATGAATGAAATCAGATATTTGAAATCACATTCGTTCGCAGACTCGATTGCGGGAAGACGGCGCACATCTACAAGAAACCGGATTTTAGCAACGACTATTCTATGGGAAAGAAGAGAATGCTATCATTATGCAACCAGTTGTATCTAAAAACTAGTTGTGACACCTCTAAAGTAATATCTGCTGACGAGAAGGCTGATGGGCACCTGCTCTGGCTGCCAGGCCTCTGCAATAGAAGACTTTGGCGGAAACTACGCCCCCCCTACCGCAACACAACTGGTTATCATATGCAACCAGTTGTACAATCATTGGGGCAGGCAACGCCCAACCGGAGTGGAGGCAGAGTGCACAAGGATCACAGGTCAGAGTGCGTTATCAACCTGACGGTAGAGATATTTGGCGACCAGTGGAGTCTGCTCGTCATCCGCGATATCATTTTCATGAACCGAAGGCATTTTCGCGAGCTCCTGACCAAGTCTGTGGAAGGGATTGCGTCGAATATTTTGGCCGATCGTCTTCAAAGGCTTGTCCAGCAAGGGATCATCGTCAAGTCTCAGGACCCCAGCCATAAACAGAAAGCCATTTACAGTCTCACCGAAAGAGGCATTGAATTGCTCCCTGTTCTGATGGAGATGGTTGCATGGGGGCA
>CAWCTB010000039.1:0-213840 GCA_963798275.1 uncultured Acidobacteriaceae bacterium
CCCAGCCGGAGAAAATCAAGAACAACCCGGAATTTCGCGCCCGTCTTGAGAACATCAAGCCCGACGCCATCATTGTGGTCGGCTATGGCCGCATCATTCCGCAGTGGATGATTGACCTTCCCCGCCTCGGCAACATCAACCTGCACGGCTCGCTGTTGCCGAAATATCGCGGGGCAGCGCCCATTCAGTGGGCCATCGCGTCCGGTGAGAGCGTGACTGGCGTTACTACCATGCGCATCGACCTCGGACTCGACACTGGCAACATCCTGCTGCAGGCCGAAGAGCCGATCGCCTCCGACGATACGGCTGTGACGCTTGCCCCTCGCCTGGCACAAGCCGGGGCAGAGCTGATGATCACCACCCTCGCGGGTCTCGCGAGCGGCACGGTCAAGCCAATTCCGCAGGACAATGCGAACGCCACGCTAGCGCCGATTCTCACGAAAGAAGACGGCCTGGTTGACTTTTCACGCACTGCCACCGAAGCCTGGTGCCGGTTGCGCGGATTTCAGCCCTGGCCCGGCGCGTACACCACCTTCCGTGGCAAAATCCTGCAACTGCATCAGGCCGCGCCCGCTCACGAAGTCGCGATGGTGACGCCAGGGTATTTCGCGATCCATGGCGAACGCCTTCTGCTCGGCTTCGCCCAAGGCACGGCGCTGGAAGTGCTTGCGCTGCAACCCGAGGGCAAGAAGCGCATGAGCGCTCGCGATTTTCTCAACGGCTACCGGCCACGCAGCGATGAGCCCGTCGGCTCGCCCACATAAAATGCCCATCTCCCCAGCTCGCGCGGCCGCTTTCGATATCCTGCTCCGCGTCGAGCAGCAGGATGCCTACGCGAGCGAGCTGCTGCATTCCGAGCGGCTCGACAAGCTCAGCCCCGCCGACCGCGCGCTCAGCACCGAAATCGTGATGGGCGTGCTGCGCTGGCGTTCGCGGCTGGACGCAGCCATCGTCGCGCAATCTTCCCGTCCGCTGGCCAAGCTCGACCCCCAGGTGCTCACCGCTTTGCGTCTGGCAGCGTACCAGTTGCTGTACTTGAGCCGCGTGCCCGCGTCGGCTGCGATTAATGAAAGCGTCGAGCTGGTAAAGCGGGCCCGGAAGACGTCAGCGGCGCCGTTTACCAATGCGGTGTTGCGCAAACTGGCTGGCGAGGCGCCCGCTGTCGAGCCGGAGGACGTCGCCAGATAATGTGCCGCTCTTGCCGAAAGGTACGCACATCCCCAATGGTTAGTCGAGCGCTGGGTGCAGCAATTTGGACAGGAAGCGGCCACGGCGATCTGCCGCTATGACCAGAGCATTCCGCACACCGCGTTGCGCCTGGAGGATTCGGGTGCCGAGCAGGAGCTTCGCACAAAAAGAATCGACCTTGCGCCCGGTGCACTGTTGACGAGCGCGCGCATTGTGCAATCCGGAGACGTCACCCGGACCAAGGCATACCGTGACGGACGCGTCTTCATCCAGGATGAAGCCTCACAACTGGTCGCAGCGTTGGTCGGCACCGGCTCGCGCCTGCTGGATTGCTGCGCTGCTCCCGGCGGCAAGACCGCAGCAATAGCATCCCGCAATCCCACGGCTGAGATTGTCGCCGCCGAGTTGCACCCGCATCGCGCCGACCTGTTGCGGCGGCGCGTAAAAGCTTCTAACGTCCAAGTCATCCGTGCCGATGCGCTCGACCTTCCCTTGGCTGGAGGCTTCGACCGCGTACTCGCCGATGTGCCTTGCTCGGGAACCGGCACTCTGGCGCGCCATCCAGAGATCAAGTGGCGACTGAAACCTGAAGACTTGCACGACCTGCACGCCAGGCAGGTGGCGATCCTTCGCGCCGCCTTGCAGCAACTTGCTCCCGGAGGCCGTGCCATTTACTCAAGCTGCTCACTCGAGCCCGAAGAAAACGAGTCTGTGATCGCAGAAGTTCTGCGCCACTCGGACGATTTCCATTTGCACGATTGCCGCGACGAGTTGCAAAGCTTGCGGGATACCGGGGAACTGACGCAGTCAATCGATTCGCTCCTCAGCGGCAATTACATGCGCACGTTACCTGGCCTGCACCACTGCGATGGATTCTTTGCGGCAATCATAGAGCGCAAGTAGCGCCGCCGAAGAAAAGCAGATTCCTCGGGGCTGAAGCCCCTCGGAATGACAGAACATAAGGGCTTGCACGGCGCACCAAAAGGTGCGCCCTTTCAAAACACTAGTAGCTGGCCGCTTCCTTACCGCGTCACTTCCAGATTGATGTTCTGCCCCTCGAAGACGCGCTGTCCCGCGGCGGGCACCGTCTTGGTCACCATGCGGGCGCCATAGGGCAGGGTCTCCGGCTGATCCGGGTTTTGCGCCGATATCGGCTGGCTGCTGATGTTGCCCACGCGCAGGCCGGCGCGCACAATGGTGTCCACGGCATCGTCCTCGCTCCGGCCGGTGAGATCGGGCACGACGAACGAGGCCGGCTCCGCCGGAGCCGCCACCAGCACACTCACCTTGGGAGCGGAGACATTGGTCGCATTGGCCGGCGGGCTCTGGGCCACGATCTGATCGGGCGGAGCGTCCGGAATCGTCGCTGCGGCGACACTGCCCATTTCCAAACCGCGACGGCGAATGTTGATCTCGGCCGCGCGTTCACTGTCGCCCTTCAGGTCGGGAATAACGACTCGCTGCGGGCCCATGCTTTCCGCCACTCGCACCCGCCAGCCTCGCCGGACTTTCTCGCCCGGCTGCGGCGCCTGCGACAGAATTCTGCCCTCAGGCACATCCGCGCTGTAAAAGCGATCGCTGTTTTCCAGCAACAGCCCGTCGGATTCGAGCTTGCGCTCGGCCTCGCGCGGGGTCAATCCCACCAGCTTGGGAACGGTCGTTTGCCGGCCATGGATGGCAAAGCGCATGGCCGTCAGAGCGGAAGCCATGAACACCACCACCAGCACCAGCACGCGAAAGGCATAGCGAAAAAACCTGCGCATCAGTGGGCCTCTTCATCGCCGGGTTTGGAGTTGGGCGTGTCGAGCTTCTGCGCCACGGCGCTCGGGACGTCGGGCGGCGGCGCGGCAAAGTCCTCCGACTCGCGCCCCTCGAGCGCCACCCGCATGAAGTCCATCCAGATCGGCAGCGCGGCCCTCGCCCCAGTCTCTTTGTTGCCCAGCGTCTTCTTCTCGTCGAACCCGACCCAGACGCCGCAGGTGATGGACGGCGAGAAGCCAACGAACCATGCATCGGTAAAATCGTTGGTCGTTCCCGTCTTGCCCCCGAGCGGATGATTCAACTTGCTGGCGGCAAATCCGGTGCCATGCTGCACCACTTCGCGCAGCATGCTGACCATGATGCGCGCCGTGCGCGGGCTGATCACGTCCTTCACTTCCGGATAATTCTCTTCCAGCACCCGGCCATCGTAGTCGGTGACCTTGCGGATGTAGCGCGGCGATACCCTGACGCCGTCATTGGGAAACGTCGTGAAGGCGGCGGTCTGCTCAAACAGGGTTATGTCGGCGGCGCCCAGCGCCACCGGCAAATAGGCAGGCATGGGAGCCGTGATGCCGAACTTGCGGGCATACTCAATCACGGTCTTGATGCCGCCGACACGCTCCGTCACTTTCAGCGCCGGGATGTTGCGCGACTCCGCCAGCGCGTGCCGGAACGTGATGACGCCCTCGAACTTGCCGTCGTAATTGTGCGGCGTGTACGGCCCGGAGGGCGTCGGGAAGCTGATCGGGGCATCGAGTACCGTGTCGTCGGGCGTCATGCCTTCATCGATCGCGGCGGTATAGACATACGGTTTGAACGACGAACCCACCTGCCGCATGGCCTGGGTGGCGCGGTTGAACTTCGACTGCTCGAAGTCGCGGCCGCCAACCATGGCCTTGATGTCGCCGCTGGAATTATCCAGCGCCAGCAGCGCGCCCTCGATCGCCCGACTCCTGCTCCAGCGTCACCCGGCTCTGCCCTCCGTTCAGGGCTTCCACCTTCACATAGACGATATCGCCGCGCGTCAGGAACTGCGGCGGCGAGGTGTAGCGAGTCCACTTGATTTCCGCCGGGCCAAGCTGCGCCTCATACGGTCCGAACTTGATCGTGGCGTATTGCGCTCCTACATCGGTCACCAGCGCGTGCAGGTAGCTTCCGGGAACGATTTCACTGTCCCAATCGACATGGCGATAGTTGGCCAGCGCCTCGCCATTGGCGACCACGTTCAGCAAACTGCCCTTCCAGCCATGACGCCGTTCGTAGGCAGCCAGGCCGTCGAGTACCGCCTGGTTAGCGGCGCGCTGCAGGTCGAGGTCGAGCGAGGTGTACACCCGCAGCCCGGCTTCGTGAACTTCCTCGCTGCCATACTTCTTCTCGAGGTATTGGCGGATGTCCTCGACAAAGTTGGGCGCGATGGTGTTGGGCTCGCTTTGCAGGTGCAGGACCAGCGGAGAATTCTTAGCGCGCTCCGCTTCTTCCGCCGTGATCTTGCCGTCCTCGAGCATGTTGTTGATGACGAGGTTGCGGCGGCGCAGCGAGCGCTCCGGATTGTAGACCGGCGAATAGGCGTTCGGCGCTTTCGGCAGGCCGGCGAGCACCGCCGCTTCTTCCAGCGTCAGGTCTTTGGCCTTTTTGCTGAAGTAATAGTTCGCTCCGGCCTCGAAGCCGTAGACGCCGTGCCCCAGATAAATCTGGTTGGCATAAAGGGTGAAGATCTGCGGCTTGGTGAAGCGGCGCTCAATCTGGATCGCCAGCATCATCTCCTGTATCTTGCGGCGGAAGTTGCGGTCCGGCGAAAGGAACAGGTTGCGCGAAAGCTGCATGGTCAGGGTGGAGGCTCCCTGGGCCCGGCTTTCGGATGCGACGTCGCGCCAGGCCGCCCCGAAAACCCGCCATAGATCAATGCCCCAATGCCCCTCGAAATCCTTGTCTTCGGTGGAGATGAGGGCGTCGCGCAGCACCTTGGGGAAATCTTCATACTTGTCGATGACGCGCCGCTGCAGCGCGAATTGCCCGATCACCCGGTCCTTGTCGTCGTAAATCTGGGTGATGGTGCTGGGGCGGTATTGCTCCAGCGCCGTGACCTGCGGCAGGTCGATGGAGTACACCAGCAGCAATCCCGACAACGCGCCCGCGACAGCGGCGGCAATTATCAGGAGCAGAAAGATGAAACTCCCCACCAACCGATGCCGAAGCCGATCTTCCTGGGGTGCGGATGTCGCGGTCTCCGGCTCTGCAGTCAAACGCCTCATGGGGGATGGCTGGCTTCAGAATAGCACCGGCGGCGCGGCATTTCGTTACCACGAATCAGGTTAATGTCCAAAGTCCTGCAATGAAGGCTGGGTTGCGAACCACCTTCGGAGCCGACAACAGGGATGTGAGAAAATTCCCCATCCACGGCTCCAAACAGGTTTGAGACGGGCGCCGATAGTGGCGCATCCAAACAGTTGATTTCTAATGGTCCGTAGCTGACAGCTGATAGCTGGCGGCTGGCAGCTTCTTTTCCATGGTCACCTACGTTCTCTATCTCGGGCGCGTTCCGTACAGCACTGCCAATGAGTTGCAGCGCACCTTGCTGGAATTGCGCAAAGCGGGACGCATCGAGAACACCCTGCTCCTGCTGGAGCATCCGCCGGTCATCACCCTTGGGCGCAATGCTCAGTTGCAGAACGTGCTCGCTCCTCCGGAGTTCCTGGCGCAAAAGGGCGTAGAGCTGTTCGAGATCGACCGCGGCGGCGACGTTACCTTCCATGGCCCCGGTCAGCTTGTCGCCTATCCCATCTTCGACCTGCGCAGCTTCGATCCGAAAGTCGGAGCGGTGGAATATGTCCGCAAGCTGGAAGAGGTGCTCATCCGGAGCTGCGGCGATTACGGAGTCGGAGCCCAGCGCCTCAAGGGCCTGACTGGCGTCTGGACGTACGCCCTGCCCAACAAGCCCGAGGCCAAGATTGCCGCCATCGGGGTACACATCTCGCGCGGCGTCACCACCCACGGCTTCGCTCTGAACGTGACCACCGACCTCGATTTCTTCTCGCTCATCGTGCCTTGCGGCATCAGCCACAAGCCGGTCACTTCGCTCCAGCGCGAACTTGGAAAGGAGATCTCTGTGGAAGCAGTCGCAACCTCAACCTCGCGCAACTTTGGCCGCGTCTTTCAATCGCAGATGCTTTGGCTGGAGTCGCTCGACGACCTTCTCAGCTCGGCACCGGTCACCCCTCCCCAAGCGAAAACTGGCCGTCCCGCCAATCAAGACACGCCTGCGCGGCCGCCCAAAGAACTTCGCGACCTGCTGGGCGATGGCAGCGAGCTGGCCTGAGTCTCCCTGCTGTAAAATCGCACGTTCACTAATCTGGGAGAATTACTCATCATGGTAAAACGTGCGTTTGCAATCCTGCTCAACCTTGCTCTCTTCGCTCTGCCCGTCCTTGCGCAAGACAAGCTTTCCGCCAAGTGGGAAGAACTCACCGGCCCGGACTTCATCCAGGCCGTTCATCAATCCCAGGGCGTGTGCGTGCTGCCCTTCGGCATCATCGAGAAGCACGGCCCGCACCTTCCGCTGGGCACCGACCTGCTCGACGTGCGCTTCGCTGTCATGAACGCCGTGCAGCAGGAATATGCCGTCGTCTTTCCCGAGTACTACTTCGGCCAGATCTTCGAAGCGCAGCACCAGCCCGGCACTCTCGCCTACAGCCTGGCCACGCAACTCACGCTGCTGCAGGAGACCGTCAAGGAGATGGCCCGCAACGGCTGCAAGAAAGTCGTTATCGTGAACGGCCATGGCGGGAACGACAGCCTCCTGCCGCTGTTCGCACAGTCGCAGCTCGCGACGCCGCGCGACTACGTGGTGTACGTCTTCGGTCTGCCCGCGCGAAAATGTGCCCGGGCGTCCAGCGCATGAAGACAAAGATGGATATGCACGCCGGTGAGGGCGAAACCTCGAACATGCTGGTTGCCCGTCCCGACCTGGTGCACATGGACCGCGCCACCCAGCAGTCGGGTGCCGACCAGGCCCGCGATCCGCTGCCGGAGAACGTCTATACCGGCATCTGGTGGTATGCCCGCTTCCCCAATCACTACTCGGGCGAAGGCGCCGCGGGCAACACGCAACTCGGCGAATTCGACCAGAAGGAGTGGTCGCGCCAGATTGCCGAAGCCATCAAGGCCATCAAGGCCGACCAGCAAAGCCTCAAGCTGCAAAACCAGTTCTTCGAGGAATCGCAGCACCCGCTGGATACGAAGCAGTAATCCATCGCTCGGAAGGCGAGCGCCGCGGCAATGCATATTCCGCGATGACGGAATGTGCTTTCCCGGCGCTCGCCTGGCTTTAGACCGGTTTAGGTATTTTGGATGACCGTTTGCAGGCACGGTAGAGTCGCGCTTCAGCGCGGCGTCATCGCGCGCCCTTTCTTGAATTGAGCCGGCTTCAGCCGGCGGCACTACTGTTTACCACGTTGCGCAACTTGCCTCGGCTTCACGGGTACGGGTATCGTGTCCTCTGCGATATGTCGAAGAAGAAACGTACTCCGACTCCGGCGAAAAAATCGGCGAAGGTTCCATCGTCCAGGGCAAAGCCTGCGCCCAAGTCGCTGCCGAAAGAACTCACGGACAGCTTTTCTAATTCCATGTCTTCGATCCGCACCTATTCCATCCCCGACTACCGCCTGGAGCGCCCCGACTTCCGCGTGTTCGTCTCCGGAGAAGGCGAGAACCTCGAGTACCGCATGGAAGGCGACCTGAGCGCCGCCGCCGCCGCCGATTCGCGAGTCGAAGTATCTCTCGCGCGAACAGTCCATCGCCATCTATCGCTGGATGCTGCTGAACCGCCGCATGGAAGCGGCGCTGGAGAACCTGTACAAGCAGGGCAAGGTGGTGGGCGGCGTGTACTTCGGGCTGGGCCAGGAAGGCTGCTCGTGCGCTTCGGCCTACGCGCTCGGCGCAGGACGACTGGCTGGGGCCGATGATCCGCAACCAGGGCGCGATGCTGGTGCGCGGCTTCAGCGCGCGCGACGTGATGCGGCAGTACATGGCCAAGGCCGACTCGCCGACCTGGGGACGCGACGCTTCCTCGCACTTCGGCGACTGGCAGCGGCGCAACGTGTGCGCTCCCATCTCGATGCTCGGCGAGTTGATCGGCGTCATGGCGGGCGTATGTCTCGGCGCGCGCCTGCAGGGCAGGAACGTCGCCGGGCTGACCTACATCGGCGATGGCGGGCAATCCACCGGCGTCACCTACGAGAGCCTGAACTTCGCCGCCGTGCAGAAGCTCGGACTGGTGCTGATCGTCGAGAACAATCTTTGGGGCTATTCCACTCCCAGCGACATGCAGTTTTGCGTGAAAGACCTGGCCGAACGCGCCATCGCCTACGGCATTCCCGGGCGTGATCGTCGACGGCACCGATCCCTGCCAGGTCTATGACGCAACCCACGAGGCCTGCGAACGCGCGCGCCGCGGCGAAGGCCCGACGCTCATCGAGGCCAAGATGATGCGCATGAAGGGCCACGCCATTCACGATGCGGCGCAGTATGTTCCGGCCAAGCTCTTCGAGTACTGGCAGGCCCGCGATCCGATCGCGCGTTTCGAAAACTACCTGGTGAATGAGAAACACTGGCTGACTGCCGACGATAACGCAAAGCTGATTGACGACGTGGAGCGTGAGCTCGAGGCCGACCGCGATGCCGCTGTCGCTTCACCCATGCCGGATCCCGCGACCGACAAGCACGCATCAGGGTGTCTATTGCGATCCGGCGTGTCACCAGATTCGGCCAAAGTACGGGCCGGTAAGAGCGAAGGTGCGGGAGACGAGTACGGGTGAAGCGAAGGCACCGGAAGCAGCGGTGCATTTGAAATGATGGCTGATGACTCAGCGGTACACTTCTTTGCGATGGCGGATCTTCAGCACAAGGATGAGCAGCTTACCTTGCTCGATTTGGTAGATGACCCGATACTGGCCAATCCGGATTCGCCAGATGTCTTCTTCCGCAGCGAGTTTTTTCACGCCTGCCGGACGGGGATCTTCGGCCAGAGATTCAATGGCAGCGGCAATGCGAATTTGTTCCTTGCGCGGAAGGTTCTTGAACGACTTGAAAGCGGATGGGCGAAGTTGAACGGTATAGCGCAACGCGGCTCAGTGGTTGAGTTGTTTCTTGATTTGCGACCACGGAATGCGGCCCACCTCTTCCAGCGCTTTGCGCGCATCGTCCAGGTCAATCTGGTCCTCGATGCGCTCCAGCAGCTCCAGGTCCTCGATGGGCACCACCGCTGCCACCGGTCTCTTTCTGCGATGAACCACGGTCCGCTCCCCGGCGTACTCCGCTTTGCTCACGATCTCTGCGAAGCTGGCGCGGGCGGTGCTGGCGGTCACTTGCTTGCGCATAATGTACCAATTGTACAATTTGTTACCAGTGCTGCTTCAACCGCCGGCTGCTTCGCCCGGCTGGAACGGAAGCGCGGAATGTACCTGCAGTCGGGAGCGCGAGCTGCTAGCCATGCCCACCCTCACCTATCTCGAAGCCATCCGCCAGGGTATCTGGGAGGAGATGGAGCGCGATCCCGCCGTCTTCTGCATCGGCGAGGACATCGGCATCTACGGTGGCGCATTCAAAGTCACCGACGGCCTGATCCATCGCTTTGGGCCCGAGCGCGTGGTCGATACCCCCATCTCCGAGATGGCCATCGTCAACGCCAGCTTCGGCGCGGCCCTCACCGGATTGCGCCCGGTGGCGGAATTCCAGTTCATGGACTTCATCGGCTGCGCCTTCAACCAGATCACCAACCTGCTGGCCAAGGCGCACTTCCGCTGGGGAGCCCCCGTTCCGGTCGTCTTGCGTGGGCCTTCCGGCGGTGGCGTGCACGGCGGCCCGTTCCATTCCCAAAATCCCGAAGCGTATTTCGCGCACACGCCTGGCCTGAAGGTCGTCTGCCCGGCGAGCGCCTACGACGCCAAGGGACTGATCAAGTCGGCCATCCGCGACAATAACCCGGTTATCTTCTTCGAGCACAAGTACCTCTACCGGCGCATCAAGGAAGAGGTCCCCGCCCGCGATTACACCGTCCCCATCGGCCAGGCGCGGGTGGTCCGCGAGGGCCGCGACGTTAGCGTCATCACCTATGCGGCGATGGTGTATGTCGCGCTCGAAGCCGCACAAATCCTGGCACAAGAGGGCATCGAACTGGAAGTCGTCGACCTGCGCACCGTGCTGCCGCTGGACCGCTACGCCATCCGCCAGACCGTCGAGAAGACCAATCGCGTGATCGTGCTGCACGAAGACACCAGGACCGGAGGGATCGCCGGAGAAGTTGCGGCCATCATCAACGAGGAGTGCTTCGACGCGCTCGATGCTCCCATCGTCCGCATCGCCTCGGCCGATACGCCGGTGCCCTTTTCGCCTCCGCTGGAAGAAGCCTTCCTGCCCAAGGTGGAAGACGTGGTGCGCGAGGCTCGCAGATTGCGGAATTATTGACGCCGCAAGGAATCACCGTGATGTTTCCTCCACGGTCAAGCGCCGTATGGCGAAGCCTCACCCGGAGCGTACGATAAAGTGTTTCCGGCAGGTGGTACGCTTCAGCATGGTTTAAGGTAGGAAACGATAGGGTGGTGCGATTCCACCCGTAAGGAGCACTATGCGCGGTTTTATCGTGGGAATTCTGTTGACGCTGTTGGTTGTCTTCGGCGGTGCGTATTTCTACGCCACGACGGGTCATTTCGATACCCGGGCGGTGCCCAATACGCCTAGCGCCTTTGAGCGCCGGACCGCGAACCATTCGCTCGATGAATGGGTCGACGCCCACGCTCCCAAGCAGGAGAACCCGTTCCAGCCCACCATGGACAACATCATGGACGGCTCCATGACCTACGACAAGCATTGCGCGTTTTGTCATGGCAGACCTGAAGCAGCCCAACTCGCCCATGAAAACCAAGTTCTATCCTCCGGTGCCGCAGCTTATGACCTTCACTCCCGACGACCCTGACGCGAACCTGTTCTACGTCACCAAGTACGGTATTCGCTTCACGGCCATGCCTGGATGGGATGGGGTGCTCACTGACGACGACATTTGGAAAACCGTGCTGTTCATCAAGAACTCCAGCAAGATGAAGGACAACCCGACGCAGCAGAACCCGCAGGGCGCCGGGCAGACGGATAATTCCAAGCCGCCTGAGCCACAACCGAAGCCGTGAATTCTCACCCGTTCCGAGCAATAAGTCCGCGTAATAACAAAGAGCCGCACCATGCGGCTCTTTTTTTAGCCCGGTAGCAGGCCCGCCCTATCCATTAGGCCGCAAGACTTTCGTCTTGCTGTTGGTCTTCAGCTTGAACACGTCGTTGGAAATCTTCTCGTTCAGCCGGATATTGTCGTACTTGGCCAGGCGATAGTCCCCCGAGGGCTCCTGAAATCTCTGCTGCACGCTGACCCCGCGAGCCGGATCGATCCACAAGGTAATCATCGAGAACATGCCCTTTACCTTGGGCGACTTCGGTATCAGCTCCAGCTTGCCGGCATTCACGCCCTGCACTTGTTCCGAGCCCGCATACTCTACGTCGAACGACTTTTCCAGGTCATGTCCGCTGCCGCCAAATCCCAGCACCAGGAAACTTTCGAAGTCGCTCTTTTTCTTGCCGGAGTTGTATTCCGTTACCTGGTTGATCGACGGCTGATATACGCTGACCAGGCCGCCCGTGAACAGCACGTATTTCTTGTCGGGCGAGGTGATGTCGGCCGCCATCTGCACGTCGCTGCCCTGGCGGCGAAAGTACATCGTGCCCTTCTGGAAATCGTGCTCGTCCACGACCTTCTGGTATTGGTCCCAGACAAAATCACACTGGGCAGTCTTGAAGTTGGCTGCCGCCTGGTCCATCGATTTCAGGATGACTTCCAGACTCTGCGCCTGCGCCAACCCGGCGGAGAGCACTAACCCTGCAGCTAATGCAACGATTCTCTGTCTCATGCTTTTCTCGGTATTTGGATTGAACCCAGCGGCTGGCTCGACGCGGTGTGATGGTGCCTAGTGATGGGCCCAAACCTGGTACCCAACCACTTTGTGTTTGTTGTCGCGCACCGGCTCGTAGCGATCAATACTGATCTCGCCCGCGATTGGAGCCAACACTCGCTCCAGCGACTCGCGAATGTCTGCATCGCTGTCCGCCTTCACCGCCGACGCATCCACCTTGTAGACAAAGCCATTGCCTTCCTGTTTGACGACGACCTCGGTTTGATTCGGCGACCGTTCCACCGGTTTGTCGCGGAAGTTGATCCACAAAGGCGCAAGGAAAATGAACGCCAGAATGAGCGTCACCATCACGTCGTAATGGACGCCGCCCCGCGGATACATCCACCAGATGTAGCCTTTGATGGTTTCGCTGATTTTGCCCATCGCAGATAAGTTTAGAGAGCCGCGCTGGGAACCGCAAGGAACGCAGACCGCTCTACGACCGTAGTTCGACCACGGTAGCTCCGCCGCCACCTTCGTTCTGCGGCGGTTCCGAGACCGATGCCACGTGCGGATGGCTTTGCAGGAACTGCCGGATCGCCTTGCGCAGAATGCCCATGCCGCTGCCGTGCACCACGCGCAGCCGCACCGCGCCCGCCAGAAATGCCCGGTCAACGAACTTTTCCACCGCGCGCGTAGCATCGTCCACGTTCTGGCCGATGACGTTGATCTCGGTGGGCACGCTGTCGTCCTCGCGCGACAAAGACACGCTGATTCCCTTGGCGCGAGCCGCTGCCACCGGATTGGCTCCGGCACGCATCACGACATCGGCGACATCATCGCGCGCTACCTTCATCTTCATCGGCCCCACCGCGACTTCGAAGCTGTCGTCCTCGTAGTGGCGCAGCACCTTGCCGTCGCGGCCCAATGACTTCAGGCGCACCGTGTCGCCAACCGCAACACTCTGCACCACGTGCGGTTTCGCATTCGCGTCGCCGCTGTCGGAACCGGTCGTGTGCGCCACCACCGTGGAATCGAACTGCTCGCGGAATTCACGGCGCATCTTGGCGATGCGGCGCTCCGCATCCTTGGACAGTTTCAGCGCCTGCGCCCGGTCCTGCACGGCGTTGACCGTCTCGCGCGCGCGATACTCGAAGTCGCGCAGCACGCTTTCCAGTTTCTTCTCCAGCTCGCGAATCTTTTCGCGCTGTTCTTTCTTGCCCTCGGTGGCCAGCTGATTGCGCTCCCGGGCAACTTCCTGCTCGCGGAAACGCAAGGCCGCGCGCTCGCTGTCGATCTGCCGCAGCTCCGTATGCAAACGATCGAGAAAGCGCGAAACATCCTGCCCCTGCGACGTCATTCGCTCCCGCGCATTGCCGACGATCTCCGGATTGAGCCCGATTTGCTGCGCGATGTTGATGCCCGCCGAAGCCCCCGGCACGCCGATCCGCAATTCATACGTCGGAGCCAGCGTCTGCTCGTCGAACCCGACAGCCGCGTTCAGCACGCCCGGGTTGTTGGCCGCATACACCTTGAGGGCGGTGTGATGAGTCGAGATGATGCTGACGCAGGCCGAGCGCCGGAAGTAGTCCGCAATGGCAACCGCCAGGGCGGCGCCTTCCTCGGGATCGGTGGCCGAGCCCAGTTCGTCCAATAGCACAAGCGATTGTGGCGTCGCCTGGTGCGAGATGAAGTCGATGTTGGTGACGTGGGCCGAGAACGTAGAAAGGTTCTGCTCAATGGACTGGTAGTCGCCGATATCGGCGAAGACGCCATCGAAAATCGGCAGCTCCGCCCGCTCGGCGGGGACCGGTATCCCGGACTGCGCCATCAACGCCAACAGGCCGATGGTCTTCAGCGCAACCGTTTTCCCGCCCGTGTTGGGACCGCTGATGATCGAACTGCCGGTGATCGCCATCCAGCTCGACACTCAGCGGAACTACCGCCATGCCCCTGGGCTTGAGGGTGCGCTCCAGCAGAGGATGACGGGCGTTGCGCAGCACCAGCGAATCGCGAACCTCGCCGTCCTGCCGGTCGCCGCCGGGTGTCTCAGGCTCTGTCGCCGCATCCCCGTTAAACCCCAGCAGCTTCACCGCCACGCAGTCGTAGTCCTGGGCGAAGCGCGCTTTGGCGAATTGCAGCTCGAGCTCTGCCAGGATCTCGACCGCTGCCGCCAACGCCTCGGCAAGCTCGCCAATCTTCCCGGTCATCTCCAGCAGGATGCGGTGTATTTCGGCCTGCTCTTCGTCGTGCAGACGCACCAGCTCGTTGTTCTGCTCAATCGTTTCCAGCGGCTCGATGAACACTGTCTGGCCGCTGGAAGACGCTCCGTGCGCCACTCCCTGCACTCGCCGGCGCTGCTCGACTTTTACGGGAATGACAAAGCGCTCGCCGCGAATCGTGACCAACTCTTCCTGGACCGCGCCCCCTTCCGACAGCCGCCGCAGATACGAGCGCAGCGACTCCTGGATCGACCGCTTTTGCTTTTCGATCTCCCGACGAATGCGGGCCAGCTCGGGCGAAGCCCTGTCATCCAGCGTGCCGTCGGGCAGGATCTTGTTGCGGAAATAGCGCAGCAGCGGCGTGAAGTCTGCTAAGCCCCCGGAAAGCTCCGTCACGGCCTGCCATTTCGCCTGGACCTCGACCGCCGGATGCAGCAGCGATCTCGCGCCACTCGGCCGCGCGGTCCGCCAGCAGCAGCACGTCGCGAATCTCGCTCAGCTCCAGCGATGCGCCGCGAATGCGCGACTTTTCGATCAGCGCTGTCGGATCCAGCAGCCCGTGAAAGTCGAAGCGGCCGCCGGCCCGCAGATATCCGCGCACCTCCTCGGTCAACTGTTGCTGGCGCTCGATCCCGACGCCGTCCTGCGCTGGCGCGAGTTGCAGGACCCGCTCGCGGCCCAAGGCCGAGCCGGTGTATGCCGCCAGCAGTTGGCGCAGCAGGTCGAATTCGAGCACGCGTTCGCTGGTGTGTTGGACGGCGGCAGGAGAGGTCATGAGTGACTCGCCCTATGGTAACCGAGATACCGGGACCCACGACGCGCGGGACGATTCATCTGGCGTTCACTCATCGGGAAGCGCCGCTACCACTTATGCCCATCTCCCTATACACTGTTCCGTCAAACTCAGAACTCGGTTGGACATCTCCATGCCGAATCAGGGGACTGAGTCGCGGACACCGTAACCTTTGGGCAACGCAGTCATCTAAACGGCTTTACCTTCACAGGGGAGTACATGGCGCAGCGTAATTCCGATGCACTCGTCTTCTTCGGCGCAACTGGCGACCTCGCCTACAAAAAGATCTTCCCCGCGCTCCACAGCATGGTCCAGCACAATGCCTTGAACGTGCCCGTGATCGGCGTTGCCAAATCGGGCTGGACGATCGATCAATTGCGGGAGCGCGCCAAGGACAGCATTGCCAAGTACGGCGGCGGCGTGGACGACGCGGCCTTCCAGACGCTCTGCGAACAGCTGAGCTACATCGACGGCGACTACAAGGACGAGAACACCTACGTCGCCGCTTCGTTCGCAGCTCGGCGACGCCCAACTGCCGACCCACTACCTGGCCATTCCACCCAGCATGTTTCCGGTTGTGGTGCAGGGTCTAGGTATGTCCGATTGCGGCAAGAATGCCCGCGTCATCGTGGAAAAACCGTTTGGCCGCGATCTGGTTTCCGCGCGCAAGCTCAACGACACCTTGCACCAGGTCTTCCCCGAAGAATGCATCTTCCGCATCGACCACTATCTGGGCAAAGAAGCGGTCGAGAATCTCATCATCTTCCGCTTCGCCAACAGTTTCCTCGAGCCCATCTGGAACCGCAATTACATCCACAGCGTGCAGATCACCATGGCCGAAAAGTTCGGCGTGGAAGGCCGCGGCAAGTTCTACGAAGAGGCCGGGGCCATCCGCGATGTCGTGCAGAACCACATGCTGCAGGTGGTGGCCTTCCTCGCCATGGAGCCGCCCACCACCATGTACGTGGACTCGGTGCGCGACGAGCAGGTCAAAATCTTTCGCACCATCCCGCCGCTCAGCCCTGCGAACATCATCCGCGGCCAGTTCCGCGGCTATCGCGAAGAGGCGGGCGTCAATCCTCACTCCGACGTCGAGACCTTTGCCGCCCTGCGCCTGGAAATCGATTCCTGGCGCTGGTCGGGCGTGCCCTTCCTCATTCGCGCCGGCAAGCGGCTGCCCACCACGGCGACGGAAGTTTACGTGAAGCTGCGCAAGCCTCCGCTGGCCAAGGGCGGCCCCGAGGGCCGCAACTACTTCCGCTTCCGCCTCGGTCCCGACATCGAGCTCAGCATCGGCGGACGCGTCAAGCGCCCTGGCCCGCTCATGGTGCCCATGCCGGTGGAGCTGTCGGCGGTGAAGTACACCTCCAACGACGAGATGGATGCCTACGAGCGCCTGCTGACCGACGCCATGAAGGGCGACCCGTTGCTCTTCGTTCGCCAGGACGCGGTAGAGGCCGCGTGGGGAATCGTCGATCCCATCCTTGGCGATTGCTGCCCGGTGGAAACCTACGAGCCCGGTACCTGGGGTCCGGCCGACGCGCGGGAACTGGCAGCCGACATCGGCGGCTGGCACGATCCCGATTGAAGCGAACGGTAGAGCTGGCCTTCAGGCCAGCGTACAGGCCGTTGAAGATGTTCGTGGGCTTGAGTCCACGACGAATCTCTTTCCCGAATATCTCACTCTCTTCAGCTCTGCCGTAACCTGCCCACCTACACCCGTTTGCCGGAGACGTACGCACTTCCCGCGATCACAAACCGCAGCGGCTGCTCGATCGCTTTGGTGATGCCGACACGAGGTGTGGCCACAATCCGCTCTGGCCGGTAGCCATCGTCGGCCAGCCATAAGTCTGATTTGCGCGTGGTAAGGTCCTTGCCGTTGTCGCGCTCCCGGGTGATGTCCAGCGCCTCGGCCATCCGTCCCGGCCCACTCGCGATCAGCCGCAATTGCGCTGGACGCTGCAACCGCGCGAAATCCAGCCCCCGTGCTTCAGCCATCGCCTCAAGACCCGCTATGGGCTCCATGGCGCGAAATAGCACCCCTCCGCCATCGCCCTCCGGCATGCAGGACACATTCAGGCAGTAGTGATTGCCGTAGATGAAATACACATAGGCGTGCCCGGGAGGCCCGAACAGCACCGCATTGCGCGGGGTACGCCCTGAGTACGCGTGAGCGGCCGGATCTTCGGCGCCCAGATAGGCCTCGTCTTCCACGATGCGCCCGGCCAGCAGCTTTCTTCCCTGCCGCCGAACCAGCAATTTGCCCAGCAGCTCGCGCGCCACCGTGACTGGATCGCGGCTAAAGAATTCTCGCCTCAGCACGGCTGCCTCGCGCACGCTCTGAGCGGAATGGCCCGTGCCGCTCAACCCTTAACAGCCATCACCCGCAGGCGCTTGTAGTCCACCACCCAGCGGCCATCGTGATACAGGTGAGGCTTGGCCAGTTCCTCCACCCGGCTCAGGAACAACGGCCGTTGCTCCGGCTCGAGCTTCTCCAACATGAAGCGGCCAAACATCTCCAGCCAGGTCGCCAGACCGCGCTCTCCCTCCAGCGGTGTCGGTCGGTCGAACAGTACCGCGAAATTCACGTACAGCCCGTGAGACTCGAGCAGCGAAGCATACCTTCCGATCGACGGGTAGTACCACGGCGAGAGCTTCTCCGGGTCCTTCACGCCGAATTCCCGCAACGCCTTTACGGCTGAAGACCACACGTGGCGGATGTTGCCTCGGCCGCCCATCTCGAACACGAATCGGCCACCTGGCTTCAGGGCTCGCGCGATGTCTCCCACCGCGCCTTCCTGGTTGCTCACCCAGTGCATCGCCGCGTTGGAGAAGACCGCGTCAAACTCCTCCGCGAAGGGCATCGCCGCCGCGTCATGAACCTCAAACCGCAGCTTGGGATAATTCTTGCGGGCGCTCGCGATCATTTCCGGCGAGGAATCGATGCCTACGACTTCAGCGCCACTCTCGGCGATTTCTGCCGTCAGTTGTCCCGTTCCGCAGCCAACATCGAGAATGCGCTCCCCCGATTTCGGCGCCAGAAACTGCAACAGGTCGCGACCGTACTGCCACGCCCACGAATGACTCGCCTGGTACAGCTCAGGATTCCACTGTTGCGCGGTTGCCGTGCTCATGCCGTCCATTGTAGGCGCGTCGCGCCCGCCTTTCACACGGTTTGCATCCTATACAATCAAAATGGGAAATCATGAACAAGATGATCTTGGCCAACCTGGTGCATCGGCCCTTCCGCACCTTCATCAGCATCGTCGCCGTCGCGGTTGAGGTGACCCTGATTCTGCTGATTGTGGGGCTCTCCATCGGCATGTTGACCGATGCCAAGAACCGCCAGGTCGGCATTGGCGCCGACATCATGGTGCAGCCTCCGGGTTCGTCCTTGCTCATGGGCGTCAGCGGAGCCCCGGTCTCCATCAAGGTGGCCGACAAGCTGCGTAAGCTCGATCACGTTGTCGCCGTCGCCCCGGTCGTCACCCAGCTCTCCACCGCCGGCAATCTGGAGGTCATCGACGGCATCGACTTGCGCTCATTCGAGGCCATGGGCGGTCCCTTTCATTATTTATCCGGAGGGCCGTTTCAGGGTCCGGATGACATTCTGGTGGACGACTACATCGCCTCCTCGAAGCACTTGAAGGTCGGCGACACCATCGAGACCCTCAACCACGAGTTTCGCATCGCCGGCATCGTCGAGCACGGCAAAGGTGCGCGCAAGTTCTTGCCCATCCAGACCTTGCAGGACTTGATCGGCGCGCAGGGCAAAGCCTCCATCTTTTACGTCAAGCTCGACGATCCCAACAACGCCGACGCCGTCGTTAAAGAAATCAAGGCGATCCCCGGCATGGAGCAGTACGGCGTCCACTCGCTGAAGGAATACCTCAGCCTGATGAGTTCCAGCAGCATTCCCGGCCTCTCGACCTTCATCGATGTGGTGATCGGCATCTCCATGGTGATCGGCTTCATCGTCATCTTCCAGGCGATGTACGCTGCGGTCATGGAGCGCACCCGCGAGATCGGCATCCTGAAATCGCTCGGCGCCGGCAAGCTCTATATCGTCAACGTGATCTTGCGTGAGACCGTGGTGATCGCCATCGGCGGCATTCTGCTGGGCATCGTCATCAGCTTCGCCGCCAAGGCCGGATTGCGGGTAAAGTTCCAGACCCTGCCGATCCTGATCACGCCGGGCTGGTGGCTGGTGCGCGCCCCCATCATCGCGGTGGTCGGCGCGCTGCTGGGCGCTGTGTACCCAGCCATGAAAGCCGCCCAGAAAGACCCCATCGACGCGCTGGCGTACGAATAGATCTGTTTACTGCTCCAAAATGGCGAGAAGTAGCGTCACCCGCCCCCCTGATTCGGGTGTGGTCCTGACTGGAAAGCGCGGCGGTTTCTGACTTGCTGCGTCACTGATGACAGGGAAAGGCAACCGATACTGCCCTATGTGTTTCGGGATTGTCCTTATCCGCCTGGGAGGAGCTCCCGACCTGCGAGACTTCCCTCCCCTGCTCGGTCTGTACTTGGCTGGCCATTGTCGCTGGTGGCCACATGCACAAGCCAGCGGCTGCGAACACAATTCGTGGTTACCCCGGTCGCAGTCTTTACAACCGTAGTTACAAGGGGGTGCCGACACAATCGAAGGTTCTTTTCTAGTCACTCGCGCTCCGTTTCCCACAAGAATCGATAAAACTGTCTTGCCGTTTATGTGCAGATGCGCGAGAATGCAAAAGACCCACGCATCCGAAAGGATTTGTTTTGCCGTCAAGCAAATTCGGGTTTTAAGCCGCTCAGTGGCACCACCCACTGAGCGGTTTGCTCTTTAGCTTCTAAAGTCTCCCCCCTTGACTCCTCAAGCTCAAATCCTCATCGGCATAACAACATAGCGGTACTTGAATCCGTCGTCGCTGCCGTCGTCCGGACGCATCTGCCCCGCCGACTGTGCGTCCTTGAACTCCAGTCGCACGTCGCCGCCGCTTGAGGCCTTCAGGAAGTCGATCAGGTACTCGGAGTTGAAGCCGATGGTCATGGGGTCGGCGCTGTAGGCAATCTCGATCGAGTCTTCCGACTCGCCGGAATCGGTGGATGACGACGAGATCTTGAGCTCGTTCTTGTCCAGCTTCATGCGGATCGCCCGCGACCGTTCGTCGGCAAACTGCGCCACCCGCTGGATCGCAGTATTCAGGTCCGATCCATGCACCGTGATCGACTTCGTGTTCTCGCGCGGCAGCACCGCTTCATAGTTAGGGAACTGCCCAGTCAGTTGCCGCGAAGTCAGCAGCCGCTCGCCGATACGGAAGAATAGCGTCGAGTCGTCCTTGGCGAACTCGACAAAGTCCACGTCGCTGTTTTGCAGCAGCGAGTACAGCTCGCTCATTGCCTTCTTCGGTATCAACGTCTTGTTCTCGCCGCTGACGTCGAAATGCTCGCCTTGCTTTTCGATGTGCGCCAGGCGGTGTCCGTCAGTCGCCACCATGGTGATCGATTCCGGCTTCAGCACCATCAGGCCGCCATTCAGGGTGTAGCGCGACTCTTCGCTCGATATGGCGAAGATCGTCCGGCCGATCATGCTGCGCAGGGTCTGCGCTGGAACTTTGACGCTGCCGCTGGTGGGAAATACCGGAAGCCCGGGGAAGTTCGCCCGCGCCATTCCGACCATCTTCGTGTTCGAGCGGCCGGAGCGGATATTGACCCAGTGGTTGTCCAGCAGTTTGATCGAGATGTCGCCATCGGGCAGTAGCTTCACATAGTCGTACAACTTGCGTGCCGGAATGGTACAGGCCCCTTCGCGCTTCACCTTCGCTGCACACGAGGTGCGCAGACTGAGATCGAGATCGGTCGCCGTGATGGTCAACCGGTCGTTGGCCGCTTCAAAGAGGAAATTGGAAAGAATGGGAATCGTGGTCTTGCGCTCGACCACGCCCTGGGTAGCCGTGAGTTCCTTGAGCAGTTCGAACTTGCTGACGCTGATTTCCATCGCAGTTCCCTGGATTGCGCCTGTCGCTTCGGCAGCCATATTTGTGTTCACCTGGTGAGTCGCGGTCTGTATCCGGCTTGCCAACTCCAGTTCAGCCGGTACGGCTCAAATACCGCGCGACTTCTGCCTTTCCTTATATCAAAGAAAATACTGATAAAACAGTAGTAACAGTAGGGCCTCTGGAAATCTGGAAAAGGGGAGCAAAACCGCGTCAATGCAGGGCCCGATGTGCTGGTGGCTGTTCAAGGGAGACCGGCGGTTCTGTTGCCCTGTGTGGTGAATCGGGACGGCATTCCGATTTCACTCTCGTCTTCCACAGAATCCACAATCCGTCCACAGGGACCGCCAAGGAAAACCGCGCGCTAAAGTGAAAAACCGCGCTAAGTGCGCGGTTCAAGCTCCCAAACTCTCCGCCAGTTTGTTCAGCAGCCTGTTCAAATCCTTGTCGGTTTTTCGTGCCGTGTCGATTTTGTCCACTGAGTGCAGCACCGTCGTGTGGTGCTTGCCCCCGAACTGCCGCCCGATCTCGGGCAGCGACGCTTCGGTCAAATGCTTGGCAAGATACATCGCGATCTGCCGCGGATAGACGATGGCGCGCGAGTTGTTCTTGGCCTTGATCTCGGGCAGGCGCAGCCCAAACTCCTCAGCCACAACCTTCTGGATCGCCTCGATCGTAATCTTCTTCGTCTGCGAATCGATCAGGTTTTTCAGAATATCCTGTGCCGTCTGCAAGCTGATTTCACCACCCGTCAGCGACGAGTACGCGGTCAGCCGGATCAGCGCCCCCTCCAACTCACGGACATTGCTGCGGATGTTCGACGCCATGTAGAGGGCGACATCCGTCGGCAACGCCACCCGTTCCAACTCCGCCTTCTTCTGCAGGATGGCGACCTTGGTTTCCAGGTCCGGCGGCTGGATGTCGGCGATCAGTCCCCATTCAAAGCGGCTGCGCAGACGGTCCTCGATCTCCGCCAGCTCTTTCGGCGGACGGTCGCTGGCAATCACGATCTGCCGGCTCGACTCGTGCAGCGCGTTGAAGGTGTGGAAGAACTCTTCCTGGGTGCGTTCCTTGTTGGCCAGGAACTGGATGTCGTCCACCAGCAGCACATCCATGTTGCGGTACTTGTCGCGGAAGCTGGTCATCTTGTTGTATCGCAGCGCGTTGATCATCTCGTTGGTGAATTTCTCGCTGGATACGTAGCAGATGGCCATGTCGGGCTCCCGCTTCTTGATCTCGTGGCCGATGGCTTGCATCAGGTGGGTCTTGCCCATGCCGACGCCGCCATACAGGAATAGCGGGTTGTAGGCCTTGGAGGGACGCTCCGCCACCGCTCGCGCCGCCGCGTGCGCGAACTGATTGGCGGCGCCGATCACGAATGCGTCGAAGGTGTACTTGGCGTTCAATTGAGCCGCTCCATCCCAGTCGAACCGTTGCTGACGCAACGTCGCTGCGGCTGTGCTGCCATCGCCATTGGATTCGTCGCGGGTGCCTGCGCCACGGGGCCTCGCACTGCCGTTGCGGCGCTCAGGATCGGGCACGAACTCGACATCCTGGTATTCCAGCCCGAGCTTCTCGAAGGCTTCGCTGATCAGGTCGCCGTATTTCTCGCCGATGTGGCAGAAGTCCGGATTGGGAACTTTCACAAAAAGAACCGCACCTTGCGAATGACTGAAGCGCGTCGGCTTGAACCACGTCTCGTAGGAATTGCGGTTGACCTTTTTCTGTAGCGCGTCGAGGACACGCACCCACGGATTGGGAATCACAGCGCCGAAAGTAGACATAGCAAATGTTGTCCAGAGGCTAAATGCCGCCTCTTGCATTTCCGATCGAAGTAAGAGTTCAGTGGGAACAGGCCCGAGCACAATGCCACAGTGCGTAGTCCGTCGCACGTTTCGCGTAGATGCTGAAAAGAGCCGCCACGGCCGAAGTTTCGGGGGATGCAGCGTAGCACTCGATGCAGTGCACTCGGTTTTCTCTGTGGCTGCATGGGATACTAGCACGAAAAAATTTGTGCGCAACACCCGAGTGCGACCCATTTCGAGCGCGCAGAACGGAACGATTGATTACGGGAAACTTACCCGAAAAAATTTTTTTTTCATGCCGCAAAGATTGTGCAAACTTGTTGCTCGGGTTGCTTCTTGACTCTCCCAGCCCTGCGCAGCACTTTGGAGCGCCGTCGTTTCACTCCCGTGCCGTGCGCCGTAACTCAAAGATGGGGAGTGCGGACGCCACACCGAACTCCGCGCCGAACAGTCCTCAGCGTCCCATCCGCTGCAGGCTCATCTTGCATTGGGAAAGACCGCGAGTTGCCAGCGATACGGCCCGAACGTTATACTTTGAGTTTGCCCCTATCTCAATTTAGCTCAATGAGGAGCGCAGTTTTCGCATGCCCAAGCGCACATTCCAACCGAACCGTCGCCGTCGCTCCAAGACGCACGGGTTTCGTTCTCGTATGAAGACCAAGAGCGGTCGTGCGGTGCTTTCCCGCCGCCGCGCCAAGGGACGCAAACGCGTGGCTGTTAGTGCCGGTTACCGCGATTAAACTTAGAACTTGACCTGCGTTGACCGCAGCCAACTCAACCAGAGGAGTGGCCGCCCCATCCCGCCGGAAGGCAGGAATTGGAAGGCGCCGAATGCCGGGTGTGATCTCTGCCGCCAGCAGCATGTTCCCCAAAGCCAGGCGTCTTCTGCGGCACGCGGATTTCCAGCAGGTCTATCAGCAGGGACGGCGGCAATTTACTGGAAACATGACGGTGTTTTTCCTGCGCCGTGCGGCTGGCCATAAACCGCCTGTCGCGGGCTCCACACTCCGTGTAGGATTCACAGTTGGCAAGGTGCTGGGCGACGCCGTGCTGCGGAACCGGATCAAGCGCCGCATGCGGGAAGCGGTGAGGCTTTCCTGGCAAAGCTGGGAGGCGCCGGTTGATGTAGTCTTCAACCCCCGCAAGTCGGTGAGCGACATTCCTTTCGCGCAGTTGGCCGAAGAAGTTTCCCGGGGATTGAAACTGGCAGTGCAGCGGGCGCGCGAAGCGCAGGCGGAATCAAAATGAAGCAGGCAACATTAGCCATACTGAGCGGATACAAGCGGTGGATATCCCCGCTCCTGCCCAACGCTTGCCGCTTCGTTCCCACCTGCTCCGAATATGCCATGGAGGCCGTCGAGCGCCATGGTGTCCTGCGCGGGTCGTGGCTCGCTGCCCGGCGACTGTTACGCTGCCATCCCTTGGCGCGCGCGGGTCATGACCCGGTGCCGCTGGCCATCGGGCCCCAGGATTTCATCTCTCCGCGGCAATGCTGCCGCGGCAAAAGTTCGCGCCCGTTACCGGGCCCAGCAACACAGTGAGACTAAGCCCTCACTTCCCGAGTGCCCCGCAAGGGCGCAACCGGAGACATCGCCCAATGCCAGGCTGGCCAGTCTCCCAGGACCAGGTCAGAATGCATTGCAGCCGGGCGCTTGAGCCGCCTACACGAAACGGAACGTAATTTGCCCGAGTATCACAACCCACAGCAGGAACCCGGCGGTCAGAGCCGGATGACCTTGGTCTTGGTGGTCACGTTTGCGCTGATCCTGATCAGCCAGTTCGTGCTGTTCAAGAACAAGCCGAACCCTCCCAAGACGAATCCGACTACTCAGCCCGCTGCTCAGGCCGTAACTCAAGCCAGCGCTCCACCTCCGGCGGAAGGACCGGTCCCAGCCCCACGGGCTAAAGGCAAGTCGCCCACAGCGCCTCCAGCGACGGCGTCCAAAACCGCCAGCAGCGAAGTCGAAACCGTTGTCGAGAACTCGTTGTACCGCATTGTCTTCACCAACAAGGGCGCACAGGTGAAGTCCTGGGTGCTGAAGAAGTACAAGGACGACCAGGGACGCCCCCTCGATCTTGTCAATCCCGCGACCGCCGCTTTCGGCTCGCCCCTGGGCCTTTACACCTACGACGACAACCTGCGCAACCAGGTCAATGCCGCGTTATACGTCACCAGCGCCGGCGGAGACCTGGCTGCCCCTGCCGAGCTCACCTACGAGTACTCCGAAAGCGGCATCACGGTCCGCAAGACCTTCCGTTTTGACGACACCTACGTCGTCGCGATGGAAACCTCCCTCACCCAGAACGCTAAGCCGGTTCAGGCGTATCCCATGTGGCCCGCCGGATTCGGCGACCAGAACGGCCCGCCGGCTTATGCGGCATCGCGCATTGACTACGAAGCCAACGACAAGGTGGAACGCCTCGCCGCCAAGAAGGTGAGCGGAGGCAATACCCTGCGTGGCCCCTTCAACTGGGCCGGCCCTCAGGACCAGTATTTCGCCGCCATCTTTCTGCCGGACGTTCCGAACACCTCAGCGATGGTCACCTTCCGGCACGAGATCACGCTGCCCAAAGATCCGGCCAAGCCCGATCCCAATAGCGTCAACAAATACGAGGTCCTCGGCGCAGCCGTTGGCGACCTAGACGGCGCTACCCGGCAGCGCCTGTTTGTCGGACCCAAGGCCATCAACGTCCTCGAGACGGTGCATTCCAATCTCAACGACGGGCAGCCCGGCGGTCCCGATCTCCGTCACGTTGTGGATTTCGGCTTCTTCAGCTTCTTCGCGCGTCCCCTCTTCCTCTGGCTCAAGTGGACGCACGATCACATCTCGTCGAACTGGGGCCTGTCGATCATCATCCTGACCGTCATCATCAACGTCGCGCTGCTGCCCCTGCGCATCACCAGCATGCGCTCGGCGCTGAAGATGCAAAAGCTGCAGCCGCAGATGAAGGCCATCCAGGAGAGGTACAAGAAATATCCCATGCGCGATCCACGGCGCGCCGAGATGAACGCCGAAATCTCCGAGCTGTACAAACGCGAAGGCGCCAACCCGGCCGGCGGCTGCTTGCCGCTGATCATCCAGTTGCCGTTCCTCTGGGCCTTCTACTCCATGCTGGGCAACGCTATCGAACTGCGGCAGGCGCATTTCCTTTGGCTCCACGACCTGTCGTCGCCCGACAAGATATTTATTTTGCCGATACTCATCGTTGTCACCACCTTACTGGTGCAAAAGCTCACGCCCAACGCCGGCATGGACCCGAATCAGCAGCGCATGATGACCTTCATGATGCCCGCCATGCTGGGCTTCTTCAGTTGGTCGCTGGCCTCCGGTCTGAGCCTCTACTGGGTGGTGGGTAACGTGATCGCGATCATCCAGCAGTACGTCATGAACCGGACTGGCCTGGGCAAGGAAATGCGGGCCGAGATGGAAAAACGCGCCCGCAAAAGCGCTAAGTGAGGTTGGGGGTTCTCATGCACACGCTTCAACAGCCAATGCTTGGGAATGCTGGAGCCATTGAGAGACGAGCCCGGTTTTAAAAATCGCATGCCCATACAAGACAAGGTAGCCGCCGCCCGTAAGATCAGCGAACTGCTGAACGCCATCATCGCCACCGGAGACTTCCGTCTCAAGTACAAGATCTTCGTCGATCCGCCTCCTACCGGCGACCATGCCTGGGAACGCCCCGAGATCCTGGTGGATCTCGCGGGCGCCGACAGTCCCCTGTTGACCGAGCGCGGTGGCGAACTCCTGCGTGCCTTCGAACAGGTTGCCCTCGAGATGCTGCGTCTCACCCCTGACGAGCACGACAGCGTTAGCTTCGACTGCCAGAATTTCCGCTCCGCTCGCATGAAGGAGCTCCGCCTGGCGGCCGATGTTGCCGCCGAACGCGTGCGCACCACCAACGCACCCTACGCCTTCGCGCCCATGTCTTCGCGCGAACGGCGCATCGTTCATCTCGCCTTGCGCGATCTCGATGATCTCCGCACTGAAAGCGCCGGCGAAGCCCTGCAGCGCTACGTCGTCGTCTATCCCAGGGACTACAGGGGCAAACCCCCGGCTCCTGCACCCTCGCGCGGAAGAAGATAAATTTGCCGCTGCAGCCGCGTTTCGAGTTGTTTTGAAGGGGCGCACCTTCAGGTGCGCCTTACAAATCGGTTGTTTTGTCTCCTTTCGAGTGGGCTTCAGCCCACGAGAAATCTGCTTCCCAGAATGTTTCAGCAGCCTCTTCAGCCCCGGAAATACACGTTGCTGAATCGCAGCTCTTCTTTGCTGGCTTGGCTGCGACCCTCGTATAGCCTCCGGAATCCGCGCGGTTCCCGCTTCATCCCCCGCTCTTCCAATAGAATCTCTCCGTGCAACTCGACGACACCATCGTTGCCATTGCCACGCCGCCTGGGCGCGGCGGCATCGGCGTGGTGCGTCTTTCTGGATTTGACGCGCGCAGCATTGCGGCTCCCATGCTGCGGATGGCGCACGATCTCGAGCCCGGCCGCGCCCACTTCGGCGAGCTGATCGATCCCGTCACCGGCGAGCGCATCGATGAAGTAGTTGCCACCTACTTCGCCAGGCCGCACTCCTACACCGCCGATGACGTTGTCGAGATTTCCTGCCACGGATCGCCGGTCGTCCTCCGCCACCTTGTCGAGATGACACTCGCCCGCGGAGCCCGCCTCGCCGAGCCCGGCGAGTTCACCATGCGCGCTTTCCTCAACGGCCGCATCGACCTGACGCAGGCCGAGGCTGTCCGCGATCTCATCGAGTCGCAAACTCTCTACCAGGCGCAAGTCGCCGCCCGCCAGCTCGAAGGCGCGCTGTCGAAACGCCTGCAGCCCATCAAGCAGAAGCTGGTCGAGCTGATTGCCACCCTCGAAGCCGGGGTCGATTTCGCTGAGGATGACGTCTCAGTTCTGCCGGATGAGCCTATCCTCGAGCGAATCGCCTCCGTCCGCGAACCGCTGGAGAAGCTTCTCGCCAGCTTCGCTTTCGGCCAGGTCGTTCACGAAGGCTTGACGCTCGCCATCGTGGGCCGCCCCAACGTCGGCAAATCGAGCCTGTTCAACCGCCTCGTCGAACGTGAGCGCGCCATCGTTACCGCGACTCCCGGCACCACCCGCGACACGGTCAGCGAAACCGTGTCCATCGGTGGCATCCCCGTTCACTTGGTTGACACTGCCGGCATTCGAGCCGCCGTCGATGAAGCCGAGAGCATCGGTGTGCGCAAGTCGATGGAAGCTCTCGCTGACGCTAACCTAGTTCTGTTCGTTGTGGAAGCGGGTGACGCTCAAGAGCCAGACCTGAAGCAGGACATCGAGCTGCTGAACTCGACCTCCGGCCAGCCGCGTATTGTGGTGATGAACAAAGTCGACCTGATCGCCGCGAACGTTTCTGACGATCTTGCTTCGCTGGGAGACCATCTTCGCGGGCACGATCACCCCATCAGCCGCCTGGCCGATGTGGCGGTCTTCACCTCGGCCACCACCGGCGAAGGCATCGCCGACCTGCGCACCGCGATTCTCAACCTCGTGCGCGGCGACTCCGGCGTGGAGCAGGAGAGCGGCTTCCTCACCAACGTTCGCCACCACAAGCTGGTGCAGGACTCGATCGCCGCCCTCGATGCCGCGACCGCCGCCGTTCCCCGCCACACGCCGCACGAGATGGTCCTGCTCGACCTCTACAACGCCCTGCGCCCGCTCGACGAAATCACCGGCGCCACCACCGCTGACGACATCCTCGACCTGATCTTCAGCTCCTTCTGCATCGGGAAGTAGTACATACGATATTGTATTTACAAAATCATAAGTACAACATAGAGTGGTGAGCGGGCAGGTCGATGCGCTTTGAATGGGACGAGAAGAAGAGCCGCGAGAATCGCAAGAAACACGGCATCTCATTCCAGATCGCGATAGAGGTTTTCGCGGATCCGTTCTGCTTAACGATTCAGGACCGGACGGTCAATTGCGAAGAGCGCTTCTGGACGATTGGCCGCCTGGAGAATCTTGTGATTCTGGTTGTCGTCCATACAACCCGTGATGAACGTGGAGAGGAAATGACCCGAATCATCTCAGCCCGCAAGGCGACTCCAAGGGAACGGAGGTTTTATGAAGAGACTGACCAATAAGCGGCGGCAGAAACAGCTAGAAGCCATCGCGGCAATCCCGGATTCTCAGATCGACGTTTCCGACATTCCCGAGCTGACCGAGGAACAACTCAGCCGTGCGGTTCGCGGACGAATGTACCGACCGATCAAGAAGCCAGTGACCATGCGCCTCGATGCTGACGTCATCGCGTGGTTGAAGGAGGACGGCCGCGGCTATCAAACCAAGGCAAACGCCCTGTTGCGACGAGAGATGGTCCGCTCGTACCGGGAGAAGAAAGGTCCGCATAGGGCGAATGGCGGGAGGGTGAAGAAGGCCAAGGACTCAATCGCCCGATGACCCGGGTTCGTGCAACGCCCTCTGGCGGTTTCCACTCACGCAACCACGGGCGGTATTGCAGACGGCTCAGAACCACCTACGACCGTCCCGCCCGTTTTCGGTTCACCACCCTCACTCCCGCCCGCCAATGCTCGTCGAGCTGCACCAGCGACCACTCGATGTGCGGTGACAGGTAGCGCAGCAGTATGTCCGTTGTGGGATGGGTCCTCAGCGCCGGCGCAACCAGGTACAGCAACGGTGGCGCGCTGGAGAGTTCGCGCCCCGCGAAGTAGCCATTGCTGGTGAAGCCTCCGTGCTGCTGGTGCCAGCGTACCCGCGCCCAGTAGTCGAGCCCTTGCAGCGGCAGGTGAAGATCTTCATCTGCCTTCAGCTCCAGGATGGCCAGCCGTCCGTCGACCGTACACGTCAGCACGTCGAGCATGGCCCGGTCGCTCGCCGCAAACGCGGGTACCTGGGAGTACACGAATCTCCCGTCGAGCCGTTCGTCGATCGAGCGCACATCGCGCGTGATCAGCGACTCCAGCCAGCGCTCCGGACACAACCGGAAGATCGCGTTGCCGTGCGATCCCGCCGGATGCCGCTCGTCGCTGATGCGCCGCACCAGTTCCCCGAACAACCCCTCGGTCGACTCATCCAGCGTGTACTCCGCCGGACCGATCCCGAAACGTGATGCTCTCGGCATTGCGAAACGATCCCGCCACCGGCGCCATGCGGCCCCGCGCGAACTCCAGCCCAAACAGGCGGAAGACAATCTCCGTGGGCGATTCCACCGTGACCTGGGCGTCTGGCGCCAGTGCGCGCATGCGGGCAATCGAAGCCGCGAACCGCTCCTGCGCGGCATTGCCGTCCACGGCGCGCACCAGCCGCGTCACGATGTTGCCGCAATCGTGTGTGTCGATCCCCTCTACCAGCTCCGAGCGCTCGTCCAACTCATAGACCTGCCACTTGGCGGCGGCGTCGTTCAGGTGCGCGATGCGCTGGCCTACAACTTCCGAGCGGCCCGGTGGCACGAACAGCTTGAGCCCTTCAACATGAGCGCGGCCTGCAAGCTGCTGTCGCTGGTAATCCATCCACAGGATGCCGAACGTCAACGCGCCGTCGATCGATGGCTGCAGCTCTTCATCATTCACCCCCAGCACCGCGAAGGCCGACTGCCCCGTGCGCAGCACCGCCCGCGTATACACCGGGCTGAAGGAGTGTTCCAGGTACGGACGGCTGCTGATCTGCTCCACTTTGCTGCCGGGATATTCGCGCAGCAGCACGCGCTCCAGCAGCCGCTGATATCGCGTCCGCACCGCCTGCAACGCGGAAGCCGTTCGCTGTCCCTGCTCCCCGCAGATCTCCAGCACGTTGGCCTTCGACTGTCCGAAGCGCAGCACACTCAGCCGCAGCGTGCGCCCGCGCACTTCCGCATCCAGCACGCGGCGCACTGTGTTGCGATTTTCCGACCACAGATGCAGCACGCACTTCCCCTCGCCCGAGACGGAGTACTTCGCCGTGCGGAAGTCAAACAGCAGCTCGCCATCCTCCTGCGCGACCGCCTGCGGCCACTCCAGCAGAAACTGCTGCAGCATGCGGCCCAGCAGATCGGGAGTAATCGTGCTGCTTGCCATGATCGCCAAGCGCCAGACTAGCCAAATCTCAGGCGTAGCGCTGCAATCGGCGACACACCCCTGTGTGATAATCAAAGTTTGGCTGTTGTTCTGGTATGGCGGTACTTCCGGCGCCACCGGGGCATCCAATGTTGGTGACTATGGACAAGAAGTTCTTCTTTGAGCGCTACGGTCTGGCGCAGGCGGACGTGGAACGTTATCTCTCTGCCGCGCTTTCCGCCGGCGGCGATTATGCCGACCTCTACTTCGAATACCAGACTTCGACCTCGGTTTCGCTCGACGAGAGCATGGTCAAGTCCGCCACCCAGGGCATTTCCGTAGGCTGTGGCGTGCGCGTCTTGTCCGGCGAACGCACCGGCTACGCTTACACCGACGATCTCTCTCCCGAGCGCATTCTGCATGCCGCGCGTACCGCCGCGCTCATCGCCAGCGGTCCTGCGAAGCAGCCCGTCGTCGGCCTGACCGGCAAGCCCGCGCACAACCTCTACCCGGTCCCGCTGCCCTCCGTGGAAGCCGACGTCATGGCCAAGGTCGAACTCGTGCAGCGTGCCGACAAGGCCGCCCGCGCCTACGATCCTCGCATTCATGAAGTCCGGGTCAGCTATGTCGACGAACTGCGCCGCGTTCTGGTCATCGGCTCCGACGGCAGCTTCGGCGAAGACTCGCAGCCCCTGGCGCGCATGAACGTTTTCTGTATCGCCAAGGCCGAAAGCGGCTCCGCCCGTGGCACGGCCGGCGGAGGCGGACGCGTTGCCATCGACTTCTTCGAAACCGAAAAGACTCCCGAACATTTCGCTGTCGAGGCCGCGCGCCAGGCCATCATTCAGCTCGATGCCCGCGAAGCCCCCGCCGGAGAGATGGAAGTCGTGCTCGGTCCCGGCTGGCCCGGCGTTTTGTTGCACGAAGCCATTGGTCACGGTCTCGAAGCCGACTTCAATCGCAAGAAGACCTCCGCCTTCTCCGGCATGCTCGGCCGCCGCGTGGCCAGCGACAAGTGCACCGTGGTCGATAACGGAACCATGCCCGGCCGCCGCGGCTCGCTTAATGTCGACGACGAGGGCAACCACACCAGCAACACCGTGCTCATCGAGAAGGGAATCCTGAAAGGCTATTTGACCGACAAGCTGTCCTCGCGCCTGATGAACATGCCCAACACCGGCAACGGCCGCCGCGAGAGCTACCAGCACATTCCCATGCCGCGCATGACCAACACCTACATGCTCGCCGGACAGGATGCGCCCGAAGACATCATCCGCTCCGTCAAGTATGGCGTGTACGCGGTCAACTTCGGCGGTGGCCAGGTCGACATCACCAACGGTAAATTTGTGTTCTCCGCCTCCGAAGCGTATCTGATCGAAGACGGCCAGGTCACGGCTCCGCTGAAGAATGCCACCCTGATCGGCAACGGCCCCGATGTGCTGACCAAGGTCTCCATGGTCGGCAACGACCTGCAACTCGACGAGGGGATAGGAACCTGCGGCAAAGATGGCCAGTCAGTACCTGTGGGAGTGGGCATTCCCACCCTGAAAGTGGACCGTCTGACAGTCGGGGGGACGGCCGGCTGAGGCTTCCGCCGGCTGGGGAATTGCACAGGGCGCCGCCTGATTCACAGATTCGCAACAACCCCCTGAGCCCATGGTTTCCAAGGAGTTAGTTGGCTCTTGACATTCGCTCCGGGGCGGTTTTAGGAGATTTCCACACGGCTTCCACAGTGTGGGAGATGGGCAGTTACGGCTGATTACTCCGTCATTGTGGGAAAAGCCATCGCTTTTTAAGCCATCCCACACAGTGGGACAATAAAGGTTGCAAAACTCATGAACACTTCAACTCAGGAAACAATGCCGGCAGCAGCCCAGAGCGATTTGCAGGAAATTGCGGTGGATGTGGTTCGCCGCGCCACGCAGGGTGGGGCCTCGGCCGTCGAGGCCATCGCCATGGATGGCAGCGAGTTCTCTACCACGGTGCGCCTCGGCCAGGTGGAAACCCTGAAGGAATCCGGCTCCAAGGCAATTGGCGTTCGCGTCTTCTTCGGACAGCGTTCCGCCAGCACCTACTCCAGCGATCTCTCCCCGCAGGGCATCCGGCAACTGGTCGATTCCGCACTGGCCCTGGCGAAGGTCACCAGCGAAGACCCCTTCGCCGGCATTCCGGAACCCGCGCAACTTGGCAAACTCGAGGGCGACCTCGGCTTGTACTACGACGATGTCTATTCCCTCTCCGCGGCCGAACGCATCGACTACGCCCGCCGCGCCGAGAAAGCTGCCACCAGTGCCGACCCTCGCATCGTCAACTCCGATGGCGGAAGTTTCGACGCCGCCATCGGCTACAAAGTCCTGGCCAACTCCCACGGATTCGTCGGCGACAGCCGGCGCTCGTACTGCTCGGTCTCTGCCGTGCCCATCGCCCAGATCGAGGGCTCTGCCATGCAGCGCGACTACTGGTACTCGGTTGCGCACTCCTTGCAGAAACTCGACTCACCGGAAGAGGTCGGCCGGATTGCCGCACGGCGGACGCTTCGCCGCCTGGGCGCGCGCAAGGTCAAAACTGCCAAGGTGCCCATCGTCTTCGAGAACACCGTCGCGGGCGCGCTGGTGGGACACATCTTCGAGGCGGTCAACGGCGACTCCATCTGGCGCGGAGCATCGTTCCTCACCGGCAAGCTCAATGAGAAAATTGCCGGCGACAATATCCAGGTCGTCGACGACGGAACCATCCCCGGCCTCTTTGGTACCAGCTCGTTCGACGGCGAGGGCGTCGCCAGCCGCAAGACCATCGTTGTCGAGAACGGCATTCTGAAGTCGTACCTGCTGAACACCTACACTGCGAAGAAGCTTGGACTGCAGACCACCGGCAACGCCTCCCGCGGATTGACCGGCAACCCCGGCATCGGCCCCGGCAATTTCTTCTTGCAGCCCGGCAGCAAAACCCTGCAGGAGATCATTGCCGGCATCAAGCACGGCCTCTTCGTCACCGAGTTCCTGGGCTTCGGCGTCAACCTCGTCACCGGCGATTTCTCCCGCGGCGCCAGCGGCCTCTGGATCGAGAACGGCGAGCTGACCTTCCCGGTCGAGGAAATCACCGTCGCCGGCAATCTCAAAGACATGCTGTACAACATCAGCGAAATCGGCAGCGACCTTGAATTCCGCAGCTCGGTCGCCTCGCCCAGCCTGCGCATCGACGGCATGACCGTCGCGGGCGAGTAACTTTCTGTCTGACTCTTACGATGTGGGACAGGGGAAACGCCACTGACGGAAACCCCAATTTTCCGCGTGAGGGTGAAATCCGAAGCGAACCGGCCTTCCCCATGAGGGTTGTTGGCAACGGGCTTTGATCCTGTGCGCCCGCTTGCTCGGCCAGGACCTCGCGGCCTGGTAATTGCCACCCAGATCCTCACCCAGCCTGCAAACCAATGCGGCACTTGCGCCATCTTATTGCTAGTAGAGAGCGGTCGCGAACATCTCTTTACGATCAACTCTGGTTCGCCGGCCGCGAGGAGCAACATTATGGCCACCAGTCCACGTGTTCCGCCCGAGGAGCGTCGGGAACCTCAATTGGTTCCAGTCGCCATCACCCCCAAGAACCCGAATCCATCCACCAGCGGAGTCCCCGGAGTCGTCATCGCCATCACCGTGGCCGTCGTGCTGCTTGGTGTGATCCTCTACGTTTTCGCCCGTGCCCCCAGAGCGACGCCGGCGCCAGCGGCCGCCCAGGTTCCCCAGCAGCCGGTCGCCGGGCAATTACAGCTCAGCGATCTGCGAATGACTTTGTCTCCCACCGGTGGCTCGCTTTACATCGACGGCCAGGTGATGAACATGGGCCCGCACTCCGTGACGGGCATACTCGCCCTGGTCACCTTCTACGACAAGAACGGCAACCCCATTGAGACGGTGCGGAGGCCGTTCGCGGGCCGGGCGAATGCCAGCCTCGGTGTCGTGAACGACGAGTTCACCTACAAACCGATCCGGCCCGATCAAACTCGGCTCTTCCGCCTTTCGGTGAGCGAGATTCCGGTGAACTGGAACCACGACATGCCCGGGGTGCAGGTTGAGGACGTCACCGCCGAAGGCAAATAGCGCCACCCCGTCTTATCTCGCCGCCGGAGCGCGAGGCTCCAGTGTTGGCCCTGCCGAGTCGCATGCATGCCAACCCGGAGCCTTCCGCGTATCACGGAGGAAAGGCCTGTCCCCGGAGTAAAATCATCGCGTCATGGCCGAACCGTTCCCGCCCGCCTCCAAACTGAACGAAGACAAGCGTAACTGGACACCCATTCTGATCGGGTTTGTCGCGGTGCTCGTCGTGGTTGCCGCCATCGCTCTCTTCACCCGCCACAGTCGCCCGTCCGCCGAAAAGCCCAATCCCTACGCTGCCAATCTGAAGCTGGGCGAGCCCAAGCTCAGCGCCGCCGAAAACTACATGGGCGGGACTGTCACCTATCTCGACGTCCCCATCACCAACACCGGCGACCGTGCGCTCAGCGGAGCTCAAATGCACGCCGTCTTCAAGAATTCCATGGACCAGGTGGTGCAGACCGAAACCCTGCCCCTCCACGTGCTGGTCGAGAACCAGATGGGAGGCTACCCAGACCTTGTCGATTTGGGCCGCTCCCCCATTGGCCCCGGCCAGACCAAAACCGTGCGCATGACGCTGGAGCACATCTCCGACGATTGGAATCGCAACTACCCGGACCTGCAACTCGTGAACCTGCAACTGAAGTAACTCAGGTTGCCTGCTAAGCTGTTCCCATGCTCGCCTCCACACGCGTTGCTCTCGTCTTCGTGTGCCTGAATCTGGCCGCCACTCTCTTCGCCCAGGAGCCGTCCACCCCCGCCCCTCAACCCACTCCGGCCACCGACATCCTCACCCACGAGCACAGCGTGACCGACGCGCTGGAGGTCATTCCCTTCACCAGCAAGATCTTTCACAACACCCGCATGCTGCGGGTCCTCATTCCCGGCAACTACTGGTCGCCGCATAACAAGTTGCGCAAGTATCCTGTGCTTTACCTGCAGGACGGCCAGAACCTCTTCGAGAAGGCCACCAGTTCATCGCACCTGGAGTGGGAGGTCGATGAGACCATCGACCACCTCGTCGGCAGCTTCCAGATTCCGCCCATGTTCGTCGTCGGCATCGATAACGCCGCTGACCAACGAACCTCGGAATACCTATCCTACCCCGATCCTCACAACCCGCAATTCCAGGGCAAGAACCCGCCAAACCTGCGCGGCCAGGAGTACGCCGACTTCCTCACCAAAGAAGTTATGCCGTTTCTGGAGAAGCGCTATCGCATCGCCACCGGCCCGGCCAACACCGCCATTGGCGGCTCGGGCTACGGAGCCGTCGTGAGCCTGACGACCGTGCTCAGCCGTCCCGGCATCTTTGGCAAGCTGCTGCTCGAAAGCCCTTCGCTGTGGGTTGGCGAGCACGCGTTGCTCGCCGATGTTGAAAAAGCCAAGGTCCTTCCGCAAAGGATTTATCTGGGCGTGGGAACCAAAGAGACGAACGACGCGGCCTTCGATTCGCAGATCGTGCAGGACGTGACCGATCTGGAGGAGATCCTGCAAGCCAAAGGCATGGGCGCAACTCGCCTCAAGGTCGTGGTCGAAGATGGCGCCCAGCAAGGCGAAGCCGCCTGGGCCCGCCGCCTGCCCGATGCCCTGCTCTTCCTGTATGCCAGGTAAACGCCGACGGCGTGCGGCTTTGACAGGGGGCACTCCTTCACAGGCTGCGGAAAAATCGATTTCGGTAGAGCTGGCCTTCAGGCCAGCGTCTGAGACTCCATTTTTTCCATTCCAAGGGGCTTTAGCCCCGTGGAACCCGCGCTCTCCTCACCTTCCCACGCTTGTGTCCGCAGCCTGTTCAACTGTGCCGGCCAAGCTCTCCTTCCACCCCGAGCCGGCTTCTAGCCGGCGACACACCACGCTTCGCTAACTCCCCCATTGCTACAATGAACTCCATGTCCGAAGCGGTCACAACCCGCCTCACGGAAATGGTCAAAGCCGCTGGTTGAGCCAGCAAGCTAAGTCCGGCGGTGCTGGACTCGGTGCTTGGGAAATTAGCCCGGCAACACGACCCCAACGTGCTCATCGGCTTCGACACAGCCGACGACGCCGGCGTGTATCAACTCACGCCTGAGCTGGCCATCGTCCAGACCGCTGACTTCTTCACCCCCATCGTCGACGATCCCTACGTCTTTGGACAGATCGCCGCCACCAACGCCCTCAGCGACGTGTACGCCATGGGCGGCAAGCCGATCAGCGCCCTCGCACTGGTCTGCTTTCCCGAGAGCGGCGATCCCAACATCCTGGAGCAGATGCTTTCCGGCGGCCTGTCGAAGATGATCGAGGCCAACTGCACCGTGGTCGGCGGCCACAGCATTCGCGACGACGAGATCAAGCTTGGCTACGCGGTCACCGGCACCATTCATCCCCAGCGCATCCTCGCCAACAGCGGCGCGAAGCCGGGCGACCGGCTGATCTTCACCAAGGCGATTGGCACTGGCGTCATTGCAACCGCCATCAAGCGGCGTCACGCCGAGTTCGCCTGGATTCGCGCCGCGGTGCGCTCCATGATCACCCTCAACAAGGTCGCCGCCGAGATCGTGACCAGCGGGTATCAGGGTCATGCATTGGCTGACAAGCCCGGCTCCGAAGTGCACGGTGGGGCAGACGTCACCGGCAACGAAGAGCTCGGCACGACCCATCCCACCGGCTACGAAGTGCATGGTATGACCGACGTCACCGGCTTCGGCCTGATCGGCCACGCCCGCGAACTGGCGCGCGCCTCTGGCGTGAGCCTTCGTATCTTCGCCTCGCGTGTGCCGCTGCTCGAAGGCGCGCTCGAGTGCGTCCGCCACGGCGACATCCCCGGAGGCCTCAAGTCCAACCGCGGCTTCGCCGAAGGCTGCGTCGAATACGCCACCGATGTTCCGGAGGACGTCAGAACGCTGCTCTACGACCCGCAAACCGCCGGCGGCCTGCTGATCTCGGTCGCGGCCGCAGATTGCGACCGCCTTGTCAGTGCTCTCACCGCCGCTGGTGTCCAGGCGGTCGATATCGGGGAAGTGCTGGACAAACATCCCCCCTAATTGCGGTTTCGTGTTGACTGCAAAAACTTTGGGCGGCCATGAACGGCCGCCCATCTTAAGTCTTAGCTGACAGCTGATGGCTGACAGCCGGTAGCTTTCTTACGCCTGCGCCGGCCGTTCCGGGACCACGTTCCCCTGCCCCGGAGCCGGTTTCAGCACCTGCTGCACTTCGTCCTTCGGCGGCGGAGCGTTCGGATTGACCCGTGCCGGAAGCTCCTTGTTCTCGATGATCATCTGCATCTCGTTGGCATCGAGCACTTCGCGTTCCAGCAGCGCCATCGCAATCCGTTCCAGCTCGGTCGCGGTGGTTTTGCAGGATGTTGGTTGCCGACTGGTAGCCCTCGTCCACGAAGCGGCGAACTTCCTGGTCGATCTTCTGCGCCGTCTCCTCGCTGAAGTCGCGATGCTGGCTGATTTCGCGGCCCAGGAAGATCTGCTCTTCCTTCTTGCCGAAGGTCATCGGCCCCAGCGTCGACATGCCGAACTCGCAGACCATCTTGCGCGCCAGGTCTGACGCCTGCTCGATGTCGTTGCCCGCGCCCGTGGTCATGGTGTTCAGGAACAACTCCTCGGCCACGCGGCCGCCCATCATGATGGCCAGCCGCGTCTCCAGGTAGTCGCGCGTGTAGGTGTGCTTGTCGTCGATGGGCAACTGCATGGTCACGCCCAGCGCCATGCCGCGCGGGATGATCGTCACCTTGTGCAGCGGGTCGGAGTGCTCGCGCATCGCCGCCACCAGCGCGTGGCCGGCCTCGTGATACGCGGTGACTCTCTTCTCCTCGTCCGAGAGCAGCATCGACTTGCGCTCGGCGCCCATCAGCACCTTGTCCTTGGCCTGCTCGAAGTCCCACATCAGCACCGTCTTGCGGTTCTGACGGGCGGCCACCAAGCGCAGCCTCGTTCACCATGTTGGCCAGGTCGGCGCCGGAGAAGCCCGGTGTGCCGCGAGCCAGCACGGGAAGATCCACATCGTCGTTCAGCGGGATCTTGCGGGTATGCACCCGCAGGATCTCTTCGCGGCCGCGCACGTCAGGACGCGAAACCACCACGCGGCGGTCGAAGCGGCCCGGGCGCAGCAGCGCCGGATCGAGCACGTCAGGGCGGTTGGTGGCTGCGATCAGGATGACGCCTTCGTTCGATTCGAAGCCGTCCATCTCGACCAGCAGCTGGTTCAGGGTCTGCTCGCGCTCGTCGTGTCCGCCGCCCAGGCCGGCGCCGCGATGGCGGCCGACCGCGTCGATTTCGTCGATGAAGATGATGCACGGCGCGTTCTTCTTGCCCTGCTCGAACAGGTCGCGGACGCGGCTCGCGCCCACGCCCACGAACATCTCCACGAAGTCCGAACCCGAGATGCTGAAGAACGGAACGTTGGCTTCGCCGGCCACCGCCCGCGCCAGCAGCGTCTTGCCGGTTCCCGGAGGCCCAACCAGCAGCACGCCTTTGGGAATGCGTCCGCCCAGCTTCTGGAACTTCTGCGCCTCGCGCAGGAACTCGATGATCTCCTTCAGCTCTTCCTTGGCTTCATCCACGCCGGCGACGTCTTTGAAGGTCACCTTCTTCTGCTGCATCGACAGCAGGCGGGCGCGGCTCTTGCCGAACGACAACGCCTTGTTGCCGCCCGTCTGCATCTGGCGAATCATGATGAACCACAGCGCGCCCAGCAGCAAGAAAGGCGCAAAGTTCAGGATCCAGCTCGGCCAGCTTCCGTTCGACGTATCCTTCACCGTGATGTTGACGCCCTTATCCTGGAGGATCTTGTACATGTCCGGATAGTTGGCCGGAATCGTGGTGTGGAAGCCCGCCTTGTCACCATTCTTGAACTTGCCGCGTACCTCGGTACTGGTGACCGTCACCTCGCTGACGTTGCTCTGGTCAACCTGTGACATGAACTCCGAAAAATTGATCTCGCGTTCTTTTTGGCCGGAATTAGCTCCCTTGACGACCTGCCATAGCAGGACGCCCGACAGCACAATCACCAGCCAGAACACGACTGTCTTGACCGTCGAATTCACTCAATACTCCTCTGCACCGGAGAGAACACTAATCTGCCGTCCAAAGACTTAGATGCTGTCCTCGAACCCTGGATTTACAAATTCGTCCTCACGCTGATTGTAACTCTTTCGCTAAACGGAACGGCAGGAAAGACTTAAACAAAACTGCCTCTTAGGAAAGACCTATGCTCTTACGCCTCCCGAAAGAGGAATGTTCCCTCCCCGGTAGAAACCCGATGCACTGCGTTATCACTCTCTCTTCATTAGACATCTCCCCGCCCTTCGCGGTAGCAAAGCTGCGCCCTTCAACTCAATGGTTCTGCAATCACTTCGATGCGAAGCGCATCGCCGTCCCCTGGCCGCCATTCATATCCCGAGGCCACCGGAAACCCGCGCACCCAGACGATCTCGTTCCCCTTCAGCCCGATGGGCCACGCGGATCGCTGCTCTGCCGGGATGCGTCGTTCGGAGAATAGCCGTTTCAGCTTCTGCTCGCCGCCGCTATGGGCCGGATGATATCGGTCGCCCGGCCGCCAGTTTCGGACCGTCAGCTTATCATCGAGAACATCGCAGCGCAGCAAGCTCCCCGGCCGTTCTTCCGCGGCAAACTGGGCCGGCACTGGGATCGCTCTGATCATCGCGCCGATCTCGGCGACCCTGGCCTCGCCCGGAATCGTCAGCTCACACTCGTAGCCACCTCCATCCGGTGCTGGTTCGGCGGGCGGTCGCAACCACAGGTACTCGCCCTCGACCGCAACCGTCCAGCCGCCGGGCAACTCGCAGTTCCGCACCTCCCCCAGTCCGCATCGCCGGACCTTTTCAATATGCTGAAAGTCGGTCGCGATGCCCTCGATTTCCAGGAACCGCTTCAGCAGCCGGCGTTGCAAAGCGATGTGCACCGACTGGAATCCCGGCAACCGCAGCCGCCCCGGCGGATCGTGCCTCACCTCCAGCATCGGATCGAGCGCCGCATCCCAATAAGCCTCTTCGCCGCGGGCAATCTCCGCAGTCTCTACCAGTACCTGCCGGATGTTCGGGTTGTACTCCCGTTCCAGCAGCGGCAGCAGTTCGTGCCGCACACGGTTGCGGCGGAAGCGATGGTCCAGATTGCTCTCGTCCTCCCGCCAGGGCTGGTCAATTGACGCCAGGTAGGCCTCGACGTCAGAGCGCGCGACCACCAGCAAAGGCCGCACGAACCGTACGCTCGGATGTGCGCGCAAGACCATCACCGGGTGAATCCCCGCCAGCCCTCTGGTTCCTGAGCCGCGCATGAATTTCAATAGCACCGTCTCGGCTTGGTCGTCCTGGGTGTGGGCAGTTGCCGCCGTGTTGAACCCCTGCGCTTCGGCAATCCGGCGCAGAAAGTCGTAGCGGAGTCTCCGCCCCGCGGCCTCGAGACTCAGCCGGTTCTCTGCCGCATACCCGGCCACGTCGGCGCGCTCTCGGAACAACTCAAGCTCGTGATGCCGGGCCAGCTCGGCGACGAAGTGCTCGTCCGCATCCGACGCCTCCCCCCGCAGGCCGTGATTCAGATGTCCCACCGCCGGCACAATGCCCAGCTCCGATCGCAGCTCCAGCAGCACCCGCAGCAGCCCCACCGAATCCGCACCCCCCGATACCGCGACCAGCACGCGGTCCCCTGCCCGCATCAGTTCGCGTCTCCGGATGTAGCCCAGCACCTTGGCCTGCATGAACCGATACTAAGCCGTCCGCCCGCACTCGTCAGCTAGTGTGGCGTCCCGGAAGTTCGCGGACTAACTTGACGTTGTCTTGAATGGGCACGGCTTCACAGACTCCGGAAAAAGTGGATGTTTGGGTAGAGCTGGCCTTCAGGCCCGCGTCAAAGCCCTTGTTTAGGTTTTTGTCATCGCCACGCGGACTTTAGTCCGGACACCACGCCAGACGATACTTTCAAAGTCCACAACTCTTACTTTTGCTGTTGCAGGTCGTCCCCGGTTGGAACGTGTTTAGCCGTGCCGCAAAGGCGCGCGCACGGGCGCGGCCTTAGCCGCCGCGACAACGACGTTCTCCGCAATGCCGCTTTTTAGTTGGGGCACGACGTTGCGGGACACCACGCCAGACGGTACTTTCAAAATCCACAACTCTTACTTTTGCTAGTTGCAGGTCGTCCCCAGTTGGAACAGTGACGGCCGTTACTGCCAGGAAAGCCCAGGAATAATATCCAGTGGGCTGCGGAAGACTCGGGCCTTGGCGTGTTTTGAAAGGGCACGGCTTTTAGCCGTGTCGCAAAAGCGCATGCAAAGGCGCGGCTTTAGCCGCTGAGGTGACGACGTTCTCCGCAATGCCGCTGTTTCGAGTTATGGCGCGAAATTGCGGGACACCACACAAGTGGGTTACGGCGCGCATATTTTCTTGGGAGGAAGCTTTGTCAAAGAAGGAAAAAGAAAACAAGAAGAGCAAGAAGGATGAAAAGGGCAAAAAAGGCAAGAAGGCGGCCCCTGCAGCCCCTGCAGCCCAGGCCGCCCCGCCGACACCACCCATTCCACTCACCGGCGGTACCTATGCTGACGGCACGCCGCTTGACCAGGTGCAGTATCTGGAGGCCAAGCTGATCCTGAAGCCTGACCGCTTCACCTCCGTGCAGGCCTTCCGCGATTTCGGCAAGATCGTGCACCAAACGGCCAAGCAGGTTGGCGTTGGATTCATCCCTGACGCCGAGGCCGGTCTAAGGCCGCAGATTCGGGAGATCACCTTCGGCGACACTCCCGACTTCCGCCTCTACAACAACGCCTTCATCCTGCGCCGCCGCATCTCCTACGTGGACGGCTTTCCCGTGGGTGATCCCGAGATCGTCTTCAAGTTCCGCCACCCCGATGAGCAGGCTGCTACCTCGGTGGATGTGCGTCCCAAGATTGCCGGAGCCTACCGTATCAAGTTCAAGGCCGAAGCCCTGCCGCTGAAGGACCAGGTTGGCGGATATCGCATCCTGTATTCGCACAACTGCCAGTTCGGCTTGAGCCAGATGCATGAGGGCGATCGAGCCTCAGTGTCCACCCTGGTGAGAGTGTTCCCGGCGATCGCCAAACTGCAGAAGGGTGCTGACGAGAAAATCAGCCTGGTGAACGAAGGCATTGTGGAAGAAGTGCTGCTGCCGCTCGGCCAACTGGACTTTGGCAAGGGTCTGGTTGGCAAGTGCGACATCGGTCTGTGGCGCACCCGTGGCGAACACAAGTCGCTGGTTGGCGAGTTCGCCTTCCAGGTCAAGTTCGCCAGCCGCGCGAGCATCGCCGAGAAGCAGAAGAAGCTGGCGGCGCAGTTCTACGTTAGCCTGCAACTCGCGGTGCAGGACTGGCTCGCGCTGGGTGTCACCAAGACCGGCATGGTCTATCGCCTCAAGGGGAACGAGCCCCAAAGCCATGAGTGAGGCTGACGCAACCCCTCTATTACAATCGGCCGCCGGCGCTGCTGCAGCCCCGGCAGAAGTCTCCATTTTCCAGATCTTCCTCGAATTCCTGATCATCGGCGCCACCAGCTTCGGCGGTGTGGTGCCTTACCTCCGCGGCAGCCTGGTGACCAAGCGGCATTGGATCGACGACAAGGAATTCGTCGAAATGCTTTCCATCAGCCAGTCGCTGCCCGGCTTGAACGCCACCAACATGGCCATCCTGGTAGGCGAGAAGCTGCGTGGGTGGCTCGGGGCTGTCGCCGGCATCATTGGCATCTGCCTGCCCGGCGCGGTGCTCATGTACATCGTTGGCATCTTCTACCGCATCCACGGGGACCATGTCTTCGTCACGGCCGCGCTGAAAGGCGTAGCGGCGGCCGCTGTAGGCCTCATCCTGTCCACCGTTGTCGGCCTCAGCCAAAAATCGCTCTCCCACAAGTTTGACTTCATTTTCATGGCGCTGACCGTGATTGCCGTGAACCGGCTGCACTTGGGAGTTCCACGCACTCTGATCGGGGTTGGAATCCTGGCGATTCTCTTCCATCATCCTCGCAAAGATCAGAAAGAGGGTGCGACCCCATGAACCAGATTCCGGCCCTGATTCGCGTGTTCGCCTATCTGTCACTGTTGACTGTCGGCGGGGGCATGGCCGCTTTTCCCGAAATGAAGACCCTCACCGTCGACGTCCACAAGTGGTTGACGTTCCCTCAGCTGATCCACATGTATAGCGTGGGGCAAATGGCGCCCGGCCCTAACATGATGATGATCGTCTCCATCGGACAATGGGCGGGTGGATTCCTCGGCGCAGTGGCCGTACTGGTTGCCTTTTTCGGGCCCACGGCCATACTCGCGTTCGTGGTCGCGAAAGCCTGGCGGAAGCTGGAAAAATGGCCGTGGAGAACCTCCATTCAGAAGGGGCTCGCGCCGGTATCGATTGGCCTCCTGCTGGCCGGCTGTTTCAGCATGGCGAAGGGTGCCATCACCGGGACTGAGACCGCCGCCATCTCGACTGCCGTGTTGCTGATCCTGTTGCGGTACAAGATCAATCCCGCGCTGTTGGTGGTGGCCGGGGCGGTGGTCGGGATACTCACCTTCATGCCCAAGTAATGTCCGGGTAGTCCTGGCCGTCAGGCTGGCGGGTGAGTCTCCCGAGTTTTGCATCACGGTACGCGCCGTCTAAGCTCTTTGTTGTTCTTGCCCAAGCTCCTCAATCTTCCGCCGCAAGAATCGCCGCTCTGGCTCGTTGCAGGTCAGCTCCAGCGCGCGCCGATAACACGCGGCAGCCTCTTCGTATCGCTTCAGCTCCGCCAGGAACCGCCCCCGCACCGCCGGATACAGGTAGTACTTGCGCAAAGCCGCTTGGTCGCCAATGCCGTCGAGTTCGACTGAGCGCTGCCTGCGCTCCCCGCACCCGCGAAACCGCTACGCTCCGGTTCAGCGCCACGATCGGACCGGGATTCACCCGCACCAGCGAGTCATACAACCCCAGAACCGTCTCCCAATCGGTTTCCGCCGCGCTGCCTGCCCGGGTATGCGTCGCCGCGATGGCCGCTTCGATGTGATACGGCCACACCGTCTCGCCACCGATCGAGCGCTCGAAGTAATGAAAGCCCATCGCAATCAGGCGCTCGTCCCAGCGCGAGCGGTCCTGGTCATCCAGCAGCACCAGGTTCCCCGCTTCATTGGTTCGCGCCGGCAAGCCGCGCCGCCTGCAATGCCATCAGCGCCACCAGCGCGTTGGCCTGCGGAGCGCTCACGCTCGACTCCGCCACCAGCCGCGCCAGCCGCAGCGCCTCGAAGCACAGGTCGCTGCGAATCAGCTCCTCGCCCTGGTGCGCGTCGTAGCCTTCGTTGAACATCAGGTACAGCACTTCCAGCACGGCATCGAGACGCCGCGCCAGCTCCGCCCCTGCCGGCATTTCCAGCGACAGGTGCGACTCGCGAATCTGCCGCTTGGCCCGCACCAGCCGCTGCGCAATCGTCGCTTCCTCCGCCAGGAACGCGCGCGCAATCTCAGGCACGCTGAAGCCGCCAATCGTCTTCAGGCTCAGCGCTACCCTGGCCTCCGCCGAAAGTCTCGGATGGCAGCACATGAAGATCATGCGCAGCTCGTCGTCCCGCAGCCGCTCGTCCGTGGGCGCATCCTCAAGCTTGCCGTAGCTGTGACTGCGCGTGAGCTCGGCAATCAGCTCGGGAGCCTTCTCGTCCGAGACCTTGTTGTGGCGGATGGCGTCCAGCGCGGCGTTGCGCGCCACCTGCAGCAGCCATCCTGCTGGATTCGCGGGAATGCCCGCGTACGGCCAGGTGTGCAGTGCCTTGAGCAGCGCTTCCTGTACCACCTCTTCGGCGAGATCGAGATGGGCCGGTCCCAGCAGCCGGGCGAGATACGAAACGATGCGGCCCGACTCGTGACGGAACAGGTGCTCGACGGAGTGGCTCACCTCCAACTCTGACCCGGTCACCGCACCTGTCCCGCTGCTCATCAGTCCAGCCCGTGCATGGGATGCACAGCACGCACTTCAATCGTGCCGCCGTATTCCAAGTGGGGATGGTCCTTCGTGCGCTCAACGGCCTGGGCATAGTCGGCCGCCTCTATCAGGAAGTAGCCGCCGAGAATCTCTTTGCTTTCGCTGTAGGGCCCATCGGTCACGCGGCCATTCCGCACTACCTTGCCCACATCTTCCGCCAGGCGGTGACTGCCTTTCAGGAATCCGGCCTGCGTCGCCTTCTGGCCCCACGCCATATACTTCTCCAGCGCCTTCTGCATTTCTTCCGGGCTCAGCTTCGCCCACCCGGACGGATCATCGTACAGAAACAAAAAGTAGTGTGGCATCGTCATCTCCTCATTTCACCCGCGTGTATTGGGAAGTCTCGGTCAACTTCGGCTTGGCATTTTCGTACAACGTCCACGAGCTGGTGAAGTGACTATTGTCAACCAGCTTAAACGTCGCGTTGTGCATGTACTTGGCGTTCGGGCTTGCCAGGTTGCTGATGCTGGCAAAGTCGAAGACGATCTCGCCGCTCGCAGGATCGATGCTCTTCGCCACCATCGAGGGCTGATTGCCGGCCATGCAGTAGTGCGTCAGCTCCAGCTTGTCGCCGTCGAGATGATACGCCGTGATCATCGGACTGGGCATGCCGTCCATCGTAAACCGCTCCAGCACGGTCGAGCCGCTGGCCACCACCTCCCACACCGCCTGCCCCTTGCCCATGTCGCTGTCCACCTGCCACGTGCCGGCCAGGCCCTTCAGCCGCTCGAACGCAGCCGAGGCCGCTCCCGAGTTGCCCGTATCGACATTACCCGCCGCCACACTCATGGGGACGACGAACAAAACTAAGCACCACAAAGCTTTCCGCATTTTCGTTTCCTCCTCGGGCAGAGCTGATCTCTTCCCGTTTCATACCCATGACGCGCGAGGAGGTCAGAAATCGACACAGGGGCAGGAGAAAAAAACTCTGCCAGGAGCCGCTTCGATGTTCTGTCACCTTCAGATGCCTGCCTGACACCTGATAGCCGGTGACTGCGGGCGGCTGGCAGCACCCTACCGCGGAGCGGTGACATTTGTTCTTGCCATGGGTGTCAAAGCGTGTGTGAGTACCAGCCATTTGATGGCGAAGGTGGTAAGAACCCGCGAAGAATCAGCCCCGTAAGGGGCGAAAGAACTTAGCCCAGCGCTTTAGAGCCTGTTACGAAACTCGCTGCAGATCCGACCCGGTGGGACAAACAACGCGCCCGCCGCGGCCGGGGTCCCCGCGAAGCGCAGCTGTTGCGCTTCGTGGGGTGGAGTAGCGGCAGCATATCTTAGCCCAGCATTTCAAATGCCGGGAAGCCGTAAGTGGGAAGTCCTGAGTCCGCTTTAGCGGACGGCACGAGTTTCGTAACAGCCTCTCGCGCGAGGGGCAAGGGAGCAGTGGGTTGTGGTTGCAGCTCTCTATCGCTGCTGGGGTTGCGGTGGATTCGTGCTCGCCGCAGGCTGCGCGCTACCGTTGGAGGCCAACTGGTCGAGACTGTTCTTCAGCAGGCTTACTTCGACGCGGTTGCCATGCGGTTTGGCAGTGGCCGCGGTGCTTCCGGCGCCGCTGGAACTGGAGGCGGAAGCGTCGGGGGCCGGCTGCACCGGGGCATTGCCCATGCCGATTACGAAGATGCGATACATGGGAATGTCATGCCGCTCGACCAGGTGCCGAACCACCGAGTTGGCCATGGCCTGGGAATTCTGGATGCCGGCCTGGCCGTGCAAGGCCGAGAAGCCCTGCACTTCGATGATGTAACCCTTCTTACCAGCGACGACCGCGGCCATGTCGTCGAGCACAGCCTTATCCTTAGCGCTTAGCGTCGTCTGCCCGGGGCGGAAGCGAATCTCGGTCTGCGATGCGGCCTGGTACTGGTCGATATTCCCGACCACCTGCTCAACGTTGTTCAGGCGAGTGCCGGCCTGTTGCGCCGTCTGGTTCGCCTGTTGCGCGCGGTTGCCTGCCTCGACCGCATTCTGGTCAGCTTCATTGGCCTTGGCTGAAGCCTGGCGGATGCCCTCTTGCGCGCGCGCATCTACGTCTTTGATCGACTTCGCATTGGCCGCCGTCAGCTCGTCGAGCTCGTTCACCCGGTTGCGCACCGGCCCAATCTGGCGCTGCACGTATTTCTTGCGGGCGAACGGATTCAGCTTGCCCCAGAAGCCTTCATGGGTCTCGGCTTGCAGCGGCTGGCGGGCTGAGAGATTCTGTTCGTCGCTCGCGCCGGGTTGAACATTGTCACTACTGCTCGCCGCCTTGCGCAGCGCTCTGGGACGCGGCAGTGGGTTGCTGGCTGTCCGCCGGCGCTTGCTGCGCCAACCCTGGCAACACCAGGGCAGCGGCTATGGGCAACACGTACAGAATACGGGTCTTCATTGCGAATTCCTCCAGGCCTTTCAACCACCGCCGGTGGTGCAAGCGCTGGCTTCTCTGCGGGTGCCGGGCAAAATCAACGGCAACATGTGTTCGGCTTGCTTAGTACAACTGGAAGGCCAAACCACGGCAGCCCGGAAACCCTGTATTTTCAATAGCTCCGACAACGGCACGACGGCGGAAGTGGGTAAGAAACGGCCCGGCAGGTAAAATTTCTTCGCCGGACGCGCCGTTCCGCAATGCCTCTGGCAGCCTATTCCGGCAGGGTTCCGCTGTAGATTCCCGTCCGTCCCGTCTGAGAGCCTAAACTTTCGGCCATTCGCTACGTCCAAGCACTTGCCGGGTTTTATTAGGGAGTGTTTTACGTGTTGGGAAGCCTATCCACAGCATTTTTCCCCCAATGCGCCGTAAACGACTAAAATAGAGAGACCCTCAGCGTCGGGTGCGGCATCCAATCGCTGTCAGTGGCTGGTCTTAAATGAACCTCATGCAGATTCGAGTACCCCTCATGGCGCTCCTGCTGGCAGTGTCAGCCAACGGAGTTGCCCAGCAAAAGCCGGACACTTCGGCCCCAACCCCTCTGGACTCGGCCACTGCTACCACATCGGCCCAGGACACATCTGCCCCTGCCCCCGCGGAGAAGGCGCCTGGCCAGGCTGCCGCCTACTATCACTTCGTCATGGCACACATGTACGAGGAGATGGTCTCCATGTACGGCCGGGCCGACTACGCCAACAAGGCCATTCAGGAATACCGCCTGGCCATCGACAACGACCCCAACTCCGACTATTTGAACGCCGGCTTGGCCGAGCTCTACGCCAAGACGGGCCGCATGCAGGATGCCGTGCAGGAAGCACAGGACATTCTGAAGCGCGATGGCAACAACCTCGAAGCCCATCGCCTGCTGGGCCGCATCTACTTGCGCTCTCTGGGTGACACGCAATCCGGAACCCAGTCGCAAGAGGTGCTGAAGCAGGCGATTGGCGAGTACGAACAGATCGTGAAGCTCGACCCCAAGAGTGTCGAAGACCACCTTCTGCTCGGCCGCCTCTATCGCATGAACAACGAACTGCTCAAGGCGGAGAACGAATTCAAGACCGCGGTCAGCATCCAGCCCCAGTCGGAAGAAGCGGTCACCATGCTGGCTTACCTCTATAACGAGGAAGGCGACACCACCCGGGCTCTCCAGGTGCTCAATGCCATTCCCGCGCCGGCCCGCACCGCGAAAGTCTATTCCGCTCTCGGTTACAGCTACGAGCAGAGCAAGGACTACAAGAATGCGATCGACGCCTACAAGCACTCCGTCGATCTCGACAAGGACAATCTGGATTCGGTTCGCGGGTTGGCCCAGAACCTGATGAACGATGGGCAGACTGACGCCGCCCTGGAACAGTACCGGCTGATCGCGGAATCCGATCCCTCCGATGCCCAGAGCTACATGCGCATCGCGGAGATCTATCGTCGCAACGGCAAGTACGACCAGGCCCTCGATTCGCTGAAGAAGGCCAGCACCATCGTTCCCGATTCGCTCGAGCTGCAGTACAACATCGCCGTCATCGACGAAGCCCAGGGTAAATATGACGACGCCATCCAGACCCTGACTCAACTGCTCACCAAGAGCGAGCACTCCGACGGCCAGTACGACAGCTCGGAGAAGAACAACCGCTCGGTATTTCTGGAGCGCCTGGGAACCGTCTATCGGGAAGCCAACAAGCCTCAGCTTGCGGTGGATACCTTCCGCAAAATGATCCCGTTGGGCGACGACAACGCCATTAGAGGTTATCAGCAGATCATCGAGACCTACCGCGATAACAAGCAGTGGCAGTTGGCCACCGCCTCTGCGGAAGAGGCCGCCAAAAAGTTTCCCGCCGATCGCAGCCTGCAACTGGTCGCGGCCTCACAGCGGGCGGACACGGGCGATGCCGATGCCGCGCTCGCCACTGTCAAGGCAATGCTGAAGGGCACTCCCGACGACCGCGACATCTACATCGCTCTCGCCCAGATGAACAGCCGGCTGAAGCGATGGCCGGAGGCGGAAGCCAATATCAGCAAGGCCTTGGAACTCTCGACCAAGCAGGAAGATAAGGACTACGCAATCTTTGTTTACGGATCGATCTACGAGCGGCAGAAAAAGTACGACCTCGCGGAGGAGCAGTTTCGCAAGGTCATCGCCGACGATCCGAAGAATGCCATGGCCCTGAATTACCTGGGCTATATGCTGGCTGATCGCGGAACCCGCCTGGATGAGGCGCTGGGATATATTCGGCGTGCCCTGGCTCTCGATCCACAGAACGGCGCCTATCTCGACTCGCTCGGCTGGGCCTATTACAAGATGGGCAATTACGAACTGGCGGAGGAGAACCTGCGGCTGGCCTCCGAAAAAATCGGCAACGACCCCACCGTACACCAGCATCTGGGCGAGCTCTACCAGAAGACTGGCCGCCTGAAGCTGGCCGCTACCTACTATGAGCGCTCGCTGGAGGAGTGGAACAAGACGATTCCGGCGGAGGTGGATGCGGACGACGTGGCCAAGGTCCAGAAAGAACTGGAGTCGGCCAAAGTGAAGCTGGCCAAGCAGAACCCAGCTACCAAGCAGTAATCGGGAAGACTGACCAAGAGCGCTGCCGCGGCAGCGCTTTTCTGTTGCCCGGCAAGGGTCACCATGGCGGTTTCAATAGTTGACAAGGACTGCTGATCGCCTTGAAGGGGCACGGCTTTCAATTCTGCGTTATCGACGCGGGTGAAGTCGCGCTTTCAGCCCCTGAGGGTCCTCGGTCTACGCTTCCACTGAAACTGCGCTAGTTCCAGGAAACCGCCACTGCTACACTCGCCCTATGCTGGCAAGCTACGCTGTCCACGTGGAGGATTCGCGCGGCCGGCGTTATCCGGAACCGCCCCATCCCTACCGCAACCCGTTCCAGCGCGATCGCGACCGCGTCATCCACGCCCGCGCCTTCCGCCGGCTGGAGAACAAAACCCAGGTCTTCACCCGCCGCTACTCCGACCACTTCCGCACCCGCCTGACCCACACCATGGAGGTCGCACAGATCTCGCGCACCATCGCCGCCGCTCTGAACCTCAACGTCGATCTGGTTGAAGCGCTGGCCCTGGTACACGACATCGGCCACCCGCCCTTCGGTCACGCCGGCGAGCGCACCCTCGACTCTCTCATGCAGCGCTATGGTGAGTCGTTCGATCACAACCTGCAGGCCCTGCGCATTGTTGAGGACTTCGAGTTGCGCTACGCCCAGTTCCGCGGACTGAACCTGACCTTCGAGGTGCGCGAGGGCATCATCAAGCACTCGCACGACTACTCGGCCGCCGAGCATCCCGAATTGTCGGAGTATCTTCTCGACCAGCGGCCGCCGCTCGAGGCGCAACTCATCGATCTCACCGATGAAATTGCCTACGACACCGCCGATCTCGATGACGGATATGAGGCGAAGCTGCTCACCATCCCGCGGATGAGGGAGCAAGTGCGCGTCTTCGACCGCTTCTACGCCGAGGCCGAGGCTCGCTACCCGGACGTCGCAGAAAAGCTGAAGTTCAACGAAGCGCTCAAGGCCGTGCTCAACCGCTTCGTCACCGATCTGATCGAGAACACCAGAAAACGGATCGCCGCAGCCAAAATCGAGTCCGTCGAAGACATCCGTCGCCTTCCCAAACGGCTGGCGGCCTTCAGTGAGGGGGTGGATCAGGAACGGCGCGAGGCCAAGCAGTTCCTTTACAAGGCGCTCTACGATTCGAAGGAACTACAGCCGGAGAAGCGCCGGGCGGAGAGGATCGTCACCGAAGTGTTCGAAGCGCTGGTAGCTCGTCCTGACGCTCTGCCCTCGAGCTATCGGGAGAAGGCCGAGTGCGAAAAACTGGTGCGGGTGGTGTGCGACTACATCGCCGGCATGACCGACCACTACATCGAGGATCTGCGAAAGAAACTGGGGGCGACGTAGGTTACTCGAATTGCACCCGCGACCAGATCGACATCGGCTGTCGCATCAACCCTGATTTTCGAAGTGCCAATTTCGCACTTACGGCTGTGCTACCATCTGGGTCGTAAGTTCCTTCTACAAGAGGAGTCTTTATGCGGAAAAGTGCTTCATACCTTAGCGTCTTTGTATTCGTGCTGACGTCGATGTCCAACCTGTACGCCGCCAGTCTGGCCGGGGTGACGATGCCGGATACGGCACAGGTCGAAGGCAAAACCCTGGTGCTCAATGGCTTGGGATTACGAACCAAGTACATGGCTAAGATTTACGTCGCGGGACTCTACCTGGAGCAAAAATCGTCCGATCCCAACGCCATCATCAATTCCAATGGCGCCCAGCGGGTTGTCATGCAGTTTTTGCATGGCGTGTCAAAAAGCCAAATGGCTGATGGATTCAGCGAGTCCTTCGCCGACAATACGCCGGATGCAACCAAGACGATGAAGCCGGAGATCGACCAGTTTCTCGGCGCGATGGAGCCCCTCAAATCGGGTGATCAAATGGTCTTCACTTGCGTTCCTGGAAAGGGCACGACCATGACCATCAACGGCACTGAGAAGCTGACCATTGCCAATCCGGCATTCACACCCGTTCTCTTGTCCGTATGGTTCGGTCCAAAACCTCCGACTGCGGACTTGAAGACCGGGTTACTCGGGAAGTAGCGCCAGCGTCCGGCGCGTTCATACTTCGGACGATCGGCCACTGCCGCTCGACGAGCCCGGTTTCGCAGTTAATGTAGTCCACGTCTCGCCTTGAAAGGGCACGGGCTTCAGCCGTGCCGCATCTGGCATCAACGGAGTGGGGCTTTAGACTAGCCCCTGAGGGGACTCGGTCTACACCATCTCTGAAAATGCTGTAGCCCAATCATCTATTTCTTCACGCAGGCAAAGTTTGCGGCATCGTTGCTGTCGCCCGTCCCCTTGTATTTCGCGGCTGCAGGATATGGGCACAGAGGCCGCGTCATGATGGGGCGATGGCCCTCATCATTCGGTGCATACTTCGCCGCGACCATGCTCGTGGGAGCAACGCCATTCTCGACCCACTTTTCCAGGGCGAGGCGTACGTTCTGCTGCGGATCGCTGGGACCGGCTCCGTCTTGACCAAAGGCAGTTGCGCCCGGCCCGCCGAAACAGTGCTGCATTCCCGGAACCATGTAGAGGCGCACGAAGGCATCGGTGTTGCGCTGGCCGATGGTGCGGACCACCTCCTGGTAGTAGTCGATCGTATTCAAAGCGGTAATCGCCGGGTCATCCCAGCCGTGATACAGAATCAGCTTGCCTCCCCGCTGCTTGAAGCGCGCCAGATCGGGATTCGTCGCATTCAGCGCACTGGCCGTCTTCTGCTCCGCCGTCTTCATTCCCGAATCCAGTTCAAAGGTTCTGTAATCCCAGTCAGGCTTGTCATAAACCATGTCGGAGAAGTAACCCATGCCGAAGAGAGCCATCAGGCTCTTGGCAGGAGCCGGGCCGGTGATCCAAATCCCCCAGCCTCCCGGACCCTCTTCCGCTCCCGGCAGGTAGCCGGGAAAAACAGTGCGTCCACGGGAATCTTGCGGGCCTGCATAAAGCGCCTTCAGCGCGGCGACCTGCTTGGCGGTGAGGCAATTGTCCGAATCCTCTCCGGTCTTGCAAAGCATGGACGCAGCATCGAAGTGACATTGCCGCGGGTCGTTGAGCACCCCATCGCGTACCCCGTCGATCGCATCGCAGGCCGCAAGCACTGCCTTTGCCCATGGCGGCGATTTTTGCCGGCGGAATAAAACTGCCCGGGTCAACGGTCAGCGCTTGCGTGTCCACAACCGCCGTGGAGAGCAGGGCCGTCCAGTAATTGGCTGGCGCTCCCGCCAGGATGCCATCGTAGTCATCGGGATAGCGTTGCGCCTCCATCAGCGCTTCCCGGCCCCCATCGGAGCAGCCCCAGAAATAGGAGCGCTGCGGGTTATGTCCGTAGAACTCCTTAATCACACCGTTGGCCACTCGCGTCATCTCATGTACGCCCCGGTGACCGAAGTCGATCACCTTCTCGGGATGATTCAAAGCCCAGGCGGAATCGATGGCCGTGCCGGTGTGACCCGTGTCCGTGGCAGTGGCTGCGTATCCAAGACTCACTGCAATGCCAAGCTGTTGTTGATCAATTTGCCCTGCAAACCCGCCGTTGCCTATCCCCTGCAGCTTGCCGTTCCAACCGGTGATTGGCATCCAGACTTCAATTTTGATGTCGGAGTCTGTAGTTGGCGTGGCCTGGGCCACCACCCTGCAAAATGGCGGAAGCGTTTTGTAGAAGGCCGTGATGTCTCTGCCGCTGTAGAGTTCGGGAGCCCCAACGAATGCGCCCGCCGGAACTGGCTGCGCGAGGCTGATGGTTGTCGCGGGCAGCTTGAGTTGGACGAGGCGTTCACAAGTTGTGTCGCCGGATTTCTGTCCGTCGGACTGGCAATACACCAATGTGCTGCACAGGAGAATTGATGCAACCCCAGCGATTACCGTGTGCGTGAGCAGCAAACACTTCCGCATTTACCTGGCTCCTATCATGCCCGGACGGCCTTAGCGCAAACTCAAATACCTTCCGCAAGACATGGCCCACCTAGTCTAGAGCACAACTCATGGCGCTGATAGCCGTCGGCCTAGTCATTCGCGTCCGCGCCCTGACCGCAGGCACCCAGCTTGACATGTGCTGCACATGAAAGTATGTTGGCCACATGTCGAAGATGATCCAGATTCGCAATGTACCCGACGCCCTGCACCGCCGCCTGAAGGCCCGCGCCGCCATGGCGGGCATGTCGCTCTCCGATTACCTGTTGTCGGAAATAAGAGAGATTACCGAACAGCCTACTCTGGCCGAGTTCCGCGAGCTTCTGCACAAGCGCGAACCGGTGGCGGCTGACATCGATACCGTCCGCATCCTCCGCGAGGAGCGCGAAGCGCGTTGATCATCCTCGACGCCTCTTCCGCGGTGGAGTTGCTTTTACGGACGCCGGCAGGGCAGAGCATCGAAAGGCGCATCTACTCTCGTGGCGAGTCCCTGCATGCCCCACACCTCATCGACCTTGAAGTCACCCAGGTGCTGCGACGCCAGGTGCGCGAAGGACGCGTCTCGCCTCATCGCGCGAATGAAGCCGTACACGACCTGATCCAGCTTAGGCTACGGCGGTACCCTCACACTGCACTTCTGCCCAGCATCTGGAAATACCGCCACACGCTTTCTGCCTGCGACGCAGCCTATGTTGTGCTGGCAGAGACTCTTGGCTCTACGCTCATCACCCGAGATGCGCGCCTCGCCTCTGCCCGCGGCCATAGGGCAAAAATTGAGTTGTTCTAGATGATCGGACGAACGGGCTCAGATTTAGCGTGCGGTTCGCCGCCCAAACAGGTTCAGAGACCGTCGGGGCTCAGGTTCTTCCAACGCTACTGCGGATGACCGTCCCGACGGACCGCGCTTCACTCCGGCCATGACATACGCGTGCGGATCTTGCGGCTCGGAGCGGCGGCGCAGCAAAGCCTGCAACTTATTCATGAGCCTCTTCGCCAACGTCACGTGCGCTCCTCGAGCCAACGGGCCTAGTCACCCGCCGCCATTGCCGGCTGAATCTCTTCGATGCCCACAATCTGCGTTGGATATTTGCCGGTATAACAGGCGGTACAATACTTCACTTCCTCGTCTTCGCCCGCAGCTTTGCGCAGGCCTTCCAGCGAAAGGTACGCCAACGAATCGGCTCCGATGTATTCGCGAATCTCATCCACCGACTTGTTGGCCGCGATGAGTTGGTTCTTGGAAGGCGTGTCCACGCCATAGAAACACGGCGAGATGGTCGGAGGACACGAGATGCGCATGTGCACCTCTTTCGCTCCCGCGTCCCGCACCATGCGCACGATCTTGCGGCTGGTCGTTCCCCGCACGATCGAATCGTCAATGAGAACGACGCGCCTTCCCTCCAGCACGTTCCGCACTGGGTTCAGCTTCAAGCGCACTCCGAAATCGCGCACCCGCTGCTCCGGCTCGATAAACGTTCTTCCCACGTAGTGGTTGCGAATCAGCCCGAATTGCAGCGGGATGCCGCTCTCGTGCGAGAAGCCCATGGCAGCCGTCACGCCCGAGTCCGGGACGGGAACCACGATGTCGGCATCGACCGGCGATTCCAGCGCCAGTTGCCGGCCCATGGCGTCGCGCGTCTGCTGCACCGCGCGCCCAAACACCAGGCTGTCGGGACGCGAAAAGTACACATGCTCGAAGATGCAGCTCGACATGGGCTGCTGCGGCGCGTAGAAGCGCGAATGTACACCCTCTGGCCCTACGATGACCAGTTCGCCCGGCTTGACCTCGCGCTCGTAAACCGCGCCAATCAGGTCGAACGCGCAGGTTTCGGATGCGAACACGATGGTCTCGGCCTGGTGCGCCGACTGCCCCGGGATGCGTCCCATGACCAGCGGGCGGAAGCCGCGGGGATCGCGCGCGGCAAACACGCGGTCCGGCGTCAGCATCACCAGCGAGAAGGCTCCCTCGATGCGGCGCAGCGAGTCGGCCATGGCGGCGGCGAGCGTTTGCTCACGCGAGCGGGCGATCAAGTGCACCACAACTTCGGTATCGCTGGTGGTCTGGAAGATGGAACCTTCCTGCTCCAGCTTGGCGCGAATTTCCTGGGCGTTGGTGATATTACCGTTGTGCGCCAGGGCCAGCCTGCCCTTGCTGCACTCCACCCGGATCGGTTGTGCGTTCAGCAGGGCGGAGTCGCCGGTGGTGGAATAGCGCGTGTGCCCGATGGCCAGCGAACCCGACAGCCGCGCCAGTACGTCGGCAACGAAGATGTCGGACACCAGTCCCATCGCCTTGTGCAGTTCCAGCCGTTCGCCGTTGGACGCAGCGATGCCCGCCGACTCCTGCCCGCGATGCTGCAGCGCATACAGGCTGAGGTAAGCGAGCTTGGAGGCCTCGGGATTGCCGTAGATGGCAACCACGCCGCATTCTTCGCGCAATTTGTCAGACTGGATCAGCATCGCTCACCTGTTCGATTCGCTAGTACCGCAACTGTGTAACTCTCAGCTTCGCTGGATGACCCCGGGAACCAGGCGTTCTTCGGTGTCGGCGTGCAACGCCCGCTCCAATGCACTCGACCATGCCTCGTGCAGTTCAGAGAGAGAAGCCGCTGCCGTCACTTTGCCGTCCACTCGGATTTCCAGATTGTCGGGAGCCGTGTTTCCGATGATTTCTGCTGAGAGAGCGTATTTTACCGCCACTTCTTTGATTCGTCCCGCATTTTCTGGGTCGCACGAAATAAGGATCCGGCTGGCGTCTTCGCCAAACAGCACGAACTCCCCAACCAGCCCGTTGGACGCGATCTCCACGCTCGCGCCGACCTTCCGGGCAAAACCGCTTTCCGCCAGGGTCACCGCCAGCCCGCCTTCCGAACAATCCTTGGCCGACTCGACCAGCCCCGCATCGATCATCTCGACGATGGCCTTCTGCAGCGCCGCTTCCTTGTCGATCTCCAGCGCCGGCGGAAAACCCCAAATCTGACCCAGAACCTCTTTTGCGTATTCCGACGAGCCGAACTCCGCCTCGACATCAGCCCCATCGCCCACCTCCGAGCCCCGCAGCAGCACCAGGGTGCGACCCGGCGCCTTGAAGTCGGGGCCCACCGCTTTGTGTACGTCCTCCAGAATGCCCACGATCCCCATCACCGGCGTCGGGTAAATGCCCTCGCCCAGGGTCTCGTTGTAGAAGCTGACGTTGCCGCCCGTGATCGGCGTCTCCAGCTCCTCGCAGGCCTTGGTCATGCCATCGATGGTCTGCGAGAACTGCCACATGATGTGCGGCTTCTCGGGATTGCCGAAGTTCAGGCAGTTGGTGGCGGCGATCGGAGTCGCGCCGGAGCAGGCCACGTTGCGCGCCGACTCAGCCACCGCGTGCATGGCGCCCAGCTTGGGATCGAGGTAGCACCACCGGCCATTGCCGTCCAGCGCCATCGCCAGGCCCCGCTGCGTCCCCTTGACGCGGATAACGCCCGCTTCTCCGCCCGGCCCTTCGACCGTGTTGGTCTGCACCATCGAATCGTACTGCTGGAACACCCAGCGCTTGGAGCAGATGTTCGGGCTGGCCAGCAATTGCTTCAACTCGGCCGTAAGGTCGCTCTTCTGGCCGAGCTGGATGTTCTCCGGCACCTCGCGCGGCACCGGCGGCTCCCAGCGCTCCAGCGGGCGGTGGTAGAGCGGCGCCTCGTCGGTCAGCGACTGGTTCGGTATCTCGGCCACCACTTTGCCGTGCTCCAGCACCCGCATGGTCGATTCCGGAATGACCCGCCCAATGGTGACCGCGTCGAGTCCCCACTTCTCGAAGACGCGAAAGACTTCGTCCTCGCGGCCCTTCTCGGCCACCAGCAGCATGCGCTCCTGCGACTCGCTCAGCATGATCTCGTATGGAGTCATGCTGGTGTCGCGCTGCGGCACCAGATCGAGCTCGATTTCCAGCCCCACGCTGCCTCGTGCGCCCATCTCGCAGGTGGAACAGGTCAGCCCGGCTGCGCCCATGTCCTGGATGCCGACGATCGCGCCGGTCTGCATGGCTTCCAGGCAGGCCTCGAGCAGCAGCTTTTCCATGAACGGGTCGCCCACCTGCACGTTGGGACGCTTGGCCTCGGACTCCTCGCTGAACTCCTCGCTCGCCATCGTCGCGCCGTGTATCCCGTCGCGGCCGGTCTTCGAGCCAACGTAGATGACGGGGTTCCCCTCGCCAGCGGCCTTGGCGTAGAAGATCTGGTCGCGCCGCACCAGGCCCAGGGCGAACGCGTTTACCAGCGGATTGCCCGAGTAGCAGCTCTCGAATTTCACCTCGCCGCCCACGTTCGGCACCCCGAAACAGTTGCCATACGAAGCGACGCCGCTGACCACCCCTTCCATCACCGAATGATTCTTATGCAAGCGTGGCCTGATCGACCTCCGGCCCCGGGGTGATCGGCCCGAAGCGCAGGGAGTCCATGATCGCCACCGGCCGTGCACCCATGGTGAAGATGTCGCGCAGGATGCCGCCCACGCCCGTCGTCGCCCCCTGGAACGGCTCGATGAACGAAGGGTGGTTGTGCGACTCGATCTTGAACGCGCACGCCCAGCCATCGCCGATGTCGATGATGCCGGCGTTCTCTCCCGGCCCCTGCACCACGCGGCGGCTGCGCGTCGGCAGGCGTTTCAGATGCACCCGCGACGATTTGTAGGAGCAATGTTCGCTCCACATCACGCTGTAGATGCCCAACTCGGTCAGCGTCGGGGTGCGGCCCAGCGACTTCAGGATGCGTTCGTATTCCTCCGGCGTGATGCCGTGGTCGCGAAGGACTTGTGGAGTAATTGCGGGATCTGGAGCAACGGTCTGCGCGCTATCGGTAGGATTCATGGGATTAGGCTGGAGCCTCTATTTTCGCATGCCCGAGAGGGCATGGGAACAAGCGTCCGCGCTTGCTTGATTCTCCAGTCCGGCACACACCAGCGTGACCTCAGTCACCGCCCCGGTTACCGCCTTGGCGCAAAGTTGACTCGTAGGAACTGTGTCGGCTGATGATGTCCTCAACCCCCAACCCGCGCTCGCTGATAGACCTCAAGGGAGGTGTCCTCGCCCTGCTTCTGCTCATTGGCGCTGCCCCATCATGCCGGGCCGACAGTCTCATCTACATGCGCATTGACCCGGCAGTTCTGGAAACGCGGGTGCAAGTCGCACCGGCCACTCCGCAAGATCGGCTGCGCACTTTGCGCACTCAGCTTCGCAGCGCCGGCTGCGGAGATCAGCTGCGTGGAGCAGGCGGTGCCCGGCGCGGAGCTGCCCAACCTGATCTGCACCTTACCGGGAAGCGAGGCTGGCATAATTGTGGTGGCCGCGCGTTTGGATTACAAGTCGCATGGGGACGAGGAGCGCGTGGACTGGGCAACGGTCGAACTGCTTCCGTTGCTGGCGGAATCGCTGAATTCGGCGCTGCATCGTCAGACGTTGGTGTTTGCCGCCTTCACCGGCCACGAGCAACACTACTTCACTGGATCCTCACTCTACCTGAAGCAGCTCACCGAGACTCAGCGCAACAACTTGCGCGGCCTGATCTTTCTGGATCACCTCGGCCGTGTACCGCCCGCTTACGCCTATCCGAGGCCCGACCAATCTCGCATGGCAGAGGTCGGAAGGCGCAATGGGTTCAAAGAAGACGCTTACGATCCCAACGCTCTGGTTCTGAATACGGGTCCCGCGGCACGAGCCTTGAAGCTCGCCGAACCGTCCGAGATCAGCCCTAACGCCGCCTCTGACACGGGGAACTTCGCTAATCTCGGAGTGCTCGCTATCAACTTCCATTCTCTCGCCTATGCCGCCGTGCCAGGAATCGGCGGCACGATCACGCATATCTCGCGAACCCGGCTCGATCCGGCAGTCTACAACGACACTTACAACCTTCTCTGTGTCTACGTGCTGTTGGTTGACAAGGCGCTCGCCGCCGGACCATAAGCACAAGTTAAGAGTTGTCACGGCTGGTGGGTCCGTGTGGGGATCTTCTGCCGGATATCGGCTGGGGCCGCGTCGCTGGTACGCTTCCAGAGCTGGTCAGGGATGCAGGATGCTCCGCACGCTGCTGACGTTCTTGATTCAGCAAGACCGCCGCCGCGCTATTCTTCCGGCTCTTCCGCCGCGTCCCACTGATAGCCGCAAGCCAGGCATTTCCAGCGGTGCAGCAGTTCGCCCTGCTGCGGCTCGGGAAAGGGTATCGCCGACGACCACAGCGTAATCTGCCGTGGACTCGCCCCCGCCACCTCGCGAATCTCCAGCGACTCGCACTCCGGGCAGCAAGGCACCGTCTCGGACTCTTCTTCGGTCTCCGCGCCCTCAGGTGAAAAATCGTCGAGCACCTCCAGGGCACGCACCATCTGGCTGTCAGGCACTTGCACCCAGATGCCGCCCAGCGCCATGCCAATGTGCAGGTTCATGGTGTTCTCGTGCCGCACCGAGGCCGCAATGCCCGCCGCCTTGAGCTTGCCCTGCGCTACCTTGGCCTCGCCCAGGCTGTTGAATTTTGCGATGGTGACCAGTTCGTCCGGCATGAATTGGAAAACGACTGAGATTAGCTTATCGCGCGCGTCAATTCCTGCAAATTGGCCCGCTGGCTGTGTTCCGCGATGCTATCCACAATCTGCAGCGCCACGTCGAGTGCCCGCCGCCCATCGCGCAGGGTCACTTGCGACTTCGCGCGATGGCGCACCGCATTCAGGAAGCTGGCCAACTCCGCCCGCAACGGCTCTTGTTGTTGGATGGCTGGTTTGTGCGGCGTGATACCGGGAAATGCGCTCGCTGCCACGCTGGCAGGATTGAACGGATCGAGCCCCTCGGGCTCAGGCGACTCGTTGTCCACGGTCAGGACTAGTACGTCCTGCCGCCCGTAGTCGAGCGAAATGTACTGGCGCGGCTGAAAAAAGCGCAGCTTGCGGATGCGCTCGGTGCTGACCCGGCTGGCCGTGAGGTTCGCCACGCATCCCGACTCGAATTCCATCCGTACATTGGCGATATCGACCTTCTTGGAAAGAATCGGCAGACCCACCGCACGAATTTCCTTCACCTCCGATTTCGCAAACGCCAGCACGATATCGATGTCATGGATCATCAGGTCGAGCACCACATCAACGTCCAGCGAGCGCGGCGTGAACACGCTCAGGCGATGCACCTCGAAGAACATCGGCGTGGTGATCAGCGGGAACGTGGCCAGCACCGCGGGATTAAAGCGCTCCAGGTGTCCCACCTGCACTACTCGACCCAGCCGGTCCGCGAGCATGGTCAGTTCGTCGGCTTCTTCGAGACTTGCCGCCAGCGGCTTTTCGATCAGCACATCGACGCCCGCTTCCATCAGGGCTCGGGCGGTGACGAGGTGCGCCGCCGTAGGCACCGCCACAGACACCGCCTGGACCTGTCCTTCGCCGACCAACTCCTCCAGCGACGAGAAAGCGCGGGCGCCGAATTCCGATGCGACTTCGCGCGCTCGCGAGGGATCGGCGTCCACGACGCCCACGAACTCGACGCCCCCCTCGGAATCCGCCTGCAGATCGCGGTAGACGCGGGCATGGTTCCGTCCGAACGAACCGGTGCCAACGACTGCGACCCGCAACTTGCCTTCTGGCTCAGGCATGTTGCGATTGTCGCGCATCGCCGACGGAAGTGGCAAAGGGCGCGTTGTCCGTCACAGAGCGTGGTGCGGGATATGGCTGATCAGCATATCGGCGACGATGCAGATGTCGGCCTCATTGGCTGCGGCGAGCACCGCCTGCTTGTCGAAGATCAGGCAGCGCTGCGCATCGAGTGCCAGGCAGGTGGCGCCTGCTTGCTTCATGGTCTCGATCGTCTTCAGGCCGATGACCGGCACATCGAAGCGCATGTCCTGATTCGGCTTCGCCACTTTGATGACCGTGAGGGCGCGGCTGAGCGTGGAGGGCTCCTTGCCCAACGAGGGCGACCGCATGATCTCCCCGGCGCGCACGATAGTCGCATCCGTCCCCTCCATCGCCTCCACTGCCACGCACGCGGCTTCGGCAATCACCACCGTCTGCCCAATGTCGAAGCGCGACAGATGGTGTGCCACCGCCCTGCCGTAGGTGATGTTGGTCTGTTCAAGGTCGGTCGGTCCGCGCCGCGTCATCACCCCTTCGCTGGCCAGCATCGGCTCCAGCAAGGCGGTCGAATTCATCAGCGTGATGCCTTCATCCGACAGCACCTTGGCCACCGCGCCGATCAGCGAGTCGGTGTTGCGCGTGGGCAGCGCCATCAACAGCTTGGCCAGCCGCCAGTCCGGCTTGATGCTGCTGAAGATGCGCTTGTGCTTCACCTGCCCGGCCATGATGGCGCGGTCTACGCCCTCCTGCTTGAAGGTATCGATCAGCCGCGACAATTCGCCCAGCGATAGCCAATGCACCGCCGCCGCGCCGCGATGCTCGATCTCCGGCGACGCTTCTTCTTGAATCGCGGCCACCACGACCTGCATGCCCTGAGAGCGCGCCGCGTCCAGCACCAGGAAGGGAAACTTTCCGTTTCCCGCAATGAGTCCGATTTTCGGTGCGGTTTCTGACATAGAGGGGGCCCGTTGGTACATGCGCCTTCAGCGGTATCAGGTTATCGCCATACTCCAATAGTTTGCCTGAGGCGCGATGAATTGGCTCCTCCGAACTCGAGTTTCCCGCGCTTTTTTCCCGGAACTGGAACAGGCCTGAAGTGGTATGAGCCCGCGCCACCACCTACTTGATCACGCCCCGCTGCGAGCTTTCGATGAACCGCACCAGCATCTCCACGTCTTCGCCGCGGTCGGTCTCCGAGCGCAGCTTCTCCAGCGCCTGCGAGGTGTTGAGCTTCGAGGCCAGGAGCACTTTGAACGCATGATGTAGCCTGGCGATGCGTTCGGGCGAGAATCCCCTTCGCTGCAGTCCGACTTTGTTCAGCATGTAGGCATGGGTATCGCGCTCGGCGCTGGTCATGGAGTACGGCAGCACATCCTGCGTGATGGTCGTCCCGCCTCCAATGTAGGAGTGCGCCCCGATCCGCACGTACTGATGCACCGGGCACAGCGCCCCCACCACGGCCCACTCCTCGACTGTGACGTGCCCTGCCAGCGTTGCGGCGTTGATCAGCATGGCGTAGTCGCCGATGACGCAGTCGTGCCCGATGTGGGTATAAGCCATGATGAGGGTGTGGTTGCCGATGCGGGTGGTGCCGCCGCCCTTCACCGTCCCGCGATTGATGGTGACGTACTCGCGAATGACGTTATCGTCGCCAATTTCGAGCCGGGTAGGTTCGCCGCGATAGGTAACGTCTTGTGGGTCATTGCCGATCGCCGCGAAGGAATATATCTTGTTGTTCTTGCCCAGCGTCGCTGGCCCCTGCAGCACCACGTGCGCTGCCAGCTCGCAGCCCTCGCCCATCTCAACCTTCGCGCCGATGACACAGTAAGGCCCGACGATGCACGATGCCGGAATCCTGGCCGAAGCATCGACGATGGCCGTCGGATGAATGTTCATCGCGGTTTAGGCTAGCTCCGTTGCCGGGGGCTGCGACTGGCCGCGCTGGCGGTCGATCAAACGGCAGGTGACAATAGCCTCGCACGCGAGCTTGTCGCCGATGTAGGCCTTGCCCCGCATGCGGCCGGCGTTGCCCCGCCATACCAGCACGTCAACCTCAATCCGCAACTGGTCGCCGGGTGTGACCGGCCGGCGAAACCGCGCCTTCTCAATTCCGGTGAACAACAGCACCTTCTCGTCGCGATCCGGAAACTCAGTCAGCAGCAGCACGCCACCCGCCTGGGCCATGGCTTCCACCACCAGCACTCCCGGCATGATGGGCAGCGCGGGAAAGTGGCCGGCGAAAAACGCCTCGTTGATGCTGACGTTCTTGATGGCGACGATGCGCTTGGTGCGCGTAATCTCGATGATGCGGTCGATCAGCAGGAAGGGAAACCGATGCGGCAGGATGCGCAGGATATCCTGTATATCGAGCGTCGTCTTGTCGGGACTTTCCGCCGGCGTGGAGATCGCTGTTTCGCTCATTCATTCGTCTCTGGAAAAAGTCTGATTATACATTTCAGCCCTTATCGAACTTCATCAACCCATGACACCAAATCGTCGCAACCGTCCAACCGCTCGCTCGACAGTGGCAGCTCCTCCTCCCAACGCCTCGCTTCATGCCATTCTGCAATGGCTCGCAACCCAGCAACTCGAAATAGTCACCCGCGTCCGCGAGATGGTGCTGCAGGAATCGCCAACCCACGACAAGCCGTCGTGCGACCGGCTTTGCGAATACCTCGCTCGTCATTTCGAAGCCTTGGGTGGACGCGTGAAAGTTCACCGCCGGGATACTGCCGGCAACCACCTGCAGGTTGACTTCGCCGGCCCCAAAGGCTGCAAACCGTTGCTGTTGCTCGGGCACTACGACACCGTCTATGACGTGGGAACGCTGGCAACCATGCCGTGGCGCGAGGACAAAGGTCGCCTGTACGGTCCCGGCGTGTTCGACATGAAATCCGGCATCGCCCAGATGATGTGGGCGATTGCCGCGCTGCAGCAGGTCCACGGCCGCCTGCCGCGGCCGGTCACCGTGCTGCTTGTTTCGGACGAGGAAGCCGGTAGCGCCAGTTCGCGAGCGCTCACCGAGAAGATCGCCGGCAAGTCCGAGGCGGTGCTGGTGTGTGAGCCGTCCGGGCCGGGCGGCGCCCTCAAGACGGCGCGCAAGGGCGTCGGCGACTTCCGCATCAAGGTCACCGGAGTCGCCTCCCACGCCGGACTCGACTTCGAGAAAGGCCACAATGCCATCCTCGAGTTGGCCCGCCAGATCGAGGCCGTCTCGCAAATGACCGACCTGAAACGCGGCATCACCCTTAACGTCGGCCTCGTTCGCGGCGGCACCCGCACCAATGTCGTCCCGGCGGAGGCCGTGGCCGAAGTCGACCTGCGGATCGCCAAGAAAAGTGACGGCCCTGTAATGGAGCGTCGCGTTCGCCGGCTTCGGCCCCTAGACCGTCATTGCAAAGTGCAGGTCGAGGGCGGCATCAACCGTCCACCACTGGAGCGCACCAGGCAGGTCGCGGCCCTGTTCCATCTGGCTCAGCAGATCGGCAAGCAATTGGGGTTTGACTTGGAAGAGATCGCGGTAGGCGGGGGGTCCGACGGAAACTTCACCGCCGGATTGGGCATACCTACGCTCGATGGATTGGGCGCGGTGGGCGAAGGCGCACATGCGGTACACGAGTCGATTGTCGCCGCCGAACTGCCCCGCCGCGCCGCGCTGTTGGCGGGCCTGATCGCAGCCATCTGACCCATCAACCGGCTGCACTATCCTCGTACTGCGATTCTTGCGCCAGCCGGGCAACCGGTTCCGGGCTCTGGCTTTGACGCTGCGTGCCGAAAAGGCCTAGTATTTGCTTAGAAGCCCGCCGAATTTTGCCTTGCCGCAGAAGAACCGGGCTATTTCCCGGAGGCTTTATGTTTGGTGGAAAGATCGGCCTGCCCGAGCTCCTTCTGATTCTCGGCGTCGCACTCTTGATCTTCGGACCTAAGAAGTTAGGTGAGCTGGGCAAGGGACTGGGCGAGGGTATTCGCAACTTCAGGTCGTCGATGAGCGGCGAGAGCCCCGCGCCGACCAACCCCACGACCACGACCGAAGAGAAGAAGTAGCACCCCGAAGTTTCAGCGGAGTTCTTCGCACCATGGTGGAGAACTCCAGGCCTCCAGACGCACCTGCCCGGTTCGGCTCCTCATTGCAACACAGACATGCCAGCTTCGGTTTCGCACCGCCGCACCATGCGGTACACCCGCGAGACCGGCAATCCCACCACATTGAAGTAGCAACCCTCGACTCGCTCCACCCAGCGTGAGGCAATACCCTGAATTCCATACGCCCCGGCTTTGTCCATGGGCTCCCCGGTGGCGACGTAGAACGCAATGTCGTCGCCGGACATTGCCGCGAACGTCACCTGCGTGACCTCGGCCTCGACGGCTTCGAACTGACGCGCGAGCACACAAACACCCGTAATGACCTGGTGCGCGCGTCCCGCCAGCAGCCGCAACATGCGCGCCGCGTCAGCCGCATCTCGCGGCTTCTCCAGCAGATGCTCGTCGACCACAACCACGGTGTCCGCACCCAGGACCGCGGCCTCAGGATGCCGGGCGAACACGGCCAACGCTTTGTCGCGAGCCAACCTCTTGGCGTAGGCAGCCGGGGCCTCACCCGAAAACGCTTCTTCCGCCACGTGCGCGGGATCGATCTCGAACGGTATGCGTGCATTGCGCAGCAGCTCCCAACGGCGCGGCGACGCGGAGGCAAGGATCAGTGGCATCGCTCAGGATTTTACGGGAAACGCACCCTCAGAGCCGGCGGCATTCGGAAAATAGGCGGGCCGGGCGACGCTGCTTTGCTTAAGAACACTGACCTTCACCGATGCAGTCGCGGCACCCAGCGCGGAACGCGTCGGCAAAAATTCTCGTACTCGCCATTGAACTTCGCTCGCAAGCTTCGTTCTTCGTACAAGATCACGAACCCGTGGAAGCAGACAAACAACCCCAACCCGTACAACGCCAGTCTCATCGATCCATACAGCACAGCCTGCCCAATTACAACGGCGAGGACCGACGTGTACATGGGATTGCGGTTCAGCTTGTACGGTCCGCTCACTACCGCGCTCTTGGGCGGTGCGATGGGTGCAGGCGTGCCTTGCGCGCGCACAAACAGGGCGGCACACCAGAAGTAACCTGCTGTTCCGAGCAACACCAAGGCCCCGCCCAGCAATCGCGCCAGCCAATCTTCAGCCAGGTGCGACCCATCCCGTGCAACCGTGCGCTGGGGTATGACGCCGGCGACCACGAGCGGCACCAGCAGCGTGAATACTGCAGTCTTGATCGCATTTGAGAGGGTGCTCATCGCCGTCTAACCAAATGCGGCAGCATCAGGAAGGGCCTGTTTATCCTGATAGAATCAAAGTTGCCCCTAAGTACACTCGATGGATCCATCACTCATCCGAAATTTCGCCATTATCGCCCATATTGACCATGGGAAAAGCACGCTCGCCGACCGTCTGCTGGAGCTGACCGGCTCGCTGACGGCGCGCGAGATGCAGGCCCAGGTGCTGGATGCGATGGACCTGGAGCGAGAGCGGGGCATCACCATCAAGGCCCACTCGGTAAGGATGATGTACCCGGCTGCCGACGGCAAGATTTATCAGCTCAATCTGATTGACACCCCAGGTCACGTCGATTTCAGCTACGAGGTCTCGCGCTCTTTGGCCTCCTGCGAAGGAGCGCTGCTGGTGGTCGACGCGTCGCAGGGAGTCGAAGCGCAAACCCTGGCCAACGCCTACATCGCCATCAACAACGGCTTGGAGATCATACCGGTCATCAACAAGATCGATCTTCCCAGCGCCGACATCGAGCGCACCAAAGAAATGATCGAAAGCGCGGTCGGCCTCGACACCTCACATGCACTTGCTATCAGCGCCAAGACCGGCCAGGGCGTGCCCGAAATACTTGAGGCCATCGTTCGCCAAGTTCCGCCGCCTAAGGGCCGCGCGGACAATCAGCTGCAGGCGCTAATCTTCGATTCCTGGTTTGACCCGTATCGCGGCGTGGTCGTGCTCGCCCGCGTCATCCAGGGAATCCTCAGGAAGGGTCAGCACATCCGGTTGATGTCCAATGGTCACAGCTTCGAAGTCGAGACCCTCGGCGTTCTTACTCCCAAGCCGGTGGAAATCGAAGAACTCTCGGCCGGCGAAGTGGGCTTCCTGATGGCCAATATCAAAAACGTCGCCGACACCAAGATTGGCGACACCATTACCGACGATATCCACCCTGCAATCGAACCCCTGCCCGGCTTCGAGGAGCTGAAGCCTATGGTCTTCGCCGGGCTCTACACCGTCGACGCGCACGAGCACACTCTGCTGCGCGAGGCCCTGGAAAAACTGCGCCTCAACGACGCCTCCTTCTTCTTCGAGCCCGAGAGCTCAGCCGCGTTGGGCTTCGGATTCCGCTGCGGCTTCCTCGGCCTGCTTCATATGGAAATCATCCAGGAGCGCCTGGAGCGGGAATACGATCTCGACCTGATCACCACCGCTCCCAGCGTGCGCTACCAGATAACCCTTACCGACGGCAGCGTCGTGGAGGTGGACAACCCTTCTCGCTGGCCCGATCCCAGCGAAATCGCCAAAATCGAGGAGCCAATTATTACCGCCACCATCCTCACCAACGAGGAGTTCGTCGGCGGAATCCTCAAGCTGGTCGAAGACAAGCGGGGCAAGCAGAAGGCGTTTGAGTATGTCAGCTCGAACCGCGTCATGCTCACCTACGAGTTGCCTCTGAATGAAATCGTGCTCGACTTCTACGATCGGCTGAAGTCCGTATCGCGCGGCTACGCGTCGCTCGATTATCACCTCACCGGCAGTTGGGAATCGCCGATGGTGAAACTCGACATCCTGGTCTCCGGCGAGCCGGTGGATGCCCTGTCCATCATCGTGCACCGCGACTTCGCCTACGATCGCGGCCGCGCCCTGGTTTCCAAGATGAGAGAGCTGATCCCGCGCCAGATGTTCGAGGTCGCCATCCAGGCTGCCATCGGCGCCAAGGTTATCGCCCGCGAGACTGTGGCTGCCATGCGCAAGAACGTGATTGCCAAGTGTTACGGTGGCGACATCTCCCGCAAACGCAAGCTCCTGGAAAAACAGAAGGAAGGCAAGAAGCGCATGAAGCGCATCGGCCGCGTCGACATTCCCCAGGAGGCGTTCCTGGCCGTTTTGCGCGTCGGCGAGGACTAACCGCCCCCTCTTCTGTCCCCAATCTCAGCCCATCACGGTTGTCTTCTGGCTCTCTCTATCCGCAGGTTGTGCAAAACTTTGCGGCTTCGGCTCTTCCGATAGGCTGTACCCTTTTCCGCCCCAACTGAATTGTGATTCAGCTAACGCAATGATAAATAGCGATTTACCTTTGCCCTATTCCTTGGGCAACCAGGTAAGGTCCGCAAAGTCTGTGACCTGCAAGGCTTATCGACAAAATTCTGCACAGTTTTTCAACAAGCTCGATGGCGCACACCTGACCCGCCTGACGCTCCATCGCAACCCAAAGCCTCCATGCCGTTCCAATATCACGTCTTAGCCGCGATTATCGCCGGCAGGAATCCAACGCTCTCAGCTTCTTGGTTCAGCCAAACGAGGTTCGGCCCAATGAAAAGGCCGCCCACGCGGGCGGCCTGCCAATTCACAACTCTTGCGAGCTACTGCTTGGGGGTCGTGGCGGCCGGACTGGCCGGCTTGGTGGCGGCCGTCCCACCTCCGGGCGTGGGCTTGGTAGCCGCTGGCGTAGCGGTCGCTGACGCCGGACGGGCCGGTGCCGGGACATTCGACTGCGCATTATAAGCGTCCACGATTGGCTTGGTAACGTCCACTCCCGCAGTCGCCCAAAGTAGCGGACCCTGCGGCCAGGGGTTCGACGAGTCGAGCAGCAGCCCGAATCCGTTCTCCTTGGCGTACTTGTCAATCACCGGAGCCATCTTCTGCAGAATGCGCTGTGCCACTTCGTTCTGCTGCTGCTGAAATTCGTTCTGGGCGTCTTCCGCCGACCGCTGCAGGCTCTTCTGCTTGGTTTCGATCGACTTGACCAGGTTGGCCCGAGCTTCGTCGTTCATCTTGTCGCCCTGGGTGTTGAGCTGCTTCTTCAGGTTCTCGACTTCCGTATTCAAGCCCTGCAACTCCGTACGCTTCGGCTCAAACTTCTTCTGGAGCGCCTCAAAATCGCGGGCTCCTTCGTTGGTGGCAAGAATCGCCTGCTGGATGTCGATGATCCCGACCTTCGACGAGACAGCCCCGGTAGTGGCGATGGTCGTGGGGGCTGCGGTCGGGGCGGGCTTGGGAGTGGCTGATCCGGTTTGGGCCAGGGCCGCCACCGAGAAGACAACCGCAAGGATGGCGATGCTTACGTACGTGCGCTTCATTGGGTTTGCTGTAACTCCTTGAACTGCTCCGGGAATTCCTCAGATTTTCCAGCCGCTGTCAGGACTTAACCTCGACCGGCGTGGACGACCAGGGCATGCTTGCTGCTTGGAAACAGCTCAGGGCATTCCCCAGCCGAAGATTCGGCGGTGCGGATAACCTCCATTATAGAAAACCGGACTCGCTAGCGTCAAACCAACAGAACCCCCTCTGCGCCTAAAGTTGCACGCCTCGCGCCCCAGGGTCGCTGCGCTGCGCCCCCCTCGCGCCCTGTCAACCAGCCGCTCAGAAGGTCGTCGCCACCGTAAACCGGTACGTTTTCCGCGGCTCGCGAATCAGAGTACGACGGCTGGTACGCCGCAACCGCGTTCTGATACGTGAAATCTCCAGCCGCGCCCGCCGGGAACATTGACCGCGTGATCGGCGTGGGCGAGTTGGCCGTCGTATCCAGCCGCAGCGGGTTATACGCATAGTAGAACCGGAAGGGTGCGTTGACGATCGGCATCACCACCTGTAATTCCAGCCCGGTTGACATGCGCGGCTGATAGTTCGTTCCTGGTATCGGTATCAGATCGCGCGACACCGGAATCGTTACCGCGCCACCACAGGTGTAGTTTGCGTTGAGGTACGGGCATCCGTAGGTTGTAGCCGCCAGCACGTCATACTGCCCGGAAGCTATCTGCAACTGCGACTCCCGGGAAATGAAGTCCATGCCCGTATCCACGAAGGCCGCCAGCGTGACTGGTCCGGCGATGGGCACCCGGTACTCCAGGTTGCCGATGAAGCTGGTGTCGCCGCCCGGGAAGATGATTTGGTCCACCGGTATCGTGACCAGGTAGCTGCCCCGCCGCGGGTTGGAAGGATCCAGCGGTACGGTGGTGCCGTCCGGGTTCTGCAGTGGTATGGTAATCGCGGTCGGGAAGAACGTCACCGGCGATACCGCGCGAATGTCGAACCCGCGCAGGTCGGTATCGCCGCCCATATAGAAACGCTCAAAGGGCGGCGCAACCTGGCCGTTGTAACCGGTGATCCACGAGCCCTGCAATCGGTAGCCAAACGTGTTTCGGCCCTTATTGACCGGGATGAACTGCTTGAACTCCACCACCGGCTTGAGGGCGTACACGTTCCCCCCCAGGCCCGAGATATCCGTCGCCACGAAGAAGCTCTTTCCCGAGTGCGGCCGTTGCGGATTGTCGATCCTGTTGTACGAGAAGTTCGGCACCACCTTGCTGGTGATGATGCCGGTCAGCGAATTAGGCCCCGACAGTCCCCGGAAGTTGATGCTTTCGAAGTACAGCGTGGAGGCCGCACTGTAGGTCTGCACACTGGTGTCATCCAGCGAGTAGGTTATGCCCACCCGCTTGAACGACCGCTTGATGGGATAGCTCAACGATGTGGTGAATCCGGTGCTCGTCTGGGTGTAGTTCTGCAGCAGCGCCTGATAGCTGGCCGGAAGCTGGATGACCTGGTTGTACTGTTGGTTGGTCAGCGCCGCCTGGTTGTAGTTGTAGCTGCGGTGGTACACCGTCCAGCCAAATTGCAGGGGTTTGTCCATCAGGTATGGCTGGGTAAAGGCCAGGGTTTCATTGCGCTCGTATTGTCCAATCTGGAATTCCAGGGTGAGCGACTCCCCTTTGCCGAACAGATTGTTAGTGGTGTAATTCAGCCCGATGAATCCGCCGGCTAATCCGCTCACCCCGCCCGTCAGTCCAATGCTGTTCTTGCCCTTTTCCTTCACCTTCAGAATGATGTCCACCGTCGAGTCCTGAACGTTCTGCCGGATTTCCGAATCCTGTTCCGGCTTGAGCGGCTCGAAGTACTGCAACTGGTTCAGGCGCAGCAAACTGAGCTCCCACAGATTGCCGTTGTAAACCTGTCCCTCCTCCAGCGCCAGTTCCCGCCGGATGACCTTGTCGCGCGTCGTGGTGTTGCCCTGGAATTCGATGCGCCGCACGAAGAACTGCTTGCCTTCGTCCAGATCGATCTGGAGCGAAATCACCTTTTTGTCGTCGTCCGGCACGGTGTTGGGGACCGGCGTGAAATTGATATAGCCCAGCGCCGCATAGGCTTTTCGCAGGTTGTCCAGGCCTTTGCGGATGGCCTCGGAATCGAAAATATCGCCATCCTTGATCTTGAACAGTCCGCGCAGCGCGGCCGTATCCTTCACCGCCTTGTTGCCCGTGAAAGTGATTTCCTTCAGGCGGTAGCGGGCGCCCTCTTCCACCGGCATGGTGATATCGACCGCTTTGCCGGGAGAACTCTTGAACGGAAAATACCACTTGAAGCCGCTGGTATCGTGAATCTGCGTCTTCGGATCGGCAACCAGCGCCTTGAAGTAGCCTTTGGTTTGGTAGTAGTAGCGGACCCGTTCGGCGTCCTCATTCAGCTTGGTGGAATCGTAGGTTCGCGGGAACAGGCTTTCCAGGAAGATCGAGTGCGGGATGCCGATCGGCTTCAGGTTCTTCATCGCCGATTGCAGCTCCCGCGACTTGATGTTCTTGTTGCCCTCGAAGGTTATCTTGCCGACCTTCACCTTCGGCCCTTCCTTGACCACGAAGGTCAGCGCCACGGCTGCCGGCGGGATGGGGCGCACCTCCGATTGCACCGTGGCGAACTGGTGGCCATGCGCCGCCAGCAGTTCCTTGATCACCACCTCGGCCTTCTTCACCTTGGTCGGGTCGTACTGGCTCTCCTGGGTCAGCCCAACCTTGCGCTCCTTGAACTTGTCGAGCACGTCGCTCTGCGATACCGCGCTGAGACCGACATACTTGATCTCGCGAATGGTTGGCTTTTCCTTCACATACACGTGAATCCGCCACCCCTTGGGGGACGCTTCCCGCTCGATGCGAAGATCGTCGAAGTAGCCGGTGTTCCACAGGGAGTTGAAATCGCGTTCCAGTTGCTGCTGGTCGTACACGTCTCCGGCATGGGTAAACATGCGGGCGCGGATGGTGTCCGCCGGGATCCGGCGGTTTCCATGAATCTCGATTTCCTCGATGACGCCTTGCTGCGCCCAGGCGCACATCCCAAACAAAAGTAAAAGTGCGAGGAGAGAACCTAGCGCCGTGGCACAGTGACGCACCCTGCGGACAAACCGAGCCGCAGGACTCACCTGAAGATGGCAAAGAATGGGGACGACCTCAAATCACTGGTTTCAAATGAAAGCGTAATTATACGGTACGGATGCTGTCCCTCAAAAAACCAGCACCCACCACGGAACCAGCCGCGATGGCAAACCTAACCCCCACTGGCACCGGAAGTTGCGGGCACACGCTCCACCTCCACCAGGGTCGAGTAGAACGTAGCGCCACCACCCAGGTCGGCCAGCCTCGCCGAGGTCAGCACGTTGATGTTCACCCCACCCTCCGCCAGCTTCGCCCAGCCCAGTTTCGCGGCCACCACGCCCCCGGCCACCCCTCCGTCCACCCGGGCGCGCAGCCGGATCTCGCCCCGGTCGTTGTACACCCGCACCAGGTCCCCGTCCGCAATCCCTCGCGCTCCAGCGTCGCTGTGGTTCATCTCCAGCTCGTTCTGTCGTTCCATTTTCTGCAGGACCGGCAGATTCACGAAGGTCGAATTCAGAAAGTTGTCCCCCTTGCGCGCCAGCAGTTCGAGCGGGTATTTCTTTGCAGGCTCGCTGTGTCGCGACTCCTCCGGCGGTACGAACTCGGCTACCGGATCCATCCCCTGGGCGATCAGTTCCGCATCGTAAAGCCGGGCTTTGCCGTTGGGCGTCGCGAATCCATTCGCAAACGGCAGCCAGGGAGCCTCCCCATTTCCGGGATTCAGGTTCAGGCGAATCTGCGCCTCCGACTCCAGCCGCTCCCGCGTGATCCCTTCCAGTTGCGGCACGCCGGACGACAGCGCGCCCTCGATCATGGCGTCCACCGGCTCACGGAAGCAGTCGTCCTCGAATCCCATGTGCAGCGCCAGCTCGCGGAAAAACTCCACGTTCGACTTGCATTCCCCCAGCGGCTCCATCGCCTGTTGCGACACCTGCAGGTACAGGTGCCCGTACGACTTCAACAGGTCCTTGTGCTCGAAGAACGTAGTCGCCGGCAGTACCAGATCTGCATAATCCGTGGTGTCGGTAAGGAACTGCTCGTGGACCACGGTGAACAGGTCCTCGCGCTTGAGTCCGCGCACCACCAGGTTGTGCTCCGGACACACCGCCGCCGGGTTCGAGTTGTACACCAGCAGCGCCTGGATCGGCGGATCGTTCAACTCGGTCAGGGCCTGCCCCAACTGCACCATGTTCACGGTTCGCGCCATCCGGCCCAGCGGGCTCTTCAGCATCAGGTCGGGACGCGTGAGGGCTGCCTCGTTGAGCTGGTACGCCCCGCTCAGCGAAAGCTGCAGTCCACCGCCAACTTCCTTCCACGATCCTGTGATGACCGGCAGCATGCACACCGCGCGCACCGCAGCGCCGCCATTCTGCGAGCGCTGTATGCCATAGTTCAATCGAATCGCCGCCGGACGCGACGTCGCATATTCCCGGGCCAGCCGCTCGATGTCCTCTTGCGCGATACCCGTCCACTGCGACACTCGCTGCGGCGTGTACTGCGGCAGGCGCTTTTCCAGCTCGTCGAAACCATCCGCGTATTTCGCAAGGTAATCGCGGTCGTGCAAACCATCGCGCACCATGATGTGCATCAGGCCCGAGCGCCAGCGCAACATCGGTTCCCGGATTGATGGGAATGTGCCAGTCGGCAACCCTTGCGGTTCGCGTGCGGTAGGGATCGATCACTACCAGCTTGGCGCCGTTGCGCCGCGCCTCTTCGACAAACGGCCAAAGGTGGACGTTGTTACCGTGAATGTTGGCGCCCCACGCGATGATGTACTTCGAGTGGCGAAACTGCTCCGGCTCGGTGCCGACCTTTTTTCCGTAGATAGAGACGATCGCGTCGCCGCCGGTGGTGGCGCAGATGCTGCGATGCAGTTGCGAGGCTCCCAGCCGGTGGAAGAAGCGCATGTCCATGGAGGCGCCGTTCAACACCCCCAGGTTACCGCCGTACGAATAGGGAAGAACTGCCTCCGGACCGTACCGGGCACTGACCGCCTTTAACCTGGAGACGATCTCCCGGTAGGCTTCGTCCCACGCAATGCGCTGGAAGCAGCCATCCCCGTGCGTCCCTTTGGGAGCGACACGGCGCATCGGATACAGCACGCGGTCGGGGGAATAGACACGGTCAAGATATTTCGCAACTTTTGCGCACAGGAACCCGCGCGTGACGGGATGCGCGGGATCGCCCTGGATCTTGGTGGCGCGCCCATTCTCAATGCTGATCAGCACCCCGCAGGCATCGGGGCAGTCGTGCGGACACACGGCATGGACCACATTCTTCATCGCGGAAAACCAGCTCTGCGATTATCCCATGGGCCGCCCCAAAAAACGCTGGACCGCCCCGCGCAACCCCGCACCAGCAAAGCTTTTCGTGGCATTTGGGACGAACCGCCTGAACCCGGGGGCGAGGCGCACCCTCGCCGGTTGACCAATTCGCTTCCCGGTTGATTTCTGCTGTCCCTTGGTTCATCATTCCAACACCCACTTCGCCGAGCCGGCCATCCGAAGCGGAGAGCATTATGATGCGGAAATTACTCGCTGTCCTGGTCCTGGTCGTCGTCGGGCTGTCTCTGCCCGGCCAGGCAAAAATGCGCGGGCCTTCCACCCCCGAAGAGCGTTCTCGCGCCCTCGGCTATATCCAGAGTCTCGAACAGAACCCGCTCAGCCACGATAGTCTCGACAAACGCTTGTGGCTCACCCAATGGATTGTCGAGGTACCCGATTTCACCGTACACATTTCCTACAAGGTGCTCGACTCGCTGGACAAAGTGAACGACACCTATTCCAACCAGTTGCGCATGCAGGCTGTCTATTCGCAGGCGGCGTACATCTTGCAGCACCCGGAGGTGAAGAACGAGGTTCGGCTGAAGGCCGCCGGCTTGTCCGGCACCCTGCGCGCCTACCAGTCGATCCAGCGTTTCGATCCGACTGCCAGGTATCCCCTGCTCGACAACCTGCTCTCCCTGCAGAAACAGGGAAAGCTGGAACAGTACGTCCAAAAGCACATGGACAAGCCGTGCGATAACTAAGGAATCTCTGATTAAGCCCAATCTTTTGAAGGGGACGGCCTTCAGGCCGTCCGTAAAGGCCGCAAAATGAACGCGGCTTTAGCCGCGGAGGGGACCGTCCATTGACTTAATCAGACCTTCCCTAAATCAGGCTTAAGATCTTCGGCCCTGGGCGCGCCTGACGCGCCCTTTGCTTTTGTGCGATGCTAGGGCGACTTGCGGAGGGCAACCCCATGCCATACGAAATCGTCGCCATCCCGGACGCCGCTGTGCCCCGCGCCACCGATCCCTCGTTCCAGCACCTGCTCGACACCTACGCCAGCGAAACCAACAAGGTCATCTCCGTCTGGCGTTGCTTCTCGCCGGAAGATCTCGCCTTTCAGCCTCACCCGAAGTCTTCGACCGTGCTGGACATCCTGAAGCACCAACTGCTCTCCGAGCGCCGCTTCTTCGCCGAGTTCGTCGGCACCCCCGAACCGCCCCCGGCAGAGATCTTGCCATCGGCCCCCGATCTCGACGCCTACGTGAGTCGCATGGAAGCGCTGGCCCGCCCACGCCTGGCATTCTTTGCCGGGCAGACCGCGGACTGGTGGATGGATGACGTCCCGTTCTTTGGCCTGACGCGTCAGCGCATCTGGGTGTTCTGGCGTCGCGTGCTGCACACCTGCCACCATCGCACCCAACTGACCATTTATTTGCGCTTGCTCGCCAAGCCCGTGCCGTCGGTGTACGGTCCAACCGCCGACGAAACCTGGCAGGGCGCAGACCCTACCAATTCCGTCGAAGCCGCCGGGCGAAAGTAACCTTCAGCTTGCCCGACATCACACCTGTTCCGGGTTGACCGCTTACGCTGTTTTGAAAGGGCACACCTTCAGGTGTGCCGTATCGCTGCCTGTTTTTGCAGTTCCGAAGGGCTTCAGCGAGGAATCTGCTGTGACTTCACTTCCTGCGAATTTTCCCGCAGCCTCGTCCGCTGAGGTCAGGAATGGCACGCCTACACCAGCCTCACCGCACCTTGGCGTACAACACCTGGTCCAGCACCACGCCGTTCTTGATGGCGCTACGCCGCAACACCCCCTCGCGTTCGAACCCGGCCTTTTCCAGCACCCGCATAGACGCAGTGTTATACGCGAACGCCAGCGCGAAGATGCGCGTGAGTTGGTATTGTTCGAACGCCCACTCCGACGAGGCCTGCACCACCCGCGTCGCCAACCCTCTTGCCCAATAGGTCTCGCTCAGCCAGTAACCCATCTCTGCGCTGATGCGCCCAATGTCCACCCCGATCTGGAATCCCACCCCGCCCACCGCCTCGCCGCCATACTCGATGGCGAAATTGCGTTCCGGCTCCTGCTCGCGCACAAACTCCAGATACTCGATTCCGTCACGCCGCGTATAGGGGTGGGGAAACTGGTCGCGCAGATTGGCCGCAATCTTCGGATTGTTCGCGTGCCGTACCAGCGCAGCCAGATCAGCCTTGCGCCAGGAACGCACCGCGAGATCGCCCAGGTCAAGCAACATGCGCTCCATGTTGCGGCAAGCCCGACGCTCCTTGCAAGGTCAGTCGCGCAAAAGGGAAAGGATGATGCGCGCCTTCAGCTGGTAACATGTCCCGCCAAAACGAAAGGAGCGCCACGTGCGCTCCTTCAATTGGCCGAAACTGGGAACACCCCATTACACCGCCATCACTTCCTTCTCTTTGCCCTTGGCCATCTCTTCCATCTTCTTGATCTCGTCATCCGTAAGCTTCTGCATCTGATCCAGTGCGCCGCGCTCCTCGTCCTCGGTAATCTTCTTGTCCTTCATCGCCTTCTTGATCAGCTCGTTGCCGTCCCGACGGATGTTGCGCACCGCCGTGCGGTGTTCTTCCAGCACCTTGTGCAGGTGCTTCACCATCTCCTTGCGGCGCTCTTCCGTCAGCGCGGGTACCGGCACCCGCACCAGCTTGCCATCGTTCATGGGATTCAACCCCAGATCAGCGCTGCGGATCGCCTTCTCGATCGCGCCGATCTGGCTCACGTCCCAGGGCTGCACCGTGATCAACTGCGGCTCCGGCGCGCTCACGTTGGCCAGTTGGTTCAGCGGCATCTGCGACCCATACGCTTCCACCGTCACCCCATCGAGCATGTGCACCGAGGCGCGCCCGGTGCGCTGCGAGGTCATTTCCTTGCGGAAGTCCTCCACCGCCTTCTCCATTCGCGTCTTCAGTTGTCCGAAGCTGTCTTTCAGCGCGGGAATCGCCGCCATCGAAACTTGTGCCATATATGCTCCACCGGATGACCATGAGGATGATGTCGCAAACGCTCGATTATAAACCTACCTACGCGCCCCGCACGACAAGCCGCGCTGCCCGCCGTTTGCGCCCCGTCATCGTGACCGCCTGACTACTCCTGATGCGACGGCTGTGGCGCAATCTTCTCCGCCGTCACGAACCGCGGCTCGATGTCCACCGGGATGTCGCCCAATTTATCCAGCGCGGCCTGGAACTCCGGACGCACCACGCCCAGCGTGTCCAGCATCCTCTTGGCGCCGTCGTAGTTGCCTTCGGCTTCCACCGTCAGCAGATCGTGCGTCAGGTCGCGCACCGCGTCCTTAATCTTCGCGTAGTCCACGGCAAACGTCCCATCCTTGCGCACCACGAAGCCGCCCTTGTCCATCAGGTAGTTCACCTGCATCGCCATGCCTTTGCCATGCGCCTCGTGCAAGCCGAAGCGCAGCGAGCGGAACGCCGATGCCAGATACGTGGTATAAAGCTGCTTCTCCGACCTGGCGGTCGGCTCCAGGATTCCCGTCAGCCCCATCGCCTGGGCGTGGTCGTACATGTATTGCAGCGCGAACAGTCCCGTCGCATCGGCTTTCGCCTCTTCCATCGCGCTGTAGAGTTCCTTCAGCTGCTCGCGGGGCGTCGTCGGCTTGCCGTCCACCGTAATCTGGTGCGGCCCCAGGCCGTGGCACAACTCGTGGGTCACGATGTGGGTGAAAAACGAATCGAAGTTGACGTCGGCCTGCTCGTCCTTCGCCAGCACCCGCTTTGCGATGGGAATCAGGGTGCGATCGAACTTGGCCTGTGACATGTTCTTCAGCATCACCCGCTTGCTGCCCTTTTCCTGGATCACCCGCTCATCGTTGGGCAGGTTGTAGGCGGCGGTCTGCACCCCATGCGCCCCATCGCCCGCGCTCATCACCTCGTTCACCACCCGGATGGGCGCCTGCGCCCCAATCTTCGGGTTGCGATACTTCGCATCAATCGGAAGGTTGTCTTCGATCTGCTGCAACCCGCCGGCAAAGGCGCTCAGCTTCGCGCTCTCCTGGTCATCGCGCAGGTTGACATACGCCTCGTACGACGCCTTGTAGCCGAAAAGTTCGTCGTTGTAGGTCTCGTATGGACCAATCGTGATGTCCAGCGGCGCGTCCAGGTCCATCCAGGCCACGTCGCTTGCGTAATAGTCGTTCGCCAGGAACGCCTCGGCCCGGGTGCTCAGGAAGCGCTGCAACGTCGCGTTGTCCGTCAGCGCTGCCGCTTCCTTCAGCAGGTCGGCGCAGCGCGTCAGATTGGCTTTGTACGCTTCGCTGTAGGGAACGATGTTGAACCCGCCCTTGCCATCCGCGGTGAGGATGGTGAAGAACCCCTTCGCCTGCTCCTGCTGCTTCTCCGGCAAGCCCTTCACCCAGTTTTCAAACTGCTCTTTGGTCATGGTCTCCGGATAAAAGTTTGCCCCTGGCAGCTTGTGCTCGGGGACGCCCGGAATAAACGCCGTGTTGCTGTCGAGCTCCGACCACGGACTCTTGTTGATCCAGAAGTAATGCAACCTTGCCCGGCCGAGCGGCGAGTGGTCTTGTTGCAGCTTGGTGTACAGCGCGAGATCGCCGCTCCAGTACTGTGTCATGAAGATGTCGTCGATCACCCTCGCTGCCTCGATCAGTTTGACCAGCGCTTTCCGGTCGCCGGCCGAGAGTTTCGCCACATCCACATTGAGTTCGGTCGGAGCGAAGCGAGCCGTCATCTTCTGCAACTGCGCCAGGTCGGGAGCCTTCGATCCAGGCTCCAGTTGATCGCCGGCCGACGCCAGTACCGAGGCCAGCAGGGTGAGAAGAGCAGTAAGAATGAGGTATTTCATCACGAGTCCTCCACGGCACCCACAGGCAAACCGCGACGCCGATCGGCAAACTCGTCATCATAACGCAGCCACCACGAGACTACGGCAGGAGCAACACTACGGGTAGCGTCCCGCCCCGTCAAAGCGGGATGAAACTCCCGCCTTCCCCGGCAATTCGGGCTTCTATCGTCACCATGCCCTTACAATGGAAGGTTGCTGTCAAATATCCAGAACGGCCCGGCGAGCCGGTGAGGCGAATCGTCCAAATACAAGGAGACCCAACATGCCGCAAAATCCGGAATCAGACAGACTCCAAGAGGCAGGCACGCTCGAGGACTTCAGAACGCAACAGTATTCAGGCACCGGCAAGAAGCCCTGGAGAAAGTGGGGACCCTATCTGAGCGAGCGCCAGTGGGGAACCGTCCGCGAGGACTACAGCCAGGATGGCAATGCCTGGGACTACTTCACGCATGACCAGGCCCGCTCTCGTGCCTATCACTGGGGCGAAGACGGCATGGCCGGCATCAGCGATTCTCAGCAGTTGCTGTGCTTCAGCGTGGCCCTGTGGAACGGCAAAGACCCCATCCTTAAGGAACGCATGTTTGGCCTGACCAACAGCGAAGCCAACCACGGCGAAGACGTTAAAGAATACTATTTCTACCTCGACAGCACGCCGACGCATTCCTACATGAAGTACCTGTACAAGTATCCGCAAGCGGCATTTCCCTACAGCGATCTGATCGAGACCAACCGGCGGCGCACTCGGAACGACATGGAGTACGAGCTGCTGGATACCGGCGTCTTCAACCAGGACCGCTACTTCGATGTATTCGTGGAATACGCCAAGCAGTCTCCGGAAGACCTCCTCATCGAGATCAGCGTGAGTAATCGCGGGCCCGATGCCGCCAGAATCGATGTCCTGCCGACACTGTGGTTTCGCAACACGTGGACGTGGTGGCCGGGCACACCCAAACCGTCGCTGAAACAGGTTGCCGGCCCGAACGGCGTAGAAACGATTGCAGCGTCACACGCCGAACTCGGTGAGCGGTATCTGTACTGCGAGGGAGACGTCCCGCTGCTGTTCACGGAAAATGAGACCAACAACGAGCGGATCTTCGGCACGCCCAACGCTTCGCCTTACGTGAAAGACGGAATTAATGAGTACGTTGTCCACGGAAATCACAACGCGGTCAATCCACAGAAAACGGGCACCAAATCCGCGGCGCACTACCAATTGAATGTCGGCGCAGGAAAGACGGCCACCATCCGTCTGCGGTTAAGCGACCTTGCGCCTGCTGCCATCGGCGATCCGTTCAAGACGTTTGATGGGACCATGCAGACGCGACACAGCGAGGCCGATGAGTTCTACAAATCCATCACTCCGGAGCGTCTCAGCGCAGACGAGGCGCTGGTGATGCGCCAAGCGCTGGCCGGAATGTTGTGGTCCAAGCAGTATTTCTTCTTCGACGTCGACTTTTGGCTCACGGAACACGGTATCGATCCGTTAAAGCCGGGCGGACGCTTCTTGCGGAACCGCGAATGGTTCCACATGGTGAACCAGCACATCATCTCGATGCCCGACAAGTGGGAGTATCCCTGGTACGCGGCGTGGGACCTGGCGTTCCACACCATCGCTCTGTCCACGGTCGATGTGGAGTTCGCCAAAGGACAACTCGACCTGATGCTGCAGGAGTTTTTCATTCACCCGACCGGTCAGATCCCGGCCTACGAGTGGAACTTCAGCGATGTCAATCCGCCGGTACACGCCTGGGCAACGATTTTCCTGTACCGGACGGAGCAAGCCCTCAAAGGACAAAGCGACATTGAGTTCCTGAAGCGGTCGTTTGCCAAGCTGGTGTTGAACTTCAGTTGGTGGATCAACCGCAAGGACCGAAATGGCAATAACCTCTTTGAGGGCGGTTTCCTCGGTCTGGACAACATCGGCGTCTTCGACCGTAGCGCGCCCCTGCCCACCGGTGGCCACCTGGAGCAGGCTGACGGCACGGCGTGGGTCTGCATGTTCTGCCAGAACATGGCCGACATCGCCGTGGAGTTGGCAGCTCACGATCCCTTTTATGAAGATATGGCCATGAAGTTTGCGGAGCATTTCCTTTGGATTGCGGTCGCCATGAATCAGATGGGACCTGACGGTATGTGGGACGAGGAGGATGGTTTCTACTACGACGTCCTGCGCCTTCCGGATGGCAGCACCAGACGGCTCAAAGTCCGCTCCATGGTGGGGTTGCTGCCCTTGGCTGCCACCACCGTTATTGAGCCGTGGCAGCGCGAACGGGTCCCGCGAGCGACGAACGCGATGCGGGAACGCTTGCAACGTATGCCCGAGTTACTCAAGAGCATCCATGTAACCGGGCCGGGGCATCTCGGGTATGGCGAGCGCGGTATCGTTGCGCTGGTGAATGAAGACCGGTTGCGCCGTATTCTGACCCGCATGCTCGACGAGAACGAATTTCTCAGTCCTTATGGGATCCGGGCGCTCTCCCGCTACCATCTGGACCATCCCTTTATCGTCCATGTGGAAGGCCAGGAATTCCGGGTGAACTATCTTCCGGCAGAATCAGACACGGGTATGTTCGGTGGAAACTCCAATTGGCGTGGCCCGATTTGGATGCCGGTAAACGTCATTCTGATCCGTGCCTTGCTGTCGTTCTATCTCTACTACGGCGACAACTTCAAGATCGAGTGCCCCACCGGCTCGGGCAAATTGATGAACCTGTTCGAGGTGTCCCATGAGATTGCCAGCCGGCTGGAACGGATCTTTCTGCGCGACAAGTCGGGCCGGCGGCCAGTCTTCGGAGGCGCGGAGAAATTCCAGACCGATCCGCTGTGGAAGGACAACATTCTCTTCTACGAGTACTTCCACGGCGATAACGGCGCGGGCCTGGGGGCCAGCCATCAGACCGGGTGGACCGGCATAGTCGCGAAGCTGATTGAGCTGTTCGGACGTATCGACGCGCAGCAGCTATTGGATGCGGGTAAAGCAGGCGCGTTTGCGAAGGGAGAATCCAAGCGGTAGCAACCGCTTCCGCCCCGCGGCTGGAACGTTACACCACAAACCCGGGCTCTCGTGTTGAAAGCGCACGCTTGCCGTGCCGCAAAAGCGCATCCATAGTCGCGGCTTTACAGGCCGCGGAAAAGGCGCGCAGACAAGGTTTGGAAGGGGCACGGCTTCAGCCGCGCCGTCGCAAGCCCTTTATTTTTGTACTCCCTCGCCGACTTTAGTCGGCGAGGAACCTGGCTCTGGGACTTTTGCCGCGGCCTGTTTAGCCGCTGAGGTGACGACATTCTCCGCCATGCCGCTGTTTAGGGTTATGGCACGAAATTGCGGGACACCACTCTAGATGCCTACCGCCTCGTATTCTCCCTCGCCCGCACCGCGGAAGCGAGGGCGCCGCCAGCGCCGCCGTTCGTATGGATCGTGATAGGTCGAGAGCCGTTTTCGCCGCAGTGCCAGCCCGGCCCAAACCCCGGCTCCCAGCACCAGCGCGACCGCCGCAACCCCCGCGACCATCTTCAGTATTCCCTCCCGCCCCAATTCCTCATCCTTTGTAAGACTGCATCGGAACATAAGACTCTCCTGGACCACACCCTTGCCGCGCACCCTGCGCCAACCAGCGCCCCTATTAAGCATGACACAGTTACGATGCGGAACCCTAATGTGGCGGCCGTGCCCCCAATCGCCGTATTCAACAATCTGCAACACTCGACATTTACAATTCACCAATCGGTCGCCCCGCACCATCTCGCGAAATCACGCCTCGCGCAGGGGCCCTTGCCAAAGCGTCTGTGCGTTGCGAAGTCCAGTCACCGCGCCGTACCCGCCGCGCCCTCTGCCTCCTGCTTTGCGCGCTGTGCTCCTCTGCGCCGTTGCTGGCCCAGAGCGATCCCCACGCCGGAACCCCGGAGGACACAACCCAAGGGCCGCAGGCTACTTTCTTCGAGCACTCCAACACCAGCAAGTGGTGGATCTCCGGGCAGGCGAACTTCGTATTTCAGGCCCATGGCAACTTTTACGCCCAATATAGCGGTCCCAACAGCCTGAAGAACACCTCGGAAAACGCCATCTCCCGCGTCTTGACCTTATACACCGGGTACGAATTCACCCCCAGCAACGCCGTCTACCTGGATGTGGAAGAGGCCGGCTGGGGAGGCATCAGCGGTGCTCTGGGACTGGCCGGGTTTACCAACCTCGACGTGGTTCGCAACCCGACGCTGGGCGGCGCCCCTTACATCGCCCGCCTCATGTATCAGCACATCTTCTCGTTTTCCCAGGAAAAGATTGAGCAGGACAGATCGGCTTTGACGCTGCAAACCAGGCTGCCGGTCAGGCGATTAGAGCTGCGCATCGGCAAGTTTTCGACTGCCGATTTCTTCGACTACAACATCGGCGGAACCGACAGTCATTACCAGTTCCTGAACTGGGTGATTGACAACAACGGGGCCTGGGACTACGCCGCTGACACCCGCGGCTACACCATGGGAGTGCTCCTGGACTACGAGGACCGCAACTGGGGATTGCGGTTTGGCGAACTCCTCATGCCCAAAGTCGCCAACGGCCCCGACCTCAGCTGGGACATCGCCAACAGCCGGGCCGAGAACATCGAGCTCGAGCTCCGTCCCCACGTTGCTGAAGGACAAGGACACCAAGATCCGGTTTCTCAGCTACATCAATCATGCCTTCATGGGCAATTACAGTACTTCAATTCTGTTGTACGACGAGGGCCTGGCACCCACACCGGACATCACCGCAACTCGCGTACCCGGCGCGTTGAAGTACGGCTTCGGGCTGAATTTTCAGCAGGAGTTCGCCAAAGATATGTGGCTCTTTGGCCGCTGGGGCTGGAACGATGGCAAGACCGAGTCATTCGCCTATACCGAAGACGAATCGGGAATCGAGACTGGCGTCTACCTGGTTGGCACCCGATGGAAGCGCTCTCTCGACCGCGCCGGCGCAGCGTTTGTGTCCAGCGGCATTAAATCGTACCACCAGCAGTATCTGGCCGACGGGGGGCTGGGTTTCATCCTGGGAGACGGCGGACTCACCTACGGGCGCGAAACCATTGAGGAAGCGTTCTACACCGTTCACGCCTGGAAGGGGCTGTTCTTCGCTTTCGACCTGCAGCACATCAATAATCCGGGCTACAACCAGGTTCGCGGGCCGGTGACCGTTCCCGGAGTGCGCCTGCATCTGGAATTCTAGTCACTCATGCGCCTGGTGACATCTCCGCGCAATTGTGACTGACACAATCTGGGCGCCGCTGTGTTGCGGGCCTACTGCACTGCTCGCAGCGGTTGCGGGGCTTCATCCGCGAACGCCGGCACCAGGATTTCCAGCACCTTCCTGATATCTTCAAAGCCATAGCTGGGGTGCTGGCCTGCGCGACGAACTACCACCTGCTCGCGGATCATTCCTTCCACCAAACCGACATAAGCGGCGCGCACCGCATCCCGGTTGACGTCCGGCCGGAGCTGTCCGTCGTTGCGCATGTCGGTCAGAACGCCGTCCAGGACCTCGGCAAACTGCCGGAACCCCTGGCTGGTCAGGACCTCCGTATTGTCCTTGCGGACACGGCAAGCCTCCAGCATCATCAGGTCCTTCAGCTCGACATCCCGCTCGAGTTCCGCAGTCACCGCCTCCAGAATGGCGAAAAGCCGGTCACACGGCGCCATCCCGGAATTGACCGCCTTCACCCGCTCGGCGATGGTTCCCCACCCGTGATCGAAGATCGCCGTCAGCAAGCCTTGTTTGCTGCCGAAATGCTTCATGAGCTGCGATTCGCTGGTGCCCGCCTGGCGCGCAATAGCTACCGTACTGGTGTTCTCGTAGCCGTTGCGGGCGAACAGTTGTTTTGCTGAAAGCAGAATACGGTCGTGTGACGACAACACAGGGAACGACTTCATGGTATTCATTCGCCCTCGGTAAGCCAATGACATACCCGTAGTAACACACCTCTCGCCAGAGAGTTGCGACCCCCGCTCGAAGTCGCTCCCCTCTTCGCCGATCGCAGTTTCTGAACCGATTATTGGGCCTTGCTGGTCTTCTTGGCCGCGGTGCTGGCCGTCTTGCGCTCCTGCGGAGCCGGCCCCGCCTCCTTGATCGCCTCGTCAATCAATTGGTAGAGCAGGGTCCGATCCACCACCTCCACGAAGGGGCGGCCCCGCGTGGTCTCGCTGACGACATAGATGGTGGGCGTGTGGTCGATTCCTACCCGCTGGCCAAGCTGGAAATCGGCCCTCACCTTGGCTCCCAGTTCCCCGCTCGGGTCCACCACAAACGGCAGTTGGACCTTGTGGTCCGAGGCAAACCGCTCCGTCATGCCGTGCAGGTTCTCCCGGGTGACCTGGGGTTGATTCTGAAAGATAAACAGCCGGTATTCATCTCCCAGCTTCTTCGAAATGGTGTCGAAGTAGCGGGCATTCACCGCGGCCTCGTACGACCAGGTGTGCATCGGCAAGGGAAAGTCGTACTGTATCAGCGGAATGTTGTATTTCTCCGCCGCCTGGTGCAGCAGCGGCGCCGCCCGGGCGCAGTCCGGACACTGCAGGTCCTCGAAAACCATCAGCGCCACCTTGGACCCCTTCGGCGGCCGGAGGACCGAGGTGTCTCCCGCCCAGACCAGGGCGCTCGTCAGCACCATCATCAGTAAAGCAAAACCGAGTTGCCGCATTGCCGGACGATTCATTCGACACAATCCTTGCCGCACACCTGAGTCGAGGGCGCGGTTAATGAATATTTCCATATAGTAACGGAAACCGGAAGTGTAACGGAAACCGAAAGCCGCAGTCTCGCCCGAGCTCTCCAACGACCGCCACCAGCCGCCAGTGCCAGCTGCCAGCTATCAAGATCGAGACTCCCGCTGGGGCTGAAGCCCGGCATCGTTGACGTCGATAACGGCACCGCCCGAAGCCGTCTCCCTTCAGGACGGGTGGTAGCTGGCGGCTGACGGCTGGTAGCTGCGGCTGGCTTAGCTGGTAGCTGCGTAGCTGGCGGCTGGCGGCTGGTAGCTGTTTGCTAGTAGCTGACAGCTTTCTTCCTCCCGCCACCTCAGTGGTCTTGACATTCCGACATTTTAATATCATATTCACAAACCACAAACGTAGAAGTACTATTTTAGCTTTACTACGACTAAAGCTTGACAGCTCAGTGTTCCAAGTGATCGATGAGTTCGGCTCGTCACCGGACCCTATCCCTCATCGGCCCATCTCCCAGGGCAGTTGATCGACTCCCATAGATCAACTGGCAAAGCTCGACTGGCATTGATCGAATAGCAAGAAAACTCATAGCGGCCTCTTATTCCGCTTCGGCCTTCAACCTGTGCGCCGCTCGTCTTTCCGCACAAGCTGATCGCAGATCGCTGAGAACTATTTCTCCGTCCGGAGCCCGCTCCCGACGGAACAGGGATTCTTTCGTCTTCATATCGGACTGATTCGTTTCGCAGTCGCTGTACGCAGCAGGCAGAGCAGGCCTATCGGGTCTGCGTAAGAGCACAGGGCAGAGCCGGTCTTATGGATCTGCCTAAGAGTGCAGGGTAGAGCCGGCCTTTAGGCCGGCGTCAAGTCCGCCTGTAAATACTCAGGGGCTTCAGCCCCGGAAAACAGCGACGGCAGAACGAACAGAAACCACGAGAGGGGCGAATATGAAATCCAAAGCTTGCTTGTCAGTCGTCACGTTGTCTTTGCTTGCGCTGTTCCTGATGTGCGGACTTTCGGCGTCCGCGCAGGACCAGGTCGCGGCACAGCCCACCACCAGCGCCGTTCCCAACCTCATTCGCTATGGCGGAGTGCTCAAGGACGCCAACGGCGCCGTGCTCGCTTCCCAGACGGTAGGCATCACCTTCGCCCTCTACAAGCAGCAGGACGGCGGAGTCGCTCTCTGGACCGAGACCCGCAACGTCACCACCGACGCTGCCGGCCAGTACAGCGTAATGCTGGGCAGCACCAAGCCCGAAGGTGTGCCCGCCGAATTGTTTTCTGACCAGGAGCAGCGCTGGCTGGCGGTGCAGGTTCAGGGACAGCCCGAGCCCACCCGCGTGCTGCTGGTGAGCGTGCCCTACGCCTTCAAAGCCCACGAAGCGGAAACCCTCGGCGGCCTGCCCGCGTCAGCCTTCGTCAAGGCCGCAACCACGGATGCGACCAGGGGCACGTCTACCGATGCTGGAACTGCGGTGAACGCGTTGAGTGCCACCGGGAACACGGGCTCCACCAAAGGTAAAGGCAATGCGCTCCCGCCAGGACCGTGCCTCCCAGTTTCCGGCTATCTCACATATTGGGACGCTACCGGAGCACTTTGTAAGTCGAGCCTCTTTCAATTGCCCAATGGCTGGATAGGCATTGGTACAACGCAACCTTCGAAGGAACTGGATGTGATGGGGACGATCAACGCCCGCCACTGGTATGACATGGGCGTTACGGAGAGGAGGATTGTGAGCGTCCACACCCAAGCCATCCCTGTCATCGCTCCTGCAAACAGCACCAATTTGTTTCTGGGATGGGAAGCTGCCGGCCCCGACACCAACGCCCAGAGCAACGGATCATATAACACGTTCACCGGCTTCCAAGCTGGTTTCTTCAACAATCCTCCTGCCTCCACTCTACCGTCTGGCAATACCACAACGGCACGCAAAGTGGCTACTTCAACATTAAAGGGAGGCAAAATACCTTCGTCGGCTACCGCGCGGGCTACTTCAATACCGCGACGGCAACAGCTTCTTTGGCTACCAGTCTGGTCTTGCCAACCAGAGCGCTGTCCAAAACACCTTCATCGGAAACCAAGCCGGTCTCGCTAACACCACCGGGGTCTCCAACGTCTTCATCGGCTACAAGGCGGGCCAAGCTAACATCACCACGGCCGAAAATACCTTCGTCGGGACGGTTGCGGGCTTCAATTCGAACGTGGGTGGGAACACCTTTCTGGGCTACTCGGCCGGGTCGGGCACCAACACGGGAGGCGGCAACGTCTTCACAGGTACCAACGCGTGCCGCAGTAATACCGCCGGACAGTACAACGCTGTCTATGGATTCCAGGGTGGCTACAATACCAGTTCTTCCACGGATGGGTCTAACAACACTTACTTAGGGACCGGAGCCGGCAACAGCTTCAACATTATCCACGGAAGCAACAATATCTTCATTGGGCGCTCGGCCGGCGCCTCCGAGCCTAGTGATGTCAACAACAGCATCGAGATCGGAAATACCGGCTCTAACCCGTACGGCTCCGCCTCAATCCAAATCGGAACCCTAGGCACGCAGATTAACCAGACCTACATCCAAGGTATCTCCAACAGCGGTCACGCACTGACCAGATGGTAGTGGTCGGCTCGGATGGTCACCTAGGAAGCCAGATGATCACCGGCGGCTTGCTCGGGGGCACCTGCCCTACCGCAGGTTTCATAACCCAGTGGTTGAATCCCAATACGGTCGGGTGCAGCATCATTTTCCAGGACCCCGCTACGAACAACATTGGTATCGGAAACATTAACCCCTCGAAGCCTCTCGATGTAAAAGGCGAAATCAACGCCCGGAGTTGGTACGACATCGGGTTCCCGGAGACCCCCGTGTTGACTATCGGTAGTGCGGTTGTGTTTACTGACAACAACTTATTTGTAGGTATTGGCGCGGGCACCAACAATCCCGCGACTGGAGCAACCGATAATACCTTCTCGGGCGCTGATGCTGGATACTACAACACCGGAAGCCAGAACACTTATTCCGGTTCCCAGGCTGGCTATCACGCAACCACTGGCGTCTACAACACCTTATCCGGCTACCAGGCGGGCTACGGGAATACCACTGGCGTGGACAACACGGGATCGTACAACACGTTTACCGGTTACTTGTCTGGTTACTTCAATACCACTGGCACATTCAATACCTTTTCTGGCACCTATTCGGGCAGGTCAAACACCACCGGTTCGGGTAATGTGTTTTCCGGCCACGCGGCTGGCGACCACAACGAAACCGGAGGTGGGAACAGCTTCTACGGCTACTACGCGGGCCTCTTCAATGATGACGGGGGAAATAACACCTGCTTGGGATCATTTACTTGCGAAACCAATATTTCGGGAAGCAGCAACACCGTGGTTGGCGCGGGAGCTGGCGGTAATTTCAGAGGTAACAACAACATCTTCGTCGGTAACAACGCTGGCTTAAACGACTATTACAACTACCCCATTGGCAGCGACGGCAACATTTACGTCGGCAGCCGAGGTTGCACCACCGGTATCGGATGCTACGAGAGCGATATCATCCGTATCGGGAACTTCCTGGATTCGACCTACACTCAACAAAACAAAGTTTTCTTCGAGCCCATCCTCGCTCATCCCGGAGGCGGCGATGACATGGTTACAATCAACGTCGCTACTGGCCAACTCGGGCACATTGCGTCGTCGCGCCGCTTCAAGGAGCAGATCGCGGATATGGGTGACAGCACCAGCGGCCTGATGAAGTTGCGTCCGGTCAGCTTCTTCTACAAGTCGCAGTACGACGATGGATCCCACGTGCTGCAATACGGCCTGATCGCCGAAGAAGTAGCCAAGGTCTATCCCGAAATGGTTGCGCACGATAAAGAGGGACAGCCCTACTCTGTGAGATACCAGATGCTGGCTCCCATGCTGTTGAACGAGTTCCAGAAGCAGCACGCGGTCGTTACGGCCCAGCAGGACGAGATGCAAGCCCAGAGCCTGCAGATCAAGGCACAGCAGCAGCAAATGGAAATTCAGGGACAAAAGATGCTGGCCCAGCAGCAGGAGATCGAAGGCCTCAAGTCACAACTACAACTGCAAAACGCCGCCTTCCAGGAGCGCTTGTCGCGACTGGAATCTCTTGTCACCACCCAGATGCAAACCGCCGCCGCCAAACCACCCCAGGCGACCACCCCCGCCAACGGCGGCATGCAGTAATTCGGAACTGACCCTCGCCGGGCGGAACTCGCAAACGAGTTCCGCCCGGCTTGTCTTAGCTGACGGCTGACAGCTGAGAGCTGATGGCTGGCGGCTGGCAGCTCCTCCCCTCACTTCTCCATCCCCGGCATCGTATGCGTGTGTTGGTTCTCGCCGTGCTTCAGCGTGATCTTCGGGTAGGTCACGGGCGTGAGCGCAGGGGCTCCTTCCTTCAGTTTGTAGAAGCCGTCCATAGGTACGTCGCGGAAATCCTGCACCAGCTTTGAGGTGGGCCAGGTGATCTCGATGCGCGACACTGCGGTCGCCTCGCCCAGGCCGATGTGCTGGCGCAACGGATTGCCGCCGAAGCTCGACCCGTATCCCACGGTGCGGTAGATGTGGCGCTCACCCGACTTCGTCTCGGCGGTCACGTCGATGCGCGCTCCGAAGGCCGAGCGGTTCGCGGTCACGCCTTCCAGCTCCAGGCTGATCCAGTGGCCGCCGTGGCCCGGGTTCTCGAACAGGACGCTCTGGTAGGTGTCGCCGGGGAGCGCGCCGCCGATCTCTTCGAAGACGTCTTCGTCGCCGTCGTTGTCGATATCGCCAAAGGCGACGGCGTGTCCCTTCTGCAGATGGCCGAAGCCGCCGGCGGTGGTCACGTCCTGAAAGCGAACGCCGCCATCGTTGCGGAACATGCGGTTGGGCAGCAGCGCGTCGAGGTCGGAAGCGCCGGTGCCGAGATAGATGTCGAGCCAGCCATCGTTGTCGAGATCGCCAAAGCTGGCGCCCATGGCGAGGATGGCGCGATCGAGATGGACCTGCCGGGTCACGTCGGTGAAGCTGCCGTCGTGGTTGTTGTGGTAGAGGCGCGGCGTCTCGGCCTTGTAGGGCTTGCCCAACTGAAACGCGCCGATATCGTTGGGCGTGTCGTTGTAGTAGCCGGCGACGAACAGGTCGGGCCAGCCATCGTTGTCGTAGTCGAAGAACCAGGTGGCGAAGCTGTGAATGGGCTCGGCCACTCCCGCCTGCGCAGTGACGTCGGTGAACTTCCAGCGGTCGGGCCGGGGATGCCTGGGATCGCGCGGGCCGTCGTTGCGAAACAGCAGGTTGGGCTGTCCTTTGCGCGAGATGTACAGGTCGGGCCGGCCATCGTTGTTGAAGTCTCCCCAGGCCACGCCCTTGACGAAGCCGAGGTCGGCCAGTCCGTTAGGGAGCGGCGACTTCGGTGAAGGTTCCGTCGTGATTGTTGTGGAACAGTTGCGAAGGATGCTTCTCGGGCCCGGTGGTTTCGTGGCCGACGAACAGGTCGAGCCAGCCGTCGTTGTCGAAATCGGCCCAGGCGGCGGTCTGCGTGGGATGCAGCGACAGCAAGCCGGCTTTCACGGTCACGTCCTCGAAGGTGCCGTTTCCATTGTTGCGCAATAGCGAAAGCGGATACTTGCCGTGCTCGGCCCACCAGCCTCCGCGCAGGACCACGACATCGATATGGCCATCGTTGTCGAAGTCGGCGGCGACCAGGTTCAGACCGCCCACTTCTCCGGTAAGCCCAGCTTCTTTCGTGCGCTCCGAGAAAGTGCCGTCGCCGTTGTTGTGGAAGAAGCGAAGCTGGTCGAGCGGTCCGGACGACGAAATCATCACGTCGAGCAGGCCGTCGCCGTCGAAGTCTTCCATGATGGCGCCCCCGGCATGGCCGGTGACACCCAGCCCGACGCTGCCGGCCACGTCGGGAAAGCGGCCGATGTCGTAGTCGGACTGAAACAAGGCAGGCGAAGCCAGCCACTGCGGCGGCACGCCGCCGGGATATTCGTCCCAGTTGCATGTATGCGATATTGAGCAACCATCGCGCCAGGAAGTTCTGCGGATCCTGCTGCAGCGTAACGGTCAGCTCGCGAACCGCGCCCTGCGCTCCGCGCTTATCGGTGTGAACGCCCGAGCCGGTGAGCGGAATGATGCAGGAGTTCTGGGTGTGATGCGCGATGCAGTTCTGCTGCTCGCCCCAGCGCAGATAGGCCAGCGCCAGGGTAGCGCGCAGGCGCTGGTCGGAGTAGGGATCGAGCTTGATGGCAAGCTGGTCGCACATCTGGCGAATGTGCTCGATCTGCTGGATGGCGCCTTCACTGTCTCCGGCGCGCAGGAGATTGTCGGCCAACTCCCAGCGGGTGCGCATCTCCTCCTGCCAGCTCGACTCGGACACCAGCTTAAGCTGCAGTTCGCGGACGCGCTCGGCGTCTTTCGTGGGATCGGTCCTGGGATCCTGCTCGCGGTAGATCTTCTGCAGCAGCTCGCCCATCTCTTTTGTGGATTGCGCCTGGTAGGCGGGCGGAGTCTGGGCGCGCAGGAGGACTAATCCGCAAAACAGAAGGAAGGTGCCCGTGATTCCTAACCGCAATGGCCGCCACATAACGAGGAGTCGCTGCAAAATGTCTGCGGGCGCAGCAAAGTGAACGAATTCTAGCACCTGAGTTGCGAGCGTCAACTTTAGCGGCGCATTGGCTGGCGGCCGGTTTCGGTGTAGCATTCCTGCGAACCCAGGAGGCAGCATGCCACATTGCACCAAGTGCGGTACCGAGGTTGCGGTGGACGTCCAGTTCTGCCCGAAGTGCGGCCAGCCGCAGTCGCCGGCCTCGTTTCCGCCGCGGCCGCCCGCGCCGCCTTACCAGCCCGCAACGTCGGGGTTATCGGAAAACGCGGCCGCAACATTAAGCTACGTTCTTGGCTGGATCACGGGCATCATCTTCTTCCTGATCGACAAGCGCCCGTACGTGCGCTTTCACGCTGCCCAATCGATCGTGACCTTCGGTGGCCTGCACGTCATCCGCATCGTGCTGGGCGTCATTTTCGGCGTCGGCTTCTTCTTCGGAGGGCACTTCGGCGGCTTTGGGGGCGGATTCGGGATCGGCTTGCTGCTGATCAGCCTGCTGGGCATCATCGGCTTTGTGCTGTGGATCGTCTGCATGATCAAGGCCTATCAGGGGGAGCGCTTCATGGTGCCCTTCGCGGGAGACATCGCGCAGAACCTGGCGGGACAATAGGGACGTGCGCGCAGCCCCGGATCTCTGGAAGCGCTAATTCAGCAGTACGCCTGGGTTTTTGCGGGCGATGTGCAGTAGCTTGAGGGTGGCCTGGCGGGGCTCGCGGATTCCCTGCTCCCAGCTTTCGACGGCATTGGAGCTGACGTTCAGCAACTGCGCGAACAGCGCCTGGCTGGCATTGAGACTGGCGCGAAGCGCGCGAATGTCGGCCGGCTTCAGCGGCTTGGGGCGCGCCGGCAATTCTACCGACCGGAGATCCAGCAGGAATTTGCCGCTCTCCACCGGCTCCCCGGGCTGCTCCTGCTCCTCGGATTTATGTTTCTTCTTGTCCTTCTTCTTTTTCTTTCCCATGGCGAGTCTCCGGAGCGGCGGGGAAATGACGGCAGTGCCACATTGTAGGACATATGCGGCAGTTTCGCCATAGCGCTTAAGCGCCAGACGATTGTGCCACGGTCGCCGCAACCGGCCGGGCCATGGGGCGTCCCTTATCACCCATCTCGATATACGCCAACGGGGTAAGGTGATCGTGGGTGAAGACCACCAGCCACTTCTGCGGGATGGCGAGTTCGTAAAAGCGATGGCGGTTGTTGATGCAGGTGATGGGGTCGAGGTCGTATCCCATGACCCAGGTGGGGTCGAGATGATGCGAGGTGGGAATGAGATCGCTGATATAGCAGACCACCTGCCCGCCGGCGCGAACCATCACCGCCTGCAGATCGCGAGTGTGCCCGGGAAAGAGTTCGACGGAGATGCCGGGGGCGATGGTCGCGGCTCCGTGCAGCAGCTTCATCTGGCCGCTCTCCACCAGCGGATCGTAATTGTCGGTCAGGTAGCTGACGCGATCGCGCTCATGTTGCTCATGCGCGTGCTCCAGCTCGCCGGCCTGCACGTAGTAGGTTGCCTTGGGAAACGTCGGTACCGCTTTGCCGTCGCGGTAATAGGTGTTCCATCCGCAGTGGTCGAAGTGCAGATGGGTGTTGATGACGATGTCGACCTCGTCGGGCGCAATGCCGGCTTGCTCCAGGTCGTGCAGCAGGCGAGCCTGGTTCTTGTAGATGGACTGGCTCTTCTCGCTGAGCTTGGGCCCGATGCCGGTTTCGACCAGCACGGTGCGCTGGCCGTCGCGCACCACCAGGCAGTTGGTTCCGAACTTGATCATGTTGCGCTCGTCGGGCTGGATGCGCTTCTCCCAGAGCACCTTCGGCACCACGCCAAACATGGCGCCGCCATCGAGTTCGTAAGTGCCGTCGGACAGGACGGTGAATTCGCAGTCGCCTAAAGTGAATCGATGCACGCTCTCGCTCCTCATTTGTGCTACTTCCGATCATACTGATACACCAAGGCGAGGCCAGGAGGAAACTATGTTGCGAGGGATTGTCCTTGTTCTATTGCTGGGAGCTGCGGCGGTGGCGCAGACGGGAGGCGCCGCCCCACCGATTACCTCGGCGCCGCCGACCCAGGCTGCAAGCAGCGCGGCGCAAACCGGAAGCGGCGGGACGCCCTCGGCGCCGCCAACCCAGGCGGCAACCAACCCGAGCGCCGATCCGACGGCGCAGATGCGCGCGGACCTGAATCAGATGGAAAGCCTGATGAACAACATGAGCAGCGAGGTGACCTTCCTGCGCGATCAGAACCTGCAGATCCTGCTCAATACCAATGTGCGGATGTGGACGATCCTGATTCGCGACCTGCGGATGCAGCTGGACGAACAGGAGCGGCAACGCGCTCCCGGTCGTGCACCGAGTCCAAAGTGAGACTTCCGTAGCACGGAAATGAGGTGGATTCTGTCCACGCGCGTGTAGCCTGGGCGAGTATTCTGGGTAGTCGCTGAACCCGAGGGTGCCACATCTGGCCAAAGTTGTGAGTTTGGTTTGCGCAACAAAATGGGCAGCGCCTCTCGGAGTGTTGAGCCGCTGCCTGGTTAAGCTGGTGTGCCGCCCAGCGCAATGAATTATGTCGTTCATGTGCACGGACTCGTCAGCTCTTGTGTTTTAGGGTTGCTTTGCCTGCGCTTTCTCCATCACCTGCGCTTCGGCTAAGAGCCAATCATCCAGATCGCACCCATCGCCTTGACCGCGCAGCTCATAGAGCTCGTACGCACGGGCTCGGATTTGCTCGGTCATGTCTGGTGGTTTTTGTCTACTGCAACTTCGGTATTACGTACAGGCATTGGTCGCCTCACTTTCCCTCCGACAATTGACGGTTAAGCTCGGCACGAACTGAGTTAGTATCAGCTGCTTTGAAAGTCAGCCCTGTTTGCTATCGCACACTCTGAACGGCACGCTTGCTGCCAAAACAGGCCCCAGTCCGAGCTGCTGAAGTGGCGAGACTAAATAGCGACAACAGACTATTTTCCGGTTGCTGGCCCCGCCCAGATCGCGGCAGTGACCGCCAGCGGGCGGAGCAACCGCGTCTAGCTGCATACTTAACGCCTGGTGGATTAGCGCCAGCTATGCCGAGTTGCGGCCGTTTGCCCAGAGTGCTTCGCGTGGCGCCGACGCGCTAAGGCATCTGTAATACAGACTTTAGAGGCTTAAATCGCACGATGATGGTCTTCAGCCGAACGCAGCTTCGTTCGCAGTCCGTTGCCTGAAGGGTGGTCGTCGGCTCTACCAATCTGCACCGCATCAATCGCGCGTATCTGGCAACAGTCGTGCTAGTTAAATGGTGAAAGGGGCCTTCTGAAATGAGGTTGCAACCCTTCGACTTGAGGTCACGATATGCGGAATAAGAAACGAGATCCGAAGTGGTGGGTGATTTTGGCATTGCTCAACGTACTGCTGATCGGCTATCCGGCCGCACTCTACCTCCAAGCAGACGATGGCGCATCGCGCGTGATGGCATTGACATTGATTGGGGTCGGGTTCTTACTCGCCATAGCGAATGTGTTCACCGTCGTCGCAACGCTAGCTGAATGAGCACAATTCTGAGTGTCTTGTGGCGAGACTCTGCGCAGGAACATCTCATGCCGCGAAATGTAACGTTCAGTTCGGCCGCAACCGTAGCGAAAGCTGCCGTCATGCACCGCCTCGGCCCAAGAGGCCGAAATTTAAGAGACTGTCAGATCGTGATAGACGCCGGCTGTTCCTTTAGGCAGGGCAGTGACTTTGGCCCCCAGCGGGTATTGCGATTTGCAGATTGTGTATGCTCCCGACGGATATGAGTTCGCCATGATGAGCGGGCAAGCGGTGCAGACCGTAACTCGTAAAGGCCTCGGATCGAGCTGGTTTCCCACTTCTTGGCTATTGCAAAGCCAATACCTCCTGTTCCTACCTAAATTTTGAGCCAAATTCTGGTAGTTTCTTCCACTTGATCCCAAGCATTTCACTTGGCCGACAGCGCCTCGAGGATGCGGTCGAAATCTTCAAGCGACGCATACTCCAAGAGGATTTTGCCCTTGCCTTTGCGGTCGGTGATGGTGACGCGAACCCCCAAGGCGCGCTGCAGCGCATTTTCGGCTTCTTTGACGTTGGGATCGACGATGCGGGGCTTTTCGACCTTCTCGGGAGGGTGAATCAAGTTAGTAACTGCCTGCTCGGTCTGGCGAACAGAAAGCGATAACGCATTGACCCGCTGAGCCAGCCGCAGCACGGCTTCGTCCGAGTCCAGGGCCATCAGCGCCTTGGCGTGACCGAAGCTGAGTCTGGCCCTGCGCCACCATCATCTGCACCTCGTCCGGCAGGCGCAGCAGGCGCAGGAAGTTGGAGATCGAGGAGCGGTCCTTGCCGGTGCGCTGGGCGATCTGCTCCTGGGTGAGGCCGAACTCGTGCGCCAGGCGATCGAAGGCCAAGGCCTGTTCGAGTGGGGTTGAGGTCCTCGCGCTGCAGGTTCTCGATGATGGTCATCTCCATGGCCTGCTCGTTGGAGACGCGGCGCACGATGGCGGGAACGGTGGGGCGCTGGGCCATTTTGGAGGCCAGCCATCGGCGGTGGCCGGCAATGAGCTGAAAGCGGCCATTCTCGCCGGGCCGAACCGTAATCGGCTGCAACACGCCGGTGGCCCGAACGGAGGCAGCCATCTCGTCCAAGGCGTTGGGATCGGCACTGAGCCGGGTCTGGTAGGGGTTGGGGTCGATCTGGCCGACGGGAATCTGCTGGACAGCCTCTCCGGGGGCTTGTGCCGGGGCAGCCGCTGGAGCGTGACCGGCGGCCGGGGGGTGCGGATGGGCCGGCGGCCGCGAGGGCAATAGCGTATCCAGGCCGCGTCCGAGAACTTTGCGTTTTTCAGTCATAAAAGATCAATCCTTGCCGTCCGCTCAAGAGCGCGCTTCCGAGGGCGCGGTTTCGGCGGTCTGGTTCGGGGAGCGCTCGACACGTTCGACGATTTCTTCCGCCAGCTTAATGTAGGCTTCCGCGCCGCGGGAGCGCGGATCGTAGACCAGCGCCGGCATGCCGTGACTGGGAGCTTCGGCCAGGCGCACATTGCGGGGGATGGCGGTCTGGCACATGAACTCGCCAAAGAAGCCGCGCAACTCGGCGGCCACCGACTGCGCCAGGTTGGTGCGGTCGTCGAACATGGTGAGGACCACGCCTTCGACGGCCAGTCCGCGATTGAGCTCGACCCGGATGCGGTCGATGGTGTCGAGCAGCTCGGTCACGCCTTCCAGGGCGAAGTACTCGGCCTGCATGGGGATGAGCACGGTGTCGGCAGCGACCAGGGCGTTCAGGGTGAGCAAATCCAGGGCCGGGGGACAGTCGATGACGATGAACTCGTAGTTCGCGCGGATGGCTTCGAGGGCATGGCGGAGGCGATATTCGCGGTATTCCAGTGTGACCAGCTCGATATTGGCACCGATCAGGTTCTTGTGGGCGGGAATCACGCTGAGATGGGGGAGTTCGGTGGGCAGGACCGCGGCTTCGGCGGAAACCTCGCCCATGATGACCTGGTAGGTGCTGAAGCGGTCAGGGTCGCGCGCGAAGCCGATGCCACTGGAGGCGTTGGACTGGGGGTCGCAATCAAGCAGCAGGGTCTTGTGTTCGAGGCTGGCAAAGGAGGCGGCGAGGTTGATGGCGGTGGTGGTTTTGCCGACTCCGCCCTTCTGATTGGCGACTGCGATGACTCTGGCCATGCTCTCGTGGGAGACCTTCCTTGGGAGAGTAAAACCAAGGGGAGTTGGGGGCAATGGCGGAAGAGTAACGCGATGGAGTTTTCGGAGGAAAAGCTGTGCAATTCAAAGGGGCGTGGAGGGAAGCTGCTGATTCGGAGAGTCATAGGTGGCGAGGGAAATGTGCGTAATTGGGTGGAACGGGAGTGTTCCACGTGGAACATGGTAGGAGAGTGACACAATTTTTTTGTCGCGATTGTTTAGAATCAGTCACTTGGGCAAAAAATCGTGGCAAATATCTGATTCTGAATGACTTATACGTATCCATATCTCGGCGTAGGAGTTAGGGGTGACCAAACCCTCCCTTGGGGCCTTGGCATGGGGGAGAGATGGCAGACGGCATCGGTTTCGGAAGCCCAGCGGGGTGGGATTGGCGTGCGGCGAGGTATTGTTCCACGTGGAACATGGGAGAAGAATGCCGCCAAACTTTGGTCTGAGCTTGGAATTGAGTCCACGGCGCAGTGCCTTCGATCGCTCAGCAGTTGGCATTTGATCCCAAAGGCATCAGGCTTCCCCGGAAAAGGCCGATCCCTTGCGGGGCACGTCCGCTTTCCAGCGATAGTAAGTCTGCCCATTGTCCGTGATGGTTGTAACCTCGCCACGCTCCGCCAAGCGCTTCAAAATGGTGTGGATCGAAGCCAGCGGATTGGAGTAGGCGCTCAAGGTGAATCCAGCCTCGGCCAGCAGATCCCTGACGTCGGTCGCCGTCACGGCACATTCCGGATTCGTCCTAAGAACGTTGCGAACCGAATCGGTGAATCCAGGCGGATCCGCCACCAACTGCTCCAGCTCCTGAAGCCGCACCGCTCTTTCCTCTTCGGGGAGAAAATTAGCATTGGCAGCGATGAGGGCGGAGATCCGCTCGATTTCCAAGTTGAGTTTTTCCCGGTTCGCCACCAGTTTGCGCAAGCGCAGACTGCAGAGGACGATGGTAGCCCGGTACCGTTTGAGCTCATGTCTCATGGCTATTCCCTCCAGGCTGAATATTATCACGTCTAAACAATATGTCAAACATAAAGCTAAAAAATTGTAGAAAACCTTGGGGGGAGGTTGCGATTACGGACGGGCAGCAGCGGATTGCGGATTATTCTCTTAACACAAGATAAGGTTCTGCTCTAATCTTGCCTTGTCTTATGAAATGGTTGATGTTGGCCGGACTGATCGTGCTGCTGGTAGTGGTTGGACGGGTTCTGAACGCGAGATCGCACCGGCGGTGAGTTGGCGCGTCTGGCGCTCACCTTCCCATCCGCTCGCTTACGCCGGGATCTCGTGTCACTTAAGTACTTTCGCTATCGAGTTACATTTGTGCGCCACTAGAAGTATTTTTTCGATGCTACCAGGCACTGCACTCTCCACTGCCACGGCAAAGCCGGTTCCCAGTGCGGCCCTGGCCTGCGCAACTTGGGCGGCGCCGATCAGCAGACACAGGTAGCCGCCGTCGCCGACCAGATTGGCGGCCACCGGCAAGGCTGAGCGGAAGCGCTCGACCGCGCGCAGGGTTACCACGTCGGCGGTCTTGCCCCACTGTTCGGCGCGGCCGGAATAGACCTCGGCGGCTTCCAAGCCTAAGGTTCGGACCAGTTCTTTCAGGAAGGTCGCCTTCTTGTTTTGCGACTCGATAAGAGTCACGTGGATGCCGGGATACGCCAGCTTGATGGGCAGGCCGGGAAAGCCGGCGCCGGAGCCGAGGTCGGCGAGAGTATGAATCGGGCGACTGTCCTGCCGAGCGGTGGCGAAGAGTACGCCAGCTGCAAACAGCGATTCGCCGAAGTGGCGGGTGACGATCGTTTCGGGCTCGCGGATGGCGGTGAGATTGGTGCGGGCGTTCCAGCGGAGAAGCAGGTCGAGGTAAGCCTGGAGCTGGCCGTAGACCGGTGGGGGAAGCTCGAGTCCGGTGGTGTAAGGGGCGAGCAGTTCGGCGATGCGGGCGGGAGACATGGACTCAGTTGTCAGTTGTCAGTTGTCAGTTGTCAGAAAGAAAGCAAGTTAACTTAAATAGTTGCGCAATTTATCAGATAATTTGAAGTAATTAGTACTCCGCATACCCTGAACTGGATTCGACGGGACTCTGGATTTTAACCCCGGCGGGGCGGCGGCGGAAAAACTCACCCGCTTGCAGTTCCGCCCGACAGTCTGGCAAGAAACGCCAGGCGAATCCGCCGCAGGGGTATGATGCCAGGCTGGGTGAGTATGTGCTGCGGAGAAAGCGGCGCGGAATTCCCCGGAGGTAAACGATGGAACTGCCAGGAGTTCGCAGGCTGTTTGCATTCAATGAGTGGGCGAACGAACGGATGTTGTCATCGGTGTCAAGTCTCTCGCCCGAGGAGTTGAGGCGGGAGCTGGGCGGGAGCTTCGGATCGTTGTGGGGCACGCTGGTTCATATCATTGGCGTGGAATGGTTGTATCCGCAGCGCTGGAGGGGAACCTCACCAAGCGCGCTGCCCAAGCCCGATGGTTTCGTTGACCTCGCGGCATTGAGGGCCTTTTGGAGAGAGGTTCGCGCGGAGCAACGACGATTTCTTGATGGGTTGGAGGAAGAACGGCTGCAGCAGCCGGTGGAATATGTGAGCCTGAACCAAGGGAAGTACGCCTATCCTTTGGTCGACCAAATGAGACATCTGGTGAACCACTCAACCTACCATCGGGGGCAGGTGACTTTGCAGCTGCGGCTGCTGGGCAAAAAACCCACCTCAACCGATTACCTGCTGTACCTCGACGAAAGCAACGAGGGCCGGGGCTCCGTGGAAAAGTGAAGAAACAGCAGATTCCTCGGGGCTGAACAGGCTGCGGAAAAAAGCTTGGGGAGGCGAAGGAGGAGCAGATTCCTTGGGGCTGAAGCCCCTCGGAATGACAAAAATAAAGGGCTTGTCCGGCGCACCTGAAGGTGCGCCCCTTCAAAACGCTGCGAAAGGCGCTTTTTTCAGCAGCCTCTGAAGCCCTCGGAATGAGAAAAATAGGGAGCTTAGACGCTGGCCCTTCGACTCCGCTCAGGGCAGGCTCTGAAGGCCAGCTCTACCCGAAACACGATCTCTTCCGCAGCCCGTGAAGCCGCGCCCCTTCCAATCCACAGTTGCATTGTTTCATAGTTGCGCTATTTTTTGTTGACGGCCTTCTTCAGCTCGAGGCCGGGGGTGAACTTGGCGACGCGGCGAGCGGCGATTTTGAGGACAGCGCCGGTGCGCGGATTGCGTCCGTTGCGGGCCTTGCGCTGGGGAGCGGTGAAGGTGCCGAATCCGGCCAAGGTTACGCGGTCACCTTTGCGCAAGGCCAAGGTGACGGAATGGATCATGGCTTCGACGGCTCCAGAAGCATTGGTTTTGGTCATGCCCGTAGCCATTGCAATCTTGTCGACCAGATCTCCCTTGTTCATGCCAGCTCCTCGAGCAATGCCATACTTTGGCGCGAAGTATTTAAGAGGCCAAAGCCGCCGCATGTCAAAGGAAATCTGCACCTGGTCGATGAATGAGGGGCGGGCAGCTCAACTGGGCTGGATGGCCGGGGTGGTGACGGGTTCGACGCAGACGCCGAGCTTGTCGCCCAGGCTGGTGAATTCGGCGATCCAGCGCTGGGAGGGCTCGTCTGCCTCCAGGGCCACCAGCGGGTAGACCTGCTGCAGGAGCTGGTAATAGACGTTCTGCACGCGGCCGAGGTCGACCTCGAAGGGCAGCGACTTGACCAGGGCGACGGAGGCATTGAACTGTTGCAGCCGCTCCTCGCGGGGATTGACGGCCAGCTCTTCGGCCATCTTGCCGAGGCGGCGATTGAGGGCAAAGACGAGCCAGGGAGTGTCCCATTGGACCTTCTCGCGGGCGCCGGTGTCGAGCAAGGTCTGGATGCGCTCGAGGTCCAACTGATCGGCGAGAAATTCGCTGCGCAGGGCGGTATTGAGCACGAACTCGGCGGTCTGGTGAAGCATTTTGGGCAGGGGAGCGCCCATGCCGCTGAGGAAGCCCATGAGGGGAGCATGGTGTTCGTAGATCTGGCGGTAGGCGGCTTCGGCCTCGGTCATGGTCTTGCCGAGAATCTTGCGGACAACGCGATTGCGCTCGTCGCGGAAGAGCGACTTCAAGCTGTAGGTGGCGCCGGCAAACTGGCTGTCGAGCAGGCGGAGCACTCCGGGCAGGTCGGCGGCGTTAAAGGCGTCGCGCAGCTCGCGCACGCGTTGGCGGAAGTCCGGCTCGCCCTGGAGGGCGCGGACGCCGGCAGAGACGTTGTGATCGCCCAAGTGGAGGACGCCGTAACTGACTTCCGTCTGCTGGCGGGTGATGCGGGAGCGGATCAGGGCGGTACCAACCGCCAGGCGGGCGCGGCCAGACTCCATGCGGACATCGTCGCGCTGGGTGATCTCGTAGCTGCTGATCATGCTGGGCTCGGATTCGCGACGGAAGAGCGAGGCGATGGCGTAATGCGCCGCGACGGCCAGCAGATCGACCTGCGCCGGCTTGACCATGCGATCGTAGACGCGGGCCCCGTCAACGTGGTCCGGGAGATTGCTTTTGGCCTCAGCCAGATTCTGGCGGAAGGCCTCTTCGTAATTGCCGGGAAAGAGGGCCTGGGCCAGTTGCAGGGCGCGTCCGGCATACATAATGACTTGCACGGTTTCGATACCGGACAACTCATCGAAGAACCAGCCGCAACTGGTGTACATGAGCATGGCGTGGCGCTGCATTTCCAGCAGCGACAGCGCGGTAACGATTTCTTCGTCGGTCAGTTCGTGAAGGGCGTGCTGATCGAGGAAGGACTTGAGGGTGCGCTGGCCGCGGTTGAGCACGACATCGATGTATTCGTCGCGCGCCTTCCAGGGATCGCGCAGAAGTTTGGCAGCCATCTTCTCGTAGGGCGCGGCGAGACTGTCGCGCAGCTGATCGAGCGCGGTGCGCAAGGGGTCGCGCCACGCCTGGTTCCAGCCGGGCTTGCCGCCGGAGTTGCAGCCGCAATCGCGGGTCCAGCGGCCCAAGCCGTGCACGCAGCTCCAGGCGGTGTCGTCGATGATTTCGACTTCGTGGGTGGGCGGAACCTTCTCGAGGAATTCGCCGTAGTTGGTGAGCTTGGCGAGGTTGCCGCTTTCAATATGATGCAGCGCGTAGGAGAGGGCCATTTCGCCCTTGGGATGATGATGGCCGTAGGTTTCGCCGTCGGTGGCGATGTGCATCAACTGGGGGAAACGGCGATGATCGGCAAACCCGCTGAGCAGGCGGTTGGCGAAGCGGAAGCCGTCGGACAACAGGCCCTCGAAGGCGACCGCGCGGGAGATGGGACCGTCGTAGAAGAAGAGATTGATGCTGCGTCCCGAAGGCAGCGGGCAGACGTAGGCGCGAGTGGGATCGATGTTGCCGCCCTCGACGTTCTTCCACTTGGTCTGGGCAATGCGGCGCTCGTGCCGCGCCTGCGAGGGAGCCAGGACGGTGAAGTTGATGCCGTTGGCCGCCAACACTTCGAGGGTTTCGACATCGACAGCGGTCTCGGCCAGCCACATGCCTTCCGGCGCGCGGCCGAAACGATATTCGAAGTCGCGGAGGCCCCAGATGACTTGTGTCTCTTTGTCGCGGCGATTGGCCAGCGGCAGGATCATGTGGTTGTAGACCTGGGCCAAGGCCGAGCCGTGCTGCGAGAAACGTTCGCGGCTCTCGCGGTCGGCAGTGAGGATGGCCTCGTAGACGTCGGGGGAATGATCGGCCATCCAGGAGAGCAGGGTGGGACCGAAGTTGAAGCTGATGCGGGAGTAGTTGTTGACGATGCGGGTGATGCGGTTGTCGCCGGTCAGAATGCGCGACGCAGCGTTGGGCGCGTAACACTCGGCGGTGATGCGCTCGTTCCAGTCGTGGTAGGGGTACGCGGATTCCTGCAGCTCGACAGCTTCGAGCCAGGGATTCTCGCGCGGCGGTTGGTAAAAATGGGCATGAATGCAGAGATATCGGTCCATGATTGTATGAATGGCGAAAAATGATAGTAAGCCAGGAATTGGATGCGAAGCGAATCTGGAGAGACGCTAAGTTTTGCTGTCAGGTTTCCCGGCTTTGCCGTGCCTCGGATTTTCAGCTTTTCTCACGCAAACAAGTCCGGATCCGTCGCCAGCAAGCGATGAAGCTGGTCGGCCCAGAGCGGCTCGAGGGCGTTCATTTTGGCGATGGCTGCCTTCGCCGCGAGCGCGTGTTCCATCCTGATGGGCTGCGGGGTAAATCCCGTGGCCCGCGCCGCCGAGAGCACCGAAAGGTTGCGCGCCACCATGCCTTCCAGCAGCATCATGGCGAAGAGCGCGATCTGCACGTTCGGGCCGGTGGTGATGGCTCCATGGTTGGGCAGGATGACGGCGCGATACTTGCCCAGCGCCTGCGCCGCCGTCCGCAAACGGTCTTCGCTCGACGCCAGTCCCTCGTAATCTTCTTCGATGACCGCCACGTCGCCGGCAAGGATACAGCTCTCCTGGTCGTAAATCTCCGGCACTTTGCGGAAGGTGCTCCAGGTGACCGTCGCCGGAGGATGAGTGTGCAGCGCGCACACGATCTGCGGATTGTAGCGGTGGATGACCCCGTGCAGCTCGACTGTTTCGTTGACGCGCGCGTTCTTCGGGGGCGTGTGGTCTTCGAGGATGTTGCCGCGGAAGTCGAGCGTAAGGATGTCGCTGGGGTGCAGCGAGCCGAAGGACGGCCCGAAGCGGTTCATCAGCATGCGATCGGGCGCGATGGCCACGCTGATGTGTCCGGCGTTGGCGGCGCTCATGCCCGCGCGAAAGAGAATGCGAGCGGCACAACAGATATCGAATCGGATCTGATCAGTGTCGACGTGGGGCTTGGCTTCGGTTGGGGCTGAGGCTGCCATGGTTCCCTCCGTGCGTAGGCATTCTAGTTCACCCGGGCAAAAGGCAAAAGCGGCCATGGATTGGGTGACGCCATGGAACTGGCCGACACGGGTCGACTCCGTGAAATTTTCAAGATGCGCCGTGGTCGGGGCTCGGCTTTCGGCGAAACCGCTGCAGTTTCGGGGATACAGCAGATGCGTTGAGGAAGTCACGCAAAATCAGCGTGCCGACCGGCGAGTGGGGCTTTGTTGCGGCACTCTGAGATTGGCATCGCCCCACAATTGCCAACGGCAGGCAATAGTGGGCCACCGGCCGTAATAATAGGTTCACGGGATGGGCCACCTCGCCGTTCTTACACGCGCCACACACGCCTGAAGCTGTGGGTGTTCTTTCGTCCCGCGGACCGGGAGTGCAGCCCAGGTTTGGGACTCTCTGATCAAGTCGCGGCGAAGTCCCGCAGCGGCTGAAGCCGCGGTGATTTTGGGACATTTACGGACGGCCTGAAGGCCGTCCCCTTCGAAACCAGACTTAACCAAAGCATCCCTAGCACCCAAAAGAGCGGCGCGAACCTGGGCACCCCCCTAGAGGCGGTTCGCGGTTACCGAGATCGGAACTCCTTTGGTCAGCGTGTCGAAGATCGAGGAGTACTGCGTGCCGAGCTGGCAAATGGCCTGCAGTTGCTCGTCGGGCACGTCGGCTTTGATCTTGAAGTGGACCCGGATTCCCTGGAAACCGTTCCGGACGCTTTCATCGAGTCCCAGGAAGCCTTGGAGATCGACGTCGCCTTCCAAAGAAGACTCCACTTCTTCGATTTCAATTCCACGTGCTGCCGCGTGATAAACGATGGTCGTGGTCATACAGACCGCGAGGGTGTGAAGCAGGTATTCGCCGGCGTTGGGAGCCATATCCTTGCCGAGCAGGACAGGAGGCTCATCGACATCGAGTACGAATGGCTTGGTGTGCGATTGCTCCTGGCCGGCGCCGTAGAACGTGGCGGCGGTTGACTGGCTGCGTGGGCCGTCGATCCACTGATTGCGAACGCGAAACTGGAATTTCGCGAGGGTCGGGGTCTGCTTGATGGCATTGACGGTCGAAACGAGTTCGTCAACCATAACCCCGTTGGTCCTTTTGGGAAGTATGTTTGTAGTTGCCATGGTGATACCTTCCTTGATTGAAATTTGTGCGTCTTGTTTTGCAAGCGCAAATCGACTATGCGACAGAAAGGGAGGAAACTCTTGATTGTGAATCTGTCATTCTTGACCGGGCATCAGTGAAAACGAAGAAAGCTTGTCCGTTCGTCCGGAGGGGTTAGCTTCCCGTCCTTGCTGCCGTCGCTTATGGATGTTCTGTCGGAAGTGCTGAGAGTTGTGAAGCTGGAAAGCGCGTTCTTCTACAACGCCGAGTTTTCGGCGCCGTGGAGATTTCGCTCGCCGGAGTCATGCAAGTTGGCCCCTTACATCAATCAGCCGGGCGGGCACGTCATTGTGTATCACCTGTTAATTGAAGGCAGGGCCTATGCCCAACTGTACGACAAGCGCCTCGCGCTCAGTGCGGGCGATATCGTGATCTTTCCGCATGGAGACTCGCACCTGATCGAGAGCGGACCGGGACCGCACACCGTGAACGGCGAGGAGGAGTTAGCGCGGGTTTTTTCGCAAGGACTGAGACTGTCGCGGATGGGTGGTGGTGGTGAGGTGACCCGCTTCGTGTGCGGCTTCATGGTCTGCGAACCGCGACTGGGCAAAGTCCTCATGGGGGGACTTCCGCCGGTATTCAAGGTGAACATCCGCGAGGACCAATCGGGGCAGTGGCTGGAAAACTCGATTCGATATTCCATTGCTGAGGCAGGCGCCGATCATGAGGGAGGCCAGGCGGTCCTGGCAAAGTTGTGTGAAACGTTGTTCGCGGAGACCTTGCGGCGCTACGTTACTCAGTTGCCCGAGCGGCAAACCGGATGGCTGGCGGGAACACGCGATCCGGAAGTGGGCAAAGCCCTCACATTGATGCATCGGCGTCCGGCAGCACCATGGACGATCGCGAAACTCGCGCATGAGGTGGGCATCTCACGATCAGCGCTGGCAGAGCGATTTCGCCGGTATCTCGGAGAGCCCCCGGTCACGTACCTGACGCGGTGGCGGCTGCAAATGGGTGCGCAGATGCTGGATTCGACAAGCTACAGCGTCGCCCAGATTGCATCGGAAGTGGGATACGATTCAGAGCAGGCGTTCAACCGCGCGTTCAAGCGGAATTTTGGCGAGCCCCCTGCGCGGTACAGAAAAGCAGGGAAAACAGCAAACCACCCAATCGACCGAAAAGCAGTGTAACTTTGAACCGCGAGCCAACCCAAGACAGATGGGGGTGGCCCCTTCAACCTTTATTTTTGTAGGACAAACGAAAACCCCCACCCCGCCAAAACAAAAGAAGGCGGGATGAGGCACCCTCCTACAACTCTATTCGTAAGGATTAAGTTGACGGGGTGGCCACCCAGTCGTGCGGTGGGAGATCTCTGTAGATGAGTTGTGACCAGACATTAGGGAATGATTTGCGCGGAGAGTTCGACCTACGTCTTGCCTACCCACTCCAACTCAAGATCGGGAATCACTCGAAATTCAGGATCGCCGGTCACCAGCGGACAGCGGTATTTCTGTGCCAGGGCCGCGGCGAATGCGTCCGCGTACGCAATCGGGTAGTGCCCTTTCAGCAGTGCCGCGTCCCAGATTTCATCGGCGGTTGGTACTTCAATCGTTGCAGGTACAGTTGCGGATAGTTCGCGCCAGGACTCCGCGACGCTTTCGCTGTGCGTTTTCCGAAGGAAGTAATATACCTCGCCGGCATTGATCGCGCTCATGAAGAGCCGCGCACTGCCCGCAAGAGATTCGTCCAAGAGCCTTTCGACTGCGTCCGTCGCAGGCTGTCTGCCATTCATCCACTCGAGAATGGGCCACGTGTCAAGGACGCGAGTTTTCACGTTCGCGCTCCTCCTTCCGGAAGGCTGCGAACTTTTCCATCAAGTCGCCCATATCAGCGGCGGCACCCTTAAGCTTTCTCCAGGCATCGCCTTTTGAAAGCACGATTTCCTGCCCACGCACTTCGAGGGTCAGCTTGGTGCCCTCGGCGAGGTTAAGAGCCTCCCGAACCTGCTTCGGGATGGCGATTTGGCCTTTGGACGAGACGGTAACTGTTTCCATAGATGTATCTTACCATGAGTAAGTCGCATTGGAGTCTGAATCCTCGCGGGACAAACGAAAACCCCCACCCCGCCAAAAGAAGGCGGGATGGGGGCACCCTCGTGTAAGTTTATTCGCGTCAAGAAGTTCACGGTGCCACCAGGGCCGCTTGAGCGCGGGCTTTCATGCTTCCGGGAGTACGAGGATGTTTTGGTTCCCAACCTTTCGCCGCTTCCAAGCCGCAACCGGCGACTCGATCTCGACGGTTCCAGCCTCTCCCATGGCATAGTGACGGAAGCTGCTCCATGGCCAGTCTTCCGGCCCCCCGACCAGCCCACGATGGACCGGGTTGCGGTGGATGTATTTCAGTTTCTCGACGCGCTTCTCGGGGCTCCACACGTTGAAGTCATAGTAACGGGTTTGCCAGAAGAGCCCGTGGTGTGCGTTCAGTTTTTGGGAAGCGGACTGCTTCAGCGCCTGTATCGCCCGGGCGAGAGTAGCGCGTTCGGGTTCAGAGAGAAGCAGGTGGACGTGCTCGGGCACCCTAACCCCGAATTGGCTGGTGGCGATTGTGGTCTCTTCCACCGGTATCTTCGTAGGACAAGCGAAATCCCCACCCCGCCAAAAGAAGGCGGGATGGGGCACCCTCGTGTAAGTTTATTCGCGTCAATAAGTTGACGGGGTGGGCCACCCGCCCCCCACCCGCCAGTCAATCATGCTGCTCGGTTCGGGGGTGCGTGGGGGGCAAGTGCCGGGTAAGTTGCCGCAACTGTGACAACAGAAATCGTCGGCCACGGCGCAAGCTTACGACTGCACTCAGGGGGCGGTCAAGGCCCAGCCCATTGACACTTTGACAAGGCGGGTGACCCGTTGAACGCCAAAGCTAAACCAGAAGATCCAAAGTCGGGTGCCCCCCTTCGACTGCGCTCAAGGCAGGCTCTGGGGCACGCAGTAGATTTTGATACCTGGGCCACCAGCCGGGATGGGCACACGCCTGTAAGTTTTTTGGTGGCAGTAGGTTGATGGGCCGGGCCACCCGCCACCCTCCTGTAAGTTTATTCGCGTCAATAAGTTGACGGGGTGGGCCACCCGCCACCTGCTTCGGGATGGCGATTTGCCCCTTGGAGGAAACAGTAACTTTATCCATAGAAGTATCTTACCATGAGTAAGACAACGTTGACCTGGGAATTCCGGGAGATGGTGTTTAGGTGGGCGGCTGAAAGCCTGGGCCTGGGTCCACTGCCCAATGTGCTCGGCTCCTTTCCTCCGAGCCTTGGTTGCTAGAGCGCACCACGCGTGCCCGGCGGCCGGGAGCCGACACGGTTATCTAATCAGCCGACCCGTCTCGGGAGTATTTGCTTGCCTAATCCTCGGCGTTCGGACAATAATCTTGTTCGCGATTTTCGAACGTTTTAAGCAATAAAAGCTTGAATAATTAGGGGTCAGGTCCGCGGCACTCGCGAGGTGACCCGACCGCTCAGGACTCTGCCTTTTCCGCTGGAACAACTTGTGACGATCACACATATTAGTCGAATAGTTTTTCTGTTTAGCGGCCTAATCATTTTGCTAGTGATTGCCCTACAGCCCTGTCAAGGTCAATTAATCCCTGTCTCGGGCAAGATTACAGTCCTCGGTGAGCCAGCAGGCGGAGTAAGAATGGCACTCAAAGCTGAAGGGTGCAGTTGCGAAAGGTGCCCTGTCGGTTGTGGATGCTGTCCCGAGCAGTTAATTGTCACTACAAAACCGGACGGCTCGTTTGAGTTTTCGGTTCGTCCTGGGACCTATAACCTAGTTACTGTTTTGAACATTCGCCTTGACGGCTTAAGACGCCTAAGGATTACTGCGAAGGAGCAAAGCTCGTTTGGCATTGGCGCGCTGAAGCATAATAATCCGTCCGTGAGCTTTGCTTTGGAGGACTCGGATTGTGACTGTGAGAAGAAGTGTCCGAATGACTGTAAATGCTGTGTACCTCAATTTCAGATGGTCGGCAAGCCGCAATCTGACGGCTCATTCGCGGTGGATCTCCCGCCTGAGCATGGCATATCAAAAGCAGTTTTGACCATCGCCTTTAAGTTTCATTCCGGGATGGAACCCCTGATCATCAGCGTCGAGTAGTCTCCTAATGTCCCGAGACCATAGGCCATGTTGAAACTCGGTCGAAACAGGTATCGGAGGAGCCGTCCGAGACCAATGCATATCGGGAACTTCTTCGAGCATAAAGCTGTACTTCTGTTGATGGGGTTCGGATTAACGACGGTATGCGGAACTTGCCTGAGTTCTCACTGGAAGCAACTTGAGTGGCAAAACCAGCAAAAGTACCTACTCCAGCAGCGAGACCTAGACAAGCAAACAGAGCTGATCGGCGAATTGACGAAGGCGGTCGCTGAAACCAACGCCGCTGGGGAGGACATCCTTGCCCTTTATCAGCAATCAGAATTGGACCGCCCGGAGGAGATTAGAGAGCGTAGAGACAATTGGAGGAAGATAAGTCGCGAATGGCGGATAGCGTCCGAACTGCTCCAGCAGCAACTCGCAATCTATTTTAAGAACCCATCAATTCAGACGAAGTTCGATGCGATCTTGACGCAGCGCAGGTTCTTAGGGAACATTATTGTGAGATTGCCCAAGAGGGTGCAATTGCTCCCGAATGAAGTGGAGAATGCAAAAAAACATAGCGATGAACTGACAAATCTGACAGAGGATTTAGGCGTGCTTATGCGGAATGAAATCCGACAGCCTAAATCTGATCAACCTAATCCCTAAAAACCAATGGACGGCCGCCTTGTGGTCCTCTTTAACATGAACAAAAAGGATCCCTTCCCGTCCAGATAAAGCTGTGCCCTTTGAAAAACGCAGGTAATTCGTCAACGAATGGCTACAGCGCCGCTGCCTTCGTCTCGATCAGCTTCTTCACCCGCTCGACAAACGCATCCACCGCGACGGACCCTTCGGCTTTCTCCTGGCCGCGGACGCGCACGTTGACCTCGTGGGCTTCCATCTCGCGGTCGCCGACGACGAGTTGGAACGGCACCTTCTGCATGGCGTGCTCGCGGATCTTGGCGTTCATCTTCTCGTTGCGCAGATCGACGTGCACTCGCACTCCGGCCGCTTTGAGCTTTTCGCCAACTTCGTTGGCATAAGCGTGGTGCTTCTCGCCGATGGGCACCACGACCACCTGCGTCGGCGACAGCCACACCGGGAACGCTCCGGCGTAATGCTCGATCAGCACGCCGAAGAAGCGTTCGATCGAGCCGTAGAGCGCGCGGTGCACCATCAGCGGCTGGTGGCGCTTGCCGTCTTCGCCGACGTACTCCAGACCGAAGCGCTCGGGCAGGGTGAAGTCGAACTGCACGGTAGAGAGCTGCCACAGCCGGCCGATGGCGTCGACCAGCTTGACGTCGATCTTCGGCCCGTAGAATGCGGCCTCGCCGGGAATCAGCTTGTACTCGATGTTGCGGCGCTTCAGCGCCTGTTCGAGCGAACGCTGCGCCAGCTCCCACTGATCGTCGCGTCCGGCGTAGGTTTTGCGGTCGTTCGGGTCCCACGTCGAAAGCTCGACCTGGAACTGGTCGAAGCCGTAGGTCTTCAGCACGGCCAGCGCAAAATCGATGCAGCCCACGACCTCGTCTTCAATCTGCTCGGGAGTACAAAAGATGTGGGCGTCGTCCTGGGTAAAGCCGCGCACGCGCAGCAGCCCGTGCATCACGCCCGAGCGCTCGTAGCGGTACACCGTGCCGAGCTCGCCCAGCCGCACCGGCAGGTCGCGATACGACTTGAGCGAGTCGCGATAGATAAGGATGTGGAACGGACAGTTCATCGGCTTCATGCGATAGTCGGCGTCGTCCAGTTCCATCGGGGTAAACATGTTCTGCGCGTAGTAGCCTTCGTGGCCCGAGGTCTTCCACAGGTCCACGCGCGCCACGTGCGGGGTGAAGACGAGGGAGTAGCCGCGCTTCAGGTACTCGTCGCGCATCCAGTCCTCCATCTCCTTGCGCATGATGCCGCCCTTGGGATGCCAGAAAATCAGGCCGGGCCCGGCCAGCTCCTGGATGGAGAACAGATCGAGCTGCTTGCCCAGCACGCGATGGTCGCGCTTCTTCGCCTCTTCGAGCTTGTTGAGGTAGTCGTCGAGGTCCTTCTTGGAGAAGAACGAGGTGCCGTAGATGCGCTGCAGCTGCGGGTTCTTCTCGTCGCCCAGCCAATAGGCGCCGGCGATGTTGAGCAGCTTGAACGCCTTGATGCGCCCGGTCGAGGGAATGTGCGGCCCACGGCAGAAGTCGGTGAACTTGCCGGTCTTGTAGATGGAGATTTTCTCGTCGGGCGCGGTGAACTGCTCGATGAAGTGGCACTTCATGAAGTCGCCTTCCGACTTAAAGCGCTCCAGGCCTTCCTGGCGGGGCAGGAACTCGCGGGCGTAGGGCAGGTCCTGCCTGGCCAGCTCCTGCATCTTCTTCTCGATGGCTGCGAGGTCCTCGGGGGTGAAGGGCTTTTCGCGATAGAAGTCGTAGAAGAAGCCGCTCTCGGTCGCAGGACCGTGGCCGAGCTTGGTTTCGGGAAACAGTTCGAGCACGGCAGCCGCCATGAGGTGCGCCGAGGAGTGGCGATAGACCTCCAGCGCCTCGGGATCGCGCTCGGTCAGGATGCGCAGCTCGGCATCGCTCTCCAGGGGGCGGGCCAGGTCCACCAGGCGAGCGCCATCATTCTTCGCCGCCTGCGGCTTCGGCTGGTCTTCGCTCTTCGTTTCGGTCGTCGCTTCGGTCTTGGCTTCGGCCGCCGGCTGGTTTCCGTTGCCGCTGGCACCGTTGGGAGAGAGCGGCTTTACCTGCGCCACCAGCGCGGCGTCGGCCAAGCGCGGGCTGATCGACTTGGCAATGTCGAGGGCGGAGGTGCCGCGGGGTACTTCTTTGACGCTGCCGTCGGGCAGCTTCACATGAATGGTTTCGGACATAAGAGCATCACTCGGGATACAGCAATAGAGCTGGAAAATGTGCCACTTTGAATTCTACTAGGCGTCATCCCCATCTCATAAATGCCAGAAGCGACAAACCCCGAGTTCCGTCGGGGGCTAAAGCAGTTTCAGAGTAAGGTGTAGACCGAGGTCCCTCAGGGGCTAAAGCCCGAGTTGGCTACGGTCGCTTACGGCGCGGCTGAAGCCGTGCCCTTTCAAAACGGGGCGTGGTCTACAGCAACTATGAAACCGCTCTAAAGCCCGGTCTTAAGCGGCCAGTTACGGCACAGCTGAAGCTGTGCCCTTTCAAAACTTGGCAAGATCGTATTTTTTCCGCAGCCCGTGAAGCATGCGCTTGCAAAACTGATTGATAAGATGGCTTCTAGTAGTGATAGCGTGCTTGAAGAAAGTCGATCCGATCGCCGCTCACTCGGTAGACCAGGCGATGCTCTTGCGTGAGGCGTCTCGACCAGCATCCGGCGAGCACGAACTTCAACGGCTCAGGCTTGCCGATACCGCCGAACGGATCGCGCATGGCGGCCTCCACGAGTTCCAGCACGCGCAGCGCCACATTGCGGTCCGTTCTCACCCAGTACTTGAGGTCTTCGCGAAATTCCGGCTGGAAGACCGCTACGCGATCAGCGCTTCGCGCCAAGCCCCATCTCCTGGCGAAGCTTGTCGACCGACTCTGCCTTGCCCTTAGCGGAATTGGCTCGCCGCAGGGCTGTCAACAGCCGCTGTGCGTTCTTGGGCGGCCGCAGCAGGTGGGCGGTTTCCATCAGGCTGGTCAGCTCCTCGGCTGGGACCATGGCCACGTCCTTAGCTCCACGGCGCCGGACGATAACGACTTCCTGATCGTTCGCAACCTGGTCAAGGACCGAGGCCAGGCGCTGGCGCAAGCTGGTGTAGGTGGTCTCGACTGCCATGGCAATGTTCTCTCTTCAATTAGCGTACAGGAATACTGTACGTACGTCCAGCTTAGCAGACTGCGGAAAGAACGTAGAGATGCGGAGAAACAGCAGATTCGTCGGGGCTGAAGCCCCTCGGAATGACAAAACAAGGGGCACACAACGACGCGGCTGAAAAAGTTGCTGAAAAAGTCCGTTCAACGTGCTACCGGGGCTAAAGCCCCTATATATTTGCAACGGCTTAGACGCTGGCCTGAAGGCCAGCTCTACCCGGGAACCTCTTTTTCAGCAGCCTTTGAAGCCGCGCCCCTTGCAATCGCTGCTTGCGCGAGTTTTCTCGCAGCCGGTTGAGGCAGCAGCTGATTCGGTGTGCCGGGAATGCCGATTGAGGGTTTATGTTCGCCGATGGCGCACTTCCAGCACGATCGCGCCGATGAACGCCACCGTACCCAGAACGGCAGCAACCGGAATGGCGAAATGCCGGTAGGCATTGCGCATGTCGACGTCGGTGCCGGTGATGAGGCTGAAGAGCACCATCCCGATGATTCCCAGAAGCAGCCCGAGCCCCATGCCCCCGGCGGTGAACAGCAGGGTGGTGAACAGCACCCGAACCGTCGCCGTGAATGCGGTGAGGATCTTGCTGCGCTTCCTGGCTGGGGACATCGCCGAGGTGACCATCACACTCTAGGGTACAACAGACTGGCGCCGGTCGATTTGTAGGGTTCGGTCTGAGGTTGCGGCCGGTAGCTCGCTAAGCCGAACTCCTGCTTGGGTTACAATCGAGTTTCATGGCCCAAGCATCTCAAACAGTTACGCGGACGCCGGCGGAAGTGGTGCGCATGACGCCGGTGACACAGTCGCCCAACGGAATCTGCTACGCCGCCATGGGTGAGATGAACTCATCGGCGGCCGACCTGGAGCGGCTGGTGGCGGTGGTTCCGCGCACCATCGCAGCCGCACTGGACCGCAAGGCGTACTACTTCGTCCCGCTGACGTTGAACCTGGGCGACGAAACCATGATCGCCGACCGCTACGATGTGGAGCTTTCCGACAGCGCCATCTGCCATCGCAACCACACGCTGGGCGATTCGCAATGCGTTTTCATCTCCACCCGGCTGATGGAGGACAGCTTCGCCATTGCGTTCGAGTTCTTCATCAACGTGGGCCACAACTTCGTGGAACGGGTAGGCGTGTCGCAGGAGTTCGCTGACCTGGTGTTCAAGCAGATCGAGGACAAAGTCCGCGGCGAAACCTCGATGGATGCTTACGAGCTGCGCAAGATCGTGGCCACCAACGGGCCGGAGACGGAGAAGGCCAAGCATGAGTACCTGCTGGCCACCTTCGCCGACGCTATCGCGGTGTACATGCTCTCGCTGTATCTCGATGTGGATTACCAGGAGCTGCGCGAGCGCGACTATCCGCTGCTCGCCCCGGCGGCGCTGGCCGAGCGGCTTCGCAAGATCAATGAGCTGTTCCCGCCGAATCCGGGATTCGAGTTCGCGGTCTACCACCGGAGAAGGCAGTAGAGCAGTGGATAGTGGATAGTGGATAGAGGCGGCTCGCGGATGGCGAACTGTCAGTACCCTGGAGGTTCAAGTTCATCAGGCGGGCGCGACCCGCGAGGAACCTATTTTTCGAGTAGTTGGCAAGGCATGCCGCTCATGGACAACTTACTATCCATTAGCCACTATTCACTATTCACTCACCCATGATTGCGCACCTTCGCGGACGGCTCATCTCGAAGCACCCCAACCAGGCCATCGTGGAAGCCGCCGGGGTCGGCTACGACGTCACGATCACCATCCCGACGTTTTCGGAACTGCCCTCCGCCGGCACCGACGTTGCGCTGCACATTCATACCCACGTGCGTGAGGACGCCATCGCGCTCTTCGGCTTCCTGAGGCCGGAAGAGAAGCAGCTCTTTGAGAAGCTGATCACGGTCAGCGGCATCGGGCCGAAGTTGGCCATCACCATCCTGAGCGGCATGGCCACGGCCGACATGGTGGGCGCGATCCGCGCCAACGATCACGCGCGGCTTACCAAAATTCCCGGCATCGGCAAGAAGACAGCCGAACGCATGTGCGTGGAGCTACGCGACAAGCTGGATGCCTTTGGCGCGCAGCCGCCGGTGGTCAGCGTTTCCGCGATAGAAGAAGATGTGATTTCGGCGCTGACCAATCTTGGCTATCAGCGGGTGGTAGCCGCAGAAGGCGGTGGAGCGGGCGACGCAGTCGGCAGGCCGGGAGAACTTCGACGCCATCTTCCGGGCGGCGTTGGGCGGGCTGTCGAAGTGAAGGGCGGTTTGACGGGAATTATCGCCAGACCCGACGAATCCCGTACCGATCCAGCAACATATCACCACTGACAATGGCGAACCGGTGAGCTTGGGCTTGGGCTATTAACATTCTGTCAAACGGATCCTTGTGATAGAGCGGTAGCTGGCCCGCCCGCAAAGCGTGTCCCATCGAAATCGCAAGCTTCCTGAACCCACGTTCCGCGAGATGGCGCGGCAGATCAGGCAGTAGCTTCCCCGCGTCCAGCTTTCCCAATTGAGTCTTGATTGCCATTTCCCAAGCCACCACCGCCGACACGTACACTTGATTGGCGTCATTTTCCAGTTCGTCTCGTGCCGCGGCCGGCACCCTGGCCGGGGACGAAAACCACCAAAGCAGGGCATGGGTATCGATGAGAAGATTCACTCGAATCCGAGCTCCCGCATTTCTTCATCCGTCAGTGGGTCGAAGGCGTCTTCGGTCCAGGAGATTTGGCCTTCGAAGCCGCCGGGCTTTCGCTTTCGCACCCCTGCGCCTATTGGCACCAGCTTCACGACAGGCTCATCGCCGCGCGCGATGATCACCTCTTCGCCCTCACAGGCCTTCTGAATGAGGCGGGAGAGATTCGTCTTGGCTTCGTGAACGGTATGGTACTTCATGCGGCTAATTTACTTAGCTAACCATTACTTTGTCAATGTGGTGGGCATCCGGATCTGCAATCAGCGGATGCCCGCTTCCCCAGCGCGGAACTTCCAGTACTCCCCGGCGGTTTCGCTGAGATCGCCCGTGGGTTTCTCGCCGCGAAAGACGCGGGAGACGCCGCGCACCACGCGCCGCATGGGCAACTCACCGTTGCTGTCCGCCAGGAACAGCTCGCCCGTCTTGCTGCTGCGGTAGAACCAGCGCTTCAGCAAGGCGAGGTGCTCCATCCATTCGAGAGCGCTACGCGGCTTGCCAGATGCGACGCCGGCCAGGGCCTCGGTGATGCGCGACTCCATGGAGCGCGGTTTGGAATGCAGGTGTTCCGCTTCCGCCTGCGCTCCCACATTGAAGGACACCGGCTCGCAGATCATTCCCGCCTCGATCTTGATCAACGCAACCGACTCCGCTTCCGCCGACGGCTGGATCATCACGCCATTCAGTTCGTCGAGGCGGCGGACGATGTCCGGCAATTGCGAAGCTGCGGCCTTCACCTTCTCCAGCCGGATGTGCAGCGCGGCCGCGGCTTCAAAGTCGAGCTTCTCCGAAGCCTCGTCGCGCATGCGCCCGATCTCGCGCACCAGCGACTGCCCTCCGCTCTGGAAGTACTGCTGCACCCGCCCGACTTCTTCCGCGTACTCCTCGTCGGTGCAGCCTTTGAAACAGGGCGCGAGACACATCTTCATCTCGGAATAAATGCAGCCGGGAAAGGCGGGGTCGGGATGGAGATCGTCGACGCAGCGCCGCATCTTGAAGAAGTCGAGCGAGTCGTTGGCAAACTTCTCGGCCGCCACCCGCGAGGGGAACGGCCCGAAATATTCCGCGTTGCCTTTCAGCGACGAGATGCGATTGGTGATGGTGGCGCGCGGATAGGGGTTGTCGCGGATCAGCTTGACCAGGGGCGCGAAGCGCAGGCGCAGACGGCGGTCATAGGTTTTCGGGAAATTCCTCGCGTAGTGTCTTATACAGCAGGAGCGAGGCCTCGAAGTCTGACGCTGTGGGAGTCCATTCGACCCAGCGCACCCGGTCACGCAAGTTGAGCTTGCGGGTAGGGCCCGTCGCTCGCGCCGAGCAGCCGTTGCAGCCGACGGCGCAGGTTCGAGGTCTTGCTGACGTAGGGCTCGCTGTCCTGGTCGTCGGCGCGCAAGGCAAACACCGCCGGCTTCGCCGGAGCGGCAGCGAACAACTCGGCATCGCGTTCGGGCGAGAACTCGAGACGGTGAAACAGCACCAGCCGATTTTAGCCCGCTCGCAGGGTTGATTTCTTCCCGGCTTGGAGGTCATGTGCCGTCCCTACGGGACTCGGGTCGATTTTTGCATCGTACCCAGCACTCCGCCTTCGGCTGAGGGCCGGGACAACACTCAGGATCACTCAGTATCGCTACGTATCAAACGGCACGGGCTTCTGGCAGTCACTGATTGTACCAAAAGGGCTCAGGAGGCACATTGGGCGAGCGTCGCCATTTTCATGGCAGCCGCCAGTTTGATCGACGGCGCGAGCCAGTTTCAAGGTCGAATCTGAGTGCCGCCGTCTGGGATACGCACGAATATGGCCTGTTCGCAACAGCTATCTTGCTCTGAATTGAGGAGTCGCAAGAACCGCTAGACACTGCGGCGTCAATCAGGGGGCTGGTGGCGGTGAGCGGGCACAAGAAAGCCGGAGGATCGATCCCGGCTGCTTGAAACCAGGCCATGCGGATCTACAGCTTTCCCTTAGCGCAGGAGGGTAAGATGCGAGATCAACAGATACGTGCGGCACTGGATCAGCATTGGGCGGCCTCCGATGCCAACGATTTTGAAACGGAGCACCGCATCTATCACGAGGACGCGGTGCTGGAATACCCACAGTCAGGCGAGCGAATACGCGGCCGCCTCAACATACAGATCACCCGCTCTATCCAGCCGAACAAGAAGCGCTTTACTGTCCAGCGAATCATTGGCGGCGGTGATCTTTGGATCACCGAATTCATCCTTGCCATCATGACTGCCAAGCCATCACCGTGAAGGACGGCTGTTTGCTCGTGCTCGACCCTCAGGCAATCATGGAGTTCAGCGGCGACGAGGTTGCGCGAGAAACGCAGTACTTTGCGGATCCCATTCGAGGCCAGCCCAGCTCGCGCTCAGTGTGTGGAACGGATGGACACGCAATCTGCGAAGCGCGGGGACTCGCAATCACACCGTCAGCAGCAGGACGGAAAAAACAAGACAACAAACGAAAGCATGGCCGCCGCAATAATAGTGGTTTGCGACAACCTCGCGGCGTACGAGACTTAAAGCCATACCGGGTGGAGTTCTTGGGGGCACGGAGCAACAGCCGCTATGTGGAAACGGCCGGAACCACCCTAGCGAGGACCGGGAGAATCTTTGTACACGTTTTCGAAAAGCCCACGACATCATAATCTCGCAGGAATCTTAGCGCACCTACCATGCCCCGTTCCAACCATGGCAACAGAGAAACCCACGGCTAAGAGAGTGGATTTCGATGATAAATCGCCATGTCACACGTAATCCTTACCCGAAGGACGTTGACTCGTGAAGGCCACGAACGGATGCTCACCTGCTGGGCAGTTCACTTCCGCCTCCGTGTCTCATAGTCCTCATCGCCGTCGTAGAAGTCTCGCGCATTGCGCCACGGCTCTGAGGTCAGCCGACAAATGGCGATTCAACAGAGGCTAGCTTAGCTCGTAAGCGGCACGTTACCAGGCGCGATGGGGGGGGAAGAAATATAAGAGCCCAGGCTGGCCCTTCGACTCCACTCAGGCAGGCTCTGAAGGCCGGCTCTACCTAAACCCCCTACTCCGTCCCGCGCTTGCCCTTGATGGAAAATCGCGCCGGCGCTTCGATCGACTGGAACTTGGCTTTCTTGGAGTGCAGGCGGAAATCGGGGCCATCGATTTCGACCTTCTTGCACATCTCGTGCAGGCGGGAGCGCATGCGTTCGCCAACGCGATCGCCCAGGGTCTCGCGCCGCGCGGCGCGGTCGGCCGCCGAGTAGCTACGGGGGTTGTCGTCGGCCAGCTTTTCCTGTTCCGGCTGGTCGGGAAAGTTGGTGGTGATGATGGTCGTCTTGTTTTCGTTGTAGCGGCTGTTGAGGATGTAGTTCACGGTGTCGAAGACCCACTCGGTGCTGCGAACCGCTCCCAGCTCGTCGAGCACCAGGACCTCGGCATCGAAGACCGGCCGCAGGATCTCCATCTCAGTAACCTGAACGGAAGCGTTATACGAGTTCTGGATCGACTTCAGCAGCTCGCGATAATCGCTGAAGACGCAACGGATGCCCTTCTCGCGAATCAGCGCCTTGATGATGCCGACGGCGAGATGGGTCTTGCCCACGCCCACGGAGCCGACGAAGAGCAGCCCGGTCTTGTCCGTCGGATACTCTTCCACGAAGCGCCCGGCGAGGAACCTGGCGTTCTCGATGCTCTTCTGCTCCTTGTCGTCGGAGTCGTAGCGGAAGGTGCTGAGTTCGCAATGCTCGTAGCGCGGCGGGATATGGGCCGCGGCCAGCAGGCGTTCGCTGCGTTCGCGCACGCGACATTCGCAGCGGACGACGTCGCGCTCGCCATTCCGCTCGCGGGTCTGCCAGCCGGTGCCGCCGCAAATGGGGCATGTTTCAGTTGACGAGGTCACAGGCTCGAATCTACCGCCCCAGAAAGCGCTGCGCAATCTGCCGCGCGGCGAAAGCACCTCAATTGTTGTGCACGAGCTGTGGGACGCTGTGCAAAAACGGCACGCTTGGCGCCGCTACCGCACCGCCGCAACCTGCTTCTTTCTTCGTCGAGAAGATGTCGTAGACGTAATCATGGGCGGCCAAAGAAGCCGGTGGCATGGCGCCCGCCTCAACTTTCTTCACAATCTCCTGGCGGGAGAGATCGAAGATGGCATCGAGGATCTGCCGGCGCTCCTGGTCGCCGGCCTGCGCCACCACGAAGAGCACACGCGCGCTGTGCTGGATGTAGTTTGGCGAAAGCAATTGCCGATGCAAAAGTTCCATGATGACCGGGGCTTTGGTCCGGTCAAAGCGTCCCGGGTCACCGCTACGGTCCAGTTCGGCGAAGAACTGCGCGGTCCAGTCGTTGTGGTAGTCCCAGACTTTCTGGAACAGATCTTTGGTGAAGCGGGTCCCAGCCTTGACGGCTTCCGCACTGGGGGCCAGTACCATACCGTCTTCGGTGAGTGCGGGCCGCTGCAGATACCCGTCCTTGGTGATGACCGCCTGATGGAAGACCAGCGTCCAAAGCCAGGAAACATCGATCCGGTAGGTGGCAAGATCGTTCATGAAGCGCTGTTTGAGCTCGTAGTCGTCAATGGCGGCGGCAAAGTTTCCGTTGAGGATCTGGAAACCATAATTGGCCGCCATGTAAAAGGCGTGCTGAATGTGCTCGATGGTGATGTCGCCTTGCGGCACGCTGTAGATAGCATCCCAGAGTTCCTGACTGAGGAGCTTCTCGGGAGTATCCAATGCGTCCTTGCGAAGGACGTTGGGGGTTATCCTTGCCGGCTGAATTCAGCAGGCCACGCGACTCGAGCAGGGCGCGCTCCGACTCGGCCAGGCCACTGGCGACGGTGGGCACCGCTTTGCCGTTGGCGTCTACCGTCTCGTGCGGCGCATCGAGCATGGCCTGCAACTGCTCCAGGGGGGTGCGCAGCGGCCCATTTCCCGCAGCCACATAAGCGGGCTCCGGACTGGCGACCCAGCTCTGGCGGTAGGCATCGTAGAGCCGCCCCTTGGCACGCCCGGCGAGAAAGTCGTCGAGCGTAACCTGCTCCGCCCTGGGGGTGGGCTCGTCGGGCACGAACATGAGTCCCAGCAGCCGCTCGCGCAGCTTGTCGATGACGACGGCACGCATGGCAACGGGGTTGTAGCGGGAGCGACCGTAGGCATCGCCGGACTGGTACATCATGACGGCCGCCATCCCACCGATCGGCGCACCCTGGGTAAGTTCGCCGTGCTTCAGACCCGCCATCAGGATGGTGAGCGCATTGTAGCGCTGGTAAGCAATCATGTTGGGGGCAGCCATGCCTACGGTTTGCGGATCAGGAAAGATGCCGCGCGGGTCGTCCTTCCACATTTCGATCAGGCTGCCGAGATAGTCCCAGCGGCCGACATTGGCTCCCAACAAACGCCGCCGAAAGACCCAGGCAATGGCCGGCAGATAACGGCCGCCGTTGGCTTCCTCGTAGAGGATCTTGATTTTGAAAGTGCCCGCCGGGACGCCGATGATGCTTTCCACGCGGGCCAGCAGTTTCTCCACAATGAGGGCTTCGCGCGGCGTCTGCATTTTGGGGATGTAGAAGTACACTCCGGTGCCGGCGCGCTGCAGGGCATCGAAGTTGTTGAGCACCCAGAGGACGACCACCGCGATCAGGCCGGGAGCGGGTTCGCCATCCACCGTGACGTGTTCGTACAGCACGTGAATGCTGGGAGGACGGACCAGGCGCGTGGGCCACTGTTCGGGCGTCCGGTCGATTTTGTAAGAACGGGTTTTGCCCTTCTTGGTGACGTCGTAGGACTTGCCGGTCCAACCGCCCTGAAAGATCTCTTTCGCGTTCTGCAGAGCTGCGAAGGTGCCGACAGGTTGACGCCTGGCGGTGCCGAGGGGCTGAAAGTGAGCGGGCGAGGCGTCTTCGAAATCCGGCATATTCATGGGCGCGGCGCTATTCAATGCGTTGAATGCCATGTCCAGCGGATGCCACGGCCCGGTTAGCTCCAGTCCAGGGTTTTGCAAGGGATGCACATCGGCGGGAACAGGGACTTCGTCGTTGAGACGCCAGCGCCATGGGCTTTCGCGATCGAGAAAATTGTCGATCAAACCCTGCACAATCTGGCGAAAAGTCCAGGGGCGTCCGGCGACTGGATCCTCGAAGGTTTCTTCCCACTGCGGCCAGGCATACCGCGTGCGAACGGGCTCGGCACTGGCAAGCAGGGTCCGGCGGGCGCTCAGGGCTTCGGCAATCGCGGGACGCAATTCTCGGGTTAGTAAAGCAATGGTCTCTTCGACGTTGATGTCCCTACCATTCGCCTTTTTCGTTCCGAACAAATCCGGGAACTGCTGGAGAACATCTTCGCGGATCATGGGTCGCCTCCCTGGGTATCATGGCTCAGTCTAGTGGGTGCCTTCGAGCGGGTCAAAGCGCTTTACCCAGCCGCCAGCTGTCAGGTGTCAGACGACCGGGTTCCCGAAAGGCGTCTCGGAGGGAGGTGAGGGCTTCGATTGCCCTCTGGGCTTGGGATCTTGGTGATGCAATCATCGATCCAATGGGCGAGCCTGCGAGCTATGGCACAGATTGCTTAGGGACGTGAGGTACCACCGCTTTCCACTGCATCGCGGGCTGACGAGTTTGTGTGAAAACCCTGCCGTCCCTGCGGGACTCGGGGTGTTTTTCCCACTTTACCCAGCGCTAAATGAAATGCTGGGCTCAGATATGCTGCCGCTACGCGGCGGACGCATGTTTCATCCCACCGGATCGGCTCAACCGAGAGTTTCGTAACAGCCTCGCGAGCGAGGGGCTTTTTGCCGGCAAAGCGCACGAAACCGCACAGCAAAGGTGGTACGCTTCGCGCAGAGATCATGGAAACTGTCTTCTATTCGCGGATGCCCTCGCCGGTCGGGCAGTTGTTGATCGGCACGTCGGAGGAAGCGTTGGTGGCGCTGGAATTCGATCGCGGGCTGCGCGATCAAATAGGGGGTGAGGCCGTGCGCTGGGAACTTTCGGAGCGCAGAACCGACCGCGTGCGCCAGCAATTGGCAGAATACTTCTCAGGCGAAAGACGTGATTTCGACCTGAAGCTCGATCTGCGCGGCCCCGATTTCTACCGCCGCTGCTGGAACGAGCTGCTGCGGATACCTTACGGCGAGACCCGGACCTATGGCGAAATCGCGCGGGCAGTGGGGTGCCCGAAGGGATTCCGCGCCGTCGGCCAGGCCAACCACCATAATCCCATCGCGATCGTCGTTCCCTGCCATCGTGTACTCGCCAGCGGACAACGGCTCGGCGGCTATGGAGGCGGATTGCCGGTCAAGGCCCTGCTGCTTCGGCTGGAAGGCGCAGACTCCGCGCAGACAAGGCCCAGAATTGAACTCGGGAAGGCCCGGCAGCCGGAGGCACGGACTCTCCTGACGTCGCAGCGAAGGACGGATATCCAATTACAACGATGTGCTAGGTGGGCATCGATCCCCGGGCCAGTTCAAGGTCCACGACTTCCGCCACGCGGCGGGTGACCTGGTTGCCGGGACGGGTTCGACCGGACGGAACGGCAAAAGGCTTCAGTTCCTGGGACTGGCCCTTCTCGCCGTTGGATTCCTCCACTTCCACAATCTTGTATTCAACAGAGCTCATAACGTTCTCCTTCTTCGATCCGAAGTCAGGTTATGACAAGTCTTGACATGAATCAAATGACTTGTTTTCATATAATGATAACTGTAGTTTATGGTTAATCTGAATCAGTTACGCATCTTCCAGGCGGTGAGCGAAACCCGCAGCTTCACCCGCGCCGCCGAGGTGGTGCATCTGACGCAGCCGGGCATCAGCAAGCACATTAAGCAGATGGAGGAGTATTACGGTGTGCCTTTGTTTGACAGGCTGGGAAAGAAGGTCGTTCTGACCCATGCCGGCCAGATTCTCTTTGAAGCCACCCAGGAAGTCATGGCTTCCATCACGGCGGCTGAGCAACGAATCGAAGAACTAAAGGGTGTTCACGGGGGCAAACTCGTGCTCGGGGCCAGCTTCCCCATTGGGATCTATGTGCTGCCCGGCATCCTGGCGGTATTCCGGAAACACCACCGCGCGGTTGAGGTGACGCTGGACATCTCGCTGAGCGAAGAGATTGTCGCCAAAATTCTGGCCAATGAACTCGACCTCGGACTGGTCAGTCACGAGGCGCGCGATGCGAGGCTCTCTGCCAAAGAATTTATGACGGACGAATTGGTTGCGATTGCGCCCAGCCATCATCCCTGGGCGGGCAAAAAGCGGATCAAGCCAGAGGAACTGCTGGGCGAGACATTTATTGCGGCGGCCAGAGGTGCAGGAACGAGGGCGGTGGTGGAAGAGCGGCTGAAAGCGAAGGGCATCGTGCTGACGGATGTGGTCGATTTCGGAAACACGGAAGGGGTCAAGCGGGCCGTCGAAGCCGGGCTGGGAGTGTCGATTCAATCCCGCAGCGTGGTGCAGCGGGAGATCTCTGCTGGCTCGCTGACCGGCGTTTCCTTAGCCGGCATGGACGCCAAGGTTGCGTACTACGTTCTCCGTCGCAAGGACAAGCACCTTTCCCATGCAGCGAAGGCGTTCCTGGATCTGCTGTAACAGGCTGCGGGAAAAAGCGGATAAACGGGTCACACGCGGACTAAAGTCCGCGCGGAATAACAGAAATAAAGAGCTTTTACGGCACACCTGAAGGTGTGCCCTTTCAAAACGTGGCAAACGCCGAGTTTCTCCGCAACCTGCCAGGGCCAGCGCGTCTGGTGTGATTGGGTTCTTTCGGAAGGCGGGCTAATTCAGGTACGGGTTTTGCCGGAAGATGCGGTGAGACTCTCGAGTTCTTCCGCGGTCTTCGGCCAATCCTCGCGAAGTAGTCGAGAGAGGCTGCGGTCAGCGAGTAGCTTTCCGCCGGTCTGGCAGTTGGGGCAGTAGTTGGTCTCATTTGCCGCATAACGGATGCGCTGTATCTTCGCGCCACAAACTGGACAGGGCTGTTTGTACCTGCCGTGAACCGCCATCCCTGGGCGAAAAGCAGTCACTTTTTCCGGAAAGTCTTTGCCGGCCTCTGTGCGCAAGCGTTTGGTCCACAGCACCAGTTGATCGCGTGCAGCGCGAAACAGGCGGTCGATTTCGTCAGAGGCCAGCTTTTGCGTCAAGGCCAGTGGTGACAGCCGAGCGGCGAAGAGCATCTCGTCAGAATAAGCGTTGCCAATGCCGCTAAACAGTCGCGGGTGAGTGAGTGCGCGTTTCAGAGTGTGGTTGGGCGATTGAAGGACAGCGGTGAAGGAGTCAAGGCCGGACTCCAGCACTTCCAGGCCACCTGGATCGAGTGCCTGAAGGGCGGGCTCTCCGGCCACAAGGTGAAGCGAGGCACGCTTTCGCGAACCAGCTTCAGTCAGGGAAAGAGTGCCATGAAGAAAAACGAAATTGGCCAGGGTGCGCGATTTCGATGCCTTCGAAGTGTTTTCGTGCCAGTGCAGCCGCCCGCTGATCATCAGGTGGATGACGAGCCAAAGATCGTCTTCCATGCCGATGGCGATGCGCTTGCCGACCCTGCGGAGTTGAACTACTTGCTTTCCCTCCGCGGTACTCACCGGAGGATGTGCGGTTCGCAACAGCGACGGACCGGCGATCTGTACGTGCTGGAGGGTTCGACCGAGAATCCGCTTTTGGAGCGCCTCGATGTACACGGTTATGTCGGGCAATTCAGGCACAGGAGAAGTCCACCTCTTCGCGCTGGAAGGTCTGACGCTTACATCACGATTGAATCCGGTGGGGCCGCTGGAAATATATCTCATCCATGTAAAGACCTGAATTCCATAGCAGATTTCGAGATTCATCAAGCGAAAAGGCAGTGCAGAATTTGCCTGACGCAGGGGAACAACATACACTCCCCCTGATACCGCTCCCGGCGGTGGACGGACCGCCAGGTGAGCATGCGGCAGCAATGCCAATCGGGGACTCGAATCTAGACGATGGACCGCAAGTTGCGGAGCCCGGAGTGTGCGAACATTCAACGGCTTCGAACCAGCGGAGCAGCGCCTCGGCCATGCAACATCTTTCTTGAGAAAGGAAATCCCCCATGATTCTCGGAATGTCGACGTCAACGTTCACATTGTTCCACGTATTGTTGAGCCTGGCGGGGATCGGCACGGGCTTTATCGTTATATTGGGCTTGCTTGCGGGAAAGCGCCTCAACGGCTGGACCGCGATCTTTCTTGTCACTACGGTGGCGACTAGCGTGACAGGATTTCTCTTTCCCTTCCACCAACTTCTCCCGTCGCACATCGTCGGCATCCTGTCGCTGGTGGTACTGGCGGTTGCGATTCCGGCGCGGTACGTGTTTCACCTCAGGGGCGCCTGGCGTTCTGTCTATGTCGTCGGAGCGGCGGTTGCCCTGTACCTCAATGTCTTCGTGGCAGTGGTGCAGGCATTTCTGAAGATACCCGCCCTGAAAGCGCTGGCGCCAACGCAGAAGGAGCCGCCCTTCCTGGTGGCGCAGCTATCCGTTCTGTTGATCTTTGTCGTGCTCACCATTCTCGCGGCGAAAAGGTTCCACATCGCGCCGGCGGGCGCGGCCTAGCCGCGGACGTTTCGGGTTCCTGCCGATTACGGCATGGAAAATTCAAGGACAAGGAGGTACTTCATGCCTACGATAACTACGAAAGACGGCACGCAGATTTACTACAAGGATTGGGGCAGCGGACAACCCGTGGTTTTCAGCCACGGCTGGCCGCTGAGCGCCGACGCCTTTGAAGACCAGATGCTGTTTCTGGCCGATCACGGATATCGCTGCATCGCGCATGACCGCCGCGGCCATGGCCGGTCTGACCAGCCCTGGAATGGCAATGAAATGGATACCTACGCCGACGATCTCGCGACATTGGTCGAAGCCCTCGATTTGAAGAACGCGATTCACGTGGGCCACTCCACGGGTGGCGGCGAGGTGGCCCGCTATATCGGCCGCCACGGGACGAAGCGCGTTGCCAAGGCCGTGCTCATCAGCGCGGTGCCGCCACTCATGCTGAAGACGGCCGCTAATCCGGCTGGCCTGCCGATGGACGCGTTCGACCAGATCCGAGCTGCCGTACTCGCCGATCGCGCGCAGTTTTTCAGGGACCTGAGCGCTCCGTTCTACGGCGCGAACCGGCAGGGGGCCAAAGTCTCGCAAGGCCTGCGCGACTCGTTTTGGCTGCAAGGGATGATGGCTGGACACAAAGCGGTGTTCGACTGCATCAAGGCATTTTCCGAGACGGACTTCACGGAAGATCTCAAGAAGTTCGATGTGCCGACGCTGATCCTTCATGGCGACGACGACCAGATTGTGCCGATCGGCGCCGCGGCCCTGCTTTCCTCCAAGCTGGTCAAAGGGGCGACGTTGAAGATCTATCCGGGAGCGCCGCATGGGATGTGCTCGACGCTCAAAGACCAGGTCAACGCGGAACTACTGGCGTTTTTCAAGCGGGCCGATCAAGCGTCAGCGTGACAAGGGATGGCCCGACACGCCAAGTGCGCAGGCCGGGCGCCATTTCGTCAGCGACAAAAGAGGCCGCACACCGATGCGGTTGGTCCTGTGGCAGGGGTGTCGCTAAGGGCGCTGCCACTGATGCGGGAAGATTGATCGACGGATCGACGAGCAACCATGCGAGGTGGGCAATGAATGCGAGATTCTCCGGCAAGACCGTGCTGATCGCTGGTGGAACAGGCGGATTGGGAAGTGCTGTCAGCCTTGCGTTCCTCGAGGAAGGCGCAAATGTCACGGTCACCTACTGGGACGAGAAAGAGTTCGACGCGCTAAAACGAGCTGGCGCAGCCTACGGCGCATCGCTTCAGGGGCAGCGAGTCGATGTTACGGATGAGGCGGCGATCGACGAGTTGGTGCAAAGGGTTCTCGCAGAACGCGGCCGGTTGGACGTGCTGGTGAATGCGGTTGGAGGCTACGCCGGAGGCGCAACGCTGTGGGAACTGAAGCCGGATGTCTTCGAGAGGATGCTATCCCTTAACGTGCGCTCGGGTTACCTGTTAGCGCGGGCGGCGATGCCGGCGATGCTCAAGCAAAGACAAGGCGCGATTGTAAATGTTGCCTCCAAGGCAGCTGTCGACCATGCCGGCGGGGCCGCCGCCTACGTGGCTTCCAAAGCTGCGGCGGTAGCGATGATGGATTCGCTGGCGGCAGAATTGAGGGGGACGGGGGTACGGGTCAATTCGATTCTGCCCAGCATTATCGACACTGCAGCGAACCGGAAAGCCATGCCCAAGGCCGACTTCGCGCAGTGGCCCAAACCCGAGGAAATTGCGCGCGTGATTTTGTTTTTGTGCAGTGACGATGCGAAATTGATTCATGGCGCGGCCATCCCGGTCTACGGCAACGACTGACGCGAAAGCCTCCCGATAGTTCCGTCCCGCCTTCCGTACAGGTGGACCGCGGATTGCGCCCCAGCCAAGCCGTGGCAGGCCGAATTGGGTTCTTGACATCTCCTCGATAGTTCTATAAGAATGGAAATATCGAACGGTAGGCCATGCCCAAGAAGCCCGATCCGGAAACAATCACGCGCTATGCCGATATGCTGGCCGCGATGGGCACGGAACCCCGGCTGCGCATCATGCAATTGCTGCTCTCGGCACATCCCGAGGGGATGGTTGTTGGCGATATCGGCAGCGAACTGGACATTCCCAGCTCAACCCTTTCCCATCACCTCGACAAGCTGAAGAACGAAGACCTGGTGAAGGTGCGGCGCGACGGCACCTTTCTCTGGTATACGGCGAGCACCGAGGCACTGGAGGAGCTGCTTGGCTTCCTGTACGCCGAGTGCTGTACGCGCAATAAGGCAGTCAAACCCGAACGCGTCACGATCTGCAAGTAGAAGGCACGTTATGAATACCCCATGTGGTCCTTCCGCAGAAATGGAACGAGGGTGAGTTCGATGCCGACCCAGTACAACGTGCTCTTCTTGTGCACGGGAAACTCGGCCCGCTCGATTATGGCCGAGGCGATCCTGAAACATAAAGGGAACCCCACCTTCACCGCGTACAGCGCGGGCAGCCATCCCTCGGGCGCGGTCCGGCCGGAGGCGCTGAAGCAGATACAACTGGCGCGCCTGCCGACGGAGGGCTTGCGCAGCAAGAGTTGGGATGAGTTTGCCCAGGCGGGCGCGCCGGAGTTGCAATTCGTATTCACGGTCTGCGATAACGCGGCGAAGGAAGTCTGCCCCATCTGGCCGGGGCAGCCCATGACCGCGCATTGGGGTATCGCCGACCCTGCTACCGCCACCGGCACTCCCGAGGAAATAGAACGGGCCTTTCGCGAGGCGTTCGTGACCCTCGACCGCCGGATCAGCTTGTTCCTGTCACTGCCGCTGGCCACGCTCGACAAGCTAGCTCTGAAGAAAGAGATCGACCGCATTGGGCGGCGGTAATCATGACAGACGATCGGACTGCAGGTTGCCGATGAGCACGACCAGCCGGCTTAGTTTTCTCGACCGATACCTGACTGCCTGGATATTCGGTGCGATGGTAGCCGGTGTCCTGGCGGGGTGGCTCGTCCCCGGCATTGTGCCTTTTCTGGACCGATTCAGCATCGGCACCACCTCGATACCGATCGCGGTGGGTTTGATCGTGATGATGTACCCGCCCTTCACCAAGGTCCGCTACGAGGAGTTGCCGGAAGTGTTTCGCAACAAGCGGGTGTTGGCGCTGTCACTGGTGCAGAACTGGCTGGTCGGGCCGGTGCTGATGTTCGTTCTCGCGATCGTTTTCCTGCGCGGCTATCCAGAATACATGGCCGGGCTGATCCTGATCGGGCTGGCCCGCTGCATTGCCATGGTGATCGTGTGGAACGAGCTGGCGCGGGGCGATACGGATTACGCTGCCGGACTGGTGGCGTTCAACTCCTTGTTCCAGGTCTTTCTGTATTCGGTGTACGCGTGGATCTTCATCACGGTGCTGCCGGCCAAACTCGGCCTGCACAGCACGGTGGTAAACGTCTCCATTGCCGACATCGCAAAGAGCGTTTTCATCTATCTTGGGATTCCGTTTCTGGCAGGATTTCTAACGCGTGCGGCGCTGGTGAGAACGAAAGGGCGCGAGTGGTACGACCACAACTTCGTGCCCCGCATCAGCCCGCTCACGCTGATCGCGCTGCTGTTCACGATTGTCATCATGTTCTCGCTGAAGGGCGAGTACATCGTGCGCCTGCCTCTGGACGTGCTGCGGATCGCGGTGCCGTTGTTGATTTACTTCGTGGCGATGTTCCTGGTGTCGTTCTACATGGGGCGGAAGCTGGGCGCGGACTACTCGAAGACCGCGACTCTGTCGTTTACCGCGGCCTCGAACAACTTCGAGCTGGCCATTGCGGTAGCGGTGTCGGTGTTCGGCATCAATTCCGGGGCCGCCTTCGCCGCGGTCATCGGACCGCTGGTGGAAGTTCCGGTCATGCTCGCACTGGTGAACCTGGCACTCTATTTCCAGCGCAAGTATTTTCTTGCTCGCAACGTCGGCTGGCATACCGGACCTGCAGGCCGTGAAGCCGGAACTGTAGAGGGGTAGGTGCCGCCGGCTCAGCCGGCGTGGAAGTAACAAGGACGCTTTGACGCCGCACTCAGGAGGCTGTTACGAAACTCGTGCCGTCCACTAAAGCGGACTCAGGACTTCCCACTTTGGCTTCCCTGCATTGAATGACGTGCTGGGCTCAGAGCATTTTCAGAGAAAGTGTAGACCGAGTTCCCTCAGGGGCTATTGATTCCTGCATAAATAATGTCCTATACTGCTCTGGTGGTGGGGAGGTGACCTATCCGACCGCAAGGCAGTCCGGAAGAGTTGCAGCGCAAACGTGAGCGCGCCGTCGATTTGCTCAAGCAGGGCCTGACGCAAGCTGAAATCGCCCGCATCCTCGAGGTTGACCCGCGCAGCGTCCGCCGTTGGAAGCGTGCCCAGCGCAGCGCTGGCAAAGCTGCTCTCCGAGCCGTTCCAGCCAGCGGACGACCGCCGAAACTGACGCCGAAGCAGCGCCAACAACTGGAGAAGCAGTTGTTGCGAGGTGCGCAGGCGGCGGGATTCGGCACCGATTTGTGGACCTGTCCGCGGATCGCCGAGCACATCCAGCGCAGCTTCGGTGTGCGCTATCACGTGGATCACATTGGTCGACTGTTGCACGCCATGAACTGGAGCCCGCAGAAACCCGCACGCAAAGCCGTCGAGCGGGACGAAGACGGAATTCGGCAGTGGATCAAGCAGGTTTGGCCCGCGGTTAAAAAAAAGCGCGTCGGCTGAAGGCGTGGCTGGTGTTTCTGGACGAAAGCGGCTTTCTGCTGGCCCCACTGGTGCGCCGCAGCTGGGCCCCTTGCGGCCAGACCCCCGTGCTGTATCAGCGTGGCCGCCACCACAAGAAGGTCTCCGCCATGGCGGCCCTGTGTGTTTCTCCTCAGCGCGACCAAGTGCGGCTGTATTTCCGCTTGTATCCCGGGCAAGAGGTCGACGCCGGGCGGGCCATTGCCTTTCTGAAGGCCCTCGATCAGGAACTGCAGGCGCCTTGGCTTCTGCTGTGGGATCGGCTGAATGCGCATCGCGCCAAAAAGACCACGGCCCACCTGGAGACCGTGCCTCGCCTGCGCACTTTCTTCTTTCCCCCATACGCTCCTGAACTCAATCCGGTGGAATATCTTTGGGGCTATTGCAAGATGAATCCCTTAGCCAATCGCACCGTCCATGAAGTCTCCGAACTGGCGGTCGTCACCCGCAGCTGCAGCCGCTCCCTGCAACGGAAGGAAGCACTGCTGCGTTCCTTCATCCGACATAGTCCTCTTTTTCTGCGCCTACAATAGGACATTACTTATGCAGGACAAAATAAAGCCCGACTCCGTTGATGCCACGTGCGGCACGGCTGAAGCCGTGCCCTTTCAAGGCGAGACGTGGACTACATTAACTGTGAAACGGCTATAGATATGCTGCCGCTACTCCACCCCACGAAGCGCGACAGCGGCGCTTCGCGGGGACCCCGGCCGCGGCGGGCGCGTTGTTTGTCCCACCGGGTCGGCTCGGCAGCGAGTTGCGTAACAGGCTCTGAAGCGCGGCTCTACCCTCTACTGAATGCGCAGCAGGAGCACCGGTTCCACCATGAAATCGAAGGCGTTGATGGTCGCGATGGCGCGCTGAATCGTCGGCTCCGAGACCGGTTCCACGGTGATGGCGAATGACAGGCGCTCTTTGGGCATGTGGGGCTCCTGCTCCAGCGAGTCGATGTTGATATCTTCGTGCGCGATGACCTCGGCCACCCGGGCCACGATTCCGCGCTGATCTTTGACGGTGAGCCGCAGATACCAACTGACGGGCCGGGGAGTCTGCGAGATCTCCAGTTCCTGGGCATCGATAAACCCGGAGACTTTCTTGGCCTGCAATTGCCCGGCCGCCAGGTCGCGTGCGATTTCGATGAGATCGGAAACGACGGCCGCGCCGGTGGCGTCGCCGCCCGCGCCGCGTCCGTAGAACATCTGGGTGCCGATGTTGTCGCCCACCAGGAACACGGCGTTGTTCACGCCTTCGACCTTGGCCAGCATCGAGCGGCGACTGACCAGCCACGGACGTACCGAGACCTCAAGGCCCGAGTCGGTCTGCTCGGCGGAACCCACCAGGCGGATGGTGCTGTCGAGGCCGTGCGCCGAATGGATGTCGACGGCGCGAATCTGGCGGATGCCGTAGGTGGGAATGCTGGAGACGGGCAGCCTTCCGCCGAATGCCATGCGTGCGAGGATGCTAAGTTTGTCGCGCGCATCGAGACCGTCGATGTCGAAGGTAGGATCGGCCTCAGCGTAGCCCGCTTTCTGCGCCTCCTCGAGTGCCTCGCCGAATTCAATGCCGCGGGCTCTCCATCTGGGTGAGGATGTAGTTGGCAGTACCATTCAAGATGCCATGCACGGCGCGCAACCGGTCGCCGGCGGTGGACTCGTGAATCACCCGCAGGATGGGAATGCCGCCGGCGACGCTGGCCTCAAAGCCGATGGGCAGGTTGCGGGATGCCGCCAGGGCGAACAATTCGTCGCCATGTTCGGCCAATAGATTCTTGTTGGCGGTCACCACCGGCTTGCCTTGCTCGAGGGCGGCGCGCACCAGTTGCAGCGACTGGTCGGTGCCTCCCATCGTCTCGACGATCACGTCGAGGTCATCGGCGCGAACCAGCTTCTTCCAGTCGGACACCGAACGTGCGCCGGACGGAATCTCGCCGGGCTGCAGGCTGGATCGCCGGCAAACCGCCACGACCGCCAGCCGGACACCACTGCGCTGCTCGATCAGATCAGCGTGTTTGGAGATGATGTCGGCCGTTGCCCGGCCCACCGTACCAAAGCCAATAATGCCGACCCGCACTGGATTCATAAGGTTTCTTGGAAGAAAGACTTGAAACTGTAGTACAGCATTTCCGCGACAAAACCGGCAAGCTTTTGTTCTCGATCGTTCCTGCGCAGAGAGTGGGCCACCGCTACTCAATGGCGCGACCCTTGCTCTGCTAGACTTCATTTCACCCACGGTGGGGAGGAAATTGGTTCATGCGATCGTCGTTCGAAAACGTTTTATTCAGGCGCTCTTGGCTGGTTATTCTTTTTTCTTTGCTCGGGCTTCCGGCCATTCTTGCCCAGGGACCTCCGCCCAGCATGGCGGGGAAAACCGCGGGCGAATATTACAAGAACATCAAGGTGCTGAAGGACATTCCTGCCGACCAGCTCATCCCTTCGATGCAATTCATCAGTTCGTCACTGGGCGTGGAATGCGATTTTTGTCACGTGGAACGCGAGTTCGATAAGGACGACAAGAAGCCAAAGGACATCGCCCGCAAGATGATGCAGATGCAGTTCGCCATCGACAAGAACAACTTCGAGGGCGAACGCCAGGTCACCTGCAACACTTGTCATCGCGGATCGACGCATCCCCAGGCTATTCCTGCCGTGGCCGAAGTCGGGGCACCGCCCGCGGCCATGGAAGCGCACGAGAAGGAGGCGGAACACCAACCGGAAACGAATCCCGCCAAATGGCCTTCCGGGGCGCCGGTGGTAGCCAAGTACATTGAAGCGGTAGGAGGCAAGACCGCGCTCGATAAAATCATCGCGCGGGTCGAGAAGGGTTCGGCCCTGATGCCCGGCGGACGAGGCGTGCCCATCGACATCTACAGCAAGCCGCCTGACCTGCGGGTCTCGGTCATGCACATGCAGGGTGGCGACAGCGTGACCGCATTCAATGGCAACGCGGGTTGGCTGGAATTTCCCAACCGTCCGCCGCGGGAGATGTCAGCCGGCGACCAGCAAGCCGCCAGGCTCGACGCTGCGGCATTTTACCCCGCACAGTTGCAGCAGATGTTTACCGACTTCAAGCTGCAGCCGGAGCCGGAGAAGGTGGGCGATCAGCAGACGAATGTCGTCGTTGCCACCGCCGCTGGACAGCCGCCAGTGAAACTGTACTTCGACAAAACCACGGGATTACTGGTGCGGATGGTGCACTACAGCGATTCGGCTCTCGGTTTGAATCCGGTGCAGGTGGACTTCGCCGACTATCGCGAGGCCAGCGGAGTCAAGACCCCATATCGCTGGACTATCGCGCGTCCGAGCGGAGCTTTCACCATCCAGGTGAGCGAGGTGCAATCCAATGTGCCCATCGACGAGAAGCTCTTCACCAAGCCTGCCGCTCCGCCACCGCCGATGCATTGATGAAATTGCGAGGCGCGGCTTCAGTTCGGGTACGCCTCGCCTTTTTTTACGATGCGGATGTAATGGTCGGTGAACGATGAGTGCGCTCCGGGCAGCTCATAACGGGGCATGTGACAGGTGACGCAGTTGTTCTGGCTTACCATGCAGCCGTTTCCAGGATGATCGGAATTCGCCTGCGCTCCCATGGGGACATGGCATCGCAGGCAGGCAGCATCGTAGGCGGAAGCTTGGTGAACCAGCGGCTTGTGAGGATCGTGGCACGCGGTGCAGGTAAGGCGAGCATCGCCGCTCTCCCAGCAACGGCTTTTTTGCATGCGGTAGGGCTGGAAGCGCGCATTCATCACGCCGATATCGACCCACCCCTCTTCGATCACGTCGCCGGTGGTGCGGTGACAGGCTCCGCAAAAGTCCACCGCGTTCCTGCGGTCGAGCTTGCCGGAATTAAGGATCGCGCCGCCGGCTTCCGCCATGCCGGCGCGCTCGGCGGCGACATGATTGGCGGCCGGGCCGTGACAAGCCTCGCAGGTCACGCCGTTGGAGAGTCCGGCCGGATCGAACTTGCCCGCATCAAACGATTCCGTGGTGTGGCATCCAAAGCAGAGAGCGGTTTCCGCCGCATACATGCGCCGCCCGGCTGCGGCTTCCAGGTTTTCGGGGATGTCGCGCGCGTGTCCCGTCGTAATGTCGAGGCCCTCGATGCCTGAGTAAAAACTGAGGTGGCTTTCGTAGAACTTGTCTCCGTCCTGGTAGACGTAGGTCTGCCCGAGATGCCCGACGCCGAATGCCCATTCCAGATCGTGCGAGATCGTCTGCTTGCCGTCGCTGACCGTGTACGCGGCTTTGTCAGCGGTTGTCAGCAGCGAGTACTTGTAGGGGCCCAATTGAAATCCGAGGTCAGGATGTTGGCGAAGAGGAGCGGCGCTGGCCGCCGGTTCGGAGGCGCGGGACATTGCCATGTCCTGGTAGGACTCCACGATGGAACGGTGGCACTTGGTACAAGCGGAAGTGCCGGCGTAATCGCTGCGCGGCGCGTCGGTCTTGGTGGGCCACCAGCCCGGCTGACGCAGGCGATCGGCGGTAGGAATCGAGGTGGCAATCGCGTCAGATGGGCTCTTCTGGTCAGAGGTGGCGGCCGCCGGCAGGAAGACCAGGCACAGGGCGGCCAGGAGCAACACGGAATAACCTGAATGCTGGTGGGGGCTCATCCTCGACAACTTGGCCAAATCGTATCACGGGTGCCGCGGCGAACCGGATCGAATCTCGATCCGCATAGTTGGGCGGCTTCAGTGCAGGTGCACCAGGCGATCGAGCAGAAACAGCGCGGCCACGCCGACAAACACCAGCAGCGCCATCTTTATGCCTGGTTCGCGATTCACCTCGGGGATCAGGTCGGAGGCCGCGACGTAGATGGTGACGCCGGCCGCTACCGGCAGCCCATACGCCACCGCGTGCTTGCCAATCGCCATGGTCAGCACTCCCGCCAGCGTCGCCATACCCAGCATCACCGAGGCGAACCAGGACTTGCCGCGGCTCAATCCGCTGGCCAGCATGACGGAGGTAACAGTGAAGCCCTCGGGGATCTTATGGAGGAAGACAGCGATGAAAATGACCCAGCCCAGCCACGGCGAAATAAGGAAGCCGCTGGTGATGGCGATGCCGTCGAAGAAGGTGTGGATCAGCAGTCCCAGCAGCACCGACGCGCGCTTGTGCGAGTGGACGAATTCGTCGGCATGGGTCTCTTCGCCGTAGTGAAAGTGCGGCGTGATGGTGTGCTCGAACAGGTGCACGATGAGGTAGCCCACCAGCACCAGCAGCGCGCCATTGCGGCCGGCGAGCGCGATGCTTTCCGGCACCATCTCGACGAAGGCGGTGGCCAGCATGAAGCCCGCGCCGAGGGCGATGAAGTAGCGCAGGTAGCTGCGCTCCCACTCCTTGTGCACGATGACCGAGCCGCCGAATACGTTTGCCGCGGCAGCGGTCAGACCAAGCACGATGCTGGAGACGATGGGGGTCATGGAGTGGCCAGTGGATAGTGGATGGTGGATAGAAGTTTCGAGTTTCCAGTTTCCCGTTTCGAGTTGGGAAGCACGGAGAGTTTCGAGTTTCCAGTTTCCCGTTTCGAGTTGGGCAACAATCTCATATTTTTGCGGCCACCGTGGCTCGTTCGGTGTTGGTAAAACCGCGCTTTATCCGAGGTGCGAACGTATCACAAGCGGCCCCGTCCAACAATCGGCAAGGCACGCTCTTGCGCCTTTACTCGAAACTGGAAACCGGAAACTCGAAACTTCCTTCCCGCTATCCACTGTGTCTTATGTGCATCACGTCGCCATCTTTCACGACGTAGTCCTTGCCTTCCAGCCGCAGCGTGCCGCGGGCGCGCGCCTCGGCTTCGGAGCCCGCTTCCAGCAATTGGTCCCAGTGAATGGTCTCGGCGCGGATGAAATGTTTGGATAGGTCGGTGTGAATTGCGCCGGCGGCTTCCACCGCCTTGGAGCCGCGCTCGACCGTCCAGGCGCGACATTCATCTTCGCCGACGGTGAAGAACGAGATCAGCCCCAGCAGCTCGTAGGTCTTGCGGATCAGGCGCACCAGTCCGCTCTCGGTCAGGCCGTAGCTGGAAAGGAACTCGGCTGCATCCTCATCGCTCATCTCGGCCAGCTCGGCCTCGACCTTTGCACAAACGGCCAGCGCGCCGGTGTTGGGACGCGATGCGACTTCGGTCAGCCCGTACTTCGTCACCGCTTCTTCCAGGTCCTTGCCGAGCGTCGTGCTCTCGCCGATGTTGAGTACGTACAGGATGGGCTTTTCGCTGAGGAACATGAAGCCGCGCACGCGCTTCTTGTCCTCGGGCGTCATCTCCATCTCGCGTAGAGGGCGCTCAGTTTCGAGATGCGTCTTGGCGCGGGTCAGCAGGTCATGCTCTCTTTCCAGTTCAGCGGTGCGCATCTTCTTCAAATCTTTCTCGACGCGCTCCTGCCGCTTCTCGACTTGTCCCAGGTCGTTGACGATCAGGTCGAAGTCGATGTTCTTGATGTCGCGCAGGGGATCGAGGGGGCCGACATGCGGGATCGAGGGATCTTCGAAGGCGCGGACCACATGCGCCAGGGCATCGACATTGCGCAGGTTGGCGACAAACGCCGTCTCCTTCAGCGCCTCCTGGCTCAGCGCAGCGACGTCGGCGAATTCCACGCTGGCGTGAATGAGCTTCTTGGGGTTGTACAGGGCCGACAGCCGGTCAAGCCGATCGTCGGGTACCTTGGTCACGCCCAGGTGCGCTTCGTTGCGGTTGCCATGCGAACGCTGCGCAACCTGCTTGGTCAGCATTACGAACAGAGATGTTTTGCCTACCTGCGGCAGGCCTATGATTCCAGCTTTCATGATGAGTAGACGAGCCGTCAGCTGTCAGCTATCAGCCGTCAGCCAAAAGCCGGTTCCGTCGCTCCTAATAAATGTCAATTTTGAAATATGTCGTCGCACGCAGTTCCAGCTCGATGCGAGTAACAACAAGTTGCCGGGCATCCGCTGTCAGGTGCTGCTCGATTCTTTGACAGCAAGTTTTAGCTGACGGCTGACAGCTGATACCTGACAGCTTTATGATATCCGCCTTGACGCGAGATACAGCACCGCGAGTCCCAGCAAAAGCACGGTGCTTTCCAATCTGGTAGACCACGCGTGCAGGCGATTGAACTCCACCCGCCGCGCGTCGTCGTGCGGCACCTGGTCGATAAAGCCCATCTCCTGGCGCAGCACGCCCATGCGGGCTGCGACGCCGAACATCGAGACCAGGGTCAGAGCGATCATCAGGTAGACGAGCAGGTTGCGCGCCGCCAGTGGATGCGTGGCTCCGTTCACCACCAGCGAATCGATCATCGAGGTGACGGCAAACACGATTCCGCAGGCGAGGCCCATCCAGTGGAGAATGCCCAGGCTGCGATTCACCACGTTGCCCGCCAGTTGCCGAGTCGGCAGAATCTCCGGGCGAAAGACCGTGGGCGCCAGCACAAAGGCGAAGAAAATGATGCCACCGATCCACACCACGAGCGACAATAACATCAGGAAACGCACGACTGACATGAGGACCTCGCGCCGAATCTTTTATTGTAACTGGCGCGGTTGGCGATGACTCGAGCCGCGCGTTCGCCGGCGCCATTCGGCCCGCGAACCAAGAGTTGGTGTTGCGGGAAAAATTGAGGGAGCCGCGCGGCTCCCTCATGACGATGTTCCGATATTAGATGTTCAGACTGCAGCAGCCCCGCTCCGGTCGAACCGGCTTGCCGATGGTTTGGGGGCGGGCGTTACTTCCAGCAATTGCCGATGCAAGCGCCGCACCGCCTCGGCCACATCTTTTTCGTGCACCACCACGCTGAAGCTCCACTGCGAAGCTCCCTGCGCGATCAGGCGCACATCGAGCCCCGAGAGCGCGCTGAACACCTGCGCCGCCAGGTCGGGAATCTCGCGAATATCTTCGGCCACCAGCGATACCAGCGCCTTACTGTTTTCGGCTTGCACCTGCACCTTCGGCCCCAAGCCCGTGCTCAGCAGCGGTAGCAGCTCTTTCCGGTCGATCGCCACCGTCACGCCGGTGTCGCTGATGGAAGCGATGTCGGGCGTGCAGCCATGCTGATCGAGGACGGCGAAGACTTTGCTTGCCAGGGCGTTGCGGCGCAGCGACCGAGGCGCGCGGGCCTCCAGCAGGATGATGCCGCGTTTCACCGCGATCGCTTTGACGCGCGGCGGTCCCTCGCTCCCGGCTTGCACGCGGGTGCCCGGATGCTGGGCATTGCGCGAGTTCAGCACGTACACCGGAATGTTCTTCTCAATCGCGGGCAGCAGCGTCGCGGGATGCAGCACCTTGGCGCCGAAATGCGCCAACTCCGCAGCTTCATGAAAGCTTAGGGACTCGACATGCAGTGCCGCGGGATACAGCCGCGGATCGGTGGTGCGAATTCCGTCCACGTCGGTCCAGATTTCCACCCGCTCCGCATCCAGGGCCGCGCCCACGATGGCTGCCGTGAGGTCCGACCCTCCGCGCCCCAGCGTCGTCGTCACACCCTTACCATTCGAGGCGATGAATCCGCCCAGTACTGGCAACTTCCGGGCTGCGAGCAGCGGCAGCAGATGCGTGCGCAACGCGAGATTCGTCTCCTCTATACGAGGTGCGGCGCAGGTGAAGTGGTCGTCGGTAACGATGCACTCGCGCGCATCGACCAGTTCCGCCTGCAAGTCCCGATTCCTGCAGGACCGCGGTGACGATGAGGCTCGACAGCCGCTCGCCATACGACACGATGCGGTCGCTCAGGCGAGGCGTCATTTCGCGCAGAGCGCAGACGCCCTTGCAGGAGCGGACGCAGTTCCGCAAACAGCTCATTCAGTCGCTAGCAACGCGTCTTCCGGATGCGCGCAGTAATTCGAGTACGGCAGCCGAGTGCCGCTCCTGCAATGGATCGAGCAAGGCGAGCAGACCCGGCTCATCGCCCGCGGCCGCCAGCGACGCCGCCTGCAACAGCGCATCCGTGACCCTTGCCAGCGCGCTGACGACGACCACCGGCTGCTGCGCCGCCCGTTCCGCGACGATACGTCGCACCCGCGTTGATCGCTTCCGCATTTTCTACCGACGTACCACCAAACTTCATGACCAACATGACTGATTCTTCCCTTCTTTTCCGCGCTGGATCTAGCCACACAACACCGAACCGCCGTTGATGTTCAGCACTTCTCCTGTAATGTGGCGGGCCCAGCCGGAGCCCAGGAACACGATCGCGCTGGCGACGTCGTCGCTCGTCGCAATGCGCTGCAACGGAATCGCCTGCGCCACTTCGTGCTTATAGCCATTCGTTCCCGGCCCGAATACCGGATCGTTCAACTCCGTATCCACCCAGCCCGGTGCGACACAATTCACCCGAATCGCGGGCGCCAGTTCGATCGCCAGCGACTTGGCGAAGCTGATCTGTCCACCCTTCGACGCGGCATAATTCGAATACCCCGCCTCGCCGCGCTGTCCGGCCGTCGAGCTGACGATCACGATCGACCCGCTGCCCTGCAGCTTCATCGCCGGAACCGCGGCACGGCATACCGTCCAGGTGCCCTTGAGGTTGTAGTCGATGACCTTGTCCCACACCTCGTCGCTCATCTCCTCGACGGGTGCGCCCTCCCAAATGCCGGCATTGGCCACCAGCAGGTCCAGACGCCCAAACTGCCGCAACGTCTTGTCCACCAGATCGGCGGCCTCGTCACTGCGGCTCACGTCCGCCTGCAACGCGAGCGCCTGCACCCCGAGGTCACGCGCTTCTTCGACGGCGTCCTCCGCCTCGTCCGAGCGGTTGAGATAGTTCACCACGACGTGCGCGCCGGCTTCGGCCAGCCGTTGCACGGTCGCGCGTCCAATACCGCGCGAGCCACCGGTCACTATCGCAACACGATCGCGCAGCAGATGAGCAGGGAAGCTGTTCACTTTGGGTTCGGTCAGCACTTTCATCGTCTTCTCCTCAACCTTCTCGGCGAACTACCTCGGGGCTAAAGCCGCCGTTCTTAAGTTGGCTCCCGGCGGCATCTGGCTGAAGCCGTGCCCTTTCAAAGCGGTTCTGAGCCGACCTCAACGGCACAGAACTGAAGCTGTGCCCTTTCATAGCAGTTCTGAGCACACCTTACCGCCGCAGAACTGAAGCCGTGCCCATTCAACGATCCCTCGATGAAAAGACCCATATAACTAGCTATTCACAAACCACGGGCGGCAATTTGTTCTTCACCAGCGCCAACCGGCGGGCATGAAAGCGCCCGGAGACAACCGCGGCGATGGCATCCATGTCCGCAAGAAATCCGTCGTGCCCATGCGACGACTCGAACTGGGTGTAATCGCACTGCGCTCCCGCGGCTTCAATCCGCTCCGCCAGGGCGCGCACATCTTCCGGCGGAAACAGCCAGTCCGACGAGATGCCCACCAGCGACACGTGCGCCTTGATGCGCTTCAGCGCCTCGGCCTCCGACGCATAGCCGCGCGCCAGCTCGAACGTGTCCATCAGCTTGGTGATGACCAGGTACGAGTTCGCGTCGAAGCGCTTCACGAACTTCTCTCCCTGGTGATCGAGGTATCCGGCGACGTCGAAGCGCTCGTGCATCGAGCGCAGCGGATCTTCGCCGTTGCGGTTCGGCTTGCGCGCGTAGCGTTCGCCGAACAGCTCCGCCGACTTGTACGAGCACATCCCGATGGCGCGCGCCAGGCCAAGGCCATCCACCGGCTGCTGCCCGGGCTGGTAATGCCCCTTTTCAAATTTCGGATCGAGCTGGATTGCCTTGCGCTGCAGGTGATTCAGCGCCAGCCCCATGGCCGACAGCGGAGCCGCACCGATCGCGACGCAATGTCCCACGCGCTCGGGATAATCGACCGCCCACTGCAGTGCCTGCATGCCGCCGATCGAGGCGCCAATCACGATGCGCAGGTGCTTCACGCCCAGCTCGTCCAGAACGCGGGCCTGTGCTTTGCACGATGTCGCGAATGGTGACCAGGGGAAAATCGGGGCCGTAGGGTTTGCCGGTGGCGGGATTGACAGAGTTGGGTCCGGTCGAGCCGTAACACGATCCCAGGATGTTGGTACAGATGACGCAATCGCGCGAGAGGTCGAAGACGCTGCCGGCGGGGCCCCCGTCGCGCGCTTCTTTTGCTTGCGATGGGATGTTGGAGAACATCTCCGGCCACCAGTCGGCCACGCGCGCCGAGCCGGAGAGCGCATGACACACCAGCACGGCGTTGTCGCGCTGCTGCGTTCAACTCGCCGTACACGGCGTAGCGAATGGAGACCGGCTGTAAGCTGCCGCCGGCCTCCAGGCGAAACGGAGCGTTATAGGCGAACGTCAGGTTGCCCTCGCGCGTCGGTTGCAGAGTCGCCGCCATGCTTAGTCACCTGCCACCTGCGCCGGCGCGCTCTTCGCGCTGGCCGGAAGTTTTCCCGTCGCTACTTTCAACGCCTGCTCAATGTCGGCGATGATGTCGCGCACGTCCTCGATGCCCACCGACAGGCGCACCAGTTCGGGCGTCGTGCCGGTTTCGCGCTGTTCCGATTCGCTGAGCTGTTGGTGCGTGGTCGAGGCGGGATGAATCACCAGGGACTTGGCGTCGCCGAGGTTGGCCAGCAGGCTGAAGAGCTGTACCGCGTTGATGAACCGTCTTGCCTGCCTCGTATCCTCCGCGAATGCCGAACGTCACCAGCGAGCTCGCGCCCTTCGGGCAGGTACTTCTTGGCTCGCTGGTAATACTTGCTGGTCGGCAAGCCCGGGATAGTTCACCCACTCGACATCGGGATGGCTCGACAGGTACTCCGCCACCTTGAGCGCGTTGTCGGAATGTCGCTCCATGCGCAGGTGCAGCGTCTCGGCCCCCTGCAGCAGCAGGAACGCATTGAACGGAGACAAAGCTGCGCCGGTGTCGCGCAGTCCCTGCACGCGCGCCTTGATGATGAACGCCAGCGGCCCGAACGCCTTGGTGTAGGAAACGCCGTGATACGAGGGGTCAGGTTCGACGAAATCCTTGAAGCGGCCCGACTTCTCCCAGTCAAACTTGCCTGCGTCGACCAAGATGCCGCCGATCGAGGTGCCGTGTCCGCCGATGAACTTCGTCGCCGAGTTGACGACGAGGTCCGCGCCCCACTCGATCGGGCGGCACAAGGCCGGGCTTGGCGTGGTGTTGTCGATGATCAGTGGCACGCCGTTTTCGTGCGCGATCTTGGCGAGCTCTTCGACGTCGACGATGTCGAGCTTGGGATTGCCCAGGGTTTCGGTGTAGAGGGCCTTGGTCTTGGGGCCGATGGCGGCGCGCAGTCCGGCGAAGTCGTCGGCATCGACGAACTTCACCGTGATGCCGAGCTTGGGCAGCGTGTAGTGGAACAGGTTGTAGGTTCCGCCGTAGAGCGAAGTGGTGGAGACGATCTCGTCGCCCGCCGAGGCGAGCGTGAGAATGGCCAGGGTTTCCGCGGCTTGTCCCGACGCCAGGGCGAGTCCGGCGACGCCGCCTTCGAGCGCGGCGATGCGCTTTTCGAACACGTCGGTCGTCGGGTTCATAATTCGGGTGTAGATGTTGCCGAACTCCTGCAGGGCAAACAGTCGCGCGGCATGGTCGGCATCGTCGAACACGTACGACGTGGTCTGGTAGATCGGCACGGCGCGCGACTTGGTTGTGGGATCGGCCGACTGCCCGCCATGGATGGCGAGGGTGTCGAAGTGATAGGCGGGCTTTTGGTTGGCATCGCTCATTTTGAAAACGGCTCCTCGTGTGATTTCGCTCGGAAACTTGATTTTGGCTGCAAAAACAAAAGGCCCACGATCTTGAGGACCGTGGGTCGCTTTGGAATCCTTGCGGCTGGTTACTGTTCTATTCGCCGCTCCTACGCGCTACCCACAGGCCGACACGTGTGCACATGCACATGGCCATTGTGCTAATTCGTGTCGAGGTGTGGTTCGCGCGATACATATTGGCTTCTAAGTATAAGGATCGGGGGGGTGTAGGCATGTCAGAGCGGCAAATCGGATATCCCACTTGCCGGGAGGATCATTGCGTAAAGGGTGATGACCCGTACTGTACCGTACCGCGACCAGCGGCAAGGTCTTCCGAATATACGGTTCCCAACGCCCGCACTCTCAGCCGCTTGCAGTGCTAAGCGCATCCCCAGAACGATATCTGGAACGCGCCTCGAGGCTTTAGTGCTGCCGTAACGGACACCGGAATATCATGGCAACGTCCGCACCTCAAGCAGTCCTCGACGAGACGACTGGCTCCTCGCTGGACAACGGGCGGCTGACCTTGCGCCGAACATTGGCGCAGCAGTTCCTGCAGATCCAGTGTGCTCAAAATGTCATCGTCGACGTCCACAAACCTTCAATCAGTGCCTAAGCACGTGTGTATGCTTCAAGCCTAGCCGAACGATCATGCTGAGACCTGGATGTTGGTATCAAGTCGAACATCGATCGCTCATGCAATTCGTCCCCGCGAACTGGGAGACGTCGGCCCGGGTCGAAGTCTTCCTGTCAGGACTTGGAACAAGGCACAACTACGCGGCCATTCATTTCTTGTTCAGGGCCTGGATTTGCTGCACCAGGGTGTCGATTTCTTCTGACGTTAGTTTGCCGGCGTACTTGGGCATGTGCCCTTTGCCGTTGCTGATGATGTTCCGCAGGTCGTCGGTGGAGGCGGCAGTGGTTCCGGAGACGAGCGATGGCCCGCCGAAGTGGCGGCCCTCGGCGGTTTTGCCGTGACACTTCGCGCAGTCTTTCTGAAAGACGGGATTCGCGGTCAGGCTGGTGTCAGACGGCGGAGCCTGGGCGGAGATTGCAGTGAATGGGGAGAATGAAAAGCAGAACGCGATGATGAGTCTGACTGTCTTCAAGTCGAACCTCGTTGGGATGGACTCGCCGGGTGCGCCACGCATTCGCGGTTTTTGAATGAGTGGGATTGGGCACCGCGCCGCTCATGCAGGTCGTCGCGGGAACGAGGAGGTGTCCACCCGAGGTTCCGAACTTTCTTGAGCCGCACGAGGGCCCGTCGGCGCGCACTCTCATGGGCCACGCGCAAACGGTGCGCGTCAGCTCGCAGGCTAAGGTTCTCTTCCATCGCCACATTATTTTACATTCCGCGGACTACTGCCGACTCAACTCGCACAAAAATAGGCAGGAGCGAATGACATAACTCCCCTGCCTCGATGCTCCTCTGGGATTTCGGGACGATCTACCTAACCGTCCCCGCCCAACTATTTTCTGGGGCCGACCAGTTCGTGCTCTTCTTCGATGTGCTCGACGTGATCGATCGTCACACGCGAATGATCGTGATTAAAGACCTCCTCCACCTCCAGGGCCTCGTACGCGTGTTCGCCGTGCAGCGATTCATCCAGGCCCAGCTCCTCGCTTATTTCGTCCACTTTCACCGGAGTGAACAGGTTGATGATGTGCAACATGGCGTAGGTGAATGCGAAAGCCCATATCGATGAGAAGAGAACCGCAACCAGTTGTTTCACGAAGAAACTGGGATTGCCGTACAGCAGCCCGTTGGTTCCGGCGGGATTGAATGCACTGTTGGCGAACAGTCCCAGCATCACGATGCCGAGGAAGCCGCCCACTCCGTGAACGCCCCACACGTCCAGCGCATCGTCCCAGTGCAGTTTGTTCTTCATTTCGACCGCGAAGTAGCACACCACACCGGAGACCACGCCGATGATGACGGCTGTGGTGGGCGAAACATATCCTGCCGCGGGTGTTATGGTGGCAAGTCCCGCGACCGCGCCAGTCAACAGGCCCAGGAACTTGGGCTTGCGCTCGCGGAACCAGGCCACGCCCAGCCAAGCCACGGCCGCGAAGGACGCGGCGATATCGGTGTTCAGGAAGGCCGTCGCGGTTACCGAATCCACCCGCATCTCGCTGCCGGCGTTAAAGCCGTACCACCCGAACCACAGGAGCCCGGTGCCCAGGGCCACCAGGGGAATACTGTGGGGGCCGCGATCCAGGATGCGGCGCCGACCGACGTAAAGAATCGACGCCAGCGCGGCCATTCCTGCAATGTTATGCACCACGATGCCGCCGGCGAAGTCCTCAACTCCCCAACGTTGCAGGATGCCTCCGCCCCACACCATGTGTACAAAGGGGAAATATACGAAGGTGAGCCACGCCGTCAGGAAAAGACAGTAGGCCTTGAAGGTCACCCGGTTGGTGAACGCACCCGAGATGAGCGCCGGAGTGATGATGGCGAACATCATCTGGTAGGCGATGAAGACCATGGCCGGAATGGTGTCGTTGGGAGCAGAAGGCGTGGAGAGATTGATTCCGCGCAGGCAGAGATTGTTCAGGTTGCCGATGACGCCGTGCCAGTCGCCGCTGAAGCATAGCGAATAACCGTACAGATACCAGATGACCGTCGTCCAACCCATCGAGACAAAGCTCTGAATCATGATGGCGAGGACGTTCTTGCGCCCCACCAGCCCGCCGTAAAAGAAGGCCAGGCCGGGGGTCATGAGCATGACCAGGCTGGTGCAAAGGATCATGAAGCCGGTATTACCAGTGTCGAGATGAAGCATGAAATCCTCCAGGAAGAAATGTGCGGCAAAGAGCCGACGCGCCACTCCGGGACTGGTCACACGCGATGGACGCTCGGACGGAATTGCTGAATGTCGGGAGGAAGCGAGGATTGTGTCCTACAACGCTTTGGGTAAGCGAATCCTGCGTGGCATTCGACACGAGAATGGATCGAGACGAGCTCGCGGGTGAAGGCGGTGGGAGCGTACTTTGCCTCGTAGCAGCGTCTTCAAAGGAGACGTCAAGCTGCCGCTACAACAGGCTGCGCTTTCCGGGTATCGAAAATCTGTGCCCCTTGTCACGTCCGCGCGTGACAAGGGGAATCAAGGCGGAACCTGGCCGTCCTCCGTGGCCGTCGGAACGGTTTCGGAACTCAGGCCTGCGATAGCGCAACTTCGAGCGCTTAAGTGAGTCCAGCACGATTATCCGTGCTGGGCCGAACTCTCTCTAGTTGAGCAACCCCGCCACAAACACGTTAACTACTGTTGCGGAGCCGGCGCTGGCTGCTGCGCCGGGGTCCCAAAATTCACCTTAGGCGCTTGCCGGGCCCCTTCTTCGGTCTTGAAGTAGGCATTGTTGCGCTGGAAGCCTGACAAGCTGGCGACTATGTTGTTGGGAAACAGGGTGATGTAGGTGTTGTAGTCCTGCACCGTCTCGTTGTAACGACGGCGCTCGACCGCAATCCGATTCTCCGTCCCGGCCAGTTCATCCTGCAAGCGCAAGAAGTTCTCATTGGAACGTAGTAGCGGATAGTTCTCGACGACAACCAACAGGCGGCCCAGCGCCCCGTCCAACTGGCCGTTTGCGGCAATCTTGTCCTCCGGCGTCTTGGCGCCAATCAATGCAGCGCGGGCTGCAGCGATATCGCCGAAAACCTTTTCCTCGTGCGTCGCGAACCCTTTCACCGTCTCCACCAGGTTGGGGATCAGGTCGGCCCGCCGCTGCAGCACCACATCGACTTGCGACCACGCAGCGTTTACAGTTTCTCTCTTGCGCACCATCTCGTTGCGACGGCTCACGAACATGCTGCCGAACCACACCAAAAGCAACACGATGATGATGAGAACGATCAATCCCTTTTTCATGTGGAGTCTCGCTTTCCTGCAAATTCTTCACTACGGATGATTACCGGTTGTCAACTCTGGGGAACCTTGTGCCAGTGCCGCTTCGGCTGCCTGACATCCAACTCGTGGGCGACCCGGCCGATGGCGCTCATGTAAGCGTGGTATAGCGTCAGCAGATCTTCGCTGCGTTCGGGATTGTCTCGCAACTCCAGGACCGACCGCAACGAGGCCACGTTGAACCCAAACACCTCTGCCGCATGCTCCAGCAACTTGGTTTTGTCATAGGGAGGGGTCTCGCCCAACGCGATCAAGGCATGCCGGAACAGCGTGAGCACGCTGCTGGCCGACTTGGCCAGGATGAGTCGCATCTCCTCCTGGTTCGCGGGAGTGAGCAGCAGGTGATGGCGCAAGCGGAGCAGGGTGGTGCGCAGATCGTGCTCCACCTCCACCCGGTGCAGGTTCATCGGCACCTCGATCGCGCTCACTACGTCATCGCCGAACAGGGTTTTGTGAGATTGCTTGATGTCCAGCAGCTCGATGGCGAAGACGTCCGCCGACTCGCTCAGCTCCTGGTGGGTCATGATCTGCGGGGGCCGTAATTTCTCCTCGTGGCTCCACCACTGGACGACCGGCGCCAGGGCGCTCAGCTCGCTCTGCCCGGTCTCCTTGACCACCACGAGCAGGTTCACGTCCGAGTAGTGCTCGTGAAAGTCCTCGCGCGCGGCGGAACCATACAGCACGACCGAAACCAGGTTGCCGCCGCACGCGGCCTGCAACCGCCTCACCAGTTCTTCGAGCTTACCTTCCGGTTTCTTCATCGCGAATCACTCCGCAAAACTGCTACCAGCTACCGCCAGCACCACCGCCACCGCTCATTCCGCCGCCGAAACCACCAAAGCCGCCAAAGCCTCCGCCACCGCCGCCAAATCCACCAAAGCCTCCGGAGCTGCCGCCGAAACCGCCGCCCCAGCCGCGTCCGCCCATCGGAGGCATGAAGATCACCGGCGGCACACCAAAGCCCCGTGCGGCGTATACCTGAGCCCGGTCCGCCTCCGCCACCACGCCTGACCAATGCGCGAATGATCCAGAAAATAAGGTAGATGCCGAGCAGCACCGCCCACCAGGGCACTTTCGGTCTTGCTGGCGCAGGCGACCCGGTTCGGGATGCCGTTCAATTGCACGCCCTTGCTGGCGGCGATCATTTGTGCCAGCTGGGTTGATGCGGTCAGAATGGCGCCGCTGTAATCTCCGGCGCGGAGCTCGGGCACCATAGAGCGTCCCACATCGCCGGCGCGCGCGTCGTTGATTACCGGCTCCAGCCCATATCCAACCTCAATCTTGTACTGCCGCTCCTTGGGAGCGACCAGCAGCAACACGCCCTCGTCGTTTTTCTTGGACCCAACGCCAAGGTGTTTGTACAGATCGACTGCATAGTCGTCCCTGGTCTGACCCTCCAGCGAGTTCACCGTGACCACCGCGATCTGCGCTCCGGTTTTCTGTTGCACCTCGGCGCACAGCGTCTCGATTTTTTCCTTCGTTTCGGGCTGAATAGCGCCAGCCAGATCGGTAACGTAGCCTTCCGGGTGGATGTCGGCGATCTTCTCCGCCAGAAGCAATGACGATAGCGCCAGCCAGAGGACAGACAGGCAGGCGATCTTGCCGCGGAGGTGGACGTTCAAGCGAAGCAACGAGGGTTCCAGGTTAAGACCTTCTACCGAGTACCGTAGAGAAGCCGGGCAGGTGTGTCAAGGAAGGGAATACCCGGACTCGCGGAGCCTGTTCACGGCATCTGGAAGGAGCCGCTGCCAAGCATCTTCGCAACCCAGTCGGCGTGGGGTAGACCGCAGCTGGAGAGAAGGCTAATCTCCCGGTCGAGGTCATACTCCACACGCTGGATTGCCGGGCGAGACTCGTCCAGCAGGAGGTAGGCGGCGCGGCGGTCGCCGTCGTAAGAAAGACTGACGCTCCCCGCGTTGGCAACCGTCATTGCTGCGACGCTCCGAATGTACGGGCGGTGGATGTGACCGTAGACGGCAACCGGCTGCCCAAGCGGCCCGTAGGCTGACTGCAACTCGGCGTCGGTCGCTTCCGGCGCGGGTGCGTGCCAGGCAGTCTCGGGACTGGCATGCACAAGCGCCATCGGAGCATGAATCTGTAGGCGGGGGAGGCCGCGCAGCCAAGCCAGCCTGTCGTCTCCCAGGGCTGCACGGGTGTGCGCCGCCATCTCCTCGATTACGGCAAAAAGCGGTTGCAGCCGGGGCGACCGCTTCGCGAAGTCCTGCAGCGACTCGGGGTTGGTAAGCATTTCATCGGTATTGCCCGCTACTCCTTGCCAGCCGAGGTCGCGAACGCGATCGACAATTTCCACCGGACTCGATCCGGCGTCAGCCAGGTCGCCGCCATGGAAGATCAGGTCGGGAGAAGTTTGCTTCAGATCCGCGAGGACTGCCTCAAACGCGGTTCGGTTGCCGTGGATGTCGGAGACGATCGCGATGCGCATCACCGTTAACCGTGCATCACGCCTCCGACCTGGCCAGCACCCTCTCTGCCTTCTGCTGCTGCCGCTTGCGCAGCCATTCCATCCAGCGGTCGAGGCCTTCGCCGGTCGTGCTCGACAGGTCGATGATTTCCATCTGAGGATGTACGCGGCGCGCGTTTTCCTTCGCCAGGTCGGCGCTGAAGGGCACGTAGGGCAGCAGGTCGATCTTGGTCAGCAGCATCAGCTCGGACTTGAAGAAGATCGAGGGATACTTCAGCGGCTTGTCCTCGCCTTCGGTGGTGCTCAGCAGCACGATCTTCGCATCTTCGCCCAGGTCGTAGCTCGAGGGGCACACCAGGTTGCCGACGTTCTCCACGATAAGCAAGTCGAGCTGCTCGAGATTCCAGTCGGCCAGGTGATTTCCGATCATCTTCGAGTCCAGGTGGCAGGTCCCGCCGGTCACGATCTGCTTCACCGGAAATCCAAAGCGCTCCAGCCGCTTGGCGTCGTTCTCGGTCTGCAGGTCGCCGGTGAGCACCGCGACTCGCGTCTTCTTGTCGAGGCGTTCCAGCGTGCGCTCCAGCAGCAGCGTCTTGCCCGAGCCGGGCGCGCTGATAAGGTTGAGACAGCAAACGCCGTGCTGGCGATAGCGCTCGCGCAGCTGCTCGGCCAGGATCTGGTTTTCGTTAAGGACTTTCTTTTCCACTTCGACGCGGTTCATTCGTCCACTTCCATGTAAGCAATATCCAGTTGTTCGCCGCTGATGCACTCGGTCATGAACTCGCCGCACCGCGGGCACTGCGGATCGTAATCGGTCATGCGGAACTCATTCTGACACTTCGGGCAGCGCTGCACCCGCGGGATCGACTCGATGTCGAGAACTAGCGACTCCCATTCCGTGTCCTTGGTCAGGGCCTCGAAGCCGAACTGCAGCGCGTCCACGTCCACCGCCGACAGTTCACCCACCCGAATGCCGACTTTCGTAATCCGCGAGTCCGGATGCTTCTTCGCTTCCGCCTGCACGCAATCGAGTATCGACGCCGCTATCCCCAGTTCATGCATCGGAAACTCACAACCGTTCGGATGATAAACCTCCGGCGGATGGGTGGTTGCGACGCTTCCAGCCGTGCGACGGTCGTCACTCACGCTACAGGCTTTGGGCGGCGTGAGAACATCCGTCGTCCCGGTTGAAATAGGTGCTCCCGGGACCTTACCGGCTCGCTACGGCTTCCGGCTCGGCCGCTCGCGCCGCTACCTTGAACGTCAGCTTGTGCTCTTTCTTGTCAGCATCCACCGCCACGCGGTCGCCGTGAAGCACGTCGCCGTCGAGGATCTTCAGCGCCAGCGGGTCCTGCACCAGCCGTTGGATGGCCCGCTTCAGCGGACGCGCGCCGTACGCCGGATCGTACCCTTCGGTGAAGATCAGCTCCTTCGCCGCCGGCGTCAGCTCCAGCGTGATCTTGCGATCCGCCAGCAGCTTGCGCAGGTCCGTCAGCCGCAGGTCCACGATCTTCGTCAACTGCTCCTTGCCCAGCGGATTGAAGAAGATGATGTCATCCACGCGGTTCAGGAACTCGGGCTTGAAGTTCGCCTGCAGCGCCTCCATCACGCGCTGGTGCGCCTCTTCCTGCCGCTCCGGATTACCACCTGCGGCCTGCAGGTACGTCGATCCGATGTTCGACGTCATGATGATGATGGTGTTCTTGAAGTCGACGTTGCGGCCCTTGCCGTCGGTCAACCGCCCATCGTCCATGATCTGCAGGAAGATGTTGAACACGTCGGGATGCGCCTTCTCGATCTCGTCGAACAGCACCACTGCATACGGGCGCCGCCGCACCGCCTCGGTCAACTGACCGCCTTCGTCGTACCCCACGTATCCCGGGGGTGCGCCGATGAGCCGCGACACCGAATGTTTCTCCATGTACTCCGACATGTCGATGCGGATCATAGCGTGCTCGTCGTCGAAGAGAAATTCGGCGAGAGCGCGCGCCAGCTCGGTCTTTCCCACGCCTGTCGGGCCCAGGAAAATGAACGACCCGATGGGCCGCCGCGGATCGCTCAGCCCGGCGCGCGAGCGCCGGATGGCGTTGGCCACGCGCGACAAAGCTTCGTCCTGCCCGATCACGCGCTGCCGCAAACGGTCTTCCATGGTGACCAGCTTGTGCACTTCGCCCTCGAGCATCTTCGATACCGGAATGCCCGTCCACCGGCTGACGATCCGGGCGACGTCTTCCTCGTCCACCTCTTCTTTCAGCATGCGCGACTGCTTGCCGTCCATCTGCGCGCTGAGTTTCTTCATTTCCGCTTCGATCTGGGGCAGCTCGCCGTACTTGATCTGCGCGGCACGGTTGTAGTCGCCCTTGCGGGTGGCGTCCTGCTCCTGCATCTTGAGCTGCTCGATGCGCTCTTTCAGCTCGCGCACCTTGGCGATGCTTTCTTTTTCCTGCTTCCAGCGCGCCTTCAGCGCGTTCGACTGCTCCTTGATCTGCGCCAGCTCTTTTTCAACCGCCGCCAGCCGCTCGCGCGAGTTCGGATCGTCTTCGCGCTTCAGCGCCTGGCGCTCGATTTCGAGCTGCGTCGCGCGCCGCTCCAGTTGGTCGATCTCGGTTGGCATGGAGTCGATCTGGATGCGCAGCGAAGCCGCGGCTTCATCGATCAGGTCGATCGCCTTGTCCGGCAGGAAGCGGTCGGTAATGTAGCGATGCGACAAAGTCGCTGCCGCCACAATGGCCGAGTCCTTGATGCGGACGCCGTGATGGACTTCGTACTTCTCGCGCAGCCCGCGCAGGATAGCGATGGTATCTTCCACCGTCGGCTCGCCCACCAATACCGGCTGGAAGCGCCGCTCCAGAGCTGCATCTTTCTCGATGTACTTGCGGTATTCGTTCAGGGTGGTTGCGCCAATAGCGCGCAGTTCGCCGCGCGCCAGCGCCGGCTTCAACATGTTGGAAGCGTCGATCGCACCTTCGGCGGCGCCGGCTCCCACCAGGGTGTGCAGTTCGTCGATGAACAGGATGATCTTTCCGTCCGACTCCTCGATCTCCTTCAGTACGGCTTTCAGGCGATCTTCGAACTCGCCGCGATACTTCGCGCCCGCCAGCATCGAGGCCAGGTCGAGCGAGACGACCCGCTTGTTCTTGAGCTGCTCGGTCACGTCACCGGAAATGATGCGTTGCGCGAGGCCTTCGACGATGGCGGTCTTGCCGACGCCCGGCTCGCCGATGAGCACCGGATTGTTCTTGGTACGGCGCGACAGCACCTGCACCACGCGACGCACTTCCTCGTCGCGGCCAATCACGGGATCGAGCTTGCCGCGCCGCGCCAGTTCGGTCAGGTCGCGAGCGTAACGCTCCAGCGCCTGGTACTTCGCCTCCGGATTCTGGTCGGTGACTTTCTGATTGCCGCGCACGGCGGTGAGGGCACGCAGAATGTTGTCGTAGGTCGCGCCTCCGCGCTTGAGGATCTCCTGCGCCGGGTCGCGCTTCATCCTGGTGATCGCCAGCAGCAGGTGCTCGGTCGAAACGAATTCGTCCTTGAAATTCGAGGCCTCTTTGAAGGCATCCTCGAGCATGCGCGAGGCGGCGTCGGAAAGATGCGCCTGGGCAGCGCCGCGCCTGAAACCTTGGGCAGGCGATTGATTTCGCCTTGCAGCTCGGTTTCTACTGCAGGCACATGAAGCCCCACGCGCTCCAGCAGCGGAGCAACTATGCCTTCGCGGTCTTCGACCAGCGCCGCCAGAATGTGCACGGGCTGCAGTTCAGGATTGCCATGCTCGCTGGCGATATCGTTCGCGCGCTGCATCGCCTCCTGCGCCTTCACCGTTAACTTGTCCCATCGAATTGCCATGTTCAAACCTCAAATCATTCAGTCATCAGCGGTCAATTCACCGTCGTGCCCGGCCTGGAGCAAAGGGACCTCACAGCTCTCACAGCCAAGAGTATGACTCTTTGTGGCCCAGTCGTCATCCGCCCAATTCAAGCAAAAACTCACGTCGCTGGGCGACCGTCGAAGAAAAAGGGAGGCATAAGAAATATGCGCCTCCCCTCTCCAACTACTCAGTATGTCTCCTTCGGGAATCTCGCCCCGAAGAACGAAGCCCGATCAGGCTGCCTTGTCGGGGGACTTTCCGGTGCTCACCGCACCCTGCTTGCCCTCGATTGCTTTCTGGCCGATGTCCACCTTGATCTGCTTGGGCTTGGCTTCCGCCCGCTTCGCCAGATGAACACTCAGAACACCATTGCCATAGTCAGCGGTGATCTTGTCGGTGTCCACGGTGTTGGGCAGCGTGAACGACCGGGTGAAGCTGCCATAGCGCCGCTCGATGCGGTGGAAGTTCTCTTCCTTCTGTTCCTTCTCGAACTTGCGCTCGCCGGTCACGGTGAGCACGTTGTTCTCGACCTTGATGTCGAGGTCCTTCTCTTCGATGCCGGGAACTTCCAGCTTTAACTGGATGCCGTGCTCGTCCTCGTAGATATCGACCGGCGGCACGAAAGCACCTGCGGTCAGCGACTCTTCCCGGCCACCGCCGTACTGCTCTTCAAACAGGCGATTCATGCGGTTCTGCAGAGCATTCAATTCACGAAAGGGATCCCAACGAGTCAAAACAGTCATGGTTCCGTACCTCCAAAATGTCTTAGGTCCGATAAAGACCCTCGCTAACTTGGATGCTTAAGTTAGCGTAAAGGAAGCATAAAATATTAGTGTGTTATTGTCAAGTATTGGAATCGAGAATACTGCTGTCGTAGCCCAAGTTATTGAATATATTGCGACATACGTGTTCCATTCTAATCCATCGTAGATCCGACTTTTTCGGCGGCCTGCGACGTCAGCTCCCCTTCAACTCCACGGTTGGACCTGGCACAGGATGCACTTGAGATAGGCCGTCTCTGGCACGTTCGCCAGCGCGGGATGATCCAGGGATGCGCCGCGCTTCTCCAGCAGCCGTAAGCGGCGGCCCGTGTCGCTGGCGGCCGAACCCAGCATGTCGAGGAACTCCTGCTCGCTGACGTGGAAGGAGCAGGAGCACGTCACCAACACCCCACCCGGCCGCAGCATCTTCAGGGCTCGCAGGTTAAGCTCCTTGTAGCCCTTGAGGGCGGTGGGGACGGCGCGCCTGGTCTTGGCGAAGGCGGGCGGATCGAGAACGATGGTGTCGTACTGGCGGCCAGCGGTGGCGTAGTCCTTGAGCACGTCGAAGGCGTTGGCCTCGATCCATTCGATCTCGCCACTGTGGTGCTGGTCACGGTTCAGTGCCTCGTTCTGTTCGGCCACTTCCAGGGCCGGGCGTGAGCTGTCGACGGCGGTGACGCTCTGGCAAACTCGGACCAGATGGAGGGCGAAGCCGCCCTGGTAGGTGAAGCAGTCAAGGGCGTCGCCGTGGGCCCAGCGCGCGGCGGCGGCGTAGTTCTCGCGCTGGTCGAGGAAGGCCCCAGTCTTCTGCCCGGCGAGCCCATCGAAGTGAAAGCGCACGCCGTTCAGGGTGAAGATTGTTTTCGAGCGGTCGCCGCGCAGCAGTTGCGTCTCGCGCGGAGATAGCTGCTCCAACTCGCGGATGCGCGGGTCGACCCGCTCCAGCAAACTCGCATCGGGAAAGTGCTGGGCCAGAGATTCGATGACCGTCTGGCGGAGGTCTTCCCGATCGAAGGCCTGCGTCAACACCTGCATGCACAGGATGTCGTTGTACTTGTCGACGATGAGCCCGGGCAGCAGGTCGGCTTCGCTGAAGACAACGCGATAGGAATCGGTGTCGTGAGCGGCTTTGCGGCGGAAGTCGACCGCCGTGGCGATTCTGTCCACGACCAGGCCTGGCAGTTCCGCCTCGCTGACTGTTTCCGACGAAAGCAGCCGAATCGCGATCTGCGACGCGCTGCTGTACAACGCCGAGCCTAGACGACGTCCGCGCTCGTCGCGCACCTGAACCAGTGAGCCAGGCGGAGCGTCAGAATCCTTCACCAGGTCGGAGCGATAGACCCAGAGATGCCCGGCTTTGAGCCTGGCGGCTCCGCGCGAGGTGACGGCGATCACGGGGATGAAATCGGCAGCGGCCATGGAAGGGTAGACCGCCTATCTTAAATGCTGGAGATCAATGAGGTCGTTATTGCGCGGCGGTTTCGCCGGGTGGGTCGGCTGGCTCTGCTGGGGTTTCCGTGTCCGGCGCATGGGAAGTCTTGAGCCGGCTGAGCGTCCTGGTTCTCTTCCGGCTTGGGCGGCGGCGGGACAAAGTACAAGATGCGATTACAGGAATCGCAGGTAATGAACTGCTCGTTGGTCAGCACTTCCTGAAAAACCTGGGGACGCAGCATGACGCGGCAGACCGAGCACAACTGGTCATCGTGCACCGCAGCGAGCGCGGAGCCGCGCAGCTTCAGCACCCGGTCGTAGTGACGCAGCACGTCGTCGCTGACGCCGGCCCGCAACTGTCTTCCGCTGCTCGGTGAGCTCCGCCAGTTGCTTCTCATCTTCCGCGGTTCGCAGCCGGGCAGCCTCTTTTTCCTGCTCGTTCTCGGCGGCGTCGGCCTTGAGGGCGGCTTCGGCTTCCTTCAGCGAGGCCTTGCGCACGTCGGTCGCGACCATGATTTCGAGGATCTTGTCTTCGGAGGCGGCGATCTTGTCCTCGGCGAACTTGATCTCTTCCATCAGCGCCTTGTACTCCTGGTTGGTCTTGACGTTCAGCGACTGGTCGCGGTACTTGCTGATTTTCTGCTGCTGGTCCTGGATATCGGACTCGTGCTTGCGACGGGTGGTCTCGTCGGCCTTCATGGCGGCCTGCGCCGTTTCGACCCTGGTCCTGGAGCCGGCCAGCTTGGCTTCGATCTGCTGCACATGCCTGGGAAGCGCAGCGATTTCGGCCTTTAAAGCCGCGATTTGCGCGTCGACCTGTTGCAGGGCGATCAGATTTTGCAGATTGGAATTCATCGGAACGCGAGGCGGAACCTGATGGGATTCTAGCACGCAGCAAAGAGGCCGGCCGTTCGTCGCGTCCCAACCTTACGTTGTAGTTCTATGGCGGCTACGCGCGGCAATCCAAGCCTGGTTCTCACACTACTCGTCATACCTTTCCGTCGCCCGGTCCGGCACTCCCAAGTAGAATAAACAAACTCCATTCGCCGAGGTGCCGTCATGCGCGCAGTTCCGCTTGCCATCAGCATGGTCCTGCTCAGTTCGCCGTTGTGGGGGCAAACCTACAGCGCTGACTACACGAAGTGTGCCGGCGCCGCCAATACACAGATGGAAATAAACCAGTGCGCCGGCGACGAGTTCAAACGGGCTGATGGGGAGCTGAACCGCGTCTACCAGGCGCTGTTGCAGGCGCGTAAGAACGATCCCAGCGCGACCAGCAAGACCAGAGCGGCGCAGCGGGCTTGGATCGCGTTCCGCGATGCGCACATGCAGGAAGCCTTTCCCGCGGCCAATAAGCAGGCCTACGGCAGCATGTATCCGACAGAATTTGCGCTGGAAGAGGCCTGGGTAACGAGCCAACGGGTAGCCCTGCTGCAAAACCTGCTGAACCCGAAAGACAACCCGCATTGAGCCAGACCCAAGCTCCTGTTATAAACTCGACAATTTCACAATTCTTTTCCCGGGAGCAACTGTGAGATTTCGCCTCGCCCTGATCTGCTACCTCTTTCTAGCGATTCCGTTGGTATTACCGGCGCAAGAGTCCGGATCGACCCAGGCGCAAGGCGCCAAGCAACTGACCATCGAGGCGATCTTCGCTGATGGGGGAGTGCTCGGCCGCGCTCCTGAATCGATCACGTGGGCGCCCGACGGCTCACGGGTGGCGTTTGTGCAGCGGGATGACAGCGGGGAGAATGGCGCGCTGTATTACCTCGATCCCAGCAACCCCAAGCCGGCGGTGCTGGTGACCAGCGAGAAGCTGGCGTCGCTGGCTCCGCCGATCAGCTCCATTAAGGATGAGCGCCAGAAGGAGAACCGGCAGCGTTACTCGGTGGCGGCCTATCTCTGGTCGCCCGACTCGAAGAACCTGCTATTCGATTCGAATGGCCAGCTCTGGCTCTACCACCTCGACAGCGGCACCGGTTTGCAGCTCACTTCCAGCAACGAGCCAAGCAGCGACCCCAAGTTTTCGCCCAGCGGTGACCGCGTCGCCTACGTGCGCAAGCACAATCTCTACGTCCGCAACGTCGCCAACGGCAAGGAAGAGGCGCTTACCAAGGACACCGATTCCGACCTGCTCAACGGGGAAGTGGACTGGGTGTACAAGGAAGAACTGGAGGCACGCAGCAATTATTTCTGGTCGCCGGACGGCAAGCAGATCGTCTTTCTGCAGATGAATGAAAAGGACGTCCCGACCTATCCGATCACCGATTGGATTCCGACCCACCCCACGGTTGACGAAGAGAAATACCCCAAGGCAGGCGACCCCAATCCCGGGGTTCGACTCGCCGTGGTGAACTCGGGCGGCGGCAAGATGAAGTGGCTCTCTGCGGGCGGCGGCAGCACTGGCTCGTCTGCCGTTGGGCAACGATCCCAACGTTCTCATTCCGCGCTTCGGATGGGTGCGTCCGGGAATGGTTTGGGCCATCGTGCTCAACCGGATTCAGGACCGGGTGGACCTGTACTTCGTCGATGTGAATAGCGGCAAATCGCAATTGATGATGACCGAGACCAGCGACGCATGGGTTGAGTCACATGAATTCGAGCTGCTCAAATCGGGGGACCGCTTTCTCTGGATCAGTTGGCGCGACGGTCATAGCCACATTTACTTGTACCAGTTCGATAAGCAGAATCCGCTCAGCGCTCCGGCGCAGAACGTGAAGCAGCTCACCAGCGGCGACTGGGAGGTCGAGAGTATCGAAGCGGTGGATGACAAACAGGGCGTCATCTACTTCGCGGGCAACGAAGGGGACTGGCGGCAGGCGAACGTCTTCGCTGTCGGCCTTGACGGGCAGAACTTCCATCGCGTGTCGAAAGAGAATGGAACGCACGGGGCGACTTTCGAACCGGCCAGCGCCAAATATTACGTTGACACCTATTCGGCGCTCATGACGTCTCCCAGACTGTCTCTCTGTACGGTCGAAGGTAGCTGTACGGTATTTTGGCAGCCGCGCAGCGTGGAGAGTTACAACCTGGTAGCGCCCAAGGCGGTTGAGTTCACCGCGGCGGACGGCAAAACCAAGCTTCTGGGAACCATTTTGTTGCCGAGCGGCGGGCCGATGATGGCGAACGGCAAAGCGCCGCTGATCGTGAATCCCTACGGAGGCCCGGGAGTACAGACCGTGCGCGATGCCTGGGGAGGAGGCGGGCTACTGTTCGACGAGATTCTCGCCCGCCAGGGGTTTGCCGTGCTGCACGTCGACAATCGCGGCATGTCGAATCGAGGGAAAGCCTTTGTGCTGCCCGTAAAGCACGACCTCGGCGAGAACGAATTCAACGACCAGATAGCGTCAGTCAAGCAGGCGCTGCAAGAGTTCCCCCAACTGGACGGCAGCCGCCTGGGCTTCTGGGGATGGAGCTATGGCGGTTACTTCACGCTTTACACGCTGGAACATACCGACATGTTCAAGACCGGCGTATCGGTCGCCCCCGTGACCGACTGGCACAATTACGACTCGATATACACCGAGCGCTACATGGGCCTGCCGAAGGACAACGAGGAGAGCTACAAGAAAAGCTCGCCGGTGAATTTCGCCGCCGACCTGAAGGGCAGCCTGCTCGAGGTGCACGGCACCAGCGACGATAATGTGCACTTCCAGAACACCGTGCAGATGGTGAATAACTTCATCAACTCGGGCAAGCAGTTCCAGCTGATGATTTACCCGCGCAAGACGCACGGCATCGCTGGAAAGGCTGCGCGTACCCATTTGTTCCACCTGATCGAAGACCATTTCGAAGAGAACCTGGCGCCAGGCAAATAGCAGTTTGGCGCTTCCATGAGGATGCATCGCGAAATGTCGAAACGAAGTGTGCTTCTCCTCCTTGTTGCCCTGTTGTTCTCCGTCACGCTCCATGCGCAGCAGCCTGCGGCAGCCCCGACGCGCACTATCGTTCGCGCCGGACGGCTACTTGACGTCAAGACTGGAAAAACCCTGACCAACCAAGCGATCGTCATAGAGAAGGACAAGATCGTGAGCGTTGGCCCGGACAACGGAACCAGTGCCGGCCCGGACGTGACCGTCATAGATCTGTCGGGCAAAACGGTTTTGCCCGGACTGATCGACGCGCACACCCACCTGACCTTCAATCCCAGGTTCGGATACGACACGCTGGCCATCTCGGTCCCGCGTGAGGCGCTAATTGGCGCCAAGAATGCGCGCGTCACCTTGCTCGCCGGATTCACCATCGTGCGCAATGTTGGAGCCAGAGGATATTCGGACATTGCTTTGCGTGACGCCATCAATGCGGGCGACGTGCCGGGGCCGCGCATCGACGCCAGCGGGCCTCCCCTGGGAATCACCGGCGGGCATTGCGATAACAATCTGCTGCCGTACGAGTATCACGCGACTGCCGACGGCGTCGCCGACGGCGTTGAGAACGTGCAGCACAAGGTCCGCGAGGTCATCAAGTACGGAGCCGACGTGGTCAAAATTTGTGCGACCGGCGGCGTGCTCTCGTTAGGCGACAATCCGCAACATTCGCAGTACACGCAGGAGGAGTTGCGCGCCATCGTGGCCGACGCCCACCGGCTCGGCCGCAAGGTGGCGGCACACGCGCACGGAGCGGAAGGCATCCGCTGGGCCGCCGAGGCGGGGGTGGATTCCGTCGAGCACGGGTCGTATATCGACGATGCGGGCATCGCAGCCATGAAACAGCACGGAACGTACCTGGTCCCGACGCTCTACCTCGGCGACTGGATGATTGAGAACGCGGCCAAGACCGGCATGCCGCCGCAGATGCTGGCCAAGGCGCAGGAAGTGATTCCCGCCGCGCGCAAGAACATCGCGCATGCCTTCGCCAGCGGCGTGAAAGTGGGCTTCGGAACCGATGCAGCGGTCTATCCGCACGGCCTCAACGCGCACGAGTTCGCGGTCATGGTGAAGCTGGGACTGACGCCGCTGCAGGCGATCCAGGCCGCCACGGTGAACGATGCGGACCTGCTGGGCTGGTCCGATCGCGTCGGGACCATCGAGCCCAACCACTTCGCCGACCTGATCGCAGTGGACGGCGACCCATTGCAGGACGTGACGTTGCTGGAGCGGGTGAAGTTCGTGATGAAGGGCGGGGTGGTGTACAAGGACGAGCACTGATCAGTGCGGCTTCTACTTGCCCATGCCTGTACTTTCTGTTTGAATTCGGAGACACGGATACCGCACTCCCGGGAGCACCACGCTGGCGACCCAAATATTCGCGTGCAAGTCCATCGATAAGCTCATCTCCGATTCGGAGGAGCCCGAACATCGCTTAAAAAAGACGCTCGGCCCGTGGTCGCTCACAGCCTTGGGCATTGGCGCCGTCATCGGATCGGGCATTTTCACCGTAATCGGCACAGCGATTGCCGGACAAAAGTTCGATACTTCGTCGATCCTGAACGCCCCGCTCGCCGACTACATCATCCATCACTCGGCAACGCTGGGGCGTCCGGGCGCGGGGCCGGCGCTCGCGTTGTCGCTGGTGTTGGTCGCGATCGTCTGTTTATTCACCGCGCTCTGCTACGCCGAACTGGCGTCGATGATCCCCATTGCGGGCAGCGCCTACACCTACACCTACGCCACCATGGGAGAGTTGATCGCCTGGATCATCGGCTGGGACCTTATCCTGGAATATGCCGTGAGCAACATGGCGGTGAGCGTGGGTTTCGCCGCCCACCTGGTCGACGGATTCGACTGGTTCGGATGGCATCCGTCCCTGCGCTGGATTTCGCCCGCGTATCTGCCGTCCGGTTTGAGCGACCTGAAGGGTGACGTGCTGTACGCGCCGGGCTGGCATTTCGGCTTCAACATTCCGGCGTTTCTCATCGTTATGCTGTTGACGGTCGTCCTGGTGCGCGGCATCCGCGAATCGGCGGAGGCCAACAATGTGATGGTGATCCTGAAAATATCGGCCATCCTGGCCTTCGTCTTCGTCGGGCATGCGCTTCATCCACCCGTCCAACTACCATCCGTTTGCTCCGGAAGGGTGGTCGGGCGTGCTCACCGGCGGCTCGATCATTTTCTTCACCTACATCGGCTTCGATTCGGTTTCCACGGCTGCGGAAGAGGCCCGCAATCCGCAACGCGATCTCCCCATCGGCATCATCGCCACGCTGATCGTCTGCACTCTGTTGTACATTTCGGTCGCCGTGGTACTGACCGGCATCGTGAACTGGAAGACGCTGCTCGACGATGCCGCCCCGGTGGTCAACAGCATGAAGAAGCTGACGCTGCTGACCGGATCGCACACCTTGCACTGGACGCGGCTGGCGGTGCTGTTCGGCGCGATGATGGGGATGATCTCGTCGCTGCTGGTGTTCCAACTGGGACAGGCGCGGGTCTGGTTTGCCATGTCGCGCGACGGCCTGCTGCCCAAGTTGTTCAGTCATGTGCATCCCAGGTTCCGGACGCCATCGACTGCGACCTGGATCGCCGGATTCCTGGTTGGCATTCCGGGCGGAATTCTCGATATCGGAACGCTGGCGGATTTGTCGAACATTGGAACGCTGTTTGCCTTCGTGCTGGTCTCGATCGGGGTGATCATCCTGCGCTACAAGCAGCCGGAGCGGAGGCGTGGATTCCGGGCTCCGGGCGGCCTGGCTGCGCCCATTCTCAGCGTTATGTTCTGCGTGCTCCTCATGGCGGGTCTGCCGATTCTCACCTGGCTGCGCTTCTTCGTGTGGCTGGCAATCGGATTGACTGTGTACATGCTCTACAGCCGCAACCACAGCGAGTTCTGCCCCGAGGACCGCAAGGTCGCGGCGGCGGGCAAACGGTAGCGGCATACTGGATGGACAACTCGTCTGACCACTCGCCTAGTGATTTCATCGGCTGTCTTCCCAAGGCAGAGCTGCACCTGCATCTGGAAGGCACGGTCGATCCGCCGACGCTGGCGGAGCTGAGCCGACGGCATCCGACGCCGCTTTCGACCGAGAACAACCGCTACACCAACATCGAAGACAGCGGCCGCGTCTTCACGGAAGAAGACGCTCACGCGCTCTACCAGTACCGGAACTTTACTGGTTTTCTGCTGGCTTTTAAGGCAGTGACCGAGCGCCTGCGTACCGCCGACGACTACGAACTGATCGCCTACCGCATGATGCAAAAGCTGCACGCGCAGAATGTTCTACATGCGGAGGTGTACGTCTCGGTTGGAGTGGTGCACTGGCGCGGCGGCGAGTTCACACCGCTCTTCGAAGGCCTGGAGCGGGGACGCGCGCGCGGCGAGCGAGATTTCGGCCTGTCGCTGCTCTGGATCTTCGACGCGGTGCGGCATTTCGGCGTGGAGGCAGCACGGCGCGTGGTCGAGGAGGCGATTCGCTGCCAAGATCGCAATGTGATCGGCATCGGACTCGGCGGCGATGAACGACGCGCCGGTCCTGAACAATTCCGTGAGGTCTACCAAGTGGCTCGCGACAACGGCCTCCGGCTAACCGTCCACGCCGGAGAAACCGTTGGGGCGGAATCAATCTGGGGCGCGCTGCGCGAGCTCAAGGCGGACCGCATCGGGCATGGTTTACGTGCGATCGACGATCCCGAGCTGGTGCGCTATCTGGCGGCCAACCGCATCCCCATCGAGGCCTGCGTCACCAGCAACCTGCTTACCGGCTCCTGTTCGTCTCTAGCAGAGCATCCCGTGCGCAAGCTTTTCGAGGCGGGAGTCATGGTAACGCTGAACACGGACGACCCGGACATGTTCCGCACGTCGCTGCTGCGCGAATATGAAATCGCACAGGAGACCTTCGGCTTCAGCGAAGACCAACTACGCGAGTTGGCTAAGAATTCGTTCCGCGCCTCGTTTTTGCCCGAGGGCCGCAAGCAGGAGTTCCTGTCGAAGTTCTAAAATCAGCCAACAAAGATCATGCCTAAACACATCGGAATTGTTGCCTGCAGTGCGGAAGGGGCTGCGCTCTGCTATCGCACCATTTGCGACGAAGCGCCGGCCCTGATGGGAAGGCACCGGCACCCGGAAGTCTCGATGCACACCCACTGCTTGGCCGATTACATGGATTGCATCTACGCCGGCGACTGGGAGGCGGTGGCCGATCTCATGCTGTCTTCGGCCAACAAATTGGCGAAGACGGGGACTGATTTTCTGATCTCCCCCGACAACACCATCCACCGCGCCTTTGCGCTGGTCGAGCCCAGGTCGCCGCTGCCCTGGCTGCACATCGTCGAAGAGGTGGCTGCCGTAGCGCAGTCCCGCGGCTTCCGCAAGCTGGCGATCACGGGAACGAAATACACGATGGCAGGTCCGGTCTATCCCGAGAGGCTGCAGTCACGAGACATCGAGTACCTGTTACCGCAGGCGGAGGAATGCGCGCGCATCGACCAGATCATCATGGACGAGTTGGTGAATGGAATTTTCACCGATGAATCGCGCGGCTATTTCCGGCAGGTCATCGCGAGATTGAAGAACGAAGGCTGCGACGCCGTGGTGCTGGGATGCACCGAAATTCCACTGATCGTGGACGAGCGCTTGTCACCGCTGCCAACCCTGGATTCGACGCGAATCCTGGCGCGGGCGGCGCTGGGCAAAGCGCTGGAATGAGCCGCTATTTGTTGGTCCCGGCCTTCTTCAGGATCTCTTCGGCAAAATAGTTCTCGATCTTTGCCTGATCCCGGATGACGTCGTAATAAGCCGCTTTCAGCAACTGTTCGCGGCGGTCGCGCAGTTGCTCACGAATCGCCTGCTGCACTCGAGGGTCACCCAACTCGCGCTGCCCGGCCGCTTCCTTGCTGATGAGGCGGACCACGCGGTAACCGTAGATCTGGTGGCTATTGGGATCGGCCACCGGAAGCACAGGGGTGTACTGTCCGGGTTTGAGCTTGTTGATGGCGTCGAAGGCGAACTTGTCTCCCTTCAACGACGACTCCGGAATAAAGCCCAGGTCGCCGCCGTTCTGCGAGGTCTCCGGCTGCTCGGAATAGGCCATGGCAACTGAGGCGAAGTCTTCGCCGCTGTCGAGCCGGTTCTGTATCATCTGGATCTTCTTGCGGGCCTCGGGCTCGCTCTGCGCCTTGCCGGCGTTCTTTACCTGCGGATTCGGTTGGGTGGTGACCAGGATTTGCGCCAGATGGTATTGGGGCTCGATGAGGTTGAACTCGGCCTTGTGCTGGTTGTAGTAGTTGGTGATGTCGCTGTCGGAAATATTGATCTTGGACGTGACTTCCTTGTTCAGGACCTTCTCGACGGTGAGCGAGCGGCGCAGGTCGCGCTTGAAGTCGTCCAAGGTTATGCCGCGGGCTTTAAGCCGCTTGTCGAACTCTTCCTGGCTGAACGGTGCCTTGATCTCGGCTAGCTTGGCGTTCACTTCATCATCGGTGGCCAGCAGTCCAAGTTTCTCAGCGCGCTGCATGAGAATTTCGTTATCGATCAACTCCTTCAGAATACTCAGGCGCAGGCTGTCGGCCTGCTCATCGGTCGGCTTCTGGGGAGCATCGGCGGTCTGGTTGTTGTAGTACTTGTCAACTTCCGTACGGGAGATGGTTCGGCCGTTAACGCTGGCCATGACGCCTTCCCCGCCCTTGTTGGTGTTGCACCCAATCGCTGACAGCAGCAGGATGAGAGCCGCAGTGACAACCGCAATCATCCGGAGGCTACGTTTACCCTCGCGGTCCAGTTTCAAGTCTTCCTACCTCCTGCGCGTTGTCGTGAGCCGGCAAAACTACGCTTTGCAACGAATTTCCGCTGTGCGCGACTACTTTGACGCCGGCTTGGCGTCGGCGCCAGTGGACGGCGGAGCTGCCGGGGGTTGGATTCCCGCCGCCTTGAGCTGCTCATTGAGGACGGCACGAACGTCATCGGGATCGACCGCACCTTCCAGCCGCTGGCCGTTGATAAACATGGTCGGGGTAGCATTTACGCCCACGGACTCAGCCTCGCTCATCGATGCCTTCAAGGTGGTATCGGGCTGTTGCTTGATGCACGCCTGCAGGCGGTTGGCATCAGCGCCGTTTTTCTTCCCGAAGTCCACCGCCAGCTTGTCTAACGCGGCGTCGGCATGATCGAGCCCCTTGTCACCGCTGATTTCTCGCTGGTTGGCATGCACGTAGTCGGCGAACTCCCAAAAGCCTTCGCCGCTTTCCTTGGCGAGGCAGTTGGCGTCATTGGCCGCCCGCTTGGCCCAAGGATGCATGGGCAGGGGATAGTCCTTGTAGATGATCTTCACGCGGTCGCCATATTGCGGCAGGATCTCTTGCATCAGGGTGGCATGCATGCGCGAGCAGAACGGGCATTCAAAGTCATCGAAGTTGACGATAGTGACCTTGGCGTTAGGATTGCCGCGCACAGGCCGCCCCTGCACGTCGATCTTGTTCATCCGCTCGGCGTAGATGTCGCGCGTCAGATCGATCTTGGTCATGCGGGCCAGGGTCTTTCCGTCCCTGGACAGCAGAAAATCAAGCTTCTGCTCTTTGCCATGCCCGCTCAAAGTAAGTGTCACGCTGTCATAGCCCACCACGTCGCTGGGACGTGGGTCGGTTACGCTCACGCCTACGTCGGCAGGAAGCTCATACTGTGCCCGCACCTGGCGCTCGATGCGCAGCTTCAGTTCCGGCGTGAGGGGAGCCACCGCCGTAGAAGCGACGGGAGTAGTGGACGGGTTTGTGGGCGGAGTGGACTGCGCCGAGCAGCCGGCGCAGACCAGTAGAAATACGACGGCTAGACGTCTCATCAGCAAATACCAGATACCTTCGAAGGAGAGCATTGAATCTTTGATTATCTCATGGACGACTAGATGGCGTTCCGCAAGTTCGTGCCATCACTCTAAACAGCGGCATTGCGGAGAACGGCGTCACCTCAGCGGCTAAAGCCGCACCCATGAACGCGCTTTTGCGGCACGGCTGAAGCCGTGCCCTTTCAAAACAACGTCGAGTTAGTCTGCAAACTTCCGGGACGCCACACTAGTGCGGGCTGCTATCCGGCTGAGGGTTTTCGCAGATTGTCAATCGCCAGGATCGCATTCATCGATCCCGAGCGGAAGCCCTCCAGATCGAGGGTGACATACTTAAATCCCAGTGCTTTGAAGATGCGGGTGAACTCGGCCGCCATCGCCGGCGTCATGGCGCGGGGCAGTTCTAGGCGGGCAATCTCAATGCGCACGATGTCGCCATGATGGCGAACGCGAAACTGGCGAAATCCCAAGGCTCGCAATGCATCTTCACCATGTTCTACTACCCGCAGCGCCTCCTGCGTCACTGGCCGGCCGTACTCGATGCGCGAGGACAGACAGGCGGAAGCAGGTTTGTCCCAGACCCGCAGGCCTGCTGTCTGCGCAAGTTGCCGGATGTCGCTCTTGGTCAATCCAGCCTCGAGCAGCGGAGCCGCCACCTGGTGTTGCTGCGCGGCCTGCTGCCCGGGGCGGTAATCGCCCTGGTCGTCAACATTCACGCCGTAGGCAATGGTCTGGAACGCCAATCGTACGCGGAAGTTTTCCATAACGGTGAACAGTTCGTCTTTGCAATGGAAGCAGCGCGCCGCGTCGTTGCGGCGGTACTCGGGGCCGGTCCATCTCACCGGTATTGACGATACGCAGCGGAATGCCTTGTTCTTCGGCGAAGGCGAGCGCGTCGTGCATTTGCGAGCGGGCCAGGCTGGGCGAATCGGCCAGCACGGCGATCATGTTCTCGCGCAGTTCACGGTGGGCCGCCCACGCCAGATAGGCGGAGTCCACACCTCCGGAGTAGGCCACCATCACCTGCCCGTACGAGCGCAGCAAGCGGAGGAATTCCCGTTCCTTGACGGCGAGAGACTCGGGTTCCGCGGTGAGGTTGGAGGACGGAGCTGACATGGGCCCATTGTATGACACAAGGCGGGCTGGGGGATCGCGGGCTAGTAGATTCTGTCCTGCCGCCGGATGGTGCCGAAGGTGCCAAAATTCGCCAGGCTCAGGGCAAAGCGGTAATAGTTCTCGTTGCGAACCGACCCCAGGGCCCAACGTTTGTACTCGAAGGTGACGCCGCAGCAATCCCAGTTGTAGGTCGCCTGCGCTCCCGAGTATTGGATCTGCTTCAACTCGTAGTCATAGCCGACGTTAGCGCCGGCGTTGAAGCCCAAACGACTGATGTTGCCATAGAGCAGCTGCAGGCGGAACTGGTTCAGGGTGTTGGCCGGAATGGTGGTGCCGCCGACAACGATCGAAGCCGGAATGTTGAGGTAGAGCTGCCCTGCGTTGATATACCAGTTTCCGATGCGATGACCAGCAAGAATCGTGCTGGCATTTATCTGTCCCGTGACCGTGTCGTAGTCGAAGGCCCACTGCAGGTCGTTGTTATTGTCCAGCCATTTGAGGCGCGAGACGATCGGCGAGAAACGGCGCGGCTGATAGAGAAAGGCGATCCCGGTAAGCTCGTCGGAGCTGTCGAACACGTTGCGTGAACCGTTAACCAGTGCCCCGCCGAAGGTCGTGTCCATGAAGTACTTCTGGGTGATTTCCCAGCTCAAGACTTCTCGCGCCGCACCTTGCTGGTCATCGCAGTAGCCTTGCTTCTTCTGCTCTTCGGTGATTTCGGGCAGCCCAACCCCCGCCACCCGCTCCACGTACTTCGGCTGCCGGTAGCACTTCGCTTCCGACGTACTCTTCTTTGCATAGAGCCGGTTCATCACGCCGTACTGCACTTCATTGGTATTCGCCAGTATGTCGCGATAGTCGAAGCGAATAATGTTGCTGAAATTGTCTGATTCCGGTTTGGTAGCGGTAAGTTACGCTGGGTTCAACCGTATGCTTGAAGACGTAACCGAACAGTTTGCGATCGAAGATTTTCGAAACCGTTGGAGGCCGGATTTCCATCGAGGTGTGCAGCACATTGCGGTTTATGGAATCGCTTACGGCTCTGGGCAGCGATGTGCTCGTGCCCGGCTGCAGTTGCTGGGTGTAAAACGTTTCATCCAGGCCGAGCTCGGGGCGCAGCGTCCAACCGTGCAAAAACTCCGGCATGCTGAACCAGGGGTGGACATCGGCGCGGCCAACGACCGATGCCGTCTGAAATCCCGGCTCGTGGCGGGATAATCCCTCTCCCGCGAGATCGTAGGCATACATGAAGGGCGTGCTGCCGATGGGTTTCTCAACTCCCGCCATCTGCAAACTCGGAGTATGAGCGATGTCGATGACGTCGCCTTGCGTGGCGCTCTGGTAGTTCTGGTAGCGCGAGATCAGCAGGGCACCGAAATTCCCGGACCAGCTCTTGCTGATGAATCCAGCCGAACGCACCTCCGAGTTCACGGCATCCACAAAGCTCTGCGCCAAACGCCAGGCGGAAAATGTAGGAACTCAAGTAATCGACCGCGATCACGCCGCGAGAATCGTATGGCAGGCTGAAGTCGCCGTTGAACTTGGCTTCTTCGCCCCCCTGGTTTTGGCCGGTGCCGGGATAGCCTTTGGAATCGATGACGCCGAAGTACTCCGCCTGAAAACGGTATTTGTACCCGATGGAGCGATAGGTGCCATGCTGTGCCCAGCCCCTCTTGGAGTACAACTCTGCCCCTATGGTTGCGTCGGAACTGCGATTGATGGCCCAGTAAAACCCGTCGCCCAGTATGGTGCCGCGGGTGTTGGAAAGGCCAATCACCGGAATCAGAAAGCCGCTTTTGCGGCCCAGATTGTCAATCGGGTGCTCGGCATAGGGGAAATAGAAGACCGGAATGCCGTGGATGCGCAGGGTGGCGTGATGCATGCGCGCATCCTCGCCCATTTCCACTTCCGAAGTGGCGGCATTGAACTCCCACTTCGGCTTGGGCAGCTGGCAGGAAGTGATAAAGCCGTGGTGCACACGGTATCGGTCCGGTCCCAGCTTGTCGACCACCTTCCCGGAGAAGAAGAAAGGGCTGGATGAGGTCAGGAACATCTGCTTGTTCTTGACGCGAACGCCGGTAGAACCGGTTACGTTGTAAAAGGTGCCGGAGTCGCGACTCACGTCGTAGGTTCCATGGGTCGCAGTGAGGTGTTCGTTGTGGGTACCGCCATCAAACGTGACATGCCCGGTGGCTGTGATTAAGCCAGTGGTGGAATCGTAGGTCGCCTGGTCGCAATGCAGGACATTGTTGCGAAACCGAATCACGACATGCCCCCGAACGTGGTAGATGTCCTGATTCTTCTCCTGGTGGTCAGCGCTGATCAGGACCTCGTCCCGTCCTAGAGCAACATTCAGGGCAGGCCGGGGAGTACTGTTGTCTGGTTGATCGCTGGCCTCCATTTGCTGGCGCAGGATCTGCTCCGTCTGCCGGCTGTCTTCTTCCTGCCACTCCGCCTCCGACTTCTTCTGCACCGGACTCGACTCCGATCCGTTTGGGCTGGTGGAAGCAGGAGACGGCGGAGACGCGGGATTCGGTGGCGCTTGGGAGGATGCGGGATTCAGGTCCTGTCCGGCTGGCGACTGCGCCGCTTCGATTGGGCCACTCCGCAACTGGCTGGTTAATAGCCCGGGCCGCAGAAACAGATGACAAGCCAGCAGCGCCGTGATAATCAATCGAGTGCGGGAATTCATCGAAAGCTGAGTGTTCCTTCGCGGATAGCCTGGACTTTGGGTAGACCTTGAAACTTAGCATGCCACAAGGTCGCGGGCAAAATGCGAAGCGACTCGTGGGGTTCGCGCTGCTTTGGGGGGTTGCCTGAAGACGGTCGAAGTCCAAGGGTTGCCGACCGGTGTTCACAGGCAACATGCATGGCCTCATCCATGGGCAGGATCGGCAGCCTGCTCTCTGGGGATGACCCATGCTTCATAACGACTGCATTTTTGTGCGGTAACCGGAATAGTCGCGCCACGACATGACTGAACAGCAATACTCTCGGATCGACGATACGCAAGATTCCTCAGAACTGAACGCCGAACGCTGGCGCAACGAGATCCAGGCCCGCGTTGCCAGATATAAACATCGCCGCGGACGCCGGGTCGAGGGCGCATTCTCTATGCGCTTCCCGTTTCCTCCGGAAGAAGTTCCGGTTCCTGCCTTGGATCCAGCCGAATCTGCGGAGGAGCCCACACTTGCGGCTGAGAACCCGCCCAATGTGGCGCTCAGCGCGATCAAAGAAGAAGTTTCGAGCGGACCCATCGCCGAACTGCCGCCCACCTTCTCGACCGAGCTCGGCAAAGACCCTGCCCAGCCGGCGATTGTCGTAGAACCGCTGGCGGAGATACCGGGGCCATTCGCAGTTGCCGCTGACCGGGAAAACGAGCCAGCGCCGGCTGCGGGTTCCTTCCGCTCCCCGCCCGCGGGCACGCCGCAAGGTGATTGCATTCCCCCGGCAGGCATCCGTTGCCGAGGAAAATCCTTACCTGCTGGCCGATCCGGTGCTTGCGGAACAGCCTCGCATTCTCGATGTGCCGGAGGAACTCGAGGCCACTCCGGCGACTCCCTTTCTGGATGGCCTGCAACTCGAACCCTTGCGCAATGGGCAGCAGGTTGCGGACACCCGCCAGGAGCAAGACGAACTTCCCCATCCGGCAGCAAGCCTTGCGCGGCGAGTTCAGGCGGCACTGATTGACTTTGCGGTGGTGGGCGCCGGCTGCGCCATCTTCGGCGGTGTCGCGTACCGCATGCTGCTGGGCGTTCTGGTCATCGGCAAACCGCTGGTGGCCGGTGCGGTTCTGATCCCGGTTATCTTTTGGAGCCTTTACCAGTATCTGTTTCTGGTACATAACGCCGGGACGGTAGGCATGAGGGTGGCCCACATTCGACTCAGCACTTTCAAAGGAAGTCCGGTCCGTCGCGCCCAACGCAGACTGCGTGTCTTTGGCCTATATCTTTCCGCCATGTCGCTGGCCATGGGCCTGCTCTGGGCGTTCGTCGACGTCGACGCGCTCTGCTGGCACGATCGCATCAGCCGCACCTATCCCGTTGTACGGCAGTGACAACCGCCCGCAGCTTCTTGCTCGGGCGGAGTCTCGAAGATGGTCGTTGCCGTAAAAGCTCACAGTTCCGAACGTACTGACATCTTCCCGCTTGACCATTTACATTCGTAGGAAGTCTCTCGGGCCGCCGGCGGCTGAGGATTGAGGGTTCACCCGCTGGTAACGTGTCCGAGGAACAGTTTCCGCGAGACGGTGCGTCGATTGAATCAGCCGCTGCCAGACATGCTTCCAATCGATGCTCAAGGGTTGAAGTTCGCCTAGCTACTATGTCCACGCCAGCTGACAATCTGCAACGGCCCGCCGTCAAGGTGTTCGTCGCCACTTCAGTGATGCTGACGTTCATCTCGTTCTGGCGCGCTGCGGCCATTGTGTTGTCTGACCTGGCCTCGTCGGCCTATTACGTGGGAGGCGATGCGGAGAAGGTCATCGGTAAGAGCGCTCCCTGGTTCGTCCTGGCGGTCATGGTGTTCAGCTACGCCGTGCGCGCGCTTTACATCGAGTCAAGCGCAATGTTCGTGCGCGGTGGCGTCTATCGCGTGGTCAAGCAGGCGCTGGGCGGCACGTTGGCCAAGCTGTCGGTGTCCGCGCTGCTGTTCGATTACGTTTTAACAGGCCCGATCAGCTCGGTCGCCGCCGGGCAGTATTTTGCCGGGTTTCTTACTGACACGCTTCATCATCTCGGCTACGCCAACTTTCACATCCCCGAGAACCTATTCTCGGCCTGCTTTGCTGCGCTGGTCACCATTTATTTCTGGTGGCAGAACATCCAGGGCATTCACGAATCCAGCGAACGCGCCCTGCAGATCATGAAGATCACCACCGTGATGGTCGTGATGCTCATCATCTGGTGCCTGATCACGATCGCCAAAACAGGTGCGCAGCTCCCGCCCATCCCCTCGGCGGATGCCATCCCCCGTGATCGCGAGTCATTGGGATGGCTGCTCGGAACGTGGGCGACGCGCATCCCGATCATCATGATGCTGGTTGGCTTCGGTCACTCGGTTCTGGCCATGAGCGGCGAGGAATCCCTGGCGCAGGTCAACCGCGAGATCGAACACCCCAAGCTGAAGAACCTGGAGAAGACCGGCCTGGTCATCTTCCTGTACAGCCTGTTCTTCACCTCGCTGGTCTCGTTCTTCGCCGTGATGATCATTCCGGACAACATTCGGCCGGAATATTTCGCCAACCTGATAAGCGGCCTGGCCATGCAAATGGTCGGACCCTATTCGCTGCGCCTGGTGTTCCAGGGCTTTGTGGTGCTGGTGGGAGCGCTGATCCTTTCCGGCGCCGTGAATACCGCGATCGTGGGCGCCAACGGCGTGCTGAGCCGCATGGTGGAGGACGGCGTCCTGACCTCCTGGTTCAAGAAGCCGCAGCGCAAGTATGGCACCACGTTCCGCGTCATCAACATGATCACGGCACTGCAGTTGTTCACCATTGCGGCCAGCCGTGGCAACGTTTACCTGCTGGCGTCGCTGTATGCCTTCGGCGTGATCTGGAGCTTTGCCTTCATGTCGCTGGCGGTGCTGGTGCTCCGGTACAAGATGCCGGAAAACCGCCAGTGGAAGGTGCCGGGCAACATTCACATTCGCGGAGTCGAAGTGCCAATCGGCGTCGCGCTGATTTCGCTGGTTCTGTTCTCCACCGCCATCGTGAACCTGCTGACCAAGCAGCTTGCCACGATTGCCGGTGTCAGCTTCAGCGTGGTTTTCTTCTTCGTACTCACCGTGTCCGAGCGCATGAACGCCGAGCACCATGCCAAGGGCGAATCAGAGCTGGAGCAGTTCAACGTCGCCGGCAATACCGAACTGAGTCCGCAGGAGATGCAGGTCCGCCCCGGCAACATCCTGGTGGCGGTGCGTGATCCGCGCAACCTGTATTACCTGCGCAAAGTCCTCTCCAAGGTGGACACCACCAAGACTGACGTCGTGGTCATGACCTCACGGGTCTACCAGCGCGAACATTCGTTCAGCGGCAGTCTGGTGGTCGATACCTCCGAGGTCTTCGAGAAGTATGAGCAGGAACTGTTCACCGCCGTTGTGAACGTGGCCGAGAAGGAAGGCAAGCACGTCTCGCTGGTCGTCGTGCCTACCAATGACGTCTTCGAAAGCATTGTGGCTACGGCGCAACGGCTGAAATCGACGGTGATCGTTTGCGGCCTGTCCAACAAGCTCACCGCTGACGAGCAAGGCAAGCTGACCGGCGACGCCTGGGAGCGCCTGCCCGAACCGCGTCCGCGCCTGCGCTTGCAGGTGGTCGAACCCAACGGCACCATCCACGAGTACCTGCTCGGGCCGCACACCCCGCGCATGCGCAAGGAAGAGGTCGACCTCTTGCACGGACTCTGGAAGGAAGTTACGACTGACCCGCGCTATCGCGAGCTGCACCACTATCATGTGCTGAACGTGGCCCTGCGGGAAATGGTTTCCCGCATGCACGACGGCGCCGAACGTGATCAGGTCATGACTGACATCTATGACGAAATGCGCCGGAAGAGCGGGCCTCCCCTGGCCGACGGCGATGCCGCCGAAATCACCGACGATCTCGCGCCTGACCCAGCACAATCCGCAGATGCGAAGGATATTCCTCGATCTCCTGGAGATCGTAAGCCGTTTAAGTCCTGACCGACGTCATTCTCGCCGGCCGATTGCGGCCTCCTGATGCGGAGGATCGTTGCGCCGGTTCTTGATACCATCAACCTGTGAGCACAACGTCCCAGGTACGCGTCCGTTTCGCGCCGTCTCCTACCGGGCAACTGCACGTCGGCAATGCCCGCACTGCACTCTTCAATTGGCTTTTCGCCCGGCAAAAGGGCGGCACCATGGTCCTGCGCATTGAGGACACGGACGTGGAGCGCAGCGAGTCCCGTTACGAAGCTCAGCTTCTGGACGACCTGAAGTGGCTTGGCCTCGAGTGGGATGAAGGCCCCGACCTTGGCGGTCCGCATGTTCCTTATCGCCAGAGCGACCGCCTCGAAATCTACCGCGAGCACGCCGAGCGCCTACTGCACGAGGGCAAGGCGTATCTTTGCTTCTGTTCGCAGGAGGAGTTGGAGCAGGATCGCGAGGCCGCCATGGCTGAGCACCGCTCGCCTTTGTATCCTGGCACCTGCCGCAACATCGATCCCACGGAAGCGCATGACCGGCGCTCGGCCGGAGAGGCTGCGGCCATTCGCCTGCGCATTCCCGAGCATCCCATCCGCTTCCACGACATCGTGCGTGGCGAAGTGGAGTTCTCCAACGAAGCAGTCAGCGATCCCATCATTCTGCGCTCAACCGGCATCCCGGTTTACAACTACGTGGTGGTGGTCGATGACGCGCTGATGAACATCACCCACGTGATTCGTGGCGACGATCATCTCTCGAACACGCCCAAGCAGGTTGCGCTGTACGAAGCGCTAGGCTGGCCAGTACCCGAGTTCGCGCATCTGTCGACCATCCTCGGCAGTGACGGCAAGCGCCTTTCCAAGCGACACGGCGCGACCTCGATCGCGAACTTCCGGGACATGGGCGTGCTGCCCGAAGCGCTGATGAACTATCTCGCGCTGCTCGGCTGGGCCCCTAGCGGAGGTACCCGCGAAATCTTCAGCCCCGACGAACTTAAGCGCGAGTTTCGCCTAGAGCGGGTCACGCCTTCAGCCGCGGTGTTCGATATGGAGAAGCTCTACTGGCTGAACCGGCACTACATCAAAGCAGAGCCCGCCCGAGCGCATCGAGCGACTGGCGGAGCCTTACTTCGTGAGCGCGGGCCTACTGCCGGGGTATCCGGACGATGCGACGCGTGCCTGGTTCAGCAAGGTGGTGGCCCTGTTTGGCCCAGCGGTGAATAAGCTTGACGAGCTCCCCGAACGCACCAAGCTGCTGTTTAGCGTCGATCCCTCAGCCGCGTTAGGCGCGGTAGACAACGCCGAGGTGCTGGCATTGCCGAAGACGAACGAGGTGCTTGCCGAATTCGCGCGGCACGTCGAGGGCGACCCTTCGCCCATGACGCCCGAGCGCTTCAAGAGCGTCATGAACGAGATCAAGGTAAAGACCGGCGCCAAAGGCAAAGAGCTGTTTCACCCGGTACGCATCGTGATTACCGGGTCACACTCCGGTCCCGAATTCGATAAGTTGATCCCGATTCTCGAAGAGGGTTCGCAGCTAGCCTTGCCCGTCCACGTGAAGAACGTGCGCGAGCGCGTGGCGGTCATTCCGCGCGGCGATGAACCTGTCCGGCGTGATGACCTGCCCTATTCGCCCGCCATTTTCTCCAGACCTTGCTCCAAGTCTGCGATCAGATCGCCCCTGTCCTCGAGGCCGATGTTCAACCGCACGATGCGATGTCCATATGCCGGTCGCGTCTTCCAGTTGCCGAAGTCGTAGGCGACGGCGAGACTGTTCACGCCCGCCCAGCTATAGCCGACCTTGAACAGCTCCAGCGAATCGACGAACTTCAGCACCTGCGGCTTCGTGAACTCCGTCCGAAAGACGATCGAGAACACGCCCGACGAGCCGGTGAAATCGCGCTTCCAGAACTCGTGTCCCGGGCAGGACTCCAGCGCCGGATGCAGCACGCGTTCGATCTCCGGGCGTGCCTGCAGCCATCGAGCGATCTCCAGCGCGGCGCTCTCGATCTCCTTCAGGCGCACTGCCAGCGTCTTCAGGCCACGCAGGGCCAGGCTGCAGTCGTCGGGCGAAGCCGCGTAGCCCAGCACCTGTTGTGTCGCGCCTAACCGCTTCCACAGGGCTTCGTCCTTCACCGTCACCGATCCCAGCAACAGGTCGCTGTGACCGCCGACATACTTGGTCAGCGCCTGCATGGTGATGTCGACGCCATGCGCGAAGGCGTCGAAGAACACTCCCGCCGACCAGGTATTGTCGAGCACCACCAGCGCACCGCGCGCGTGCGCGGCAGCGGCAATCGCGGGCACGTCCTGCACCTCCATGGTGATCGAGCCTGGGCTCTCGCACCAGACGAGACGCGTGTTGGGCTTGAATCAGCGCTTCGATGCCGCTGCCGATGGTCGGCTGGTAATAGCTGACCTCCACGCCGAACTTTCGCAGCACGTCGTTGGAGAACTTGCGGTTCGGCCCGTAGACGCTCTCGGGCACCAGGATGTGGTCTCCCGCCTTCAGGAATGCCAGGTTGATGAACGAGATTGCGCTCTGCCCGCCGGGCGTGATGATGGTGCGGTAGCCGTGCTCCAGCTCGCAGATGCGTGCTGCCAACTCCAGCGTGGTCGGCGTGCCGTAGAGTCCGTAGGTGTAGCCGGACTCGTACTGGTCCCAGTTGTCATCGGCGGCGGCGGCATTCGGAAACACGACGGTGGATGCGCGATAGACAGGAATGTTGAGCGAGCGAAAGCCTTCAGGAATGCGGGCGTCGGAATGAATCAGCCTGGTCTTCCAATGCTTCTCCATCCCAGCATTATAGGAGTGGAGCGAATTGTCGCGGCGTCACAACAGTCGTTCCGGCTGAGCGGTTGGTAGCTGACGGTGACAGACTGCCGCTACTCGATAATCGCCAGCGCATCCCCGGGATTGACGGTCGAGCCTTCCGCGGTCAGGATCTTCTGCACTTTGCCGTCCTTGGGCGACTTCATCTCGTTCTGCATCTTCATGGCTTCCATGACGATGATGCCCTGGCCCGCCTTGACCTCTTCTTTCTCACTGACCATGATGCGTACGATCTTGCCCGGCATGGGGGCGGTGATCTTCTCCGGCCCAGCTTCCGCGCCAGCGGCAGCGCGCCGGGTGCGCAGCGAGCGCGGGTCCTGCACGTCGACAGCGTAGCGCGCGCTGCCGATCACCATGTGCAGCTCGCCCTGCAGCGAGCGCTCTCGCTTGATCTCGTAGGCCTTGTTGCCCACCAGCACCGACAGCACGTCGCGCGCCGTGAGTGCGGCATCAACTTCCATGGGCTCGTCGTCGATCTTGCACAGCCAGGTGCGCTCGCCCCGCGTCAGTTCCAGGCGATGCGTTTTGCCGTCTACCACCACGTCGTAGGTCATGGGCCCCTATCTCGTCCGCAGCGCTTCGGCGCGCAGCGTTACGCCGCCAATTCGAGGTCTCGGCCGCGGCTGTGTGTCCGTTTGCCCCTGACGGCAGCCGGCAGTCCATTGGCGCCCGGGAACGTCGCCTTCGGCTCCATGGTGGCGAAGATTCCTGCAGCAACCGCGGCAATCAGCGGACGCCGCTCATCCGTCTCGTTCGACGGTTGCGCCAGCAGGCGGTCGAGAAAGCCGGTGTCGATCTTGCCGGCGCGAAAATCCGGGTCCTTCAGGATGCGGCGAAACAGCGAAATATTGGTCTTGATGCCGCCGACAAAATACTCGTACAGCGCGCGCAACAGCCGATTGATCGCGTCGTCGCGCGTCTCGCCGTAGCCCACCAGCTTGGCCAGCAGGGGATCGTATTCGATCGGCACCGTCCAGCCTTCGTACATGCCGCTGTCGCGCCGGATGCCCGGCCCCGACGGCGAAATCAGCCGGGTGATCTGCCCCGGCGACGGAAAGAAGTTGTTGTCCGGATCCTCGGCATAGACGCGGCACTCGATGGCATGTCCGCGCAACTTGATGTCCTCTTGCGTGAACGGCAGCTTCTCGCCCCGCAGCAACCTGCATCTGCAAGTGCACCAGGTCGAGCCCGGTTACGAACTCGGTCACCGGATGCTCCACCTGCAGGCGCGTGTTCATCTCGAGGAAGTAGAAGTTGCGCTGCTCGTCCACCAGGAACTCGACGGTGCCGGCGTTCTGATAGTTCGCTGCCTTCGCCACGCGCACCGCAATTTCTCCCATGCGGCGGCGCATGTCCTCATCCACCATAGGCGACGGCGATTCTTCCAGCACTTTCTGATGGCGGCGCTGCACCGAGCATTCGCGCTCGCCCAGATACACCACGTTGCCGTGTTCGTCGCCGAATACCTGCATCTCGACGTGCCGGGGATTGACGATGAACTTCTCGAGGTAAACTTCGTTGTCGCCAAAGGACCGCTGCGCCTCGCTGCGTGCCGCCTCGTAGGCCGAGCGCAGGTCGTCCGGCGACTTAACCATGCGCATGCCCTTGCCACCGCCGCCGGCAGCCGCCTTCAGCATGACGGGATAGCCGATCTGTTCCGCCATCCGCGCGGCTGCGTCGAACTCCAGCCCTCGTTCCGAGCCCGGAACAAACGGCACGCCGGCCTTCTTCATGTTCTGGCGCGCGCGGGTTTTGGAGCCCATCATCTCCATCGACTCCGGCGTGGGGCCGATGAACTTCACGCCGGCGTCGGCGCAGGCCTGCGCGAAGCGGGCATTCTCCGACAGAAAGCCATACCCGGGATGAATGGCTTCCGCCCCGCTGCGGCGAGCGACGTCGAGAATCTTGTCGATATTGAGATAGCTCTCGCTCGCGGTGGCCGGCCCGATGTGGTAGGCGTAGTCGGCCTTGCGGACATGAAGCGCGCGCCGGTCCACATCGGAGTACACCGCGACCGATTCAATACCCATCTCGCGGCAGGCGCGGATGATGCGCACCGCGATTTCCCCGCGATTGGCGATCAGCATGCGTTTGAACATAAAAGGGGTTCGCAGAAACTAAAGATTGTACTGTACGGCCCAGCCTTGGGCAGTACCACCAACGTCACAGCCCCATGTGACGCAAAGCAGCCGTGGACTCCGGCCGGATTCGGGCGGCACGTCCAAAGGTACCGACCCTCAGAAAAATGCCCCTCCTGGCGGGAGGGGCGGGTACAACGGAGCGAGGATCCTGGTGCGAACTACTGGTTGGCGCCTTCAGGTGTGACAATGCCGGAGGGACCGGCTTTTTCGGCCTTGGCTTTCTTGGTGGCCATGGTCTTGTCAACCCAGTCGTCAGCGCTCTTCAAATCCGCCTTACGGGCATCGGGGTCGTCACACTCCAGGTCGGCGCGTTCGCGGTACATCAGGTTCATGTACGCCATCGCGTCGTCGTAATCCGGACGGAGCGTGCACCGCCTTCTGCAGGTTCTGAATTCCGTCTTCGACCTTGGGCTCGTTCTTGTCCTTGATCGCCTTCAGCAGTTCGGCACAGGTCTTCTTGTCCTTCGAGGAATCGTCGGTGGGCTTCAGGCCGAGCTTGGCACGGGCGTCCATGCGCGGCTGGTAGGTCTCCATCCAGTCGATAACCCCGAGCGAGTAATACGTCTCGGGATCGTTGGGATCCAGGTCAGCGACCTTCTGGTAGTACTCCCGGGCCTGGTCCATTTTCTTCATGTTGTAGTAGAGCGAAGCAATGCCCTTCAGGCTGTGGACTTGCTGCTCTTTGGGAGGATTGGCGGCCAAAACCTTCTTGAACTCTTCAATGGCCTGCTCCGCATAGCGATTGTTGTCTGGCGAATCAGCTCCAGGGATGTATTGCTGAGCGTATGCGGTGGCCAAATAAAGCGCGCATTGATAAGGCTGGGGTCCAGATCGACTGCGTTCTTGAAGTGCTCGATCGCCTCTTCGAAGCGTGCATTCTTGTAGGACTGAACACCCTTATTGAGCTGGTCGCGCGCTCTCAGCTTGTTGCAACCCACCGTTGAGAACAACACGAGCAGCACCGTAAGTACCGTCAGTACCCGTCCGGTCTTGTTCATGTCTGGTATCACTCTCCGTTGCGATAGTTCGGGTTCCAAGGGGACGGCGGGACTACCGTTGTACGGCGTCCCGCCCGCCCGAGAGGAGGAGTGCTTCCCGAATCAGTTCGGTTGTACTGCCCGGCTAACCGCCGGCCTCGATCTTGGCAGTGATCAGTCCCACTTTGTCGACACCCGCCGAGTGGGCGATGTCGATCACCTGGGCCACATCGTTAAAGGTCAGGTCGGGGTCGGCCTTGACGAACATCACCTTCTCGGCGCGAGTCTTGAAGATGTCGTTGAGACGGCCTTCAAGGTTCTCCCAGGTGACGTCGTCCTGGTTGATCTTTAGCGCCGGCTTGTCGCCGGCACCCTTTCAGCAGCTGGACGACAATGGTGCGATCATTGCTCTCCGGCTGCTTCTGCTGGTCTTTCGGCGGCTGCGGCACCAGCGCGTCCAAGCCCTTCGGGTGTCAGTGGCGTGATGACCATGAAGATGATCAGCAGCACCAGCAACACGTCAATCATCGGCGTTACGTTGATGTCGGCTATAGAACCGCCGCCACCTCCCGATACCATTCCCATTGCAAACTCCTATTGCGAGCCCCCGCCAGCACCCGTGACTGGCGGAGGTGTCTGGGCGGCGGCTCCTGTCTTCTTCTGTTCGGTCAACAAACCCACATCGTCGACGCCGGCCGAGCGTACGTTGTCCACCACTTCCACAACGCTGCCGTAGCGGGCACGTGCGTCCGACTTGATGAAGACCCGCTTGTCAACCCGGTTGGCCAGGCGGTCCTTCACCTTCTGGGTCAGCGAATCGGCCTGGATCACGTCGGTGCCGAAGTAGATTTTGCCGTCGCGCATAATGGACACGAGCAGCGCATCTTCTTTGTCGGCATCCGGCATGGTGCACGGGATTGTTGACCTTGGCCATGTCGACGCTGACGCCCTTCTGCAACATGGGCGTGATCACCATGAAGATGATCAGCAACACCAGCATCACGTCCACCATGGGCGTGACGTTGATGTTCGAGTTCACCTTCGCTCCTTCGTTGCGTTTCGCTAATGCCATCGAGTTCAACCTCCTGCGTCAGCCAGAACCAAGTTAGCGTCTACCGGCGGACGCTGCGACGCTTCAGGAAGTAGTCGATCAGCTCGCTGGAGCTGTTGTCCATTTCCACGTCGAAGGCTTCCACCTTGCCGGTGAAGTAGTTGAACATCATGACGGCCGGAATGGCCACGAACAGTCCGAGAGCGGTGGTCACCAGGGCTTCCGAAATACCGCCCGCGACCGCGCCCAGACCGGTAGCTTTCTGGGTCGAAATCTCACGGAAGGCGTTCAGAATGCCGACCACGGTACCGAACAGTCCGACGAAGGGAGCGGTCGAGCCGATGGTCGCCAGGCCGCCCAGGCCGCGCTTCAGTTCGGCGTGGACGATGGCTTCGGCACGCTCCAGGGCGCGCTTGGAAGCTTCGATCTGTTCGCCGGGGATGTCGTTGGATTCGCCGTGCGCCTTGAATTCCTGCAGGCCGGCGGTCACGACTTTCGCCAGGTGGCTCTTCTTGTTGCGCTCGGCAACTTTGATGGCTTCGTCGATTTTGCCTTCACGCAGCGCGCCGGCAACGGCGGGAGCGAAGGCTCGCGACTGTTTGCGCGCGGCGCTGAACGCCATGGCGCGATCGATCATCACGCCGATAGACCAGCCGGACATGATGAATAGAATGACGACCACGATCTTGGCCAGCACACCCATCTGTTTCCAGAGGGAGACGGGATCCCAGCCGATGGCCGCTTCCTGGAACATCCAGGCGGCAACCAACGGGACATGGCTCATCGCGTAGGTTGCAAGGTTTGCTAGAAGCATGAGTCGAATTATCCTCCTCGGAACTCTCGTTACAGCAGAACGGCTTCTTTACTGCTACTGCGGGTTGCTTCGGATTATCAGGCCACCGGGTTCTGCAGCCTCTTTCATTCTTTCCAACAAAAAACTGAAAGCCCTGGATCTGGACCCACGCTCGCGCTGCGGCCGCCAGCGAGCTTCGGATGCGCAGAAAGACTCAGAGCAGATAACTTTATCCGCCCGCCAGGGTAAAGTTGACGTTGATGGTGGTCTCTACTTCGACGGGCTCACCATTCAGATAATACGGCTTGTACTTCCACTGCTTGACCGCTTCAATGGCGGCGGGAGCCAGCATCGGATGGCCGCTGACCACCTGTCAAATTCTCGATCTGAACCATCCTTGCCGATTACAGCCTGCAGGACAACCACTCCCTGAATACGGGCCTGCCGGGCCAGCGGCGGGTAGGTTGGCTTGACCTGCTGGATCAGCAACCCCTGCGAAACGCCTTGCGATACGCGAATCTTCTGCGGCGTGGCGACCTTGGGCACCACTGCCGGAGCGGAGTTAAGCACGCTGCCCAGCACACCGCCAATCGCACCACCCGGGACACCTCCGGGTACGCCTCCGACAACTCCGGCCACGCCGGCTGACGGCGGTGGCTCGTCCTCTTTAATCATCTGCGATCTTTTTTGGGGATGGTGGTGGGAGTGCGCAGTTCGTCCGTTGTCCAGATCGCTCTGCATCTTCTTCACGATCTTGATTTCAGGAGTGGCCGCCGGAGGGGGTGGCGGGGGTGGCGGCGGGGGTGGAGCAACCAGGAACGTCATCAGTTGCTGCTTGGGTAGCGCTTCGGTGAACACCAGAGGCAGTAATACGAGGACGCCAATTAGCAGGATCTGGAGGATAAAAGAGACCATGGTGGTCGCGCCCCGTTTGGTCTTCAGCTTTCCTCCCGATTCCATAAGGCTGTCTTCAAACATGGCCTGTTCTCCGTCAAACTCGTCTTGGATTACTTAGACACCGAATTTCTAGCTTTTGCTCCCGAAAACGAATGCTGTCGCCGGTAAAGTTATGATGCTGCCGGCAATCTCGGCAGGTTCCGTCTGTTGCCTCCGGACGGCAGCTACAAATACCCGGCTTACCGAACCGTTGCCAAGTCTACTCCGTTTTTTCCATCGCTACACCTTAACTTTTACTTTTGCTCGCGAGAGGCACTCACTGCCGGCACCACGGACCGGCCCGTCTTCGCTGGCCCGCCATTCCTGGTAAGCGACCAGCATGGGAGCGGCCACCGCGATCGAAGAATACGTGCCGATCAGGATACCGATCACCAGCGCCAGCGAAAAGCCGCGGAGCACCTCGCCGCCAAACAGGTACAACGAGAGCACCGTCAGGAAGGTCAGGCCGGATGTGAGAATGGTCCGACTCAACGTCTGGTTGATGCTCTTGTTGACAATGTCGGCGAACGGCTCGCGCCGGAGCAGCTTAATATTCTCGCGAATTCTATCAAAGACCACAATCGTGTCGTTCATCGAATAACCGATGAGCGTCAGAATGGCCGCAATCACGGTCAGACTGATGTCCTTGTTGAGCAGCGAGAAAAGCCCCCAAGGTGATGATCGTGTCGTGGAAGCAGGCCACCACCGCCCCGACGCCGTAGATCAGCTCGAAGCGGAACCACAGGTATACCAGCATTCCGGCCAACGAGTATAGCGTCGCCATCAGTGCCTGGTGACGTAATTGCGAACCAACCTGCGGACCCACGATTTCGACGTTGCGGACGGCGAAGTTGGAGACATAGAAGTCCTGCTGCAAGGCGCTCAGCACTTCTGCGGGAACCACGCCGCGCAACTCGTCGAGGGAAGATAACACACCGCCCCGCTCGTTATTGCGGAAGTCCTCGATCTGCTTGGCCAGCGCCTGATAGCGCTGCGGTGCGTCCGAGCCCAGGTGCAGCGGGTCCTTCTGCAGCAGGTACTGCGACAGAGAGGAAGGACCGGTGTTGTTCAAGTCCTGCTTACCGGCATTCTGGGCGTTGTCGGCCTCAAGCGCCTTGATGATGGTGTTCTTACCCTGATCAAGCGCCGATTCGTTGGTTTGGCGCTGCTCCAGCGCCACCAGCACCTCATGATTGGCCGGCGCTCCGTAGCTCTGGATTCGCGGGTCCTTCAGCCCCGCCTGGTCCATGGCGCGACGGATGTGATCGAGATCGGGCGTTGCAGCAAACTTTACGTAAACCAGAGTGCCGCCCTTGAAGTCCACCCCGAAGGGCAGGGGCGAACCGGTCTTGGCCCAGCGCACGCCCATGGAAGTCAAGCCGGCGACGCTGAAGATTAGCGAGAAGGCGAGGAAATACCACTTCTTGCCCAGGAAGTCGATGTTGCTGTTGCGAAATAACTCCACCGAAAGCCCCTTAAATACTCAACGCCTGGCCACGCTGGTGGCGGTTGAGGATGCTGTCGAAAATGACGCGCGACACGAAGACCGAAGTGAACAGGTTGGCCAGCAGACCAAAGCTCAGGGTCACGGCGAATCCGCGCACCGGGCCGGTCCCGAACAGGAACAGGATGATGGCCGAGACAATCGTGGTGACGTGGGTATCGACGATCGTGACCCAGGCATGAGCAAATCCCTGCTCCACCGCTGACGGCGGCGTCTTGCCATGCCGCAGCTCTTCGCGGATGCGCTCGAAGATCAGCACGTTCGAGTCGACGCCCATGCCGATTGTCAGGATGACACCTGCTATTCCCGGCAGGGTCAGCGTCGCGCTGCTGAATCCTAGAAATCCCAGCAGGATCACCAGGTTCAGGATCAATCCCAGGTCGGCGTTGATGCCGGCCGCGTGGTAGTAGAACAGCATGAAGACCATGACCGCGACCATGCCGACAATTGCCGCGCGCACACCCGCGCGGATCGAATCAGCGCCCAAGCGACGGACCTACCGTGCGCTCTTCCAGGTACTTGATGCTGGCGGGCAGGGCACCGGAACGCAGAGTCAGCGACAGGTCGCGCGTTTCTTGCTCGGTGAACGAACCGCTGATGCGTCCCTGATCGTGAATCTGCTCCTGGATGTTGGCGACCTCCATCACCTTGTTGTCGAGCACTACGGCCAGCTTCTCGCCGACGTGGGCTCCGGTGAAGGCCGCAAAACGGCGACCGCCTTCGCCGGTCAGGGTGAAGTTCACGTCGGGACGCCCGTTCTCATCGCGACTCGCCTCCGCGCCGCGCAGATCGCTGCCACTGACCGCCGATGACCGGCTGATCAGCCAATACTGCTCGCCATTGTCCTGGCCCTGCCCGCGGACGCCCAGGTTACGACCTTTCAGCAGCACCGCATTCGCCGGCAGTACGCCGCCGTTGGCCTGCATGGCTTCCTGCTCGCTGGCATACGGACCGCCGAGCGCCTGCCGGATTTCCAGCATGGCAGTCGACTGCATGATTTCTTTCACGCGCGCGGGATCGTCTACACCCGGCAACTGCACCAGGATCTGGTAGTCGCCCAGGCCATGCTCCTGGATGACCGGCTCGCTGACGCCGAGCTGATCAATACGGTTGCGGATGGTTTCAATCGCCTGGGAAACTGCCTTGGTCTTGATGTCTTTCACGGCGGCCGGCTTCAGTTGCAGGGTCCACGAGTTTTCCGGACCCGAGGCCAGCTCATAGTCAGGGAGGCGGTCGGTGACCAGGCTGCGCATCTCGCCAGACGATTCCGGGGGCACGCCCTTGATCGCGATCAGTTGCGGATCCGTTTGCGGATTGGGCTTGCTGATCTCCGCGTAGGCGATGTTGCGGCTCTTCAGGTCATCCTTCAGCCGTTCCACCGCGCGATCGGTTTCCGCATTCACCGCATCGTTCACCTGCACTTGCAGGATGAGGTGCGTCCCGCCTTTCAGGTCGAGGCCGAGATGAATGCGGTCCTGCAGCGAAGCCAGCAGACCGCTGGGCGTAAAGGTCTTGGGAATGCCGAAGATGCCGAACAGGAAGACGATCAGCACTCCGATGATGAGTAGGACTTTGAGCGAAAGGTTCTTGTTCATGAGAAAACTGCGACCCTGCCTACGACTTGGTCTCCTCCTGGGTGGTGAGCGTGACGATGGAGGAGCGCGCTACTTCCAGTTTAATGTTGTCCGGCGGCACCCGCAGGATGACCACGTCGTCCTTGACCGACATGATGGCCCCGGTCAGGCCCCCGCTGGTGACCACCCGGTCTCCCGACTTGATCTGCTTCAGCATCTCCTGCCACTTCTTCTGGCGGCGCTGCTGGGGCATGATGAGCAAGAAATAGAAGATTGCGAAAATCGCAACCATCATCAGGAGCGGGGCTGCTCCGCCCCCAATGCCCCCGATTCCCTGAAGATATGTACCTGCCAGTCCGATCATTTCCCTGTCTTTCGTGGAGAAGCTCTTCGCGGAGACTTACCCGCTCCCGACACAACTCCACCGTATGATTTTCACCTGCGGAACCGTTTTTGAGGCGATTGCCTGAGGCGGTGGCGCTGCCCACTCCCTGCTGCGCGCATCTCCGGGCACGCTCGCAACTCCGGGGTACGTCAGACGCCTGGGGACTTCCACGGGAACTTCAGACCAACACCGGCTTCTCATCCGCGCAGCAAAGTGCTTGCCAAGTCAGAGATCGGCCCTACCCTCATTGTAGCGCTTTGACCGGAGCAGCGAATTGCCGCTAGGAGACGCTGAGATGCGGTGGCCGGACACCGGAGAGAAAAATCGCGAACTCCCCAAGTCTTATAGATTGCCGGACGCGGCGCATGGTGTCAAGGTAATACGCCAGGTTGTGGACGGTGTTTAACACCTGAGCCAGCAATTCGTTGGAGGCATACAGGTGCCGCAAATAGGCCCGCGAATAGCGCCGGCAGACCTGGCAGCCGCAGCTCGGATCGAGCGGCCCTTCGTCCTTCGCATACCGCGCCGTCTTGATCGAAATCTTCCCCTCCGAGGTGAACAGCAATCCGTGCCGCGCCGCCCGCGTCGGCAGCACACAGTCCATCATGTCCACGCCCTGCGCCACGTAGTGCACGATCTCTTCCGGAGTGCCCACTCCCATCAGGTAGCGCGGCTTGTCCAGCCGGAAGATGGGGCATCGCCGCGCTCACCATTTCGTAGGTCAGCGGCCGCGGTTCGCCCACGCTCAGGCCGCCGATCGCGTAGCCGGGAAAGTCGAGCTCCACCGTCCGCTGCGCCGATTCGCGCCGCAGGTCGGAGAACATTCCTCCTTGCACAATCCCAAATAACGTCTGGGTCTGGCCCGGCTACCGCCGTGGCACAGAGCCGTTCTGAAGGGCACAGCCGTCTGCGTAACCTGTTCTTGTCCCCGCGGACTTTGTCCGCGCGCAAACCACGGCACCTCGTGTTTGTGCGCCTCGAAATAGTGCTGGCTGCGCTTGGCCCAGCGCAGCGTCATCTCCATCGAGTCTCTGGTGCGCGCGTACTCCGCCGGATGCTCGGTGCACTCGTCGAAGGCCATGATAATGTCGGCGCCCAGCCCGATCTCCGCCGCAATCGCGCTCTCCGGACTGAAGAAATGCGACGAGCCATCCAGGTGCGAGCGAAACGCCACGCCCTCTTCCGTCACCTTGCGCAGGTCGCTCAGGCTGAAGACCTGGAAGCCGCCCGAATCGGTCAGGATCGGATGGTTCCACGCCATGAACTTCTGCACCCCGCCCAACTGGCGCACCATCTCGACTCCCGGCCGCAAGTAAAGGTGGTAAGTGTTGTTCAGCAGGATCTCGACGCCCAGCTCTTCGAGCGTGTCCTGGGAAACACCCTTCACCGAAGCCAGCGTCCCCACCGGCATAAACACCGGCGTCTCTACCTCGCCATGCGGTGTAAAGAACCGCCCAGAGCGGGCGAGGCCGTCAACGGCCTCAACTTGAAAGCGGAAGGACATGCAGGACGATTCTACCTATCGTCCCTGTCATCTGGAGAGTGGCGGAATTTGCTAAGTTGTCATCCCGAGGGTCGTGAGGTCGCCGATGCGACCGAACGAAATCGCGGGACCCCATCGCTGCAAGCAAATACATCATTGGCCGCCACGTGCGCGACGGCCCTTTGGGTCAGACTACTTATGCCGCTGATGTCTGCTTCACCGGCTTGAGGTTCGACCTGTAGCGTCCCGGCTCGGAGCGTGCCGCAATCGCGAACCGGTTCCATGCGTTGATAGTGACAATGGCCAGCGTCAGCTTCGCCAGCTCTTCTTCGCTGAACTGCTTGCGCGCCATCTCGAAGTCCTCGTCAGGAATATGCGTTTCGCTGACCCTGGTGACCGACTCCGCCCACGCCAGCGCCGCCTGTTCGCGCTCGCTGTAAAGCGACGGCGCCTCGCGCCACACGTTGATCAGGTCCAACCGGATATCCGCCTCGCCCAGCGCGCGCAGGTCTTTGCTGTGCATGTCGATGCAATAGGCGCAGCCATTGATCTCCGACACACGCAGGTACACCAAGTTCAGCAGCAAGGGGTCGAGGCCACTCTTCTCGACGTGCGCCTGCAATTCGCTCATCGCCTTGTAGACCTCTTGCCCGACTCTTCGGTAATCCATCCTCGGCATGTGACTTCTCCTACGTGGGAAAACGCTACGTGACTAAGGTAGGTCATTGTCTCGAGGGTTTCTGGCGAATTCTTGCGGAAAATGCGACGTCTTCTCAACGGCATCTCCTCAATCGGAATAGGATGAATCGCGACTCAGATCGCCGTCCGTGATTTCGAAACAACGCAATGCGGAACGCCTCGAGCGTTGGTCATAGGCTGACTCCGCATTTCTCCGCAGATTTACACAACAATCTGCAGTGATGCACATGAAATACACAGATAGCCGTTTTTTTCGCTTGTTTCCTGCCTCGGCTTGAGGCATCCTGCGGCCCATTCACGGTACAGGCCATTTTGCGTAGAGCTTCCCCGGCTGCAGGGTCCCCTGAAGGCGATGCGAGGCGAATGCGGGCTCGAATCAGATCGATGCCTTGCCAACGCTCCAAACGCCATTATGACGAAGGATGGCGGATAGCCGCACGACTCCAGGTCGCGGCCGTTCGAAGCGATACGGGCACAGCATGCATTTTCAGTACGGTGTCCACGGGCGTGCAAACGTCCTGGAAATGTTCCTCCGCAACCGTACGATCAGGTGCGCACTCCGCGCGGCATGTTTCGGTGCTCGGATCGACGGCAAGCTCATGGCGAGCTTGTAGGAACAACGCCGGTGTTGGGCAACAACGCCGGGCCTGTGCCTTAACCGTGCGGCTCGCAGGTGGCTGGCCTCGGGCCGCACTTTAGTATTCGAGCGAAAAGTTCCTCCCTTGCATTCCACAGCCTCCCACAGCTTTTAGAACGAAATCTTGCTCTGGCGATGGCCGGTGACCTGGTTGATCATTGCCACCGCTTTCTGCTGCCGCTAACCTGATTCAATCTCCGATGGCAACCACCGATTACAGTTTGGAACGCGGGCTGCCCGCCAGCATCGACGCTGAGCGCTCGATCCTCGGCGCGATCCTGCTCGACAACGGGCTCTACGACCAGGCTTCGCAACTGAAGTCCGACGACTTCTCGCTCGACGCGCATCGCCGCATCTTCGGGCGGATGACGGACCTGCAGAGCATGGGCCGGCCGGTGGACATGATCACCCTCGCCGAGGAGTTGGACCGGCGCAAAGAGGTGGAAGCAGTCGGCGGCATCGCGTATCTGTCGTCGCTCATCGACGGCGTTCCCGACCGGCCATCGATCGAGCACTACGTTCGCATCGTCAGGAACAAGGCGCTGCTGCGCGGGCTGATCAACATCGCGCAGAACGCCATCGCCGAAGCCATCGAGCATACCGACGAAGCCGAAGAGGTCCTGAACCGCGCCGAGCAGTCGATCTTCCAACTCTCGGAAAACCGCATCGGCCAGGGCTTCGAAGACATTCCCTCGATCGTCAAGGGCTCGTTCGGCTCGCTCGACGAACTGTACGCGCGCGGGCAGGAAGTCACTGGCCTGCGAACTCACTACACGCTGCTCGACCGCCTCACCAGCGGCTTTCAGCCTTCCGACCTGGTCATCATCGCGGCGCGGCCCTCGATGGGCAAGACCTCGCTCGCCATGAACATCGCCGAGAACGCCGCCATCGAGGACGGCAAAGTCGTCGGCGTCTTCTCGCTGGAAATGTCGAAAGAGGCCCTGCTGATGCGCATGCTGGCATCGGTGGCGCAGGTGGACGCCCACAAGCTGCGCACCGGCTTCCTCGGCAAGGAAGACATGCAGAAGCTGACCCATGCCATGGAAAAGCTGATGCACGCCAAGCTCTACATCGACGACACGCCCGGCATCTCGGTGACCGAGATGCGCTCGCGCGCGCGGCGGCTCAAGAATCAGGAAGGGCACCTCGACGTGCTCATCGTCGATTACCTGCAGCTTATGTCGGCGGTGCCCATCGGCGGCAAGCGCTTTGAGAACCGCACCCAGGAAGTGTCGGCGATCTCGCGCGGGTTGAAGGCCATTGCCAAGGAGCTGAAGGTTCCTGTTGTCGCGCTCTCGCAGTTGAGCCGCGCGCCGGAGAGCCGCGGCGGCGATCACCGGCCGCAACTGTCGGACTTGCGCGAGTCAGGATCGATCGAGCAGGACGCCGACGTGGTGGCCTTCATCTTCCGCGAAGAGGTCTATAAGAAGGACGATCCTGACCTGGAAGGCATCGCCGAGATCATCGTGGCCAAGCAGCGCAACGGCCCGACCGACACCATCAAACTCGCATTCATCAAGCGCTCGACGCGCTTCGAGAACATGGCGACAGACAGCGACTTCGCGGGGCAGTAAGAGTCAGCATCTCAAGAGCTGGAGCGCCATTCATGATGCACGTGTCTTGCTCAAATGCTGAAGCGTTCCTCCAGCCGTAGAACGACTTTGGATATTGTCCACTCAACCCCTTTCCGCCTCCATTCAATGGCAAAGCTCCTGTTTTCAGCCGCTTTGAGATGCTGCGCGGCGGCCTTCCCGGTTATCATCGAAGCCACCGATGCGAACCGAATATCAGCGCTGGATGCACAACTGGGAGACCCGCATGACCTCGCGGGACAACAACCGCATTGTGCGTCCGCTGGAATGGGGAGTGGACTGGGTCGAGCGCTGGCCTCTGATCGGCGATATTCACCCGCCAGAAAACCAGAGGGACACTGCCGCGATGATCGACTACTGGCTGGCGGTGAACCAGCGCATCATCGCCAATAGTGACGAGTTTTACGCCTACAAGCCGCCCAGCGATTTCCGGCTCGAACATCGGAAGGTCGAGCTGTTCCACACCGGTAGCGAACCACCCAAGAAGCGGCTAAAGGATGAGTCGGCGCAGTTCCTGCGCTTCACCTCAGCGGTCGAGTCGCCCTATCCCGAGAACAACCTGATGAACGCGCGCTGGCTTCCGGCTCGCGGGCACCGCGCCGTGATTGTGCTGCCGCAGTGGAACGCCGACGGCATCAGCCACAACGGCCTGTGCCGCATCTTCAACGCGCTGGGCATTTCGGCGCTGCGCATGAGCATGCCGTACCACGACATTCGGCGCCCCGCCGGAATAACCCGCGCCGACTACGCTGTCTCCGCCAACGTCGGACGCACCATCCATGCAGTGCGGCAAGGGATAGCCGATATTCGTTCGTGCCTCGACTGGCTACAGCAGCGCGGCTACACCCACCTGGGCATTGTTGGGACGAGTCTGGGCTCGTGCTATGCCTTTCTGGCCGCGGCCCACGATCCGCGCATCACGGTCAACGTGTTCAATCATGCCTCCACGGCATTTGGAGACGTGGTCTGGACGGGGCAGTCGACGCGGCACATTCGCCAGGGCCTGGAGGAAAAGCTAACGCACGAACAAGCGCGCCAGGTCTGGATGTGCATTAGCCCCATCGTTTACTTCGACAAGTTCCAGCGGTGGCCGAAGAAGTCGCTCATGATTTACGGCCGCTACGACTTGACCTTCCTGCCGGAATTCTCGATGCAGGCGGCGGGCGAGTTTCTGAAACGCGGCCTCGACACCACCGTTAAGGCCTTACCCTGCGGCCACTACTCGCTGGGCGAAACGCCTTACAAGTACATGGACGCCTGGCACATCTCGCGCTTTCTGGCCAAGGCGTTCGCCAGTTAAGGCTGATCTCCGTAGCCCTTCTCCTTGGCGCGAGAGAAAATTCTCCTCCGCATGACCTGTAACACCGATTCATTCAGCGGTGCATGATTCGCTGGCCTTCGGGCTGCGACCGATGCTCCCAGGGCCGACGGCAATCCCTGTTAAACTGAATCGGGAATTCTCCTCTCGGATACCTGCAAACCAATGGCTACTCCGGTTTACAAAAGAATCCTGCTGAAGCTGTCGGGCGAGGCTCTGGCTGCGGGCCAGGGTTTCGGTGTGGACAACATTCGGGTGCATGAGATTGCCGCTGAGATTGCCGATGTGCATGGCCTGGGCGTGGAAATCGCCATCGTGGTGGGCGGTGGCAACTTCTTCCGGGGTGTGGCGGAGCAGGCCAAGACCATGGACCGGGTGTCGGCCGATCACATGGGCATGCTGGCGACGGTGATCAATGCACTGGCGCTGCAGGACGCGCTGGAGAAGGCGGGCGTCTGGACGCGGGTGATGAGCGCCATCGAGATGAACCAGGTGGCTGAGCCCTTCATCCGGCGGCGGGCGATTCGTCACCTGGAAAAGGGGCGCGTGGTGGTGTTCGCGGCGGGAACCGGGAATCCTTACTTTTCAACCGATACCGCGGCCTCCCTGCGGGCGATGGAGATCAAAGCCGACGCGATCCTGAAAGCCACCAAGGTGGACGGCATCTACACCGCCGACCCGGTGCTGGAAAAAGACGCAACCATGTTCGAACATATCAGCTACATCGACATACTGCGTCTGGGACTGCGGGTGATGGATGCAACGGCGATCGCGATGTGCCGCGAGAACAACCTGCCCATTGTGATTTTCAACTTGAACCAGCGCGGCAATATCGGACGAGTCGTCATGGGCGAGAGGATCGGCTCGCTGGTGAATGCCGGCGCAGAGGCGGCCGGCGGCACTCCCTGAACCATGCTCCAGCCTTCCCGAAGTCCGGATAATGGAAATTCGATCTGGATATCTGTGCGTCGCGTCCCGGCATCGGGCGGCATGCTGGCAACGGCGATAGGGTACGATACTCAGATCGGTGCCCATGGCATCCCGGCCCCTAAAATTCGTTGTATGGCTCGTCTGTGCCTTGCTTTGTGCTGGTTGTGTGCGCGGCGCGATGGGGGCGGAGACCACTACCTCTGCAGCTCCGTCGGTCCTTCCCCTCTATCGCCAATTGCGTAGCGCCGGCATCGATCCGCAGAAGGTCTATAAGATTCGCGAAGCCGATATCGACCGCGAAGACGTTCATCTTTCACTGAACGACGGAACGATTGGCTTTCTGCAGACGGTGGATGGGCACATCACCGGTGCTTACTTCGAGGGCGAAGGCGAGATCCTGATCCGACCTCCGGATCGCCGCGAGCGCGAATCGCTGGGGCTGTTTACAGGCGAAGGCGTGCTGGAGGAGAAGCTCTCCTCAGCGTATCTGCGATTTAACGACGACACCGCCAAAGAGTTGCAGCCATATCTGCGGCCAGCTGATGATGCGGCGGGATTTGTGAGCCGCAATGGCGCGATGACCGAGCGCATGTCAGCGATTGACGCGATGCGGCTGTGCATTTCGTTCACTGCCGGCCCAACGACGGTGGCCCCGGGCGAAATGCGGCCGTTGCCGGATCGCCTCTTACATGTGCGAGTTGGTGGCGAACACTACGGCGTGTTCGACGTTTTCTTCGATACGCGCAGCCCGGAGCAGATCGTCGTGGGCAAGATGTCCTATGCGGGCGAGCAGAGCTATTACGACCTGTGGATGAGTTTTCCGATGCAGTCGCTGCGCAAGCTGCCGTTGTCGGATGCGCGCTTCCATGGACCCTCCGGACCGGCCTGGACTCGCGATGCGGTCACGGTGAAGAGATACACGGTGAATGGGACGGTGGATCCGCCGCGCGATTTGTCGGCCGAGGCGACGCTTGACCTGCTGGCCACACAGGGAGGCGCGCGCGTGGTGCTCTTCGAGTTATCGCGCTACCTGCAGGTGAAGAGGGTGGAACGCGATGGCGAACCGCTGGAATTCCTCCAGAACGAGGCGATCGAGGGCAGCGAACTCGCCCGCCGCGGCAACGACCTGGTGGCGGTGGCGTTTCGCGAACCGCTGAAGCTGGGGGCGAAGTTTGGGTTGCGTTTTACCTATGCCGGCTCGGTGTTAAGCGATGCGGGAGGCGGACTGGTGTATGTGGGGGCGCGTGGAACGTGGTATCCCAACCGCGGGATCGCCATGTCGGACTACGACCTGACGTTCCGGTTCCCGCAGACGTGGACGCTGGTGGCGACGGGCAAGCAGGTCTCGCTGCAGCGCGAGGGCAACGACTGGGTGGGACATTGGATCAGCGAGAAGCCGATTCCAATCGCCGGTTTCAACCTGGGGCAGTATGTGCGCACCACGGCAAAGACGGGCGACATCGAGGTGAATGACTACGCGACCCGCGGGGTGGAGAACGCCATGGCGGCCGAGAAAGAAAAGATCGTGGTGCCAGCGGGAGGATCGGGCCTGCCGCCGCTAACCTCGGGGTCAGGATCGATGGCGCGTGGAGGTCCCGATCCGGCGCAGGCGGGGCAGATGCTGGCCGATCGCGCCGCGGAAACCATCGCCGCCTATGCGCAAATGCTGGGACCGTATCCCTTCACCACCTTGTCACTTACGCAGCGGCCGGGCATGGAGAGCCAGGGCTGGCCGGGCTTGATCTTTCTTTCCAGCTATGTCTACTTGACGCCGGCGGAGCTCAACAGCCTGAAGCTGCCGGCGGGCGACAAGGTCCTGTTCCGGGATGTCATGATGGCGCATGAGCTGGCGCACCAGTGGTATGGCGACGAGGTGTCGTGGGCGAGCTATCACGAACAATGGCTGATGGAAGCGTTGGCCAACTACTGCGCGCTGTTGCTGCTGGAGCGCACCCGTCCGGGCGACGTGCAAACGATGCTGGAGACGTATCAGCAATTCCTGGCGACGAAGTCGAAGAATGGACGGAGAAACGTCGAAGCCGGCCCGGTGACCCTGGGCGTCCGGCTGAGTTCGTCGCTTTTTCCCGAAGGCTACGAGATCATCACCTACGGCCGGGGCACGTGGCTGATTCATATGCTGCGCGGGATGCTGCGCGATGCTTCGCGCACGCCGGAGAAACCGAACGGGGACGACACCGCATTCCTTGCTGTACTGCGCAACCTGATCGACCAGTACCAGGGGAAGGAACTGACGAACGCTGACTTCGAGAAGGCACTCGAAGCTGGGTTGCCGCGGTCATTGTGGTTCGAGAATCACCAGTCGCTGGATTGGTTCTTTGATGGCTGGGTGAACGGTACCGCCTTTCCGCGGCTGCAACTGAAAGAGGTGAAGATCTCGGCCAAGACGGGCACGGCGACGGTGAGCGGAACGATCCAACAACTGTCGGCGCCGGCGGACCTGGTGACCAGCGTGCCGGTGTACGGAGTAGCCGGTGAGAAACGCGTATACCTGGGGAGGGTCTTCGCCGAGGGCGATGAAACACAATTCACCTTGCCCGCTCCGGCGAAGGTGACTTCTTTGGTGCTCGATCCCTACGCGACGGTGCTGACGGCGCCGTAGAAGCCGGCGCGGGTGTCGCAGGGCAACGGTGACGAAAGATTTGCAGCTTCAGCCGCGGCATGGCGCGCGCAAGGGGTAAACAAGCCAGTGCAATCCCGCGAGCCATCGTGCGGCGCGCGGCACTCCGATTAAAGAAGGCATCGTTTTAGAGAAGGCATCGTTGGTCGGTGCATCGTCGTTCGGCCTGTTCCGGAGAAACCAGCGTGAGACAGCAGGGCTGGTATAATCGGGACGCGCGAGCGATCGCGTTGGTCCCGCCAAGCCGGAGAGGTGGCCGAGTGGCTGAAGGCGGCGGTTTGCTAAACCGTTGTACGGTCAAAAGCTGTACCGGGGGTTCGAATCCCCCCCTCTCCGCCAGATTCCTCAGATTCAGTCACTGAACGAGATTCCAGCATTGAGCCTGCTCGCGTCAGGGCGGGGGAGATGCCTTTTTAGCTAGTGTCCTGTAGGTGTCCCGGGTACGAGGCACGACTATCTGACCCACATCTGGCATCAGCGGTGGACTCCAAATACGACCGCTGCACTATCTCTAAGCTGTCTTCGCAGCCTATTTACGTCTTGCACGAGCCTCATTGACAGTAATTGTTTTGCCCGCCAGCAGCGAACCATTCAGACCCAGGATTGCCTCTTTTGCGTCTTTGTCGGCAGCCATTTCCACGAAGCCGAATCCACGAGCAACGCCGTCGCCTTGTCCGTTATGATGGTGACCATTTCGACTGGTCCGTAGGCTCCGAACGCGGGTTTAAGATCTTCTGCCGTTGTACTTGCTTCCATATTTCCGACGTAAAGATTCTTCATTGCTTCCTCGATACTGTGAGGATACGTGGGCGTGCCGGCCGTATCTCCCGGAAACAGAGACGATCGTTCTTGTCTCAAACCGAACAATTGTGAGGGGGATGAACGTCGGATCGCCCCGTATGTCGCTCGGGAGACGGAAGGCTTATACCCTGGGTGTTAGGTCCCACCACTAATTACAAGTGTACGCTTGCGCGAAAATAATATCGGAAGCACTGAGAGCCGACATTTTGGGCTCGCGCAACCTTTTCACTAGAAATAACGGTCTGCATCATTGCTCCTGCCGTTAAGGTCTAGCCAGTTCAGCAGCGAGCGCATGCTGGCTTGCGCGAGGGCGATACAGGAATCGCCTGCACCGTAGTAGATTTTGAGGGTATCGCCGTCCGGACCGATGGTGTGTCCACACGGAAATACCACATCGTGCACGTCGCCGCCGCGCTCGTAGTCCGTTTCTGGTCCAAAGATCCAGGAATCTCCCCGCAACAGGCAAACATCCGGCTTTTGAAGATCGAAAAGGGCAAGGCCTATCCGGTATAACGCGCCGGAGGCGGTGTGCTTCACTCCGTGGTAGAGCACCAGCCAACCTCTGTCCGTCTCGATCGGCGGGGATGACAAGCCAATCTTGTTCGCATCCCACCAGGCGCCCTTGCGCGCCTCCATCATCACTCGATGTCCCCCCCAATGGCGCAGATCGGGAGAATAGGAAATCCACATGTGAGATCCAAGGGGAGTCATCGGTCGATGGATAAGTGCCCAGAGGCCGCCGATTCTGCGGGGCAACAGAGCCGCATCTTTGTCATCCGGCGACATGATGACACCGTATCGTTCAAAGCTTCGAAAATCCTTGGTCAGGGCGAGAGAAACTCCAGGACCCCCTTTAGAGTACGACGTGTATGCGACAGCGTACTGTTTTAGCTCTGGAACGTAAGTGATGCGTGGATCTTCGATGCCCCAGAGCTCTTCTGGATATTCTGCCGGATTCGGCATGAGCGTAGGCTCTGGATCGATCTTCCATCCGTCCCTACCGTTCACAGAACGCGCGGTGCAGAGATGCGAAAGACCACGGCGGTCCTCCACGCGGCAAAGCAAGAGCGTGGAACCATCCGCAAGCAGAGTTGCTCCGGCGTTGAATACGCTATTAATCCGGTAAGGCCAATCTTTGCTGGACAGAATCGGATTGGCGGGGTGCCGATGAAGGAGAGAGTCGGTGGAGTCTACGATGTCGACGGTCAAAGTCATAGTTACGTTCACAGTATCAGGAAACTGGCATTGGATGATGCCGGAGTGCAAAAGCTCTCGAATTGCACCAGCAGCCAGCTAGACCGCAATTTTGACATCCTGAAGCCGCCGCATCTCCAAAAGTGCCATCAAGAAAGACAGCGTGGACTCCGCCCCCTGGTTCTCGTTGGCCCGGTCAGGATGAAGACCATCCCGACAGCCGCCCGTGCCTGTGTCGTATAAGGCGGTCTTCAGGTCGTTGTCTCCCAGGAACCAATTGAACGCCGACCAGGCCTGGGTGCGCCAATGATTATCTCCAGTGGCGCGATACGCCTCGAGACACGCGGACACCGTTGCACATGCCTCCACCGGTTGCTGATCGAAGCGGGCTTTTTCACCCGCCTTACGGTAAAACCCCAACGAGCCGATCGGAACAAAATGTCCGTTCATGGTGCAGCGTTGTTGCGCCGCAAGCCACTCCAAAGACTCGAGGCCGGCGTCGAGCAACTCCTGGTTCGAGGTGCGCGAACCCGCCAACAATAACGCCTGGGGTAAACGCGCATTGGAATAGGCCAAACCGTCTTCAAACCACTTCCAATCCTTCGTGCGGGTGACCCGATAGATCTTCAACAACCTGCCAGCAAGTAAATCTCTCTGCCTCTGTGCAGACCTATCACCCGGAAATCGGTCAAGATATTCCTGGATTCCAAACAAGGAAAACGCCCATGCCCGGGGGCTGGTAAAGGTCAGCGCAGCCGGAACTGCAAGCTCGAAAAGACGCCCGGCGAGCCCCCTTAGACTTTCATCGACCGTCTGGTTGATCGCGGTTCCCAAGGCCCACAAAGCGCGGCCGTGACTGTCTTCCGATCCTTCCGACTCCTGCCAATGGCGCTTATAGCTGAGGAAATTGCGGAACCGTCCATTGGCGGAGTTAAAGGCAAGCCAGAGAAAAGCCAAGTATCGGGAAGCCAATTTCCTCGCCTCAACTTCCCCCGTTTCAAGTTGTTCCACCATGATCGACACGATCAGCGCACGGGCATTATCGTCCGTGGTGTAGCCCTCGTGCTGATTCGGCACCGCGAACACGGCATGCTGGAAGATTCCAGTGTCATCCGTCATTCGACTGAGATGGTCCACTTTTACGGGCGGCAGATTCTGCACGCGATTGGCGCCGGCTGGGTTAGGGCTGAGCAGACGGGGATTCCACATTCGTTCTGCTCTAGCTCTCTGGAAGCTGCGCATGTAGTCCTGGGCCACGCTCTTCCAAACCATGTTCCGCGAATACAGATATGCGCGTTTGCGCATGGCGTGCCGTTCAGCCTCATTCTCCAGCAGCCAAATCGTTTGTTCTGCAATGGCATCCTGATCGTGGAAGGGAACGAGTATTCCGCGGTGTTGATCGAGAAGCTCGAGTGCATGCCAATAGGGAGTCGAGATGACCGCTTTCCCCGCACCCAGTGCGTACGCCAGCGTTCCAGACACGACCTGCGCCTCATTCTTGTAAGGTGTGATGTAGATGTCGGCTGAGCCGATGAACTCCATCATCTCCTCGGGACTAACAAACCGGTTGTGAAATATGACGTTTTTCTCGACTCCGAGATCCTTCGCGAGCAACTGCAACGATTCCCGGTATTTGTCTCCCTCACGCCGCCTGATGTGAGGATGGGTCGCGCCTGCGACGATGTAGGTCACATTGCTGTTGCGCGCCAGAATGCGCGGCATCGCCTGTATGACTGTTTCCACTGCCTTGTTGGGTGATAGCAAGCCGAAGGTCAGCAGTACAGATTGGCCTCCGACTCCAAATCGGTCCTTGTAAAAGTTCGGATCAACAAACGCGAGGTTCGGTACTCCATGCGGGATGACGTCGATCTTGGCAGCAGGGACCCGGAAGATGTCCTGGAGAAACTGCGAAGAGTGTTCGCTCATCACGACGAGTCGATCAGAGAGTTCCGCGAGTTCGACCATCACACGATGCTGGTCAGGGTTCGGCTCGCGCAGGACGGTATGAAGGGTGGTTACAATCGGCATGCGGAGTTTCCGCAACAGCTCCAGAATGTGGCTCCCGGCAGGTCCGCCAAAGATACCGTATTCGTGCTGCACGCAAACCAGGTCGACGTTGGTGAAATTGAGGAATTCGGCAGCACGGTCGTAGGATGCCAGCTCCTCTTCGGTGAGCTCGAATCGAACCCGCTCCGGATAGCTATATTCGGAGTCCGGATCATTCACGGGAAGTGCGAACAACCGTTCCGTGCCGAACTCGGTCGAAACCGCATCACATAAGTCGGTGGTGAAAGTGGCAATTCCGCACTGGCGTGGAAGGTAATTTCCTATGATGGCGATTCGGCTGGGAAGCGAAAGATTAATGGTTGCGTCGAACGGATTCGCCGGCGCGGTCTCAGGCACAATCGGAAGTGGGAGTGCGATACCCGATGGTCTCCTGAATGGCAGTGTTTTTGGCAAGGACATTGACCCTCTCTATTCGATTCGCTCACCGTGGCGATATGTCGGTGGGCAATCGCGGCGCGATCGGGTAAGGTCCTCTCCCGGGAAACCTCGCCTGATAACGCCGCGAATTTTGATTGCCGGCATGCCACTGCTTCGGCAGGCACGCAGGCGAATGTCAACTATTTGCCTTCGGCAGCTTCGTGCTGGTTCGCCCTTTGGACGGCCGAATTTACGGCTGCGATAAACGAGTCAGCGCTTGCAGGGACATGCACCTCGCCTGACAGCGTCTTGCGGAACGGCACATCCTTGCCGTAGATAGCGACCGTGGAGTCTTTGTCCTGCTGGATCTTGGCGCCATCCACGGCGACTCCAACAAACAAGCCCTTGGTACGCGAGTAGCTCAAGGCTTCCGTGTCCATCTTCCAGTCGGTGCCTGCCGAGGCATGCCTTCCCACTGGACCCGCTGCAGCCGATGCCTCACCGGTAAGCTCAAACTTACTCGAGAGCAGCCCCTGCACGCCCTTGTCGTTCATGAACAGCATGACGAGGTCGACTGACTGAGCGCCGGCCTGGAAGCCAAAGTTGCCTCCGCCGATCGAAATAAATGCTGGCGCACTCCACCCATGGGCAGTGCGGCAGGTAACCACGCCGCGTCCATGCTCTCCGCCGACGATGAATGCACCCTTCGCCATGTCTGGCACGACGGCGATACACTTGGCGCTATTCAGCACCTCTTCCGGGATGCCTTTGTCGGGAGCAGCCATGATCTCGTCCATCACCTGGCCAGCTGATTGCAGGCGAGCAGTGGTGTCTTGCTGTCCCGAACCAGCAAAGGCGAAGCTGGCCAAAGACAACGTTAGCAAGGCAATTGCGTATTTCTTCATCAGAACACTTCCTTTTCATTCCACTGTGTTTTTGTGGACGAACTTGTGAGGGGCTGTATCCGCCCGGTAATTAAGCGATTCGACGGCCACTGACCAGGTTGAAGACCAGAACCACTACGGCGATGACCAGCAACAGGTGGATCAGCGCGCCGCCGATGTGCAGACTGAAGCCGAGAAGCCACAGAATCAAGAGAACGACAAGAATTGTCCAAAGCATGAGTTCCTCCTTGGGCCGGGTTGCGTGCGTTTCGAGGGTGCGGCTAGGCAGTTAAGACGGATGTGTCTCACTCCCACCGAGTTCACGGTGAGGCCGCCGCGTTAGCGTCGGCAACATGGCTTGGGAAGCGCGTCGAAGATTTACTGCAGCTAGATCCGGCCAAGCAGCAGCAAAATAACCACAACGACGAGGAGTAAACCCAGCCCGCCGCTCGGGAAGTAACCCCAGGAACGGCTGTGGTTCCACGTCGGGAGAGCGCCCACCAAGAACAAAACCAGCAGAATAATCAAAATGGTTCCAAGCATAACTTTCCTCCTATGACTCCAGCACAGGCCGCGTGCGATTTTCGCGGGCGCTTCCGCGGGCTGAGTTGGCTGCGATCAAGCTCGCGATCGCCGTTAACAGATGATGAGGGTGCTGCCCTTTGGGATAGAACCGATCAGCGATGATGCTGGCAGGCACAGCGTCCCCCTGATAGTCGCCGCTCATGGCAACAACCGACATCGACGGATGCTGGCTGCGTACATGCGAAATCAACTCCATGCCTGACATCTGCGGCATGTTGAGGTCGGTGACGATCAGATCGGGAACTGTGCTTTTCAAGCGCGCCACCGCACCAGCGCCGTTTTCTGCCATGGCCACGTCATACCCAACCGACATCAACAACATTCCCAAGCTCTCCCGAATGCTCGGATCGTCGTCCACAACCAAAATCCGAGGCTTGGAACTGTTCGTCATATTGCCGACCTGGCCGTACCTGATTGAACGGAATGTCACTGCCCTACGATGTCACGCCCACCACCTCTCAGTCTGGTCAAAACAGAACACACCACTGGTGGCTGATTTGCCGGTGATTTGCCAGGCGGGGCACTTGCACTGCAAATATGCAAAGGTGATCCGTTGTGGACAGACCGCTGTCGGCTGCCGCAGATAGGATCGTTGTGTCATTCTGTCGTGAGACACAAGGCTCATCATGAGAACGCACTACCTTCACCTCTGCGTGTTTGCTTGTATCGCGTGCAATGGTCCGGTTATCTCAGGGTCCACTGCGACGAAAGAAACTGAAATTCAGCGGGAAACCGACATCAAGCAGATTGGCACGGTCTGCTTGTCATGCGGGAAGCGTTACGGTTCGCTGCCGATTTCACGTACGGTACGTCACATCGCGCCGTTCGAATGGAACTCGGCGGAACTTGCAGACAGAAACGAAACGTCGATCCAAGAGGCAGCGGCAGTCGCGAAGCACTTCGTTCAGTAGCGGCAGCTGGACCTTCACTCCGCCGCCGACGTATTCCACGAAGCCGAGCTACTTGAACTGTTCGTGAAGAAACTGACCCGCGAACGCATGGTGCCGGCCGTTTCGGAAGTGACCTCGCTTGTGCTGATTGGCTTGACTTGGCCTAAAAGTGCCGGTCGATTCGGTCAACTTTTGTCCCTCTTTTTGGTTGATTAATCGACCGGCGATGATGTTAAATAGTTGCGTCCGTCGCCCTTTTCCACCTTCCGGCGGCAGGCCAGCCGGCTCCCGGACTGGAAGTGTTGCGAGGTATCCAATGAAGCTGCTCCGTGTAGTCTCTCTGCTTGTCCCCCTCCTAGCACTTAACGCCTATGCCAGCATCCTTGGAAGTGCCGACGCTTTTGGCATTTTGGGTGCCTCAGCCGTAACCAACACCGGCCCGAGCGTGGTGGATCAAGACTTGGGTGTCTGGCCCGGAACGTCGATCACCGGATTTCCGCCGGGAACGGTGCTGGGAACGATCCACAACGATGATGCGGTCGCCATGCAGGCGCAGGCAGATGCCCTGACCGGATACAATATCCTCGCCGGCTTGGCGCTTACGCAAACGCTGACGGGTCAGGATCTCGGAGGCCTCACGCTCGATCCCGGCGTCTATTTCTTCGCGTCGTCAGCCCAGTTGACCGGACAGCTTACTCTGGATTTCCAAGGGCTGAACAATGTGATGATCGTCTTCCAGATTGGAAGCACGCTCACAACGGCAAGCGCTTCGTCGGTTCTGGTGATCAATCCCGGGGTGAATGACCAAGTTTTCTGGCAGGTGGGCAGTTCCGCAACCTTGGGCACAACCACTGACTTCTACGGGAGCGTCATCGCCGACCAGAGCGTCACGTTGAATACGAACGCCACCATTAATTGTGGCAGGGCCATAGCCCTGAATGCCGCCGTCACCATGGATACCAATACGGTTGACACCGGCAATTGTGCTATGACTGCGGCGACGCCTGAGCCCGCAACCCTGTCTCTCGTCGGCACAGGACTCATCACTGCAGGCGCGACAGCGTGGCCGTCAAGCTTCGCTGGTCTAGCTTTGGCAGGAATTGCAGGGCTCCGCAGAAGGATGCGCCGCTAATCGGGTGCCGGTTCGGGTTTTGAGAGGGGCTGCAACTCCGCCCGAGTGAATGTCCCTCCACACACACTGCAGGCCCACTGCGGATGTACAACTTGGGAAGCTGCGCTGCTGCTGGTCTGCCACTTTTTCGAGACTTCACTGCTACATATGGGGCACTTCATTTGAGATTGTCTTTTTCCTCGGCAATCGCAGTGAGAACTTGTTCAATCAGGGAGTTCGCCAGTTTATTCTGGGCAACGCTCAGACCGGATTTCCGTCTTTGCTGACAGCGACGATTGCGACCCTTGTAGCCAGATCGCCGTCGTCGGCTACGCCGAGAACTCGCCTGGCATGCTTCTTCGCCTTTTCCTCGGTAACGAACCTTTTGGCTGGCCGCGAGATTAGTTTGGCAGCCACGAAATCAACCCTGTAGTAAGTCACGTCATTCTCCTTTCATGTTGGGATCGCACCCAAGCCCGACATGGGTCATCGCCATGAGTTTGGGATGGCCGTCCATCGTTGAAATGTCGGTAGATAACGTCGCTTGTGGCAAACAATACATTGCCCCGGACACAGCAAGAAGCGGGGCAGAACAACTCGTTCAACCCAACCCTCCGGAGGCAAAGCTCTGAACTGGTCACTCTTACACACCCGGCAATGGGCAGACAAAAAGTGCATTATTGACGGTCCTTCTTCCAATCCGTGAGAGCCTTGGCTTTCATGGCGAAGTCGTATTCTTGCCGGCGGTGATCGCGCTGGCTTCCGCGGGTGTCAACCGCGACGCATCGCAGCCGACGAAGCCACTGACGCACGCCATGTAGTTGCGCTGATGATCGGAAACCATGACTGCGTTCAATTCCGATGTCGATAGTTTGGAGCGATCGCAATCTGCCCAACCGTCCCAACACTCCGTAACATTGCGCCGGCGCTGAGCCACCGTTATATCGCTCAGTTCGGAAGGGCTCAGTTTTGATAGCTTGCAGGACGGCCATCCGTTCCAGCAATCAGAGACGTTTCGTTGATTCTCTGCGACGGCAACACCGGCAGCTTCGGGCGCTGTCAACTTGGCATGGTCGCACGATCCCGCGCCGTTCCAACAATCGGACACCATGTTGCGGTGCGCAACTACCGCTACTTCAGCCCGTTCCGGCTCGCTCAGTGCGGAGCGATTGCATGACGTCCAGTCGTTTTCGCAGTCAGAGATGTTTTGCGCGTGCCTGGCCGCAGCCACCTCGTTCTTGTTGGCTTGAGTCAAAGCGGAGGGATTGCAGGTGTCCCAACCGTTCTTGCATGCGAACAGGTTTTCCTGCTGATCGGTCGACTGTGCCCACATCAGCCTGGTGAAGCCAATAAGAGAAATTATCATCAATGAGTAAAAAACCGTTCGTGAGATTACCTTCATGCGATTCCGCCTTTTCCGCGCGCGGGCGGCTAGACACCCCGCCTGAATTGCACCCCCATTATTGGTCTGACAAGCCGGCAAAAGCTGTTCAACATTGCTCAGTGAGCAGTTCTGCTCAGACGAATGCGGTGCCGCGGCGAAACAATGAGACTGTGCCTTAATGAGACTGTGCCTTGCTGTGTGGCTTCGCACTTCCCAGGCTTCTTGAAGAGCAACGGCTGCCGTCGTCAGCCTTTGTCGTAGGACGCGGGATCGCGCCAAGAGGACACTCGCCCGGAGGACACAATGATCGCTAATTCAACATTGTCGCCAGTCGCCTCCCTTCAGATGGACGCCATGCTTGCGGATGCGCTGGTTCTGAACTGGAGTGACCTGATGCCTGAACTGACATCGGGCCTGATCCATGTTGAATATCACGTCGGCCCTCGCGGGTCGGTCGAGTACATGAAAGTGTGGGCATCTACCACTCGCGGTCACTGGGACCTGGTGTGTGAGCACTTTATGCGCTCAGGTGCTTCAACCGAAAGCGGACTTCGATTCGCCAACGGATACAAATCCGAAGGGCTCGAGAGAATGCTGGACTCGATCATGCAACACCAGCAAATACTCATCCTGGACACCCCTCCTGGCGCCGATCGCATGATTCAGGTTCCCCCGCCGACCGAGAAGGACAGACATGCAGCAACTGGGATGATGGAAGCCTTTCATGACCGATTGGCAGGGTGAGCTGCGGCGAGCATGTCTTTGCCGCTCTCGCTGCATTCGTCTCTCCAGTTTGTCGTCGGTCTAATCGGCCCTGTCCGCACAGAACGAGCAGAGCCACAGGGTGGAAAGAATCATCAAAGGTTTCGACACGGTGGCCTCCTGGGGTCTAACACACATTGTTAAGCAACTATATGCATTCCAGTCAGCGCCATCGGTTTTAGGTGGCCAACCGTTGAAGGGCGGACATGTTCTGGATTAGCAGAGTCGAGCCGTGAAGATGTGCGATATGCTGTTTGCGAAAGTTGGCGAGGGTGCGCGTAACGGTTTCACGCGACATGCCGATGATTTGACCAATCTCATCGTGGGTCAAGGCCACCCTAATTCCGTGAGTGGTGGCCATCGCCGACCCCTCCTGCGACCAATCCATCATTAAGCGGGCGATTCTTTCCGGTGCCGAGCGAATTACGAAGGAGCGGAGTTGAGTGTACGCGTGCTGGCACTCGTGGCTTAGATGTACCGCCGCATGCATGCATGCGTCACCGTGCACTTGAAGGAACTGAAGGAATTCGGCCCGTTTGACGAAGTTGAGTTGGCACGCCTGGCCAGTTTCCGCTGTCGTCTCATGGGAGGTTCCGGACACAGTTGCGTTCAGCCCTAATACCTCGCCCGGCCTTGCAATCTTTAGTATGAGGGTCTGACCTGCGCTCGAAGTCGCTGACAATTTGACAAGGCCCCTGCACAGTATGTAAATACCCCGGCATGCCTGGCCCTCGACGAACAGGGTCGCCCCCGCGGGATAGGCAACGGTGAACTTGATCTTCTGAAAGGCTTCCATATCTGCTTTGGGCAAGCGACAGAAGAACCCCTCGGAGCAAAGGTTACACGAGAGACAGTCCTCTACCAGTTCCATCCCGTATGGTGAACGCATACGCCACCCTCTCTGCCGGAGGCCCACGTTGCTGCAGAATCCCCGGCAGCGGATAGAGGAGAAACTCCTGCTTCTGGGGAAGCCGGCTGCCAGGGATTCTAGCGCTATGGTCGGAAACGATAAATCGCACCTCCCCGCTGGTCTGTTCAATATTGCTCAGATCCTCACTTCTTCACGGGTGACAACCTTTTTGGACTTTGACGCTAGTGCAGGCAATCTCTGAGCAAGATTGCTCAGTCTGCCATGCCAGCCGGGTGTACTCTGCGAACCGAGAACAATATGGGAGAACTAATGATGGGCACCCCAGAAGCAGAAGCTCCGGAATCGACGGAAACGCCTGAGACGACACAGAGGCACCCAAGACAGGAAGCCCCTCTCAATCGGGCGGCCGACAAGCGTGCTGATTCCATAAGAGCGAAAAAGAAGCAAAGACGTACCGCACACAAAGTCGCCCTGAGAAGGCCACATACCAATGGGTAGTTGCGTGTGTGGGCTGGATTCGGGAAAAGCTGCAGTGAGACACCGGAGACAACAATGAATTGGGACAGCGTAGAAGAGAAGTGGAAACAGCTGATCGGTTCTGCCAGGGAGAACTGGAACAAGCTTACCGACCAGGATCTCGAGCGGATATCCGGCAAGCGCGAGCCACTGATAAGCAAAATCCAGGAAACCTACGGAATTACCAGGCGAGAGGCCGGCAAGCAAGTGTGGGACTGGGGCAAGAGCGTGGAGCGAACTCGGAAGACAATTGCATAAATATCTGCGTCCCCTTGAGTGATGCCTTTTCTATCGGACGGCGAATGATCCACACGCGGAGTAACTGATCTTCACCAGCATTTTTCTGCGAACTCGGCTTTGGCAAGGCAGAGAGAAGTGAACTTCCATGAACACAATACTGAAGAAATTGAGTTGGATGACCGCGCTGTTCGTGGCCGCGATCCTAACGCTAACGTTCCCGGCAGCGGCTTCCGCGGATAGTGACGACCCGCCGGGCCGCGTGGCACGAATTCGGTATCTTCAGGGTTCGGTTTCTTTCGAGCCGGCAGGCGAAGCGGATTGGGTCTCGGCTGTGACCAATCGGCCCATGACAACTGGGGACCAACTGTGGGCCGACGCTGGCTCTCGGGCGGAGGTACAGATTGGTTCGGCGATGATTCGCGTGGATGCCGACACCGGCTTCTCCTTCCTGAACCTGGACGACCGCACCGTGCAGATCCAGCTTACAGAGGGAACGCTGACTCTGCGGGTACAGAGGCTAGGCAGCGACGAAATCTTCGAAGTAGATACGCCAAACCAGGCATTTTCCGTTACGCAACCAGGTCAGTACCGCGTTGAGGCTGGGCCAGACGGAAACTCGTCCATGGTGATCGTCCGTCAGGGCCAGGGAGAAGTGACCGGCGGCGGCCGAACTTACGATATTCATTCCGGGCAGAGCGGCACGTTTACTGGCATGGATTCATTGGACGGTTATGTCTCCGCTGCTGGCGATCAGGATGACTTCGACAATTGGGGACAATCCCGCGACCACCAGTATGAAGGATCGCAATCGGCGCGTTACGTCTCACGCGACGTAGTCGGCTACGAAGACCTGGACAACAACGGCACATGGCGTTCGGACCCGACTTATGGCAACGTTTGGATGCCGACGGCAGTTCAGTCCGGATGGGCCCCGTATCACAATGGCCATTGGGTCTGGATTGCTCCCTGGGGCTGGACTTGGGTTGATGACGCGCCTTGGGGCTATGCACCGTTTCACTATGGCCGGTGGGTTTCTCTCCAGGGTAGCTGGGGCTGGGTGCCGGGACCAATCAACTACCAACCGGTGTATGCGCCCGCACTCGTGGCCTTCATCGGCGGACCGAATTTCGGCGTATCAATGTCGGTGGGCGGAGGCGGTTATGGTGGCGGAGACGTCGGCTGGTTCCCGCTGGGTCCAAGAGAAGTTTATGTGCCCGGATATAACGCAAGTCGAGGGTACGTGGACCGCGTCAACACCAGCAACACCAACGTCAGTGATACGACCATTGCCGACGTCTATAACCATCAAGTCACAAATAGCAACAACAAGAACATCACGTACGTGAACAAAACGGTGCCGGGCGCAGTGACCGCCGTCCCGCAGAGCGCGTTCAGGAGCTCTACGCCGGTGGCGAGGGTGGCCGTGCCTGTCAGCGAAAAACAAATCGCCTCTGCGCCCGTTGTGTCGAGAGCCGTTGTGGCTCCAACCCGAGACAGCGTTCTCGGAACTCCGGCATCGAATGCCAATCGTGTCGCTCGGCCACCGGCGGCCATTGCCAATCGTCCGGTGGTGGCAAAGGCAACTCCGCCTCCGCCCCCGGTGCCTTTTGCCAAGCAACAGCAAGAGCTGGTAAAACACCCCGGCCAGCCCCTGGCGGCTCACGAAGTACAGATCCTGCGCCCGGCAAACCTTGCGGCGGCACGGCCCATGGTCAAGCAAGCGCCACCGGGTAAACCCGCGACCCTGAGTACAAACCGTCCAATTAGCCAACCGGTCGTCGGTAACTCCAGGCCGCCAGCCAACGCGCAGGCGCCAACTGTGCCCGTGAATAAACCCGCCAACGTGCCGGTGGCGAATGCCCCAGCCGATAAGATTCAACCAATTCACGCCGACCAGCCCCCTTCGGCACAACAGCAGCAGGCCGACAAGACTCGCGAACAACAGGCTGCTCAGCAACAGGCAGCACAGCAGCAAGCCGACAAGACTCGTGAACAACAGGCTGCTCAGCAACAGGCAGCACAGCAGCAAGCCGACAAGACTCGTGAACAACAGGCTGCTCAACAGCAGGCGGCACAACAGCAGGCAGAAAAGGCTCGCGGGCAGCAGGCGGCTCAGCAACAAGCCGATAAGGTACGCGGACAGCAGGCGGCACAACAGCAGGCGGCACAACAGCAGGCCGACAAGACTCGCGAACAACAGGCTGCTGAGCAACAGGCGGCTCAGCAACAAGCCGATAAGGTTCGCGGACAGCAAGCGACACAACCGCAGGCAGCGCAACAGCAAGCCGCGCAGCAACAAGCAGCGCAACTTCAGGCGGAGAAGGCTCAGCAACAGCAGGCAACTCAGCAGCGGCCCGACCGTCCACCAAGTGCACACCCTGCTCCGCAACCAACAGTGCAGCCCGCCCAACGGCCCCAGGCGCAGCCAAGTCCGCCGCTGACGCCAGCCGAGAAAGCCCGCGGGGAACAGCAGAAGCGGGAAGAGAAACCTCCATCGCAATAGGAGCGCCAGCGGGACTTGATCCCTGGCTTGATGAAGCCAGCACGAGCGTCATGCAAGGCCGTGCACATCATGCCTCGGGGATGGGGAAAGATGCCGATTCGCGGTGATCTCGCCGCCTCTCCCGCCCACATTCCGATTGCATCTTTTAAACGGTGGGACGAGCAATACTGACCAGCTTTCGGCAGCCCGATCGATGGATACTCGGCTGGAGGCAAGGAAACTTCCCAACCCCGATCTCAACTGCTCGCTGACACAAGTGATTTAAGGAGTTTTCAATGAATCTCAATCTAATGGACCCAAAACTGATTGCTCTCGCAGTCGTAGTGGTTCTAGTAATCGTCGTTGCGGTTGCGCTTTATATGCGAAAACGCAGGAACACTACGGCCGGGCTAAAAAACCGTTTCGGACCGGAATACGACCGGGCCGTTAAACAACTTGGATCTGAACGCAAAGCCGAAGCGAAGCTGGCGGATCGTGAAACGCGGGTTGACTTGCTGAAGATCCGTGATCTCGACCTGGCGGAACGTGAACGCTACGTGGCGCAGTGGCAGACGGTGCAATCCCGCTTTGTCGACTATCCGAAGGGTGCAGTGACGGAAGCCGATGAGTTGGTGTGCTCGTTGATGCAGACCCGTGGATATCCCGTCGCTGATTTCGATCAGCGTGCGGCGGATATCTCCGTCGACCATCCCCGCGTCGTGGAGAACTATCGCTCGGCGCACGCCATCGCATTGCGGCTAGGCAAAGGCGACGCCAGCACGGAAGAGCTGCGGACTGCGATGATCCACTATCGTTCGCTCTTCGACGAACTGGTGCAGGTGCAAACAACTGGCGACAAGAGAGTTGCGTAACCACAAGGTCTACCGCTCTCCAGAAATAGGAGTCGACGGCACCTTGCGCAGCAATAAAGGAGAAATACATGATGAAACCGAGCACCGACGATAAAACAAGCGGCACGCTTCACGAGGTCAAAGGAACAATCAAGGAGAAAGTGGGAGAAATTACCAACGACCCCGCCTTGGAGGCTGATGGCAGAGCTGAAAAGAATGCCGGCAAAGTTCAACACTGGATCGGCAAAGTCGAAAAGGCCGTCGGGCAATAAGCGAATTAACACCAAAATTCTGAGACCAGAGAGGTCAAGACA